>NZ_JAEVLT010000037.1 GCF_024494385.1 Bacillus sp. EB600
AGTTGTATTAGAAAGTTACGCTCTACCAACTTACACCAAACGAAAAAAAATCTTTTTATCGACGAGGAAGAAGAAAAAAGACTTTTCGATTGAAAAGTCTTTTTGATTGATTCAAATGTTTAACAAGTATTATCCTTTTTTGTTCTGTTTCAGTATATAGGATTTCACGCATTGTTCCACAGCTGTTTTATTTGCATCTGTTTGTGTATCGTGTCCTTTTTTGCATGTATCTAACACTTGGTTAGCTTCTTCGAAGGAAGCAAACGATTCATGTTGAACCCAATCATCTGCATACACCCATTCTTTATCGCGAACCCCATGAAACCTTATAATATTTATAGGGAATGGATTCTGGTTCTTTTGCTTTTTCAACTTTTGGTTTAGCAACCTCTTTTTGTTCTTTTGGTTCATTGTGGACCCCACACCCACCAACAACTAACGAAATGAATGCGCAAGCAGTGATTCCGAGCATGTTATTTTTCATTTCATCACTTCTTTCCTGTTCCGATGGCTTTAGTATGTCCAAGATTTTTGAATATAACAGACTATTAAATTCCCTACCTCAATATATTTTTTAACACTAATATTTGCGATTTTCTTATTGAACTATACTGCCCAGTTACTTACAGAAGAAAAAAGCGACCTTCCATTATTGAAGGATCGCCCCCTTTGAGAGGTGTAATGTTTCACAAATCTGTTTATAAAATAAAAAAGACGACCTCCATCTTGAGAATAGAACTTATTTAAGCAAAAATGAAATGTTATTTAAGAACAGAAAAAGGAACATCAAAAATCCACCTTATATGCATGCTTGTCTCATGATAATCATCTTCATACTGTTAATACGCCCATTTTAAGGGCACTTTCTGTTTACGTATTTATGTAAAAAGAACCCATTTTACCAATGAGTTCTTTTTACATCTTATTTTTAACTTCTTCACTGACTTGCAACTTTTAATATAGCATTTAAAAAAAGTCTTTAAAAGTTTTTTATCCGAGTCGTCCGTAAAACCTTCGGGCCATTCCCTTTTTTTCAACTCTGCGAATTCTTTATCTGTTTTAAGGGTCTCTATGAATTCATCAAATAATGGCTTTTCGTCTAATTTTTCTTTTCCACCGTCAAATATATACGTAATAAACGCGTAATTATCCTGACCAACAATAAGACGTGTCTTTGAAAATGGATAAATCTTATCCTCATAATCCAATTCATTGATAGGAAATTCATTTCTTGGAAGGTTCAAATCTACCATTACAGTTTTATCCTCTCGAACAACTTCTTTGTGTCTGTCACATGAATCCCTTATCGCATTAATAATCGAAGTGGTAATGATATAGCCTTTATTAAGTCTTTTAATCCATAGTCTTTTTTTCTTCTGTTATAAACTATTTAAGTGGAAAAGCTTAAAACCCTATAATATCAACGACTTTATTAATCTATTTTTTTTATTTTTTCCAAGTGATGAATGGGCGGCATGATGTAATCTGTCCCCCTTGAATCCCAATAAAACTGGGATTTTTGGACCCCGTAAACTCTAAGAAAACCTAAAGAGTAACAATTTCTTAAATAAGGTACTAAATTAGAGGTTTTCCATCAGTTCTTTGAACTTTTGGGAAGCCTCTTTTTTCATTTCTTAATAGTCATGATTTTTCACTCCGTATTTACAATTGGAGCAAGGTTGAAACGTATCTCGCTAGCTGCTTTCTTGGCAATTCTTATCGCCTCATCTTTTTCATCGGAGTATGCTAAAATGTATCCGTATCGATCTCCCATTGATAAAGGCGGCCGTAATATCTGTCCCTGTCGGGATTTTATATACACCTCTTCTACACCGGGATATTTAGAGCTGCGATTTTCCCCTGTTACCTTAATTAATTCTCCTTTTGAATCCACGGTTAAATAATGTGCATATACATACTTACTGTGTTTTCTAGTAAGACAAGGCTCATTTCCTAACATTAATTGAATGGTCTCCTCTACTAAATTAATTCCATATCCGACTTCAATGATTCGATTCATCGCACCACCTGAGATCCTTGGGTTGATTTCAATTAATTTCCACGACCCATTTACTAGGCGCATTTCTAAGTGACAGGCACCATTTTTCAGTTGAAAAACCTTTAAGATGGAAGTTACTGTCTCAAGGATACTATCGTATAAACTTTTTTCGTTATCATGCAGTAAACAGTAACCTGTTACAATAAACCGTTGTAAAAACGTAATCTGTTGTTCGATAATTGCGATTATATGAACTTTTCCATCGTGTACTAATACTTCAATTAAATATTGGGGGCCAGCTAGATACTCCTCCAGCAAAATCTGTTCATGATGGTTTAGTAATTTGTGTATTGCCAGCTTCAACTGGTTCTCGTCATTCGCCAACAGAACATCTTTTGAACCGGCAGATGTGGGGGCCTTTACAATAAGAGGTAAATAGCCCTTGTGTTTATCAATAAAATTCTCTAAGGAATGGTCTGGAGTATAAACGGCATAATGAGGAGAAATTGGGAGGTCTATGAGAAGGTCACGACTTAATATTTTATTTTCCATTAAAAAAATTGGATCACTTGATACAACACTTGGACAAAATTCTTCTGATAAGGTTGCAGCTAAATAAACGTAAGAATGTACAAAACTCAATACGCACTTTATTTGTTTACCTTGTTTTTGCAGATTTATAATGTTTTCTTTTAATTTGTCGTAGTTAAATAATTCCACTAAAATCATTTGATGGACATCTGGAAATTCTGTTCTTTGATGAATGAAATTTTTTTTCTTGGTTAATAACACCGTAAAATAGCCGAGTCGTTCTGCAGCTTTAATTGCCTCTCTACTAGATCCTGATTTATTCGTTTCAATAAATACAATGGTTCGCATAAGCTTATTATCCTTTCTTGATGGTTTTATGAAGGATTTAGCATTAACACTTTTGTTGAGTTAACAACTTACATTTCTAATATATTTTCTTAAGGCACGAATTGTTTAAACAATTGTCATAATACTTTAGATATGTAAATTAGAAATTTGGAAAATATGCAGACAAAGATTACATGGATACTGCAAGGCGTTTATTGTGTAATTAACGTTTTCCTAATTTTGAAAAAGCAAGTCACTCCTCATCCACTTCTATCGCAATTCCGCCCGATTCCTTCAGATTCTGCTCCACTGTATACACCCTTTCGTTAACTAGCCACTACTACTTACAGCTTCGTGATTCATGACTTCCACCCTGGAGACTGCAATCATGTCGGCAAAGAAAAAGGACGCTGTTTAAAAAAACAGAGTCTTTTTTCTTAATTACAAACTTACGGGAGGTGATGACCAGAAGATTTAGGAATTATTTGTTGTGCACCAATAATCTTGAATTGCTGAACTTGTAATACTTTTACCGTAAGGTCCAAGACGATTTTTTCTCGCAACTTGCTAAAAGTTCCCTTGGGAGGTGTCATGGTTGGTGAAAAATCAAGCTCAAAGAAGTTTACAGCTACTAACTCACCGAATGGCTGTTCATTGTACTTGACAAGATTTTGAAAGAAAGCTTTATCCAAGCGAGCATCTAACTTGGTTAGATCATTAAGAAAATTAGCCTCGGCGCTTTCAGAAATACCTATAATGGGGAATTGAATAAATCCGTTGGTGTTCTCACAGATGTCACCATTAAGGTCTGCAAAGCCAGTAAACGGAACATCTGCAATTCGATCTTGAAGGGCTCCCTGACAATCATGCGTAGCATATTCTATATTTTTGCGAATATGCCCTGCTACAAATAATTTAGCCCTTATCACGTTAAAAAAGTCAGTGTTGTCAATACGTGTAAATGCAACTGGGACAAGTTTAACCTGATCTAGAAATACATTTTTTTTCACTCTTTTAATTTCTGTTGCTGCTGGATGAAGTTTAATATCTGCCTCTAACACAATTTGAAGTGTTGGCTCTGCCAATACAACTGGAACCTTAATTATTGGGGTTCTAGTGTGCTTAACTGTGTTAGTGGCCATAACCGTTAATGGCACTTGTTCCTTTGATTCGATTGGACATGGACCTCCGGGGACCGGTGGGTGTTCTGGCTTGGGATGATGCACGGAATGATGTTCTGATTCACAATCTCCCATAAAAAAACCCCATTTCTTTATTAAATTTAGAATACATACTCTTTTTTACTTGTTAATGTATTCCATGTTTGTCAAAAATGCTATTATAATATGACATTTTCCTAAAATGGAAAAATACTTATGGGGTTGTAACCAAAGATCAAAAAGAGTTATTTAAGCATCGCAATAATGTTGGGGATAATGAAATAACTGTTTATTTTGTACGAACTATAATCCCTCCACATTATCGAATCGTGGTCCATCCTTATAAACTGATGTCAATCGGGTGGTAAATTTGTAATATTGCTTGTATTCCAATACATTAATCGATCACGGTTATCTACATGACGGAGTCCTAACACAGGACCAATTTCATGAGCAAGTGTCCAAATATTTGCCGTACGTGCAATTACTGCCCCTGGTTAATGGAGTAACAAGCGGGTAACGAAAGCTCGTAATAAGTAATAATTTAATGTTAAAGATGTTACAAAACGAATTGTAAAAAAAGTTGTTATAACGCAAGTTAATCAACATTTATAAACTTCCGTTAAACATGTTACAATGCGGAGGAAATATGGGCGGCATGATGTAAGAAGCGACTTCACCCCTAGATATATAAGGGCTTTATGTAAAGGTGAGAGTAAACTAAACTAAGTTTAAAGTAAAAATGAGGTTTTCCATTAGCAACTTAATGGAAAACCTCATTTTTTGTTTCCAGAGTGACATGTAATGAAACAATACAAGAAGTTCTTGGGCAAAGCTGTAACCACCTGATAACTTTGAACACTTTTTGATAATTAGTAGTGAACACTTTACTGGAAGTTAGTGAAGGCAGTTTGTCACTTTACTAGGAGCCTCTGCGGGCAAGATTATTAGCCAGAAAGCCAGATATGTCAACAAATCTGGCTCAGCCGACAAAGGCTATTATTACCGCCTCTCCACGTCTCTACTGGAAAATAGCGTTCAATCTTATCAAGCATTTTTGGTAAGAAAGTGTTCATTTCTACTTGGCGGTTACAAAAGCTTGTTTCTAGTAAACTAAAAACGAAATAATTTTAAAATATTCTATTGACTAAATATATTATATATAATATATTTCATATTAAGTAATATATTATATATAATATATTATCTCAGAATGGAATTAATGATATGTCAACCAAAAGAAGCTATCATAGCAAAATAGAAATGATTTACGAAACTCTAAAAGAAGATATTGTTTTTGGTTTTCATAGACAAGGAGAAAAGATAGTTGCTAGAGAAGTTGCGACGGAACTTAAGTGATATTCCAGTCCGGGAAGCATTAAAGAAGATAGAATCAGATGGTTTAGTTGAAAATATTCCTCATGTCGGTTCTCATATAAGCGTTACAATATTAAACCGACTGGTGAAATCTTTGCCATTCTGATAGAGTTAGAAGCCTTTGCGACGTATGGCTGAAAAAATGCAAACGCTTCCGAAATAAGATGAGCTCCAAAAAGGATATTTGATTTTACCGGTCTATTGAGAAAGATGATATTAAGGAAATGAGTCGTTTAAATATTCAATGTCATAAATTGATTTATAGATTATCACGAAATGAAACACTTTACGAGCACAGCGTTTTTATATAAATTTTAATCGGATGAATCGAGGGAGAAAGACGTGTAGTTTGACTTAGACATTTAAAGGAGGTGGTGAAAAAGGATTGAATGGAGAAATTTTAAAACACCATTTCAATTCACTTTGTGATAAGAGTATTGCCTGCTGTGTAGGGGTCGATGAGTTTCCTTAGTTATTTGTACAATATTAGTATTTTTCTCTATATACAATAGAGCAACTTCAAAAAGTAAGCGCTTTAAATGTGCAAACTGTGGGCTCACCGTATCTTTAACTTAATTGGCAGTATTAAAAAAGGAGGGTAAATAAATGATTTCAGTTAAAGAGAAACTAGTGGATAACAAAACTGTAATAGGAACGTTTAGCAAATTTTCCAGTCCAGTTGCAACTGAAATGCTTGGCTATCTTGGCTTTGACTTTGTCATTCTTGATATGGAGCATTCAGCACTTGATTATCATCAAGCAGAGGATTTAATAAGGGCTGGAGAAGCTGCTGGAATATCAACTGTTATTCGTGTTCCCGGCAGTGAAGAAAATCCAATTTTACGTGTATTAGATGCAGGTGTTCAAGGAGTACAGGTTCCTGAAGTCGGTACGGCTGAAATGGCTAAAAGGGTTGTTGAAGCTTCAAGATATCGTCCTGTTGGAATGCGCGGACTATCATTTTCGACTCGTGCAGCTCAGTATACGATCAAAGACAAGAATGAGCATTTAAAGGATTCTATCAATAAACAATTGGTCGTTGTCCAAATTGAGAGTAAAGAAGCGGTAGAAAATATGGAAGAGATCGCAAGCCTGGAAGGAATCGATGTTTTATTCTTAGGACCTGGGGATCTGAGCAATTCTTATGGTGTACCTGGTCAATTAAATCATCCGCTTGTTCAAGAAGCAGTGAAGAAACTTGGCAAGGTGGCACAGAAAAATGGAAAGGTAGCCGGTACATTTGTCGGCAATCATGAACAGGCCTTAAAAGCTATTGATGCTGGAATACGTTACCTAGTCTATGACAATGATGTTGCCTTTTTCGCTAGAGGTGCCAAGTCAGTTCTCGAAGAACTAAAAAATTCTTTATGATAATAAGAACGGAGGTATACTATGCAGGCTGCACAATTAAAACCATCCACTAAATCTCAGGGGCCATGGTATAAGGATATTAATCAGCAACAATGGAGGGCACTTATTGCTGCTTTTCTTGGATGGGCACTCGATGCATTTGATTTTCTACTATACAATTTCGTCATCGTTACATTGATTAAGGAATGGGGATTAACAACAGCTAGTACAGGTTTAGTAGCCTCAGTAGCTGTAGTTGCATCAGCCCTCGGCGGTATGGTATTTGGCCGTGTTGCCGATAAATTTGGCCGGATGAAGGCATTGACGATTACGGTTATTATTTATTCAATTGCAACAGCTCTAAGTGGTTTATCACAAAGTATTTGGCAATTAATGTTCTTCCGTGTTCTAGTTGGTTTAGGAATGGGTGGAGAATGGTCTGCAGGAGCAGCCTTGATCTCTGAAACTTGGCCAAAAGAACACCGCGGGAAAGCAATGTCCATTATGCAATCTGGTTATGCAATGGGAGGCTTAACGGCTGCATTAATTGCAGGTCCAATGATTAATGCGTGGGGATGGCGTCCAGTGTTTTTCATCGGAATTATCCCAGCACTTCTTGTATTCTGGATTCGTAAAAACGTAGAAGAGCCGGAAATTTGGACAAAGAATGAAACTAAGCAAGAAACAGTTAAAAAAGAAAAGGCTTCCTGGTTCGATCTTTTCCGTGGCAAACTGTTAAAGCCGACGATTGTCGGAACGATTTTCTGTATCATTGGTCTAGGTGCTAGTTATCCAATGGCTACTTGGCTTCCTGCTTACTTAGGAACACCTGTATCTGGCGGTGGAGCTGGTTTCAATGTTGTGCATGCATCATTATTTATGATTCCATTCTATCTAGGTAGTATATGCGGATATCTGGTATATGGATTCCTCAGCGACAAAATTGGGCGGAAAAAGAGCTTTGCTTTGTTTTTTGCACTTGCTGCAATTGCCATTCCAACCTTTATTTTTACAGGTGCAGGCAATCTTATTATCTTCTTCTTACTCATGTTTATTGTAGGAGCTGCTTATTGTGGATATTACGGTGGTTTTGGTACCGTTCTTGCAGAAATGTTTCCCACCAAATTGCGCGGTTCAGGTCAAGGATTCGCCTACAACGTAGGTCGGGGAATTTCAGCATTTGCGATTACAGGGGCAGGAGCTATTGCTGTGAGCACTGGAATCGGAACGGCACTTGTATACACTTCAGTGGGTCTCTATATTTTAGCAATCTTTGCAGTAGCACTCTTACCTGAAACAAAAGGAAAAGAATTAGAATAAAAAAACCTAAGCAAAACTTTTAATAAAAGTTTCTCTTAGGAAAAAATAAAACATATCAGTTTAATAATAATACAAAATAAAAGATACATCAAGGAAATAGATAAAGGGCTTTAGGAAAGTCCTTGAGATATTATGTATCCTAAGGACCTCTCTTATTAAATTAAGAGATTGATAGGATATGGAATCATTAATTCATGTATTTTTTAAAAAAGTGTCATTTTAACTTCAAAAATAGTAGACAAGTAATATAGAAGAAAGATCGTTAAGTAATTTTTAATAAACTTGGAGGTGTACTTATGTTTGACAAAAGTGACCCACGTGCTACTTTGATACAAACAAAGGAGAAAAAGAAAGAACTTAACGGAATTGCCGCTGCAGATTATGGGAAGTTCTATGAGCAAGAAACAACTGAAACGGATGGTTCTACAAAGACTTGGTGGATGCGCGGACAGAATTTCTTTATTTCCTACTCTGACGCAACCGATGGAGCAGAGTTTAAGCGACTAAACCAAGTAGATGAATATGTTTTGCTTCTTCCTGATAAGGAAAGCGAAGCAGAAGTTAGATGGGCAAATAGTGTAACAATAGTTGATGGTCTTAGCATTGCCTTCATTCCTGGAGGGGAAAGTGAGATTAAGGTAACAAAAGGCGGGAAAGTCATTCGCTTGTTCAGCACAGAGAATAAGGATCTTAAAGATCTCCCTTTTAATAAGGAATCCTATAGTGAGCTAAATCCGCATGTGGCATTGCTAGAGCCATGGCCTGAACCAACGGATGGTTACAAGGTAAGAGTATACAGCCTTGATGTGCCTAAAGAGGAAGGCAGATTTGGACGTATTTTTAGATGCTCGACATTCATGGTGAACTTCTTAGATCCAAATGATGGACCTCGTGATCCATCTAAAATGTCGCCACATTCGCATGATGACTTTGAACAATGTTCTCTGGCAATAGAAGGAGAATTTGTCCATCATCTTCGCTGGCCATGGACAACGAATATGGCTGATTGGCGTCCAGATGATCATGAGCTCTGCCCTAGTCCATCTGTAGCGGTGATTCCTCCGGGAGCTGTTCACACTACTCAGGCTACTGGCTCTGGAATCAACCAATTAATTGATATATTCTGTCCGCCGCGCGTTGACTTTTCAGAGAAAGATGGATGGGTTCTAAACGCAGACGAATATCCAATGCCAGAGGCTTAATTAAAATAATAAGATATTGAAGGGAGAAATAATAATGTACGAAAAATTACTTGAAGGTGCTTATGATTTACATGTTCATACAGGTCCAGATATTAGCCAACGCAAATTAGATGATTTTGATTATACGGAACGTCTAAAGAAAATCGGCATGAAAGGATTTGTGATAAAATCTCACTACTTCAACACAGCAGAAAGAGCACGTCTTGTGAAAAAATTCCATCCTGATTTTAATCCAATTGGTGCCATTGCGTTAAACAATTCTGTAGGAGGAATCAATCCTACAGCAGTAGAAATGGCAGCTAAAGATGGTGCAAAACTGGTCTGGATGCCTACCTTTGATGCTGAAAACGAAATTCAATATATGTTCAATCAAACTGGTTATGAAGATCTACCACCATGGGCACAAGTGCAGTTTGATCGTCGAAAAGAAGGAAAATCCCAAACTGGAATTACTGTCCTAGAAGATGGGAAACTTAAGGAGCCAGTTCAAGAAATGCTCAAAATAGTTGCAGAAAACGACCTTATTCTTGCAACAGGACATTTAAATAAAACTGAGATTTTCGCTTTAGTTTCAGCTGCTAAGGGACAAGGTGTTAGAAAAGTTGTCATTACTCATCCAACATTCTCTTCTATTGCTTTATCGAAAGAAGATCAGAAGGAATTAGCAGATTTAGGTGCATTCTTAGAAATATGCGTTGGTTGTATCACTCCACAATATGGAGCCACATGGGAAGACATATACGAAATTGTCCGTTATGTGGGACCTGAAAAGTTTATTTTATCATCAGATCTTGGACAAATGAATAATCCATTCCCAGATGAAGGATTAATTGAAGCAGTGAAAAATCTCTCTGAAAATGGTTTTACTGATTCAGAAATTAGAAAGATAACTACTGAAAATACTTCATTCTTAGCAGAAGGATAAAGACGAGGGTTCATCTTAAGAAATGGATATATAAAATCAAAATTCGGCTCATTTTAGAATTAAAATGGGCCAAAACTACATGATTAATTAACTTGATGAAATAAAAAACCTTATTCCTTTCAAAGTGAGGCAAAAAAATGAATGCATTGATTGTCTATGCACATCCTGAGCCAACTTCCTTTACCGGTGCGCTTAAAGATACGGCAGTGAGAACTCTACAGTCTGTAGGGCATCATGTTGAAGTATCAGATCTTTACGAAGAAAATTTTTACGCTGTAGCTGGACGCCATGATTTTACCACCGTTGCTAATCCCGACAGGTTTCATTATCAAGAAGAGCAGCTATACGCAAGCATGAATAATGGTTTTGCAGAAGATATACAGCGGGAGCAGGAACGTGTCAGAAAGGCAGACTTGATGATTTTAGTTTTCCCAATGTGGTGGGGAGGAATGCCTGCCATTCTTAAAGGTTGGATCGATAGAGTCCTAGGCTATGGATTTGCCTATGCAGATGGTCAGCGTTTCACAAGCGGCCGGTTCCTTAATCGTCGGGGGATTGCCTGTATTTCTGCAGGAGGATCAAAACAGCGCTTCTCCGAAACAGGTGTCTACGGGGATGTTAAGAAGCTTCTCTACCCAGTCAATCGTTGTTTATTCGAGTACATTGGACTTGAAGTGTTAGATCCGTTTGTTGCCTATGCTGCACCTAGAGTTGGCGAGGAAGACCGGAAGGAGTTTCTTCTTTCTTGGGAAACCATGCTTCGTGAAATGATTGAAGATTCAGAGTGGCAAGATCGTTTGCGTAATGATGCTGGCTTTGAAGCTAGGATGACGAATGTCGAGAAACAAGGATGGAAACAGAACCATTAATGTTCTCTTAATAATCAGTCAAGCAAATGCCGAATGCGGTAAGTTGGCTATTACAGATTATTATATACCCCTGGGAGGTACTTAGAAATGAATAAAATTACTACAATTGAGGAAATTTCATCCATTTTTAAAAATGGTATGTCAATAATGGTTGGAGGATTTTTGGGGGTAGGTACTTCAGAGAATCTTGTAACTATTTTGATGAAATCTGATGTAAGAGATATCACTTTGATCGCGAATGATACTGCATTCACCGAGAAAGGCGTAGGACCGTTGATCGTTAACCGACGAGTGACGAAAGCGATTGTTTCGCATATTGGCACTAATCAAGAAACGGGTAGGCAAATGATTGCTGGTGAATTGGATGTTGAACTCGTTCCTCAAGGAACACTTGCAGAACGTGTTCGTGCAGGTGGTGCCGGTCTTGGTGGCGTGCTTACTCCAACAGGTGTCGGAACGGTAGTAGAAGAAGGAAAACAAAAAATAGAAGTAGATGGCCGAGAATTCTTGTTAGAAAAACCGCTTCGTGCTGAAGTTGCTCTCCTAAAAGCATACAAAGCTGATAAAGCTGGAAATCTAGTATTCCATCAATCTGCCCGTAACTTTAACCCATTAATGGCTCTTGCTGCAGACCTTGTGATTGTTGAAGTTGAACAACTGGTTGAAATAGGCGAACTTGATCCAGATGCAATTATGACCCCAGGAATTCTAGTAGACAAAATTTTGGTTCAAGGGAGGTAAATCATAATGATTCAGACAGAAAAAAAACCAAAAGAAATTATCGCCGCCCGCGTAGCTAAAGAATTGAAAGATGGAGATGTCATCAATCTAGGAATTGGACTTCCAACGATGATTCCAAACTATTTGCCTGAAGGCGTAAATGTTATTCTTCAATCTGAAAATGGTTTCATTGGCCTTGGACCAGTCAAGGGAGAAACTGAACTAGATTTAGTCAATGCTGGAGGACAACCTGCAGGAATTCTTCCAGGTGGAGTGTTTTTTGATAGCGCCTTTTCCTTTGAGTTAATTCGAGGAGGTCATGTGGACGTTACAGTTCTTGGCGGCCTTGAAGTGGATGCTCATGGTAATCTTGCAAACTGGATGGTACCAGGAAAAATGGTACCTGGTATGGGTGGCGCAATGGATCTCGTTACAGGAGCTAAAAAGGTTTTTGTAGCCATGGAACATTGCTCAAAAAAAGGAGCACCAAAAATTCTTGAGCAATGCACATTACCGTTAACAGGTAAAGGCGTTGTTAATTTTATCGTGACAGAATTAGCTGTCTTCCATGTTACAGAAGAAGGATTAGAACTTCTTGAGCTTCAAGAAGGAGTTACTTTAGAAGAAGTTAAAGAAAAAACGGCTGCTTCTTTCAAACTTGGTCCAAACGTAAAGTAAAAAACGAATTCAATATATAGGAGGAAAACAAAATGCGTGAAGTTGTAATCGTAAGTGCTTGTCGTACAGCAATTGGAAATTTTATGGGAGCGTTAAGTAACACACCTGCAACAGAGTTAGGGGCAATCGTTATTAAGGAAGCAGTAAAGCGTGCTGGAATTACTGCAGATCAAGTAGATGAAGTGATCATGGGTAATGTGCTTCAAGGTGGACTTGGGCAAGGACCAGCTCGTACAGCAGCTCTTAAAGCAGGAATCCCTATTGAAAAACCGGCTACTGCCATCAATAAGCTTTGTGGTTCTGGAATGAAAGCTGTTCAATTTGCAACTCAAGCTATTCAAACCGGCGACGCAGAAATCGTCGTAGCAGGCGGAATGGAAAATATGAGCTTAGCTCCTTACCTCCTTACAAAGGGCCGTACTGGCTACCGCATGGGAGATGGAAAAATTTATGACAGCATGATTAAAGATGGTTTACAATGTGCCATCAATGACTATCACATGGGAATTACAGCTGAAAACGTTGCAGAACAATATGGCTTAACTCGAGAAGAACAAGATGAGTTTTCAGCTTGGAGCCAACAAAAAACAGAAAATGCCATTAAAGAAGGCAAATTCAAAGAGGAAATCGTTCCTGTAGCAATTCCACAACGTAAAGGTGATCCTTTTTGTTTTGATACAGATGAATTCCCTCGTGCTGGAGTAACAAAAGAAGCTCTTGCAAAGTTAAAACCAGCATTTAAGAAAGATGGAACCGTAACTGCTGGTAACGCATCGGGTATTAACGATGGAGCAGCAGCATTAGTCCTCATGAGCAGAGAAAAAGCTGAAGAACTAGGCGTTAAACCAATGGCTGTCCTTCGCGGAATTGGAGCAGCCGGAGTTGATCCTTCCATTATGGGTATTGGACCAGTTCCTGCATCTAAGAAAGCCCTAGCAAAAGCTGGTTTGACTATAGATGATATGGATCTTGTAGAAGCAAATGAAGCATTTGCAGCTCAATCTTTAGCAGTAGGTCGTGATTTACAAATTCCAAATAAAAAACTTAATGTGAACGGTGGAGCAGTAGCCCTAGGTCACCCAATTGGTTGTAGTGGTGCCCGCATTATTGTTACATTATTGCATGAAATGAAACGTCAAGAATCACATTACGGATTAGCTACCCTTTGTATCGGTGGAGGTATGGGGATTGCCACAGTAGTTGAAATGGAAAAGTAATAAAACTTTCTAGACAGTGCGAATAGTTGATTGTTTTACTAGGACATATCAAATTATAAAAAGGAGTGAATGTTCAAGGGAAAAGTAATTATTACAGCGGCATTAACAGGAGCTTTAATTGCTCACTTGCATATGATTGATGAAAATGGTCAAGGTACAATGGATATAAAAAGATTCAAGCAAAAGGTAGAGTCGGTTAAGGAGAAGGGCTGCGATATTATTCTCAATCTAACTACATCTGGTGAACTAAATGCAACGGATGAAATAAGAATAGCTCATTTAATTGAATTGAAACCTGAAGTGGCTACATTTGGTGCTGACAGATAACATTTATTACTCATATGAAAGAATTGCAAAGTCTAATGCAGAATTTGTAGAAAGAGCCGTATGAGTTGTGCATGAATTTGATAAAGAGGTTGCAACACCAAATAAGGCACGAGAAATTTTGGGTTTAAAGGTAGCAGTAAATTCTTGAGGAATTAGTTTTGTTTAGAACAAAAGAACAGAAGAACATATGGCATCTGAAAATGATCAGGAACTTTTTAACCCATGTAAGGTAACTAATAAATCTCCTTATCTCAGGGACGTTTTCCAATATGGGAAAACGCCTTTTTACTCTAAAAAGTAAAAAATTAAAAAAGTGTGAATTTTTATTTTATTTATCATTTGGAAGTTCACTTTCATTTCTACTTTGGATCAAGATTAGCTCTTTATTGTCGTGTAACGTACCTTAGCATAAGGAAAATATGGCTGAAAAAATCTTGTAAACACCGTTTGAAAACTCTTGTTTCAATCTGAATAATAAAGGGAACACCAAAGATTTCATATATAATAGACAATATTATATAATATATATTATATATGGTAGGTTAAATAAATTTTAAGAAAGGATTTGACTTCCATTAATACTTCAAATAAAAATATCTATAAAACAAAAACTGAAATGGTTTATGAAAAACTAAAAGAAGAAATCACTACCGGTTTTCTAGAACAGGGTGAAAAAATTGTTGCAAGAGAAGTTGCCAGGCAAATGGGCGTAAGTGACATTCCAGTTCGCGAAGCATTAAAGAAGTTAGAATCAGAGGGATTAGTTGAAAATATCCCTCATGTAGGCTCTAGTGTGAGCACAACAAATTTAAAAACTGCAAGGGAGATTTTTGCGGTTCGATTGGAATTAGAATCATACGCGGCTCGATTGGCAGCTAAAAACGCAACCCCCTCACAAATTGATAAATTGCAAGAGATCGTGGATGCGATTGACCGTAATATTGAGGAATCAAATATATTAGAAATTAGTCGATTAAATACGGAATTTCATCAAACACTTTATCATTTGTCAGGGAATGAAACGCTTTTTGAACTAATTTTATCACTAATGGAAAGGTCACAGTATTCCAAATCTATTTTTACTCAGGTTCCTGAACGAAAAAAACAATCCAATGAAGAACATAAGTTGATTGTTAATGCTATGCGCAATGGAAATGCCGAAGAAGCTGGAAAGGCCTTAAGAAAACAAAAGGCGCAAGCTTTTGCTGAACTTTTAGATGCTATGGAGAAGAAAGGCAAAAGAAGCGAATAGTTTTTAGGTGAAAGTTGTGAAAGAAAAGAATGACCTCAGGGGTCATGCAGATAAGTAATGATCCAAAGGGTATCCTAGTTTGAAACTAATTATTACAGCAAGTAGAAATCGCTATCATTTATCTGTTCTTTTTCAAAGTTTCTGTTGGAGTGCAGATCATTATTATAGGAAGTGAACATATGAAGAAGCCTCATATTTTACAAATTTATCCTATGAACCATCCGGATGGGGAAAAAGTGCTAAATGAATTAGCACAAGTAAAAAAATTAGTTGCATATGATGAATCCGAAATAGTGAATTATTTGCAGAATCATCAAGTCGATGGGATTATTCTTCGTGCCCCAGCGCGAATTACGAAAACCATATTAGACAATTGCCAGGGAGTTAAAGCCATTTCAGGTGCGGGAGTAGGATTAGATAATATTGAGGTTGAATATGCAACCAAAAAGGGAATTCCGATACTGCATGCTCCCAAAATAAACAGTCAGGCAACGGCTGAACATGCCGTAGGTCTGCTATTAGCAGTTTTGAAGAAATTGACCTTCTTTGATCGAGAAACCCGCAAAGGAAATTCCGCCATTCGAAATGGAAATTATACCTTTGAACTGCATGGAAAAACAGTTGGTATTGTTGGCTTTGGCACAATTGCCCAAATAACAGCCAAAATATTAGCTCATGGTTTTGGAATGAAGGCAGTTGCTTATGTTAGAAGCATTACAGATGATAAAAAGAAAATTGCAGATCAATATGGGATTGAACTAACTACTTCCTTAGAAGAAATTTTTATTGAAAGTGATGCAGTGAGCCTACATCTACCTCTTACACAAGAGACAGATAAAATGATCGATTACTCTTTGTTTAAATTAATGAAAAAAACAGCTGTTCTGATTAATACAGCACGGGGCGGTATTGTAAATGAGGAAGATTTGGCAAGAGCATTAAGGGAGCAGCTCTTTTTAGGAGCAGGTATCGATGTATTTGCTAAAGAGCCTCCTCCAAAGGACCATCCATTTTTTCAATTAGAAAATGTGGTGACAAGCCCTCACGTTGCTGGACTCAGCTATGAAGCAGCAAGTAAATCCTCGATGACAATCGCTGAAAATATAATAAAAGTGATTAAAGGAGAACAAATTTCTGGGATTGCAAATAAGCAGGTGTTTATAAAGGAACTTAAGTGTAATTTTCTTACAGTTTGAATGAGAAAAATGGGACTCCTCTTTTATAAAAAATGGGGAGGTCTTAACAACTAAAGCAGTTGTTGCTGACAAACCAGAACCAGTCGGTGCTGGAATGCCTGATATGGGCGGTATGGGTAGTATTTCAGTAATCGCTCCATTCTGTTTTCAACCGTTTTAATAAAGATGGGGTAACCCGGATGTCTCTCTGTTTTGGCAAACACAAAATTTTGATCTACGTAAGCATCGCCTAATCGTTTTTAACCTTTTCCTGAGAGGCTTTCGGGTCTTTAAGCGCATGAATGACATCTTCTTCAACGACAATCATCCGTGCCGATCCCTCCGTTTTAGGTGTGCCTAACGAATACTGAACGGTGTCATTTTTTTGATTGTAGTATGTTTTGATGATGCGAATGGTATGCTTATCAAAATCTATATCGTCCCACTGAAGTAAGACCAGTTCTCCTACACGCTGGCCTGAATAAGAAAGAGTGAGGAAAACAGGGAAATCCAACTCTAAACCATGTTAAGCGGCTGATTCTAAAAATAAAGCGAACTCTTCTTTTTCCATATACTTTGGGATATCCTATTCTTTTAACTGTTCAAGGGTTTTCCTTTTCTTTTGTAAAACAACAAACTGAGTGGGGTCGTTTTTTATTAATTCTTTTTGAATGACTTTTTTGAAAATCATTCGCCCGGTGGTGTGAGAGGTAGGGGGTTAGTCACCCCCTCCTACTCGATTTCAATTACGGATAGATGTTGGGCATCATTTATTCCTAAGAGATTTTATAAACAAAATGTTAACATTTTGCTAACGCAATGAAGTAAAAACCGTAAATTTTCGTTAAAGATGTTACGGCTAAAAAAATGAAAAACGTTGATATATCGCGATTTTAATACATAACGTTAAAGATGTTACACCTTTTCACCTTGTGGGCGGCATGATGAAAGGCTCAAAAAGCCTTTCATTTGAGAAATAGTTAATGCTATTTTTCGCCCATTTTGAGAAGTAGTCATGTAAATAATTTATATTAAAAGCAAAAACCACTTCCTATAAAAATTTAGGGAGTGGTTTTTTGTGTTGTTAAAATTCGCGTATCAAGACTTTTTAGATGACAGACGTTTCAAGAACACAACTAAAACGAATATCAAAAATTATGAAATGCTTTTAGGAAAATTTGTGGATTATTGCATTGAGAATCAAGTGGAAAATGCTGAAGACATTACCTACAGTCATGTTCGGCAATATCCTTTATATTGCCAAGAAAAAGGAGATAAAGCAGAAACTATCAATACTAAACTGTTAAGGATACGAGCATTTAGTGGGTGATCTTCTCGTCAAACACCAATCTACCAAAGAGTTGGTGCATTTTTTTATATTTTCAAAGAAAGTTGCTTTCGAAATTCAGGATTATGTTTTTCGTCTAATATCTTTTTTATTTTGTTTTGTGTTATTGGTTTGTATTTAACGCTTAAAGTGCTGCGCGGCATCGGAAGGATTTTGGTTACATATGATTATATTCCGAGCACTGTTAAATGGATACTTTTGTCAATCTTTTTGTATTAGATGTATAGAAAATAAAGAAATAAAAAGCACTTTTTGCTGTATTTTTTAATTGTAAAAAAATTTAAACTTTATACAAGAAAGCGATTTCAATTAGTAATTTCAAAATTCTTAATTTTAAGTAGAAAGGAATGTTCTAATATATGAGCCTTAATTCAGAAAAGTGGACACCCGAAGCAATCCGTGCCCTTATCGATGAGGAGAAGGGAATGTTAGATCCACGCATTTATACGGATCAGGAACTCTATGAGTTGGAATCGGAGAGGGTTTTTGGCCGTTCATGGCTGCTTCTTGGCCATGAGAGCCACGTTCCCAAACCGGGAGATTACTTGACCACCTATATGGGAGAAGATCCTGTGGTGATGGTGCGGCAGAGAGACAAAAGCATCAAGGTGTTCCATAACCAATGCCGGCATCGTGGGATGAAGATTTGCCGGGCGGATTGCGGGAATGCCAAGGCGTTCACGTGCACCTACCATGGCTGGGCGTATAACACAGCCGGCAATCTGGTCAATGTGCCGTTTGAAGAAGAAGCATTCTCCGGATTCAAGAAAGAAGAGTGGGGGCCGATGCAGGCTCGAGTGGAGATATACAAAGGGTTAGTATTTGCCAACTGGGATCCGGAAGCGCCGGATTTGCTGACTTATTTAAGTGATGCAACCCCTTACATGGACACCATGTTGGATCGTTCCGAGGCAGGGACAGAAGCCATCGGGGTCATGCAAAAGTGGGTGATTCCATGTAACTGGAAGTTTGCTGCGGAGCAATTTGCCAGTGATATGTACCATGCCCTGTCATCTCATATGGCTGCTGTAGTTGCAGGGATGCCACCCGAGCAAGACATATCCAATTTTGAGCCTCATATGAAAGGACATCAGTTCCGAGCTAAATGGGGCGGTCATGGATGCGGCTTTTATATTGATACAGCAAGAGGTTCGGTACGTGTAGGACCCATAGTCGACAAATATTATAGCGAGGGCCCGGCTTTTGAAAAGGCGAAAGAACGTCTGGCTCCTCTTCTGCCATACCAGAGAATGGCGACAAGCCACATGACTATTTTTCCAAACTGCTCATTCTTGCCGTATGGTATGAACACAGTAAGGACCTGGCATCCGAAGGGACCCGATCAAATTGAGGTGTGGGCCTTCGTCGTCGTTGATAAGGATGCGCCGCAGGAAATCAAGGATGAACTGGCTCGTCAAAATGTCCGTACGTTCAGTGCCGGTGGAGTGTTCGAGCAGGATGACGGGGAAAACTGGGTTGAAATTCAGAGCGCTCTTCGTGGGTACAAGTCCAAAACTGCACCGCTGGCTATGCAAATGGGGCTGAATGTTCAGGGAAAAAACAATCCGGAATTTCCGGGTAAAACCTCCTATGTATTTTCTGAAGAAGCAGCTAGAGGGTTTTATTCCCATTGGGCCCGCATGATGTCGGAACCGAGTTGGGATACATTGAGGCCCCAATCTTAATTTGGGGTCGTTGCCTAAATATATGGGGAATTTGGATGTCATACGATTTAGGATTAAAACAAGGGGAGATAAAGGGCATGGAAATAATGGAGTTAGTCAAACCGTTTAAATGGGCGGAAAGTAGAGCAAGTTTGGAACTGCAACATGAAATTGAGCAGTTTTACTACAAGGAAGCGCAGCTGTTAGACCACTCGGAGTTTGAAGCGTGGTTCGAGCTGATGGACAAGGATATTCATTATTGGATGCCGATTCGCATGAACCGAGTAGGTAGAGAAATGTCGCAGGAGTATGCGCCTCTAGGAAAAGGTGGGCACTATGACGATACCTATGAAACGATGCGCGGACGTATTCGAGCTAGAGTATCGGGGGTGAACTGGGCGGAGAATCCGGTGTCGCGTACACGGCACATCATTTCCAACGTCATTATTCGGGAAATGGAGGAACCGAACACGTATGAGGTGGCATCGTCATTTATCGTGTATCGCAACCGTTCGGAACATCAGGCAGATATTTTTCCGGGCGAGCGTCGGGATGTACTGCGGCGTTCGGAGGGAGGATTGGGCTTTAAAATTGCCCGCCGAACCATTTTGATTGATCAAAGTACGCTATTGTCAAATAACTTGTCTGTCTTTTTTTAAACATTACTACAGTTGAAAGGAGATGCGTTATGAAATTTACAAAGGTTTGCACGTTGTCTGATCTACCGGATGATGAGGGGTTAAAGGTAGTGGAAGGAAACACGGCAGTAGCGGTGTTCAAAGTCAATGGCGAAGTATTTGCAACACAAGACCGCTGTTCTCATGCCAAATGGTCGCTGTCTGAAGGCGGTTATCTGGAGGGAGATGTCATCGTGTGCTCATTGCATATGGGAAAGTTTTGTGCCCGCACGGGAGAGGTAAAGATGGCCCCTCCTTGGAAATCTCTGGAAAAGTATCCAGTACGGGTTGATGGAGACGATGTATATGTGGCTTTTGAAGACGGGTACTTTGAAAAAAAAGAGTAATCAATCCATGATCATGCTACATGTGACTATTTTTACAAGTGGGGAGCTGCAATTATGAAATTGACCAATGAAGTGGTCTTGATTACAGGCGGTGCATCCGGCGTCGGCCGTGCCATTGTGGAACGATTTGTGGCTGAAGGTGCCAAAGTTGCAGTGTTTGACAAGTCGGCAGATCGTCTTAATCAGCTTGAAAAGGAGTATGGTGAAAACGTCATTGGAATAGTTGGAGACGTACGCCGATTCAGTGACCTCAAGTCAGCGGTAAGCCGGTGTACTGAACATTTCGGGAAAATTGATACGTTAGTTGCAAATGTCGGTATTTGGGATTACAACATGTCGCTGGTGGATCTTCCGGAAGACAAGATTGATCAAGCATTTGATGAATTGTTCCATATCAATGTCAAGGGTTACTTACTTGCGGCCAAGGCGTGTCTGCCGCATTTGGCGGCAACTCGGGGGAATATGATCTTTACAGTTTCCAATGCAGGCTTTTACACAAACGGAGGCGGACCACTTTACACATCCACCAAACATGCCGTTGTTGGCTTGGTTCGCCAGTTGGCATTTGAATTAGCACCATATATCCGAGTGAACGGCATTGCCATTGGCGGTGCAATGACGGATTTAAGGGGACCTGCCTCACTGGAAATGGACAATAGGTCCATAACGAGCATGTATAAAGAATGGTACAAAGACGTTGACTTGGAACAGGGTAATGAGAATGTAGAGTCCGCCGCTCCAATCGGGCGTATATTGTACGGAGAAGATTATGCTGGGGCTTACGTATTCTTTGCTTCAAGAAATGACAATATTCCGGCTACAGGAGAAGTATTGAATTTCGATGGAGGCTGGGGCATTCGAGGTCTTCGCCAAAAAACGGGAAGTCAGGGATTGCTGGAGAAATTAAGGATTAGAGATTGAGAAAGTACTATTAATTCGATTTAAGCGATCAGAGCGATTTAGGTGAAGGAAGAGATAGCATGGCAATTTGGAAGGAATCGACAAGCCCATTCAGGAGAAGTAGAATAATTTTAAAATGCAAGTTTTTCAAGTGAGCTAATTGAGCTTGTAACTTTCTTAAGTGGGTGAATATATTGCAAAATAAGGTCGATTATCCTAAAGCATTGGAAATGCTTGTTCAAATGTCGGAGCATTTTGGAGATTATACCTTCACAGAGAAGGAGTTCGAATCAGACCTGCCGCAAATGCTTTTGAGCTGCCTTGATATAGTTTTAACGGAAAAAAATAACTTGCAGGCTGCCTTGGATTTCAATAATCAAGCCATTGTGCAGTTTCTAAATGGCATTGGAGAAACACGATTGGCCGACGTATGCTATCAGCTTACAAACATCCCCATTATTCTTGAAGATCTGGGATTTAACTATCTTTATTCAATAGGCTTAGATCCGGAACTGGCTAGACAATATAGCAGGAACTTAAAGAAAATCGTTAAAAATAATCACGATGGAGACAACATTAATCTGGCTGAACTTATTGAGAAGCAGCAAATTGTCGAACTGGTCCAATCTGATGAACATAAGAGATTAATTGCTCCGATGATATCCAGAGGCAAGATTGTAGGTTACTGCTCCTTTATTAACACTTCTTTTAATGAAGTTGATTGGTTGAAAATGAAGCAATTGTATCTCATCGGATCTGTGAGTAATTATAACAAGGAAACAATCCTGGATACAGAACTGAAGTTAAACATCAAAGGCGGATTGTTAGAGGATATGATCCAAAATCGTTTAAACCCTGTAATATTATTCAAAAGGGCTAGATATATTGGAGTGGATTTGGGCCAAGAGTATCAATTTTTAGTTTTGAAAGGGAATACAAATTTTTATCCGAATGGAAAGGACCCAATCGGCGGTATGAATTTGATTGAAGCTTTTTCAAGATATTTTATGGAGCGTAATCTGAATATCTTAATCTCAGAAGGCTCTCAAAACATAGCTGCGTTACTGCCTGTTGACTTGTTCTTGAAATATGCTATGAGCGTCGATAAATTTATTAGAAAATTACTTGGTTTTCTAAAAGAAAAATACCCTGATATACCTTTTAAAATTGGGATGAGCTCAAGATCAAAGTCTCTTGAAGATATACCGATTCTGTACAATGAAGCTCTCATTTCATTAAACCTGAATCATGAGAAAAAGGAAATTATGTACTTTGATGATTTAGGAGCGGTAGGTATTTTATTTCGCGCAGGAAAAACGGATGATATCCGGCATTTCTGTAACAAAATGCTTTCGAAATTACTTGAATACGATCGAGGGAAAGAATCAGAGTTAACCAAAACTCTATATTATTACATTAAGAGTGGCCAAAATATATGTAAATCAGCAGAAATAATGAATTTGTCGATTGGTGGATTACGTTATCGCGTGAAAAAAATAGGTGAAATTTTAGATGCTGATATCCATGATCTACAAACCAGCTATCAGCTTTTCTTGGCACTGCAAGCGGGTATCATTTTGGGAGACCTGAAAATTGAGTGAATCATTTGATTGTGATAATGCATTTTGAGGAGGAGAAATTATATGTCAAACAACAATGTGAGTATTTGGAATGAATTGTCAGGAATAGCTTTTAAACAATACTATGTCAATGCTGACGGTGTAAATACTAGAATTATCGAAGCTGGTGAGGGAGAACCATTGATTCTCTTACATGGAGTTGGCGGACACGCTGAAGCATACGCAAGAAATGTCAAGAGCTTGAGCAAGCATTTCAGAGTTCTTGTCTTAGATATGGTTGGGCATGGATATACGGATAAACCGAATCAACCTTATACGTTAGATGTATACAGTAATCATTTGTTAGCGGTAATTAAAGCCCTTTCACTTGGCAAAGTTCACCTTTCCGGGGAGTCTTTGGGAGGATGGACGTCTGCATGGTTTGCTGCTCATCATCCAGAATATGTAAGGTCCTTAGTGTTGAACACGCCAGGTAATATTAAGGGTAAACCAGAAGTGATGAAAAAGCTGAAAGAATCCACGATTCAGGCCGTTTTGGAAGTCAATAAAGAGAATGTTCGAAAGAGGCTGGAGTTTTTGTTCTGGGATACGAGTTTTGTGACAGAAGAACTTGTTCAATCACGCTATAACATTTACACACAGACAGAGTTAAAGGAAGCTATTGAAAATATCATGATATTACAAGAATGGGAAGTGCGAAAAAATTACACCTGGGATTCAGAGTGGACAAGTAAAATTACCGTTCCTACGATTATTTTAATGTCGGACCATGATCCTACAGCTACAGTCGAAGATGCGGAATATCTTCAGGAATTGATTCCTCAAAGCCAATTGGTGGTAGTCGAAGGTGCGGGACATTGGCCGCAATGGGAGAAACCTGAACAATTTAATCAAATTCAAATTAATTTTGCTAAAGGTGTGCATGTATAATAGCAGTTTTTTTAGGGATTGACTACCTAACTATATAACCATTTTTAAAGGAGCCTAAAGGCTCCTTTACTTTACTAAAGGCATTGTATATTTTGCGTAGTGCTTATCACCTTCGAGATTTTCTATGCTTTGAGAAGCGCAGTTATATCAGGACTTGTGATTTATGAAGTTGATTCAAACGAATTTTTGACAAACAGATTAAAACGGGGGAATGGCCCCGCCCGGATCGTAAAAAAATATTCAGATTAGAGGAGTGGAAGAAATGGCTGAAATAGTAGCAGGTGTAGCAATGTCACATAGTCCGATGATCATGACAAATGAAGCTGGCGGCGGAGAAAAGGGGCAGCGTTTTCTAAATACCGTTGCAGAAATGAAAAAATGGCTGGAGGATATGGGAGCAGATGTGATCGTTTTAATTTCGGATGATCATTTCAATAGTTATTTTTATGATCATATGCCATCCTTCACGATTGGAATTGATCGATGTGAAGGATGGGGCGACTGGCAAATTCCTGAATACCAAATTCCTATCCAGCAAGAATTAGCGAAGCATATTCTTGATACAGGTTTGGCGAACAATGTGGATTTTGCTTTTTCGATGAAGATGAAAGTGGATCATGGCCACACTCAGGCCGTATACTTTTTAAACCCTGATCTAAAGATACCAGTTGTACCGATTGCCGTGAATACAGCAGCACCGCCGCTTCCTACAATGGACCGCTGTTTCAAAGTCGGAGAAGTTGTCCGTGAAGCAATTGAATCATGGAAAAGCGATAAAAAGGTAGCGATTGTCGCTTCAGGAGGGATCTCTCACTGGGTTCCAATTCCAAAGATCGATAGTGAAAAGCCTGAGGATCAAGAGCTAATTAAAGTCCTAACAAATGGCCGTCAAGAAATTGAGCAGCTTGACGAATATTTGAACACGCGCAAAACACGTGTGACAAGTTTGAAATCCGGACCGGTCAATGAAGAGTGGGATCGTGAATTTTTACAATTGATTACAGAAAAAGACTATCAGGCGCTAAGACAATGGGGCCCTGACTTTATCGAGGAAAATGGCGGCAATGGCGGTCAGGAAATTCACAACTGGCTTGTGCTGCTAGGAATTCTTAATGGATTTGAGCCAGAGGTTGCATGTTATGAACCTATTCCAGAATGGGTTACAGGAATGGGCGTTGTGAAGTTCCATAGAGTATAAGATATTTTTCAAGTAAACGAGGAGGATGTTTTATGTCAATTTGGACAGGTTTGGCGGATATAGCATTTAAAAACTATTATGTGGATGCTGGGCGGCATGAATAATAAAAAACCCATTTATAGAAGAGGTCTTTCATCAGTTTACTGAACTGGTGGGAGGCCTTTTTTTATTGGTAAATGCAATTATGTTCCAATCTTCGACTCAAACCTTTGAAAACATAATAAGGCAGTTACAAGCATAAGATTTGTAAGTAAATCAAATAACTCCTTTTTCTATCTGAGATTTGTCCCTTTTTCTTTATTTAAGTGAAGAGGTGGTATCTTTGAAGATTCATGTCGTTCAGTCAGGAAATTCCCTTTGGCAAATTTCACAACTATATGGAGTTACGATCAATCAAATCATTGCAGCCAACCAACTTACGAATGCTAATCAATTAGTTGTAGGTCAGGCATTAGTAATACCAGAAGCGGCTGGTTATCATATTGTTCAAGCAGGGGAAATGCTGTGGAATATTGCCCAAAAGTATAAAGTGACAATTGAATCAATTTTAAATGAAAATAAAATCACAAATCCAGCATTAATTTATCCAGGTCAGCGTTTGAAATTACCAACTGATTTTTATGTGGTAAAAGCCGGAGACACTCTTTGGGCGATTTCAAGAAAATTCGGTGTGCCGGTCCAGGATATCATTCGAGTAAATCAAATTACAAATCCAGCATCCATTTATTCAGGCCAAAGATTAATTATTCCTAGCAAGGTAAAACCATTAATTGAAGTAAATGCATATATAACAAATATTGCTGAAGCAGGACAGCAAAATGTAAGGGAGATAGGAGAATATTTAACCTATCTAAGTCCTTTTAGGTATTCCGTAGTGGAAAACGGAGGCTTAAGTAGTTTTCAAGAAACAGGGCTTTTAAATGTTGCGGCATCTAAAAATGTTTCCCCATTAATGGCACTTACGAATTTTAAAGAAGGTAAATTTGACTCAAATCTGGCCCATGCAATTTTTATCAATAATGATGTGCAGGACACTTTACTGAATAACATTGTTCAGGTTTTGAAGGAAAAGAAATATTATGGATTGAACATTGACTTTGAGTATCTCTTTCAACAAGACCGGGAGTTGTACAATAACTTTTTACGACGGGTAGTGAATCGGCTTCATCCATTAGGTTACTCTGTTTCCACTGCTGTCGCACCGAAGTTAACCAGGGAACAAAAAGGATTGCTCTATGAGGCTCATGATTATAAAGCACACGGTGAAATCGTCGACTTTGTTGTCCTTATGACCTATGAGTGGGGTTATTCAGGCGGCCCGCCAATGGCGGTTGCTCCGATTAGTGAAGTAAGGAAGGTTATCGAATACGCTTTAACTGAAATGCCAAATAGAAAAATTATGATGGGAATGCCTTTATATGGATATGATTGGACACTTCCGTTTGTTAAAGGAACATGGGCTCCAACATTAAGTCCGCAAGCAGCTGTTCAATTGGCGATTCGTAAAGGAGTAGCAATACAATATGATGAAAAGTCACAGTCACCATTTTTTAATTATGTGGATGAGCAGGGAAAGGAGCATGTTGTTTGGTTTGAAGATGCTCGCAGTGTGCAGGCAAAATACGATTTAGTGAAAGAAAAAAACTTACGCGGTGTAAGCTATTGGGTTTTAGGAAATCCGTTCCCGCAAAATTGGTTTGTACTGGCAGATAATTTCCGTATACAAAAATTTTAAATAGGAATGGAGGTCTTTTCCCTTATCGCAAAAAAGTAAAGGGGGAGTACGATGATTATCCATGTTGTGCAAAGGGGAGAAACGTTATGGCAAATTGCTAATCGATATAAGGTTGATATTCCACAAATCGTACAGACGAATGGACTTCAAAATGCTAATTTACTAGTCGTCGGTCAGGCATTAATAGTACCAACCAATGATACGATTCATGTTGTACGATCGGGCGAGGCGCTATGGTTGATTGCTCAAAGGTACGGTACGACAGTTGATGCAATCGTGCGTGCGAATCAGATTGTCAATCCAGCAGCAATTTCCCCTGGGATGACATTACGTATTCCTCCACTGATGCATACTATTCAACCTGGAGAAGCATTATGGCAAATTGCTGGGCGTTATCAAACGACAATACAGGCTATTATAAAAGCAAATCGAATTCAAAATCCTAACTTGCTGTATCCTGGCATAACGCTAGTCATTCCAAGAAAAAAGCCTACAATTGAAACTAACGCATTTACTTATCATTCAGGTGAAGCAGTTAAACAAATGGTTGGGGAAGTTGCTGAACATTTAACCTATCTTGCTCCTTTCGCTTATGTCATTCAAGAAGATGGCTCGCTTATTTTATACATGGAAAATGATCGGGATGCCATCGATGCAGCAATCGCCAAAAGTGCCATACCAATGATGTCCATTACCAATTTTACTGCAACCAAAGCCGGTCAGAATATTGCACATTCCGTTTTGGCAAGTCAACAAAATAGAGAAGTGTTGTTAAAAAATATAGTGTCAATCATGAAGGAAAAGGGATATAAAGGATTAAATATTGATTTTGAAAATGTTTTACCGGAAGATCGAGAGCTTTATAACCAGTTTCTTCAACATGCAGTTGATGTTCTTCATGGTGATGGATATTTTGTATCAACTTCACTGGCGCCCAAGGAAAGCGCAGCACAAAAAGGATTATTATATGAAGCACATGATTATGCAGCACATGGCAGGATTGTCGATTTTGTTGTCCTGATGACCTATGAGTGGGGTTATCGACTTGGACCGCCGCAAGCTGTTTCGCCATTAAATAAGATAAAAGATGTGTTAAATTATGCAGTTTCAGTTATTCCACGAGAGAAAATTCTGATGGGATTTCAGTTGTATGCGAGAGATTGGATTATCCCACATATTAGTGGTCAGGAAGCTGAAACCTATAGCCCACAGGAGGCTATTTCTCGGGCTGTACAACATGGCGTAACCATTCAATATAACTCCGTAGCGGCCTCGCCATATTTCCATTACACTGATGCACAAGGAAGACAACACGAGGTATGGTTTGAAGATGCACGGAGTGCACAAGCAAAGTTTGATACCATAAAAGAATATAATTTGCGTGGTGTAAGTTATTGGGTATTAGGTTATCCTTACCCGCAAAATTGGGTATTGCTAGAGGATAATTTTACTATAAAGAAAATAACTACTTAAGCCATTAAATGAACCCCCGAACAAACCCTCCAATAGTTGAGGGCAGCACAAAAAGACTACTTTCAAAACAAAGTGGTCTTTTTGTGCTGCTAAAATTTGTCTTCCTAGATACTTTGGTATTGAGACATTTAAAGTATTTTTACTAGAAACCGTATTCATATTCGGAAAGCGTTTTTTGTTAAGGGAATTTTAAAAGTGGTAAGTTATCTTTTAAAAGTGGAAACAGTTAAATTGGTAAAAAGAAAGCAAGGAGGATTTCAAATGGCAAAAATGGGTAAACAATGGGTGCTTTTATGTTCAGCAGCGGTTGCAGCGGTTTATGCCACCGGGTACTTTTCTACAGAAGCCCAGGCAGTCAAACTGGAATCGCAGCAAGCTCAAATCAGCATTCAAGCGAAAACCAATCAATCAAGTGTTAGTTTGGCAAACAATAACCAAACAAATCAAACAAATCAAACAAACCAAATAAAACAGTTATATAAAAATGGGACCTTTACAGGTTCGGGAATGAATCGTCGTGGTTCGATAGAAGTAGCAGTTACGTTGAAAAACGATAAAATAATGGATGTCCAAATTAGTAATTGGGGCATGCACTATTCTGAAAGTGATGTAGTGGGACTCCCTGATGAAGTACTACAAAAGCAAAATGCTCAGGTAAATAATGTTTCAGGGGCAACTTACAGTACCCAAGCTTTTGAGGATGCTGTACAAGCCGCACTTTCTCAGGCGCAAAATGCGTAAGATGAGAAAAACAAAACTATATATGGATACTGTTGTAGATATTCAGGTTGTCATTTGGAAACTAACATCTAAAGAAGAAGCGGAAGCAAAAGCGGATCTAGCCTTTGAGGCTTTCCGCAATGTAGAACAGGCCTGTAGTCGTTTTAGCCCGGATAGTGAATTAATGCTCGCCTGTCGAGAAGTGGAAAAACCAGTCCAAATAAGTCCTTTTTTATTTGAACCCCTTAAGATCGCGTTAGAAATGGCAAAATTAACGGATGGTGTCTTTGATCCAACCATTGGGAAAGTCATGGAAGAGCAAGGATATAATCGCCATTACTTGACAGGCGAACACATGAAAAGCCCTTCTGATGATGTGGTCACGTATCGGGATATTATTTTAGATGAACGAGGCCATACAATCTATTTAACCAAGCCGCTTGTTGTTGATTTAGGAGCGGTTGCGAAAGGATTTGCGATCGATTTGGCTGTAAATGAGCTGAAAGATTTTGCAGGGTTTGTTGTTAATGCCGGCGGTGATCTGTTTGCAGGCGGAGTGGATGAGAATGGGAGCCCCTGGAAGATTGGTATTCAGCATCCTGAGAGGAAGGATCAAATCATCACTAAAATTGAAATTTCTAATCAAGCTGTATGTACATCAGGAAGTTACGAGCGCAGGAATGCTAACATTCCTGGTATGCACCACATCATTAACCCAAAAACGAAGCATTCACCAAATGACTGGGTCAGCTGTAGTATCATTGCCCCGTTCGCTATGCTGGCGGATGTATTTTCGACAGCAGTATTTCTGCTTGGCAGAGAAAAAGGGCAGGCGTTACTCAAGAGTGTTGATTTAAAGGGACTTTTTATCACATCAGATTTAGAAATGGTTTCTGTAGGAGGAGTATAAATGACAGCAAAGAAATGGCTTAAAACGCCAAAAGGTTTTGTAACAATGGCGATGATTACTTATTTGCTTGTCGCCTCGATGGGGTCTAAAGAATTAGCGGGTATTAGGAATGGTTTTGTGGCAGTTCTTATTTCCATCATCGTGGACATCCTTTGCAATGTAATAAAAAAACGAAAGTGGAGTATGCCAGATGGAGCTGTTATTACAGGGCTAATTATTTCCCTTATCCTAAGCACAGCGACTTCTCTTGGAGTCATTGCGTGGACAGTCGTTATTGCTATTTTGTCTAAGCATCTTTTGGTTTATAAGAAAAAGCCAATCTTTAATCCTGCAGCTTTTGGTTTGCTTTTATCCGTTCTGCTTTTTCAAACAGGACAAAGCTGGTGGGGGGCTTTTGGAGATCTTCCTGTATGGACCATTTTGTTTCTCTTAGTTGGCGGTTATAAAGTTACCAACCGAGTAAATAAATTTCCTCAGGTTTTTTCCTTTTTGGGTACATCTTTTTTTCTTTTGCTACTGATGGGGCATTTTAATATCGGTGGTGCAGTGGATGCACTCCGGCCGCCATTTATTAATGCTACTCTGTTCTTTGGATTTTTCATGCTGACAGACCCGCCAACATCACCTGGTAAAGATAAAGATCAAATTGTGTTTGGCATTCTTACGGCAGTTTCAGGAACAGTAATATATGGGTTTTTCGGTGGATTGATGTATTTGTTTATAGGATTGTTGATCGGAAATTTTTACTCTTTCCTAAAAAAACGCTCTGTTTCAAAGGTATCAGTGAATCGGTCAACTGTAAGAAGTACCAAAGGTATGCTTAGTTAAAAGTTGGAAAGAGAATATAAATTTTTCAATTAAAACCAACCTGTCAGCCGAAGATGACTTATAATAAAGAGATAAAAAAGGTCAATCTTTTTTATCTCCTTTTGTATTTACTTACCTTTTGCTGCACAAATTAGGCAGGAGAGTATGTAAAGTATCCTAGTCCAGATGTAGAAGTAATTTTTCGTTTTTTAACCTTCATGAACGAAACAAATTAAGAAAGTAGAGCTAAGATGGAACAATCAAAAAAAACAAAGGTACCTTTATTTAAAGTTCCGACACCACACTCAATCATTAAACAGGCGTTAACGATTACCAAGAACCCGTTTCCGTGGGTAAAGGCTTTTAGCGCTGGGATAGCAGCCTTCCTGCCCGTCTTTATTGGGTTATTATTTGGAAATATCCAATATGGACTGCTAGCTGGCATGGGGAGCTTTACCTATCTTTATGTATTTTCCGTGCCTTATGCTCAAAGAGCTAAAAAGCTATTTTCTGTGGTGCTTGGGATCACATTTGTAGTGGCATTGGGGTCTATTTCTGCCCCTTACCCACTTATTTCCGCGATCTTAATGGGGATGATCGGGGCATTTGTTGTATTTGTGTTTGGAGCATTAAGAATCCCCGGGCCGTCGGCAATCTTTTTCATATTAGTTTTTGCCATGACAACAGGGATGCCTGTCCATCCAGAGCTTGCTTTATTGCGCGCGAGTCTACCCTTTCTTGGGGGAGCATTATCGATGCTGATTGCGATGCTCGGCTGGTTTTTTAATCCACATGGTCCTGAAGTACGTGTCGTCCAAAGAGTGTATCGAGAATTAGCAACATTTCTCGATTCTGTTGGTACGGATACATTTCATCAAGCAAGGCATAGAACTTTATTAGCGATGAAAGAAGCAGAAGATACACTTGCAGCGGGTTATATTCCGTGGCGGGTTACGGAATTATTTAAACGATTGTATGTAGTCAATAATCATGCCAGCATCATTTATATGTACATAAATGAACATTTTGCAAAACAAAGCTCAAAAATTCCATCGGAATTGAGTGCTTCTGTTCGTAAACTTGCAAATTCGCTTGACCCAAATCATGAAAGTGACGTCGAAAAAATTCTTCAACCCGAACAGATGGATAATGCAACCGCCCGGTTATTTTCAATCATATATGATGCGGATGCAGTCTTGAATGAACCGAATTCGAAGATTAACCAAGTAATCCGAATTTCAAAACCATCACTAAAGACTATTTTTTTGGGGGCCTTTGATAAAAACTCAATTGTTTTTATTACCTCATTGCGATACGGAGTAATTCTTACTATCGCCGCAATCGTCGCGTATCTGTTTGAATTTCAACGGGCCTATTGGGTACCGCTATCCTGTGCGGCGGTTATATCGGGGGCGACCATTGTATCTACCTATCATCGTGCCATTCAACGATTGATTGGAACAATCGTCGGAATCCTGATCGCGAGTTTTGTGCTCTGGTTTGAGCCTGAAGGATTACTGATTGCGTTCTTAATCTTTTTACTGACGTTTATAACAGAGCTCTTTATTGTCCGAAATTACGCTTTAGCCGCTTTGTTCTTTACCCCCAATGCATTAATCATGGCAGAAAGTACGAGCCTGGGGCATAGCTTTTCTTATTTTGCATCAGCGAGAATAGTTGATGTTATTATCGGTAGTATGATCGGTCTTATCGGAGTGCTGTTTGTTGGCAGGCGTTCTGCCTCCAGCCGGCTTCCCCATTTAATTTCTAAAACGATCCGAAGTCAAGCACAATTTTTATATCTCCTTTTCTCTGAAAAAGAAAGTGGCTTAACAGCTTTAAAGACCAAAGAGCAGCTCAAAATGCAAACGAATTTAACCAATTTAAAAACAATCTATAGTACAGCCTTGGGTGAGATTCCAATCAATAAACAAGCAGTGGATTATTATTGGCCGGTTATTTTTTGCATTGAGCAATTAAGCTATTTGCTTGAAGCCTGTCCAAAAAGCTCCAAGTGTCCCGTACTTTCTGATGAAAATCTTGCTCAATTACTGCTTGTTTTTGAATCCATGGCTACTGCGACTAATCGCTTCCAGCCTCCGGCAAAAAAATATATTCCCAAAATAGAAGGTTTCTCAAGTATTGAAAAAGAAATCACGCTCTTGCAAAATGCTTTGCTGATGAAAGAAAAAATTTCCGTATAGAGGGAAATGTAGTCAATAGATGTTACCAATCATATTGATGGGTTAGATTAGACAAAATAATGACAATGAGGGGATATGCTTACAAACTTCTCATTGGTATTAATTTTTTGGATTAGCTGGGAGGATATTTATGCCAAATGTTGAGGTTAGCTGTTCTGTAGCAAATTGTGACTTTCATGCGGAAGGAAATATATGTGGAGCTAATAAAATCACAATTGACATGGATTTTCAATCAAAGTATAATACAGAGTTTTCTCAAGAACTTGACTTTAAAAGCCGTAAGGAAGAGGCAAGTCATTCTGCAGAAACCTGCTGCAAAACGTTCAAACCAAAGTTTTGATTAGCAGTATCCCTGAAGAATGTTAACCATATTGCGTTCAGAAAATGACTAAGGATTAGCAAACAATTCCATCAACAAAATCACTAACAAAGGCCTCGGGTTGATCCGGGCCTTTTTAGTATTGTATATAACGTCGCTAAACGGGCGCTTCCGCTTTTCTTTTTAGTGCAACGTTTTTACATTTTTCTTATCCTGCTTCTGAGTTGAGGCCAGCTTTTCATCACCGGGCATTAATTTCCATCCTTTTTGGAGGACAAAACGGAGCCAGGTTCCTGGGAACCAGGATGTTACTAGTGCTAACATAACAAGAATGGCAAAAAGGTCTTGGTTAATAATTCCGGTTGAATATGCGACAGAGGAAAGAACAATCCCTGGTCCGCCACGATTGTTAATGGCAATGCCAAGATTGAAGCTCGTGAGCCGGTCAAATTTCATCATCCTAGATGAAATGTAGACAGCTAATGTTTGGGTGATGGTAGCTATTAGCAAATAACCTAGGAAAAACAAGAGGTTAAAATGCTGAACGAGATTTAGCTGTAACCCAACGGTTGCGAAGTAAATCGGGATAAACCAAGAAAAAGATATATTCGCTACCCCTTGTTCAATTCTTTCTGATACGATCCTTGGCATGGCAAACTTTACAATAATACCGGCTAATAGTGCTCCAAAGATCGTTTCTACATGGAGAGAACCGGCAATAGCAGCAAGCATGAACATAATAAATAGAAAATAACCTAGATTTGATGACCTAAACAATAGGTTCATTTTTAAAAAGGTAACTCGATTAAAGAGTAAGTAGCCTAATATCAATACCCCCACTATGAATCCGACACTGATGGAAATACTTTTGAGGCCGCTGCCAATTGTAAAAATCCCGTCATTGCTGGCAAGTGACGTCGCAAAGCCTAATGCGATCCATAATAAGATATCATGAATGCCTGCACAGGCAATGACGATTTTTGCAAATCGGGTCGGCATAATCCCAAGATCATTAAAGATCTTCGATATAACAGGTATGGATGTTACAGCAATGGAAATCGCGATCACTATTTTTAAAGCAAGCAAGTTGTTGGCTGTTCCTAAGTAAGGAGTGATATTAAGTGTATCTGCTGCCAGCCAGCCGACAATAAAAGCAGGAATGGTGGCTCCAGCTACTAAAACGGATGTGACTTTCACATCTTCTTTTGTAAAGTTGGTTTGAAATTTTAGCCCTGAGCAGAACATTAGCATAAGCAACCCAAACTGATAAAGGAGACCAAAAAACTTTTCCTCTGCTGGGAACCCTAAAAACATCCAATGGAAAGCATTTGGAAAATAATGTCCTAACAGTGTCGGCCCTAATACGATCCCTGCGAAAACTTCTCCAATAACCCGTGGAATATACATGCGCTCTGCCATAAATCCGAATAAATGTGCTGTGGCCAATAAGCACCCCATCGCAAATAGAAAATGACTGATCTCTGATCCTTGTAAACTAAACATACATTCCGATCCCCCCAGTTACTGTTGCCACTACCATAACTTATGCATCCAAAGGGACAACCGTTATAGGCGACAAGCTTATATTTTCGTTTTAGAACAATAATCTTCTTAAAACTTTTCTAAGGTAATTCCATGTGAAAGCTTCCTAATTAAAAAATCTAAAGGTTGCCTGAATAATTTCATCCAGTATTCACAAACTAAAGAAAAGAAAAAATAAGGAGTGTACATGATGAAAAAAGTTCTTGTAGTTGCTTTACTTTTATCAATTAATTTATGTTCTGGTTTATTTGCCCAGTCCACTAAGGCACAAGGGATAAACTCGCTTGCAGCCATCAGTATGGAAAAGGCTAAGCAAATTGCATTAGGAAAAGTGAAAGGTCAAATCGTTAGCGCGAAAATTGAAAAGGATGACGGAATAACAAAATATGAAATTATTGTCCAGGCAAAGGATGGAAAGTATGAAGTGGAAATTGATAAAGCGACAGGTAAGGTATTAGAGGTTGAGAAGGAAGGATCAGGAAATAGGAGCGGCACTGATGACGACCATCATGAAGGCGATGATGATCACCATGAAGGTGATGATGATCGCAATGATGACTAATCTCAGAATGAACCGCAAAATTTTGGTTAAAGAGGTTTTAAGTGGATGGCAAAAGTATTAATTTCCTGTATGATTCTATGTGGCTTCTTTTTCTCATCACTTGTCACACAGGCTAAAGAAGCGGACCAAGTAAACCAACAAGAAAAAGAATTGTATGACCCAGAGATGAATTGTACGAAAAATATCAAATACAATTGGGCACAGCGAAAACAGCTTGAGCAAGTCTATAAGCGGATCTACCGGGACTATAGTGACTTAATTAAGGTTTATTCCCAAGCCGGGGCATTGCCACCAGAGCAAACAAAAATAAGACACATTATGCTGAATAACTATATTAAAACTTTTTACAAAAGAAATTACAGATGGTGCTCGGAGCATGAATCCGATGAATGGGAAGAAGAATGGTACAACAATGATAATGGTGATTAAAAGAAAAGCAGAAAGCGCCCGTTAGCGAAGTACACTAGTCGCTCCGCACGCCACATTAAACCCTTTATTTTTTTAGTGAAGTATATTGCTTTTCGTAGCATGGTTATCTCTAGCTAGATAGTGAAAAAAGAATCTGAGCCCCCGCTCTGATTCTTTTTTTGCTTGTCCGGCATAAAATGGTGAAGGAAAGGTGGAATGCGGGGCATGTATTTGGCTGTAGGGATCGGAGGAATTCTTGGTGCGGTGCTAAGATTTTTAATTTATAAGTGGTTATTAATAGCTGGTCATATTCCTCTTGCTGGAACTTTATGTGTTAACCTATCAGGCTGCTTTATACTTGGTTATCTTCAGGGCTTGGCAAGAATCTATGAGCTGCCAAAGTGGTTCGTCCTCGGAGTTGGAACTGGATTTATAGGCGCATTCACAACTTTTTCAACCTTCAGCATTGAGGTGGTTTCTTATTTTGATAAAGGCTATATAGTCTTCCCAGCCTTTTACCTTTTAGCAAGCTCCATTGGGGGCTACGTACTCGTTTATTTCGGCTTTTCTCTTACTAGCTATAAAAAGAAGGATGTGTAGAAAGTGCATGGTTGAACAAATTTGGCTTGTAGGTTTAGGCGGATTCTTCGGTGCAGCAGCAAGATATTGGGTAAACCTTACTTTCTCAAAAACAAAGTTATTTCCGCTGGGAACCTTTGTCGTTAACCTAACCGGCTCTTTGTTAATGGGGCTCCTCCTGGGAAACGAGTGGATTCCTCTTTCTGTCAGTTTATTAGTAGGTACAGGGTTTTTAGGGGCATACACTACCTTTTCAACGTTTAATTTTGAACTTTTTTTATTGAATAAAAGTCAGCGGCGGTTTATGTTTCTTCTTTATTTATTCAGCAGTTATTTACTTGGAATTCTATTAGCCGGACTAGGATATTGGATTGGTAAACAATAGACCCGCCGTTCCTTAACTTTTAACTGTAAATTGTCCGCAAGCCATGTAAAAACCATTAAAGACCTCAACCTGATAGTTTCCTCCTTTTGGAATGCCTTCTATGGATAGTTGAAAACTATGAGGGCTTTTATAATTTCCCAATATAGATCCTTGACCATAGATGGTTCTTTTTCCCCACCAACTTTTTCTTACAACAGAATAACGAATCGTCTCTCCTTCCGCTAAAACCTCTTGAAAACCAACAATGGTGATCGAGCGATTGTGAACAGAAAAGGGTGAACTATAATAACAACAACAATCTACACCCAAACCCCAATCACTATATTCCATTCTTCTCTTCTTCTTTCCTTGTCTAAAGTGTAAAAGTATATTTTTTATAGTGCTTACGATCATGAGATAAGTGCTCATTTGGCAGCTAATCACCTCTCCTTTAACCTGTCACTATATTATTTGTCCGTTTTCGTTTTTGGGAACGGCTAGTACACATATAGGGGCCGCCTTTTATTGAAAAAAGCAAGAAAACACCAAAAATGAAAGAATTATGGGAATATTTAATAAAATAGGTAACAGCTTGACCAATAAATCGACATATTGTTACAATATGGTGGAAATTCATACGTACGTTTTCCTTCATATATCCTCGATTATACGGTTCGAGAGTCTCTACCGGGTTACCATAAATAGCCTGACTATGAAGGCAGAAATTTACAGCTAGTGTTTTTTGCAAGGAAACTAGATTTCTGCCTTCTTATTTTTATTAAAAAAGAGGGAAGAGTTCTAGTTTTCTTTTTTTTTGTTATGTTTTTCGGATTGCGGCGGAAACTAAATTTATGAACTATTTAGAAAGAGGTGGCTAACCTTGACGGGTAAGCAAGAAATGATTGTAGTCCTAGACTTTGGCAGTCAATATAACCAGCTGATTACACGTAGAATCCGTGAATTTGGCGTGTATAGCGAACTTCATCCCCACACTATTACGGCGGAAGAAATCAAGAAATTAAATCCAAAGGGAATCATTTTCTCTGGTGGACCAAACAGTGTATATGATGAAAATTCATTTCGCTGTGATGAAAAGATTTTTGAAATGGGCCTTCCGATCCTTGGTATCTGCTACGGAATGCAGTTAATGACACTTTATTATGGCGGAAAAGTAGAGAAAGCTAAGAATCGCGAGTATGGAAAAGCTGTATTAAATGTGCAAAATCCATCGGCACTATTCAAAGGATTGCCTGATGAACAAACTGTATGGATGAGTCATGGTGACCTGGTCGTTGAGGCCCCAAATGGCTTTGTTGTTGACGGCACAAGCCCGTCTTGCCCAATTTCAGCAATGAGTGACAAAGAGCGAAAGCTATATGCAGTTCAGTTCCATCCAGAGGTACGCCATTCTGTTTACGGAAATGAACTTCTGAAAAATTTTGTTTTCGAGGTTTGCCAATGTGCGGGTAATTGGTCAATGGAAAACTTTATTGAAATTCAAATAGAGAAAATTCGCCAAACTGTTGGTGATAAAAAGGTATTATGTGCATTAAGCGGCGGTGTGGATTCTTCTGTTGTTGCTGTGTTAATTCATAAAGCAATCGGCGACCAATTGACATGTATTTTTGTCGATCATGGCCTGCTTCGTAAATATGAAGCAGAAGGTGTAATGAAAACATTGGCTGACGGCTTTAAAATGAACGTGATCAAGGTTGATGCCAAAGACCGCTTCTTTTCCAAGCTTGAAGGTGTGTCAGATCCTGAGAAAAAGCGAAAAATTATCGGCAACGAATTTATTTATGTATTTGATGATGAAGCAACAAAGCTTAAAGGGATTGAATTTCTGGCACAAGGTACCCTTTATACAGACGTAATTGAGAGCGGGACGGCAACTGCTCAAACGATTAAATCTCATCACAATGTCGGTGGACTTCCTGAAGATATGCAATTCAAATTGATTGAACCGCTAAATACGCTGTTTAAGGATGAGGTTCGTGCACTTGGAACTCAGCTTGGAATGCCGGATGAAATCGTTTGGAGACAGCCATTTCCAGGACCAGGCCTTGGTATTCGTGTTCTCGGAGCCATTTCCGAAGACAAGCTTGAAATCGTAAGGGAATCTGATTGGATTTTACGCGATGAAATTAAAAAGGCTGGATTAGACCGTGATATTTGGCAGTACTTTACCGTATTACCGAACATTCGCAGCGTAGGGGTAATGGGTGATGCAAGAACATATGATTATACAATCGGTATTCGTGCAGTAACTTCTATTGATGGAATGACCTCCGATTGGGCAAGAATCCCGTGGGAAGTTTTAGAAGTAATTTCTACAAGAATTGTTAACGAAGTACCTCATGTAAACAGAGTAGTTTATGATATAACGAGTAAGCCGCCAGCAACGATCGAGTGGGAATAACTAAATAAGCGGAATATTCCAGAAAATACGAACGTAATTATTAAAAAAATAATAAACGTTCGTATTTTTTATTGACAGAGAAATAGGTCGTTGGTATGATACAAAGGTACTTATAAATTCATATTGTTTTCGTATAATATTGGGAATATGGCCCAAGAGTTTCTACCAAGCTACCGTAAATGGCTTGACTACGAGGCAAGTGTAGTCTGGAAAGCATCTTCTTTCTATATCATTATGCCAATAGTCAACGCTCCGGTGGATACCGGAGCGTTTTTTGGTAATGATATTAGAGAGTAATTTTGGGAGGAAACAAAAATGGAAAAGTACTTTCAGTTCAAAGAACTGGGAACAAGTTATCGCCAAGAATTCTTAGGCGGGATGACTACCTTTTTAGCAATGGCCTATATTTTAGTGGTCAACCCGCTTACATTGACATTATCCAGCGTTAAAGGACTGCCGGATGCAATGAGAATGGATTATGGTTCCGTGTTTGTGGCAACTGCCATTGCCTCCGCAGTTGGTTCGCTCGTAATGGGGCTTTTAGGGAAATACCCGTTAGCATTGGCACCTGGGATGGGATTAAATGCATTCTTTGCTTATAGCGTTGTTTTGGGAAGCAAAATTCCTTGGCAGCATGCACTTGGCGCAGTTCTTATTTCTGGAATCTTCTTCTTTTTATTAACACTTACTGGGCTTCGTGAAAAACTTATCAACGCGATTCCTGTTCAGTTAAAGCATGCGGTTGGTGCCGGGATCGGGTTATTTATTACCTTTATTGGCTTGCAAGAGTCAGGGATTATTGTTAATAATGATGCAACTCTTGTTGGACTAGGTGACCTGTCCAAAGGGACAACATTACTTTCTATTTTTGGTATTATCATTATAGTCATCTTAATGACACGAGGTATAAAAGGCGGAGTATTTTATGGAATGATCATTACCGCTGTTGTGGGAATGATCTTTGGATTAATTGATGTACCGCACAAAGTAATTGACACCGTTCCAAGTATCCAACCAACATTTGGTGCTGTTTTCTCTTCCTTTGGAGACAGTTCTTTTTGGTCCACTACGATGATCGGTATCATCCTAACGTTTTTATTCGTGGACTTTTTTGATAATGCGGGAACACTTGTAGCCGTGGCAAACCAAGCAGGTTTAATGAAGGACAATCACCTTCCTAATGCAGGAAGAGCATTAGTTTCAGATTCCATTGCAACGATGGTTGGAGCGGTTTTAGGAACTTCAACAACAACTTCTTACGTTGAGTCAACGGCAGGGGTTGCTGCTGGTGCAAAAACAGGATTTGCTTCAATAGTAACAGCTGGGTTCTTTATTCTTTCCTTGTTTTTTTTCCCATTATTATCGGTTATTACATCAGCTGTTACAGCGCCAGCACTTATTATTGTCGGTGTGTTGATGGTTACTTCTTTAAGACATATTGAATGGGATAAATTTGAAATTGCGGTACCGGCATTCTTGACAATGATCATCATGCCTTTGTCCTATAGTATTGCAACTGGAATTGCGATCGGCTTCATCTTTTATCCGATTACGATGATCGTAAGAGGAAGAATCAAAGAAGTTCATCCGATTATGTATTTCTTCTTTGTCATTTTCTTGTGCTATTTCATCTTCTTAAAATAAATATATGAAGTAAAAAGGCTATGCAATGCATGGCCTTTTTTATTTTTATTGGTGGTTTGTACTATAATGAAAGTGGTTTTGCATTTTGAAAGGTGGGAGATAGGACGGATGAAAAAATCATTCATATGGTTACTAATCTTTGGGGGAGGTCTCCTGCTGGTTTGTGCTGTCCTTTTTATGGCATATGGAAGTACGCTGCATTCGGGATTGAAAGGAACCATTCGGCAAAAGCTGTTAGACTTCATGGATGAAAAAGCGGAGGAAAGCCAGTTTAATGGAACTGTCCTAGTTGCCAAAAACGGAAAAATACTCTTTCAAAAAGGATACGGATTCTCTAACTACAGTATAAAAGCACTTAATCAACTTGATACTGAGTTTCGAATTGCATCACTGACCAAGTCGTTTACGGCTTTATCGATCTTACAGCTTGAAACAGCAGGTGAATTAAAAACCACTGACCCTATTTCAAAATACTTTCCCGCTTTTCAGAATGGTAAGATTATAACGATTCATGACTTGTTGACGCATAGTTCCGGTGTGAAGAACCACTTTAAATTAACAGATACAACTCAGCCGATCACGATACCTGACTTTATTAATTTAATGGGCAGGCAAAAACTCTCCTATACTCCGGGTTCGAAATACATGTATTCAGATACTGGCTATATGATATTAGCTGGAATAATAGAAAAGGTTAGTGGAGAAAGTTACGGGCAATATCTCAGGGATCATATCTTTCGTATTGCGGGGATGAACCATACCTATTTATGGAGTTTAGATACCGAGAAATTGGCAACTGGTTATCAAAATATGCGTGAGATTGTAATGAAAGATGATGAAAGCCAACTTAAGGGGGCAGGAGATATCATCTCGACAGTTGGGGATTTACTGAAGTATACTAATGCTATTCATAATAACCGTTTGCTGCCGCCGGCAGAGGTAAAGAAAATGGAGACGGGCTATATTGACAGTGCCCGCTGGGGCGTTTTCAAATATGGTTACGGCTGGAATGTTGCCGATAATTTTATTAGCTTTGGAAAGTATATGATTGAGCATAACGGAAGCCTGCCCGGATTTAAATCAGAACTGGTCGATTTTGTTCATGACAGAATTACAGTTATCATCCTTTCTAATAATAATGGAACGTGGAACTCAGGAGCTTTATCAAGAGAATTGGCATCCATTTGCCTGGAAAAACGATATTGGTTTTATCAAAAGTATTTTTAAAGGACCTGGCTATGGCGGCCAAGTCCTATCTTCGACTATCTTGATTTGCGGACGATATAACCCCACTGATTGGAGGCAATAATCACGAAATGCTTTGCTTTAATAAGCTGTTCGGCTTTATTGCCTTTCTTCAGCAAAAGTAGTGCTCGATCCTTCTTCATAAAAGCTTTAAAATCACCTTCTTTCACCTTTAAATCACCAAATAGCTCTGCTGCTAAAACAGTATTCTGCAACCACACAAAGCTTTTTGAATGATGATACCGATAAAAACTATAACCTTTTACCTCATTAATACTTTGTATTTTCTGAACTAAGTTTAAATGTAATTTTGGAACGGGATGCCGTAAATAGGTGTATATTTGGGATTCATATTTTGCTGAGACTGCAATAATCAAAACCAAAAGAATCGTTCTAATGGCAAGTTTTCCATTCTGTAAAACAGAACCTCCCACCGCGCCGATAAGGATTGACACTACCGGATAGACAGGCAAAATATACCATTTAATCTTTGTTTCTGCTATTGAATATACAATGAAGGGAACAATAAGCCATAAACAAAGGCCGATTATGTCGCTTGAATCGGGCATCTTACGAACTTTGGTAAAATGTAAGTACAAACGAACTAGAACGAATCCTGTTAATAAAATAAGCCAAAACTTTGAAAAGTCCCAGATAGTTTGAAAATAATAAAGTTTTGATCCAATGTGTCCTTCGATAGGGACAGAAGTTCTTTTTAATAAATCGTAAGTAACCATGTTTTTTAAGAATGTCATCCCATCATATTGGTATCGAATAACCCCCCACAAGATGATTGGACCGGCCGTAAAGGTTATTAAAAGCAACCAGTTTCTAAAAGGGATAAGCCTGTATTTACCTGTAAAGATAAGATGCAGACAGAAAATGAAGATGATAGTTCCAGCATGCCAACTCTTTGTTAAAAAGGCCAGGGCGAACATCATCCCTGAGATATAGAGCCATTTATGGTTTTGGCTGCAAAGCAGCATGGATAACATAGAGCAAGTGAATAAAAATACAAAAAGAGAATCCGCATCTGCTGTTCTTGCACTGTGATAGATCAGAAATTGAGTGCTTGTCGTTAATGATAGACTAGAAAGAAACGAAGCAGCAATCCCGTGTTTTTTTAAAACGAAAAGCGCGGTGACTAAAATTGTCATGACGGCGGAGATTGCTGAAAACAGTCTAAGACCTAATGTATTAAAACCGGCAATTTTATAACCAGCCATTGTCATCCAAAAACTAAGAGGGGGTTTTAAATTCCAGTAATCAATTTGGTTTTTGTATGTGTTCATTATAAAATTTCTCTCTTTCAACATCTCATAGGCACTTACACCATGCCGAGCTTCATCCCAGCTGAAAATCGGAAAATCAGCTAATCCGTAAAAGATATTAAAAAGAGCCATGGCAAATAATAAAACCGTAATCAGAATGTAGATTATTTTTAATGGATATCGTGTTGAGCGCATGGGGGCCTCCTTTATTAAAAATAAATCAGTAATGAAGGCAGTTGAATATAAAATGGATGTAATCTTACTCCATTCCTACGGGTTTCCTTCCATAGGAATTTTCATACATAGTGTGCTCAACGTAGAAGATAATAAAACACAGTGTAATAAAGAAACAATAAAAAGTGTTGACGACTTAGGTATGGAATGTTATTATATTCAAGCGGTCGCTAATGACGCGTTGTTAATAACTTGAAACAAAAAAGGTTGTTGACACATTTATAATAAAGTGGTATATTAGTAGAGTTGCTGTTGAAAGTTAATGGCT
>NZ_JAEVLT010000038.1 GCF_024494385.1 Bacillus sp. EB600
GATCAAACTCTCCAATAAAGAGTATGAGTTAGCTCATAAATGTTACGTTGGCTAGTGAAGTCTTGCTTCACTATATTTTTATTGTTGACGTTTTTGTTTGTTTAGTTTTCAAAGAACAATCATTTTTTTAAATCGACGTCACTCAAAAGCGACTTAATTAATATATCACAATGTCTTTCGTGATGTCAACAACTTTTCAATTTTTATTATTTGCTGTCGACGCTCTCGAAGAGGACATGTATTAATATAACATGACGATTAAATGATTGCAATATAATTTTAAAACTTTTTTTGCTTTTATTTCTACAAATCAAAGCAAAAGTCCGTAAAGTGAGCTAGAAAATGTTATTCACTTTTTTATCCACTAGTTACGCTTATTTTTAGCCACATGGTTAACGTTGTTTTAAAAAATATCTACAGGCTGTTAATAACTTCTAACTTTTATCCCCATTATTACTATGTTCTTGGGGAATTCCCTCTAGTTTTGGCTTTTAAACGGTTCACTTACTTTCACTTTTCTTTCATCTATAACAAAAAGCGAGATTCCCGCAATAACAATGAGTCCACCCACTACTTGTGACATACAGTTTGTTCATCCAGTAAAAAGTAAGCAAGAATCGTCGCCCCAACTGGTTCAAATAAAATTGCCATTGAAATCGTTGATGTACTTACCCATTTCAGCGACCAATTAAATAATGTGTGCCCTAGTAAAGTAGGCACAAGCGCAAGTAAAATAAAATAAACCCAGTCGCTTTGTTTATAAGGGTAAAGAGGCTGGTTAGCTGTTAACATATAAATAAAGAGAGTGGCAGAGCTAATCAAATATACAACGAATGTATATGTAACAAGCGATAATCTTTGTCTTACTGTCTGGCCAAATAGTAAATATCCTGTTATTAATGCACAAGCAATCAAAGCAAGAAAATCGCCGAAAAGCGCTGACCCACTTATTCGAAAGTCCCCCCAACTAATAAGGGCACTCCCGGCCACTGCGATTAAACCACTAATAATTGCTTTGCTCGATAATTTTTCTTTAAAGAAAATATATGTACCGATAAAAGCGAATAATGGCTGGAGTGTTACTAAAACAGTTGAACTGGCAACCGAAGTAAAGTTTAAGGACTCAAACCATAGAATAAAGTGGAAAGCTAACAGTATTCCAGCAATAGCGGAAAAAAGAAAATCCTTTTTGGTAATAAGTCGTAATTCTGAAATATGTCTTTTTAGAAAAATCGGCAGCATAAATAGGACAGAAGAAAACAAACGATAAAATGCAATGACACCTGACGGAGCAGAACAAAGCTTTACAAAAATAGCTGATGCAGATACTGAAATAACCCCCACCACAACAGCTGCATAAGGATTAATTTTTGGTTCTTCCATAAGATAAACTCCTTTATGTAAAAAATCATTTCCAAAATAGAGTATACTAAGATGAACGTATAATATTTTCCCTTAATTTAATATTTTCAAAAAATAATTAAAAATTGGAAGTGAGTCTTATGAATAGTTTAGACTTTCAAATTTTAATCAAACTCGGAATTTCTGCTGTATTTGGTCTTATTATTGGACTCGAGCGGGAATTAAAAAGAAAACCGGTTGGTTTGAAAACGAGCCTTGTGATCAGTATTGTTAGCTGCTTATTAACGATCGTTTCAATTGAGTCAGCCTATATGTTCCCTAATTCTGATAAAGTGAAGATCCAAATGGACCCATTACGTTTGGCTGCACAAATCGTATCGGGTATTGGTTTCTTAGGCGCTGGGGTCATTTTAAGGAGGGGGAATGACAGCATTTCTGGGTTAACGACTGCTGCCATGATCTGGGGTGCAGCAGGGATCGGGATCGCAGTAGGGGCTGGATTTTATTTAGAAGCGTTTATAGGTGTCACATTACTCATTATAAGTGTTGAATTTATTCCTTTTTTAATGAAGCTAATTGGTCCTAAGCAATTAAGAAAAAAAGAATTACTTATAAATTTAAACATTAAAGATAAGATTTATATAGATGAAGTCATTCGTTTTATTTTGAATAAAAAATATATCCTGCGAAGAATACGTATAAAGGATCTTTCAGACGGCGACCATCTTGTCCAGATATTAATTGTTGTAGATTATCGCGAGAGTACAACGGGTGTCTATTATTCCATTTCTGATTTAGAAGGGATTCAAAGAGTAGAAATTGAGAGTGTAAGTTAAATGAAGAATAAAAAATGTTATGTTAAAAAAAATCCTCTTGCAAAAATATAATGATGGCGCTATAATCTTTTTTGTACCAATCATTTGGGGGATTAGCTCAGCTGGGAGAGCGCAACGCTGGCAGCGTTGAGGTCAGGGGTTCGAGCCCCCTATTCTCCATAACGCATTAAATCAACGTTTATAAAAGTCTAATTTACCTACAGCGTTAAGGTATTATTAGCAACAACGTTACGCCTTACTTTTCCGATACAACAACATCGGATTAGGAGGCGTTTTTATTTTGGCTCATTCTGAAAGTAGGCGCGGTAAAAAGGTGAAAAATGACCGCGTAATAACAGGGGCTAGAAAATCCATTTACTCAATGGAATCATTATTTGAGAAGGCATATAAAGCAAAGACAGCAGAAGGACTTGCTGAAGGTACTTTGTGGCGTTATCAACATGCACACGAAATGTTTTTGCAGTACCTAGGTACCCGTGGAATAAAAAAGGACATACGTTGTATCAATGTAGAAGTTTACCGTGATTTTATGACTTATATGCTTGAGGATCGTATTAAATTTGATGGGCATAAGTTTAAGCCGGACAATGTTAAGACTGAAGGAGTCTCACCGCGATATGCGAACGATATTCTCAAAACTTTGCGGACTTCTTTTCGTGTATTGAAGGCAGACGGTCTCATTAGTGAAAACTTTTTCGAGTCAGTAAAGAGCGTAAAGCAGCCGGAAAAGTTAATAAACGTATTAACAGCTGAAGAATTAAAGGCGTTAATAGAGGCGCCGGATCAACGAAAATATTCATCGTTTCGGGATTATGTTGTACTCCTTACCATGATCGATACAATGGCACGTATCTCGGAAGTCTTAACGCTTACTTTAAATGATATTGACTTAAACGCTAGAGAAGTCGTTTTTAAATCAGAGATTACTAAGACCCGTAGAGGTCGTATTGTACCTATTCAACCACGGACAGCCCGATTAATAAAGGAATTAGTCGCTGAAGTTGCGGAGTTTGAGAGTGAATATATTTTTCTTGCAAATTACGGCGAACCTTTGCAACCAAATCATTTTCGAAAGCGATTAAACGAGTATGCTAAGAGAGCAGGAATTAAAAAGCACGTTCATCCTCATTTAATCCGGCATTCAGCAGCAACAATTTACCTTGAAGGCGGAGGAAACTTGCGATATCTGCAAGCGTTGTTAGGCCACGTTGATCAACGAATGACCGCAAAGTATACTCATTTATCTAAACAGTCGATTGCTGATAATCACGAAAAGTTCTCCGCCCTTAACCAGGTAATAGGCAAATTAAATAAACCAAGAAAGATTAAACGATAAGGTGCGCCGGTTGGCGTGCCTTTTTATGAACAAAAAGCATTTCATATTTTTTTATAACAAGAAAAAAGCACCACTGACGGATGCTCTAATAATTCATTTCATTTATTAGGTCTAGGTAATGATCAGTTAACTGAAACTTCATATCTCTAACCATTTCAATTAAAGTAGAAATGTATTCTCTTTCACTCTTAAATAAATTTCTTCTAATATCATTTATTACTTTTATTTGGTCATCATCCTGTTCCAAATCAGACCAATTTATATTTACCACATCAAAGCCTTCTTTACTACGTAGTTTAATCAGATCCTGAGTAAATTCAAACAGTTGATGTTCAACTTCCCACATAATTTCTTTATAGAGGTCGTTAATTTTTCTTCTGGTTACAAAAAATATTCGATAGGAAAAAGCATCGACAAATACAATGTCTTTATTTATTCCTTCTAACAAATATTCTGTGTACAAAGTGTGTTTTTCTGTTTTCTTTATTTGAAAATTATCATCAATTTCAAAAAAGATACTCGACCGCTCCCCAAAATATTCTAAAGACATCATGTGTTTAAAGTCTCTATCAGTGTTTTCTAAAAATGTTGTAATTTTCTCTAAATGATTTAACTTTCTTGGAAATTCTTCTTTTCTCTTTTGTTCATTATTATGTTTTATTGTTAATTGAACACCAAGTAAAGTGAGAATACCTGAGATTACTCCACCAATAACTGCTCCCCAAAAAGTGATTTGTTTTTCCTTGTCGGTATATCCATATATTCCTTTAGCCGAAACAAAGTACAATCCAAAACAGCAAGCATTTTTGGATTTTGAACATAAAATTGAAAAGATGGTTACAGCCAATATGGAGCAATTGGAAAAATTCGATAACAAAATTAAAAAGAAAATGGATAAGGAAAGCTTGTATAAAATTGTCTTGTCAACAAAACAAATATTCGCCGAAGACTTCAAGTTTGTCGCAAAATTAGAAATACCAAGCATACTTCCGGAAAATATAAAAAATTCGTTAATCGTAATAAAAAGCGATTTTTCTTCTGGATTTAAATCATTAGAGGAAAGCATGACCTACTACGAAAAATACCTGGATACTGAAGATCCGGTATTATACTGGAAGTCCGTTAAACAGCGTGATATAGGCATTACCCATATCAATGGCGGATTTACTTCATTAACTACCACAAGAATGCAGCTAATTCCACCACCAAGGGGTGTAATACCCAAAAATGATTGGGAAGTAATTAAAAAATATCTTCACCTATTGTACACGTTTAAATTCACTTCCTCATCTGATTAATGACCTAGTTTCCTAAAACTGGTTTTTGCGCCTGACAATTCCCATCCAAATTCTTACTTGCAACAAAACCCATTTTACCTTTACGATCCAACTTTAGAAATTGTCAATCCTACTTTCTCCTACCCAAGACCGTTTCAAAATGCAATAAGTCATCCAAACAAAATACCTTTAGGAATCGAACAAGGTTTTGTAAGACAACTCGCTCCATTCCAGCATGGACCCGAACGATTAGAGGAAAGACCTCCGCATACACAACATGTTGATTGGGCTTCCATGTTTCTGAATGAAATTTACATGGACCGACAAATCGAAGGGTAGTATCACTAACATTCGATGATGGACCAGATGATGTTTGGACTCCAGCAGTTCTTGATGTTTTAAAACGTTTTAATGTAAAAGGAACATTTATGTGTGTTGGGCATCGCATTCAACAAAATCCCGAAGTGCTTAGAAGAATAATAAAAGAAGGGCACGCGGTAGGCAATCATACATGGAGCAATCCAAATTTGACCAAATCTCCACTGAATGAAGTACGAAATCAGATTAAAGCACATCGAACGGTCTAATTTCTTATTGCACCAAGATTGTGAAATACTGTACTTAAAGTAACGGGTGCTTCAGTTAAACAACATTAGAGATGAAAGGAGCTCTTTTTTTGTTTCCCAAAATGACCAGTAAATATAAACGGCATTATATTCACTCCTTATTGAACTAACTGGGCAGTTTAGTGTAAGAAGGAGTAGAAATAAAGTATTTAAATTAACCGAACCCCTAATCAATATTTTTTATAAGTAAAATAATAAAGCTCTCCTAAATAGTAAGGAGAGCTTGTATTATTTCAGTAATCTTATCTTAATTATTTAGTTAATTCATTCCTATCCTGCATTTGAGGTGGCTCTTCAAGCCAACCGTTTTTCGCCATGATTTTTCCACCGTCTTGCCCATAAGTTAATATGTCCTTTGCTGTATTAACCAATTTTAATGGGAGGTCACTTCGTAAACTAAATGCTGTTCCTAAAGCACTGCTTCCTAAACCAAAGCTACTTAACAGACTGGTACAGTACATCATCAGTTTATCTGAAAAAGGAGCTACCTTTGAGTCTGTTGCATTCGCCCCCCATGTTGAAGGTGGCTGAATGTCACTTTGAAGAAATAATTGTGTATAGTCAGTTACAATTTGTTTCGCTAATTCCTTTCCCTGTATAAAATATTTTTTTACTTCAGGTTCATTTGCTACTTGTGCGAACCCCGTTATCAGTTGCATTCCAATTATATTCGATTCAATGGCATGGTATAAATGTGCTACTTCCACTGTATTCAACGCTCGTTTTTCAGAAAACAAATTAAAACCACTCATATAATTTGTATCCTTCACAAACTCCACAGCTTTTGGCATAGATACAGCAGGAGGACGTGGTAAAACATCTTTCTCTTGCAAATAGTCCACGCATTCATCGTAAACACTTTGCGTAAACGCCGTTAATTCCTTATAAAGAAGAACAATATCTTTGCGATAGGCCATACTCATATGGAGCGTATGTAATCCCATCCCTATTTCTGTGAGAAGACGAAGAAACATAATATCGAACATGTTGTCATACAGCTTAGGCACACCAACATTAACATCTTTCTCTGTGTATCCGACTGGAATGACAGCACCTTCACTTTTGAGAATGGTTTTTATCTCTTCAAGATAGTTAATAATTTTCAGATGAGTATTTTGCATAATCTCTTTAGCTCGATTGTCGTCCGCTTGTGCTATAAAATATTCAAGCATTCGCTGTTTCATTGTTTTTTCCTGATAGGTCATCCACAATGTTCCTAATTCACTTGAACTTAAAGCATGTTTTTGAGTCATACTATAAGCCTCCCTTTATTGTATTTACTACAAACAATAATCGCTTTCATTGAGCCTTCACTCGCATGAGTAGACACTTTACAAAATTACCTACCATTAAGCCTGGAATTAAAAACAAGATTGGAAGCCACACAGGCCCAAATAATATCTGTCCTAATTTTAGTGAAGGAGAGTACATAAGCCCAATTGTTACAAAATAAGCTCCAAACACAAAAGGAAGATAGGAGTAAGGAGGAGTTTCTCCTTCGGCATCTTTGTATGCATCCCACATAGCAAACATATATAGACAGGGATAGAACATAAGCCATTGGTAATTTGTTGCTTCGATGGCGTCTCCAATGTTTCCTTGAAAGCTATACAAAATCACAATGTTAAAATGACTATTCACATTAACGAGGAACTCCAAAAAAATAAAAACGATTCCTTTCACCAATCTTTGATTTAATATCTGAGCAAAACCTGGAAGAGCTATACTCCACAGAATAGCTTCTAACTTATAAGTCATAATCACATTGTCCCTATAATTAGTTATAAATTTAATGTTTACTACAAGAGAAATAATATGTAATAAATGAATTAGTTCTTCTTCCACTAAAGGGTGCGTTAATTAAAGTAAGAATAAAAAATAGGACTTCTATTTATTCTTTCGCTATTAGTTTGTATTTTTAGTTTTTTCACTGGAGTTGTCCTGACTAATGTAACACCCTTATTTCTGGCAGTGGCATATAGGAAACAAACTATAACTCTGATTCCTTCTTTACAGGGATATAGCCAGGCCTAATTAATAGTGGTATTAAGATGTTTTAAAAAACGTACAGGTAAATGTTCAGGGTTTTGTGCAAGCCTTCTCCAGAGGAATACAATATTTGAAAAAATTGTTACATTAAATATTCAGATTTTTAAAAGCAAAAAAAAAACCGACCATTAACTATCGGTTTTAATTTATTCATGAATATGTTTTGTATTAATTTATTAGAATAACTGGAAAAGCTATTTAGGCTCTTTTCTCTTATGACTTGGATCCAAACTCAAATATGAATATCCTTTTTGCTCGTTCACATAACGAACAAATTGCCGTCTAAAAATATCGATTAGTTCTTCTTCTCCTTCTCCTATAAATTCATGAGTGAACTTCTGCTTTTTCCTATTGGACATATAATACCCTCCAATGTTTAAGATACTATTATTTTGCCCTTTAAAGTCATAAATATTAAGGCTGCTACACGCATTAAGAGTATCAGGTTAAATGTACCCAGTTCAATTTAGGGATATCTTCTGGCAAAGGCTAACACGTCACTAATAATTAAAAAAGTTCAGTTGACTGGTTCAACCAATAAGCAACACGTATTAGCCTTAGCCAAAGAACACACACAAAGGGATTATTTATGGCAAACATCTTTCGTTACGAACCAATCCTTATTATAATTCCTTCCTTATCCGTATTATTAATCGGCTTTGTTATTTGCTTTAATGATTGCACAAAATCAGTAAATGTCTTTGATTGAAATATCTGGAAAGGATAATCGTTGCCGATTGCATAATGCTCTTCACTAAGTATCAAGACGTGAGGAAACGGATCAGTTGCTATTAATCCTGAATTATATAGGTCAATGTATCTCGCTAATTTATCAGACATTTGTTTCGGACTATATAGCGTTCTTTGACATTCAACGAAAAAATTAGTTTTACGATATCGAAGGAAAACATCAGGTTCGGCACACTCTCCCTTCTTCCCGTACTTAGGTTCAACCAAAAACATTTCTAAATTACCGAGATTCTTTAATTCTTTATACAAATCAACAATCGTGAGAAAATGATTAATCTTAGCGCTATTCTTTTTCATTTGGACTTCGGGGCCAAAATATACATATGGTTCAAATGAGGTTGATCGTTGAATATGGCCGTCTCTCCATAGGCGCAGGAGCACGGTATTTGCTGCATTAATAGGATTCTTAACGTTAGCAAAATATAGTTCAGCTATGCTATTCCTATCCATAACACGAAATTTGTTCAAATTATTAATGATAGCCTTGTCACGCTTAGTTAACATCATTGAAAACCTCGCTTTCAGTTAGTTGCTTAGGTTCTTCAGGCTTAACCTCTTTCACCGGTCCTTTCGATACATAAAACGGACTCAATAGCTTTTTAGCCTCCTCCATAACAAGGTAAGGGGCCTGAATTTCATAAACTTTATCACTGTTCATAATGAAACGACCACTAACCTCTATTTTTTCGGCATTAGGTGTATTTGCTATTTTTGCTTCCATAGGATCCCTTAATTTAAAGCCCATGCTTACGGTCAAATTGGCCCGAACAGTAGTGTCTAGCACCTTAGCATTCGGCCTCTGCATCGAGAGAATAGCAAAGACCCCAAGCGTTCTACCGATGGCTACAATCTCTGTTAAAATATCCATAATTTCCTCGTCTTTTCTAAGCATGACAAACTCATCGATACAAACGATAATGTACGGGAGTTTATGTTCTTTTGGTAAATCGTCAATATGTCCAACTTCAAACACTTCAGTAAGATTGCTCCGTGAATCCATTTCAGCGCGGATTTTAAGAAGCATACTTCGAATATCTCTTGCATTGCTATAAACGCATTGTACATGCTCGACTTTTCGGAAGATATGAAACTCTTGTCTTTTACAATCTCCTAAATACAACTGCAATTCTTCAGGACGTTTTATTTTTATCAAAGTTGTTAATATAGAGCGTAACTGAGTAGATTTCCCTGAACCCGTCTCTCCTGCGATCAAAATATGAGGTTTTTCTGTAATATCGAAGGATACATACTCTCCGTTTCGACTCTGACCGCAAATAATACCCAATTTATGTTTGTCTACTGCCTTTTCTATTTCGCAGAAGTCGTAAATAAGATCCTTTTTAGGAGCTGTTTGAATGCTAAGAGTGAAATTCTTTATTTCCCCTTCGATATTCACTTGTTTTCTGAAAATCTGCTGGAATACGAAATAATTCTTTTTTAATAAGTCAGGATTAACTCCTATTGGAAGAGTGAAGGTGTATTGGATGGAATGATCATTAATGGTTACTGAGTGGATTTTAGGCAGGATATAACGCTCTCCATTATCCGTGGAATAACTGCGGTAAATTTGTGCGGTACGAAAGGCTTTGACAAGTTGTTTACGGGCTTTTAACTTCTCCCAAATAATCATTTTAACCACCGCAACAATGAGTTAGTTTCCAAGAAATAAACACTTGCTACCATAGCTGCGATAGGTACGAATAGTTTTAGACTTGTGCTTAACCAAGTAATTCCGTGATCCTCGGCTATTTTATCGAGCAAGGAAATTGCAATAGTAATACCTCCGGCAATTAAAACACTAGGCCCAAATAGCATTTTTTAATCCCCCAATTTATTCATAATCTCTTTTAAAGTTTTAAGACAAGTGATAATGTTTTTGATATCTTCAGGCGATAAATTTTGTTTTTCCATTTCCTTTGCAAATTCGATCCATACACTTATTCTTTTCAGATCATTTGGAACCTCTACTTCATCGCCAAATAAAGAGGCTACTTTTACCCCGTACAAATCGCAAAGCTGATTCAGTTTCGCCAAGGATGGAATTTTGCCATTTTCAATCTTGCTTATATATGAATAATCAATACCGATTTTGTCAGAGACTTCTCGCATAGTTAGATTTCTTGCTTCTCTCAGCTTCTTTAATTTTTCTCCAATTTGTTTATCGAGTAATTCCATTGATTTTTCTCCTTTACTTAACAGATTTTGTTTTTCGTATATTGCCAATGTTTAAGGCGGTAAAACCGCGGTAATGCTAATGAAGCAATTGCTTGGTAATAACATATGCCGATACTGCGCTAATATTGCCTGTCCCTACATATTTTCCGACTAAGTAGCACATTGATTGTCCACTATGTAAAAGATTTCATTCACCGGACAGCCTAATTTATCACTAATTTTCAAAGCTATTTCAAGTGTGGGCTGGCGTTTATTTCTTTCATATCGATTGTATTGATCGTGGCTAATTTCAAGGAATGCTGCAAATTCAGTTTGATTCATTTCGAACTTATGACGGTATGATTTAAGCCGATTATGTACGGACATTGTTAGTCACCTCGTCCATTAATTCGACAATAGCAACGATTTTCCTTTTTCCTTGGAGGTGTTTTGATTGATTGACTATATCCTATTTTTCGCCTTGCTTGCCGTTGCCTTATTAGCTTATATATTTTTCCCTAAGGTCAAGCCAGTGCCTTTTAATCCACGAAATAAGTGTGAAAGCCCAATCGAAAGGCGCTTATATGATGCCCTGGCATTCCGTGGCTATGCTGTTTCTACTCAGGTTCCATGCGGTAAATATCGCATAGACTTAGCGCTTATGGGTCCAAGAATAGCAATTGAATGCGATGGGAAGGCTTACCACTCTTCTCCGGAACAGAAAGCACATGATAAGAAGAAGAATGCTTATTTGAAGCGTAACGGCTGGCAAGTGATGCGGTTTAGTGGTAGTCAAATTACTAGCGACTTGGGGAAAGTGTTACAAAGGATTGAAGAAAAGATATAAAGAAGCTTAACCATTTGAAGCAATCGGATAAATTTACCGAGCAGCGTTACGCCCTAAACCATTGAAGCGTTGAGGTGCTATGTCGTATAATGTAGGAATCGGAAAGGTAAAACGTAGCGGTCTGTTGCAATTATAGCAGCGTATCATGGTGTTAAACGCTGGCAGCGTTGAGGTCAGGGGTTCGAGCCCCCTATTCTCCATAAATATAAAAACCACCGAAAAGCCTTGAGAAATCAAGGTTTTTTCTCTTTGAATTTAATAAACCGCCATCTGTCAATCAACGTAAAATATGCTGATTGGTCACATTTTGGTCACGAACAATTTTATTTTATAATTTCATTCAATTTCATAACTACTTCTTCTTGCATTGTCGGAAGGAAGAGCGAATAAGTATCAAGGGTTACTTTTATATTACTGTGACCCAATCGCTCGGAGATTACTTTAACGTGAACTCCCTTTGACAATAGAAGTGTTGCGTGTGTGCCTAAGATCATGGAAACGAATTTTAGGAACATCTGCTAATTTAATTAATCTGTTAAAAGTTCTCCTAACATTTGCCGGATTAAGTGGAGTACCATGTAGCGTGCATGCAATTAAATCAAAATCCTGATACGCAGGGCCGAAGCTTAGCTTTTCTTTTGAAATCATTATTTTTCGTGACTTTAGCAACTTCACAGTCTTTTCAAACAAGTTGATTGTTCGAAGGCTCGATTTGGTTTTTGCCCCGTTTATAAATGATTTACCATCATGACTTAACGTTTGATTTATTCTAATAAGCCCTTTTTCCAAATTCACATCTTTCCAACGCAACCCAAGTATAGATATTTTATCTGCCAGTGTTTCTACACTTACCTCTAAAATATCTTCAGATGACGGAAACTCTGAAAGAGTTAAAAGTGATACAACTGAGTATAAGTCACCAAAAACCCCTCTATATTCGGGAAAAACTTGGTCCAGAATTGCTTGAAATTGTAGCTTTGTTTGAATCAATACCCCAGTTATATTTTCGTGCTGCCTTGTAAGATTCGAAGGTTTAAAAGTTGAACTCCTCGCTTTTTATATGGCTCAAGATCCTCTTTATAAAACAACTGGCAGAGATGGTAAGCATCAGCCGCATCTGTCTTTACTTTTCTAAGACTTGAACTTTTAGCCTTATAAGAAATTAGTGGATTAATGATTATCAATAAATATCCACGGTCCTCCAGGTATTGAACAACAGGAGAATGATAGTGTCCTGTTGCTTCCAGGACGATAGGTGGTTTCTGACCTGTTTCTCTCTGTACCTCCACCAGAAATTCTAAAAGTAAACTGAGACCTTCAAGGGTATGAGACACTTTAAAACTCTTACGATATGGTTTACCTTTTTCCAAAAATGCTTGAACCTGACTTTCTCCTTTTGATACATCCAGACCAACGACTGGATTCATTTTCAAATCTCCTCCTAAACTAGTAATTTGCCAGTAACCCCTAATTCCTCCATGCAGTATCACAGCTTCGCTTGTTATACGAGATCTAAGTCCCAACCAGCCTCAATCATGTTTCACAAGTAGGGGGCGAACGGTTTAGTTGACGGGGTCGAAGCCCCACGGGCAGTTACGTTCTACCCTGGCTACTGATATAATAAGACCAAAATAAATAAGGTCAACCAGAAATATTTAGCATTCTGGCTAACCTTATAATACGAAGGGTAGTTTAGTAAAAAACTTATGTCTTATTCATATAACATTTCACAAATTTATAAAATATCTTCTTAATTAGTGGTTAGAAAAAATTATTTCAGTAAAATTTGAAGAAAATGACTATAACAATTGGACATGCCTTTTCATAGAATACTATACCTTCTTTTAGAAAGGAGATGATGCGTTTTGGCTGATCCACAACCATGTGAAAGTTGCTGTGAGGGTAATGAAATTCTCTGTGTAAGTATTCCAGGAGGAGTTCACGTTGTCTTGCTAGGAATTCATATCGACCTTGGACCTGTCTGTCTCACAGTTACAAATCCAGGAACTGGCGCTCTAACAGCTGCACAACAAGCGAATGTCCAGCAAATTGCTGGAGCTGTCGGTAACTTGTTAGGAACCATTTTACCAAGTACGTAAAAGATTAAGTATTGAAGGAAAGGGGATTCTCTTTCTTTCTTTCTTTTTGTTTACTCGCTTTTATGGACTGTGTTCAATATTTCAAAGTTTCGAACATGGGGTAGTTCGGTAATAGAAAACACTAATCCGAATATTGGGTTAAGTGCACTTTCTGAAAAACTAAGACTCACGAATAGTACCGTTATTGGAGTAATCGACCGAATAGTTCATAGTGAAAGTTGAAAGGATAATACCATCTGAAAACAGACGAACCATTTCACTTCACTTACAAAAAAAGGTGAAGATTTGATGGAGAAAGTTTTGAATTCTATTGATATACAATTGAAGCGACTACTCGGGACGTTGGAAATTTCTCAAGATTAATTTGAACATTTTTTTAAGCTAAAAATTGAGGAAGAATAAAATGGAAGTAAATGGAAAATAAATTTCACTAAAGATGTCAAGGTTATTTAGAAATGCAATATTTTGTGAAGTAGTGTACTTAAATGTAGTGTAGTGCTTTAATAAGTTTTTAGTAACCTATAATTATGGCTTAAAACCATTTTCAAATCTAGTAAAAAACAAGCAGTCAAGCAGAAATTGTTTGAATATATTATAGAAAGTCAACAGAATAAGGAGTGGAAGAATGTAGTGTATTATTTTAACATCTATTCAATAAATATCAACTCTCAAGACAACAGCCAGGTTTTGGTCAATTTTGGACCTAATCAGTCCATCGGAAAGTTAACTACCTATAAAAGAAATGAAGGAGTTGGAGACACTGGCAGTGATACTTCACCCGTGACTACACCCAATAATAAGACGACTAATAGCCCCTATAATCAATCGTAACTACTTAAGTAACAAGACAGGCACGTCCGATTTTTCCCTCTATCTTTTTAATCTTTTGGTTAAATTAACAAAATGGAGTTGTTGTTCCTTACCCAAAGAACCACGCTTCCCTTCTTCGTCATTTTACTTTTCATTTAAACATATTCAATAACATCAAATAATAAAGGCGATTCAATTTCACAATTGCTCTCAACTTTTATCCATCAGCGATGCATAACCTCTAATATTGAATCCCGTTCAGCAAAATTACTAATAACCTAGGACGGAAAAAATTGCTCATAGAATTTCTACTGCGAGGTCGAAGCTCTTTTTTTCTGGTGAGCAAAGACATAAGATCACCATATGATGATTGAAATACGTCTTGAGGTGATTTTATGGAATTATCTCTTAAAAAGTCAAAAATAACTGAAGCAGACAGTTTGTTTAACATCCAAAAAGAAGTATTTCAATCTGATTTAAAAAAATATCAAGATTATGATTCCAGTCCTGCAACTGAACATATAGACTTTTTCAGATACAGGCTGAACCAATCTTTACATTACACCGTTTATATTGATGGAAAAATCAATGGCGGTGTATGTATATTGATTTTAACTGATACCCATTTTCACTTGTTTCGTATTTTCCTTCACAGCGATTGTCAAAATAATGGCATTGGGACGACGATAATGAATGAGATTGAACGAAAGTTTCCAACCGTTAAAACTTGGAGCCTTAACACACCCAAAGATAATGTTCGAAATCGCCATTTTTATGAAAAGTTAGGCTACCGAAAAACAGGTGAACAGAAAATAAATAGTAGATTGACCCTAATTGAATATCAGAAAGTGAAATAACTAATTAATTGGCAACAAGACGAAAGAAAGAGTTACTCAATCAAAAGTGGCAGCCTATTTTAGCTGCCTTTTCTTTACATGAACTGGTAGGCCTAAGTTTAATACAAAATGCTTAATTATTTAACGAATGAGTTTACTTCAACAAGAAGTTGAAAGCTAATTTAATTTGTTTTTCTGGATTCTCTGGAATTGGGACTTTTCATTACTTTAAATAAAAGATATAAAAAATATTTATAGGCAATTATCTATTCCTCATTCTAAATAGACACATACATTAATTTTGAAACAAATTGAGGAGGAGATATAAATGTATAGACTATTTGGAATGGGGTTTGGAGGCTATCCTGGAATGGGTTTCGGCGGTTATGGAATGGGGTTTGGAGGTTTCCCAGGAATGGGTTTCGGTGGTTATCCTGGAATGGGGTTTGGAGGTTTCCCAGGTATGGGTTTCGGTGGTTATGGAATGGGGTTTGGAGGTTTCCCTGGTTGGGTATAGGCTATTTAATGAGAATGACTTTTTAAAATTTGTCGATCAACGGAGGCGATTTTCTTTAACGGAGAATTGCCTTTATTCTTTTTAAATAAACGTGAATTTCTTACTTCCAGATTTCATTCCAATAGTATAAAATTCCTTAATGGCTTTTCACCAAACGTATTCAACAAAATAAAGTATTAACCTTTGTAGAATAATGCAATCGCTTATTGTGTTAACCTGAAACTTTGCTCAACAAAATAATGATCGTCACAGCAATCATTTGCCGGAACATATTCTGTCACTCTAGCCCCCTTTTAATTTAAGTAAAGATGTTCACGAAAGAATTTATACTAATTCATCTTAAAAATTTTCTTATAAAACGAATATTCAATGTTCCTACGTAAAAAAGAATTGGGTAAACAAAAAATGAAATCCATAATTTCCATTGATGATAATATAGAAGATGTACTTTTAAACAAAATATTTCATATAAACACCAAAGGGTACTAAGCATAAATAAGTAAATGAGTTTAGATATAAATTCTTTTTGAAAAGGATAAAAATTAAGCCTAATAATACCAGTACCAATCGTGGCTAAAGTTATAAACAAAGTCATAAAATCTGTGATTCCTTCTCTAAGATAACCGTACAAATTAAACCTTATCGATAGATAGGTGTCGATAGTACTACGCAAGAAAGGGAAAAATACCCCAGTACCGTAAATCTCAAATCGAGTTAATCTTTTTGGGAGAACAAAAGCAACAGTGTTAAAGAAAATGGCGGAACCAACTAAAACAATATATGTCCATATACTTATTTCCATACAACCTATTCCTAAACTGGGTTTGTCGTCACACGCTTGGTTTTAATGTTGATGATAATCTTTTGTTTTTGCCTCTTGATAAGCCTCTTGAAATAAGGGTGGAATCTCATTTACACTATACTCTGTCTTATGTTGAGTGATTTCAGTAAGCATATCCATTAATCTTTGAATATCTCCTTTTGTTGCCGGAATTTTTTCTGGTTTAAGTGTTAGAGACAATCGTCCACTAGGCTCAAGTACTCCTAATACAACATCTTCTATACTAAAAACCTTTTCCATCCTAAGCCTCATTTCAACATCTTCCACTGTTATATTTGCTTTTTTCAGTTCCTTCATGATTACTTTCCCATCTTTTTTAATCACTGAAGGTATTCCAAATACCAGTTTTCTTATTAACGGAGAATATAATTGAATTTTAGCTAGGAGCACTAAATCGATAGTAAGCAATGTTCCTCCGTAAACAGATTACCATTCTTTTTTAAAACCAAGTGGTTGAATTAATATTGTTCCGATAGCAATCATGAATATTACTTCAGGTACGGTCATTTGAGTAATTGAGCGTTTCCCTGCAACGCAGTAGGATAACACCAGAGGCTAAAATTAACAATGCCTTTAATGGATATGGCAATGAAGGTAAATGAGACAAAAAGTTAGTTATCACCCTCCTTACACCCCTTTATTTTTTTATCGGTAATAGTATTTTCCAAAATTTCAATCTTATTTTTTATTTCACCTGGCAATTAACTCCATTCATGGCAGTTTGTTTTATTTAAAATAGTATTCACTTACTGATAATTAACCTTTTCCTTTCTTCTGTTTTTCACGTTACCTGTTCACCTATCTTTTCTTTCAAAAACACAATTTATTTGGTTCTTAATGAATGAGGTTTTTATGAAAAAAATTGCTCAATACAATAACCTAAACAATATTTTTTTACTGACTACAATAAATATAGTATAACTAATATAATATTTGGATTTGGGGGGTATTAAAAATTGTCGTTTTTGGAACATCGGCTGAGTAAAAACTTTTCAGAGCAAACAACACTGCTTTTTTATGCAGCAGTTATTGGGCTTGGTGGTGGTTATGGGGCAGTTGGTTTTCGATGGTTAATCAATGAATTTACTTTTTTATTTTTTCAACATAACCAAACAGAACTTGCTTCTTTTCATGGAGTTAGAACGCTTTTTGTTCCAATTATAGGTGGATTAATGGTAGGGTTGCTTGTACATTTTTTTGCAAGGGAAGCTAAGGGGCACGGAGTACCGGAAGTGATGTATGCTGTAACTGAAAATAAAGGCGTGATCCGCCCGCGCATTGTTGTTTTTAAAGCTCTTGCATCTGCTATTTGTATTGGTTCTGGAGGTTCGGTAGGGAGAGAAGGCCCAATTGTTCAGATTGGAGCTGCATGGGGATCAACTTTTGGACGGATCCTGCACATAAGGGAGCATCATTTAAAAACTTTGGTCGCTTGTGGGGCAGCAGCAGGGATAGCAGCCACATTTAATGCACCTATTGGTGGAGCACTTTTTGCTTTTGAAGTTGTTTTAGGAAATTTCGCTATGGCGAATGTTAGTGCAATTGTAATCTCATCTGTGTTATCTGCTGCAATCGGACGTGTTTATTTTGGGAATATGGCTTCCTTTCCTATTCCACATTACCAAGTATCAGGAATTCCCATTTTATTTTTATTTGCTGTCCTCGGAATCATTGGTGGTTTATACGGTGCCGCCTATAGCAGGGTGCTTCTTTTTTTCGAAAACTTATGGGATAAACTAAAGACCCTTCCTGAATGGCTCAAACCAGCAATTGGCGGTATCTTTGTTGGAGCAGTTGGATATTTTTTCCCACAAGTGCTTGGAGTGGGTTATCCTTCTGTGGAAAAAGCACTAATGGCTCATATTGGTTTCAGTATGCTCCTTATTTTGCTGGTACTAAAATTGTTAATGACATCAATCACAATTGCTTCGGGTGGATCCGGGGGTGTCTTTGCACCAGGTTTGTATCAGGGTGCTATGCTTGGCGGTGCTGTTGGGATTATATTTAAAATGTTGTTTCCCCAAATGCAAATTAATGATGGTGTATTTGCAGCGGTAGGCATGAGTACAGTATTTGCTGGATCCGCACACGCCCCGATTACGGCCATGATCATGTTATTTGAAATGACGGGAAATTACCAGCTTATTTTACCTTTAATGCTTGCAAGTGTTATTGCAACAACTGTATCTACAAAGTTAAATCGAGAAAGTATTTATACGATGAAATTAGCAAAAAGAGGATTTGATATTATTCGCAAACGTAGTGCAGACATTCTCTCGTCCTTTTTAGTTGAAGAAGCCATGCACCCAGAAAAGCTTTGTTTACGAGATACAATGACATTGGATGAAGCCTATAAAAATTTTGAAAATAGTGAGGAATGGTTTGCTACCGTTCGTGATATGGAAGGAAATTTATTAGGGAGCGTTTCAAGAGCCCAGGTACTGGAGGAACTCCAACACAAACATGGAAGCTATACTATAACTGGTATTCTCCCTAAGAAAATCGGGCATGTATCTTCAAAAGCAACACTCAGTGAAGCAAGTAAGATTATGAATCAATTAGGTCTCCACTATCTACTGGTGGTTGATGATAACTTTAAACCTATAGGTGTTCTTGGGAGCTCGGATATTATTAAATGTTATAAAGAGTAAGAAATCCCCTAGAAATATTTCAAATGGTGCAATTAATTTTTATTTAAAAGCTAATTGACCTTGAATTTTTTAGGTTATTAATTTCTAAATAAGAACTTACCAAATAACTGTGCCATTTGTATTTTTCTATGGTAAAATTAATAAAAAAATTCTTATTGGGGGAGCCTGTCATAAAGGGATTATTATGTCCTTTATGGCAGGCTCTTTTTATTTTCCATAAAAAAAGAGCTTTTTAGGGAAAATATCAAAGAAAGGGGAACAAAGTGATGATTGAAATTTGGATTATTCTTCTGGCAATCGCTGTTGGAGTTGCTTTTATCGCTGAAAAAATAAATCAACCTTATCCGACTCTTCTTGTTATAGCGGGACTTATAATAGGCTTCTTCCATATTCCTGTATTAGAGGGAATTAAACACCAAGTGACAAGTGATAAAGTCTTTCAAACCGTTATTATTATGATATTTTTATCAGCATTATTAGGTGAAGCTACTCTAAAACTGCCAATCAATAGACTGAGAGAAAACAAAAGACCGATTTTATTGTTATCCCTTTTAGGAACGTTTTTGACTTTTTTATTCGTTTCAGCGCTTTCATTCTTTGCCTTGAAACTACCTCTGCAAGAGTCGATTATATTTGGAGCAGTAATGTCAGCCACGGATCCTATCTCGGTTTTAACGATTTTTAAATCAATGAAATTGAATAAAAGACTTTCTATAATTGTGGAAGGAGAAAGTTTAGGAAACGATGGGGTAGCAGTTGTGTTATTTAAGATTGCCCTTATTACCACTGCCATTACCGGCTCTGGGATTTTTTCAGCATCTATAGAATTTTTTAAGGTTGTTTTGGGAGGAATCATTGTTGGAGTTTTATTTGGCTTTTTGGCTTCCCGTATTACTCGGCATATTGACCAACATTTAATTGAGATTGGCATATCCATTGTTCTGTTTTATGGAGCTTTTGAACTTGCTGAGCACTTCCATTTCTCAGGTGTAATATCAGTCGGTACGGCAGGTTTAATTTTTGGCAGTTACGGAAAGAAGATTGGAATGTCTGAACAAACGATGCGCGAAATGGATGCCTTTTGGGAAGCTATTGCCTTTCTTGCCAATGCCCTAATATTTTTTATGGTTGGTTTAGAGGTCACTCGGATCAGTCTCGAAGGTAAATGGCCAGTTGTGATAGGAAGTATCATTGTTGTAGTCCTTTCACGAATTGTTGCAGTTATTACAAGCTTAATCTTTGATAAAACGGTTCCGCAATCATGGAAAACTGTAATTGGCTGGGGAGGGCTCAAAGGATCACTATCAATTGCACTTATTTTATCAATTTCATCCGATTTCTCCGGGAAGGACTTACTTTTAGCCATGACCTTTGCAAATGTTCTTTTTTCTTTGCTTATACAAGGAACAACCATTAAACCCCTTGTTAAAAAGTTAAAGATTTAACTAAATGAACAAATCCAAGAGGCCTTTCACAGATACTATATTACACGAAAAATTTCCTTACCTTTGAATATAGGAAGAAGAGGTCAGGTGAAATCCCTCCTTTTCGGAAGGTGTATTTAAAGTCTGGATTACCCAAAAAGAAAAGCCTTATATAAAGGCTTTTCTCACTTAAAAGTGTAATTAGGTTAATACCAGCAAGCTGCTCCAACAATGATTAAAAGAATAAACAATACGACGATTAAAACAAAACCACCGCCGTAACCGTAGCCACCGTAGCCGTAGCCACCGTAGCACATATTAAATCCCCTCCTTTCACAAACGAAGGATGAGTTTTAATTAATACCACCCGCCGAAGCCACCAAAACCTCCGTAGCCGCCGAAGCCTCCACCGACATAAGATGCTCCTACAATGATAAGTAGGATAAATAATACAACGATGAGGGCAAAACCTGCACCGTAACCTGCACCATCAGCCATGCCAAACCCCCCTTTCTCATTGTTATTACAAGCTATGTAAAAACAAGAAGGATGCAAGGGCGTTTTATACACTTTTGATTTTATAAATTAAATTTCCGCTTACTAAATCTATTAAATTAATGTTTAACCTATCGTTCAATTTTGTTACTAGAAAAACCCTCAATTTTAACACGATCATAAAAGATATAAGGGATCTTCTCTGAAATCGATCTCTATAATGAGGAGTGCACCGTTCCAGCATTTCTGTTTTGTACATAATTTGAAATTATGTTTGGTAAGATGACTCTTTACATTCCAAATAGTGCTTATGGAGATAGTTTCGCTCCAACCATTGATGTTTATAATTCTTATACGTTGGAGCACTTTGGAAAAAAAGACTCTAATAATGTGGATGTTTGTAAAACATCAATCTATCCAATCCTCTATTTTTATATATAATTCATTTCGTAACTAATTAAAATTTTGATAAGTTAAAAGGGGTTAAGTTTATGATCAACGTTTTATTTGTATGTCTGGGTAATATTTGCCGTTCACCGATGGCTGAAGCTTTATTTCGCCACTTAGTCAAAAAGGAAAATTTGATTACCAAAATTGCAGTTGATTCAGCTGCAACTAGTCCCTGGCAAATTGGCTTCCCTCCGCACGAAGGAACACTTAATATTCTATGGAAACACAAAGTTCCTTCTGACGGGCTGATTGGACGCCACCTAAACAAAGAAGACTTTTGGAAGTTCGACTATATTATCGGAATGGACCATAGCAACATAAAAATATATACAGTATAACGGGTAGACCAAATCATCTCAAGATTATTAGTTTACTCGATCTGACCAAATACAAAAAAGATGTCCCTGACCCATTTTTCACAGGTGATTTTGAAGAAACGTATCGTCTTGTTTCAGCTGGCTGCCATGCATTACTCAATAAAATTCGGCACAAACAAAACTTTGATCCTGCTAGATTCACCTTCCTCTTAAGTAAATAACAACCTAATGCATGATTTTCTGTTGGAAGTCATGCATTAGTTAACAAAATGGTTCAAATAAGCAACATTGTAAAAAGGACTTAAGTGGACACAAATCCTTGCTTGTAATGGAATAGCGCCCGATTGCTGAACTAATCTGGACCTCCGCAGCATCCCCATCTTTATCTCTTGCCACAACTGCTTTAATAAGAAATATTACATAATAAACCACATTGGGAAGTAAAAAAACGCCCTTTTATAAAATACCCCTCCCTAAATGGCGGGGGTGAAAGAAGCTAATATCCAAATGGTGATGGACAGCAAGGATTAACTGGAAATCCACACATTGTATGTGTTACAACATTCATTTACACATGATTCTGTGTTTTTTTACCTTTGAATAAGTACCATCAATTAACATTTTTTCCTAGATGTTTTCTCCATCGAATTGAGCATACTTACTTATGAGGTGAAGTTATGAAACACACATTAGAGAAAAACATATTAAGGGTTTTATTAATTTTTGGAATAATTTCATTCATAAATTTGATGAGAAAACCACCCGCAAAAGATTGGTTACTTATCTTTCTATTTAAAGGATTTATATCTACACTTTTAGATAATATAATTGTGAAAAAGGGATACATCAAATATCCAATAAATTTATTTAAATCCTTTGATATTAGCTTTATTTTTGATTATTTACTTTATCCTATAAACTGTGTTTACTATAACCAAGTTACTAAGAAATCCAATATTTTAGGTATAATTGTTAAATCATTCTATTTTACTATTCCAATGGCTGTAACAGAGTATTTCTTAGAGAAGAAAACGTCTTTAATTAAATTTAAAAACGGATGGAATTCCTTTACTAGCTTCTGGACTTCAAGTATAACTTTACTTATGTCTCGGGCTTTTATCGCTATAGTCCGAAAAGCAAATAACATTCCTGTTTCAAAAAATTAATTTTCTTTGGGTACAGGATTTTTTCATGAAAAAAGCCATTAAATTGATACAATGAATTTATATTTATTAAAAAGGGTTCATACCTTATTTCATTAACCTGCCCCTTTCGTATTATAAGTTTAGCCAGAATGCTAAATATTTCTGGTTGACCTTATTTATTTTGGTCTTATTATATCAGTAGCCAGGGTAGATCTCGACTGAAACGTATAACGGCTATCTTTCCACTTCGCCGTAAAGATCTTCTCTTTTTTTCTCTTCTTCCTTAAAAAACAAACTTTTTATTAGGAAAAATTTAGAAATATAAAAGTATTTAGGGAAGCCTATTACTCATTTATATCTAATCCAGATAAATTTAAAGAAAGTTTATCTAATACTAAAAATACACAACCAAAAACGGCTCTGTAATCGATAAAGTCCCCTTTAGCAATTTGATGAAGAGCACGAAACCAAAAATTTATTCGCCCTAACAATATTCAAATAGAAAAAGTTACTGACGAAATCTTCGAAGTTTTCCCTGAAGAAAATACGAATAGTAAATTTCATTTCAAATCCTCCTTCTACTTAATGATTTGCCAAATCTTCCTTACTCAATCTTTTTTTGAATAACTTGTGTATCAATACCTACCATGGTTGGATATTTTTGAATTTGCTCTTCATAGCATGATTGAAAGTCTTCGCGACGAAAGTTTTTATGGTAGCCCTATTTTTATTAGGTTTTATGATCATAGTAGCCAAGGTGGAACGTCTCTGCCAATGGGGACTTGATTCCGTCTACAAAACTGTTCGCCCTCTACAAAATAACTCACTTTCCCCATTAAAGGAAGTTAGCTTTAGATATTCACCTCAATATTTTTGAATCATTATATTACCAACATCAGTTTGGTCGGATATATGAAATGTTGTTCCTTTTCGAAAGGTTCAACCCATACAATGAAACTCTGAGTGTATTTAGAAAGAATTACTGATTCATGAATAATCAAGAATTTTTTTGAAAAAATAAAAAAAGAAATTGAGTCTTTAGGGGGTATAACAATGAACGTAAATGAATTAGGTTTCCTTTGGTACTTACAATCAAGTTCAAACATGATGAATTTTTTTTTAAAATATCTTAGTGAAACTTCTGAGGATACCGATTTAAGGAATATTTTAAATGAAATATATGAAATCTCTACATATCAAGAACAAGAGGCTACTCAATTATTGTCTGAGGAAGGTTATAAAGATACACCGTTCTTCAGGGAAGATGATATATATAGTTCAACAACAAAGCTATTTTCAGACCAATTAATTATAGAGATCTTAAAGCATATAACGAGTAATGGATTGCGAGCGCTTGCTGTTCAATATGTTGAATTAACAGATTATAAAGTAAAAAATTTTTATAAAAAACTACTTATTGATGTAATTCAATTAGATTTATCTTTATTAAAATTGCTTAATGATAAAGATTTATTACAAAATAATTCGTTCTCTTATAAAAAAGCAGATGAAAGGGATAGGAAACTATTCAAAGTTGCATCACCTCAGCAACGACCACTTAATGCGGTAGAATTGGCAAATATGTTCGGTGCCCTTCAATGTAACAATGTTGGAATTGCTCTTTGTACCGGTTTTTCTGAAGTCGTAGAGGATATGGACACAAAGAAATTTATACTAGAAGGGAAAAAGTTAGCATTTTATCAATCAGCCTCTTTATCCGATATCTATAGAGAAAATGGAATTCCAACTACAACTGGACTAGAGGCTCACGTTAATAAAGTAAAGGAATCACCTTTTTCAGATAAATTAATGGCAAACTTAATAATGTTCCTTAATCCAGTAAGTATAACCAATCTACAAAATGCAGTGGTATCCAGTTATAAAAAGGATCATATAGATTCTTTAAAGGAACTAATCAAGATGATTGAAAACTACTCAGAGAAAGGGCTGAAGTTATTAATAAGGAAAAATTGGTTTAATGAACCACCTGTGTCTAATTGGTCACATAAATAGAAACGATGGCAGGTGCTAATCAAGAAATAGAAACTTCTCGGCACATAGACCAGTTACACGAATTCCATAAGCGACACCCACAGCGTCATGCCCCCCAAGTGAGCAGACGTACAGCCAAGATTTCACAGATGGATTTTTCGGAAAAGTTTAAAAATCGACAAATTAATATAAAATACCCATCTCCATGATAATGTGTCTGTAATCCATCCGCCGAGTGCTGGACCGATGATGCTGGATAAGCCAAACACCGACATCATAACGCCCATCCATTTTCCCCGTTCTTGAGGTGTAAAAATGTCACCCACTGTGGCACGCGGTATACTCATCATGGCACCGGCACCAATCCCCTGAAAAGCACGCGCCCATATTAGTTCCGTCATCGTATGCCTGCCCCGATACTGCAGAGCCGATCCCAAACATGATAAGACCAAATAAATAGAATCATATTTGATAAACAATGGGATTACCTTCGCAATCCCACTGTTTAAATCACATTGAGGAAGAGTCATGTCATCTAATTTTCTGCCTCCTTACCTTTATTTGATAACATCGATTCAAAGAACAGCTAAACCTTGCGACCCAAAGTAAGGCAGGTTAGTCCACGCAGCAACCTGTAATCTTACAAGACTACCATCAGCTTGTATATTAAATACTGATACTGTACCCTGATTTCCGTTAAGTGTGTAAAAATGCCGTCCATCTTTACTCACTCCCACATCAATCGGCAGACCTGGTGCTGTACCAGGCGGTGTACTGGTAATATGTCCTGCCACCGACAGAGCCCCGTTAGCATCGATACGGTAGGTTGAAATGGTGCCGCTTGCGGTGTTGGTAGTGTATGCAAATTGTTCATCCTTCGTTGTTACAATCCAACAAGCGGTCAAATATCCGTTTGGCACAGAACCGCTAATCACATGGAGAATACCGTTGTTACTCAATGAATAGGATGAAAGCGCGTTTGTTATTGATTCTGTAACTAAGAGGATTCCAGAAGAAAGAAAACGGGCCCCCAATGGTCCTTGACCATAAGAATCAGTAACGATTGGACCTGTAACCGTACCATTTTTATTATTTACATGAAAAATACTAAGATGGTTTGATGTCAGCTCGGTGACAAGGATTTTACTACCGTCTGGAGTGAAGAGAACCTGCCCAGGCTGTGCATTGAAAGTACTTAGAGAATGGATCGAAAAGGGAATAGGAGTAAGGCGCCCGTTATCGTCTATGTGAAAACCAGAGATATTGGATGAAAAATTGTTTGCAGCATTACCCACATTGGAGACATATAGAATATTACCAAACACATCTACACTATTCGGCTGAGTACCTCCTGATGGCTTCTCATCCGCCAAAACGGGCACTCCGCTATCGTTTAAAATGAAACTACTGATGCTATTGCTCCCTGTGTTTACTGCGAGTAGAAAACGTCCATCTCGTGATAAAGTAAGTGAGCCTTGTGATGATAATGGATCGACGCCATCGTTCGCTGTTGCACCAGAGACTTCTTTTGTACCTGTACCTCTGCCATAGGTTGGATAAGAACCCGCAAATGTGAGCATTCCATTCATGTCCCTGAAAAAGGTAATGATTTGATTCATTACTTCATTATTCGTCATCATGTACACCATACCCGCACGCGAGCGAAAATAATTGCTCATTATCTGCATTTTATTACTCTCCTCCTTTCATAATTTTATATGGTTCTTTTGCTATTTAAATTCCGGAAATGTATCAGCGGCTAGCGAAACCCAAATTTCATATTATTAAAGACTTTCCTGTATTAAAAAAGAGGGGACTCGTAGTTAATTATCGACCTTATGAGTCACCATCTTTTTTATCATTTTATTTCAAATCGGTACAATGGGTTGTCAAACTAAACTGCCAGTAACTTCAAGAAGGAAAGAGCGATCCCTCTTTATTGAAGAATCGCCCCCTATAGTTTAAGTGAATTTCTTCACAGACCAGTTTTTTCATAATCAAAATGCTGGACTTTCTTTGTAGTATCGTTTTCCGTTTTTAAAGTGATACATTTGCCTGAAAGGAGGAACAAAATTCAATTGAAGTAAAAAATCAAAAAACCGACTTCACGAGTCGGTTACTTTCTTAGTTCGGTTCGGTCTGCTGCTAGAGGAGGTTGCTCAAGCCAAGCATTCTTTATCATTACATCCACACATTTTCCTCCTATACCCACATCATCAAGAATTGCTTTTGCTATTTGGGGCTCAAATCCCTTCTTGGTGAACGAGACCACCCTTGTCCATAATAGTCCATTGCGGTGGAAAATAAAAAACTAACATGAAAAAGAATTAACTTATCCGAAAATAGAGATTCAATCGTATTACTAATTTCTGAGTCCAAAGTTGGTGCTGATGGTAAATCTTCATCGTTTTATACTTCATGAAATTCAGTAATGTATTTATTTTTCACTTGTACAGCTTCTATTAAAAATTTCCGGACATTTTCGGAAGGTGCAATTTGACTGAAAGCCAATGTTACTGCTTTAGCAAAAATACTCTTTTTTAAATTAAAATAAATATCTGCAATTTCAATAGTAGATAAAGGTCTCTGGTCCCCAAACCAGCCTTCTAAAAAATGTTCGTGCTGTACAAAATCTGGTCTGTCAGGAGGAACAATCACCGATAGACGAAAATACAACCCCTTTTTTTGTAAGAGTTCTTTCGTGCGAATACAAAATCAATGGAAGCGGAATTGCATTCTGTAAAATATTGAAGTGTATCATGCCGTGAGCTGCTTGTTGTAATAGCAGCACTGTAACCTTGGGTACCATAAATACTCATAATATTTAAATAATGTAAACAATATACGTCAGAAAATAAGCGTGGTTTATTTAATGTTACATCCTGGTTTCCAAAGCCAATTGGTTGCGGGAAGCCTTCACCCTTTAAGAAATCTTTTATTTTCTCAAGCTGTTTTGTACTCGTGACATGGCATGTTCAAATAGTTCCATTATTTCCTTATCTTCTATGTGCTACTCCATATGTGTATGAAAACAGATAGACGCTGTTTCATTCATATACTGTGTCCAAAGAGGACCAATTCTGGCAGAAGTCAATTTAGGATTATATATAGCTGACAAATATATTTCACCTCGTTTTTGAAATTCTTTTTTAAATTTGTCTTACACGAATTAAATGTATTCTTTATGTTAAGAAATTCTCAATTGTTTGGATTTCTTCTATTTACAAAAATAGTTGACTAAACACTTCTTTCATTAACATGCCCCTTCAATAAGGAAAGAGCGTTTCCTATTTCTTCAAGAATAGCACCAGTCAGCACAAGAACGAGATATGAACTTGCACAAAAACCTATACTTAAAGCATAAGATATGTTGATGGTTATACAGAAGGAGGACAATCATGTATTCAAATCAATATTTTTATCATTATGTTCCACAGTATAATGATGATTATTATCGTATGCCAAATGACATTCAACTTGTAAATGATATTCAGAAAGCAATTAATGCGGAGTATAGTGCTGTTGCTTGTTATGAGAGGTTAGCCATGATGGCACCTACAAAGGATGAAAAGAACAGAATACTTGAGATACAAAAAGATGAAAAACGGCATCTCGAAGAATTTAGCAAAATTTATACAAATTTAACAGGAAGAAAGCCATACTATCAAATCACTGAGGATTGCCCAAACAAGTATAGAACAGGAATCGAATTTGCTTTTAAAGATGAACAAGAAGCTGTTGATTTTTATTTAGATATAGTCGATAAAGCAAAGGATCCAATTATTAAAGAAAGATTTCGACGTGCAGCTGCAGACGAACAAAATCACGCTATGTGGTTTTTGTTTTTTTTCAAAAAGTCTAAAGAAAACTCACACGAATAGGCAAACTCAAAATTACGGTGTGCTTCCACATTAACCTTACCTCAAATGTTGACTTATGCCCTTCAAGATGAATACTTAGCCCAAGCAAGGTATGACGATATTCTAGGAAACTTTGGATATATTCGTACATTTGTACAAATAAAAAAAAGGTGCTGAATTGAGGCATATAAATGCTTTATTACCACTTTTTCAACGTTATCAGGTCCCATTACCTGACGATGAATCGCGGTCATTCGTTACAACTCCAGAAAATATTAAAGCGGCATATGCCGCTGGGGTACAAGGAAAAATAGACAATATTTCTATGTACGAAGGATTTCTAACATTTAATATTCCTACTGATGTTCGAACCGCTTTTTCTCAGCTTCGTAATGCCTTTTTGAATCATCTTGCAGCATTTGAAAGAGGTCTTACAAGGATTTAAATGATTGATATTCTGACAAAATTTTTAAAAAGTAAAGAAGGAGACTCTCCCCTTCTGCTTATTTAACTATCCTCATAAATACAGTATCGTCGAAAAAAATGAGGTTCTATCGAACCTCATTCATCGTTTACATGTTATCAAAGATACGATTTATTTTAATCAATTTCATTATAGATTGCTGCCCAATCCACCTTTAATTGTTCTTTCAATTTCTTGTTTTCTTCTTCTAGAAGCTTATTTCTTTTTCGAAGTGATTCAATTATCACATCCTTAGAATGTTCTGTCATTTTTCGTTTTACTTGCTTTGATGTTCTAATTTTTCCTCCTGCTTTCTTAGTGTTTCAATTCTAGCCCTAATGTCGCTGTGTTTATAAAGAAATGGTTTTGGAGACTCCCGATCTTTCTGATACAGAGTTAAAATTTATCTTTTTTTGCTGGCTTAATCATTTCTTTTATTGTGTTTTCAACTTTTTGCTTTGTCATTTGAGTTTTGTCTTCAATACTTCAAAGTAAAGGTTCTGTATTCGGATTCTTATTAGCCATTATTTTTCATCTCCTTCCATATTCAGCTTCTTGATTCTCTTCTTAGTTTAGGAAGTCCATAAATCCCACCGTTCCTTAAAATACCATCTCTAATCTCTTTATATTTTTTTAACTTGGGTTCTATAATCTCAATTGATCTATTTCTCCCAGACTTTTGATAAAGCTTTATATCAGACTCCATTTTTATGATTTGTTCATTATAAAAATCTAAAAATGTTTGAACTACATGGAAACACGGCAGTTGTTTTTAATACATGGTGGCTCTAATGTCTGCTCTAGATAATCACAAATGTTTTTTGGACTTTTAATGCAAAATCCATGATCTAACCGAATAGAATCTAAGTTGTGGCGAATCCATTCAAGCTCTAATCCGTTTTCATCAGCTTATTGTTTTAGTGTAGTGGCGATTATTTTACCGCCTTTTGAAGCTTCACAGCTCCATTGTTTGAAGCCTTTTCCAATTCTTTACGAAGAGTTGTATCGTGAATTTGGGCGTACACTAGGGTCATTTCGGGGCTCGCATGAGCCAAAAGCTTTTGTACATGTAAAATATTCATTCCTTTATTGATGAGATTAACTCCAAATCGGTGCCTGAATGCGAAAAACAAAACAGTAAAAAGCCCTTTTAAAAGAGGCTGCTACAAGAAACAAGATTTAATTTTGAATCACAATATGTAGAGGAACAGAATAAGGCGTGAAACAGTACTATGTGCTCACCCTTTTTAAAGATATTTCCCGAACAGTGCCCTCTAAAGAGGGTCTTTTCAAAAGCAACAGTTTAGGACTTTTTTAATTAATACCAACAAGCTGCTCCAACGATGATTAATAGGATAAACAAGACAACAATTAAAGCAAAGGTAACCTATACAATAGATTGAAGTCATCTACATTAGACAATTCTAGCACTTAAGAAATAGAGAGAATTTGCAATTCCTTATAAAAGATCAGGATCCTGATGGATCTTGGTCCTATCCATTTGATACGGGGATTGAAACTGACTGCTATATGATCATCCTATTGCGGTTATTAGAAATTGATGATGAAGATTTTATTCAAATGCTAGTCAACAAGATTAAAAGTAAACAAGAACAAAACGGGGCTTGGAAGCTCTTCTACGATGAAGGTGACGGCAATCTGGCGCTTACCATTGAAGCCTATTATGCATTGCTTTATTCCGGCATAGAAAAAGATGCAGACAACATGAAAAAAGCGAAACAATTTATTTTGAAAAATGGCGGGATTGAAAAAGTGAACATCCTTACAAGAGTGATGCTTTCATTAACAGGACAATGTAGGTGGCCGCGATTCTTTCCGATTCCCGTTGAAATTCTTCTTATTCCAGCATGGTCTCCGATCCATTTTTTTGATTTATCCATACCAGCAAGGGCAAACATTACGCCAATTTTAATTTTAATGGATTACAAGTATAGTGTAAAAACGACCCAATCACCTGATTTATCAGATTTGTATACTTGAAAAACACGAAGCGGGAGTGCCAATAGAAGATAAGGCCGTTGTTTCTGCGGCTGAATATTTATTATCAAAGCAGCAGCCAAAAGGCGGTTGGGGATTTTCAGAAACCAATACAACCAATCCGGATGTAGATGACACACAAGCCGCCTTACGTGCAATTACCCGTTTTTCGGTTATGGATGACAAATACCGCAAAGCCTGGAATTCAGGGTTAAAATGGCTGTTTTCCATGCAACATGACAATGGTGGATGGAGCGCATTTGAAAATAATCAATCTAAATCAATCCTCACCTTATTACCAATTCAAAATATTAGTGATTCGTTTATTGATTCAATCGCTTCCGATTTAACAGGAAGAACACTTGAATTTCTTGGTAAGAACGTAGGTATGACATTTCACCATCCAAAGATAGGTGATGCGGTAAACTGGTTATTTGATAATCAAGAAGAGAACGGTTCATGGTATGGCAGATGGGGTATTTCTTACATTTACGGAACGTGGGCCGCTGTAACGGGATTAAGAGCTGTCGGAATTTCAGGTGATCATCCATCCATTCAAAAGGCTGTTAAATGGCTAATAAGCATTCAAAACCCAGACGGCGGCTGGGGGGAGTCGTGTCATAGCGATCGATTTAAAACATATTACCCACTTGCCTATTCTACCCTGGTACAAACAGCTTGGGCGGTTGATAGTTTGGTATCGGTTTATGACCAGCCCGTGGCTGAGATAGAAAAAGGGATTGAATATTTATTAATAGAAATACCTTATCAGATAAAAGTTTTTCTTATCCTACCGGTGCGGGGTTGCCAGGCCACTTTTATATTTATTATCACAGTTACGTTCATATTTGGCCACTGTTGTCATTAGGATTATCGAAATAAATACCTTTAAAGGATTTAAATTCAATTCCTTATCCTACTGGAAATTGTAAAACTGGTTACTGATATGACATTTGTGTTTCTCAGAGCGGCAGCTTGCAGCCGACTTCCATAGGGTATGAGAGTAACCCCTGCATACCATTGCCTTAATCTACTGTTAATAATGCCTTTACTGTTGGGGACCTATGTCAGAAGCATGCACCCACGCTGGACACACCATGTTAAGGACGTTCCAGCTAAAGCTAAGTGGAACGTTCTTTTGGGATGGTTAACTACCCCTTCTACCTTGCTGTATTCCAAGAAGGTTTCCTGTTTGTCTAAACTTTCCAGCCACCTGTAGCTATTTCTTCCGTAGCAAAATAAACACTTTAGTAAACACTCTTCCTAATCTTCCCTAATTACTATACTAAAGGGGCATACTGACGCGAACCCTGGCCTTGAAATAAATAAACCACGTCCCTCGATTTCATAGACGTGGTTAACATCTCACTTAATTCAAAATTCCCTGATATGGTTCAACATTCTGTACCGCTCCCTGCGCTCTGCTGGATCAATTCCACAGGTCATTATCCAGCTCGCGGCATTGTCCCTTTGCTCGGGCGATACTGCCACTCCCAGGCAACTGGATAAATTATCGACTAAACCATATGCCCCTTCCGGTCTGCATAAATCCTCGAAACGACAATTGCATAGAATGCCGCACACCCGTCTAAAAGTAGCGGGATTGGCGATTTTTTTTCGGAAAATTCGCATTAAATATGGATCTATATATGCCACCATTCTCTCCCCTCTCTTATATTGCAATAAGAATATTATTCGATGTATATATTTTTAGATGTTTAGCTTATCCTATTCGATTGAATAAATAGCGGGACCGGCTAATATAATAGTTTTTGAATTAATAGGCGGACATGAAGTCATCAAAATTCCATAAGTTTAACTTGTATTACGAAAAAGGATGAAACCATTATCGATTTCATCCTTTTTTATGAATTCCATTATGTGACAACTAAAATGATTAGTTTTTTGATATTACGATTGTGTGCACTTGAACGAACAATAGCTGTAATTCAAGATGGGATGCCTTGGCGATCCCTTTTTTCTTTACTAACGATCACTTTTTAGGAATGATTGCTAGTTCGGATATGTGAACTAATTCGAGGTTACTCGTTGCTTACTTCTTGTATTTCGCCAAAATCACTGCGGAACCTATAATTGATGATGTACTCTTTTCAATTATACAAACGTGTTCTCCGACCAAACTCCTAACAAAAGAGGAGTTACTTTACTAAAAAATTCATTAATGCATGATCAAAAAGATTTAATCAAGTTGAGTGAATAGGGTTTAGTCTATTGAACTATCCCCACTTTACACTTCGATAAGAAGTGGGATATTCTCGCTTGGAAATGATATAGTAAGCAGATAATACAATCAAGTTTTATCCCAATAACATAATATATTAGAAACCTGTTGAGGACAGGAGGGTTTCTGATGTTTTGTTATTCAGGATACAGATATTGAGGACCTAGTTGTCACGGGCCGGGTGCCCCTGTAAATGAATTGGATGCTATATGTTTGGAACATGATAATTGTTATCGAATGTCTGGAAATAGAAGAATGTGCGATCAAATGTTTATAATATAGAACGAGACCGCTTATCAATCAACCTGGTAAAATGGGAAGAGATGTAGCAATTATGAGTGCTCTGATATAATTTAAGTTAATGTTTTAAAATGGGGCCAAGCACCTTATAAAAAAGAACGGATCCATCCATAAAACTAAGAGACAAAATGATGACTCTAATCACTGTATATATACCAATAAATTTTTAAAATAATTATTTATATCAAGACAATAGAATTGTGACATCAGGTGAAACCTCAATAATTGTCGGCTGCTATTAACATTTTTCCTCTGAAGAAATTGGTGTATTCGCTTCAAAATTGTATGTATAGTATGTTGAAAATACGGGATTAAACAGTCTGGAAAGATTGAAATGCTCTTGTTACACATCAAGAATCTTAATCGACATATAGGGATTTTCCTTGTTATCTCATCGTTTAACCCAAATCTCCAGTAGTAGCCATTTCTATGAATATTCCCAGGTCCAATGCAATTACAATTAGGGCCCTTATCAAATGGCAAAAACGGCTCTTACAAGTAAAGCAAACAAAAATAGGCTTAGGATTCCCTTCGCATCTTAAACATTCATATCGTGCATATCCTAAATCACTGGTACGGCACCTAATAGCTTTTTCTACTGTTTCCTTTATGTCTTCACGATATGATTCAGGAAAACGGTCAGATTGCATTCTCCAAAAACCGTCGAAATGATCCTTCAATATTTGTTTGATAACGCCACTTTTAACTTTACTCATATGAAAAACCTCACCGATAATATACGAACATTGTATCGAACATTTATCCACAAGTCTAGAAATTAATAATTTCCTAAACGATGAAAAAGCCGTAATTCGATTAAAAAAATTCAGAATTTACGGCTATTTGTGATGCGTATCGTCTCTACGCTAAGATAGAAAAATAATTAATTTATTTACATGCCGATAAACATATTCCTGCTGAAAGGCCCCCAATTTTCATCATTATAACCTGTCCTTCCATCTAAATTAACAAAACAAGGGAGTACAATATGCATGAGACCAGTAATAGCATTTACCTTAAATGTCATAACGAATCTCATCTTCGAATTGTCGAAAGGTGTGATTATTCCTGCATCAGGACGTATGGTGTTCGATTCAATTAGGCGATAGTCCATACCCTCAGTCGAAATGCCAGCCGTAATGGGATGCTCTATATTACTTCTAATCCAATAATTTGAAATATTAGTTGCAGATGCCAAATCAGTAGGACGGTCATATTGAATGAAAATTTGATTTGGAGCGATTTGTTTAGCTTCGAGAAGCATCGGAAAGGGCAGCTTTTGTCTGTTGGTGTAATTAGAAATCATTATCTTTACCTCCTAAAAAATAATGAAGTGAACAAATGACTATTTATTGTATGATATTTAACCTGGTTAAGTCACAACAATTCTCCATTTCATTCCAGAGCAATCCTGCCGATTTAATCTAGTAATGATAATGAAAAAGGACTGCTACCGAAACAGTCCATTTGTTGTGAAAGTAAAGCACCCTCCACAATCCCGCTGGTAATTAATTTTTTCTCATAAAAACCAGTATGTCCGCAACCTTTTTTTTAATAATCCCCCTCTATTTTCCATCCTGACTAATATAATGAACCAATAGAATCAAAGAACAGCTCAGCTAAGCCCTGTGAACAAAGATAAGGTAAGTTAGTCCAAGCAGCAACCTGTAATCTAACCAAACTACCATCTTCTTGGATATTAAATACTGACACTGTACCCTGGTTTCCGTTTAGGGTGTAAAAATGCCGTCCATCTTTACTTACTCCAACATCCATGGGAAAACCCGGTGCTGTACCTGGAGGTGTACTGGTAATATGCCTTACCACCGAAAGTGCCCCATTAGGATTGATTCGGTAGGTGGAGATCGTTCCGCTTAAAGAGTTGATGGTGTATGCAAAACGTTCATCCCTCCAAGCAGTTATATATCCGTTTGGTACAGAGAACAGCTAATCAAATGAAGAATACCGCCGTTGCTTAATGAGTAAGATGACAGAGCATTTGACATGGCTTCTGTAACTAAGAGGATTCCGGAGGATAGAAATTCGCCGTTTTTGGCTTTTGTCAAAAAATCCACTACTGCATTATCTACACGTTTCATAGCAGATGTAATAATGGAGTCCCGCTGTTTGACGTTAACGGTTACTTTTCCGATGCCTGTTGCAGCCTGATCCGTGTCTTTTAAAAAAATATGATTCTAGAGTTGATTATCGTGATTTCTGGGATATGTAAAAACAGTCAATATAACGATCTACTGCTTTTTTAGTATTTGGAGGAAACACAATCCTCATAACGTTTTTTTGTTTTTATAAGTCAAAAGTTAAGATGATGTACATTAAGATTCATTTTATTCAGGACGAAGATGAAAATATGTTAACATCTAACGCATATATATTAAAATGAGTGTCAATTTTTACTATCTTTTTAAAGTAAAAGACGATTTGTATTGTTTAAGGGATGTGAACATATGGATATAGAAAAATTAAAACAATGGATGGAGATCGCCCAAAATATGCAGGGGGGAGAATTTTGGAATAATATCTTTGATCAAGATTTTGCCAGGCAAATGCTTGATGAACAGCCATTTAAAACATCTTCGTCCTCATCTAAAAGTCAGGATTCGAATGAAAAACAAACTCCAAATTCCAAATTTCCAATAATCGAGTTGTTAGAGGGCGATAACGAAGTAAATATCATCATTGAACTCCCGGGTTTAAAAAGAGAAGAGATTGAATTAGGGCTTGCTGGGGATATTCTAACAGTGAAAGGTATAAATAACCCCATTTATCCCCATTTAAAAAGAACTTATTCGGAGAGATTTACTGGACAATTCCAAAGGCAAATTAAATTGCCAGACACGATAAGTCCTAATCAATTAAGCGCAAGGTATTGGAATGGCCTCTTGATTGTCAGCTATACACGTGCCTATTCAAAAGTAGAAGTTATTCCAATCGATAATGAATAGGTAGTCTGCATTTCATTATGTTTTGCAAGTCTGTCTATTATTGGAAAATTTGGAAATAAACAAGTAGTGGGTTGATATCGTCTATGAGCAATTACTCCAAAGATATTTCGGTCAGATAACCCCTTACAAATCTGGCTTGTGAGGTATCCTGAATCAAGTGCTACAGCCTCAACATTAAATCCAAATCGTTGGACCTGCTAGTCCAACCGATTCAGGTAAGGAACTGAATAGTGAATATTTCCAGGAGTAACAAATACATCAGTAATAATGTTAAATTTTATATCAGTAGTCCGGTGGTCAAGATAACAGAACATTTCCTGCTTGTTTTCACGGGACATAAATCCACATTCGGGATCAGTCGTACTTACCCGAATTTCTTTAGTTCCCTTCACTTTTTCTCGTTCCTTTAGCGGCTTTTTTCCGTGCATCATTCTGTCCTCTTCTACCGCTTTGTTTAAATCATCAAAGTATTCATGAGTTTCTACTTCTATCTTTTCTCTTGTGAACTTGTGTTTATTAGCATTTGCCTTTAAATGCGTTGAATCAGAAAATAAAACTCGTCCACCCACCATTTTGTGGTTCATTGCTTGAAGAACTATTTCTCCTGAAATATATTCGTATCTTTAAAACGATTCTGGAGATTCCAACTAATGGTGGAATGATGAGGAATGGGATCATGGAATTTTAAACCTAAAAACCATCGATAGGCAATATTCATTTATATTTCTCTTACTAATTGCCTCTCAGAGCGAATACCGTACATATAACCAATGAGTATCCACCGCCAATATGTAAAAATAAAAAGGCAAGTATCTTATGCGATAACTTGCCTTTACTTTGTCAAAAGAATAATAGATCAAACAACACTGGGTATCCTAAAAATGGTCTTGGGAGTCCCCAAAGTCCATAGCCATACCCCTCATTAGAATTACCGATAAGCTCCTCAATTTGTATCCCTTCTTTAGTCACTTTCTCAACTCTTCCAATATGCCATTCTCCATCTTCATTTCGGAATCGAACTATTTTTCCTTCGAAATGGCGCGCTCTTTCATAATTAAAAATCACAAAAATCCCTCCCCTCTTATAAGACATACTATAGCTTATGTGAGAGGCACTTTTTCGTATAGGTAGATTCACTCTAACTTGTCCATTTTAGTATAAATTTGTATTTAAATAATAATTTTTTGAATAGGGAAACGAAACCCGCATCAGTAAAAGATTTACGGTATTCGTCCACCATATTTTTAAGATCGTCTGGGAATTTATTGTTATCCAATCAATGAACAACAAGATTTTGAATCCTTAAACAAGCTGAAGTGCAGCCGGTATAATATTCTGCTTCTGATGAATTAAAGGCATTTTTCCTGAAACATAGCAAAAAGCTCTGTCCGTTTTGCGTGCTAGTAAAGAATTATTTCTTTATAGAACATATGGATATATTTTTATATAAATGTCTATATTTTTAGGAACGGTGCTTATGTGGAAGAATAACATCTATTAAAACAAAGTCATTTGCTACTTAGTACGACGCTAATATTCACAAATTAGAGTAATAGAAAAGTAGGGTGAATTATTTGAATTTCCCTCCGTTTTTTATTGTGAATTTGCTTGCGAATTACCGTCTTTCACTTCAAATCGGAACCCGTAAACCATATTCTACTTTTTTTATAATAGTGTGTTTTTTTATCCAGTTTTCAACCAGTTTAATAACCTCTTAAACTACGTTTCCATATATGCACCTCATAATGCCCCATACTCTTCTTTGAAATACAATTTGTTCGGATCGCTCACTAGCGGATCCGTTGGTTTTTATAAGGTGCTTGGCAACATTTTAAAACATTAACTTAAATTGTATCAGTGAACTCATAATTGCTGCATCTCTTCCTATTTTACCAGGCTGATTGATAAGCGGTCTCGTTCTATTTATAAACATTTGATCGCACATTTTTCTATTTCCAGACATTCGGTAACAATTATCATGTTCCAAGCAAATAGCATCCAATACATTTACAGGGGCACCCGGCCCGTGACAACCAGGTCCTCAATATCTGTATCCCGGATAACAAAACATCAGAAACCCCCCTGTCCTCATAAGGTTTCTAATATATTATGTTATTGGGATAAAACTTGATTGTATTAGCTGCTTACTTTATTTTTTCCAAAGCGAGAAAAAATTTATAACAGAAATGTATCTATCTTAATTGATGATAAACCAGCCTCGATTTCACTATATCAATTGATAATTGAGTAAACTCCCAAAGATCGCCCTCCCTTCCTCTCTATGGCTTTAAATCCACTTGAAATGATTAAATCATCATTTGCTTATTTACTTAGGAGAGGAAAAATAACCATTATTGGCTACATCAATAAAATATAAAAATACAAGGCTGCCTTAGTCACTAAAAGGCAACCCTAAAATTAAAATTATAAATTCCTTTTGTTTTTGTGAATATTTGGAAGTTTTTGTCACATCTATTCAAATTATCCAAAAATTAATACATAATATTACTTTTGTACAAGTTAAATATGCACAACCAAATGACCAAGGGAGTTATGATGATGTGTTGAGGACGATGAATTAAAACAAAGGATCAATCAAATGAGAAAAATTTGATTCTAATTGCCAAAGAAACTGGATTAAACAGCGACGATACCCTCCGTTACAGTCAGAAATTAGACCAGCTCATCACGATGTTTCAAACAAAAAGAAAAACAAACCATATACAGAGTTTAATGAAAATCCCTGTAAAGTCACAAGATCAAATATGAGGAGATCGAGCGAATCATTGTTTATTTCTTTACATTAGAAATTTCCACCAAATATTTTCCCTATTTTTTGAAAGGCAGCTTACTTTTGACTTTTTCAACAATTGGTGATAGGCCCTTAAATAATGGTTTATACTGTTTCCATGTGATATAAGCCATATCGATGGTTTCCATTACTTGTTTAAAATCAATCTGATTTTGATTGTGGTTTTGCTGTGGCACCGAAACGAGATCTTGTTGTCTTGGGTTCATTCTTCTGTTACCAAAGAGCCAATCATCCATAGAATTATTTCCGCTTAAAAACGGTTGTGGGTTTTGTCTTCGAGATTCCTTTATTACTCCGTCTTTACCAGACTCGTAACTCATACCATTTTTATGAACGGCTTGGTCATCAGTTTTTTTTGAAAGCTCTTTCTGATGCTTAGATAACTCCTCCAAATTCACCTCTCCCTTCTTCCTTTACCGAATTAATCTCTTATATAATGTATGATGGCGAATGAGTGAGGGTGTGGACAAGAAGAGGGCTTTTTTTGTAAACCTAAAAAGGTTACGAGTTTGTGAGTTATTGTAGATAACAGAAGAATAAGGGTAAGGATATAATGGGTAAAATGTTATCATTGCTGAAAGAAGTGTTGTTCATTACTTATCTTTTGGTCTATTTGGTATGTCAACACTAAACTAGACAACTTTTAAGGTGTTCTTTTTTATATTCAATAGGACTTAAATACCCAAGTGTTCCGTGAATTCTTAGATAATTAAACCAATGAACGTAATCATCAAGTTCCAACTTCAACTGTTCCAAGCTCTCAAAATATTTACCTTTTACGAACTCCGTTTTGATAATTTTAAAAGTTGCTTCTGCTACCGCGTTGTCATATGGGCATCCCTTCATACTTAACGAACGTTTTATGTTAAATGTATCTAGAGCTTCATCAATTGTCTTGTTCTTAAATTCATTGCCTCTATCTGTGTGGAATAATTGAATTTGCCGCAAATCTGCTTTCACTGTTGATAATGCTTGATAAACTAATGGGGCATCTTTGTTTGGACCTGCACTGTGACCAATAATTTCTCGATTATAAAGATCGACAAATAAACAGATGTAATGCCAACTTTTCTCAACTCTAACGTATGTTAAGTCGCTGACTACAACTGTTAATTCTTTTTGTTGATCAAATTCCCTTTTCAATACATTTTCAACTTTTGATTCATTGCATTTATCTACATGTGGCTTAAACTGGGCAACTGTATAGTTTGATACTAACCCGTTTTCTTTCATGATTTTACCAATTCTTCGCCGTGAGGCGATGATGCCGAGCTTCTTTAATTCATATTTAATTTTACGTGTTCCATAGTTTTGCCGGCTTTTCCTGAAGATCTCCAGGATAGCTGCTGTCAGTTCATCTGCTGTATTAACTTGCTCTTTTGCTTCGTAGTAATAGGTACTTCTTGAAAGTTGTAGGACATCGCACATTGCTGATATCGAGTATTTGTGTCGATTATTTTTGATCACATTTACTTTTGTCCTAGTATCAGCGCAGCTTGCTTTAAAATATTATTCTCCATTAACAATCTCTGGTTTTCTTTACGAAGTTTGATTAACTCTGTTTCTTCTGGAGTTCTATTGTCTTTCTCCTTGAATGACCCGGATGTTTGGCACTGTTTTATCCACTTATCCAACGCCGAAGGCGTCAAATCATATTCGCTAATAATATCTTTTCTAGGCTTTCCATTTTCATAAAGCTTGACCATTTGAGCCTTAAATTCTGTAGTGAATGTTCGTCTTTCTCTCATTTTAAGTCTCTCCTTAACTAGGTAATGTTGAAGTAGACCACCAAAAGAGTGGGTTTGTGACGAAACTTGACATGGAGCCTCCGCGGGCATGCTTTTGAGCCAGCAAGCCAGCTGTTTTATAAACACCTGGCTTGCCGAAAAGGCTAGCATGCCCGCCACTCCATATAAAGTTTCTAGTACCGTCCACTTATGCTTATAAGCAGTATATCCAAGTTTGGCGTTTGGTCTACTACACCTTAATTTTATTGTCCAGTTAAGTGTAGCCGATTCAATTTCATCTTCAATAAGACTACGAGTTCAATATTTATGTTAATGTTGGCGGGGGGTCAGGAAAATGCGGATTTACAACGTTAAGCAATTTTAAGAAGTAAAAATGCTTAACTTAACAACTATAAGGGATTTTTTGAGACATGTATATGAGATATTTGGAACCCTTTAACCACTGTTATATACGTCATTCTCAATAGAGTAAAACCCTATTGATACAAACCGCATAAACCTTGATATATCCGTATTTGTTCCCTTACCGTTGTAAATTGTCAAAATCCTGACGCTACCCCAAATAGTATGAACAGCGTTCTTTATGGATGCTGTTCATCTTTTGTATTCCTCAACGAGGGTTCTGAGGTTAAATCAAGAGGTACCTTATACC
>NZ_JAEVLT010000039.1 GCF_024494385.1 Bacillus sp. EB600
TATACGAATAATTGATGGACCTTACTTCGCGGGAAAAAGGGTACAAGAAGTGTGGTGAGTATTAACGTTAGGAAATTAAATTAAACTTCATAGCTCTTTCTCTGAGGAGATAGACATGATTTAATAACATTCTTTTTTGAGTCAGAAGAAGGTAAGGCGCATTTTGAACTCCTTGTATTGATGAACCGGTAATCTCCTAATGTAGGGTAGGAGATTTTTTATTATAACGTAAAATATAGTTTTGACGTAATGCATCAATGGAAGGGCTTTCTCCATTACAGTAAAATGGATTCTATGGACGGTGATTAAATGAATACTATATCATTAATTTCTGATAAGCGAATTATGGAATTGTACCAGCAGGGAATGCAGTGTTCGGAGATAGTGAAAATAGCCGACATTACTGCAAGAGGCGTTAGAAAAAACCTCAACAGAAATGGCATTGATACTTCTCATAGAATGAATCCAAGAAAGCATAAAGTAAATGAAAACTTCTTTAAGTCATGGAGCCATGAAATGGCATGGGCATTAGGAATGTTTATTACTGATGGACATATTTCTAAAGACCATCCTCCAATATTCCAAGATATAAATCTCTAATTACAATATGTGCTAAAAACACAATAATACTTAAGTGCTAAGTGCAGGCAATTAAGTAAACATTTGTTCCGGATAAATCAGGTGGGAAAATTCAAAATATTATGTGTTTTTAACACAATGTGTTATAATTTTATTAGGAGGTGGAAAAAAGTGGAGAAGAAAAGCAGGGAAAGTACAGGGTTTTTAATTAAGCAGCGCGCTTTCTTAAAGTTATATATTATTACAAATATCGAAAATGGGCGCTGGTATGGATTGCAGTTATTAGATGAATTGAGAAAGGAGTTCAAACCACTTGGATTCGAACCACAGCATTCAGAGGTTTACCGTGCACTGCATGAATTAGAGGATGAAGAGGAGATCCTTACTAAAGTGAAAATAAAAGTGGATGGGGCAAAACGAAAGGAAGTTGTTGTCTACAAGATTAAGGATATCGAAAAAGCAAAAGCTTACAAGAAACTGGTGAAAATAGATTTGGACCGAAGTGAGCAACTGTTACGAAAAGCTATTAACAATAACTTTTAACATCTAAAAACTGAAACTGGTAAAAATTTTTATCAGTATACCTCTTTTGGTTTTTTAAAAACCTGATGAGGAGGATTGCCAGCCGTATGAAGTATAGGGAGAACAATACGGAATCTTTATCATTGTTTCATAATTTCCTATAAAACGATCTTGGGGAAAATTTCCTGCCATCAAGACCGGATTTTTTTTGAAGAAAAACTTATGTTCGACCTTATTATGGTGTTAAAAGCACTAAAAATTTAACTGGATACATCATTGGTTTGCATGATTTCAACACTTATTATTTCATTTAAATCAGCCTCTAGAAAAAAACCGCAGCTGAAAAATCCACCATTATTTTCCTCCCCAATAAACAGGACCAAAGAAGCATTCTCCAAGTAATTTACCACTCCAGCTTTTTGTCAAATCACTCAGACTTTTGTCGTATTTATGAGAATTGAATCGATAAATTTATAGTATAGTTGTATAATAAGAAGTTGTAAGTTTCTATTCTAAAGGAGTGAATGATTTTAAATGGGATTGACTTTAGCAGTTTTGTTCGGAGCATCAGCTTTGTTGCTAATTTTATCGATTATAAAGAATTTTCAAGCTTCAAAGGCGGAGCATAAGCGAATTGATATGGCTCATATTTCTGTTATGAAGGAAATCAATGACATGCAAGAATCAATTCGGAATATTGAGCTTGACATAGAAGTCATAATGAAAGAAGCTGGAATTCAATTGTCTTCTAAAGAATTAGTTTTCATGCGTGAAGTACTAGATTTATATAAACGCAACTACTCTGTTGAGAGCATCGCAGCAAAAAAACAAGTGTCAGAAAGTGAAATCCAACAGCTTCTTGCTCCTTATCAAACACAAAAGGAAGAAAGGGGAAAAGTTGCAAATGAGATTTAACTTATTGAGCAGCTTTGCAGCTGGTATTTTTATTGCCACAAGTATTTCAAGTGCTGTTTATCTCTCTAACAATAGTGATACCCCTAAAGGATCTGTCAAATCAACTGAAATTCAAACTAATGTGAAGGTTCAGCCTTCCGAAAAGGAAATGAAAGACAAGCTTGTATCTGCAGGCTACATCGTTCAAACGAAGGCTGACTATGATAATGCACTGAAAGACGCCAAGGGGTCTGTTCAAAAAGAGTCAGCTCAAGTAGATGACAAGTCTAACAAAAATGTAACCCGAGTGATCTTAAATGTAACAGATGGGATGACCAGCATCGATGTCGGCAGGGCGCTAGAAACTGCAAAAATTGTTCCAAATGCTTTTAACTTTTCGAAAGACATCGAAAGTAAAGGATTAGAAAACAGCTTACGTCCTGGTGTATTTGAAGTGGATAGTGGTATGTCTTACGACCAGGTTATCTCAACGATTTTCAAGAAATAATTTTATGTTTATAACAAGAAATGCCTTTTAATCAAGTAAACTTTTTAAAGTTAAATTGATTTAAATCAAACGACAGGTCCAAGCGGTTAATCACCGCTTGGACTGTTTTTTTTATTGTATGGTATTTCTATAAAAGAAACATTTTTGAATTGTGGTAAGAATTATCGCTTTTTCTTAATACTTTCTTTTACTATTTGCTTATTTTTAACCACCTGTTCAAAAATTACTTGTACATGAATCAGGTTTTCTTCAATCTTTTTAACACTTAAAACTTTTGCTTTGCGGCCTTTAATTTTTATGTCCTCATCCATAGAAGGAATTCGTCTTAATAATTGACTTAACACTAACGTTTTATTCTCAAAAAAATGAATTACAATCATCTTAGGGTCTCTCCTTGTTAGTTGAATTAATTTTACAAAAAAGAGGATGAAATCCTTTTTTATAAAATATTTAATAAAACTCAGATTTAGACCCAATTCATTTATTGAAGTTTAACAGGTTTATAACTATTTAGGGCCTGCAGTAGAAATGAATCTTTATTGGGATTTTCACTCTTAAACAATGGTAAAATAAAATCGGAGGTGAATTATGGAAGGAAGTCAAGAAGAATCTGAAATATGGTATAAGAACCCCAAATACATAATGGTTCTAAAAATTGTAATTCCTATTATTCTTGTAACAGTTCTGCTTATCGTAAAGATGAAGTGGGGGAATGTAATCCTCTCGTTTACGCAAGAAAACAAGTGGTTTATTCTTATTGGGTTTTCAGCTATCATTCTATACATAAGTTGGGCATTTAAAGACTTTTTTAGAAGACATAAGCAAAATCTGCGGAGAACATGGTATTTCTTTTTTATTATTGGGGTTGTACTGTTGATTAATCATACAGGCTTTAATGTAAAAGAATGGCAACGATACACATTGTTAGCAGGGATGTTCATTTTTGTTGATTTAGCCATGTTTATTACTCCATCTATTAAGAAAATCGGCGGAGCTGAAATGGAACAAATCAATGAAGTAGAAAGCGTTAATGAGGAAATGAAAAAGGTTATTGTTCAAACGCAAAATAGAAGTTTACAATTTACTGATATATTGGATATGATGCAAATTTCATCATTTGAAACGCAAGAATGGAATGAAATAGAGAATTATCGGGAGAGTTTAGAGGATTTTCTATATTCTTATGGAGAAACTTGCAGACAAAATATCACTGTTTTCAAGAAAGACAATGATAACTACTTTAAGCAAGAAGTAGGTACGGTACTCGGAGTAATTATTACGGAAGAACAAATGACAACAATAAATGCCAAAACAGTGGTTTTTATAAACAAGCAAACCGCTCTCATTCCTTATCTTGAAAAAGTATTTCCAGTAGTCATTTCCATTGAATCAGAAAAGGAACATGTATTGGATATAGACATTGACAATATAATTAATCTTTCTTTGATCCATAGTTGGTTGAAAAAACCGCAAGAAGAGTAAACTGATTGGGAAAAATTGTAGATAAAAAAGTGTCAGTTTGATAGAATTAGGTAAGATAGGTAAGGAGTGGATAAAAATGAAAATGCCAGAGCGTACAAGCACAACAGAAGGTACTATAGCAACTGTAGTTAGAAAACGCAAAGGTAGGGTTAAGTCTCCTTTTTTACGAGAGAAGGCTACTCGAACAGCTCCACGAACTTCTCCATCATTATATACTAGGGATTTATTTAAGAGAAGCGATGAAGCAGTAGATCGTTTAAAACATAGGCATTTGGTTTAGTGAAATGATAGGACAGGAGATACTCCTGTCTTTTTTGACTAAAGCTCTCATATTTTGACCATACAGACAGTATATTTAATAAAAAGATTTGTATGGGAGAAGATGTAATGGGAGAAAAAAAGAAGAAAAGTCCTTTTTTAGCTGACAGCCCCTCTGGAACCTTACCAAAACGGGAAAAGGATGATAGTATACTGCTTAACTTGAATAAGAAAATAAAGAACACTATTGATAAAATTAAAAAAGCAGATAGGGATTAGCCTATCTGCTTTTTTCTTATGTAAATTCTCAATATGCAAACCAAAAACACCATTAGTAGCAATAGTGCACCTATATTTTTAAAGTAGTCTTTCATTACTTTGAAAGTGCTAAATATATGTTAAAATAAATGCTTTTGAATTATTTTGATAGATATTGAATGATTATGAGCGAAAATGATTGATATTTTTTAGTCTCTTAGATAGAATTTAAGAGTGATAATGCTAACTAAAATTTGTCTGATGGAGGTTTCAGCACAATTTTGTAAGTTTACTTGTACATCATTTATTCCCAATCAGTAATACCTATGAAAACGTTTTATTGTAAGATGTTTACAGGAGGTCAAACCAATGATGATTAAAAAGCGTCCTGCACTGTTATTAGACCACCTTTTAAAAACAAAGAATATCACGATGAATCAAATTATGGAGACTACGGGAATTTTAGGAGGGGAAAATTGACAGCTATGATTAGTATTTTCGACAGTTAGGCTGGGGACTGAACTTCCGTGTTTCTATGTAAAGCCGATTATGACGCCGAACGAAAAACATAATTTGGTCAATGAAGTTTATCAGCTTCTTTTTGATATTCAATATCAAGTTCTCTCAATTAAAAAACTGATTCAAAACATTGGTAAGTTTGCTGATATCACCCTTGTTTAAGTAAAAAGCGTAGGAGTTGGATCATTAATGGTTGAAAAACAATATAAGGTCATTGAAGAAACAGGAATTCATGCTCGTCCAGCAACAATTTTAGTACATGCTGCTAACAAATTTAACCCAGAAATTAAGCTCGAATATAAAGGGAAAAAGGTTAACTTAAAATCGATTATGGGTGTTATGTCTCTCGGAATTGGCCAAGGAGCAGAAATTAAAGTCATTGCTGAAGGCAGTGATGAGCAAGAAGCGTTACAAAATATAGAAGAAACTTTAACGAAGGAAGGTTTAGCAGAATGAGATCTTTAACCGGTATTGCAGCTTCAAGTGGTATTGCTGTAGCAAAGGCATATCGTTTAGTAGAGCCGGAGCTTTCGTCTGATAAGAAAAATGTTGAAGATGCTGAGATGGAAATTGATCGTTTTCGGGCAGCTATTTCAAAGGCGATACAAGAGCTTAAGCAAATACGTGTCAAGGCGCAAAATGAACTGGGAGAGGACAAGGCGGCTATTTTTGAAGCGCATTTACTTGTATTAAGTGATCCAGAGCTATTACACCCTATAGAAGATATGATTAAGACAGAAAAAATAAATGCAGAATATGCCCTAAAAAACACGGCTGATATGTTTATCACTTTGTTTGAACAAATGGATAATGAGTATATGAAGGAACGTGCTGCGGATATACGCGATGTAACAAAACGTGTTCTATCACATTTACTTGGTGCTGAGATTGTCAATCTTAGCATGATTTCAGCAGAGGCGATCATTGTTGCTGAGGATTTAACTCCATCTGATACAGCCCAATTAAACCGCAAATATATTAAAGCGTTCACAACAAATGTTGGGGGGCGTACATCACATTCTGCAATTATGGCTCGTTCAATGGAGATCCCTGCTGTTGTTGGAACAAAGTCAGCAACAGACGAAATTCACAATGGTGATATCATTATTGTGGACGGTTTAAAGGGAGAAGTTCACATCAATCCAACTCAAGAAGTAATTGATCAATATAAACAGGAGCAAATCCGTTATGAAGCACAAAAAGTGCAATGGGCCAAACTATTAAATGAAAAGACCGTTACGTCTGATGGTCATCACGTTGAATTAGCTGCTAATATTGGCACTCCTAAAGATTTAGAGGGGGTTATTAAAAATGGCGGAGAAGGAATTGGCTTATACCGCACTGAATTCCTTTACATGGGAAGAAATGAACTTCCTTCAGAAGAGGAACAATTCGAGTCTTATAAAGCTGTCCTTGAAGGAATGAACGGAAAACCTGTTGTAGTTAGAACGCTTGATATCGGTGGGGATAAGGAATTACCTTATTTAGATTTACCAAAGGAAATGAATCCATTCCTTGGATTCCGGGCGATTCGCCTTTGTCTTGAAGAGCAGGATATATTTAGAACACAATTACGTGCATTATTACGTGCAAGTTCATTTGGAAATTTAAAGATTATGTTTCCAATGATTGCTACTCTTGATGAATTTCGTGCCGCAAAGGCTATTTTAGTAGAAGAAAAGCAGAAGCTAGAAAATGAAGGGGTTCTAGTCTCAGAGCAAATTGAACTTGGGATTATGGTAGAAATTCCGTCAACTGCGGTGATGGCAGATCAGTTTGCAAAAGAAGTAGATTTCTTTAGTATAGGAACCAATGATTTAATCCAATATACAATGGCTGCTGACCGTATGAATGAACGTGTTTCTTACTTATACCAACCATATAGCCCGGCAATTTTACGCCTTGTAAAAATGGTGATTGACGCTGCCCATAAAGAAGGGAAATGGGCTGGAATGTGCGGAGAAATGGCTGGAGATGAAACAGCAATCCCATTATTACTGGGGCTTGGCCTTGATGAGTTCTCAATGAGTGCCACATCCATCCTAAAAGCACGCTCACAAATTCTTCGCCTTTCCAAAAAGAAAATGGAAGAATTAGCCGAAAAAGCACTACAAATGAGTACAACCTCACAAGTAATCGAGGCCGTAAAAGAAATCACAGAAAAATAACATGGGAAATGCCATGGGGACGGTTCTTGTGTACTTTTAAAAAATTGAAAGTGACACGGAAGAACCGTCCCCACGAAAAAACCCGCCTCACTGAGCTTCTAAATAAGTCAAATGAACAAAAAACGAATTTTAAATAATATTATATCTAATAATATTCGTGCTTAATTATATAAAATGAGATTCTCTCACCGGCCAGACACAAACGAAGGAGGTGAAAAAACGAACATTCCCCATGAATTAAAACTCCTAACTGCGAAAGCAAATATAGCAAAGAACGTTAAAAGCAAACTTATAAATTGAATCGGTTGCTCGATTAATATAAAACCAGTTGCAGTTCCCGTACGCAGGCCAATTTTTGAAAGATTTATTCGAACACTGGCACAAAATGGATTTCATCAATGGCTTTCAACCTCTGGAACGAGGAGTATCCGTTATAAGGCGTAGGGACGTTTAATTGGGGGAAAATTGAAATAACCTTAGATACAGATATTTATATATTTGTATTAAGTAAAGGTTCAGCTAAGATAGTAAAACCTTACGACAAAAAAGTATGTACAAACTTTTTTGTCGTTTATGTACATATTTTTGTCTATAACTTTTTGTTTTTAAGATTCATTTGGTAGGTTCGCGTTTTGGTACCTTTCAGTCCAGTCATACCAAGGGTTCAAAACAGGTGCCGTTGCAATACCCTCCCCGTTTTAGGGGATTGAAACCTTTCTCTTACTCTCTCTTTGAACCAATCGGGTATTGAAAATGAATAGCTACAGTGTTAGGTGAGTTGTTGGCTTTATTTATTTCTTTCCCGTTAAGTTGTTTTAAAATCTAAACCTTCAATTATAAAATTGCTGCCCCAAAGTAAACCTTTAATGCTAATTTAGAGTTGGGGCACAAGTTTTTACATCGAAAAACCCTCCTTTGTACACAACAGATTGCAATGTTTCCTCCTAACTGAAAACAATTGAATAGCATACGGAAAATTGGAGACAGTCCGGTAGCATCTGATGTTGTGGTGCTCGCACGTCTCGGGCACTTCAGCATACAAACCTAAATACCTTGGCGCATATCAACAAGCGATCAAGATGCATGCAGATTATGAGGAGTTTAACATTAGAGAATTAAGGAGGGTATTAAGGAGGGTCAGCTCATCGCCATTCATGATGACTCACTGGAAAGAACACCAAATGAAAAGTAAATCTATCCAAGTCGTTCACCGTGTCCGGTGAACGATATTAGTTTTTTTGAAAGGGATATAGGTTTTAAGGAATTTGGTTGCTTACATTATTATGATGTGGAAGGTGGATCTCTTATGTACAAGAAACTCTTTTTATTCTGTTTGCCAGTTTTCCCCCTAAGTCTTCTGCAGAAAATACAACTCAATTGGACACAACTGTCCAAACAGCAATAGATAAACTTTACCCCGTTTGGATGGTAAGAAAATATCAAACTATTCCATTCCCCAACCAACACGGTGTGGTTGTTGCTGGAATTGGGAAAGTAGTTCCGGGTGACGCTAGATGCAAAGCTTGTGAATATGATAGCTCAGGTAAAGCAGTTGTTATGAAATATGACAGTGCTTCTCAAAATTGGGTGGAGTTGTGGTCAAAAGATATAATATCGCCTGGATTCAGTGAGTTTAAGGATCTCTTATCGGAAGAACTGAAATCACAAAAGAAGGCATTAGCTTTTGTATCTATGGATATCATATGCTCAGACACTTCTTTTGCGGTTTGGTTCAAAGAATTTTCCACCGTGAAGAAATGGGCAGTAATGGCGCTCCGATACTCGAGGAATAAATGCCATCCTAAATTAGGATTAAGGTAGCACTTAGAAAAAATAAGCACCCTTTAAAAGGTACTAATTAATTTATTGAATATATCAAAATTGATCTTGAAATCTTTCATCTTTCTCCAAAATTTTAATGTCTTTTTTATACATCCACTTTTTTAGTTCGTATCCAGAAACCTTATAACGTGAGGGATCCAGGATAGGAAGCCGTCCTTGCTTTTTTAGACCCTTACTAAACCATTTAAACATAATAATTTAATAAAAAAACAAAAAAGAACCTCAACTGATATTGAGGCAAACATATTATCTCTTTCTTCTTTCGTTCCGTGCGAATGGGCTTAACGCCCATAGCCGAAAAAATAACGAGTAGATGGTTTATTTTTTTATTTCATTTTTTTCCTTTACAAACAATTTTTTTATTTTATAATTAGTTTGTGAAAATATTTCCAATAAATCCAGTAAACAAAAGGAGAATAATGCCATGTTACAAAAAACTTTTTTCATTACCTCAGAAGAGGGCTTAGACGCAAGAGCTGCATTTCTTTTAGAAAAAAAAGCCAATGCATTCGTCAGTGAAATTTCACTCGGATACAAAGAGTATAAGGTGAATGTTAAATCTATTTTGGGTCCGATGTCTTTAGGTATTCGGAAAAATTCAGAAGTGACTGTTTTCGTAAACGGTTCTGATGAACAAGAAGCTTTAAGCGGTATTGAAGATTCATTTAAAGAATTATCTTTAGTGGAATAAAAAGAAAAAAGGAGGCTAACTAAGCCTCCTTTTTTATCTTCTATTATCATAATCTTCCACATTTATTATCAGATATCGTAAATTTATCTGATAACCTTGACATTAGTGAAACCTCCTAGAATATAGTTTCATTTAAGTATATGGAAGGTAGTTAGAAAATAGAATCAAAAAAATCCCAGTTGATTATCAGACGAGGATTACTATATTGAATTAGAGGATTTACAACACCTTAATGGACCACAGCAATCCATCTACAATACTTGTGTATAGCCAATTATCTGAAAGAAAGCAGCAAAGCATAAAAAAATATCACGTTAAAAAAGAGCTGATATAGACTCTTTTTTATTTTGAGGATTTACTTCCTATTGAAAAAGTGACTATTGATAATTTGTCATTCTGAAATTTGTAAATATAGAAAAGAGAAGAGGGGTATGACAATGTCAAGAAATCAACAAAGTTTATATGCCTAACAAGGTGTCTGAATTGGCTGTTTATTCAAAGTATTAATTAGTGACATTAACAGAAGAGGAGAGCTGTTAGGTCTGAATTTAAAGCAGTGAGTTATCATATTTTTTACTCCTCTTGTAAACAGCAAAAAGATAAACACATATATATAATGAAAATTTGGAAAAAGATAGAGAATACTTGTTCAATTTTGGTAATTTTTCCGTTAAAATAAATAGGTAAATAGACTTAGGTTGATGTCATGAAATAGAAGTTGGGGGGAAGTCATTTGAAGTTCTGTCCTGAGTGTGGAACGAAACGAATTGAAAATAAATCGAAAGCGTAGCTACGAAGCGTGTTATGGGAGTAATTTTTTTCTACTTCCAAATACATAAGAAAATCATCGGCAGCTTCAGTAAAATTCATCGGTTAACGACCTCCTAGAAAATGAATTATGAGGACGGACCCGCAAATTATGAGACGCACATGGAATTTATCCTGGCGACCGCAGATCTTATGGGAATGGACCAAACAATTATCGTCAACTTGATAAGAAAAAGTACACGATACAAAATATTATCAGTACTTAAGGGGAAGACTTATTGGTAAGAAAGGATTTTTTACTAGTTAACATAATATATATTCTAGGAACCTAAATGAAATCAATGGGATCTTGTCTCATCAACTAAGTATACTCAAGAAAATGAGACGAAATAAAAAATTCAAGTGTTATAGTATTAATTCCAGCTTTCAAATTGATTTAAAAAACCAACTTTAAATTAATTAATGGATATAGTATAACTTGACTTGACTTGACTTGGCTTGGTTTGGTTTGGTTTTCATTTAATTTAACTCACTACCATAGAAACCTGATTAAAAAATCTATATGTTAAGTTCTTTACGTTTTACTATATTATTTTCATAAAAAAACACACCGTTTTCTGACCAACTATTCCACCTGAACTAATTGGTATAATAAAGCTGCTATCAACCAAATCATGGTCTTTTTAACTTTAAAGTTTACATAACATAATTATGAAAATTTTATGTTAAACATACTCTATTCAAATTAACATTCATTCCTTGGATTAACGTTTTACAGTTACAAAAAAAGCGTTTAGAAAGCTACTATGCTATCTAAACGCTTTTTTGGAATGTTTTTAAATTATTTCTGCATCCATGTTTTGCCCGGTAAATTGACTATTATAAAGATCTGCGTAGAAACCGCCTTTAGCAATCAAATCTCTATGGTTGCCCATTTCAATAATTTTGCCTTTGTTCATTACAAGGATTAGTTCGGCATCACGAATAGTTGACAGTCTATGAGCAATAACGAAACTAGTACGGCCTTCCATCAGATTGGACATAGCTTTTTGAATTAACACTTCAGTTCTAGTATCAACGCTGCTTGTTGCTTCATCAAGAATTAATATAGTTGGGTCAGCAAGGATTGCACGCGCTATGGTGAGCAGTTGCTTTTGTCCCTGAGAAATATTGGTCGCCTCCTCATTTAGGACCGTTTCATAGCCGTCAGGTAGTGTCCTGATAAAATGATCCGCGTGTGCTGCTTTGGCTGCCCTAACGATTTCCTCCATTGATGCCCCTTGTTTGGCATAGGCGATATTATCCTTAATGGTTCCGTTAAATAGCCACGTGTCTTGCAGAACCATGCCAAACATCTTCCGCAATTTGTCGCGTTTTATATCACTGATATCAACATTGTCAATGCTAATTTTACCGGAATTTATTTCATAAAAACGCATCAATAAGTTGACAAGTGTAGTTTTACCGGCTCCTGTAGGTCCGACAATGGCAATCGTATGCCCCGGTTTTACATCTAGGTTCATATCTTCAATTAGCGGTACCTCTTCTTTGTAGCGAAAATCTACGTGTTCAAATTTTACTTCTCCCCTTGGGAATTTGATTACTTTGGCATCTGGGGAATCTTGAATTTCTTCCGACTCATCGAGAATTTCAAAAACACGTTCTGCGCAAGCGACCGTTGACTGAATAACATTCGCAATCTGTGCTGTTTGAGCAATCGGCATCGTAAAGGACCTTGAGTATTGAATAAAGGCCAGAATGTCTCCTAAACCGAGGAGATTCTTGGTAATCCACAGACCTCCAACGATACAAATTCCAACGTATCCCAAATTGCCAACAAAGTTCATGAGTGGAAACATCATACCAGAGATAAATTGCGCTTTCCACCCTGCGTTATATAGATTTTTATTTATTTCATCAAAACGCTCAATCGAATCTTTTTCACGCCCAAACGCCTTTACAATTTTATGCCCCGTATACATTTCCTCCACATGCCCGCTGAGGTCCCCCAACTCTTTCTGCTGGGAAGCAAAATATTTTTGAGACTTTTTGGCAATAAACGCCGTTGAAAAAGCATACAAGGGCAGTGTTGCCAGCATGATTAGGGTGAGGATCGGACTGATTGTCAGCATCATAATAATATACCCGATAATCGTAATCAACGAAGTAATGAGCTGCGTCAAGCTTTGCTGCAAGTTTTGCGCTACAGTATCGAGATCATTCGTAACCCGGCTTAATATATCGCCATGGGGATGATTATCAAAATATTTGAGCGGTAATTTGGCAATTTTTTGATCAACCTCCCTGCGCAAATCTCGTACGGTTTTCTGTGCTACTCCGGACATCACCAGTCCCATGACTAAGCTAAAGCAGGCACTTATTACATACATTCCTAAAAGAGTTAGAGCAATCGTACCAATATAATGGAAGTTATATTTACCATTTGTTTCTCTGATGGCTCTAACCGCCCCATTAATCTGGTCCTTGGTTAATTTAACATTCTTTGCACCAGACTGTGTTTGTGCAGGCATCTTTTTACTTAAATCCAGCATTTTCTGGACAATATCAGCCTTTTGATCTGCACTTTCTACTGTATCCAACATAGGCAGTTTCATAAATTCTTGTATAGCCTTGGCTGTTTCCGGATTTACCTTTTCCTGTTGCTGCGGTAAATTGGCCGGAGCGTTTGGGGATTTCTGCCGCTGCTTCACCTTCAGGTTAGCCTGGTTAACTGCTATTTTCTGAGCATCAGACATTTTTTGCAGCATCATTTTTGCCATATAGGCATCCTGTATTTTGTTCATGGCTTTGCTCATTATTTTAGGTGCAGCGATCGTAAATGACGTGCTTGCGATCGCAAAGATCAAGACCATGATTAATTTTAAAGTATGCGGTTTGAGATAGCGAATCAGCCTTTTTAATGCCCCTTTAAAGTTTTTGGCTTTTTGGACCGGTGCGCCAAAGTGGCTGCCGCCGCCAAAGCCGCCGCCGCCTCTCCTACCACTTTGATTTTTGTTTTGTTCGCTCATGCAATCTCCTCCTCAGACAGTTGTGAGGAAACAATTTCCCGGTATACCTGGCTGGAATCCAACAGTTCTTTATGAGTTCCTATGCCGGCAAGCTGACCTTCATTCAGTACGATGATCCGATCGGCATCCCTGACAGTTCCAACCCTCTGGGCAACAATAATGACAGTTGCTTCTGCTGTTTCTGGTTTAAGCGCTGCCCGCAGTCGGGCATCAGTTTTGAAATCAAGCGCCGAAAAACTATCATCAAAAACGTATACTTCTGGCTTTCTTACTAATGCTCGGGCAATGGACAGTCGCTGTTTTTGCCCCCCTGAAATATTTGTACCGCCCTGAGCGATTTCATGCTCAAAGCCACCATCAATGGTTTCAATAAATTCTGTTGCTTGGGCAATGTCAGCAGCATGTCTAACTTCAGCTTCGGAGGCTTGTTGATTACCAAACCTGATGTTTTCACTGATTGTACCTGAAAACAGTACAGCTTGTTGCGGAATGAATCCAATTTTTGCCCGAAGTGTCTCTTGGGACATTTCCCTAACATCTACGCCGTCAATCAGAATACTGCCGCTGTCCACATCATAAAACCTTGGGATTAAGTTAATCAGTGTAGACTTGCCAGCCCCTGTACTTCCGATGATTGCCGTTACTTCGCCGGGCTTTGCAGAAAATGTGATGTCCCGTATAGCGGGCTGTTCGGCACCATGGTAAGTAAAAGTGACATTTTTAAATTCGACAAAGCCTTTCTGAGTGAAGGAGCCTTCCACTTTCTCTTTGTCAGTTATTCCAGGATTGGTTTCCAGTACTTCATTGATTCTCACTGCGGCGGCTTGGGCACGAGGAACCATGATAAACATCAAGGAAAGCATCAGCATCGAGAACATGATTTGCATGGCATATTGGGTGAAGGCGGACAATGCCCCCAAGTCCATATTGCCCTTACTGATGAAGATTCCCCCAAACCATAACACTGCCAGCGATGTAAAGTTCATGACTAGCATAATCGATGGCATCATAAAAGCCATAATTTTATTTACTTTTATATAATTATCTGTAAGATCAACATTCGCATCTTCAAAGCGCTTTGCTTCGTGTGCAACCATGTTAAATGCTCTAATGACACGTATTCCAACAAGCTTTTCCCGTAAAACAAGGTTGATTCTGTCAATCTTTCCTTGAATCTTTCTGAAGAGCGGAATCATACGAGAGGCAATCAAAGCAATAACACCAGCTAACACAGGGATAGCGATTGCCAGCACCCACGTAAGCTGCCTGTCTTGGCGTAAAGCCATGATAATCCCGCCAATGGCCATCATCGGAGCGCTGATCATCATGCGCATGATCATGATTAAAACCATTTGAACTTGGGTTATATCGTTTGTAGTTCTTGTGATAAGTGTGGCTGTACCAAACTTATCAATTTCATGTAATGAATAGCTTTCGACTCTAGAAAAAACCCTGTTACGCAGGATAGTCCCCAATCCCACCGCAATTTTTGACGATAAGTAGCTGGCAATAATGGCACAAACCACTCCCCCACCAGCAACCCAAAGCATTAATCCGCCAATTTGCATGATTTTCCCAGTATCTCCCTGCATAACTCCTTTGTTAATAATATCTCCCATCAAGGTCGGCAGATAAAGATCACTCAATGTCTGCAAAAATACAAAGGCCAGCACAGCAATGATCATGGCAGTAAACGGTTTTAAATACTTAAGCAACCTTAACATACATAGACGCTCCTTTTAGTCTTTTGTTAAAAAGCTTCATCAGGAATCTGATTCCGATCTAGATCTTTATGGATTAAGCTGGTCAAAATACTGATACACCTTAAAGAGTAAATCAGCTAATTGGTTGCTTTCCTCTTCACCCAAGTATTCAACTAATCCAGAAAAGGATTTTGCAAACACCTTTTTGATTTCTGCGGTGACAGTAATACCCTTTTCCGACAGTTTAATTTTTACTGCTCTACGGTCAGTAGGATCGATCGTTCGAATAACAACACCTGTTTTTTCAAGCTCATTGATAATTTGTGTAACGGTTGGAGAAGTGACTTCCAATAGTTTACTAATCTCAAATACTTTCATATCAGTTTTAACATCGTTGATTGCAGATTGAAGAGCGAACAACACTTTAATTTCACTTGGCTTATAGCCCATAATCCTTTTTTCATGCCAATCCGTCTTTCGAAATTTGGAAAATGCTTTTAACAGTTTTTTTTCTGTATCTCCTTCTAAATTACACACTTTTCTCACCACACTTTTTTTATTCCCATCCGAATTATTAGGTTACCTATTTATTTGCATGCCTAAGTATATTATTGTTTGATTTCCATGTCAATTTAAATTTAAAAAAATAAACACAGGAAATCCTGTGTTAGATTCTAATATAAATTCCAACAAATATTTTATGACCTGGTTTTTTTCAAGACGACGACATTTACTAATTTCCATTGTGAATCATCATAAAGCCATGAAGATTCTACATAACCAATCGTATCGGACTCCGTTACACCTGTAATTTTTTGTGTTCCTTTTAAACCTATTTTATCTCCCTTAAGCAGAACTGGCTGTAAATTACTAAATGTATTTACCATAAGTTCTGTCGGCTCGTTTAATTTTCCATTGTAGAATATCCCCAATTTTTCATAAAACTTTTTTCGGTTTTTTAAATCGAAGATATAGGCATTACCAGTCTTTCTAATCTTTATTTTTGCTTTATATCCGTTTACAAAGCGACTCTCTAGAACAAGTGGCTCCGGAAGGCTTAGCTTAAAAGGCTTAAAATTAGCAAGTGTATAGACTGTTTGGAGTGTATTGACTCCGCTTTTGTTTGTAGGAATACTTGCAAATAGATCTTTTACTCCATCTTGATTAAAATCTACAAACTGCAGATTTGGCTTAAATCCTTTTGGAAGTTTTGTCGAATAATGTCCTTTATTAAATTCAGTGATATCAATTACTAGGTTTTTATACTTACCACTTTTCATTTTGATACCAGTTAACACGATTATATCCTTTTTTCCGTCCCCGGTAATGTCTACTGTCTCTTTTGATAAAGTGACAACTCTCCCTTTACTAGTGGATGCTTTAACACCAATATTTTCTCTTAGTGACAAGATAAGTAGGATAGCAAAAACGAGAAGCAGCGCTTTTTTCATTCTTTTCCCCTCCTCGGGCTAGTTGTTTTTATTATGTCCAATGTTGGAAAAAAAATGAAACCTAACATAACTTTTTTATGTGAATGTGAATGGTTACACTTCGTTACTGCGCTTACAATGCCGAAAAAAAAAGATGGACTAATTGTTATAATAATTAGTCCATCTTTTTAAAGCGTATAGTAGTCAATCCTCTGGTGACTCAGGAGCCTCCACTTTCCAAATGTGTGCCACCTTTCCACTTACATTCTCGTCAAGAATAAACGACCCGTTTGAATACCGGTCACTATTTTTGAGACCCGAGACTTCTAAACTTTCCGTTATCCCCTTTTCTGTCTGTAAATAGATCACATCTCGATCATCTCCAAGAATAAATCCAATAATACGATGAGGATTCGCTTTAAGTTCTCGAAGAATGACTACTCCACGTTTTGCTCTCGAAGCTTTTTCAAATTCCTTTAATTTCATTTTCTTAACAGCACCACGTTGGGTGGCGATTACGATGGCCTGTTTCATTTCAGGTGCAATGGTCTTTCCGCCAACCACATAGTCTCCATCCTTGAGGTTTATCCCTTTAACTCCTGCTGCACGTGCCCCAACAAGGCTTATTTCCTCTTCGTGGAACCATAAAGCGTAACCGTAATGCGAAATTAAAAATAATTCGCTTGTCCCATCTGTAAGGTGCACATCAACTACTTCATCGTCGTCCTTCAAATTGATGCCAACTAGTGGTTTAGAATAACGGTGTGCTTTATAATGTTTGAGCTCTGTCTTCTTCACCATTCCATTACGGGTAACAAAGATGAGATAAGCATCCATTTCAAAATCTTTTACACCAAGCACTTGGATGATTTCCTCATCCCGTTCGGTCGGGATAATATTTGCAATATGCTGACCAATGTCCTTCCAGCGAATATCAGGAAGCTCATGGACAGGGCAATACAAATAATTTCCCTTATTTGTAAACAGGAGTACGACATCTTTTGTATTTAAATCCAGTTGTGCAATTAGCCGGTCTGAATCCTTCATTCCAAAGTCTTGTCCGTTCGAGGCAGCGAAAGACCGTTGACTTGTCCGTTTGACGTAGCCTTCCTTGGTAACGGTAACGATAACATCCTCACTTGGAATCATCACTTCAAGATTGATTTTCAATTCTTCGATTTCTGCCTCAATCTTGGAACGACGCACATCCGCAAACCGTTTTTTCACATCTTTTAATTCTTTTTTAATGACGGATAAAAGCTTTTTTTCACTGCTTATAATAGCAGTCCATTCCTCTATTTTCTTTTCAAGCTCCTCAGCTTCCATTCTTAACGCTGTAATATCAGTGTTTGTTAACCGATAAAGCTGTAAGGATACAATAGCTTCAGCTTGCGCTTCTGTGAAGGCATATTTAACTATTAAGTTATCTTTTGCATCCCGTTTATCTTTTGAGGCCCGAATCGTTGCAATCACTTCATCGAGAATGGAAAGAGCCTTCATAAGACCTTCAACAATGTGCTGGCGTTCTTTTGCTTTATTCAGGTCAAATTTAGTTCTTCGTGTCAACACTTCTTTTTGGTGCTCGATATAGGCATCAAGCAGCTCTCTTAGACCCATGGTTTTCGGACGTTTTTTATAGATGGCAACCATATTAAAGCTATAGTGAACTTGAAGATCAGTATTTTTATATAAATAGTTGAGTACGCCTTCTGCATTGGCATCCTTTTTCAATTCAATCACAATTCTTAGACCAGTGCGATCGGTTTCATCTCTTATTTCAGAAATGCCCTCTACTTTACGATCAAGACGAAATTCATCAATCTTTTTTACTAGATTTGCTTTATTCACTTCGTAGGGGACTTCCGTTACAACAATTTGTTGCTTGCCACCGCGAACCTCTTCAATTTCCGCTTTACTGCGGATAATGATTTTTCCTTTTCCTGTCTCGTATGCTTTCCTAATCCCATCAATCCCCTGAATAATTCCGCCGGTAGGGAAATCTGGACCCTTTACGACTGTCATCAGTTCGTCAACGGTGACATCAGGCTTTTCCATTCTCATAATTACACCGTCAATGACTTCACCAAGATGGTGTGGTGGGATATCAGTTGCATAGCCGGCAGAAATCCCGGTTGAGCCATTCACAAGCAAATTAGGAAACATCGAGGGTAATACAGTTGGTTCTTTTGCTGTATCATCAAAGTTTGGAATAAAATCTACAGTTTCTTTATCAATATCCCTTAGCAATTCAGCAGCAATAGATGATAGGCGGGCTTCTGTATAACGCATTGCTGCCGGAGGGTCACCATCCATACTACCGTTGTTACCGTGCATTTCGACAAGGACATTACGAACCTTCCAGTCCTGGCTCATCCTGACCATTGCTTCGTAAACAGAAGAATCTCCATGTGGATGGTAATTACCAATTACATTTCCGACTGTTTTCGCTGATTTTCTAAATCCTTTTTCATGTGTATTCCCTTCAACGTGCATCGCAAATAGTATTCTGCGCTGTACCGGCTTTAACCCATCACGTGCATCGGGGAGTGCCCGTTCCTGAATAATATATTTACTGTATCTTCCAAAACGATCACCTATTACGTCTTCTAGAGGAAGATCACGAAATTTTTCAACACTGCTCATCGTTCAGATTCCTCCTCTGCGACCGTAATATTTTCATTTTCAAGGATGGTATCATCTTCCTCTAAACCAAATGCAACATTGGATTCGATCCATTTCCGGCGCGGTTCGACTTTGTCGCCCATAAGGGTAGTTATGCGCCGCTCTGCCCTTGCACCATCATCAATTTTTACACGGATTAGTGTGCGGGTCTCCGGATCCATCGTTGTATCCCACAGCTGGTCAGCATTCATTTCACCTAGACCTTTATACCGCTGGATAATATTTCCTCTGCCAATTTTTTGTTGTGCTATGTGTAATTCATCTTCATTCCATGCGTATTCAATTACTTCTTTTTTCCCTATACCTTTACTTACTTTATAAAGTGGAGGAAGTGCAATAAATACTTTTCCTGCTTCTAAAAGCGGCTTCATATAACGGTAGAAAAATGTTAGCAACAGCACTTGAATATGTGCGCCATCTGTATCAGCATCTGTCATAATGATGACTTTATCGTAATTTACATCTTCCAATGAAAAATCAGTTCCGACACCGGCACCAATTGCGTAAATCATGGTATTAATTTCTTCATTTTTAAAAATATCCTGCAGCTTTGCTTTTTCTGTATTGATTACTTTTCCTCTTAACGGAAGAATAGCCTGAAACCGCCGATCACGCCCCTGCTTTGCTGAGCCTCCTGCAGAGTCACCCTCAACTAAGTACAATTCATTTTTTTGCGGATTTCTTGATTGTGCCGGGGTAAGTTTTCCTGAAAGGGAGGTTTCCGTACGTTTGCGCTTTTTACCGCTTCTAGCATCTTCACGGGCTTTCCGAGCTGCATCACGGGCCTGGAAGGCTTTAATTGATTTTTTTATCAGCAGAGTGCTAATATCGGGATTTTCTTCAAGGAAGTACGTTAGATGTTCAGAAACTACGGCATCTACCGCTGATCGAGCTTCACTTGTTCCTAATTTACTTTTTGTTTGTCCTTCAAACTGTAGTAATTCTTCCGGAATTCGTACAGAAATAATCGCTGATAATCCTTCTCGAATATCCGCACCATCGAGATTTTTATCTTTATCCTTTAAAAGAGAAACCTTTCGGGCGTAATCATTAAACACCCTGGTCATCGCTGTTTTAGCGCCTGCTTCATGTGTTCCTCCGTCTTTTGTCCGAACATTGTTAACAAATGAAAGAACGTTTTCTGAATATCCATCATTAAATTGAAAGGCTAATTCTACTTCAATTCCATTTTGAATTCCCTCTAAGCTAACCACAGGATGGAGAGCATCCTTTTCTTCGTTTAAATAGTGAACAAACGCTTCAATCCCGTTTTCATAATGAAAAACCTCATGAAAATCATTCCGTTCATCAAATATTTCTATTTTTAGATCTTTTAAAAGAAAGGCAGATTCTCTTAACCTCTCACATAATGTTTCAAAATTATAAGTAGTAGTCGAAAAAATGGTTGGATCCGGTTTAAAGTGGATGGTTGTTCCGCTTTGATTGGTTTTTCCGATTTTTTCGAGGGTTGTGACCGGCTTTCCGCCATTTTCAAACCGCTGTTCATAAGTAAATCCATCTCGTTTGATGGTCACAATTAACCATTCAGATAAAGCATTAACAACAGATGCACCGACTCCATGCAAACCGCCGCTCGTTTTATAGCCGCCTTGACCAAATTTTCCGCCGGCATGTAGAACGGTTAAAATTACTTCAGGTGTCGGCTTACCCGTTTTATGCATCCCAGTCGGCATTCCACGACCTTTATCCACCACGCTAATAGAATTATCCTTATGAATCTTCACGATAATATGATCGCCAAACCCTGCTAACACCTCATCTACTGCGTTGTCGACAATTTCATAAACTAGATGGTGGAGACCCCGTGAATCGGTACTGCCAATATACATACCTGGCCGCTTTCTTACTGCCTCTAATCCTTCCAGTACCTGTATGGCATCATCATTGTAATCAAAAGCTTGCTGATTTCTTGCCACTAAAATACCCCTTTCATTACATACAAAAAGAAAACTTCATTCCTGATTGTTAAAGTTTAATTTAAAATTAAAAAGTTCATTGATAAGATATAATGTCTTTTTCAATAGTTGAATTGGAACAAACGTTCCTTCTCTATTTTATCATAAGACCATGTGACGTCTATGCTTTATTGTAGCGATTTATTTTCATTTGGCAAATGGCTAATTAATTAACAACATGATTTTTTCAAAAAGTTTACTGCATTTATTGGATAAAAATTAACGTTTAAACAAAAAAATGAGGCCGAATAATCGGTCTCATCATAGGGCAATCTTTATTTTGTTAAAGCATGCTCAACCTTGATACAACGGTCCATTATAACTGTGTTTCCTTTTTCTTTTAGAAGTTTGTATGCCTCTTCATTTACGAGTCCGAGCTGTGCCCAAAATATGTCTGAATCAATTTCCAGAAACTCCTTGGCCACATCCAGAAGCTGTTCAGAGCGCCGGAAAACATTCACAATATCAATGTGACCATTAATATCCTTTAAAGAGGCCACCGCTTTAACCCCAAGTGCCTCATCAATCACTGGATTAACTGGAATAATTTCATAGCCTGCATCCTGCATAGCTTTTGAAACCTGATAAGAAGTACGTTCCGGATTATTACTTAACCCGACAACTGCAATTTTTTTCGCTTTTTTTAAAATTGCCCCGATTTCTTCTCTGGATGGGTTTTCAATTGTCATTATTTTCACTCCCTTTTTTGTTAATTTTACCATTACAAAATCATTCATACAAAAATAGAAGTCATTTTCACGACAACTATTTTTGTATCTGTTTTATTAACTATGCTGTTTCCTGTGTTTCTGTAGCTACCACTTTTGGAACAAAGAGTAAAAACTTAGCACCATCACCAGTATTTTCTGCTTTAACACTTCCGTTCATACTTTCCAAAATATTTTTCGTCATAAATAATCCAAGACCTGTCCCATTTGTCTTTGTTGTGAAATAGGGATGAAATATTTTATCAAGTAATGAACGGTCCATTCCACCTCCGTTATCGATAATTTCAATCATATAAAAACATTCATCCTCATCAATTTTTATACATATTTTACGATTTTTCACATTATTGATGACAAATGCATCTCTTGCATTCATAAGAAGATGTAAAAAAACTTGAATAAACTCATTTTGGTAACCAAAGACGCTATGCTGCCCTCTGTATTCAAAATGAACATGAATATCATAATTTGTTAGGTTTAATGAAAAAATCGATAATGCTTCTTCAATCGCCTCTGGTAGAGAAAAAGCAGTTTTCTCATTATTTTGCTGATAAAATTTTCGTAAATCATTGATCGATCGAGACATATGCTTAATTAAAGCCATACTCTCTTTTGTCAATCTAGTAATGTATTCGTCATTAATTTCGTCAAATTCCTGCGCTTCGCTTACGTCTTGTATAAGTAATGATAAATTATTTAGAGGCTGCCGCCATTGGTATCCGATGTTTGCAATCATTTCACCCATTGCCGCAAGCCTTGATTGTTGGATTAATTTATGATCTTTTTGGCTGTACTTTTGTTTTTCAGTATGAATCCGCTTCATTAACTCGAGATTTACCTTTTCAACGTATTGGTTATTGCTTTCAATGTCCTCGTACCTTTTATACAGGACTTGGTATCTTTTCTCATAATCCCTTAATTTTTTTTTAGAAAGATATCTTTCAAATACGAGCAAAATGGAAATTAGAGTGAGGAAGAAAAGGATGAGTACTTTAATCAACAGAAACACCTGCTTCATCTCTCATTTCATGTTCATCATAAAGGGTGACACGGTTTTTTTCGTTCATTTTTGACAAATGAAGAGCATGTTCTACATCTTTCAACAGTTGATTCTTCGATTTACCACTGGAAAATTCAGCAATCCCAAAGCTGCAGGTTATTTTGCCGGCTTCGTGAAAATAAAACCCTTCGATCAATGTCCGCATCGACTCTGCTAAAATAGCCGCATCCTGTTTACCCTCATCAGGAATTAGCAGAATAAACTCCTTACCTCCCCAGCGGGCAAAAATATCATTTTCACTTATACGTTGCTGAACAATGGTTGCCAAAGTGATTAGCATTTCATCACCCACATGATAGCCAAAATGATCATTTACCCGCTTAAAGTGATCAATTTCGGCGATAATAATCGAAAATGAACGGCCATTTTGTTCTGCTTGTTCGATTTCAGTTGTTAAAATCTTATCAAATTTCAATCGATTACAAATTTTTGTCAATGGATCCAAGGTACCTAAAAGCTCATTTTTTTGAAACTCTTTTTCCAATTCTAAAATTAATTCATTTGTTACTTTCCTTTGTTTTTCAAAATTCCTTTCAAGTTCAATGTGAGCTGCCGACTTCTGAATAGCAAGTAGTAATTTTTCTAAGTCTATTGGCTTTAAAATGAAATGGTTAACATTATTTTCGATCAATTGAAGGAAAAATTCACTATCTTCGCATGCAGTTATAACGATTATTTGAACTTTTTCATCCTGCTTGCGAATTTTTTCAATCATTTCAAAACCATCTATTTTGTCCATCTTACTATCAATTATGACAACATCGGGGTGATAATCATTAAAAATCTTATATCCTTCCTCAGCACATTTAGCACCGTGAACATCTGCAAACCGCCGGTTGAGGATGCGTAACAATTTTTCTCGGGAAAATTTATCATCTTCGACATAAAGTACTTTTACGTTTTGATAATCTCCTTTCAAAATGCTTTTTTCCATTGGCTTCGTCACCCTTTCGCTTTATTTCAATATGTAATAAAACCGACCATTCCTGTTGTAGAATTGGCCGGTTTAAAATCTCATATTTTTTAAATAATTTGTTACTCCAATTATATTTAGATATCGCAATCCTTTCAATCAACAATCACGCGGTTTGCAAATTCTCCATACATTTGTAATAAAATAGACCCCATTTGTTACTATTTTGGACAGAAAGAATTTTCTTTGTTATAAAAATATAGACTCTAAAAGTAAGAAAAAAACCTTTGAAACCAGTAAATCTACATAAAAGGATACTAGTAATCTGGAGAATACAGGGGTGGCATTTTCGCAAATACATGGTAAAATAAAAGGAATGGATATAAAAAGAAGGGGAAAATGAAATGGTCGAAATAATTGCAACCTTAGTCCTCGCTTACCTGCTGGGTTCTATACCCTCTGGATTAATAATTGGCAAGGTTTTTTATAAGACAGATATTCGCGAACATGGGAGCGGAAATCTGGGTGGAACAAATACTTTTCGGACTCTTGGTGTGAAAGCTGGACTAGCTGTAACCATTGCCGATATTTTAAAAGGTACTCTAGCAGCTGCCTTGCCAGTTCTTTTTCATATTGATATAAATCCATTGCTTTCCGGAATTTTTGCGGTTATTGGTCATATGTATCCTATTTTTGCAAGTTTCCGCGGTGGTAAAGCAGTGGCAACATCAGCTGGAGTGTTGTTATTTTATACCCCACTAATGTTTTTAATTGTTCTGATCGTATTCTTTATTAGTCTATATGTAACCAAATATGTTTCCTTGTCTTCAATAGTTGCAGGGCTTTCAGCCATTACATATTCGATTGTACGTGGATTCATTCACGAGTGGGATATACCGCTTATTGTAGTCGTTTTCATACTAGTATCTTTCGTTGTTTATCGTCACCGTACAAACATAAAACGGATCATGAATAAAACTGAACCTAAAATAAAATGGCTTTAAAAGGACAACATTGTTCTTTTAAAGCTTTTTTTGTTGTCTAGGAAATTATAAAATATTCAGCTGTTGATAACTTTGAATCAAGTTAATTTAAGTCTAGCTCAGACGCACAGGAAGTGCTAGTGCCGATGTTGCCGCCAGGACGGGCGGCGCGCTCTTAGTCGGCCAGCCCAGCGACTAGTGTACGTCGCTAAACGGGCACTTGCGCTTTTGTTCTTAGGAACCCGCTATTTGTTCATGATCCAAAGGATGTTTTACAATCTATAAAAATTTGTAGAAATTTATGGGCTTTTGCTGAATATACTGTATTAATTAAGAAATGTGCAAGTTCCCATCAAGCGACTTATACATTGGTGCATAAATTGCACAAGTCGCCGGAGCTGGACTTTAAAAAAGAGGGTGATCATGGCATGGGGCCTGAAAAAAACGGGGAGGAAACCAATGAAGCCTTTATTAAGTTGGCAAAACAAAAGAAGATTGAGCAGTCTGCAGCTGAAATTGTCCATGAAATAAGAAATCCGCTTACAACAGTAAAAGGATTCCTTGAACTTATAAAACCCTATTTGAAAGAGATAGGAAAAGAACAATATGCAGAGGTAGCACTTACCGAGTTAAATCGTGCGGACGAACTTATCTACGATTATTTACATGGTGCCAAACCGCAATCGAACCACGTCCAGAAAACTTACCTCAACAAAGTTGTGAACAATTTAGCCATGTTGTATGAGAGCAAAGCTATTTTGAAAAATATTCAGCTCATCACAAACCTGTCAAATCAAGAAGTAGTCTTAAATATTCCTGAGAATCCACTTAAACAAGTATTAATAAATTTAATGAATAATGCCATAGAAGCGATCGAAGAATGCAATGCAATTGACAGAAAAATATGTTTTTCTACAGAAATAGATTCGACAACGGCAGTTATTACTATTATGGATAGTGGCGGAGGAATTACAGATGAAAATATTAAAAACTTGTTTGAACCTTTCTTCTCTTCAAAAGAAAAAGGAACAGGACTTGGTCTAAGTATATGTAAAACCATCATTGAAGATCATAAGGGGTCTATACATGTTAAAAGTTTACTAGAAAAATATACAACTTTCACAGTATGCCTCCCAATTAAAAGCTTCTTTATAGTTTAAAAACAAAAGCAGAATATTCATTTGAAAATTCTGCTTTTTATATTTTGAGGAGCTGAAAACGGCTTATTCCAAAGGGATCAACAACATAATCGAGCTTCGTGTCATTAAAATAGACTAAATCCTTTTCATGAATTAAGATTTTCACTTCATCAAAATCGTACAAATGGTCATCAGTAAGCTTCCGCTCTTCCAGAGACAGATTTAACTTAGGGCCTCCTCAGCCAATTCCCATACTTATTCTAAGATATAATGTTTCTTCCTCGGTTATTTTTTCCTTTTCAATCACGTCAAATAGTTTTCTCTTGGCGCTGTTGGTTAATTTAAACAAATTCTCACCTCATTCTTATGATCCAATAGTTAATCTCAACTTGAGAAAATTTATAAATAATGAAAAAAACATACCTATGTTCACATAATTATAATATAGTTTTCTATTCATTTCCAAATATGATCTAATAGACCTTCTTGTTTAAGGATTTCCGTTTGCCTGTCCCCGATTAAATCAAAGTGGGAATAACCACCCGAGCGATGATGAATCCATTCCTTCTTTAACCCGTATTTTTGGCCCCACTGTACTAACTTTTCAAGGTTGTGACAGCCGACTTTTGTTACCGTTTTTGAGCCAGGAAAACGGTCATCAAGCCAATAATGGGTTAAAAAAGCGATTTCTCCTCTGTCGATTTTTTGTTTCCAGGCTAAAAGCTCCTGTTTCTTGATTCCAAAAGCCATTAACTTTCACTCCCCAGGATTTTCAGCCTTCGGCTTTTTCGTTCTTTCATATGCTTCATGCCAATTAGGAAAAGTTTTCTTAAAGGACACAGGTCGAAAACTGTCTTTCTTAACACATACATGTTTGGTCGTTCCTGTTACCGCCACTTCGCCATTATCTTTAAGGATTTCATATCCATAAGTTGTTCGGATTCCATCATATTCTTCCACCCAGGTGTTAATGATTGCTTTGTCACCATAACGGACAGGTGTTTTATAAGAAGCTTGAATATCTAGGACTGGCGAAAGATATCCATCTTTCTCAAGATCAACATAATTAAAACCAAGTTCTTCAATAAAGGCTGTCCTTCCTATTTCCATCCAAACTAGATAATTTGTATGGTAGACAACACCCATTTGATCTGTTTCAGCATAACGTACTTCTATTTCTTTTGTTACTACCAACATTAGGATTCCTCTTTTCTAAGCTTTTTTAGAGCTTTTTCTATATCTTCTCTTTCTAGGTAAATCGCTTTTTCAAGCAATTGGTCTTGTCTATCCTCCTCCATTAACCGCATTGCCTGGGCTTGGATCATTTCATCAGCCAGATTCGTGGCAAAACGGCCGTTCCCCAAAAAGGCATATTCATTTAAAGCTGTAAGTAAAAATTCCTTCGCTGTACTGGTTAGCTGATATTGGAATCCCCTAACATAGGATTCCAATATCGTGATCAATTCTTCGATTTGGTAGTCAGGAAAGTGGAAAAACTTCTTAAATCGCGAATGCAGCCCGGGATTACTAGTAAGCAATGCTTCCATTTCATTGGGGTAACCAGCAAGAATGACAACCAAGTTTTCATTATACTTTGTCATTTCATCTACAAGTGTATCAATCGCTTCTTTACCGAAGTCCCCTGCTTGTCCTAAAAGTGAATAAGCCTCATCGATAAACAAAACCCCACCAAGAGCTTCTTTAATCTTCTTCTTTGTTTTTGCTGCCGTTTGTCCCACATAACTTGCTACAAAATCTGCCCTGCTTGTTATGATCAAGTGACCGCGCTTTAAAATCCCACATTCTTTAAGCAGCTCCGCATAGATTTTGGCAACGGTAGTTTTCCCCGTCCCAGGGTTTCCGGTAAAGACAGCATGCAGTTGTATCGGAACTGCAGGGAAGCCATTGTTTCTACGAAATTGCTGCATTTTAACAAATGACATCAATGATTTCATTTCTTCTTTTAAAGCATCAAGTCCGATAAGTTGATTAAGCTTAATAAATGCAGATGGTTTGTTTTCTGTGTTCTCAACAGTAAAATCTTCTCTTTCTAAAAGAGTAAATTGCAAAACCTGATTACTTTCAGCTTTTAAGTTCGAACCTTTTCTGAAAATCGCTTCTAACACGATATTCTTTGTTGTTCTCGCATTTCCAAAAGTGTTATCAATACGTTCTCGTTCAAGGCGGTGATCGATTTCAAGCTTTGCGTCTTCCGAAAGAATATAGTCATTCTCTGCAGCGATTTTTTCCGCAATTAAAACCAATTCCTCGTTGGTGTAGTCTGGTAGATCAATAAAATTTGACTGAGGGAACCTGCTCCTAAGTCCTGGGTTTGCCATGAGAAAAGAACGCATCTCCTCTGGGTAACCAGCCAAAATGACAGCAAATTTCCCCTCATATTCCTTGCTCGTCATTAGTGATACAAGCGTATCTATAGCGGTTTGTCCATAATCATTACCAGATTGTCCTTCTCGTTTTAAACTATATGCTTCATCAATAAATAGAACTCCACCCAGGGACTTTTCAACCATTGCCCGGACATTTTCTTCCGTTTGGCCGACAAACGCACCAACTAATTGTGACCGGTCCGCTTCAATTACTTCCTCACGTGGCAGGACACCTAGTTCGTGATAAATTTTCGCTAATAACCTTGCTAATGTTGTTTTTCCAGTGCCAGGGTTTCCTGTCAATATCATATTTAAGCTTAGAGCGTCTTTCGTTTGATATCCTAATTCTTTTCGCTGCTTTTGATACTTTAAGTAACGGTAAAAATCATTTATCCGCTTTTTGACAACGTGCATTCCAATCATTTGGTTCAATTGATCCAAAGCATTTTTCTTTGGTTTTTCTGGTTTCTTTTCTTCTTGATCAAAGAGCACTTGCCATTCCCTTTGAATTGCCTCAATTTTAACCAAATGTAGCTTTAACTCTTGATAATATGTGGCTGTATGGAACATCCCTGTTATGGATTCATCATACTCTTCTGCGGACTTTAACAGGCTGACGGTTTCTTCTTTTGCGGCGACAAGAAGTGTAAAAAGCTTATTATATAAATGGGATAACTCAGGGTTGCCCAAGCGTGAAACAATCGAGATCTTTTGATTTAAATCCTCTATTTGCCCGATGGCTTCTTTAATAAATGTTTGCGAAATTTGTACGTATTGTTCGGCAACTTTTTTTTTGGCAGTCCGATTATCTGTTTCCCTAAGTGGCGGATAGGAGAGAAGATCGAAGAGGTTTCTTTTCTTCTTCCATTCAAATTGAATTAAAAATTCATTTGCTGCTTCGTTCCCAGGATTTAATTCAAGGGATTTTTCCAGCCAAGCAACAGCAATCGTGTCCTGTCTGTTTTTTCTTAGCCGAGACAATGCCGCAAATGTTAACAGTTTTGATATGTTAGACTTGTCCTTTTCACTATTCAAGAAGGAAAATAATTTGCTTTCATCTTTAATATATCCATTATTGGCAAACTCGTTTTCCCATTCATCGATTTTATTTTGTCTATGTATTGTCTGATCGTGTTGTTGGATCATCGCTATCACTTCTTTATCAAATTTTCTCCTCTCATCTTACCATAATACATTGTAAACGATATAATAATACTCATTGGTATTCTAAAAAAGTAAAAAGACCTGTCCTACAAAGGAATCAGGTCTCAACATCTCTACTATTCGCTGTCTCTTGCTGCTCGAGCTTCATCTCTTACTTCTGATCGAAACGACTCCAAGCTTTCGCGTCTGCGCTCATTTTTTGCCTCAATCTGTTGAAGCTGCTCTTCACTATCAGTAAATGCCATGGATTCCTCTGCCTCTTCCATGTTTTCAATCGTATTGGTAATCATTTCTTGAAGTTTTTCAACATTATCGCTGCGGTCATCTGGTTTCGGTTTGTTTTGATTAGTCATATTAATTCCTCCTTATTTTATAAAGTGAAACTTCCATCAGTGAGGTTTGGTTTTTTTCACCCTCACTGATGGTTAGTTGAACCAATCGGACTTTTACGAGCAGCTGATCCCCACTATATCCTTGACCTTCTATTCAAGTCTTGAAGTGGGGGCCTTACTGCCCGTTAAAGCGGGATAAAAGGTACAGATATAGTTTGTTTCGGAGTTGAAAAAATATCCCAAATAAAAAGTGGGTGGGGTGGTATTAAAAATATTGTATATTCTTAATGAGAAAAACTAAAAAAGACTCGCCTTTAGTCCCAATAGCGAGTCTTTATATCCATTTTTACTATTCACCTTTGGTTTGAATTACTTGAGCATGTTCTCCTGATTTATCCTGCATTTGTTTTCCTTTATTGCCGCCAAAACCGCGTGGTTGTGTTCCGATATGACTTGGTACATAAGCCTTTGGCTTTCTTTTTGGATTACTCATTATAATCATCCCTCCTCCACATCATTTTACCCATGGAGGAACGGAAACATGATTGGTAAACAATGTGAGAGATTTACTCAGCTTTCCCAAGGCGTTTTTCTTCTAAACGGAGTTCAATTTTTTCCATAGCAGCATGATCTTTCATAAGTTGTGATTTATTTTCGGATACAAGTTCTGCAAAGGAACGTTTTCTAGGTTTTCTCATTCGAATCACCTTCCTTAATTACTATTCTAACAGTAAGTATGTCCGGAAACGGTTGCAATTATTACAACTTTTTGAAAATTATATCGAATTTTGTATTCTTAAAATAAAGAAAATGGATATCGGCTTGTACCAATATCCATTTTCTTTATTTTATATTGTCAGTAAACTGCTTCATCATTTCTAATTTCATAGCGCCGGTATATTTATTTTGAATAAGTCCATTGCGGTCTATGAAATAAGTGGTAGGTATGGATAGAATCTGATAAACACTGTTTACTTTTCCTTCTGTGTCTATTGGAATGGAAAAAGTAATCCCATTTTTGTTAACAAATCCTTTTACATCATTTTCAGGGTCGATATTGACTGCAAGAATTACAACATCTTTATTACCTTGTTTATAGAATTGCTCCATTTCTGGCATTTCTGCTTTACATGGTGGACACCAGGTTGCCCAAAAGTTTAGCATAACCTTTTTTCCTTTAAAGTTTGAAAGCTTTGTTGTTTCACCAGTAAGTGTTTTTAATTCAAAGTCTGGAGCTTTTGCACCAATCTGCAGTCCATTGGTTTGAGTGGCTGTTGTCGTCTCTGTAGCTTTCTTTTCTGTCTCCGCTTTTTTATCCATCGCTTGAACAATTGCAACTGTAAGCAATGAAATTAAAACAACTGCTGCAATTACTTTTTTAACCATGTAAAAATCTCCTTTTACTCATTGCAAAATAATTACCTCTAAATCGATTTTACACTATAAAGTAATTTGAAATAAAGGTTATAAAGCAAAAATGAACATCAGTGTGACAATTTTGTTAACATTCCTTCTTTGAACTATTCCTTTAACGGTAGCTCCTCCCTATTTTATTTTTCTTGAACAGTTGTATTACTCCATTAATCTGTGTTTACAATTTTATTTTATCAATAACCATTCTAACTGCAAATTTTTTTGGAAGGTTTTTATTTGAAGTTTGAACTTTCCGTAGAAATAAGAAAAAGGATTGGCATTTTCAAATTAACGAAGTTACCAATCCCTTTATTGTGTTTTAATACCAGGGCTTTTTAAAAAGTGCTTTCAACGCCAAAGCAAGTAATACGATCGAAAAAATTAAAATTGCCAGAACTCCTATGAGATTGAAAAAAGGGTATAATCCCGTGAGAAAAGCAACTACTGGTAAATGTACTAAGGCAAATCCAGCAAAAATTGCAGCTAAAAATAAAAAAACAATTGAATTCATTTTATTATCCCCTCCTTATGGGATAATATATGAACAAATTAGTGTGCTTGAATAGGTTAAACCCCTTTTTTGAAGAAATAAAAAACACCATGCAATTTTTGCATGGTGTTTTAACAATGAAAAGCACTCTTAAGCTTTTAATTTTTCACGAAGAACCATTTGAAGAATTCCGCCATGGCGGTAGTAATCAATTTCAACTTCTGAATCGAAGCGAACAATTACTTCAAACTCCTTCTTAGTACCATTTTCGTCAGTAGCGACTACTTTTAATAGGTCATGTGGTTTTACGTCTTCACCAACTTGAACATCAATGGTTTCTTTACCAGTTAAGCCAAGTGTTTCAGCACTTTCTCCTTCTTTAAATTGAAGCGGTAAAACTCCCATTAGAACAAGGTTAGAACGGTGGATACGCTCAAAGCTTTCAGCAATAACTGTTTTAATCCCTAATAGATTCGTTCCTTTTGCAGCCCAGTCACGAGAAGAACCCATTCCATAATCTTTACCTGCCAGCACAGCTAATCCAATCCCGTTTTCTTTGTATTTCATGCATGCATCAAAGATGGAGGTTACTTCACCTGTTGGCCAGTAGGTCGTAAATCCGCCTTCTGTACCTGGTGCAATTTGATTACGAATACGAATATTAGCAAAAGTACCGCGCATCATTACTTCATGGTTTCCACGACGTGATCCATATGAGTTGAAGTCACGAGGCTCAACACCTTTTTCACGAAGGTATTTTCCAGCTGGAGTATCTTTACCAATTGCTCCTGCAGGTGAAATATGGTCAGTCGTTACGGAATCGCCGAATTTACCTACAACCCGAAGTCCTGTTAAAGGCTTTACTTGGCCTGGATCCGGAGTTAGACCTTCGAAGAACGGTGGATTTTGAATATAGGTAGAATCCTTATCCCAATTATACAATGGTTCATCGCTAGTTTTGATTTCATTCCAGCGCTCGTTATCTGTAAACACGTTTGCATATTCTCTACGGAATAATTCTGGTGTTACAGTACGTTTCACCACTTCGTTTACTTCAGCTGTTGATGGCCAGATGTCTTTGAAGAATACATCGTTACCGTCTTTGTCTTTTCCGATAGGTTCAGTAGCAAAGTCAATATTTACTGTACCAGCTAGAGCATATGCAACAACTAACGGTGGAGAAGCAAGATAGTTACCTTTAACAAGCGGGTGAATACGACCTTCAAAGTTACGGTTACCTGAAAGAACGGAGGTAACTAATAGATCATTTTCGGCTATTGTTTTTTCTATTTCTTCTTTTAACGGGCCTGAGTTACCGATACAGGTTGTACAGCCGTAACCTACTAGGTTGAAGCCAATTTCCTCAAGATATGGAAGTAATCCCGAATCACGAAGGTATCCAGTTACAACCTTAGAACCAGGTGCCAAAGAAGTTTTTACATATTTAGGAACTTCCATTCCTAATTCAACTGCTTTCTTGGCTACAAGTCCAGCGCCAACTAAAACATACGGGTTAGATGTATTTGTACAGCTTGTAATTGAAGCAATTCCAACAGCTCCAGTTTTCATAGTTGCCTTGTCACCGTTATTGAAATTAACAACAGCCTCTTTTTCCAGCTCTTCTGGTTTAAAACCGAAGCCTTGATTTCCTTGAGGTGCTGAAACTGCTTTGACAAATGCCTCTTTCATTTTTGAAAGTGGAATTAAATCCTGCGGACGCTTAGGACCAGAAAGATTTGCTTCAATCACAGAAAGATCAATTTCTACTACATTTGTATAAACAGGCTCGTCATTTGGATTGAAGAATAAGCCATTTTCTTTGCAATATTGCTCAACCACTTTTATTTGCTCTTCATTACGGCCAGTCAAACGTAAATACTCAATAGATTCACCATCAACTGGGAAAAATCCGCAGGTTGCACCGTATTCTGGAGCCATGTTGGCAATTGTTGCCCGATCAGCAAGTGGTAGTGAAGGAACGCCAGGGCCGAAAAATTCTACGAATTTACCAACTACACCTTGACTCCGCAACACTTGAGTAACCTTTAGAGCAAGGTCCGTAGCGGTTGCACCGTTTGGAAGTTCGCCTACCAACTTAACCCCTACCACTTCTGGCACAGGGAAATAAGAAGGCTGACCAAGCATTCCAGCTTCTGCTTCAATACCGCCAACGCCCCATCCTAGAACACCAATACCATTAATCATCGTTGTATGAGAATCTGTACCAACTAATGTATCTGGGTATGCATCAAATTCACCATCAGCATTCTCTGAAACGTGAACAACATCTGCCAAGAACTCAAGATTTACTTGGTGTACAATACCTGTTGCTGGTGGGACTGCACGATAGTTGTTGAATGATTTTTGAGCCCAGCTTAAGAACTGATAACGTTCAGCATTACGCTTGAATTCTAAATCCATGTTTACTTTTAAGGAATCTGAACTTCCATAAGCATCGACTTGAACAGAGTGGTCGATAACTAGATCAACTGTTTTCTCTGGGTTGATTTTGTCAGGGTCTCCCCCTAAATCTGCCATTGCTTTTCTTAAAGATGCAAGGTCAACAACAGCTGGTACACCCGTGAAATCCTGAAGAATAACACGTGATGGTTTAAACGGAACATCTATTTCCTTTAATTGTTTTGTTCCCCATTTTGCTAAGTTTTCAACATGTTCTTTTGTGATTACTCTGCCATCACATTGGCGTAGTACAGATTCAAGTAAAACCTTAATGGAGTAAGGTAATTTAGAAACCTTTCCAATGCCAGCCTCTTCCAATGCAGCTAAACGAAAATAGTGATAACGTTTACCATCTAGATCAAAAGAAGAGTGTGCTTTAAATACATCATTCTTAACCATTACCATATTAAATACCCCCTTATTCGTCATAATATACCAAAAGGAACGAAAAATCGAAAAGTTTGAATATTCCCATCGACACCACTTTTCTCACAATTCTAATCTTAATACAACAGTTTCCATATGTAAATAAAAAGAAAGTTATTGCTCATGATAAGTTTTTCTTATCATATATTCTAATTTCCCTTAAATATTTCGAGAAACTTATTGCTATGATTGCTGTAATTTGGGATTGATAAAATCTTCTAATTTTCATTTATTATGGTGAAAAAGCAATGATCTGGTCTTTTTTTTCGCTATTGGGGAAATAGTAACAAGGTGGGAGGTGAATAAATTGGTGCGAAAAAAGTCAAATCATGTTATTCCCGGCATGAACGCAGCAGATGGCCAAGGTAAAGGCGCTGGTTATAACGTAGAACTGAGCAATGAACCATTGACCGTAAAGGAAAAAATGAATAACAAGAGACGAAAGAAAAACCAGTGAAAATACGATGAAGGCAGGGTGATGCTACCCTGCCTTTGAAATTCTATTGTTCAAAGTTGTTAACTTCAGAAATTATTTTTTGCAGATCCTGTTGAAATTGGTCAAGTTGAACTTTTTGGTGCTCAGAAGCTACTTCTAATGCGTTTTCGATTTGTTGGTAGGCTTCATTTACTTCATTTTTTAAATGGTGTAATTGATGTCCGTAGCTGCTGCTATCACGGACAATTTCAAAATATAATTCCTCAGCATTTTCCATACCTTGCTGTGCTGCTTGAAATGCTTGCTGTTTATTCTTCTTGTAAGGCATTCTTTGCATTCTCTTCACTCCTTTTCTTTAAGCCTATACCGATAAATTGTACTAAAGTATAAACTTATATACAGAATAAAACGTACAACAATAGGTATCCTATCAATTAGGAGGGATAGCAAGATGAACAAAAATGATGGAAAAGATATGCGCAAAAATGCGCCAAAGCAATCAGGACAACCCGAGCCCTTAAGTGGATCACATAAAGTAAAAAATCGCCAGCATACTCGCGCCAAGCATAACACACATCATGATATGTAAAAAGAGTGGAGTTTAAAAGGTTGACCCTTGTCTAGGGGTCAACCTTTTAAACATGAACAAGAGCTTGTAACAACAGTTCTTCTTCTACTATTGAAACTGTTCTTAAATCAAGGAGAAATTCATCCTTTTGAATTCGAGCTACAACCGCAGGCTTGTTTTCTATTCTTAGTTTTCGAGCCAATTGTTCTGCAGTTATCAAATGATGTTTTAACGCAATTAATACGGTTGGAAGCTCTACCTCAGGCATCGTACCACCACCAACTTGGCTAGTGCCATGAATGATTTTAACTTCAAAATGAGTAGACAGCTCTAATAAGGAAGAAACAAAATGGGTGGCTCGATTTTCTATCTGCTCAACAGATTGGAATAAATCCCGAATGACAGGAATGTTTTGAATACCTTTATCCCCTTTAACATAATCAATCAAGGTACCTTCAAGCGCTGCTAACGTCATTTTATCGACGCGAAGCACCCGAGCTAATTGATGTTTTTTTAAACGATCTATGAGTGCCTTTTTTCCAGCAATGATCCCAGCTTGCGGTCCTCCTAGTAATTTATCCCCGCTAAATGTAACAAGGTCTGCCTGAGCCTCAATAATTTCTCTAACAACTGGTTCTTCCCCTATACCATGTTTTCGAAAATCATATAGGGCCCCGCTTCCAAGGTCTTCATAATAAATCACATTTTCAAACCTTTGAGCGAAATTGATGAGTTCTTGGGTTTCGACTGATTCAGTAAAACCAACAACTTTAAAATTGCTGGTATGGACCTTCATTACAATGGAGGTTTCAGGACTTATTGCCTTTTCATAATCATAAAGGTGAGTCTTATTGGTTGTTCCCACTTCGACTAATTTGGCCCCGCTTTCTTCCATAATCGAAGAAATGCGAAAGGAACCGCCAATTTCAACTAATTGTCCTCTTGAAACAATTACTTCTTTATTAGCTGCTAGCGCTCTTAGCACAAGATATACGGCGGCCGCATTATTATTTACAATCATTGCCGCTTCGGCGCCTGTCAACTCTTTAATTAATGTCTCAACATGGCTATGTCTTGAACCACGTTCGCCTTCTTCAAGCTTATACTCCAAATTAGAATAATTTTGCGCGGTTTCTACGACATGGGAAACCGCTTTATCACTCAATCGAGCCCTACCTAGGTTGGTATGCAAAATAGTTCCTGTTGCATTGATAACCTTTTTTAATGTAAAGTCCATTTGCTTTATGATTTTCCCCTTAACTATATGGAAAATTTCATCAATAAATTGGTCAGTTCCTGGAATGGCACCCTGCCAACTATCAGTTAAAATCGATTTTCGTATTTGCTCGATAACATCTTTTAATTGCTTAGTTAATTCAGTGAAATCGACATCCGTCTCATGAATAAGTGTTGTGAACTGTCCATGATTTTGCAGTTCATGGACAGCTGGAATACAGCGCAGCCTATCTTTCACTATTCAAAACCCCCAACTCATTTCATTCCATGCTTATTATAACATCTTCACAAATTTTCTGCTGTTGAATAATATAAACCTGCGAAGGGGGAATGATGATGATTGAGAACAAAGATGACCAATCTTTAGACAATGAGGTAATCGAAAAATGGCTTGAAAATTACTTTCTTGATCCATTGACAACTTATTATGATCAAACACAATTCCGTATCGATCTTTATGAAACAGACAATGAATGGATCGTAGAGGCTTTGTTAAACGATTGTAATTCCTCCGATATAACTATCTATGTGGAGGATAAAAAGCTTTTAATAACCGAAAAAAGAAGCGCTTTGTCATCATCAACAAATCAACAGAAACGTACTCGTTCAATTGAATTCCCCTTTCCGATCTATAATCATAAAATCAAAGCCGCCTTTCATAACGGCATTCTGGAAGTATTTATTTCAAAGATAGATAAAGAATTTGGGAAAAATCGATATATCACCTTACCATAATGATAGTGGTTCAGATATTCTTTGATAGATGGTGTTAAAAGCGACTAGAATGCCCACAAGCAATTTATTCTCTTGTGGGCATTTTTTTGCTTTCCCCAATATCAAAAAGTAGACGATCCTTTTTTTCTTCAATAGTTGTGCTTCTAATCGTGCTCTTTTCATTTGAAAGAGTTATACTATTAAAGCAAAACTTCTATTCGTTAGGTTGAAAGCATTCTTTCCCTAATGGAAAAGTCTTACCGCGCTATTTCCATCTAATTTAATTCTATCTAAAACGATTTAAATAGAATTAAATTAGAAATTGAATTTGAATACAATGGAGGTGGACATTTTGAGTGAACAAGAGAAAATTCGCCTAACTTCTTTGTCAACCAAAGCTGGTTGAGGCTGTAAAATAGGTCCTGAAGACCTTGCGCAAGTTTTGCGCAGTTTACCAAAGCAAGAAACTGTACCCGAATTACTTGTTGGAAATGAAACAGCTGATGATGCTGGTGTTTATCAATTAACGGATTCCATCGCATTAATCCAGACAGTTGATTATTTTACACCTATCGTTGATGACCCCTATATGTTCGGCCAAATTGCCGCTGCAAATGCCTTGAGTGATGTCTATGCAATGGGCGGGGACCCAAAAACCGTGATGAATATTGTTGGCTATCCAATTAAGAAGTTAGGTCCGGAGATGCTAACCGAGATTCTTCGTGGTGCAGCAGACAAAGTGAAAGAGGCTGGTGCTTTAACCGTAGGTGGGCACTCTGTCGATGACCAAGAGCCAAAATTCGGACTATCTGTAACAGGAATCGTTCACCCGAAGAAAATCTGGAAAAATGTAGGCTCTAAACCAGGTGACGTTCTTGTGTTAACGAAGCCGATCGGTGTTGGCATGATGACGACAGGCATAAAAAGAAGCGTAGTAACCCCGGAACAAGAACAAACTGTAACGGAAACAATGGCATTGTTAAACAAGACAGCAGCTGAGTGTTTGCGGAAATACCATCCACACGCTGTTACAGATGTTACGGGATTTGGACTTCTCGGACATGGAAGTGAAATGGCGCGTGGAAGTAATGTCAGCTTTGACATGACATTCTCGGATGTCCCACTTCTTGAAGGAACTGAAAAGTTAGCCAAGGATGGAGTTGTACCAGGTGGCTCAAAATCAAACCATAAATGGCTTGGTAATGATATTGATTATGCAGACCTTCTTCCAGAAGAACAGCTAATCCTTTGTGATGCGGTTACATCTGGCGGCCTGCTTGTTTCACTTCCAGAAAATGAGGCTGCACTGTACGTTGAAGACCTCCATCAAAATGGTTTGAGAAATGCAGCAATAATCGGTCGTGTTACCGAAAAAAAAGACAAACTTATCTATCTGAAAAAATAGAAAGTGACTAGGCACCATTCAAAAATTGGATGGTGCCTGTCATTTTCCGTTTTATTAGATTTTTTTTCGTACATTTTGAATCATGTCTTTTGTCATTGTTGCTAAATTATATTTTGCTTTAAAGCCCCATTCTATTACTGCTGCAGCTGGATCAAGAGAATTAGGCCAGCTTTCAGCGATTCTTTGCCGAATTGGATCAACTTTATAGGTAATAGTAAATCCTCGTATATGTTTGGTAATTTCTGCAGCAATTTCTTCAGGAGCGATGCTCATTGCTGTCACATTGAAGGAGTTGCGATGGGTAAGTTTGGAGGAGTCTGCTTCCATTAAATTAACTATGGCATTCAAGGCATCCGGCATATACATCATATCCAGATAGGTCCCTTTATCGATATAGCAAGAGTAATTTCCGTGTTTAATTGCTGAATAAAAGATCTCTACAGCATAATCGGTTGTCCCTCCACCCGGGGGTGCCACGTAGGATATCAACCCGGGAAAGCGCAGTCCACGTGTATCAACATTAAATTTTTGATAATAGTAATCACAAAGGAGTTCCCCAGCCACTTTATTTACGCCGTACATTGTCGTTGGGCGCATAATCGTATCCTGCGGTGTTAAATTCTTTGGAGTGGAAGGCCCAAAGACTCCAATCGAACTTGGTGTAAAAAATTGTGCCTTCATTTCTCTAGCGGTTTCAAGTGCATTCAGTAATCCGCCCATGTTTAAATTCCAGGCGTAAATGGGTCGCGCTTCTGAAGTGGCTGACAACAGAGCCGCAAGATGGATTACAGTATCGACGCTATATTTCTTCGCAATCTCAAACATTGACTTTAATTCAGTAACATCAAGAATTTCAAATGGACCACCCTCTGCTGTTTCGCTCTCATTTATGTGAATATCAGAAGCAATGACAGCATCGGAACCGTAAATCTTTCTTAATTTTACTGTTAATTCGGTTCCGATTTGCCCCAAAGCCCCCGTTATTAGAATCCGTTTCATATTCTCCGTCCTCTACCATATGTTTCAATCTAATGATGGATGTTGTCCCTTCCAAAAATACATTGTTTGTCCTCAATAGCAGGAGATTATTCGTTTATACCAATACTGTATTATATTTCAGATGAAGTGTTCAGATATTATAATGAGCATAAAAATAATTTATATATTTTAAAA
>NZ_JAEVLT010000004.1 GCF_024494385.1 Bacillus sp. EB600
ACAATTTCTAAAAGGCAACTTCATTATTATATTCTCAACTGAATACTTTGTCAACCACTTTTTTATAATTAACTTTTCATCAGCTACAAAAAAATTATATCATTCTAATTCATTTTTGTCAACTTCCGCGAAAATTATTTGGTTTTAAAAAATTCGCTTTCTTGAAGCTTTTAATGAATCAGCTTTCCTAGAATAACACCTTCCGTGTCACCTTACAATAGGAGACTTTTTCCAATTGGTTGGTATTCACCTATAATTATGTTCAATACAAAGTATATTAATCGTACAACTAATACTCCCTTTCGAAGAAAAAGAATAAAACAAAATATCATTTTAACACTTTATTACAGGATTTTTGATCAAGCATTTTAAATGATCAAACTTTATATTAAATTTAAAATTGAATAATAAAAAAAGGCTTAGAGGTTAGATCACCTTAAGCCTTTATCCCTTTTCTCTTTTTCCTTTTTTAAAAATTGCTTGAAATCCTCTTTCGTTATATTGGATTTCATCGCTTCTTTTGCTAACTCACCCCACTCTTCAGGAAGGTCATGCTCTTCTGTTGTCATACTTTTTCTCCTTTTTAATCTATTTTATATTATATAAAGGTAGCGGATTCTAAACAAAAATTTAACCAAGCAAGAAACAGGGGAGAGATAACCCCCTCCTTTTAAATACGCTCGATAAATTGACACACAAAGCAAAAAGTAGTAGTTGAAGTTTTATGCAGGTTCTTTCGACCATCTGGTTGGCAAAGATTCATTTATGCCGCATTTACCACAAAATGCAACTGTATTTTCATCGGGAACAAACGGAGTATCTGAATAAAGCTCTTTTATGGCCTTAAGCATCCTTTTGCCGATTCCTTGACCACGATGGGAAGGGTTTACTGAAATGTGCTGTATTTGGATTAGGTGCTTATCTACAAATAAAACACCGATCAGTCCAATGATGCCTTCCTCCTCTTTCCACAAAAAGAGTTGGCGATCTTGTTCTGTTTTATATTGATTCATCGTCATCTGAAGCTTTTGTAGTTCTTTTTCGTTCGGCATAAACGATAATAAGCCCATTGCTATTTTTTCAAACATTTTTTTGTAACGTATCAACATATTAATCCCTCATTCACATGAAATGGACGATGTAGCTACCCGTTCAAGCGTTGCTATATGAAAATCGTAATAATGGTATAATGCTTTATTATTCTCTTGCGGTAATTTCAATACTAAATTCAATGTATCATACATAGAACTTTACAGTTTTACAATATGATTTAATTCTCATTAAAAATTAATTGCAGAAAATAATTATTCTATTAAAACTGCTGGGATAAATAATAGTTAGTTTTCCCTCTTTCCTAATCTAGCAGAGAAGTTTACCAAATGAAACTTTATGCTTTCTTATCACCAAAAGATAGAAGACCAACAGGTAATTCCCATACCTGTTGGTTTCCCTTTAAGCATTGATTCTATTCTCTATAATTTCTGTAATTCTTCCATATTCAAACATAATTACTCTTTGAGCATTTTCTACCACTTCTTTATCGTGAGTTACCATAATGATCGTGTGCCCCTCTTGATGTAATTGATCAAAGACATCCATTATGATTTGTTCATTCTCATCATCCAAATTTCCAGTAGGTTCATCCGCAAGAATTAAAGAAGGATAATTTATGAGTGCTCTAGCAATACACACTCTTTGCTGTTCTCCACCTGAAAGCTGCCCCGGATGATGATGAAGACGATCTTTAAGCCCCACACGAGATAAGGCAGCAATTGCTTCCTTTTCATCAGGCATACTGTGCTAATACTGTGCTAACATAACGTTTTCCAAGGCAGTTAAATGCAGGATAAGATGAAACTGTTGAAAAACGAGACCGATTGTTTCCCTGCGTAACTCAGTCAATTGCTTCTTATTTAACTGAGAGGTCTCAACCCCATTAATTTTACAAACCCTGTTGATGGAGTATCCATACAACCTATGATATTTAATAACGTGCTTTTCCCAGAGCCGGAAGGGCCCATTATCGCAACCCATTCCCCTTCTTTAACACTTAGGTCCATCTTCTTTAAAACTTGAAGATTTCCATAACTTTTTGAAATCCTTCAATTTCTAAAATCGACATCTTTCTTCCTCCTTTAATTTCCCTTTAACACAATGGCTGGCTGAACCTCCATAATTCTTCTAACCGGAAAAAAGAAAGAAATAGCAACAATTAACAGTGCCAGTATATAGGTCCAGGGAATGAGCATAAATTAAAAAGCAATATCTGCATGGAAAACGCTGTTTCCAATTAATTGAGCAATATAAAATGCAGCGGTTATACCAAAGGTACTTCCAATGATACTGATGATCACACCTTCAGTCAGGAATTCAAGAAATAATAATTTATTAGAAGCCCCAAGTGCTTTTTTTAATCCCACTTCTTTTCGCCTTTCATTGATCATACTGATCATCGTAATGGAAACAGTTAGAATTGTAATGACAAAAATAATCATTCCAATTAAGCGAATTAAATTCTGAATCTTTCCTAGCATTTTTTCTTCTGATTGTCCCATTTGTTTAATTGGTTTCACATTTATTCAATGGATGGACACTTGTAATGTTCCCGCTTTTTTCTCTAAATTAGAACCCTTTTCTAGTAAACTTAACAAAATGATATCGGTTGATTTCTTTTGTGAAAGTTTTTCAGCCAGGTCTGTACTGACAAAAATTTGATTGTCCTCCTTCCCGCCCGAGGTAACAACTCCTCTCACTGAAATCGTCATACCGCGTTTGTTCTGGTCAAAAAGTTCAATGTCTGAACCTGGTTTGATATCGTATTTTTTTGCTATATTGACGCCTACCATTGCTTCCTTTATATTTTTCCGGTCGTTAATCCAACTGCCATCCACACGCCAATAGGGACTTACCTTCTTCATTTGATCCAACCATGTTCCTGCCAGAACCACTGGTTTCTCGTTCATTTGAACAACTGAATACTGCATTGGCTTATACCAACTATTTTGGATTTTGGGATTTTATCAGTAATTTGGTTTACTTTATCCATCTCTATCTTTGAAGTTTGTTTAGATGGATAGATTAATATATTCGCTCCATATGCCCGAAACTCTTTACTCATTTTTTCATTTATATCGTAATAAAGATTTACTAAACCGCCAATTATACTCGTTCCTAAAACAATTACAAGTAACGAAACAATTGTAGGTACTTTTCTATACAACAGTGCCCGCAGCACTAACTTAGAAAACAATTTATACTTTTCCACCTTTGTCCTCACCTCCCCTGGAGTACACCGACGGGATCTAAGCGAATAATTTTTCGAATAGCAGGATAACTTCCTACGCAAGTCATAACGATTGAAAGTAAAAGAATAAGTGGAAATCCAATCAGTTTAATTGTTATTTCTGTTCCAAAAATACTCTGGCCCATAAATTGCGTAATAAAGATGCCGATTCCATATCCTGCAATTCCTCCAATTAAACCGCTTATCATTGCTTCACTAATAAACAGCAGGACAACTGAACTTTCTGTTGCTCCGATTGCTTTCATCAGTGCAATTTCCTTCCCTCGTTCGGAAATTTTACTATTCATTAAACTTGCGATCCCTAAGGCAGAACAAATGGTTGCTCAACAGAAATAATAAACATCATACCTTTAATTTTATTTAGGATGACACCTTCTGATTGTGCGATCTGACGAATGGGTTTTGCTTCAGATCCTTTTATTACTTCCTCAATCTGATAAGCGATGGCACTGGCATATACTGTACAATACCATGTTTCATATTCCTTTTCGCTTAAATAAGAAGGATTGTCACCAGCTTTTTTCGCCAGTTCATTTTCAGGAACGGTTAAAGCACTTACCTCCGCCCTTCTGATCTTCCCTGGAAGTTCTAAAGCGGTCTGCATCGTATTTAATGGAACAAAGATGGATTCATCTTCCACTCCATCAGCGTCGATAATACCAACAATTTTAAAAGAAACTTTTTTTGGCCCTTTTAATGAATGTGTTTCTACTTCTATATTGTTTCCTTGTTCAAGGTTTAGTTCCGTAGCCAATTGTTTTCCAACAACGATTTCTTTACTGTCGTTTCCCTCTTCAGGCCATTTTCCGTTCATCTTCCACCAGGATTTCATCGTCGAAAGCCCCACTGCTGAAGCATTGTTGCCATTTTGTTGAATTCGCTTGTTAAACCAGGTACCGATCAAACGAACTGATTTTTGTTTAGAGCTAATCTTGCCTGTTGCCTCAAGATAAGGGACAAAATTAAGGATATTATTTGCCCAAAAAATTTTTTTAACTGATTTTCCAGCAACGATAAAGCGGGCTTCTGTGTGATCAGGAAAACGATACGAAAAGACATTTAATCCTTTTTCTTTTAGCATGTCATCATGGATATGGATATGCCCATCACGGGATGTTACTTCAACCGGCGGATTTGAAGTTACCGCCTTTGCTTGGATGACTTTCGCACCAGCTAAGAAAGAAAAAAAGATCATCTGAATGGCAGCAAAACTATAAAGCCATCTGCGGGTTCTTACTGATTGTGCAAATAGTTTCCTTTTTTCAGCCGGATTGGCAAAGGTAACTTTTTTCTCCTTTATAAAGCGGTAAATAGATATTGAAGAAACGAATAAAAACGAGACGATTGTAATGGCTATAATATAGAAAAAGTAATCTTTATGGTTTACTAGTGGAGCAAGAACTTCTAATGCCCACATGGTTAAAGGCAGAATCTGCAAACTAAAGAGCATTTGCAGCAACTCAGTTAATTCTTTTGCCAAAAGAATTAGCGATTGAGAAATAAACAAAATGAATACAAATTTTCTATTCATTTTGAGCCCGAGCCGGTTCATTCCCAGCGCCATAAAAAAAAGCAAGAGGACGGCAAGTGCAGTAAGCGCCATTTTTCCAATCCATTCGGTGTTTATCCCATTTGCCATCGAAAATTGCGGGATGGAAGCAAGAATAATAAGCTCGGATTGTACAAGTGCAAAAACAAATGAAAAACTAAATAGAACCGCTTTTCCATACTTATTCAGTTGGTTGCGATAATTTGAAATAACCCAAATCAGGCATAAACCTATCAGCAAAAATAAGAGGCCTTTTTCCGCTACATCCAGCAACTCTAATCGAACAACATATTTTTTTATGAAATAAATAATAATAGCACCGGCTGTACCAAAAATGCTTCCATAAAATATCGTGGAAACCAGTGAATGGAAAATTTTATCAACAATTTTTAACATCAAATCCAATTGACAATGATTCTCATTATCTATAAAATTATGTATATGATATTCAGAAAATTCAAGGGGGTAACACCATGTTGAATATGCTATATGGATTAAAAGACATTCATACTGTTATATCGAACCACCGAAAACTTGGCGGGGCTGTTGAAGCAGACATCATTCGTTTATCTTCAGGTGAAACCTATCATAACCCGGTGTTTACGAATGTTGACATGTCGAAAGGTCAATATGTTTCCCTTTGCTTTATTGATGAAAATGGAACAAATATTATGTTTCATGTTGATCAAATCGGTGTTATCAAAGGATTAAAACATAAATTAATTTGTCAGCTAAATAATCTTCATGTAAAACAAATATTACTTCAGGATACCATCCGATACTTACAAAAATTATGCCAGGTAAATTCTGGGTTTATAACAAATTCCTTTAAGAAGGAATCACTAAAACTTGTGAAAGATATCAGTGTAATTGAACTTAAAAACCACAATGTGTCTCTTCCGTTCCCTCTTGAAGAAAAAATTATCCCTATAAATGACCGGATCTATGCATAAAAACGAGGTTCCCGGAGGAGCCTCGTTTTCCTAAAAAAATCCCTGCCCGGCAAGCTTAACTTAATTAGGTTTTGTATACTCTTGTTTATTCGTTTTGACAGCGCCTTCAGGTCTGAATGACAGACTTGATTATTTGTCTCTTAAAATCTAGCGTTTCATATACATAAATTGAATAGAAATCTATTGAAAGTGAGGTTGTTAGGTTGTTAGTGTGTAAAAGACATGTAAAGGATGCCCTTAAAAAGTTTGACGTCCCCCATGTTTCAAAGTTAACTCAAGTTATATGTACATGTTCAATTTGTAACCAAAAGGCAGAATTTAAAGTTTTTTATTCAATGCCTTATTATAGAAGAAAAGAAAGCGTAAAATAATCCCTACCTTCAGGATAGGGATTATTTTTATGCTTCCTTTCTCTCCTTTTTTAAGATGTTTCTTCCCTTTCCGTATGGAATACACATCGGAGTTCCAAATAAAGGATCAATCATTATTTTACAATCCATTCCAAACACGTTCTTAACAAGATTACTATTGATTACATACTCGGGCTTACCTTGTGCAAAAATCTTTTGGTCCTTGATCGCAACAATATTATGTGCATAACGACAAGAGAGATTTATATCATGCAGTACCATCACAATCGTTCGATGTTCTTTCTCGTTCAGTTCAAAAAGCAAATTAAGAATTTCGATCTGGTGGGTCATATCTAAATAAGTAGTCGGCTCATCCAGTAAAATAATATCCGTATCCTGTGCAAGCGTCATTGCAATCCAGGCACGCTGGCGCTGCCCTCCCGATAAAGAATCTACGGTCCGATCTTTTAAATGCTCAATCCCTGTTGCTTTTAATGCATCCTGTACTTTCTTTTCATCTTCTATTGACCATTGTTTTAACCAGGATTGATACGGGTAACGGCCCTGCTTTACCAACTGAAGAATCGTAAGGCCTTCTGGTGCCTCTGGAGATTGGGGAAGAATCGCCATTTTTTTAGCCACATCTTTTGTAGAAAGCTTAGCAATCTCCTCCCCTTTAAGTAATACGGCGCCTGATTTTGGTTTTAGAAGCCGGGCAATAGAATGCAAAAGTGTTGATTTCCCGCAGCCATTTCCTCCGATAAAAACAGTAATCTCTCCTTTTGGAATCTTAAGATTGAGTTCATTGATGATAATCGTATCTCCATATGAAAGTGTTAATTTTTTTGTTTCAATTTCCTGCCTCATTTTAACGCTCCTTTCAACTTATTTTTGAAAAATCTATGCGTTTCTCGTCTTAAATAATAAGTATATAAAGTATGGCGCCCCAATTCCCGCCGTAAAAACACCTGCAGGTATTTCCAATGGTGAAAATAATGTTCGCCCTGCTAAATCCGCCAGCATCACTAATATTCCACCCAGCAGGGCCGAAACAGGCAATAACGCTCCAAATGCAGAACCCACCAGTCTTCGTGCCATATGAGGTGCCATTAAACCAACAAAACCGATTCCGCCGGCGAAAGCAACCGCGCCGCCAACGAGGCCCGTGCTGAGCATTAATAACGTAAAACGCTGCATTTGTACCCGGCCTCCCAGACCTGTCGCTATCTCTTCGCCAAGTTCTTGAATATTTACATTCCTTGCGTAAAAGAATGCTATTATTAAAAGAATGATCGTCCAAGGCATTAGAACAGCTACATTTTTCCATGTTGAGCCGTATACTGTTCCGGTAATCCAAATGTTTGCCTGGCTAGTTTGATAAATGGGCCCTAAAACCATCATCAATGTAGTGAGAGCCTTCATTAAGGTCATGATCCCAATTCCAATCAGAATAAGTCTGATTGGCGAGATACCATTTTTCCAGGATAAAAAATAAATAAGGAACACGGCGATTGTTGCTCCGACAAAAGCGGCCACCGGCAGCCAGTTGATGCTTACCGTTAATACATGTGTTTTTTCATCACTAAAAATGGCTAAAAAACCGACAACCGCAACGGCGGCCCCACCGGAAATCCCCAACATATCAGGAGATGCAAGTGGATTTCGAATCATCCCCTGCAAAATCCCCCCCGCAACTGCAAGGCCCATTCCTGCCATTAAAGCAATGATAATTCTCGGCAATCGAAAGGAAAAGATGACAAGGCGGTCCATTTCTGCCCCACCGCCGAAAAACGCCTTCAATACCTTTATAGGGCTGATTTTCATTTCTCCTAGACCTGTGCTGGTAATAACAACAGCTGCAGCTCCAATCAGCAATCCAACGAAAACAAATAGTGCTTTTTTATCGATTAAGTATGAAATTTTCCCTTTAAATATTCGAAAGACTTTGTTTTGATTCATCATCCATTGAACCCCTTTCTGGCAATATAGATGAAAAATGGGGTTCCGATCATTGCAGTCATAACACCAACTGGAACTTCCTGCGGCATCAATATGTATCTGGATGCAATATCAGCTGCAACGAGTAATACTCCTCCCAGTATCCCGGAAAACGGGATCACCCAGCGATGGTCAATCCCTACGAGGGAACGGGTCAGATGCGGAACAACGATTCCAATAAATCCGATTGGACCTGCAACCGCAACTGCCCCTCCTGATAGCAGGATAACAATGACCCCAACACTTATTTTTATGAAAGCAGTATTTAATCCAAGTCCTTTCGCCACATCTTCCCCCATTGACAGCACATTCATTTTAGCTGCCATCAAAATAGAAGCAATCCAGCCAAAAGCCAAATAAGGAAGAACTGCCGTTAGGTTTTCAAGCTTTCTTTCTGATACTGAACCCGCCAGCCAAAATAATACTTGTTCTAAAGCAGCTTCATTTAAAACGAGAATTCCTTGAGTAAAGGAGGCGAACATCGCGGTCATTGCGGCTCCGGCAAGGGTCAGCTTCATGGAAGTTAACCCTTCCCTGCCTATTGACCCAACAGCATAAACACTAATTGCTGCAATAGCCGCTCCTGTAAAAGCAACCCAAGTGAAGTATTGAAGATTCCCCATACTAAACATGGTTACAGCTATTACAACAGCAGCTCCCGCTCCCGCATTAACCCCAAAAATATCCGGTGAGGCAAGCGGATTTTTTGCTAATGTCTGCATTAACACACCCGAAACTGCTAAACTCGCACCAACTGAAGCGGCAATGAATGCACGGGGTAGTCTTACCGATTGAATGACAATATGTTCATTTGAACCATTAAAATTTGTAAAAGCATCAATGGCCATCCCCCAGGATGTTTCTGTATACCCGTACACGATACTTGCACACATTAAGAAACACAGAATAATAATACCCGCGGCAAAGCCTATCCATTTTTGAGATGTATTTTTTAATAACATAGCTTAATACCTTTCCCACTACTGAATTATGTTTATCAGTATAGTAGACAAGTAGAAACCCGTCAATGATTTTGATAATCATTTTCAATTAGCTGTTGACATGGTAATAAATCCATTTTATGATAGATTACAAGTGATAACGATTCTCATTTACAATGATACAGGAGGCTACATAGTATGCAAGGTTTTAAACAATTATTTGCCATTTTTTCTTTCGTTGCACTCTTCCTTCTTGCCGCTTGCGGTAACGACGCGGCTGAAGAAAAACCAGCTGCAACAAAAGAAGCAGACAAGAAAACGGAAAAAACAAGTTATACCGTCGAACATGCAATGGGTACAACCACTTTAGAAAAAAAACCTAAGAGAATTGTCGTTCTTACAAACGAAGGTACAGAAGCATTATTGGCATTAGGCGTAAAACCAGTGGGTGCTGTTCAATCATGGCTTGGAGATCCGTGGTATGATCATATTAAAAAGAAGATGGACGGAGTAGAAGTTGTCGGTGTTGAGCAAGAAGTAAATTTGGAGAAAGTTGCTGCCCTAAAACCTGATTTAATTATTGGAAACAAGTTGCGTCAAGAAGCTGTCTATAATCAACTAAGTGCGATTGCTCCAACGATTTTTTCAGAAACACTAAGAGGAGATTGGAAAGAGAATTTTGAATTATATGCAAAAGCTTTAAACAAAGAAGAAAAAGGAAAAGAAGTATTAAACGATTTTGATAAACATGTAGACACTTTAAAGCAAAAACTCGGGGATAAGGTTAATCAACAAGTTTCCGTTGTCCGCTTCATGGCAGGAAAGTCCCGTATTTATTATACTGATTCTTTTTCCGGTATTATTTTCGACCAATTAGGATTTAAACACCCTAAACAGCAGGAAGAGCTCTTCACTCCAAACAATAAGCTAGGCAACCTTGCAATTGAGGTTGGAAAAGAAGTTATTCCGAAAATGGATGGAGATGTCCTATTCTACTTCACTTATGCGCCAAAAGGTGATCAAGCAGCACTGGATACAGCAAAAGAATGGACGAATGATCCACTTTGGAAAAATTTAAATGTAGTAAAAAGCGGGAATGCCCATGAGGTTAGTGACGCAGTTTGGAATACTGCCGGCGGCGTTATGGCAGCTAACTTAATGCTGGATGACCTTGAAAAAATTATGCTGAAAAAATAGACATTATTACAAATTAATTGCCAACTTAATAAGTCTGTATGATGAAAAAAACGAGGTCCGATAAGAACCTCGTTTTTTTACAAAAGAATTTCGGCTTGACAAGCTAATCGGAAACCGTTATTTATCTCTGCCTTTAACTTTTCTTTCTCTTTTTCATTTGGCTTGGAAAGTCCAGTGCCATTCTCAACGATTTTTACAGAACATAATCCACATGTTCCTTTGCGGCATTTGTAGCTTAATTCATTTCCCTGATTTAATGCAGCATCCAGCAGTTTCCCCTTCGCAGGGCGGATTTCAAAACTCTTTTCATTTTGCTGCAAGATAATGTTCTTTGAATACGGTAATTCCCGACGGGATCTGTTTGGTGTTAATACTGTATGTAGTTTTATACTTCCCGGAATGAGGGATCCAACTGTCCATACTCTATTATCCATTTTGATACCATCAAGGCTCAGGGTCTTCCAGCGTACAAATAGCAGATGGACGCTTAATTCGCAGTACGGCTGTTTCGTAAACGCGGAATGGATGATTCATTCCTTCATCTCCCAGGTAGGCTGTTTCAAAATCCTCTGAAATAGCAAGATCTAAATTATTCCTTCCTGTATTAACCAGGACTCCTGTTTTTCCTTTTAAGACAGGTGATTGAAAAACTCCATCTGTCACAAGCTCACGGACATGCTCAATTTCAAGAACGTTTGTATCCCTATGTACACGATGCAGCAAGGAGTATAGCTCAGGGGATAACACCAGGGCAAACGGTCCATTTTGGTTCATTTCAAGCAATTTACTTCTTGCTTCCACCACATCCTGAAAGGCATTCCCTGATTCATACCACTCCCCAATTAAATGTGTTAACCGGCCTTTTACGTTCATAAGACCCGGAATATCAAATTCCTTCGATCCGTGAAAAATCATCTGATCCTCTAAAATGGCTACATCACGGGCCGCATTTGCAGCGGGTGAAAAATCGATCGGGATATCTAAAACTTTCGCCTGCTCGAGATCACGCCAGTATAAAACGAAATCTTTATACAGCATGGGGATTGTATAATTGACCCGTTTGCTTGTTTCGATCTCTGGATCAAATGATCCTTGGAAATCCATTTTAGCTTCATAGTTTTCCATAAAAATATCATTAAAAATGCTTTGCACGCCTCTTCCAAGCGGGCCGTACAATTCAATAAATCGTCGTCCCACTAATTGCCTTCTAGCCGCTTCAATGACAGTTTGTTCTAATCTCTCCATGTCCTGATTTGTTAATGGCAAATCCTGTGAATAAGATGAATAGTACATTTTTTTCCTCCTTTTCCCTTATCCGATTAAACTCCCTACTGTAAATCCCTTTGCTTTGTTTATGGTTTGTGAAGAATCAGAAACGGATTTAGCCAAATGATCATGATCTTCATCATGGTGTGCATGCGGATCCACATATTGATGATCAAACCTTGCATTTATTTCCGTCAGTATTTCTTTTACTAATTGATAATCATGATATGAAACATCTCTCATCTGCTTTAATAGCGTACTTCGCTCGCTATCTGTAAATTGAAAAAGTGCTAAATCAAGATGCTCAACGAAATTATGTAATCCAAACTTTTCAAGGTTTAATTCCTGCAAAAGGCGATTAAATTCATTGTTAGTTGGTACAAAATCTGTCTCTTCTTTTTCTTGTTCAAACTGGCTGATCAGCGGGATCAGTTCAGCTAAACGGGACAGCCGCTGCTCTTCCTCTTCTGTAATATGGTGATAATATAGGCGTTCATGTTCATCACTAGCGTTTTTGATTACTGGATCAAGCATATCGATAAATTTTTCAATAGCATCCCTAGTTGTGGTAAAAATACGAAAAAGTATTTTTAATTCCTCTCTCACATCCTGCACCTCCTTGATTTTAAAATACATTCCATTATACCCGCACACTCTATTTTTAATAAGTCAAACCTCACTATTTATCCAAAAATGTATTTTATAGGAAATATTCAAGAGGGTTTGACAAATGTGTGTTCCTTGCAGTAGTAGTTAGCAGAAATCGGAAAAACGTTCAGCTGTTTAGTCCTAAAAAAAGGGTCATTCCCCCGTTACGTTAAAGTAACGGGGGAATGACCCAAATGTCTGCTATCTTACCTGTGTAAGGTAGTAGGTTACTCCTTTCATAGCATTCACTTTATCAAATGCTATTCGTTTTTTATTTTATATAAACATATTTATAATTAATACACCTGCAAGTCCAATTAAACAAAGAAATTCAATGAATGCGAAGATTAATAAATTTTACTCACCTGAACATGCCGGAAAACGAAGTGTAATCCTTGTTCCAATCCCCTGTTCACTACGAATTTGAATTTTTCCATTCATGCTTTCAACAATACGATAGACGACCATCATCCCAAGTCCCGTACCTTTAGGGCCTTTTGTTGAAAAATAAGGCTCACCAAGTCGGCTTTTTTGTTGATCACTCATACCTACGCCTTCATCAGATATTGTTATGCTTACCATTGATTGGTCCCTGCAGCAACCAATGGTAAGTGTTCCGCCTGCAGGCATTGCTTCAATTCCATTTTTGATAATGTTAACGAGAACTTGTTGAAACATCCCAGCATTCCCTTTAATTAAGCACGAACATAAACTAGATACTATTTCCACACGACTCATTTTGGCTAAAGGGTCAATAATCCGCAAAGCCTTTTCAATTTGGGATTGTACCTTTAGATTTTCAAATTTTTCAGGTGCTGGTTTTGCAAACGTAAGATAATCTCGGATTATGCCTTCTGCATGGTCTAATTCACTTATGGCAATTGATATGTAATCTTTTGCTTCATTTGTAATTTCCTTTGACTCTGACAGCAATTGTAAAAATCCACGTGTAGAAGTCAATGGATTGCGGATTTCATGAGATATACTTGCAGCAAGTTGTCCTGCTACTTCCATTTTTTCCATTCGAACTAGTTTACGAAGAAGCATCTGCTGCTCTCTCATCAACTCAACCATATAGCCAACGATCAACATGCCTCCCGTTTGGATACCAATATAGGAAATACAAATTTGAAACGTGATCGGTAAATGGAAAAGATATTTAGCTCCCGCTAATGTCCACAGTGACATAAGCATCATTAAAAAACCCGTTAGTAAATTTTTTTCCATCTTAGATAATCGAATATATATAACCCGAAATTTCATTATCACGAAATAAAAAATGAGAATGTTAATGATCGCAAACCATGAATGTTCTACTCCATTCGAAAGGCGTAAACCAATAATCAATAGAACCATCCATATTCTTGTTAGTCTTCCAGCATATAAACATCCAAGTACAAACGGAACAAAACGCAAATCAAAAATAATCCCATCAGAATATTTAAATGGAAACAACATACAGAAAGCAATCGTTATCGTTAAGCAAAAAAAGATGACTATTTTAGTTTGAGAATGCTTGGATTCTAGCTGATTCATCTTATATTGGAGAAAGAGCAGAGCAATTAATATGACTAGTAGATTTATGAGAAAATGCGAAGTACTTTCCATCATGATGCCTCCACTCAACAATTGATTTAATTATAAGACATTATTCTGGAATAAGAAATAAATTATTTTGTTCTATTGACTTCTTGAAACCTCAATCTTCAACAAAACCACACGAATTTTGGCCGATAGCGTTTAGATGTTTTGTTTAGAAATTATTGCGAACTGAATTATTTCAAAAAGATTAACTTGATGCCTTTATTAATAGCCTTTTCTAAATGTTTTATCTGTTTTTCCGCTTGATACTTTTCAATGAAATGATAGCCGATACATTTTATCGTGATGGAGCCTTCATTTTCATTCGTTTTTTGCAAGAAGACGCTCTTTACAATCCCTCTTTTAGATGCATCGAGGGCAGCCGCTAACTTTGTCAAAGCACCGGCAATCCTGATTTCTTGGAGCTCTTCTCTCGTGAACCAGTTTGCAAATGGTCCACAGTATTGTTTTAATAATGTTTTATTTTTAAATGAGGCGATTAACGCCAACTTTAAACGATCCTTGTGCTCTAATCCATTAATCGATGAATTAGCTAATAAATAAAATGTATGTTGACTATATAAATCCGGGTCAACATATTGACCCAAATAATAGACATGTGCACTAAAATCAATCATTTTCTTTGTATTATCATCCAAACTAATTCCAAACTTTGTTTCTAATTGAGAAGATATTTGTTTAGCAAGGTAAGCAACATGCTCCGAATGTTTTGTACTAATCCGATAATCAAATACTAATTCATTGATACTCCTCTTAACTATCTCATCTGTATCAAAGAGATCGCCTCTGTTTTCATATTTTTTTAAGAAGATTCCATCTCTTAATCCTTTCCCGCTAAACATAAATTTTTCTGATTGAACATATTCACTTAATTGAACAAAAACTTCTAACGCCGGCAGAATAAGATCAGAACGGTCTTTCGATAAACCTTCAAGTTTTTCTACTTGGATGGTTTTTAAGCTTTCTACTATAGAAAGAATTTTATTCAAATCCATTGGGGTCATCGTATATTGGTGGATTCCTGATAGTGGATAATTTTTCATGTTTTGGTCAATCTGTGCCACATTTCTAGCACTGCCTCCGATTGCAATGATTGGTACTTGCAAATCCTTGAGCCACGGTAATTTTTGAAAAGATTGCCTGATAAAATCGAGTAAACTGTCTTTTTCCTCTATTGTTATTTTTTCACCCTTTATAAACTGTTCTTTCAAAGAAACAACCCCAAAAGGAAAACTATGTGAGTGAATTAATTGTCGATTTTGAAAATAGGTAATTTCGGTGCTTCCGCCGCCAATATCAATCGTGACACCTTCGTCTATCGGAGTTGTTTGAATTACCGCAAAGTAGCCATAATAAGCTTCTTCCTTTTCAGACAAGATATTGATTTCAAAGCCAGTTTGTTCTTTTACAATTTTTAAAATTTCATCTTTGTTAACTGCTTGTCTGATTGCAGCTGTTGCCACACATTTGACATGTTCCGCACTGTGAAATTCTAAAACCTCGTTAAATCCCTTTAAAATTTTTATTAATAACGTGATCCCTTTTAATTCGAGCATTCCGTTTTTATTTAAATAATGACGAAGTCTTGCCGCTGCTTTGATGTTTTCTGCTTCTTTATATCTCCCTAATTCATTTTTATGATAAAGCACAAGCCGGATTGTATTCGACCCTATGTCAATGATGGCCCATTTGCTTTTCGAAGGTTCCATATGTATCTCCTTTGTGAATCATTTTTTCCATTATACAATAAATTTTCTATCAATCTTAATGGGTCAGCTGTCCGAGACCAGCTGCATTTACACTCACAATGCTTGTGAGTTACCTCTTGATGTCTTAGCTCACCTATATTTATTGCCATATAAAAAAGCCCTGCAGGCAACAATCCTTTTCCTACAGAGCTTTTTTCATTTTTATCTTTCAATAAATCTAATGAGAAGATTTATGCCTGTTGTACAAAAGGAATTGTCTGACTTACTAACTATTGTGGGAACAGTGAACGAAACGCTGTAATCACATTTCTTTTACAGATACTTTTAAACTGGCATCATTATGGATAAGATCTGCTAATCTTTCTTTAAATGCTTTTTTAATATTGTCAATGTCGCTTTTTGGAGCATTAAGCTTTTTTTCGTATCGTTTGATTTGAGAAAGCGATGTCTCTGTATCATTTATATCGCTGAACTTTTGTTGTAATTGTTTATAATAAGTCTCTTTTTGTTGGAATTTTTCATTGAAAATCTCATTTAAATAGTTATAAATATAAAATAATGATGCTGATTTTTTCTGAACGGCATCAAGTGTTTTAATCGTGTCAGCATTTGTTTGACCTTTCTCTTCAACAGATCGATAGAAATTATCGGCAAGTTGGTTAAAGCATCCTTCATCTTGAGAAAGCACATTTTCTTTCACTGGTGGCAAAATATAAAAAACAAGTTCATTAGTAATGAATTTCTCCACTTTATTAACAAATGAATCGTTAAAGATTGCAGGGATTTTCTCGAACATTTGTTGTTGCAGTTTTTGCTGTTTTTTTGTACCAGCTTTGACTAGTGCAGCGTAGGCTTTATTTTCATTGCTTTTATTCTTTGCTTCATCAAGAAATACATATGATTGTCGAACGCTAGTTAATACCCGGTTCATTTTTCGAACTGCCAGTAACAATTCATGGTTTTTCTCTAAGCCTAAAAATTCAAGGACAGCCCGTATTTTTAGCCCAATTACTCTGGCTTGAAGGATAACTTCCGGATGATCTGTTGAAGTACATCCATTACACTTCTCACTGTATTCCTTAAATAATGTTACAAGCGGCTCTTTCCATGTTGAGGTAAGCTTCTCAATACCAATATGTAAACACTCTCTGCAAATCCATTTTTCATGTACCTGAAGCAAAGACTCACTACTGCTGCAAATGCTGCATTGTTGTTCATTATTTTCCATTTCCATTCCTATTCACCCCGCTTAAAATTTTTAACTTTTTCACTTTTGATTATGTTTAGAAGAATGTGCTGATTACACTTGGCTATTCTTCATCTTCCATGACTTGATAGGCCTTATCAAACAATACGATTTGGCTTTCGATTTCAGGATCCGTTTTACCCCTTGACACATAGTGGTAACGACCGTCTACATCCTGCTCCCTGGCTTTCACATTGTCAGCCAGTGCACTTGCTAATGCTTCCTTCAAACGAATTTTACTATCACCCTCAAAAATTGGAAATAAGATTTCTACCCGTCTATCCATATTTCGTGTCATCAGATCCGCAGATGAAAGGAAGATTTTTTCTTCGCCATTGTGATGGAAATAGTAGATCCGACTATGTTCTAAAAACCTGCCAACAATGCTGCGAACCCGGATGTTTTCACTTACGCCCTTAATTCCTGGTCGCAGGCAGCAGATCCCGCGAATAATTAAATCAATTTTAACCCCAGCATTTGATGCCTCGTATAGTTTCATTATAATCGTTTTATCTGTTAATGAATTCATTTTTGCGATTATATGACCATTAGAAAATCTTTTTTGAAAATTAATTTCTTCATCAACGAGCGCAATAAAGTCTTTCCGAATATCAAACGGTGCCATAGAAAGATGATGAAAATCAGGTTTTTCTGAGTACCCGCTTAAATAATTGAAGAAATTAGTAGCATCAATTCCAAACTTCCTTTTTGATGTGAATAAACCCAAATCAGTATACATTTTGGCTGTTTGATCATTATAGTTTCCAGTGCCAAGATGAACAAATCGTTCAATCCGATGGTTTTTTCTTCTGACGACCAAGGTAATTTTAGAATGTGTTTTTAGATGATCCATTCCATAGATTACATGACATCCAGCCATTTCAAGCTCCTTCGCCCACTGCACATTATGTTCTTCATCAAATCGGGCTCTAAGCTCCACTAAAACGGTCACTTGCTTTCCGTTTTCCGCTGCTTTCTTTAATGCTTCAATGATTGGTGAATCCCCGCTTACACGATAAAGAGTCTGTTTTATCGCTAAGACATCTGGATCATCTGCTGCTTCAGCAACAAAATCAACAACTGGCTGAAACGATTCATAGGGATGATGCAATAATATATCCTGTTGTGAAATTTTATCAAAGATATTTTCATCAGATGAAAGGTCATGGGGTGGTTGAGGAATAAGTGTTTCATAAACTAAATGATCTAAACTATTTTTCATTTTATTATAAAAATAAAAAAAGATTGTTAAATCCAATGGACCATCAATCTCATATACATCTTTTTGATGAATCTCCAATTCTTCTGTTAAATAATGTAAGACGCAAGGATCAAAACCCTTTTTCTGAATTTCAAGCCTAACGGCCGCACCCCTTTTGCGGTTTTTCAGCTCCTTTTCAATTTCTTTAAGTAAATCACGTGCTCCCTCTTCATGGATCGTCAAGTCTGCATTCCTCGTAATTCTAAAAACAGAAGCCGAAACAACCTTATATCCTTTAAATAATTTATCAATAAAATAACTGATCACTTCTTCTAGGAGGATGAGCTGCACTTGATTGTCCGAGTTTAGCCGTATAAATCGGCCTAAAACTGCGGGAACTTGGACAATGGCAATTTTTGAGCTGCTTTCTTCCTTCTCATGATTGTCGGAAATGACGATCGCGAGATTTAAACTTTTGTTAAGGAGCATTGGAAATGGACGGTAAGCATCAATGGCCATTGGGGTCAAGACAGGAAAAATCTGCTCGTCAAAATAATCCTCCATTTCCTTCAGCTGCTCTGCCGTTAGCCTATCTATGTGAAGAAATTCAACATTCTCCTCCATAATCTTTGGTAAAAGAACTTTGTTTAAGGTTTCATATTGTTTCTCAACTAAGCTGTGGGTTCTAAGTGCAATTTGACGTAATTGCTGTTTAGGAGTCATCCCCGCCTTATTTTCAGGTTTATTAAAACCGGCCTCTACTTGATCCTTTAATCCAGCCACGCGCACCATAAAGAATTCGTCAAGGTTCGAGCTAAATATTGCTAAAAATTTAAACCTTTCTAATAATGGATTCCGTTTGTCAAGTGCCTCTTCCAACACGCGTTCATTAAAGGCAAGCCAGCTTAATTCTCTATTGTTGTAATAATGCGGACTATTAAGTTTCACATCATTTTTATTAATTGTTATCAATTTCTATCCATCCTTTTATTCGACAATCTTCCTAAGTCTATTATACTATTGTGTTTCACAATTAATATTCTATTCGCTTGTTATTTACACAAAATTTACAATATATTAACATTACAGTTATTCTTAAATAGTTATAAATAAATAAAGAGAAACCTTCCAAGGCTTCTCCTCTATTAAACAGCTCAGCTCTATTCTTTTCTGGCATTGCTTATCTCCTGTATTTATGCATATTTGCGCCCATTAAGTTCCTCAATTACTGCCGTATAATCCCAAAGGATTTTATCAAAAATCTTATCCCACTTTTGCAGTAACGCGTACTTTCTTCCTTCCCAGCCCATTTGCAGGCGTCGGCTTTCATTCGCTAGGAGCTGTTGTATGGAATGAGAAAACTGTTCTATGCTGCCTGGACTGCATAAGTCCCCAGTGATTCCTGGTTTAATAATACTTTTAACACCTCCCGCATTCGCACCTATTACCGGCGTACCACTAGCAAGTGCTTCAAGGACTACATTCCCAAACGTTTCAGTTGGCGATGGAAAAATGAAAAGATCTGATGTAGAATACACCTCTGCTAATTGTTGGCCTTCTAAATAGCCTGTGAACCTCATGTTTGCTGGGGCTTTTCGTTGGAGTTCCTCCCGCAATGGACCATCACCAATCATTAACCAGTCAATCTGGTTATTCATCTTTAAAGGCAAGGAACGGGATACCTCAAGCAAAGTATTTACATCTTTTTCAGGTGCTAATCTGCCCACATAGGTCAAAAGAAATTTTTTGGAAAGTCCATATTTCCTACGGATGTTCTTTTTATCATATAAAGGATGAAAAAGCTGACAGTCAACCCCTCTGGGCCAAACTTCCAGATTGGTAAAGCCATTGTGTTTTAACTGATTTAGTGTCTCCATTGACGGAACAAAGAGTTTGCTGCAAGGTTTATGAAACCAATTCATATATTTCCAGAGTGGCTTCGAAAGAAATTCAAGGTCATAGTATTGCAAATAATGTTCGAAATCAGTGTGATAGGAACCAACAAGTGGAATTTTACATTTTTTTGCAAAATAAACACCACAAAGGCCGATGTTAAACGGGGTAGCTACATGAATTAAATCTGGCGAAAAACTTTGTAATTCAGTTTTAATTCTAGAAATATTCGGAAAAGCCAGACGGCATTCAGGGTATAAGAAAAAGGAAAGGCTTTTAAAACGATGGATACGGTTGGAAGCATATTCGTTAGTAGGAGAATCAGGTGCAAAAATTTTATAAGAGATATTTTGAGCAGCCAAATAATCAGTAAATCGGTGAAGAGTTCGAGCAACACCGTTAATGTCCGGGTAAAAAGTGTCGGTGAAAATCGCGATTTTCATACTTTCCCTCCCAGCTGAAGCATTATTTTTTAATCATACTAGGTCAATTATTTGCGTTAGCATGATTAACGTCAGGCCTTCCAACTGACCGATAAGTAATTGGATACTTCTTAATCTCTTGAAGGGGATAACAATTCCTTCCATCTATTACGATTGGGTCTTTCATATAAGTGCTATACACCTCTAAAGAAATATGCTTAATTTGATCCCATTCGGTTGCAATGATTGCAATGTCGGCCCCCATTAGCGCCTGGCGAATATTGAAGGCATACTTTATGGTATTTCCTAGTAGTTTTTCTGTATTTGAAATGGCAATTGGATCATATCCAGTAACAATGGCACCCTCCTCAAGTAAATCTTTAACAATGGTTAAAGAGGCTGCGTTTCGGACATCGTCAGTATCCGGCTTAAACGCTAAGCCAAGCAAGGTTACTTTTTTGCCTTTTAATGACCCGATTATCTCCTTTGCCTTCATAACAGGTAAAGAATGCTGGCGGTTATTTACTTTAATAACGGCATTCAACAATTCAAACCTGTGTTCAAAGTTGCCGGCAAGCTGGACTAGTGCTTTTGTATCTTTAGGAAAACAAGATCCTCCAAATCCTATCCCGGCATTTAAAAAATGATGTCCAATCCGTTTATCAGAGCCGACTCCATAAGCTACATCATCTATATTGGCTCCAACTTTTTCACAAATGTTTGCAATTTCATTGATAAAACTAATTTTGGTCGCTAAAAAAGCATTGGAAGCATATTTAATCATTTCAGCACTTTTGAGTTCCGTTTTAATAATAGGTATTCCTAGTGGTAAATATAGTTTCTCGATGATCGCTGCTGAGTTTGGATTATCCGAGCCAATCACGATTCTATCTCCATTGAAAAAATCAAGGATCGCCGAGCCTTCGCGAAGAAATTCTGGATTAGCAACTACTTCTATATTGAGATTTGGAGGCTTGTGGCATTGAAGAAGCTTTTTAATGAAGCTATTTGTTCCAACTGGTACTGTGCTTTTGGTGCAAACAATAACATCCTTTTTGATATGGTAAGCAATTGTTTTTGTAATAGAATGAATGTAAGTTAAGTCTACAGACCCGTCATGTTTTTCGGGCGTTCCCACTGTATTGAAAATAATATCACTTTTAGAAAATGCATGATCAGGATTCATCGTGAAATTTAATTGACCATTACCAAGATTTTTTCCCAAAAGAGGCTCTAGTCCCGGCTCGTAAATGGGAGATCTTCCGTTTTGAAGCATATCAATTTTTTCTTTTTCAATGTCTATGCATGTTACTTGGTGCCCTATCTCTGCTAAACAAGCACTGGTAACTAATCCTACATATCCTGCTCCAGCAACGGTAATCTTCATCCAATCCCTCCAAATAATTAATTACTTTTATTTTATTGGAAAAATTCGATTTTTTTCTAAACCTAGTGTAAAAGTAGTGTTAAAAACATGTATATCTGTGTCTAATTCCTATATATTTTTAGCCAAGTGAGCGCATTGTAAATTTCTAGGACTTTGGGAAAAATAAAAGCAAATGCAGCTGGGAGGAATATATGTGGCGGCTAACAAAAAACAATACAATAAAGAGTCTGTTGAGGCCAATCAAATGATGGATGAAAAGTTTAAAGATTATCGAACAGGAAGTTTTTCTGCGGCAGGTTCCGAAGTAGAAAGCGCAAATCAGCAAATTCAAAAACAGTTTTATGAACATGAAGAAAGTAACAATTACCTTCCTTTCCATGTTGAAAGCGGCGTCCCGCCAATAAAAAAATAAACTATTCCACCAAAACTAAAAGCGGGGCTGTCCGGAAATAGACAGCCCCTGCTCTCGTTTTTCATTATTTTTTGATTTTAGTTAACTCTTTATTAAGGGTATACATCACTTTATCGGTAAACACATCTTCTGCCATTGAAGCGACAATTTCTAATGTCATTCCCTCTGCCATCGCAAACATCGGATGGTCTTCATTAAAGCCGGATAAATACTTGTCCATCACTTTTCTTGTTTCTGGATTTTTCAAAAGCTCCCCGAGAGTGCTGCGTGTTGAATAAACATCATCGGTAATTTCAATTTCTTCTATTTCAACATCACCTAAATCTGGCATTTGGAACCAGTTTGAAACTAATCCGCCTGTTTCTGCTTCAGGAGCAACATAGCTTAGGTTCGGCTCAGCCACTTTATTGAATCTGGCAGTATCCTCTAAGGAAGCACCATCTTGATGTGAAACAGCCTTGATTTCATTTAGGCCAGCCTGCAATGCCACATTTTCAAACATAAAGGTATGGTCATCACTTGTTTTTGTGCCGATCTCAGCACCGTTTGCATAAAGAGTTACTTCGTCACAGTTTGAATAAACCTTAACAGTGATCTGATCATCCACGCGGTCAACAAAACGTTTGCTTGTGATATGGACAAATTTTTCATCAGACCAATTGGCTTTATACATATAGAAAGCATCTTTTCTAATCTTGCGGTCGTAAGTTACTAACCCTTTATTGTTTCTTCCCTTAACGCCGCCTTCATCGCGAATATTGGCGCCGAAATCAAACATGTTCCACACATAAGTTGCCCAAAGGTATGGACGTGCCCCAAATATTTTCCAAACGGTTTCATGATAAAGGGCATGATACTCTTCTGAATAGTCTTTTACCTTTGGATCGTTATTATGGTATTGTAAGATCCCCTCCGCACCGTATTCAGAAATTCCTAATTTTACCTGTGGATTTGTTTTATGGAATTCATCAAGCCAAGGAGCAAAATCTTCAGTTTTCCCTTGATACCAGCCATAATACTTATTGTAGCCAACGATATCTGTAATATAGTTGTATTCATCTTTATCACTAACAAACATAACGTTGGCCATCGTTGTTAATCTTGTTGGGTCTTCTTTTTTGGTTAGCTCATTTAATTCCTTAACCAGTCTTCTAACTTCCGGCCGGTCTCCGCCGATTTGGATTTCGTTTTGAATGCCCCAGAACATGATCGCCGGGTGGTTAAAGTTTTGTCTGATTAATTCGGTCATTTGCTGTTTCGCATTGATTCCTTCCAATTCTGTTTTAGACATAACCGAAATAAACGGAATTTCCGCCCAAACCACCATACCTTCTTGATCACACAAATCATAGAAAGTCTGGCTGTGCTGATAATGCGCTAAACGGATTGAAGTAGCACCAACCTCTTTGATGATTTCGATATCTTCTTTGTGTTCTTTTTCGGTAATCGCCCAGCCCATATCTTTTCGGTCCTGATGGCGTGAGACACCATGTAATGGCAGATGCTCTCCATTTAAAAAGAACCCTTTTTCGGAATCCACTTTAAAGTATCTGACTCCAAATGGAATCAAAAGCTCATCAACAGTATCGTTGAAGCTTACAAGCGAAACCTTTGCTTCATACATATATGGATTTTTTAAACCATTCCATAGTGTTGGGTTTTGGATCGTTACTGGAACCTCTACTACCTTCGTTTCTCCTGCTGCGAGATTTACTTCTTTTACGGCATAAGCAACTGCTTTTCCAGCCGCATCCAGAATGTCCGCCCAAAGTCTTACTTTTTTCTCTTCGGCATGATCATTTACAACGCTTGACTTAATCGTTAATTGTGCTTGTTCATTCGAAACATTGTCTTGAACAAGGTAAATTCCTTTTGAACCGTAATCCATTAAGTCAAAATGAAGATGATTGGCAATCACAATATTAACATCACGATAGATTCCGCCGTAAAAGGTAAAGTCGGCCATTTGCGGATAGACATCCTCGACAACCGTATTATCTACTTTGACGGCAAGCGTATTTATTTTTCCAAATTCAATTACGTCTGTTAGATCAAAGCGGAAAGTAGAATAGCCGCCGCGGTGCTGGCCAAGATACTTACCATTCACATAAACGTCAGTAACGCTGTTAGAGCCGTTGAATTCAATATATACTTTATTGCCTTCTGCCATAGAAGGAACAGCAAGTTCTTTCCGATACCAGCAAGCGCCTTTATAAAAATCAAATCCATTTGCTCCATCAATGGCATTCCAAGTATGAGGAACGTTGACAACTTCCCAGTTTTCATCGTTATAAGTTTGTTCCATTGCATTTATTTCATCGTGGCGAATAAATTTCCATGTTTGATTTACATTAATTGTTTTTCTCATGAAATTCTTCTTCCTCCTATTTTTCAGTATCAATACTGAAGCGTTTACAAGTTCATCATTTCCATTTACATAAGCAAATATAAGAAGACTATGTCCCACTGGACGTTCCTCTTGTTTATTGAATTTACTTTAAATAAATTATATTATAATATCATCATTAATTATCGCACTATTTTTAGTAAACTAGCACATATTTTACTGTTCAACACTTTTTTGATTTCACTGGAAACTATTAGAGGGTGATATGGTTGTCGGAAAGTTCTTTATTTGAATTGAATGACTTTAATAAAATTTGTCATATGCTGAATACCATGACGAAAATGGATATTCGATTGATCGATCTGGACGAAAATGCCCTGCTTCAAATTGTAGACCATTATCGTCCGTCTGTATTACAAAGCTTTGATAATGAGTATAAAAGGATAAATGATACACTTAAATCTAATCCAACAAATAGCTATTATCACTACATCAATGCTTACGGTCTGGAATACATTGCAGCCGGGATATGGAATAAAGCAGATTTTCATGGCTGCATTATCATCGGTCCTTTTATCTCCAGTCCAACCGTTATGGAGTTTGTGAGTGATATTATTTCCAGGAACAATCTTCCAGTAAGCCAGAGGCAGCAGCTTGAAGGATTTTATAAGTCATTGTCAGTTGTTACCAGGAATGAATATAGTTGCATCGGCGAATTACTGGTGAATATAAGTAAACAAAATTACATCCAGTCCGAAATAATCACCACAGATATCATCGTACCAACTATAAACAAAGAAAAACTAAAAGAAAGTTTGTTTGAAAGTAAACAAATCATTGAGATAAGATATGAAAATGAGAAAAAATTAATGGACGCAATCGCAAAAGGTGACAAAGAGACTGTTGAACATTTTTCAAAAGTGTCAACAAATATTTTGGACTTTTCCAACAGAATACCTGAAAGTCCGATCCGATCGGCTAAAAATATCGCATTGGTTTTAAATACATTGTGTAGGATTGCAGCAGAAAGGGGGAACTTACATCCAATTTACATTCATAATATTTCAGAGAAGTTCGCTATTTTAATCGAAAGATCACCAAATCTAAATCATTTAAAAAGTTTATGCATGGTAATGATCAATGAATATTGTGATCTTGTGAAAATATATTCTACAAAAAACTATAGTCCAATTGTGAAAAAAGCAGTTGATTATATCCATTTCAATCTGGAAGAACCATTAACACTAAATGATATCGCGGCCGCATTAAACGTGAATCCTTCACATCTTTCACGAAAATTTAAAGAAGATACAAATACGAATATCATTGATTATATTAATCATAAAAGAATAGATGAAGCAAAGTTATACCTTCAAAGAGGAAACACATCGGTGACAGAAGTAGCCTTCCTAGTCGGATATAATGATCATAATTATTTTACCAGGGTGTTTAAAAAGATCACATCCATAACACCATCACAATATATGAAAGGCAAAAACAGCGGTTGATTCATCAACCGCTGTTTTATATGTGTTTAAACTTCCTGTATGCAGTATTTAATTACAGTCTTGTTTGCCATTTTTCGCACCAAACAAGTTCATTTGGTGTGCCATTGAATTCAGATTCACCCATGATTTTATCAATTGTTTTCGTAATGGTGATTTCATCATCGTTGTACGCATTGATATAACATTTTACCATTGGGACATCTGTTAAGTGTGTTGTAAAGTTCAATGATACGAATACTGTTGGCACCTCTTGTACATACCAAGGTACTTCATTGCTCATCGCTGTTTTCCATTTAATCCGGTAGTTGTTTTCTGCCCCATAGCCGATAACATCAGCAAAAACTAGTGCAGCATCTACTTCTTCGCGATATTTTAAGGTAGCACCTTTAATACGGGTTGTACCATCGTTAACAGTTACTTCAAAACCGCGTCTTTCTAACTCGGCTACGATAAAATCTAACGTTTTGGAGTCGGCTGACATAATGCCGCCTTTTTCTCCTTCTAAGAAATAAAGACGAATACGCTTGTGGGTTTCCGGGCGAATTGGAAGCTGATCAAATGTATTTTTAACTAATGTAATCCCTTTTTCAGCTGCTTCTTTTGCACGGTTGAAATGATCCTCACAGCCGACGACCTTTAAGTCTTCTCTTGTGCGGAGCAATTTGCCTTCTTTTTGAGCATTGTGTAAGCCAATAGCTGCTTTTAAACCTAAGATTCTTTCTAGTGCATCCTGAAGACGTTCTTCCGTAATAACGCCATTTTTATATCCATTTAACATAAAGGTAAAATCTTCATCGATATCGTTAAAAAATAAGAACATATCACATCCGGCAGCAATTGCCTGCGGCACATAATCCTCACGGCGCATGGCTGAAGACATTCCTAACATATGGGTAGCATCTGTTAGAACTAATCCATTGAAGCCTAATTTCCCTTTTAAAAGACCGTTTATTAGTTCAGGTGCTAACGTAGCTGGAAGGATATCTTTATCTTCTAATTCAGGCGCTAATTTCTTTTGGTATTCAGGTAAGGCAATATGACCGGCCATAATGGAATGGACACCATTTTCGATATGGTTACGGTAGACTTTACCATATGATTGTTCCCATTCTTCTACACTTAAATCATTTACGCCCAGAACTAAATGCTGATCACGTTCTTCTACACCATCTCCAGGCCAGTGTTTGATACAAACCCCAATATTGCTTTCTCTTAATCCTTTAATATAAGAGTTTGTATGCTTAATAACTGTTTCAGGGTTTGTACCATATGCACGGGTATTAACGATAGTGTTACGCCAGTTATAAAGGATATCAACACATGGATCAAAGTTCCAGTTAACACCAATTGCTTGTTCTTCACGGCCGCTTACATAACCTGCATCGTAAGAAACCTGCTCATCACCGGAAGCTTCACACATTGCTGCCTTTGCTACATAAGTACCGTCATTCATTGCCCCGTTACCGCCGGCATCACAGTTCGCTGCCACTAATAAAGGAATTTTTGAATTTGTTTGTAAATCATTAAGTAAATCTTGTACTTGTTCTGAGGTACCACCCTGGTAGCGGGCACCGCCGATATGGTATTTTTCGAGAATTTGCTTGTTTGTTAATTCATTCCCACTAAATTGGTCTTTTCCAAAGAAAAATAAGTTAATAAATAATTGTCCAATTTTTTCTTCATCTGACATACCAGAGATCGTATCTTTTACCCATTTAATATCTTCGTCAGAAAGATTGTATGGCTTAGCTTTTAAATCAACTTTTGCCATAGCAATATTTTCGGCAATTTTTTGTACCATGACTTTTTCTCTCCTCTTAACTTTACTTGCTTAAGTTAGCATTAAATTCATCAATTAACTGTTGTTGATAGTCTCCGCCAAAGCTTCCATCAATAAATTTACCTAAGCTTTCAGTTCTGAAACGATCCCAGGAGAATTTTTCTTCGCCAACCAGGATTGGATAATAGAAAACGCCGTTCTTATCGGCAGCATCTAAATCTCCAGGTGCATCGCCAACCATTAATACATGGGTATTATCGAAACCGAATTTTTTCATTTGCTCGATACAATACGCTTTTGTACCAGCTTCTTGGCCGAGCATAACATCCACATGGACAGAAAGTTCATGTCTTGTCCATTCGTCTAAAACGGCTGCACCATTGGCAGAAGAAACAATTGCGACATTTGCTACCTCTATTGCAGCCTGCAAGCCTTCTTTTGCTCCTTCAAATGGTTTGTCCTCACCGGACATTTCTTCGATCGTTTTATTAACGGCATGACTCCATTCCAAAGCCAGCTTTAATTGCTCATCGTTTGTTTTTTCGATTTCACTTTTTAACGCAGGATTTGACAGTTCTTTCGTGGTTTCTGTCCATTTTTTGAAAGACGAGATATCGGGCATATCGATTCCTTCAGCTTCTAAAGCAGCAAAGGTCTGTACTACGCCTTTAAAACGATTGATTCCTCTTGTTTGTGTATAAAGATTGATATCGTTCCATACTTCAAGGAAATGATCATTAATATGATGAAGATTCCAGACATTTACAGCCTGAGGACCAAAGGCCTTTCTATGTTTCACTTCCATCGTATCCATTGCACAGCCATCAGAGTCTACACAAACTAAGAACTCTTTCGTCTTCTGAAAATCAGAAATTTTATCTTTCATTCCTTTACCCACCTCTTTGATTGGCTTATGTAGTGCCTACTCCTTATTTTTAGAAAAAAGGAGTTGACAATCCAATAAATGACTAATTTATTGGACATAAATGAAAGGCTGCCAATCCAAACATTGGACTAACAACCTTCTTCATTTTTGTATATCTTTACGAATTAAACTCCTGTGTAAGAAGAGAATCCGCCATCAATTGGAAGAACAACACCAGTTACAAAGCTTGCTGCTTGTTCGCTGGCTAAGAATAATAAGCCGCCAATTAGTTCTTCTGGCTCACCAAATCTCTCCATTGGTGTGCTGCCAAGAATTTTCCCTGTTCTTGCAGTTGGAGTTCCGTCTTCATTAAATAATAATTTTTCATTTTGCTTTGTTACTAAAAATCCAGGTGCAATCGCATTTACACGAATGCCTGATTTAGCAAAATAAACTGCCAGCCATTGGGTAAAGTTGCTGATTGCAGCTTTAGCACCGCTGTATGCTGGAATTTTCGTTAATGGTGTAAATGCGTTCATAGATGATACATTGATAATGACGCTTCCTTTTTTCTCAGTCATCGCTTTAGCAAAGACTTGAGATGGAAGTAATGTACCTAAGAAGTTTAAGTCAAATACGAACCCAACACCTTTAGGATCAAGTTCAAAGAATGTTTTTAGCTCTGGGTTACTTTTTACTGCTTCTGCATTGTAGAATTCATCATCGGTTGTACCGCGTGGGTTATTTCCCCCTGCACCATTAAGAAGTATATCGCATGTACCAAGCTCTTTTTCGACGATTTCTCTTGCTTTTTCAAGTGCTTCACGATCAAGAACATTTGCAGCTACCCCAATTGCTTGTCCGCCTGCTGCTTTAATTTCGCCTGCAACCTTATCTGCTGGCTCTTGGTTAAGATCAAGAATAGCAACTTTTGCGCCGCATTCTGCTAAAGCTTTAGCAAAATAAGATCCTAATACACCGCCACCGCCGGTTACAACTGCTACTTTGTTTGTTAAATCTACTTTGAATGGAACTGCCATTTAAGAATCTCCTCCTCATGTTTCGTAACGTTTTCTATTTTTTGTTTATTAACGTTTTCTACTTTTTTGTTCTGCTTCCCATAAGCCGTTCAGATAAGTAGCACCTAATGCCCGGTCATATAAACCATAGCCTGGTTTTCCTGTTTCTCCCCAAATCATGCGGCCATGGTCAGGGCGGATTGGTCCAGTATAATCAAAATCAGCCATTGCCCGAATCACTTCATACATATCAATGGAACCGTCTGCTGATAAATGGCCTGATTCTTGGAAGGATCTTCCGCCTGTGTGCTTAACATTACGGGCATGGACAAAGTGTACACGGCCCTTCTTACCAAAATAACGTAGCATTTCAGGGAAATCGTTCTTTGGATCAGAGCCAAGCGAACCACTGCACATTGTTAAGCCGTTATATGGGCTGTCAACAAGAGAAATAAATCTTTCCAGATTTTCTTTATTTGTAATAATACGTGGAAGACCAAAGATATCCCATGGTGGATCATCCGGATGGATCGCCATTTTGACATTTGCTTCCTCAGCAACAGGGATGATTTCTTTCAAGAAATATTCAAGGTTTTCCCATAGTTTTTCATGATCAACATTTTTATAGTGATCAAATAATGTTTGAAGTTCTTCTTTTTTGTAGCTTGTATCCCAGCCTGGAAGTTGTAATTCCCCAGTTAACGGATCCATTTTATCAACAACAGATTCTTCAAAAATTAGTGCTGTTGAGCCATCAGGCAAACGGTAATCTAACTGGGAACGAGTCCAGTCGAAAATCGGCATAAAGTTATAGCAAATAACCGGAATTCCAGCCTTCCCTAGGTTGCGGATTGTTTCCTTATAGTTTTCAATATATTTGTCACGGGTTGGAAGACCAATTTTGATATCCTCATGGACCGGAACGCTTTCAATAACTGAAATGTGTAAACCAGCTTCTTCCACCGTATTTTTTAATTCGTTAATTTTATCTAGCGGCCAAGACTCGCCAACAGGGATATCATAAATAGCTGTAACAATCCCTTTCATCCCCGGAATTTGACGGATATATTCCAAAGAGATGGAGTCAGATGGACCGTACCAACGAAAACCCATTTCCATATTGTTATTCCTCCTTTTTAATTAACGTCTATACTAAAGTAGTTTTTAGCGTTGTTATAACAAATATTCTCAATTAGCGTTTGCAATAAAGCCTGGTCATTAGGGATTTCTCCATCTTCAACCCATGTTCCAACTAAATTACATAGAACCCGACGGAAATACTCATGACGGCTATACGAAATAAAGCTTCTTGAATCAGTCAGCATACCGACAAAATGGGCAAGTAATGCTTGATCTGCTAAAGAAGACAATTGGCGAATCATGCCTGGTTTCGTATCGTTAAACCACCAGCCGGAACCAAATTGGATCTTACCTGGAACACCTGCTTCAGTCTGAAAGTTTTGAATGGTGCTTCCAATCAAATCATTGTATACAGGATTAAGATTATAAATAATCATTTTAGGAAGTGAATCTTCCAAATCAAAGGCATTAAGCAATGCATTTAATGGTGGAGCAACTTCACCTTGATCATTAATGGAATCAAAGCCAACATCTGGTCCTAACCTTTTAAACATTTTTAGATTATTATTTCGAATAGCCCCAAAATGGATTTGCATTGCCCAATCTCTCTTTTTGTAGCATTTAGCTAGGAACAAAAGAATGGCTGTTTTAAATTTCTTTTCATCTTCCAGGCTAACTTGATCTCCATTTCGTCCGGCCTGGAATATTCCATCTAATTCACCTTCGTCGAAAGCTGCAAAAGGTATATCAGCTAAGCCATGGTCAGAAATACGGCCGCCCTTATCGTGGAAGTATTGGACTCTTTCTTCTAATGCCTGCGAATATTCAGCAAACGTTGAAAAAGTTTTATTTGTAACTTTTTCAAGCTTGTTAACAAAATCAACAAATGTTTCTTTGTTAATTTCTAAACCTTTGTCTGGACGAAAGGTTGGGAGAACTTTAACATCAAAATCTTTGATTTGTTTAATTTGGTCATGATATTGAAGGTCATCCGTTGGATCATCTGTCGTACAAATTACTTTCACATTTGAGCGTTTAATTAATCCTTGTACGGAATAATCATCCTGCTTTAATAATTCATTACAGTGATCATAGACTTTTTTCCAATTATTCTCATTAAGTAACTCATCGACACCAAAATACTTTTTTAATTCGATGTGTGTCCAATGATAGAGCGCATTTCCAATCGTGTTAGGAACTGTTTTTGCCCATGCCTGGAATTTTTCTTCATCGCTGGCGTCTCCTGTGATAAAGCGCTCATCGATGCCGTTTGCTCTCATACCTCTCCATTTATAATGGTCTCCTGCCAGCCAAAGCTCCGTGATCGTGTTAAACCTCAGGTTTTCAGCAATCTCCTTAGGAGATAGATGGCAGTGATAATCATAAATTGGCATTTTTTCGGCATAATTATGGTACAAATCAACGGCTGTTTTATTATTCAACATAAAGTTGTCATGAATAAAGGAACCCAAGTAAAACACCCTTTCCAATTCCATCATTTAATAAAGGTTAATCATATCCACTTATGTACTTTCTGGGTGCTCTACAAGTTTTATGCTTTTATGGAGGCTAGCTTATCCATAAACTCACTTGCTACTTTTTGAACAGAACTGTAGTCACCAGCTGTTACACCCTTTGTTAATGCACTGCCAATTCCTACTGCAAATGCTCCGTTATTGACCCACTTATCAATATTGTCTAAGCTTACGCCGCCTGATGGCATTAATTGAACATGAGGAATAGGTCCTTTCACGTCTTTAATAAAGGAAGGTCCTAGCAAACTTCCTGGGAAAAGCTTGCAAACATCTACACCAAATGTTAAAGCTTGCATTATTTCTGTTACTGATCCGCAGCCTGGTAAATAAGGAATAGCATAGCGATTACACATCGTTGCAATAGCACCGTCAAAGTGTGGACTTACAACAAAACGAGCTCCTTTCATAATCGCGATTCTTGCTGTTTCTTCATCCAAAACAGTTCCTGCCCCGATGATCATTTGGCTATCTCCGTGTTGAGAAAGCTCAGCAATAGCATCTTCTGCCCCTGGTGTCGAGAAAGTAACCTCAAGTGAACGGATACCACCCTTAAATGCCTGCTTCGAAATTTCAACCGCATCTTCTTTATTCTTACCGCGGATTACTGCCACTAAATAGCCTTTATGCATCTCACTTAACACTTCGTATTTTTGTAACATTTGTTATCACCTGGCCTATCTATATATTTCAAAACGTAACTCCATTAAAATTATCTGCTATTTTCAAACATGGTAAATAAACATAAAATTTCATATCTCATTTGTGATAGAAACCAAACACGTTTAGGTTGTTTATTATTTGTAAAAATATACTTATCTAATTCAACTAGCTTTAATAGTCACCTACTTTAGAACCTCATCCCCCTTTTTCATCTTGCATACTTGTATACTAGCACAATCAATTTATTTTTGCTATTAAAAATAACACTTATTCAAAATTTCTTTGCCTTTTTTTAAATCATTTCTTGAAGCTTACTTTTAACAGAGCCAAATTCTGCAACTAGAACAACTTAAAACAAATCATTAAAGGCAAAGAGCCTGATTAACTTCTTAACCAGCCTCTTAACTATACCTTACCCTTACAGGTTATTGCCTGTTTTTCTTTTTTCAGTTAAATCAGCAGCAAGCTGATTTGTACGCTTTTTATTCAAGGGATAAAGAAATACCAAAATTAAGAAAACCACAATGTAGACTGCTGCAGGTATTAACGTAGCCAGCGTATGAATTCCATTAAGGACGTGCTGCGGCTGCACCTTTAGCGCTGCATTGTATCCAATTGCTCCAATTACAGCCCCCCCAAGACCGCCAGCAATGGCTTGTCCGACCTTGCGGGCAAATGAATAAATGGAGTAGACTGTTCCATCTTCACGCAACCCAGTTAAAAACTCATGATAATCAATTACATCTGTTACAAATGCCCAAACAACAATATTAAAGAAGGCAAATCCAAACATACCGACAGCTGAAAGGATTACATATACAGTTGCACTAATATTTGGCATGAAGAATAACAAAAGATATACAATTGCAGCTAGTGCCATACCTGCTGAAGCAATTTCTTTTTTACCATGCGTTCGTACTAAAGGGTTTGCTATTGGTACGGCAATAAACGCTGACACCGATTGAACAATCCCAATAAAGCTTAATATTTTTGCATTGCCAAAATAATCCTTAAACAAGTACACGTTAACAGTACCAATGAGCATCATGTTGATCATAAATAATAGTGAAGCAATTAGAATCCAAATCAAAGGTTTGTTTTTCATAAGACCTTTAAATGTTTTACCAAAATCGGCATGTTTCTCTTGGGTTTCAGAGACTACAATCCGTTCGGTCGACATTTTCACACAGGCCATATAACATGCGATGGATAAAATACCAAAGAGGATCGCGGCCATAAAAAAGCGGTTTGCGTCAGCCTTGTTGTTTACAAATACGATCAAAGGTCCTACAGCGCCAATGATCAATTGTGCTGCCATTGACCCCATCGTTCTGTACGTCGATAAGGACGTCCGTTGGACAGGATCATTGGTAATAACAGAGGCCATTGATCCGTAAGGAATATTAACAGTACTATAAAATGTTCCCCAAAGGATATACGTTACAAAAGCATATGCTTCATAAAATCCAGTCGACATTCCGGGAATCCGTAAAAACATTAATATTCCTGCAATGACAAGTGGAAAAGACATCCTAAATATCCAAGGTCTGAATTTTCCGTTTTTACCTGTTTTTCTTGAATCAATAAAACGGCCCCAGGTAACATCGGCAAAGGCGTCCCAGATCCGTGCAATTAAAAACAGTGTTCCTACAAATGCCGGACTAATTCCGAACACGTCCGTATAGAAAACCATTAAGAAAGAACTGACGAGAATGAAGAAGAAATCGTTACCAAAGTCGCCGAATAAATAACCAATTTTATCTTTCATACCAAAAGTATTCATCATTTTTCCTCCAAAGTCTTCCAGTTACTATTTCATTAAAAGCAAAGTCCCCAAAATTCATTTTTAGACTTAAGAATGAATCATTCGTTTATGTACAATACAAATGCTTTGCATATCGAATATGTCCTAACACAAGTTAAACTGTACAATATTTTGCAAAACATACTTAAATTTTTCATTAAAATCGGTATCTTGAATTATATGTTTCCTTTTGTTTACCCACCCTTTTATGTACTCGAAGTGTTTTTGTATAATAATGTTGTCGCTAATTTAATACTAACAGCTAAGTGTAAAGTGCTTTACTAAACAAAAATGCCAGCATCCTATTTTTATAGGAATACTGGCACTTGATCAAAATAATTTAAATATGGACTGTCTTCTTTAAATAAGATTTCCCAAGTTTTGATTGGGTCCATGATATGCTTTCTTACGATTCCTTCCACCTTTTCTACTTCTCTGTTTTCAATAATTTTCAAGATTATTTCATGTTGAGCAATAACTTCGTCAAAACTCGATTGGATTTCTGAAAGCAGCCTGATGCGATTATAATGCGTGCTTAACCGGGTTATTGCTGCCCAGACGTTTTCTTTCTTATTTCCTTGATAAATGATGTGATGAAACCTTGTATCTAAAAGATGGAATTCCCGTTCATATCCTTTGCGGCCGATCAACTCATTCTGAAGAGCAAGGTTTTTTTTCAGCTCCAATAAATTTTCGTGGGGAAAGGATTCACAAGCAAGTTTCAAGATTTCCTTTTCAAGATAGTAGCGCATAAAGGAAGCTTCTTCTACCAATTGCGGCTTAATCTTAGAAACATACGTTCCTACCTGAGGAAAAACTTCTACTAAGTACTCTTCCCTAAGTTTTGCCATAACCTCTCTTATTGGCGTCCGAGAAAGGTGTAGGGCTTCTGCCAATTCTATTTCACTTATTGCTTTACCTGGTTGTAATTCCAACGACATAATTGCTTCTTTTATTATTCGATAGGAATAATCCTTATTATTCTCACCAGTTAGCCTTTTGGATACTGTCAGCATTCCATTTGCACTCCCCATTACAAAACCTTGTATGTAAATAAATAACTATGAAACCGTTTTTTTTATCATAACATTCTGTATAAACTCATTCAATACTAGTATTATAGAAAAGAAGATAGTTGAGACGGGTAAACGCTTACACCGATTAATAGAGCTATTTAAGATTAATTAGGTGGAAGTTTCATTGTTCCTTCCTCGTTAACATACTTGTATACTAGCATGTACGAGATAGATTTGCAATGGAAAATGTAAACGGTAACAATTCGTTCGATTTTCCATGCTGTCTTTGTTTAATATAGAACAATTCCAGTTATATAACTGCCTATTATTACCAAAGATTAAAGCAAAAAAACCAGAACCTTTTTTCAAAGGAATACTGGTTTATCAGCACAATCAAAATAATTTAAATAGGGACTATCTTTACTAAATAAGCTTTTCCAAAGCTTCATTGGTTCTAAAATATGTTGTCTAACGATTTCTTCCACTTTATCTTCTTCTTTATTTTCGATAATGCTAACGATTATTTCATGTTGAGCAATTGCATCATTAAAGCTATGTTGAATTTCCGACAGTACCCTGATCCGATTATAATGTGTTCCTAAACGAGTAATTGCTCCCCATACATTTTCTTTCTGATTCCCTTGATAGATAACATAATGAAGTTTTGTATCCAACTTATGGAACTCCCGCTCTAATCCTTTACGACCGAGCAGCTCTTTTTGAAGTGCAAGGTTCTTTTTCAACTCCAATAAGTTTTCTAGAGGAAATGACTCACAGGCAAGTTTCAGGATTTCCTTTTCTAAGTTGTAGCGCATAAAGGAAGCTTCTTCTACTAATTGCAGGTTTATTTTAGAAATATAGGTGCCTACTTGAGGTATCACTTCAACTAAGTTCTCTTCTCGCAGTTTTGCCAAAACCTCCCTTATTGGCGTCCGAGAGAGGCTTAGTGCCTCTGCCAGCTCTATTTCACTGATCGCTTGACCTGGCTGCAATTCTAAATACATAATTCCTTCTTTAATGACTCGATAAGCATAATCCTTGTTATTTTCAGCAGACAGTTTAGCTGTTACTGTAAGCATTTTTCGCAACACCCCCTATAACGGACCCATTCAAATGAATAAGAAATTGATTCAATTGCTTTTTCCCTCATAATAGCATTAGTTGTTTCATTCAAGCAATCCCAATGTATAGAAAGAAGATAGTTAATCAAATTAACTATCTTCTTAAAAGAGCTTTATGCAGTTTTACCTGAATTCATTGCTTGTCTTTTTTCTGCTAGATCTGTAGCCAATTGCAATGTGCGTTTTTTGTTTAATGGATATAGGAATGCAACAATTGCGAATACCACTACTAGAAATATCGCTGGCACTAAAGTACCAAGTGTATGAATCCCTTGAAGTGTGCTATGTGTTTGTTCTGTAAGTTTTGGATTGTAGCCAACAGCTGCAAGCGCTGCACCTCCAAGACCGCCGGCAACAGCCTGGCCAATTTTACGGGCAAATGAATAGATCGAGTAAACGGTTCCATCTTCACGTAAACCTGTTAGATATTCATGGTAATCAATTAGATCTGTAACGAAAGCCCAAATCACTAAGTTAAACATTCCATAACCAAACATTCCGATTGCTAAAATTCCAATAAATTGAGTTGCGTTTAAGTTCGGTAACAAATATAAGACACCATAGATAACTGCTGCAAGCAACACACCTGATGAAGCTACTTCTTTTTTGCCGAACTTTTTCACTAATGGCTTAACCATTGGCATTCCAATAATTACTGCAATCGATTGAACTAGACTTACCATACTTAATGCCTTTGTGTTACCAAAATAATCTTTAAATAAGTAGGTATTGACGGTACCAATCAACATAAAGCAAACTAAGAAAAGGAGAGACGCGATCAGGAAAATAATCAATGGTTTATTTTTCATTAGACCTTTTAAGCTTTTTCCTAAATTAGCTTTTGGTTTTGCATCTTCATCAATTACAATACGTTCAGTTGTCAATTTATAGCAAGCCATGTAACAAACAAGAGCAAGAACACTAAAAATGACGGTGCCTATTAAAAAGTGATTGGCATTTGCTTTATTATTGACAAAGAAAATCATTGGTCCAAAAACACCGATAATTAAAACGGCCGCCGTCGAACCAAGAGTTCTCCAACTGGATAATGAAGTACGTTCAACAGGGTCACCTGATATAACAGAAGCCATTGACCCGTAAGGAATGTTAACGGTACTATACAATGTTCCCCATACGATATACGTCACAAATGCCCACGCCACATAAAACCCATTTGACAGTCCTGGAATGTGGACAAACATTAATATGTTTAAAATAACTAATGGAAAAGACATTCTAAAAATCCAGGGCCTGAATTTACCATTTTTCCCTGCTTTTCTTGAATCAATGAAGCGGCCCCACGTTACATCTGCAATTGCATCCCACAATCTTGCGACTAAGAAGAGCACACCGATTAACGCCGGATTAATTTGTAAAATATCTGTATAAAAAACCATTAAGAACATCATTACCAGAATAAAGGAGAAATCGTTTCCAAAATCACCGAATAAATAACCAAGTTTGTCTCTAAAACCAAAAGGACGCATAAGTTTCCCCTCCAAAAATTTGATAGCTTACTATAATTGCAGTTACTAATTTAAAGCGATTTCATTTCCAAGAATATTCAAAATCCAGTAAACGTAACAAAGCTGCAAGATTACTCTTCAAATCTATTCGTACCCAAATTTTGGAGTGCTTGTCCAATGTTTGAGTAATAGATTTAATACTTTTGTTCTTCCTTCCTATAATATTACCAACATTATGACTAAACAAACACCTTCCAAATTCCACTTTTATCAGGGCCTCCCCTTGTTTCAGTTTGCTTGGATATAAGATTTGATTCCCTCCTCTAGTTAATATACTAGTATCCTAGCATGCGAAAAAAAATAATGCAACAAGAAAATGTAACCGGTAACAAATTGTTCAATTTTATTTTAATTAGTTTCCATTTTCTACTATTAAAGAATAGAAACACCCCTATCAAAAACAAAAGCAGACCCATGTTTAAACTAAGGATCTGCTTGTTTTAAGATTTTAAATTGTAAAAATTTTAAACTATAAGCTATTGTCCAGCACAGCGCAAAGGACATGCTAGTGCAAACATCATTTAAGAAGGATGACGCTTTTCTTTTTATTCGCCTAAGTCAACATTGTGGTAAACGCGCTGAACATCATCTAGATCTTCAAGGACATCAATCATTTTTTCAAACTGTGCTTGTGCATCTTCAGAGAGGGTAATTTCATTTTGTGCAAGCATTGTTTGTTCAGCAACTGTAAATTCTGTTATACCTGCATTCTTGAAGGCTTCCTGTACCGCATGGAATTGTTCAGGATCAGCATAGACAATAACAGAATCATCTTCTTCAAGGATGTCACGGACATCCACATCTGCTTCCATTAATAATTCAAGCACTTCATCGGCCGACTTACCTTCCACGCCAATAACTGCTGTTGCATCAAACATGTAGGCTACTGATCCGCTTACTCCCATGTTGCCGCCATTTTTTCCAAATGCAGCACGCACATCAGATGCTGTACGGTTCACGTTATTTGTCAGGGCATCGACAATTACCATCGAGCCGCTTGGTCCAAAGCCTTCATAGCGCAGTTCTGAATAGCTTTCTTCGGCACCGCCTTTTGCTTTTTCAATCGCACGGTCAATAATATGTTTAGGCACATTATAGGTTTTAGCTCGTTCCAGCACGAACTTTAGAGCCTGGTTACCTTCTGGGTCCGGTACACCCTGCTTTGCTGCTACATAAATTTCAACGCCAAATTTTGCATAGATACGACTTGTATTTGCATCCTTTGACGCTTTTTTTTCCTTAATATTATTCCATTTACGACCCATTAATGAACACTCTCTTTCCTCTTTAAATCTACATATAAATAGTAATATGAAATACCCTGCTGCATCAACAATTTTTCAAGGCTTTCATTAATCGCTGCAAAGAAACACTAGTCTATTATACCTTAATTACATACTTTGTAAAAAGTCAATCATAAAAAACTGGAGGCTCTTTTTATTTTTAGGCTATGTTAATGGTGATGCCTTCCTTTTTTCTGAATCCGAATGATTCTTCTTAATAAACCGTAAGAAACATGAATCTTTTCCTTTTCCAATGAAACACCAGGCTGCAGCCTCATCCACAATGATTTTGGATATGCCACAAGCTGGTCGGGATAGACACTTCTGTGTCCAATGATGGTATATGCAGTGATGCACGCTACGACAACGTATAAACCTGTTAAATTCCCAAATAATTCATAGCCCATAAAAATAGCCGAAATCGGTGTATTTGATGCAGATGCTACCACCGAAACCATTCCAATGGCTGCACCAAATGCGGGATCGATACCAATGATGGTGGCAAACACATTCCCTGCTATTGCCCCAATCACAAACTGTGGTGTAACAATTCCGCCGTAAAACCCTGATCCCAATGTTATCGCAACAAATAAAGCCTTCCAAACGAATCCTAAATATGGGACATGTTCACCCCTTAATGCTTGTTCCATTATTGGCAGGCTTAAACCCAGGTAATCTGACGGGATGATTAAAATTAGGGCCGATAAAAGAATCCCCCCAAAAAACGGCATCAAGGGCGGCCAGATTTGATAACGCTGCTGGATGAGCTTAAATGCTGATCGCACTCGTGCATACAATTCGATAAATAGCCATGAGACAATGCCGCAAATAAGCCCTATAATCATTATTTTTATAAACAAGGTTTCAGAAAAGTGAGAGAAAATTTTCAGAGAATAATAGGAATACGACAGTCCCCAAAGCTTGCTAACCTCAAATGAAGAAATCCCTGCAATCACAGCGGGAAAAATAAAGTCATAACGCAGCCGCCCAATTGTCAATACTTCAACACCGTAAATCGCCCCGGCAATCGGTGTTCCAAATACGCTCGCAAAACCCGCACTGACCCCACATGCGACAATCCGCTTTTGAAGTTCCGGACTCAAATGTATAAGTTGCCCAAAACAAGAGGCAAGAGTTCCTCCAATATGTGAACAAGGTCCCTCTTTTCCCGCAGATCCCCCGGAAGCAAGCGTAATAATGGCTGCGACCGGTTTTATTAGAAATGTTTTATATGGCATCAAACCGGACTGTTCATGAACAGCGGTAATGGCTGAATCCTTTTTCCTTCCTACTGAATGACGGTATCCATAATGGATCAGTATTCCATTAAGGAATCCTCCAATTGGTAAAAGGATCATTTGCTGCCATAAAGGGATATTTATCGTGCTATCTGTAAAAAAGTACAGTCCGTGCAGAAATATACTTGTTCCAGTACCAACAATCATACCCGTCAATGCAGCTAAAAAAAACCACCGTAATAATGTTGCCAGCATTACAGGTAGTTCAATATATGTACGATTCAAAAATTTTCACCTCTTTAAAAGCCTTCCCTATAAAACATAGCACGATAAAAAATGAATGTCCACGATTCAGGGAGCAGGCAGCATTAAATATCTAATGAATTTTTTCTTTTGCAATAGTAGTTATAAGCGTTAATCCGGTTAATTTGGTTTACTTTTCTGATGCCTGAGTCGTAATCGATTGTACCTTTTCTTTTAAATCACATGTTTAATAGGCATTAAACCGTTTTCCATTCATAAAATGATAATGGGTATGGTTTAAGCTCCTGTATCTAAGGAGGTGATATAGAAAAGCGGAGGCACCCGTTTATCGGCGTATGGCCTGGAGCGCTTCGACTAAGATAAAGGAAACACACAGAGCGGTAGCGAGAGATGTTGACTTATCGTAGGGAGAAGCGCGAGCCGATGGGCGCTGCAGCTAGACAATTCTCAAAGATTGCTGGGCAACCTTTTGGTTATTTTTAGCTTGGTATAATAATATGCCTAGGTGAAATTTTTTTAAATTAACTGGGCTGGGTACACATTCCAAATGAATGTAAAGGGAGATGTTAAGGATGAACGAAGTCACAGGAAATGTGCTTGGTTGGTTGGGTATTATTGCAGCTTTGGTTGGATTTTTCTATGCCCCTATCTGGCTTGGTATTATTGGCGTGATCCTTGGTTTAATCACTTTAGCTAGCCCGCAGAAAGCCCTGGCATGGGTTGCCATTGTACTCAGTGTCATCGCATTGCTCATCCCGTTATTTAAGTAAATAATCGTCGTGCAATCCGATTTAATCTGAGACCCCATAAATTGAACTTTTTATCATTTTTTTACACTTTTGTCCTGAAATTGAAGAACGCAAAGGAAGCACTCTCATTGTTTATATACTACTGGCTATTTATGCTGTAAAATATCCAAAAGCCCAAGGGAGACTTCCCTTGGGCTTTTACTTATTGGAATTAGCACCTTCATTCTAGGGCAAATTTAATAGAAAACACAACAACCCTTGTCGAACCATGTAGTATAAAAGTTATTGATTGTGTAAGCGCTTTCGTATATAATAAATATTGGGTTGGATGGCACGCGTGGCCATCATGGTATATGGCGTAGGTGGGGCCAATACTGGGTACAGGGCATAATGAAAGATGTCCTCAATTTATGAATAAACTCCAAAATCCTTTGTACAAATTCCTCAATCTTTAGGTACGAGGTACTTCGACATATAGTCGGTGGACATCATGAAAATTATCCTCTTGTACAAAACATTGTTTCCAATTCTATAACAATCCAGAAAGGACCTTAAAGAATAATTTTCTTTAGGTCCTTTTTGGTTACTTTAAAGGCGAAATCGTTCTTTTAACTCCTTAAGTATTGTGGTTATTATAGGAACAAAAGAGGTTGCCCTATTTAAAGGACAACCTCTTTTTTATATGTAATAAATTTCACGAACATGTTCACAAAAATAAAAGGAGCCTAGAATATGGCTTCCTTTTATTAAAGGAACACATTGACGAATTACTATTTATGAAATCTCTTTAAGTTCAGCTGTTAGTTTTAGGAAAACTTCCTTATTACGCTCTTGTAATGAGCGGTCGATTTCCTTACGGATTTTTTCTTTGCGAAAATCAATTAGAGCATTGTCTAATACCATTTCAGCAAATAATGCATCCATATTCTCATCAGATGGTTGTGGCAGGTTCTTTAAATTCTTTTCCATTTGGAAATCAACTCCTTGACCTTTTTTCTATTATACAAATAGTTTTCAGATAATTCAATATCTTTTTTCGGAAATATTTATTTATTTTGAAAATATTTTTTTAGGTTAGTAAATAGGAAAGCCATCCTTCTAATAATTCACAAAGGATTACATAATGAAATCCTTATTTGGAACATTAATAAAGTGAAGCTTCTATTAGTGGTCATACCGCCCGTTAATGTGGGACAAGCGCAGAAGGGAGGAAATATAGTGGATCACGGAAGTCGTATTCCCGGGAGTCCCGGCAATCATAAAACCTCAAAAAAAGGATCCTTAAAGTGGTGGCAATTATCATTAATTGGGGTTGGTTGTACAATTGGTACAGGATACTTTTTAGGGTCAAGTATCGGAATAACCATAACCGGCCCTTCAATTGTGATTTCATTTCTTTTAGCGGCTGTCAGTACGTATATTGTTTTTAATGTGCTTGCAAAAATGACAGCGGAAGATCCTCAGAATGGTTCGTTTTGCTATTATGCAAAAAAAGCATTTGGTCCATGGGCAGGATTCAGCTGTGGTTGGAATTATTGGTGTTCAAATATCTTAATAATGGGGAGCCAATTAACCGCTCTCTCTATTCTTTCTAAGTTTTGGTTTCATCAGGTACCATTATGGGTCTTTGCCGCTGGATATGCAGCCATTGCTATTGTTGTCGTTCTTTTCGGTACAAAAGGCTTTGATAAGGTTGAAAATATTCTGGCAATCATTAAGACTTCTGCAATCGTTATGTTTATAATCCTAGCTGTAGTTGCCTTATTCGGCTGGATCGGTGGAGGTTCAAAGCATTTTCAATTGCCCTCTTCAATGGGGAAAATATTCCCTGAAGGCTATATTGGCTTCTGGTCTTCCCTTATCTATGCTTTTTATGCTTTCGGTGGGATTGAAGTAATTGGCCTCATGGCAATAAGGCTTAAAAAGAAAGAAGATGCCCCAAAGGCCGGAAAGATTATGTTGCTTTTATTAACGATTATTTACGTTGTTTCGCTCGGATTAGCAGTTACAATGGAGCATTATGATTCCTTTAATGAAAAAGAAAGTCCGTTTGTTAAAGCAATGGCCGACTACCATCTTTCCTTTTTTCCGCATGTTTTTAATGGAGCAATCATTATTGCAGGCTTTTCAACAATGACTGCCTCATTATTTGGCGTAACCACTCTCCTGGTTACACTAGCAGAAGACGGTGATGCACCATCCTTTTTTGCCAAGAAACTGAAAAAATTTAACAAGCTTCCACTAGCTTCACTTGGTCTTGGGGCGATCGGTCTCTTGGCATCTGTCGTTACGGCCTTGCTTGTACCCGGGAAAATTTATGAATATATAACGACTGCTGCGGGAATTTTGCTACTGTATAATTGGTCTTTTATCATTATTTCTTCCTTGCGTATTTTAAAAAGTAAGGGTTTGGAAACATTTATATCCTATTTCGGACTGCTGCTCATTCTTGCCGCAGTGAGCGGAACAATTCTCGAAAAAAGTATTCGATTTGGTTTTTTTGTTAGTTTACTATTTGTTGGCATGATCGCTTTAGTAGCTTTTATAACGAAAAGAAAATCAAGTAAGACGAAACAGAACGGGCTTAAGAAACTAACTCCTCAAGAATCTGACTAAGTTCCTCCGTACTCCGATTTATTTTTTTCATTATATGAAATGGGAAAAGGGATATACTTTCCTATTGAGCTCAAACTAAAGGGAAATAAGCATAATAATCATTTATAGGAAAATAGGAAAGATTGGATGGAGGATAGGTATGAATAATAATGAAACTGTAGGAATGATTGAAAAAGCAATTGCAAATGCACCGGATTGGTTAATGGAAGATATTAATAAAATAGAAAAAAAAGCGAATGGAAATATGAGAATTAGCTATGTAATTCACCAATTATATAATAATTACGATTTCTCAATTAAGCATGTCCTTGGAATGAAGGAACAATCGGATTGGTCATTAGTCTGCAGACAAAGACTAAACATTATTGATAACAATATTGACTTAATACAGGCTATTTTGGAGAAAAAGAAGAGAAACAAACAAACAGCAAAATAATCATTGATATTGAATGTTTTTACTCTTAATTGAAACGTCTATGATAAATTCGGTGTTATTTGGGAACCTTAACCGCCAAAAATCTTAAAACTGAATCCGAAACCAATGCGAACTGAGGGGCCAAAACGTTTTGGCCTTTTTTGTTTTGTTAATTTTTCAAGATGAGTGTGAAAGAATTTTTTTGGGGAACATTAAATACACACCTGCTACTATTACAACTGCTTCAAAAAAGTTATTAATTTGTACTAAAACATTAAAAAAACTCCGATCAGCCTAAACCGTATATTCGGTATAATGAGATAAAATGAGTGTACGAGGAGTTTAACGATGAAAATCACTCGAATCTGTTTATTAGTAGTGAATAAAAACGAAGAGATAGAGCATCTCATTGAATTGATGAGAACCTGGTGTTCGGCAATGCGATATTCTTTCAATCGTTTAGTGGAAGGAGAAAAACCTAGCACTGTCATTAAAATCATTCAACAAAAATTTCGTTTAAATAAACGATATGCAGAAGATGCGGTTTTGCAAGCTCAAGCTGTTATCACTAGCCAGATAGAATTGCTGCCCATTCACATTGAGGAAGTGCAGGCGAAGATTCAAAAAACAGTTCGAAAAATAGAAGATTATCAAACGGGTAAAAAAAAGCCAAAGAGAGTCTCGCTTGATATATGTTTAGCTGGTCTACAAGCTCGTCTAGATAAACTTCAAGAAAAGGAATCCGTACTTTTGAAACACCGTTAACAGGGAACTATTCCAACGGTTATTTTCGGAGGAAAGAAAAAATTTTATGATCGTTTGGACAACAAGATTTCACAACAAGAATGGAAAGAACTTCGTGCGAATACTCTATACTCCCGTGGGGGTAAATCAAAAAAAGGAAATCTAAACATAAGAATGGTGTTGGATGAGACAGAAAACCAATTTTATTTGGAAGTTGCTAATCCACTTCTGAAAAATGAGGGGGAGAAAAATAGTCCAAGGCTTCATTTTAGAGTCTCTATTCCGGATAAATATTTTGAGGAAATCGTCAATATTGTTATGCCAAACGTTAATGGAAAAACTCCGAAGGGAAAAGCAATCGAGGAATATCAAGTTTACTCCATTGAGGTCAAACGAAAAGGTGGAAAATTTTATGTTCACATGACGTATAACCTTGAAACCTTTGGTTCTGAACTAAAATGGAATGAGAAAACACAAACCGATATTGTGGCGGGAATCGATGTGAATATTGACAAAATTGCCGTAACAATTTTAACAAAGCAAGGCCGTTTCTTGGAATCTAGAACGTTTTATTGCCATGAAATGGAGTATGTAAAAAGAAACAGAAGAACCAATGTTGCTAGAGAAACGGCAAAAGAAGTAATTGACTATTTAACGCAATGGAATGTTGGAACCTTTGTTTTAGAAGATCTCAAATTTAAACAAGAACATGATACAGATAAGAGGTTTAATCGTCTTGTCCATTCTTTCTCAAAAAATAAGCTGCAAAAAGCTCTTATTTCAAGAGGTTTGAAATTTGGATTCAAAATAAAGAAGATCAACCCTGCTTATACGTCGGTTATTGGCCGATTCAAGTATTCCAAAATGTATGGTCTCTCGGTCCACGAGGCTGCTTCTTTCGTGATTGGAAGAAGAGGTCTGGATTTTGAGGAAAAAATTCCGAAAGAATTAGTAAACCAACTTCGTTCTTTGGTGAAACCAATGTTAATTCAAATTCTCGGATCAATGGAAGAATCCGAGAAAAAAACAACCAATGGTAAACAAAGAAGAAAATTTATAGCGATGATGTTAAAAAACATTGATGACTTTAAAGAACACCATAGTTGGAAACTATGGAATGTCATACACAAAACATTACTTATAAAGAACCAGAAATTACAACTAAAGGAGGTGTAATCCTCGGTTACAAAAGCCTTGCGGAAGTCTGACCAACAGAAGGAATGGTCTTTCGCAATTGCCAGCTCTAACAGAGCACCGCAGGCAGTCTTGGACAAAAGGTTCATGACAGGGGTTCTATTCCTTTCCTGACGGAGTGACGTGAGAATCGTCATGGTAGGTCCCTTTTCTTGGTTCAGGGGCGAATAGTTACTATTTGAAAACTTTTAGTAGTTTTTAATAGATTTTTGTAACCAGGAAGGTTATGAAACAAGCAATTAATGAGCATCAAGCAATAAATAACATTAATGTTTATTATGAACTATACCCGAAACAATCGGCACAAACAGTTGTTTTATTGCATGGGTTTCTTTCCTCTACTTTTACTTTTCGTCATTTAATCCCATTATTAACTCAGGAATTTCAAGTTTTATCAGTTGATTTACCGCCATTTGGTAAAAGTGAAAAATCAAACCGTTTTGTGTACTCCTATAAAAATATGGCAAATACCGTCATCCAGCTGATTGAGCTTCTTGGTTTAAAAGATATTGTTTTAATTGGACATTCCATGGGTGGGCAGATTGCTCTTAATATGCTTCACTTTATGCCAAATATTGCTGAAAAGGCAGTTCTAATTAGTAGTTCCTCCTATTTAAAGCGGTCATCCTTGCCACTTATTTTTTCAAGCTATATCCCATTTTTCCACCTATTTATTAAATATTGGTTAGCTCGAACCGGTGTTAAGAAAAACCTCCAGGATTCGATCTATAATCATACTTTAATAAATGATGAAATGATAAACGGATATCTAGAACCATTTCTGCGAAATGAAATTTTCGTCGCCCTTGGAAGAATGATTCGCCACCGCGAAGGCGACCTTCCTGTCAATGCACTTAACAGCATTCAAACACCCTGCTTGCTGATTTGGGGAGAGCACGACAAATCTGTTCCACTCCATATTGGTAAACAGTTACGCAAGGACTTAACGAATTCGCAGCTTATTGTTTTAACTGAAACTGGACATGCAGTCCCCGAAGAACGACCATTCGAAGTCTACCAGCAAATAAGAGGTTTTCTAACAAGGGACAGGTAGCAATCAACAGATATCAAAACTTTACATTTAAAACGCAAAGGACAGCCTCCATGCTATGGAAGGCTGTCCTTTTTTAAAGAATAAGAAAGCATAAATTTTCAACTTAGATAACCGTCTAGCTCCGACGCACAGGAAGTGCTAGTACCGACGTTGCCGCCAGGTCGGCGGCGTTTTTAGTCGGCCAGCACCCAGCGACTAGTGTACTTCGCCAACTTCCCTATGATAAGTCAAGCACGAATGTGCTTACGCTCTCCATGTTTCCTTTATCTCAGTCAGTGGGCTCCAGTCCTGTCGTGCACTAAACAGGCGCTTTTGTTCTTTACATATTTATAAATGTATCGTTTGCTTTTACGTTTGTTTTAATGACCTTACTATCATATAACCACTTAGAAATATTCTCCCATGTAGCCGGATCCTGATAGCCGAATGACTTATCTTTCGCATCCATCATTGGAAGAAGAATTTGTAAACTCTTTGTTTCTACTGCTTTATCAAGCGGTGAGGATTTGTCTTCATGCTTGAAGAGAATATTTAAGCTTTCTTCTGGGTGTTTTTGGACATATTGTTGTCCCTTCGAAGCAGCAGCCATAAACTTTTTAAATACTTCCGGTTTTTGTTTTAAGGCTTTTTCTCCTGCGACCATCACTAATTCATAATAATCTGGCACCCCATATTTTTCAGGACTAAAAGCGGTCATAGGGTGTCCCTCTTTATCAAGCAATAATTTTTCATGGTTAAGATAACCACCGATAAGGGCATCTGTTTTTTTCGTTGCCATTGCCGGAATTAGGTCCCAGCCGACATCAACCATTTTGATTTTAGTTGGATCGCCGCCGTCAGTCTTGACCATTGTTTGGACAATCGCCTCATCTAATGGAACGGATGGATATCCGATTGTTTTTCCTGACCCTAAATCTTTTGGTGATTGAATCGGTCCATTACTTGGAACCATTAAAACATTTAAAGGATGACGTACAATTGCTGCAAACGATTGAACAGGAATATTTTGATCACGCGCAATTACAATTTGAGGCTGGTAGCTTAGAGCCATATCGATCTTGTTAGCTGCAACCAACTTAAGTGGATCGTTTGTATCCGCCGGCATTTGAATCGTTACATCCAAGCCTTGATCTTTAAAATACCCTTTTTCCTGGGCAACGTACAGGAACGAGTGAACGGCATTTGGATACCAATCCAACATTAACGTTACTTTTTGTAAATTTTTATTGGATTCAGTGTTTTTTTCTGTTGCTGTTTGGTCATTTTTTGTTCCGCTACTGCAAGCACTCAATAAGAGTAATAACAAACAAATCATTAAAGTAGATATCTTTTTCATCTAAATTTCTTCCTTCCGTACTTCTCTATTTACATATATTGTTAAAATGCTCATAACCTGCTGAAAATGGTTCATACCCTATATATAATGGGTCATAACAAGCCCAAAATGGCTCATAACTCTGCGAAATGGCTCATAACAAATTCCTGCCAGGTTTTATCTAACCCGGTTTTTCAATAATTGCTTTTCTAATAAACTAATGAATAAAAATAAGACAATTCCCATTAATGAAAGTAAAAATACTGCTGCAAATACGGCGTCAGCCTGCAAACTTCCTGACATTCTCCGGCTAAAATAGCCGAGACCCTCGCTTGCACCCAGCCATTCCCCAACCGTTGCACCGACAACACAATAAACGACTGACATTTTCAAGCCCGATAAAAAAATCGGCAAACCAAGCGGCACCTGAATTTTCTTAAAAAGATCCCAACGGTTCGCACCCATTGTCAGTAGCAATTCCCGGTATTCATCACCTCCAGATTTAAGTCCATCATAGGTGCTTACTACAATCGGGAAGAAGGCAGTAAGAATTGTCACCGCGATTTTGCTCCAAATCGAATATCCAAACCACATAATAAAAATTGGTGAAATAGCGATCAGTGGTATCGTCTGCGAAATAACGAGAAACGGATAGAGGACCTTTTCAAGCGGCCGCCAAAAGTGCATGCCGACACCTAAGAGAATCCCGCCGATAACCGAGAGCGCAAAACCAATTAAGACCTCCTCAAGCGTAACGGGTAAATGTACACCTAATAAAAGCTGCCGATTATCTAGTAACGAGTTCCAAATGGCCGATGGAGAAGGTAAAATAAATGATGGGATCCATCCCTTTCGAACGACCCATTCCCAGATACTGAACAGAAGGACGACAACCAAAACAAACAAGCCATAGTTTTCTGTCCATTTTTTCAAGTTAGTTTTCATCAGAAATCAGCCTCTCCAGTTCTTTTCTCATCGTAATAAACTCCGATTGATAGATAAGTTCTGGACTTCTTGGCCTTGGTAAGTTAACTTTCAACTCTTGAACCTTCTGACCGCTGAGACCTGGCAGCAAATAGATTCGATCACTCAATAGAATTGCTTCCTCTAAATCATGGGTAATAAATAACACTGTCTTCTGTAAATCTCCCCATAATTCCAATAACCAGCTATGCATTTTCCGTTTTGTCAATGCATCGAGGGCACCAAATGGCTCATCTAATAGTAAGAGATCCCTGCCAGTCATAATGGTTCGTAAAAAAGCGACCCGCTGTTTCATTCCTCCAGAAAGTTCATGTGGGTATGCTTTTTCATAGGCGGCTAATCCAAACCGGGATAACCATTCACGGATTTCCGCCATTTTTGGATGCTTATTTTCCTTGGTAAGCTCCAGTGGTAGCAAAATGTTGTCCATTACTGTTCTCCATGGCAACAGCAAATCCTTTTGCGGCATATAGCCAACTTTCCCTAACCGATTAGCGGCCAATTCGCCGGCAATCCATATTTCCCCTTGTTTCGGCTCCAGCAAACCAGTAATCAGCCTAAACAAGGTGCTTTTTCCAGACCCGCTTGCGCCGATAAGGGACACAAACTCTCCTTGCTTAACATTTATCGATACATTTTGAAAAATCAGCTTGTTGCCATCCTCAATTGGAAAGGAAAATTCTAGTTCTTTTATTGCTAACATTGCTGTGTCAGACAGGCCAATCGCCCCCCTGGTAAACCATATCCCAAAACATGTATTCAAACCGGGATGTTGTTAGGAAGTGTTCTTCGATTATGTCCAGTTCCCTTTGTGGTTTGCCATCAACTAATTGATCTAACAGATTAATCAACCAAGTGGCCAAGGCTCCGAATTCTTTCGAGGCGTACATGTTAATCCAATTGCCGTATAAAGGATGTTCGGTTGAGTCTGGATAATTTTTAGCCAGCAGCTTGCCGATTTCCCAATAACTCCACATACACGGCAGCAAGGTGGAAATCAGCTCTTCTAACGAGCCGTTTTGGGCAACATTTAACATATAGCGGGTATAGGCTAGATTGATCGGCGTTGGCTTTGTTTCCTCAAGCTGCTGATTGGTAATCCCAAACCGCTCAGCATAATGGCGGTGTAGATCCATTTCTCCATGTAAGGTTTCATCAAGCAGCTTAGCAAAATACCCCATCGTTTCAATATCTCTTGCCTTCACTGCTCCGAATGCAAACAACTTAGCATAATCAATCAAAAACACATAATCCTGCTTCATATAGCGGATAAATGATTCAACCGGTAACTCCCCTGTGCCTAAACCAACAACAAAAGGATGCCGATGGGTCTTATCCCAAACCTCACTTACTTTTTCATAAAGAGTTTGTGAGAACTTCATCGTTATTCCCCCTTTCTAGTATTGCACCACTCAGCAATAAAGACAGCAAGGACTTTCGTGAAATCTAACAATTGCTGAATCTCCACTTTTTCATTTACCGCATGGGCATCTTCTAATTTTCCCGGCCCGAAAATAACGGTTGGAATACCGGCCCGGCCCAACCAACCAGCATCCGTAACGGTTGAAGACATGCCAATCTGCGTTTTTTCTGATAATAAGCTTTGATAGATGTTTGCCAGGCAGCTTGTTCCGGGATGCTCGGGATCAATTTCTAACGAAGGAAAAATTTCGCCGCGGTCTTCAATCATTGACTTTCCGCCCCAAACAAATTGCGGTGGATTATCTTTGAGCCACGGATCAGCACTAGCTACTGCTTGGATATGCTGTTCAATTTCCTTTGTTACTTCTTCATAGTCTTCATCTGGATAAAAATGAACAGTAATCCACAAAGCGCAGCGATCGGCAATAAAAGCGGCATGTCTGCCTCCTTCAATTACAGCCGGATTTATTGTATTCACACCAGGGGCAAAACCTTCATAGCTCTTGGTAACAGCCCAATGCCGTTCAAGCTCCTGCAAACCAGAAATAACCTTCATCATTTTTTCAATCGCGCTGGCTCCTTGTACACCGCCACCAGCGTGAATCATTTTCGAGCGGATACCATCATGATAGGTTTCTTTGCTTTCAACGATAATCCAACCTGTAATGACGCCGCCTTGGCCTTGAATATGTAAATCACTTGTATCGACTACAACTGCGTAGTCTGCTGTATATCCTCTTTCTGTACATGCCAATGTCCCAGCCTCACCAACTTCTTCACCAATAACTGACTGAAATTGGAGGTCACCATGAAGAGGTATCCCAAGTTCCTTTAAAATCTTAATGGCGATTAGCGATGCCGCGATTCCGCCCTTCATATCGGCAACACCGCGCCCATACACATAGGGATCTTTTATCCATGTCTTAAAAGGAGAGGAGTCCCATTCATTATCGTTCCCAACCTCTGCCACATCAACATGACCGTTTACAATTAAACTTTTATAAAGCCCCGGAGATGTTCCAGGTAATATCCCTACAACATTCGAATCACCAGGGTAAACCTCCCACATATCTGTTTTAAAGCCCAATTCATTTAAATAGCCGCTGATAAATCCCTGCACCTCATTCGTATTCCGTGCAGGAGGACTAATTGTAGGAAATGCAATTAAATCAGCTAATAAGTGCAATAATTCATCTTTCCTGGCCGTAACTTCATGTGAAATTTTTTCGATCAGTTCATTAGATGTCTGACTCATATGCTCACTCCCAAAGAAGTCTATTTGAAAAAATAAAAACCCGCTTAATTTCCGGAGAAATGAGCGGGTTGAAAACAAATCCTAGATCAACATAAAAGATAAATTGTTGTTTCATCTTCCCTCCGCTGGCATCATCCAGATCAGGTTCAAAGGGTTTAGAACATGCGTCCCATCTCAGCCTGCGGCTCCCCTAGTGAAATTAAAGATTATTAAATTGGCAAGTACTTTTAAAGTGTAGCATATCAAAAAAATAAGTAAAGTAATATGGTGAACCCTCTACACAAAAGACCTGGCCTATTTCACGGCCAGGTCTAGTTAGAATCTCTTTACCTCTAATCTTCTCGCAATCAATGACAAGCAATAGTTAACTGCAAAATACATGAATGCAATGATTATCAACATCGGGATCACATACCCGCTTTTTTGTCCATAAATAATTTGGGCATTATGTGTTAATTCCGGTAGAGCAATAACCACCGCTAAAGAGGTGTCCTTTAACAGCGAAATAAATTGGCTGACGATGGGCGGTACCATCCGTCGAAGAGCCTGTGGTAAAATAACATATCTCAGGGTTTGTACATAGTCCAATCCTGAGGAACGGGCAGCTTCAATTTGTCCTTTATCAATCGAATTTAAACCGCTGCGAATAATTTCTGACAGCATCGCTGATTCAAACAAAGTCAAAGCGGTAATCGCAGCAACAGTAATTGGTAATTTAACACCAATCTCCGGAAGCGCGAAATAAGTAAAGAAAATGATAAGAAGTAATGGCAGGTTACGAATCGTCTCTACCATTACTGCCAGTATTTTGGAGAAAATAGGAATACGTGCATATCGTAAAATTCCAATTACTCCGCCGCCAATGAAACTTAATATGATTGAAATAACAGCCACTTTTAATGTAACGCCAAAACCCTCCAGCAAAAATTTGAGGTGATCTGGAGTATATGCACCAGAAAAATCCATTACGCCACCCCTTTCAATTACTCTTCGTTAAGCGCTTTTCAAAATAACTAACGCCAAGACTTAAAGGAATAGTTAGAATTAGATAAAATACAGCAACAAATATGTACACATCAAAGGTAACAAATGAGCGAGTAGAAATAAGATCAGCCTGATACATTAAATCCAGCCCGGCAACAACCCCTAAGATAGAAGAGTTCTTTACTAGATTAATAAATTGGTTGCCCAGCGGTGGAATAACAATTTTGATAGCCTGGGGCAGAATAATAAATCTCATTGCTTGATTGTATGTAAGTCCTGAAGAACGTGCGGCCTCCATCTGACCTTTTGGAACAGCTACGATCCCGGCACGTATGGCTTCAGCTATAAATGATGCCGTATAAACAGTAAGTGCAATCGTCCCTGCTGTCAAACCATCAAACGCAACCCCAATTGATGCAAGTCCGAAATAAAAAAAGAAGGTAATAATGAGAACAGGAATATTCCGAAAAAGCTCAACATAGATGGCCCCCATCCAGTTCAGTGGTTTTATTGGAGCGATCCTCATGACCGCAATCAGTGTTCCGAGAAAAAAACTGCAAACTAGTGCGATTAGGCTGGCAATGACTGTATTCTTAAAACCCTCTAAATATAAATTTAGGTGATCAGTTAAAATTGAAAAATCCATTATACGCCAACTCCTCTTAATAAATCAGGATGAGCATTGCTGCCCATCCTGATTGCTACAGCAAATGGATGATTATTGCTGTTTAATCCATTTATTTTTGATTTCGTCGTATTTACCAGAGTCCTTAATAGCTTTTAAAGCTGCATTTAGCTTGTTAACAAGATCAGTATTTCCTTTTTTCACAGCAATTCCGTACGGTTCTTCCGTAAATGTTCCCCCTACCAATTGGAAGGACGGATCTTCAGCAACCATTCCATAAAGGATGGCATCATCCGTTGTTAAAGCATCCCCTTTTCCTGCTTTTAAGGCTGTAAAAGCTTCTGCATAATTTTCAAATTCCAATAATTGAGCTTGTGGCGCCTTTTCGCGAATATTGATTTCAGATGTTGACCCTTTAACTGCCAATACTTTTGTCCCACTCTTTAAATCTTGAAGGCCTTTAATTTTACTGCCTTTTTTAACAAGTAATGACTGTCCAGCTTTAAAATACACATCTGTAAAATCGACTTCTTTTTTACGTTCCTCCGAAATTGTCATCGTTGCAATAACAGCATCAACATCACCGTTATTCAGCATTGGGATTCTTGTTTTCGAAGTTACTTCCTTAAACTCTACCTTTGTTTCATCACCAAGAATTTGTTTGGCAAGCTGTTTAGCGATATCGATATCGAATCCTTCCACTTCACCAGTGCTTGGATTTTTCAAACCAAACAAGCGAGTATCATTTTTTACCCCAAAGACGATTTTATCCTTCGCTTTAATTTGGTCCATTACACCTTTTGTTTCATTGCTTGTACTCGTTTTCTCTGTTTTTCCACTGCTACATGCAGCAAGCAAAGAAAGTGTGAGCATAGAGATGAACATCAATTTAAAAAACCTTTTCATTCTGTTTCCTCCCTTTTATGTATTAATGATTTAACATACGGCTAAGAAATAGGCGGGCCCTCTCTTCACGCGGGTTCGCAAAAAATTCAGCCGGAATTGCTTCCTCCAGAACTTCCCCTTGGTCTATAAAGACAATGCGGTCTGCTACCTCTTTCGCAAATCCCATTTCATGTGTGACCACCACCATTGTCATGCCTTCCCTTGCCAGGTTTTTCATTACCTCTAATACCTCCCCAATCATTTCGGGGTCTAACGCAGAAGTTGGTTCATCAAACAGCATGATTTCAGGTTTCATGGCAAGACTGCGGGCAATCGCTACACGTTGCTGCTGTCCCCCGGATAGCTGTTGAGGATATACATTTGCTTTTTCAGGGATTCCTACTTTTTGAAGATAATATTGTGCAATCTCTTTTGCTTCTTTTTCAGACTGTCCGAGGACTTTGATCGGGGCAAGGGTGATATTCTCTAAAACGGTTTTATGAGGATATAAATTAAAATGCTGAAAAACCATCCCTATATTTCTTCTTACTTTATTAATATCTGTTTTTTTGTCATTAACGACTACATTATTGACCAATAGTGTTCCATCCGTAATGGTTTCAAGCTTATTGATGCAGCGCAGCAGCGTGCTCTTACCAGACCCGGAAGGTCCGATCACAACAACAACTTCACCTTGATTGATTGTAAGATTAATATCTTTCAAGACGTGAAAGTCTCCAAAAAACTTGTTTACTTTATCAAAAACAATCATAATCCATTCCTCCCACTTAAGAGACAGTCAAGCCAAATTGTATATTTATTATGATGATTGTTAATTTTCAGAAATATGTATATAATTAATTATAATATATGTTTTAGACATAGGTCAAACCTTTTAAATTATACGAGGAAAACTTTGGGATTTCCCCCGTGTTAAATAAAGACACGCCCTGTCAATAACGGCTGGTTTCCCACTCTTTTTGAAAAATGCTGTTGGTTCATTTGTTCGAGTAAACTACGATATCTATATTTCAAAAAAAACAGACAGATATCCCCCTGTTGATCACAGTGATGAATCTGCCTTTCTATAATAAATTCATAGATTTTCATGTAAAACAGTTAGAATTGACCGCAACTCCGCAGCAGCTATCTGCCCTGGTGCGGAGGCTTTTTTAGCTGCGCCAAAGGTTAGTGCTGATCCAAAAACTTCTCCAGCCAACCGACTGATGACACCCTTTCCACCCATCGCCATCGTAATCATTGGTCTTTCGGCAAATCGTTCTTTCATCGTATTTGTTGCGTCCAATAAGGTCAGCACATCGGCTGAATGAATTGGCATGACCGCAATTTTAAGGATGTCACCACCCAAGTCCTGCTCTTTACAAAGCCGGGAAACAATTTCATCTTTAGGTGGTGTCTTAGCAAAATCATGATTGGAAATAATAACAAACGTGTTATTGGCATGTGCCGTTTCAATAAGCGTTTTAATATCATTTTCATTGCTAAACAACTCAACATCGATGATATCAACCAGCCCTGTTTCGGTAACAGCTTTATTCAACTCAAGGTAATATTCCTCACTGACTTGCTTGTTTCCACCCTCTTTTGCACTGCGAAGCGTAAAGATAAGAGGTTTTTCTCTTAAAATCGTACGAATCTTAGTAAGTGCTGCCTTTACGGCATCTACTTTTTCCAAATCTTCAAAAAAGTCAACGCGCCATTCTACTACGTCCAGGTCAATCGTGTTAAGAAATGCTGCTTCTTCGATTAAAGCTGATACCGTTTCACCAACCATAGGGACACATACCTTTGGAATACTGTCACCAATGGTAACGCCATTAATGATTACTGGTTTTACCACCATTTTCAACCCCTCCGATGCTAATTATAAAGCTCCCAGGTTAATTTTAACGAATCTACAATATAATCGGCTATTTCTTCGATATCATGGTTATCGGTATTCACTTTTGAATGATGTACCTCATATATTTCTCGTCTACTATTAAAAAGTTCTTCGATTTCTTCAATTGTTTTTCCTTGCAGTACCGGACGGCTATCAATGAGTACGTTGATCCGATCCTTCCACGTATCCCAGGATAAGTCTAAGAAAAACACAATACAAGAGTCTAAGCATGCTTTTCTAATTTCTTCCTGTAGAAAAGCACCGCCGCCAACAGAAATCACATGAAGCTTTTGCTTTGCCAAGCTGACGGTCAGTTCCTTTTCTCTTTCTCTAAAGGCTTTCTCCCCAAATTCCTTAAACACTTGAGGAATGGGCATCTTAAATTCTTTTTCAAGCTCAACATCAATATCAATAAAATCACGATAAAGCTTTTTGGCCACAACTTTTCCAATTGTCGTTTTTCCTACACCCATAAATCCAATAAAAACGATACTTCTTTCCTTTAATGGAAGTTCACCATTTCGCAACGTTATTCCCCCTCTACAAAAACGAACAAACCTATTCATTTTATAATAGTGTCCAATTCACAATATTCGATTTTTGTCATAATAAATTTACTTAAATGTATCATACCATATGTAATTATCGATATTAATCATAACCCGTAAAACACCTTTATTAAAGAAAAAGTAGTTTATTAATTCAGTTAGAAACGTTTTTAAGTAAAAACACAAACTCTTTTGTTTAACAAAGAATACACCATTTGAAACGTTTTAAATTTTGTAACTAAGGTTTCACATATTTGCAACAGCTTGCACTACCATTTCATCTTATTTTTTATAAAATAAAGATATAGAAAGAGAGAAAATATTTTTAAATATGTAGTCAGCCATTAGATTGTGCAGCAGAATTGATTGCAAGATTTATATTAAATGTTGCTTCGTGAGGCCAGCGTTTTAAATCTTTAAGTAAGGAAGGGATGTTAAAATGATGAACTATATAGAAGTAAAAGAAAATTTGGAAGCCACTAAACTTGCCTTAGTAAAAAAATTAAACAATCCAAACCTGACAAAAGAAGAATTTGAAACCATCAAAAAATCAATTGATAACTTCAATTATATTATTGAATTAACCGATATGAACCACTTTGAACGAGGAGCCATTGTTCATTAAAAGGAGCGAGAATGGCTCCTTTTTTTTGGCTAATCAGAATGTATATTCATAAATTCTCAACGCATAAGTGCAACTTCGCCTCTATCTTCGCCCAGAAAGCTCGCCAATTGGCGAGTTTTCTTTATTGTCATTTTTAGCAAAAGAAGGTATAATCTTTTTAAATACCCATTTAACTTATCGGATTAATTATATTTAAAGGAGAATTCTATGACTGAATATAGTTTTGTTATTATCCATGGACTTGGCGGAAGCGGACTGAGCCACTGGCAAACTTGGTTAGCAAATACATTAAAGCAGCATAATTTCAATGTAGTTTACCCTGTTTTTTCAAAATTCAACCGACCAAATAAGGATGTTTGGCTAAAAGAGTTAAAATCTACGCTGGATACTGTACCAAAGCACCATAAAAAGATAATCATTACTCATAGTCTCGGGGGCTTACTGTGGCAGCATTATGCTGCAGCAGTAAACTATCAAATTGCTGATCAAGTGATCCTTGTGGCGCCGCCTTCCCCAGCAGTCGTCATTCCTGCTGCAAAGTCTTTTTTCCCAGTCCCATTAAGCAGAAAGAATCTTACGAGGATTTCGAAAAAAACGTTATTCATACATTCCACAAATGATCCGTTTTGCAGCATGGAAGATGCTCGTAATTACTACAACTTTAATTTACCCTCGATTATTTTACAAAACCATGGCCATATTAATGTTCAATCAGGTCATGGCAAATGGCCTTTGATTCTAGATCTTTGCATGAAAATGGTTAAAAAAAATGAAGAAGTGTGTATCTAAATTGTCGTCCCATTACTTGATCATAAAACCCAGCAAGCTGGGTTTTATGAATTTGATCCCTAACGTTACGGCTTAAGCACTACTTTTATACATCCTTCTGTTTTTGTATCAAACACCTCATAGCCGTGCTTTGCTTGAGCAAGTGGAAGGACATGGGTAACAATATCACTTGGGTCTACTTTTCCCTCAGCAAAAAGATTATAAAGAAATGGCATGTATGGGATTACTGGTGCCTGCCCCATTTTTAGATCAATATTTCGTTGAAATAAATCGCCTAGCGGGAAAGCATTATAACGTCCGCCGTAAACACCTGTTACCTGAATGGTACCGCCTTTGCGAACAGCCTGACTGGCAATCACAATTGCACTCAGTGTTCCGCCATTTAACTTCAAGCCAGTTGCCAGGAATTCCAGTGGAGTCATTTTCCCATCCATACCAACTGCGTCAATGACAACATCTGCACCTCCCTGGGTAATCTCGCGCATATATTCACCTGTATTATCATGCTGCTCAAAATTAATGGTTTCAACTTTATTTGTTTTCTTTGCATGTTCCAAACGATAATCAATATAATCAACAGCAATCACTCTTTTTGCCCCTTTTAGCCAGGCAAACTTTTGAGCAAGTAAGCCAACAGGACCGCAGCCTAAAACGATAACAGTATCGCCAGCCTTCACTCCTGCGTGATCAACACTCCAATAGGCGGTCCCAGCTGCATCCGCCAATAAGACTAACTTTTCATCTTCCATTTCACATTCGTCAGGAATTTTGAAGGGAGTAAAATTTCCAAAAGGAATCCGCATATATTCGGCTTGACCGCCGGCATATCCGCCCGTTGTTTCCGAGTAGCCAAAAAAGCCGCCTTGTTCACCGTGTGGATTGGAATTATCACACTGGCTTGTCAGGTCGTGCGTACAATACCAGCAGTGCCCGCAGCTAACGTTAAACGGAATGATGACCCGATCTCCTTTTTTTAGTTTTGTTACCTCTGAACCAACTTCTTCAACAATACCCATTGGCTCGTGTCCAATCACATAATCTGTTGGTGTATTTGGAATCATCGCGTGAATTAAATGCAAATCAGAACCGCAAATGGCCGAAGTTGTTATTTTTACAATAATATCATCTGCATTTTTAATTGTCGGGTCTTTTACCTCTTTAACCTGAACATTTTTAATTCCTTGGTATGTAACTGCCTTCATACTGGAGCCACCTCCTTTCTATTTATTTGGCGTTGCGAACATTCCCCTTCGGTCCGTATCACTTGGATAGATATTTAAGGACGCAATTTGTACCGCAGTCTCAGCTGCTTTTATATCGATTGGAAATTGCTCATCAACATCATATGGATGGAGCCAGCCTTTTTTCATCATCAATTCGGATATTTCACCGTGTAGTTCAATAGCAGTATCCAGTTGTCTACGTAAAGCCATTCTTAATTCTGGATTTGCCGTTTCTGTTATTGCAAATCCGTAGTTTCTAATTCCATTTTTCACTGATAATAGAAAATCCAATGCAAAAGCTGAATCTGCTAAATTGGGCATCCCTTCTGCATTTCTTGGATCTAAGTAATCTTCCATGTCATCTCCACCTAATGTCCTTTTGGTATTTGTTTGTAAAATCCAAGCAGTTCATTGACATCTTTAATTGATTGCTGGACGTCCTTCTCCATTAACGCTTTTAATTCATTATCAAAGCATAAACCTTGCATCAATTTAGAACGCAATAAACATACGGTTTTAAAGTTTAAAATTTCATGTGTCTCCATCGTTTCATGTAATGCCAAGTTATCCTGGTCCATCATCATCACCTCCAGGCTATTTTCCCCGTTTTCACAATGATATTATGCAAACAGGCTCCTAAATGAATAATGAAGCTCGGTCATTGATAACCTAAAAATAAATCATGCAAATGTCAGGGAGTGTAGAAGAATGACAAAATACTTAGCCCTTCATGAAACGCTTGATGTACATGAGCTGTTAACCTTCAAAAATCTTTGTTTAACGAAAGCAACGACAATGAGTGCTTTTGCCCAGGATGAGGAACTAAAAAATCTACTTGCGAATGATGTTACTACTGGCACTAGACATATTCAGCAGTTGAAGCAGTTTTTAACAAACCGGGAGGGACGTCAATGAATCAATTTATTCAAAATATGATGGGAATGGGCGGTATGACAGATCAGGTCATTGCCACAGACTTGTTAATCTCAGCAAAATCCGGCGTTCACAACTATGCGATTGCGCTAACAGAGGCAGCAACACCCGAGCTTCGCGCAGCCCTTAAGGAGCAATTATTTGCTGCCATTGATACACATGAAGCCGTCAGCAACTTTATGGTTTCTAAAGGCTACTATCATCCCCATCATTTAAGTGAGCAGCTGACCGTTGATTTAACCACAACGGATACCGCGTTAAGCCTTGCCCAAGAATAAGCGGCTATGTAGTAGACTATATAAAGACATAATCAAATAGGGAGAACTTGTTTCTCCCTATTTTTTGCAGTAAATAAATCCCCTTTATTAGAAGTGACAATTGTTATTGACAGGAAATTAATCAATTGATAAGCTTTTTTTAATTGAATAGAGCAGGCGATGAAAGTTATGGGTAAAACTATAGCAGGAGCAGCTTCTGGAGAGACCGCTAATATTCGGCGCCGAAGGATTCACAATCTCAGGCAAAAGGACAGGGGAGGATTATGTGCAATTATGCACACTCTTCCATACTTATCGAGATTGGGGCTATCCAATCTTTTTTTATTTCTTAAAAATGAGGTGGAAAAAATGGAAAGAAGAAGAGCAGTTGTAAGTGTGATTGGAAAAGACCAAGTTGGAATTATTTCAAGAGTTACCACTATTTTAGCCAATAATAATATGAACATTCTCGACATTAGTCAAACCATTTTACAAGACTTTTTTACAATGATGATGCTAATTGATGTCTCAACAGTTGAAAATCTTAATAATCTTCGGGAAGATCTCAAAACAGCAGCTGAAGATATGGGCTTAAAAATTAATATTCAGCTAGAAGAAATCTTTCAAGCAATGCACCGAATTTAATTGAAGGAGAGATACATATGCCGATTGCAATGGATGAAATACTCCAAACCATCCGTATGGTGCAAATGGAAAACTTAGATATTCGCACGGTTACGATGGGAATAAGTCTTCTCGACTGTGCTGATTCTGATTTTGAAAAAATGAAGAATAACGTGTATACAAAGATCACTAAGTACGCCAAAAATTTAAAATCAGTAGCAGAAGAAACCTCACAGGAATTTGGAGTTCCGATTATTAATAAACGGATCTCTATTACACCAATTGCGCAAATTCTCGGTAATGCAACCGTAGAGCAAACAATTGAACTAGCCAAAACACTTGATAAGGCTGCGAAGAATCTTGGTGTTGATTTTATTGGTGGCTTTTCTGCGTTAATTCACAAAGGTCTATCAAAAGGAGATGAAACCTTGCTGCAAGCCCTTCCAGCTGCACTTAGTGTGACAGAGCGGGTTTGTTCATCCATATCTGTTGGAACCACTAGGACTGGAATTAATATGGATGCTGTTCGGACGCTTGGCTTTCTTATCAAGGATGCAGCTGAATTAACTAGGGATCAAAACGGAATTGCCTGCGCTAAGCTGGTTGTCTTTTGCAACCCTGTTGAAGATAATCCCTTTATGGCGGGAGCCTTTCATGGTGCCGGCGAAGGAGAAGTGGTTATTAATGTTGGTGTAAGCGGACCTGGTGTCGTCTTGAATGCGTTAAAGCGCCATCCATCTGTAGATCTTGGCCAAGTTTCAGACATTATCAAAAAGACAGCCTTCAAAGTTACCCGGGCGGGCGAACTGATTGGCCGCGTGGTTGCTGAACGGCTAGGTGTTCCGTTTGGAATTATGGACCTTTCACTCGCACCAACAAATGCTGTAAATGACAGTGTTGCTGATATCCTTGAGGAAATCGGCCTGGAGCGCGTTGGAACGCACGGAACAATTGCAGCCCTTGCTCTTATGAATGATGCAGTAAAAAAAGGCGGTGCAATGGCAAGCTCTTATGTTGGCGGCTTAAGCGGAGCATTTATCCCTGTGAGTGAAGATAACGGAATGATTCGCGGGGTTGTCGACGGTGCTCTAACTTTGTCCAAGCTTGAAGCGATGACATGTGTTTGCTCCGTTGGTTTAGATATGATTGCTTTAACGGGGGACGTTACACCTGCCACCCTTTCTGCGATTATTGCAGATGAAGCAGCAATTGGAATGATAAACAAAAAAACAACTGCAGTTCGGGTTATACCGGTCCCTGGTAAAAAAGAAGGAGAAATGGTTGAATTTGGCGGACTCCTTGGCAGGGCGCCAGTAATGGGCGTTAATCCATACAGCTCAGAAAAAATGATCAATCGTGCCGGAAGAATACCGGCACCTCTGCAAGCATTAATCAATTAAATTAGAAAAGCGGAAGCGACCGTTTAGCGAAGTATGGACTGGACCGCTCTGACTGAGATAAAGGAAACACGAAGCGCGCTAGCGATTCGATGTTGACTTATCGTAGGGAGGAGCGGGAAGTCCACTAGTCGCTGGGAGCTGAAGCTAGACATTTCTCAAAGCAAAAGTTACTACATTCTTCTCTTTTAAAAAAAAGGCCAGTTCCCGTGCTAAAGCGCTAGGAACTGACCTTTTTTATTTGAATTTTTCTGCAATCGCCGTTGTCATTTCTTGGGCGGTTTTCGGAATTGATGTTTTTAAAATCTTGTTCACAACCTTCCCCATCGCTCCTTCAGCTAAAATCTCCAGATAACCAGTTATTTTTGTTTTATTTTTGTCGAGCGCTTCAGCCTGGAAATATCCATTTCCGGAAAACTTCTCATTTAATCCCTTTAAATCAAAAGTTACTTTAGTGGGAGGGATCCACTCCCTAATCGTTACCATTAAACTGATTTTCTTTTTAATGATTCCAAGATCCTGATAAAACTCCCAAGTTGATTGTCGGTTATTAAACTTTTTATGTGAAATATAACCTGGGATTAACGGTGCCCAATGATCCATATCCTTTACAAAACTCCATATCATTTCAATCGGCAAGTCAATAATCTCCTGATGCATTCCACTTGGCATTGTATTTCCTTCTTTCCCCAATATAAAAGACCTCCCAGATTAGAAGGCCTTTTTAATGTTATATGATCATGATAGGTTGTTTAAGAAGAATAACTTTCCTCATCAATTTAATTTGTTAGATAAAGAAATTGCTGAATCCGTTTTGCTGCCACAGTAAGCCGCTCAGCAGGCTGAACTAAGGCAATTCTTACATAGCCTTCACCAAGTTTTCCGAAAGCATCTCCAGGAACAACGGCAACACCTGCTTTATCAATTAATTCAAATGCAAACTCCCGAGACTTCCAGCCCTTCGGTATTTTTGCCCAAACAAACATCGTTGCAGGAGATTTTGCAACCTGCCAACCGCTTTTTTCTAGTCCGATTATCAGGGCATCACGGCGGCGCTCATACTCCTTTACCTGTTCCTGAAGTGTTGAATAATCCGACATAAGAGCTGCTTCCCCCGCTTTTTGAATAGGATAGAAAATTCCATAATCAACATGACTCTTCAACGAGTTCAGGATGGTAAGTGCTTCTGGATTTCCGACAGCATAACCGATCCTGCACCCTGCCATATTAAATGTTTTCGAAAGTGAATTAAATTCAACCCCAACCTCTTTTGCCCCTTGAACAGACATAAAGCTGATCTGGGGATTTCCATCAAAGATCAATTCAGAATAAGCAAAATCATGCACGACCAAAATGTTATGCTTCTTGGCAAATTGGACAACTTGTTCGAAGAAACCTTTATCTGCGAGTGCTGTTACTGGATTCCCAGGATAACTGATAATCATCATTTTTGTCTTTTCTAAAATCTCTAATGGGATTTCATCGAGGACAGGCAAAAATTTATTTTCTTCCAATAATGGCATTGGATAAATAATGCCCCCTGCAAGAATGACATTATCCTCATAGATTGGATAACCAGGGTCTGGGACAAGCACATAATCGCCAGGATTAATAAAAGCAGTGGCTAAATGTGCCAGACCGTCCTGTGAACCCATAAGCTGAAGTACCTCTGTGGCCGCGTCCAGCTCAACGGAATATCGATTTTTGTAAAAAGAACAAACTGCATGATTAAAGTCAGCTATACCTGTTAAAGTATACCCGTATTTTGTCGGGTCACCGGTGTATTTTACCAGTGTTTTGACGACAACAGGTGATGGTGGAAGGTCTGGGCTTCCGACACTTAAATCAATAACATCTATACCTTGTTTAATGGCTTCACGCTTCCGATCAGCCACTTCTGTAAAAATACTTCCTGTCATGGCTTGAAGTTTCTTTGATGCAACGATATTCACGGCATTTCCCTCCATTTTTTTTCAATCATACCTCTTTTCGAACAATAAAGATATCTTAAAATAGAAAATTGTGACTATTAACCTTACTTTTCATCATGGATGAAAAGAACAAAAGCATAAACGCCCGTTTAGCGGAGTACACTAGTCGTCGGGTGCTGAAACTAGACGATGAAAAGAGGGCCGATTTCTTTTAAATCGGCCCTCTTTTCATTATATTACTATTATTGAAATTTCTTCAAAAACCGGTCAATTCTTGTGATAGCTTCTTTGAGCTGTTCCATTGAGGATGCGTATGAGCAGCGCACATGTCCTTCGCCGCTTTCACCGAATACATCTCCAGGGACAACGGCAACTTTTTCTTCCATCAGAAGCTTTTCAGCAAATTCCTGCGAAGATAAGCCTGTTCTTGCAACCGACGGGAAAGCGTAAAAAGCTCCGCCAGGATTATGGCAGTCCATGCCAATTTCATTGAAAGATTTAACAATATAATTTCTTCTTCTGCGATAGCTTTGTCTCATCATTTCTACTTCCGGCCTGCCATGCTTCAACGCTTCTATGCCCGCATACTGAGACATCGTGGAAGCGCACATCATTCCATATTGATGAATTTTATAAATTGCCTCAGAAATTTCCTTTGGAGCACACACAAAGCCTAAGCGCCAGCCTGTCATGGCAAAGGCTTTTGAAAATCCATTAATGAGAATTGTTCGCTCGATCAATCCATTGATTGCTGCGAACGAGGTGAACTCCTCATCATAAGAAAGCTCCGCATAAATTTCATCAGAAATAACGAGCAAATCATGTTTTTTGACGATTTCAGCGATTTTCTCAAGATCTGCTTTGCCAAGCTGTGTTCCGGTAGGATTGTTTGGCGAACAGATCAGCATCGCCTTCGTTTTCGGTGTGATCGCTGCCTCCAGTTCCTCCGGCATTAACTTAAAATCATTTTCCTTACGTGTTTGTACGGTGACAGGATTTCCTCCTGCCATCGTCACCAACGGTGCATAGGCCACAAAACAAGGCTCAACGACAATCACTTCATCGCCCGGATCAATGATCGCCCGCAGCGCTAGATCCAATGCCTCGCTCCCTCCAACAGTGACAATAATTTGGTTATCAGGGTCATAGGAAATGTTAAACCGCTGCTCCATGTAGCGGGAAATTTCCTTTCTTAATTCAAGCATACCGGCATTTGCCGTATAAGTAGTATAGCCTTCCTCCAGCGAATGGATGGCTGCTTCTCTGATTGTCCAAGAAGTAACAAAATCCGGTTCGCCTACACCGAGGGAAATAACCCCTTCCATGTTAGCAGCCAAGTCAAAAAAGCGCCGGATCCCGGAAGGCTTTAATCCTTGCACCTTTTTGGAAACATAAGAAGTTTTAATCATGGCGACACCACAATCCGTTTATCTTGATCGGTTTCTTCAAAAATCGTACCGTCATGTTTATATTTTTTCAAAATGAAATGAGTTGCAGTTGAGACAACTGAATCGATTGTCGAAAGCTTCTCATAGACAAACTTAGCAATCTCATTCATTGAACTTCCTTCGACAAACACCGCCAAATCATAGGCACCAGACATTAAATTCACAGATTGTACTTCTTTAAAACGGTAAATTCTTTTGGCAACCTCTTCAAAGCCAACATCTCTTTTAGGAGTAACTTTTACTTCAATCATCGCTGTTACCCCAGTATGTTCGTCTACTTTTGCCCAATTAATGATCGTTGAATAGCGGACAATTATACGCTGATCCTCAAGTTTTTTTAAGGTTGAGCCAATTTCCTCTTCTGATAAATTTGTCATTTTTGCTAGGTCCTGCAGTTCAATTCGGCTGTTATGTTCAATAATGCTCAGCACTTCTAATTCCTGTTCGTTTAAGTGCATTGGGAAAATCCTCCTTGTGGCAATTCGCATTTAATTGTAAAACACACTCATTCTTGAATGTATTATACATACCTCGTAACAAGTATGACAATAAACATATACCATTATATCAAATAAGTTCTTGATCTGTTATAGTTAATTCCCAATTCCTCAAATAAATTCATGCATCTGTTCTGTAACAGGCATTAATTTCCTGCAAAAAAAATAAAGCGGCAAGAATTTCAGCCGCTTTTCTAATTCACATCATAATACCGCCATCAACATGGAGAACCGTTCCATTCACATAATTTGATTCATCAGAGGCTAAGTAGAGATAGGCGTTGGCGATATCCTCAGGCTTTCCTAGTCTTCCGAGCGGTATCGTTTTTCTAATCTGATCAAGAATATTCTCAGGTACCTTCTCAGTCATCGCTGTTTCCATAAAGCCAGGTGCTACAGCATTGACATTAATTCCTTTTCGTCCAAGCTCCTTGGCCCATGTCTTTGTCATCCCAACAACACCCGCTTTTGTAGCAGCATAATTCGTTTGACCTACATTTCCATAAACTCCTGAAACAGAGGAGGTACTAATAATTCTTCCCCAGCCCTTCTCCAGCATGGAAGGTAGAACTGCTTGGGTACAATGGAAAACCCCTGTTAGATTAACATCAAGAACTTTTTGAAAATCTTCAACAGTTAGCTTTGCCAGCATTGCATCCTTTGTAATTCCAGCATTATTCACAAGGATATCAATTCCACCATATGTTTTGATGACATTGCTAACCATTTTGTCAACGCTTGCACGATCAGCTACATTTACTTGAAAAAAGGTAACATCATAGCCTTTTTCCCGTAACTCATTTGCCCGCAGCCTCCCTTGTTCCACATTAAAATCGGTTAAAGCAACCTTGGCTCCTTCCCTTGCGAAAGTTCCAGCCGCTGCAAGCCCTAATCCATTTGCTGCTCCTGTAATGATTGCCACTTTATCTTGTAATCTCATTTTTCCACCTCTTCTATCAAAAATTTGGTTATAACGGTTAACAGTTGATCCAAATCATCAACAAGTGGTGAGTGACCACAATCCTTTAGCTCAACAAAACGAGCTTTAGCACCAAAGTCTTCCATTACTTCATTTTTCATATCAGCAGAAATAACAAGATCCCGGTCTCCTCGCAATACTAAAACGGGAACATGAATCTGATCGACTTTACCATTTCCTTCAATAAGTCCATTGTGATGATGGCTGATATTAAACGTATTAAGTGCAAAGTAAACCTCAGCCAAATTCCTTTGTGTCAGCATATCCTGGAGATACTGGTTATAGAGTTCTGGTTTCGGCTGATTTTTTGTATAGATCACCGTACTCCAAATCCATGATAAAAACTCCGTATCCCCCCTGTCATAAGCAGTTTGAACGGGTATTATTAGAGTCAAATCGTCTTTAATCTCTTTATACGATTGTACTCTGTGTGTATCTTGATTATTACTGGTTTTTCCATAAAATGGATAACCCCTAGTTGATACAGAGCCTAGCAGGATCAATTTGTTACAATACCCCGGATAATCGGCAACGAATTGCATCGCAACAGCACCACCGGTGGACCAGCCAATAATAGAAAAATCTTCAAGGCCAATTTCATCAACAAATAATTTTACATCGTCTGCGAAATCCTTTATGGTCTGAATTGGCTGTTGATAGCTTGAGTTTCCAAATCCACGCAGATCAATAGCGTAAATTTTAAACTCAGGTGCCATGTTTTCATAAACAAGATCCCAATGCTTAGAGGATGTCATGTTTCCATGAATGAGTAATACCTTCCTATCGCCGCCTTCTCGCTCACGGTAAGCAATTGTTTCACCGTTTGGTAATTGTACTTCCTTTATCCTTATCTCAAACATGGGCTCACCCTCTCCACTTTTTCGTCATTATCTACCCACTAGACACGTAAATTTCCATACTCACTCTACCAATCTGTAAAAAGCTGAACTACCCTGCTAGGAATTTTCCATCACTTCCCCCATGTAGGCCATCGCTTCTTCGAATGATTCAAATAGAAATTCCTGTTCTTGTTGGACATGGGTTACTTTAATACGCCACTGCTTTTTCCCCACCCCTTGTTCCTCCCCCGCTAGTTGAAAACGGACTACGAAGGAGACAATAGGCATTAATTCCATTGAAACTCCCCCCTATCCTACTAGGTTTTCCTTTTCCTTGTTCTTGGTAGCCTGGTGCTTCTTTCGATTCCATTTCAAATTTTTAAAGGTTCCGACAATGCCCTGTGGGAAAAAGATTACAGCCAAAATATAGATAATTCCAAAGAAAATAATCCAGCGTTCAAAGATCCAATGCTCTTTCGCTAATTCCGTTAGCCCATAATGGGCAAATTCGATTAAACCGGATCCAATGATTGCCCCAACCAATGTTCCGACCCCGCCAATGATCGTCATTAATAAGGCATCCAAAGTGATGTCCATTGAGAAAACACTTGTATTCACAAATCGTAGTGAGATCGCGTAAAGGATGCCGGCAACACCGGCCAAAACCCCTGCTGCGACGCTTGCAGCAACCTTATAGTGCAGGACCTGAAATCCGAGTGATTCTGTTCTTTGCTCATTTTCACGAATGGCTTGGAGCACTCTCCCAAGCGGAGAATTCGTAAATTTCTTTAAAATAATAAATACGGCAATCATTACGAAAAGACAAAGAAGATAATAATTGGTGCGATCAATAAACGATTCTGGGACGCGGAACGTAAAACCATCATTTCCGAACGTTAATGTCCGCCATTTTTCAGCTAAGACTAACATTAGACCCGATAACGACAAGGTCAACATGGCATAAAAGTGGCTTTTCAAGCGGAGTGTAAGCAGACCGACAATCCAACTGACGATTGCAGTGATGACAATTGTGGTCAGCACAGCAAACGTAAAGGATAACAACGTCGGTTCGAATTTCTTCATAAAAATTCCCATTGAGTAGGCGCCTATTCCAAAAAACATGGCATGGCCAAATGATACGATTCCGGTAAAGCCTAATAACAGGTCATAGCTCATTGCTAAAATGGAAAAAATAAAAATTTGCGTTAACAAAATCAATAGACTTCTAGACTCATAAACGAATGGCAAAAGGAAGAGAAAAGCAACAATAACGAAGTAGACGGAGGTAATTCGATGTTTTTTCATCCACATTGTTTTCTCACCCCTTTACCCTAAATAAACCTTGTGGTCTTACAATTAAGACAATTGCCATTAAAAGCATATTAACCGCTAGTGATAAATCAGGAACGTAATAAGCCAGAAAGGAACTGGCCAAACCAACCAAGATGGCTGCCAGAACGGAACCGGTGAAATTCCCCATCCCGCCGATCACAACGACTATAAATGCCAGAATCGCAAAATCCATTCCCATCCCGGCATTGATTACACCGGAATATGGGCCGAAAAGGACGCCGCCAAGTGCAGCCATTCCAGAACCAATCATAAACACATACATAAAAACCTTTTGAATGTTGATTCCCAGTGCCTGAACCATGTCTTTATTCATGACTCCCGCTCTAACGACAAGACCGATTTTTGTTTTTTTCAGCATATACTGAACAAGTCCGAAGACAACCAGCCCAATGAAAATAATAAAAGCCCGATACTTAATAATGAGAACCCCGCCTAGTTCCCAGCTTCCTTTTAAATAGTCCGGAGGAGAAGCAATAATTTGATTTGGTCCCCAAACAACCTTGAGTAATTCTGATAAAACAAGCATAAATCCAAGTGTTATCAAGATCTGTTGGACATGATTTCCATAAACAGGTTTTATAATCCACCTTTCTGTTAAAATACCCAATAAAAAACCAACGATAATCGCGCCTGCAATTCCAATTAGGAAACTGCCTGTTTTGGTAAAGATCCAGATTCCGCTGTACGCTCCCCAGGCAAATAGACCGCCATGTGCAAAATTCAGGACATCCATCAGCCCAAAAATGAGCGTCAAACCTGCTGCTAATAAAAAAATCAGCATACCTGTTGCTAATCCATTAATGGTTAGGTTCATTAAGAGGTCCAACTGCTTTCCCCCTTTCCTAGGCAATTCCGAGATATTTCCGCTTCATTTCCTCATCCTCTTTTAACTGCTTCATTGTGCCATGACTCACAGTCCGGCCATCATCAACGATGTAAAAACAATCTCCAATCGTACTTGCCATCATAAAATTTTGTTCCACTAGCACGATCGTCGTTTGCTCTTTTATTTGTAAAATCGATTCAATGACCTTTTCAACCATAATTGGTGCTAAGCCCTTACTTGGTTCGTCAATTAGTAACAGCTCATTTTCATTAACATAGGCTCTGGCGATGGCAAGCATTTGCTTTTGACCTCCACTTAAAAAGCCGCCTTGCTTTTTCCAAAATCGCTTTAAATCAGGAAAGAGATTCAAAATCCAGTCCATTCTGCCCAAGGTTTGCTCATCTTCTTTTTGGATCGCTACTTTCATATTTTCTTCAACAGTGAGTCCAGCAAATATGCCTTGGTCCTCAGGAACGTAACCAATCCCTTTTTGGGCAATCTTGTAGGTTGGCAGCTGCCCAATCGCCTTTTCCTTAAAAAGGATTGATCCTTTTTTTGCCGGTGTCAGCCCCATAATCGTTTTTAATGTCGTAGTTTTCCCTGCCCCATTTCGGCCGAGAAGGACGGTCACCTCCCCTTTTTTGACCTGGAGTGTGACACCCTGCAATATGTGGTATTGCCCAATATACGTTTCGATTTCTTGAAGCTCGAGCAGGCTACTCATTGTATAAACCTCCTAAATAAGCAGACTGGACAGTTTCATTTTTCATAATTTTCTCCGGAGTTCCATCGGCTAGCAATCTGCCATTAAAAAGAACCATGATCGAATCCGATAAATCAAGGATCATATCCATCTTGTGTTCTATTAAAATAATCGTTCGCTTTCCCTGCTCCTTGATTTTGCGAATCACCTCTAAAATCGCCGGTACCTCTTCAAGTGACATCCCGGCAGTTGGTTCGTCTAATAACAGCACTTCCGTTTCGAGGGCTAGAAGCATTGCCATTTCCAGTTTCCGCTTTTCTCCATGGGCGAGACTGCCCGCTGTGGAGTCCTTTTTATCATCTAACAGTACCATTGTGAGCCACTCCAACGCTTTTTCTTCAAACCAGGGGTAGCGCTTATAATGTTTGAGCATTTGATAGCGCACGCCTGCCTGTGATTGAACCGCTAACCGGACATTCTCGAGCACGGTTAAGTTTGGAAACACATTGGTGATTTGAAACGATCGGCCAATTCCTGCTCTCGTTCTTTTCGTAGCGGATAATTTGGTAATATCCCTTCCACGGAAAAAGATTTTTCCTTTTGAGGGAGTTAATTGCCCGCTTAATAAATTAAAAAAGGTTGTTTTTCCGGCCCCATTTGGTCCAATAATCGATTTGAAATGTTTCTCAGGAACAGAAAAATCAACTGAATCGACCGCGGTGTGCCCGCCGAAGGTTATTGTTAAATCATTTGTTTCAATTAGGGCTGTCAATTACGTTCACCGCCTGTGATTTTTACATAGTTTAAAGGAGGGAAACAGGGGGCCATTGCCCCCCATTTTCCTTTATTTCGCCAATTTCGATGAGAATTTTGCCGTTTTGAGAATAATTTCGCCAATCCAGACATTAATTTCGCCAAAATTTCATTTATTTCGCCAAACTGGTCATTTATTTCGCCAAACCAAATTTCCCTTAAATAGACCAGCTTATTTATTACGAATTGGCGGTGCTGTTTCTTCTGGTGTTAATTCCCTGACGAGGACGGGAACCGGATAGGACACTCCATCCTTTTTCACCAACTTGATTGCGTACAAGGATTGCAATGCCTGATGGTCTTCCTTGCGGTAGGTCATTTTCCCTTTAGGTGTTCCAAAGCTCATGCCTTCCATTGTTTTAATCAATTGATCAGCATCGGTAGCGCCATTTGTTTTCTTGAGAGCCTCAACAATCGAGATCGCAGCACTCATACCACCTGGAGTAAATAAGTCAGGAACTTCCCCATTAAATCGTTTCTTATGTTCACTCACAAGCCAGTCATTGATTTTATTTTTAGGAAGATCATGATAATAAACGGTGAAGCCTTCCATCCCAACAAGCGGGGCCATTGTTGATAAGGCAGCGATATCCGGTGCGCCTGTCGAGATTTTAATACCCTTTTCCTGAACCTTCATATCCGCTATTTGTTTCCAAGGAGAGTTTGCCCCGGCCCAAACAACAAATAAATAATCAGGCTTGGCATCGATGATTTTTTGAATGTTTGAAGTGAAATCGGTTGCAGTAGGAGCTGCATATTCTTCCCTGACGATCTGTGCGCCAAGCTTCTCGGCAGCTTGTTTAAACGCTGCCACTCCATCCCGTCCGAAGGAATAATCGGGTGCAAGGGTAGCAATTTTTACGCCCTTTTTAGCAATTGCTGCCGCACCGGCAACAGCATCCTGGGAAGAGTTGCGGGCTGAATGGAAAATATATTTGTTAAAGTCGGCGCCTGTAATGCTATCAGCCGCAGCTGGTTCCACGACCATTATTTTTTTATATTCCTGGGCAAGTGGCATAACAGCCAGGGTATCAGCTGAACTGGATGAACCGACAAGAAAATCAACCTTGTCTTCCTCTAATAGCTTTGTCGCTTTTTGAACGGCTACATCTGGTTTCGTTTCCGTGTCTTCAATAATGTATTCAATTTTTCTGCCATCAACCTTCATCGTGTTATTTGTTGCATAATCGAGTCCAAGCTCAAAGCCGCGCAAGGTTTGTTTTCCATAGGATTCTAATGCGCCTGTCTTTGAGGCAAGCACCCCAATTTTTATTGGCTGGGAGTTTTCTGTCTGTTTTCCGCTCCCATCCTTCTGATCTGATGCCGTTTTGTTAGTACCGCAAGCACTAGCTAAAACAATTGTAAAAATAAGTAAACAGAATAAAACTGCTTTTCGTGTATAGACCTTCACCCTTTTTCCCCCTTTTAAAATGTTTGTTAAAAAATCTATCAAAGCTTTGAATTCATCATAAGAGAGTCAAGTTACAAAAAAGTTACAAAAGGCTGAAGCATCCGTTTAGCGAAGTACAGCGCGGGTGCTAGACATTAAAAAAAACAGCCCTATTAATTTAAGGCTGTTCAACTTGATCTATATATTCCCTTGCTTCAATAATCATTTCGTACATATGCCTTGTCGGCTCAAGCGGTGTCACACCCAACTCCTCCTCCAAAACATCTGTACATTTTTTGTACCATTTCATTGCCTGGGGACGATTGTTCTTCCTGTAATAGCAATACATGATCAATCGGTAGGCTTCCTCCCAGGTCCGGTCACGCTCGATAATTTTTTCACACCAATAAATTGCCTGCTCATAATTCTCACTCCGAACACTTAAGTGAGCCATTTTTTCTGCTCCCCGTAAGAAATAAACAAGCATGCTCTCACGTTTACTGATGCACCAGTCATCATAACGCCGCTCTGGCAAATATTCTCCATGATAGAGGGAAAGGCCTTTTTGTAAATAAGTAATTGCCGCTTCCTGCTCGGTTTCATTTAGACCGTTTTGAATCAATTCATGGAAATGAAACGTATCCAACTCTATGACAGCAAGAGGATTTAGTCCATAGAACATTCCCTCCCTGATCACAAAGAAAGGGGCAGCTCTGGCCTTCCTCATTGGTTCCAAAACATGCTGAAGCGTATTTAATGCTACTTTAAAGTCTCGATCGGCACTTTGTTTTTCTTGTTCGGGCCACAGCATTTGCGTAATTTCATCTTTGAGAATAAACGTATTCTGTGTAATCAATAATTGAAACAATTCTTTTGCTTTCTCTCTTTGCCAGGCCTTATCAGCAACCTCCCTATCACCCAGCCAGATTTTGAATTCGCCTAATGTCTGAACTCTAATCGAGTAGCCCGGATGAGTATCAAAGGTAGTGATTCCCCTATCCTGTAGGATCTTTATGACATATGATTTTTCAACATCTGCCTTTGTACATTCAATCAATAGTGGGATAAAAGCTTGGAGATCCCGTGGACCAAACAAAGACCGCTTCGAGAAAAAGAATTCATACTCATAGACCTGTACCAGCTTTAAAAAGGAACCCGCTGCTACTTTAAACAAGGCTTGCTCCTTTTCCAAATAAAAAAGATAGGCTAACCAAAATTTACTAAGCATTTGACCGAACGTATCTTCACAAAGCTGAAACAATGACTCGGTTTTTTCTAGCAGGGTAAATGCTTTCGGCCATTGATCATGGTAAATAGACGTGATTCCCATCGATAGGGTGATCAAACCGGAAAGCCACATATCGCTAACCTTTTCTGTCTCCTGAAGCGCTTTGTTCCCTGCTTCCATCGCCCGTTCATAGTCTCCCTTCATACCATAAAGAATCGATAAGCCCATTAATGGTTCTGCTTTCCCTCGACTGATACTAAGCTGATCCATAATTCCCAGTGCTGTTTCATAGCATTTTTTTGCCAAATCTGATTCATATTGGTGCAAAAGCTGAACAGCATGACCCATTCGAATCCACCCGCAGGCCTCTACCATGGGAGCCTTTAACCGGATACCCTGCTGAATTCCCTCCTGTGCCAGAGCTTTTGCATTAACCCCTTCGCCAGTAAACGCTTCGATTAATGATAATAATAGCTCTGTTTCCCGATGGGATTGCGGCAATAAAGTTAGATTGCTTTCCTTTACTTCCTGAGTCTTCGCTTGAAGGATTTTCTTGGCTGTGCTAAATCGACCGGTTCTTAAATATAATCTTGCCTCTAAATTTCCATCGATATCATGTCGATTTAACAGCTTTGCTTTTTGCAGCCATTTCTCTGCATTTGAGGATTTCCCTAAGTTTAGTAGATTTTCAGACAGGAGTTGATATAATCTACCCATTTCTTCATCTGAGCCTTCTAAACTTTTTTCCCGGTGTGAAATTGCTTCATACAACAGTTTTTCTGCTGTATGAGGCTGAATGGTATCCAAATAAATCTTTGCTTTTCCCTCAAGTGCCTTACTCATTCCCAGATCATCATCATTTCTTTTCGCACCAATATAAGCTTTCTGATAACATTCCTCAGCCTCTAAATAGTTTGACCGATAACGATAAACTTCCGCCTTCAAGTACAAAAGCTGATCATCCACTTCCATATCTGCTTCGGGAATCAACTTTAAATGCTCAAATAAGCTTTCCAGCTTGCCGCTTTTAATCAGCTTACTTCCTTGTTGCTGGAGAATGGAACCAATCGCCATATAATGATTGATTTTTCGATAGTGATAAAGAGCCTCTTCCCACTTTTCCTTTTTCTCAAAAATACGTGCGCATTTCTCATGGAGAGCAGCAAAAAGACTTGGATGGTTATTCTCGAATTGGTTTTCTAAAAACTCTTTAAATAATGCATGGTACCGGTAGTTCTTCATTCCCACCTTTTGGAGAAATAGGTTACGTTCCTTTAGTTGTTCAAGCATACTAGAAACTCCACTGATTCCAATTACTTGACTACACATTTCTTCATCAATTTCCTCAAAAATGGAGGTTTGCTCTAAAAACTGCTGGATCATTGGAGGCTGTTTTGAAAACACTTCCATTACTAAGTATTGGAATAAATCTTGGAGTGAATGGGAGGAATATTCGGAAAGATTGGCCATGCCTTTTACAAATGGCATTTGCTGGGCAAGCATGCAAAGTGCAATAATCCATCCTTCTGTCTTTTGATAGATAATTTGCAACTGGGCGGGATTAACCGTTAACATAAATAGATCAGTTAACAGTAAATCCACTTCTTCAATGGTTAACACCAAATCCTCTCTGACAATTTCTAATAATTGTCCGGATACCTTCATTTTTGATAGTTCCCGCCATTTAGGACGGCTCCGGCTTAAAATCACAAGATGTAAATTCGAAGGAATATGAGTAAGCAATTGCTCCATCCAGCTGTTAACCGTATAGGAGTGCTCAATTTGGTGAAAATCATCTACAATTAAGATAATCTTAGTCTGGACAGTCAGAACCTCATTAATAAATAACGAACATAGCAGATTGATTTCCTCATCGCGAATATACTTGTCCATTGTCTCAATATAAGCCGATAGCTCTCTTCCAAAGTCAGGGACTACTTTTCGAATCGCATGAATGAAATAGGCTAAAAAAGGTAGAATGTCATCATCCATTGATGAGACAGAATACCAGCATCCTGCTATTTTTTCATCCCTCATAAATAGTGCGAGTGCGGTGCTTTTTCCATAACCCGCCCCGGAATGAACAATCGTCAATGGGTATTCGGGGATTTTTTTCATTTTTTTTGTCAGCATCAAGCGCCTAATATACTCGTCTTTAACAACTGGAATTTGCAGTTTTGACTGGATAATCGGCAGCATCATGGAATAATTCCTCTCCTAAATATTCCTAATTTTTAGATTATTTTACCATATGTCAGAATAGAAAGTAATCTTATTACTATATTTATGTTGGTTTCGTCAAAATAAAAACCGAATCCTCAAGAAGATCCGGTTCAATTCGTATTTTTTGCTACTCTATACCCTGTTCTGCTATAAAACTTTTTCCAGTTTACAAACACTGCTGCCGTTATTCTCAATTCTCACCATTTTTGCGGTCATTTCTTTAAATTCCTGTTGCAGGGATCGTGCTAGGTTTTCCCCACTGCCCTTTTCAGTAAAGCACAGAACAGTAGGACCCGCACCACTTAACGCAATACCAAATGCCCCATGGCCTTTCGCTGCTTCCTCAATTCCCTGATAAAAAGGAATCAGTGAACGACGATACGGCTGGTGAAAAAGATCTAACTTCATCATTTTTCCAGCAAGAGTCCAATTTTCTTTTAGAAGGGCGGCAATTAATAAATTGCTCGTTGCTGAAGCCCGGACCGCCTCTTTATAGGCAAATGTTTCAGGTAAAACCTGGCGGGAAACCTTTGTTAATAATGTTTCGTGCGGAATCATTGCCACCATTTCAAAGGATAGTGTGGAAAATGAGATGAGGTCAACCTCGTTGTTTTGATAGCAGCCAACGACCAGTCCACCATAAAGAGAAGCACCCACATTATCCGGATGTCCTTCCATTTCAGTTGCAAGCTCAAGCTTTTCCTGCTTTGTTAATCCGAGTCCCCCCACTAAATCGGCCAGTTCAATCCCAGCAATGATCGCTGCAGCACTGGATCCAAGCCCCCTTGCCAATGGAATTTCACTTTCCATCGTTATTTTGCAGGCTGGTAAGGTTTTCTGATACTTTTCAGCTGTCTTTTTGGCCACCTTGCAGATAAAATGATTCTCATCCGTTGGAAAGTGGCTTAGTTCCTCATTTAAAGAGCGGATAAGCCATTTATCGTTTAACTCTATTTCTAGAGTTAAAAACAGATTGACTGCGATCCCTACTGAATCAAAGCCAGGTCCCAGGTTGGCGCTGCTGGCAGGTACCTTTATTAAATATCGTTCATTCGGGTTCAATGCTTGACAACTCCCCTTATATATTCGATAACTTATTATTTGCTATTTAAACCAGCTGAGCAATACTTCTACTTGCCCTAATCATCTCATAACTTAATTCCTCGTTCTACCCGGTACGAACTTTTGATTTGCTTCACTGCGTTCATATCCCTAAGTTCCTGTAAAATGGCCTGGTAATTCGTAAAGGAAGCATGGTGTGTAACTAGAACAATTTCAGCTACCTCATTTTTCTTAACCGGAAGCTGCAGTATTTTTTCGAAGCTGACACCATACTTGGCAAAAACAGTTGTAATGTCGGAAAATACACCCACTTCATCCTGTACATGGAGGCGGATAAAGTATTTCGCATATTTCTCTGAATCATCTTTTAGCTGCTTCGGATATTGCGGTGTGACTGCGCTGCGACCGTTCACTCCTAATCGCAAATTTTTCATGACGGCTACAACATCGGAAACGACTGATGTTGCCGTTGGCAGGCTGCCGGCTCCGGGACCGTAAAACATTGTTTCACCGACTGCTTCGCCATAGACGTAAACCGCATTATATTCATTTTGAACAGATGCGAGCGGATGGTCATCAGCTAAAAATGTTGGCTGAACACTAACCTCTACCTTTTCACCTTTACGATTGGCATAGCCAATTAGTTTCATTGTATAGCCAAGCTGTTTTCCATAGCTGATATCCTCTGCAGTAACCTGAGAAATTCCGCTTACTCGGACATCTGCTAAATCAATATGCATCGAAAAGCCTAATGTCGCTAAAATCGTCATTTTTCGTGCAGCATCTAAGCCTTCAACGTCTGAAGTTGGATCAGCCTCAGCAAATCCAAGTTCTTGAGCTTCTTTTAGAACTTCTTCATAAGCACGGCCCTCTTTGCTCATCTTTGTTAAGATATAGTTTGTTGTCCCGTTTACAATCCCCATCATTTTTGTTATATGATCAGATGCCAAGCCATCGACGAGACTTCTCAGAATAGGGATTCCGCCTGCAACACTTGCTTCATAAAATAGATCACAGCCATTTTCCGAAGCAACCCTTAATAACTCTGAGCCGTGAAGTGCCATTAAATCCTTATTGGCTGTTACAACATGTTTTCCCTTGCTTAGAGCTTTTAATAAGTATTCTTTCGTAATCCCCACACCACCCATTACTTCGATAACAACCTCGATATCTGGATCATCTAAAATCTCCTCAGAGCTAGTTGTTAGGATGTTTGGGTCCACATCCACACTACGCGATTTATTCAAGCTTTGAACAAGTACTTTTTTTATTACAACAGGACAACCTACCTGATGCATTAATTTATCCTGGTGATCGTTAATGATTTTCACTACTCCAGTACCAACCGTTCCTAATCCAAGTAAACCAATCGAAATAGCTTTCACAAATTTCCCTCCAAACTATTTGTCTATCCAACATGAACAATTGTTTATATATAGTAGACATTATATGACTCTCTTTGTTTTTTTTCAATAGTCAATTTAATCATCTAAAGAACGTGCAATCGCTTACTATATTAATATAAGTAGATTTACCATTTTTAAAAATATTTTGAATAAGCTTTATTGAATTACTTCTTTGTAAGTATTTACAATCTCGAAAGGCTGGTTGTAGAAAATCCTGTATATTCAACTAAAATACTGAGTTACTTTTTTCAAAATATCAAGTATATTATAATAAGTTTAGAAACTTTTCACAAATCAAAATGATTTATCACTACTATAACAAAGCGGGCCAAGGGGGGCAGGATTTTACTATGTATAAAGTGTTAGTAACCGACGGAATTAGCGATTCCGGTTTAAAAAGTCTTTATAACCATCCAAACTTTATTATTGTACGGCAGCCAACTTTGCCAATAGAAGAGCTTGCAAAGATTATTGGTGAGTATGATGCCCTGATTGTCCGCAGCCAAACCAAAGTAACAAGTGAGCTTCTCGAAACCGCTGGCCGGCTCCATGTGATTGCCAGAGCTGGTGTTGGTGTCGATAATATTGATGTAAATGCGGCAACAAAAAAAGGAATTATTGTTATTAATGCACCAGGGGCCAACACGATTGCCGCTACGGAACATACGCTGGCGATGATGCTTGCCCTGGCAAGAAAAATCCCCCAGGCTTATAAAGTTACAGTGGGCGGGGTCTGGGACCGCAACTCCTTTAAAGGTGTTGAATTGTACAAAAAATACCTGGGTATTATCGGGATGGGTAAAATCGGAACAGAGGTTGCAAAACGGGCGAAAAGCTTTGGTATGAACATTTTGGGATATGATCCTTATCTTTCTTCAGAAAGGGCAAAGAAATTAGGTATCCAAAAAGCAAACCTGGATACGATTGCCCGCGAATCTGACTTTATTACCCTTCATACTCCATTAACAAATGAGACAAGAAATTTAATCAATGAAGACTATCTGAACAAAACGAAAAAAGGCGTGCGCTTTATCAATTGTGCCCGCGGTGGAATTATTGACGAGAAAGCCTTGGTTAACGCAATCCAGTCGGGACATGTCGCTGGAGCAGCGCTTGATGTTTTCTCTAAGGAACCTGTTACAGATCCGGAATTACTTGAAAATCCTAACATTATCGTGACACCCCACCTCGGTGCCTCAACGATTGAAGCACAGGAAAAGGTAGCACAAGAGGTTAGTGCAGAAATTATTGACATTTTTGAAACCAAATCAGTGACAAATGCAGTCAATATGCCGCAAATGTCAGGTGAGACACAACAAAAAATGAAGCCATATTTACTTCTTGGTGAACAGATTGGAAAGCTGGTTGTTCCATTATTGAAAATGGCGCCTAAGAAGATTGAAATAAATTATTTCGGTGAACTGATCGAAGAAGATACAGATTTATTAACCCGGACAATGGTTAAAGGAGTCCTATCCCACCATTTAAGCGACTCTGTCAATCTTATTAATGCTTTCCACCTTTTAAAAGAGCAGGGGGTATCCTACAATGTTCAAAAGAATGCCTCTAATATAGGTTTTGCCAATTATATGGAGTTAACCGTATCAAGTGGAAGCCATACTGCCACTATTGGCGCAACCGTCCTAAATGGTTATGGAGCAAGAATTGTGAAAATTAACAGCTACCGCATTGATGTAAGACCTGAGAAATTCATGTTATATATTAAACACCAAGATATACCGGGCATGATTGGTAAAGTTGGGTCACTTTTAGGCGATTACCAAATCAATATTGGTACAATGCAGGTAGGCAGAACGATAGTTGGCGGGGAAGCACTCATGGTATTAACTCTTGATAAAACGTTAGATGCTGGAGTCATTGACGCTCTTACGAAAATCAAAGGCTTAGAAGAAGCGCAAGTTCTTGAATTAGAAAACGCTGATTCAGTCTTTCCGGATTAAGACAGGTAGCTGTAAAAAATCTATTTTGTTATGTTCCAAAAAAGGGATTGCGAACAAATTCGCAATCCCTTTTTTAATCCTTAAATGAGTCAACCAAATCTTTAACCTCTACTACTGTATCAAGTATATATTCCGCGCCATTCTCTTCAAACTCACTCCTGGCATCCTGTCCGGATAAACCTGTTAATACCGCTGCAAACAGGCAACCCATTTCTCTTGCCGCCAATAAATCTGCTAATGAATCACCAACAATTAAAACTTCATTACCCTTTTCAAGAGGTAATTTTGTTTGAATACACTCTGAAGAAGTATGTTGTTTACCCAGCAATGCCATCACATACGTAAATGGGTTTGGTTTGGAAAGGGACATACCCTTTGGAACTTCATTTTCTGCCTTCAATACGTCATCCGCAGTAACAATATGATTACCATCAAAATATTTTAGCCAATCTAAATGGATGAATGGCTGAACGGTTTCAAGCTCTGGGCGGCCCGTCCCAATCCCAATTGAAATCCCCATATTAATCAGGTATTGAAATAATTTGCCCATTTCTTGTGAAGGACATGTCGTCGCTTCATTGGCCAAGAAACCTTTTTTGCCAAGCTGCACGGATGGTCTGCCTGTTGATGCCACTATGTGTTCATCACCAACATACCATTCCTGGGAAGCATGCTCACATTCAGACCAGAGCGCACCTTTTCCGGAAAAAACAGTCGTCTCAATTCCTAATTTTTCATAAGCTAGAACGTTAAGATGGTCCATTAAGCCCTGCTTTGTTTCTGCTGACTTTTGAAAATCTTCATTAAATAACCCAAAGTTTAATGTCACAGTATATTTACTTAAAACTGCTGCTATTTCTAACAAAGCTTTTCGATTAATTTCTTTCCCCAGCCACTGTTCAATTTGCTTGGATTCTGATTCTTTTACTTGTGATAATAGATGGATGAGCTGATAACAAAACGTTAAATAGATCATATCCCAATTTGCATTAAGGCCGCGTGATTTTTGCAGCTCTAAAACAGTATCATTGTTAAATACATTCTCCCTAATTGCGGCAATTTCAGTTTCACTATAGTTCGTTTTGAACTGGTCTGGCATCAATCCTAAGTAATTTTTACTAATCAACATTTCCCAAACTGTCAGTGCGGACGCATCAAAATAATGTTCCTCACTAAGCAGAACACCATCTACATCAAACAAGATTGTCTTAATCATAGTCTTCCTCATTTCTTCTATTGCTTTCACACTTTCATTCACTATAGAAATTCGCTTCTATTTAATACTATTACTATAAATGAAATAATCCTCGATGAGAAGAAAAAAAATTTCCGAAAATTCCGGTTGCTGTAAGTTGAGAATAATTGACATCTTTTTGAGAAGTGAAATAAAGGTTTCAGTTTATAATATAGAAAAAAGCTAGCCCTTTTCTGGACTAACTTCCTTAACCATTATCTTGCGAAACGGTGATTTCCAATTGTAACTACCACATGACGGGATAAGATCCAAGAGCTTGTTGAAGTTCGAGGATTATAGAAAAATAAAGATCCATTACCTCTTCCACTAAAAGCTATTGCTTCATTAACTGCTTTTTTGGAAGCAGCATCTGCTGGCTGATTAATCCGACCGTCCTGGACGGGCGTGAATGCATAATGTCCATTCGAAATTTGATAGATGACTCCAGAGATTGAGTTCGGGAAGTCGGGACTTTTTACTCGATTTAAAATGACCGTTGCAACTGCGACTTTCCCAGCGTAAGGTTCTCCTACTGCCTCTGCATGAACAAGTCGTGCCATTAGTTCTTTATCTGCTGCTGAAATAGGAGAATTAGGGATTACTAGATTTGCTCCTGCATTGAGTGCAGAACTAGTTGCATTATTTGCTGCCATTAAAGTATTTACAGGTACTCCGTAATTTGTTGCAACCTTCCAGTATGTTTCACCATATTGTACTTTGTGTGTTGTTGTTGCTGCTTCTGATTTAATATTCAACGTTAATGCTGACATTGATAAAATTAACCCAGTAGCAATTACTAGTTTTTTAAATTTATTCATGTGTTACCTCCTAGTAGTTGTCCTGTTGTCTATACTACTAGGCTATCAGCTGTAACATACTCTTTCATTGACCAAAATATGGAATGAAAAAAGGAGATTGCTGGATATATTGCTACTAAGCTATTTCTCTAGCAAATGGGATTTTCTACCGCTCTTGCATTTTTCCCTAAAAAATAGTAAACATACCAGATTACAACTGCTTTATTACACAACATTTCAGGAAGATTACGTACCTACAGGAACCGAAAAATCAGTATCTAAACTGTCTAACGACCTAGTTAGAACGTGTACATGAACATTCCAGCGACCAGCCATGTTAAGATACATTCCTTGAATTTGAAATTGACCATTTTTCACTTTTTGGATCGTAATCGTATTTTCACCCATGTCCATCTCTTTTGAAGTGAACGTAAGGGACGCTTGTTCAATATTCGTTATTGGCTTTCCATTATTATCTTTTACGATAACATTAAACCTATTTGGCCCGCTAACATTTGGCCCGATCTTTAAGGAAATGGTATGATTATTTTCCACCGTTTTTGTTCCATTAAATGGACCAGGGGCTGACATGGCTGTTGGTAGATTTGTTAAAATAACAGCTACCGCTAAAACAACGAAACCCGTTATAACTTCCCCCCATAGTAAAGCCTTCCAGCCATATCCACTGCCTTTTCTTCCTTTTAAAGAATTCCGGAATGCAAATACAAGCAAGATAACAAAGAGGATCACCTTTCCAACTAACAGCCTCCCATAATTCGTATGAAAGAGCGAGTTGAAGGTTGGGACATACAAAAAGCTGCTATAAACACCGGTAGCCGCTAAAACAAGTACCGTTAACACTCCCCACGGAAAATATAAATGAATCAAGCCCCTGAAGAAAACTTTTCCTTCCTCTTTCTTCCGCAAAGGTAGTAAGGTCACCATTGCTATGATGCTTCCGATCCAAATAGATGCACTTACCAAATGTAATGTGTCCATTGTGATCGCTAGATACTTATTTGTTGCCGTAGATGCGTGGCTAGTTATCGCCTTTCCTGCTAGTAAACTAATGCCTAGGACAAAAGATATCCATAAGGATAATGGACTTTTTTTAGCAAAAGAACGAGAGGATAAGATGGCTAATAAAACAAGCACCGTAAATTGAACCAGCCAAACCTTTCCAAACGAAGAATTTAGTAATAGAGCCTTTAATATGGAAGGATTCCATACTTCCATCCAGGACAAATTAACTTGGATCACAGCTTGTAATGGTAAACTTACTAAAATACTTAAACATAACAAAATGTATGCAAAGTTGACTATTTTTCGGTAACGCTTCTCTATCGAAGCGCTCCGTAAGCTCCCTCTTGGTAAAATGCATAGATAAAAAAAGAGCATACCTACATAAATCGAGCTGCTAATATACTGAGCCCACCGAATGATAATGAGATCAAGATGTGGGATATATCCTGTTGTTTTTGACTTTAGGACTGGATTATTCTTACTAGCACTTCCGATTTCAAACGGAATCACACCATCGACTGGATGTCCATCGCCGGACACTACTTTCCAGCTTATATTGTAAATTCCAGCCGGCAGGCCAGGTTTTAAACTCGCTTCAATAACTCTTGAATTATTATTGCGAATATGACCGTTCCCTTTGTCAACTCGTTTTCCATTCCGATCGAAGACATGAAAAGAATAAAAGGCTGGTTGAATTTCCTCATTGAACTCAATGCTTATTTTCTTCGGAGGCTGGTTAAGATTCTGGTTGTCAGCGGGGAAAGATTTTATTATATAAGCATGTGCTGAAGATAAGGCTGGGAAGGAAAAGACCACGATTATGATTGTTAGTATAAACAGGAATATTTGCTTATAAAATTTCATTTCTCACCCTTCTACGTAAGAGCAGTTTCATAGAATTCTCTATCTTTTTTCTCATCATACGAAATTCCAGCAATATAAACAACATAATATTGTTAGTTATATCTAATAAGCCTAAAAAAACACCACCCAGTAGAAACTGGATGATGTTTTCTGTTTTGTTTTAGTTTTTTCTGTTATTCCTTGCAAGAATAACTAGACAGATTGTAATAATGGTGAAAGCAGTAAAGGCCATCATCGGAATCGTAATAAAGCCGAGCCAATTCAGGTAATCCTTTGAGCAAGGCACTCCTGATTTACACATTTCAAACTGTTGGAGATAGGGTATTTTTTGCAAGGCAATATGATACCCAGAGATAATCATTCCGATAATAGAGAGCGGCAACGTGTATCTGAATATCCCCTGATCGTTTCGATAAAAAGCAATCCCAAGAATAATTGCTAATGGGTACATAAAAATCCGCTGATACCAGCAAAGTGTACAAGGGATAAAATTAAGTACCTCACTAAAGTACAAGCTGCCCAAAGTTGCGATGATGGCTGCAAGCCAGGAGAGTACTAAAGATTTATTCATGTTATTTCTCCTTTGCTGCTTGATCCACCATATTTTTTAAGTCATCAATCGTCTTTCCATCAAACAGTTTTCCATTTACAAAAATGGTTGGTGTTCCCGTGACATTTAGCTTCGCAGCAAGGTCCATATCCTTTTGCCAGGCGGCATCGGATTTTTTTGCATTGAAGTCCTGAACGACCTTGTTCACATCTTCATCACTAGCAACTTCTTTTAAAGTGTCGGTAAGAAATTTCTCGTCATAAACATCCATTTTTTCATATTTGCTGTCTTCAGGCTGTTTTTTATACAAAAGATCATGGAATTTCCAAAATGTTTGATTTCCAAGTACTGCATAAACGGACTCAGCAAATTTTGCTGAACGGATTGAATCATTATAAATGAAGGAATCATTGAAAAAATATAATTTCGCCTTACCTGTATCGACAAGCTCTTGTTTAACGATTGGGATAACTGTCTCGTTGAAATTTTTGCAGTTTGGACATTTGTAGTCCCCAAACTCAATAATCGAAACGGGTGCTGAACTTTTACCTTGATATGGCTGATTGGTGTAATCAATCTTTGCCTGCTGGGTTGTATTGTCTTGTTTTTGATGGTTGCCTAAAAAAATGAAGCCAATGATAATCACAGCTACTAAACCGATCATCCAGAAAACAAACTTCGAGGATGAATTAGAAGCTTTTTTAGAATGATTGTTGCTATTTGCCATACCTTTCAACACCTCAATATTTTACTGTTATTTTGCGTCCAGCTCCAGTCCATGGGTTTTCTAAACAGGCGCTCGCGCTTTTGCTCTTAATAATAGGGATTTAAATGAATTAACACTTCTTCAATATTAGTATACTTTTTCATTAGTGTAAATTTTATTTCTGTGGCAAGATCGTGTCCTTCCTTTATCGTTTTGTCATGATCAATGGATATTCTCACATCAACCATTATGTAGTGTCCATGTTCTCTTGCCCGGACTTTATCAACCCTTTTTACTTCTTTAAATTGAGCGATTATTTTGTTAAGGTCGGCGAGAACATCTCCATTTATATTCCGCTCAAGCAAAATATTAAATGATTCCACCAATATCCCGACCCCCATTTTCAAAATTAATACTGCGACTATTATACTAGCGACTTTGTCGCTATAAAGTAACCAGCTGCTATTCATCGTTAAACCAATATGAGCAAGAACAACTCCGATTGCTGCTGTAAACGATGCAGCAATGTCCGCTTTATGATCCAGAGCGATTGCTTCGATCGCTTTACTCTTAAATTGCTTTGCCTTTTTCAGTGAAAACCGGTAAAGGTATTGCTTAATTCCAAACGACAGAATTGCTACGTATAAAGTTAGGATGCTCGGAGCCTGAAACGGTTCAATCAAGCCGATTAGTCCCTCATAGCCTAAATAAAAGGAAACAAGGATTAACAATATCCCGACGATTCCTGAGGATATTACCTCAGCCTTCCCATGACCGTATGGATGGTCCTCATCCGCAGGTTTATTTGAAATCTTGATGATAAACAAGGCAATGACTGAAGTAAAAACATCCGTACCCGAATGAATACCGTCAGCAAAAACGGCATCACTATTTCCAAACCAGCCTATGATGATCTTTCCAATTGCCAATACAGCGTTACTGTAAGCACTAATCAATAATACCTTTTTCGATATAGCTTCACGCGTTTCCACATTCACTCACCTCAAGAAAAGCACACAAAAATAGAAGGTTCTTCTAACCTTAAACCATACTTAAAGATCTTAACAAACAAAAGTTGGGTGAGTCTAGGGAAAAATTTTTTACCGAATAAAGGATTTTAGACCATTTAAAACTATTTTATATTCTGGCAAATAAGTTGGTTTTGAGAAAAATGCGACCTTTTTTGACAAATCATTCTTCATTTCTATTGCATTCTGTTTGCCCCCTGATTAATGGATTGTTATAATATAATATAATTCAATTCCGAATTTTTATAATATTACGTTTATATAAGCTGTATGCCTCCTTTTTTTTATCATAAATCTTATTGATTACTATATTACTTTTTGCGAGGTGCCTTTATTGATTGGACTAAAAAAAGAATGCTGTGAGGTTTTTCCGATTATTGTTCCTAATGCCTCATTCTCATTAAAAACTGTCAATTTCTATTTAGTTAAACAGGAAAATTCCCTTTCACTCATTGATGCCGGCTGGAACAATACGGCATGCTGGGAAGCTTTAAACACTACACTGAAGAAAAACGGATTCAAACTAAGTGATTTAACGGAAATTATTTTAACCCATCACCATATTGACCATATCGGATTGGTTAACAGGATTGTTTCAGAGCATCCTATTCCCGTTTATACCCACCCTGATTCCATTCCCCGCTTAAAAAGGGATAAAGACTTCCTTGAAATGCGCGCAGAATTTTATGCAAAGCTGTACCATCAGATGGGCTGCGGCCAAGTTGGTGAAGCAAGGGTTGCGTATTTAAGGAAAGCAATTGTTACAAAAAAGGATGAAGCTATTGAAGGGGATATCTCAGCGATTAGGGATAATACGTTGTTAAACTTTCAGGTTATTAATGTCCCAGGACATGCTCCGGACCAGCTCGCCTTTTTGGATCAAAGGGAAAATAGGCTGTTTGGTGGTGATTTATTAATTGAACATATATCAAGTAATGCCCTGGTTGAACCCGACTCACTTGGAAACAGAATTCCTTCGCTTTCCCAGCATATTGACTCCTTAACGAAACTCTTGGAATTAGATGTTAATTTGGTTTTTTCCGGTCATGGGGAGCCGATTAAAAATCCAAGTGCCTTAACACTGAAAAGACTGGAACGTATCGAGGCAAAAGGAGATCGGCTGACCCAGCTTATCCAATCTGGAATTACAACGGCGAGTGAAATAGCGTTCGTCAATTACAAAAATATCTACTATGAGCAATTTGATCTTGTAATGTCTGAAATTATCGGTCATTTGGATTATTTAGAATCAAAAAGAAGAATTGAAAAGGAGCTTGTAAAAGGGGTCTGGCACTATAAGGTACTGCAAAAGTAGGAACCCGAAAAAGTCAATTTTCAATTAAATATGGATCATGAATATACATGATCCATTTTACTTATTAACACTTATTCATTAATTATCATCACTGTAGAAACGACACTTGCTGCTTTTTTCTCATTTTGAAATAAATCAGCAAGTACATATACTACTTTCTTTCCCATTCTTTCAACCTTAGCCTCAACTACTACCTCTCCTGTTAAAACCGGTCTATGAAAGGTAGTGTGTAAATCAATAGAGGTAAACATTTGTTCTGCATCCAGTTTAGAAGCAATCGCATATGCCATCATGATGTCAGCGGCAGAAGCAACAAACCCCCCCATCGCAACACCAATTCCATTTATAAACTTTTCATCAACTGTCCATATGCCGCGCGCCACGCCATTATGAGCATAGGTTGCCTTAATCTGTAAAGTCAAATCACAATTTGGTGGCTGTTCCCCGTCTGTAACAATTTTCATTAGATCTATTTTTTTGTTTATTTCCCCCATTACGAAAGCCCCCATGTCTTGGATAATTGTCCCGGTAATTAGCAGGAATTAATATGTGAAATGATTTAAACGATCCTCCATAACCTTTCGTGCATGATGAATCATTCCGTCGAATAATTCCTTTACAGTAGGAATATCTTCAATGAGCCCTGCAATTTGCCCGCTATTCATAAATCCATTGTCACTATTACCTCGAATTGCTCCATTAATATGATAGTCTTCCGATGTCATCTCACGATATTTTTCCAGCGGCAGGCCAGCCCGCTCCTGTTCAATAATTTGTCTCGCATAGGCTGACTTTAATACTCTACGTACCTGCCCCACGGAACGGCCTAAAATGACTGTTTCATTGTCAGCTGCCTCAACCAATCTTTGTTTATAGTCAGCGTGAAATGGTGCTTCCTTTGTTGCGATCAAGCGGGTGCCAAGCTGCACGCCTGCCGCACCAAGCATAAGTGCTGCTGCCAATCCCTTTCCATCAGCTATTCCCCCTGCAGCCAGTACGGGAACAGACACGTGTTGACTGATTTGTGGAATAAGCGTAAATGTTGTTAATTCTAGATTGGAATTTATACCCGCCGCTTCAAATCCTTCTGCAACTAACACATCTGCCCCTGCTGCTTCGGCTTTTTGAGCATGTTTGACTGATGCAACAATGGCAATCACTACGATGTTGTTGGCGTGCAAAAGCGGGATATATGGAGCCGGATTACCCGCGGATAATGACACCACTGGGATTTCATGTTTTATGATAAGCTCAATTAATTCATTCGTATACGGACTGACCGTAATCGGGATATTCACTGCAAAGTTATTTCCCGTTTTTTCTTTCGTTTCCAATATAATTTTTTCCACTTGGGAGGGTGTCATTGTTCCACACCCAATCGTGCCAAGGCCCCCTGCCTCAGATACTGCCGCAGTTAGCTGGGAATTGCTTATATTTCCCATTCCGCCTTGAATAATTGGATATTTGATAGAAAGGAGTTTACAGAGATCGTACATCATGTTCATTCACCTCTTAATCATTGATTATTAGCATTAAGATAATTCGGACTTTTTCGCAATTATTCCAATCTAGAACAAAGCAGCTCTCGGTTAGAAATGACGAAAGCTGCTTGTTTTATTGAGTAATATATGGATGCTGTTTAGCATCGTATGATTCATCTTTCTTCCATAAATCATTATTTTCTTGAAAAACGCTTTCGAAAAAGCGACTGGCTGGTTCTGCGAGAATCTGATAATATTGGTTAAATAATGTGGCTGCAAGCGTTCCATTCCAATTATCCGGTAAAAGTTCTTTAGGAAGCCCTGGATCAATAAATAAAAATTTCCGATAATGATGAACAAGCTTTGTCCGTTCCACAAAGCATTCAGCATCCGTCATTTTCCCTTGGTTAATAATGCTTTGGTGGGCGATATACTTTTTGCTGCACCTTACAATAAATTCTTCATATTTATCGATAATTTGATCTAAGGGCCAGCTTTTTTCAACAAGTGTTTTATTGTCCTTTGGACCTATATATTCTGAAAGAAACAAGTCAACATACTCGCTAATATTATATTTTTCAATGAGAAGCTTCACTTCTTTTTTTAAGCTGTTTGGTGAAATCCAGCAGCCGTTTGAAAAACTGCCAAAACCGCTCCACAATAATTCTTGCCGCAGTTCATCACGAATGTGCCGCTTTTCTTCAGGAATCGTATACATTAAAATCCGCCATTTTCCGTCCCAGTCATTTGGTTTTAATTTAAAGATTCGGTTGGCTGCTTCCTCAATACGGGCTACACCTTGGTCCGTAAGAAAATAATAGCTCTTATTTCCCTGTTTTTCCGATTGAATCCAGCCTTGCTTTAACATTCGTGAAACAGCTACACGTACAGCCTGTTCATTGTGGCCAAATTCCTTTAGCAAACTGATCAAACTGCCAATCCAGATTTTATTTCCGTAGTGGCGAATATAATCACCGTAGATCGTAAAGATCATCGAACGGGTTTTTTCCCCCATATTTCTCACCTCCATTTTTGATTGGATATAACATTATTCAAACGTTAGTTAATAATATATTATATATTTTCCTATAGGTACGCAAGACTATTTACCTGAAAATTTTGGTTTTCTGCGTTCACTAAATGCATTAAGTGCCTCAAGTCTATCTTCTGTCGGGATCGTAAGCTCATAGGCCTTTGCTTCAATTTCCAGACCTGTTTGCAAATCGGTATTAATACCTCTTGTTATGGCGTATTTCGCTTGTTTAATGGCAACCGGGCCATTTTTCATCATTTCCGCAGCAAATTGCTGGCAGGCAGGAATCAGTTCATCTTGGTGAACGACCTTCAGGACAATCCCTAAATCAAGTGCTTCCTCAGCTGACAATTTTTTTGCAGTAAAAATCAATTCTTTTGCCTTCATTTCACCAATTAATCTTGGCAATCTCTGCGTACCACCCGCTCCTGGGATAATTGCCCAGCTTGTTTCTGTTAGTCCCATTGAGACCCCTTGGGCGGCGATGGCAAAATCGCATGATAAAAGCCACTCAAAACCTCCGCCAAGTGCATATCCATTTACCGCTGCAATTGTCGGCTGCGGCAGCAGGGCAATGCTGTTAAATACATCCCGTATCGCTTTCACATTCCTTTTTGTTTCTGTTTCAGATAATGTTTTTCTTTCTTTTAAATCGGCTCCGGCACTAAATGCTTTGCTGCCTGCTCCTGTAAAAATAACCACGTGAACATCTTGGTTTAAGGATATAGCATGAACGATTTCTTGAAGTTCAAATAGTGTATCATAATTAAAACAATTTAAAACATCAGGACGATTCACTGTTACGTAACCAATATGATTCTCAACTTGAAATAAAACGTTTGCCATAAAAAAAACCTCACCTTCATTTTTTAAAGAATAGCCCCTATTTAGATAGAACTAAATAAGGGCTTTAAAATTACTCTTCGATATTTTCAATGATGGCGGCTATTCCCTGACCGACACCAACACACATTGTTGCAAGCCCATATTGTACATTTCTCTTTTTCATTTCATGGACAAGCGTGGTTAAAATTCGAGCACCGCTGGCACCCAATGGATGTCCAAATGCAATCGCACCGCCATTGACATTGACCTTTTCCTGATCAAGCTTTAATTGGCGCATGCATTCAATTGATTGGGACGCAAAGGCTTCATTTAACTCGATCAGGCCAAGATCGTCAACTGTCAGATTCGCCCTGCTGAGTGCTTTCCTTGTAGCATAAATCGGACCAAGGCCCATGACTGTCGGCTCAAGACCTGCCACGGCTCCAACAACATATTTTGCTAGAGGCTTTAAGCCTAATTCTTTTGCTTTTTCTGCACTCATTAACAGCAAAGCAGAAGCGCCATCATTTACACCAGAGGCATTTCCCGCAGTAACGGTACCGCCTTCAAATATTGGTCTTAATTTTGCTAGCTTTTCTAAAGTCGTATCCGGACGGGGATGCTCATCTTGACGAATCACGATCTCATTGCCCTTCCGATCTTTAAACTTAACAGGGACAATTTCATTTGCAAAGCGCTCATTTTCCATTGCCTTTGCCGCTTTTTGCTGGCTTTGAACGGCAAACTCATCTTGTTCTTCCCGGGAAACGGAACAGCGCTGTGCGACATTTTCTGCTGTTTTCGGCATCGTTTCAGCACCGTACATTTTTTCTAGCACTTTGTTTGTAAAGCGCCAGCCAATCGTTGTATCCTGAAGTTCCATTGACCCTCTTGGAAAATCTGCTTCCGGCTTCGCCATGACGAAAGGTGCTCTTGTCATGCTTTCCGTTCCACCGGCAATATAAATATCTCCTTCGCCGACTGCAATCGATCTAGCCGCATAAATAACAGCATCAAGACCTGATCCACAAAGCCGGTTGATCGTCGTTCCGCCGACACTTACTGGTAAGCCAGCAAGCAGTCCGGACATTCTGGCCACATTCCGATTATCTTCCCCAGCTTGGTTGGCGTTGCCAAAAATAACATCTTCAATTTGCTCGGGCGGAAGCTGCGGATTTCTTTCAAGAAGAGCTTTAATAACGATTGCCCCCAGATCATCCGGTCGTACAGTTTTTAGAGCACCCTTATACCTGCCAATTGGAGTTCTAACAGCATCTACGATTACTACTTCGTTCATTTTTTCACCAGCTCTTCTTTTTTTGTATAGTCATAAACACCTTTACCTGATTTACGTCCTAATCTTCCTGCAGCAACATACTGCTCAAGTAATGGAGCCGGACGGTATTTTTCTCCGAGCTTTTCGTGCAAATAGCGTAAATTATTTAAGCGTGCATCTAACCCGACAAGGTCAACCAGTTCAAATGGCCCCATTGGATAATTCAAGCCAAGCTTGATGGCTTTATCAATTTCCTCCGGTGTTCCAAGTCCCTCCTGCAGCATGTAAAAAGCTTCATTCCCAACTAAACAGCTGATTCGGCTTGTGACGAAGCCTGGAAATTCGTTGATTACAACCGTTTCTTTACCCATCTGCTCCGCTACGTTTCTAACCGTTGCCGCTGTTTCGTCACTAGTTTCCAAACCACGGACAATTTCAACAAGCGGCATTTTATGTACCGGATTAAAAAAGTGCATCGCAATCGTCTGTTCAGCCCGTTTTCCGTAAGAAGCAATCTCGGTCGGACTCATCGTGGATGTATTGGTAGCAAACAGGCAGTGAGCAGGAGCAAATTGCTCAATCGTTTCAAATACCTGTTTTTTAATTTCAGCCTTTTCAGGCACAGCCTCAATAATCAGATCAGCTGAAGATGAAGCCTTTGGTAAATCACTTAAATAGGTTAGATTGGTTTGGATAAGTAATTCTTGTTCAGCAGTAATTTTTCCGCGCTCGCGTCCTTTTGCAATAATTATATTTAGTTCCCCTTCAGCACTCTTTAGCGCATTTTCATTCACATCCACCAATGTAACGGAAAATCCACCAAGTGCTCCGACATATGCAATCCCGCGTCCCATTACGCCGGAACCGACAACAACGATATTTTTCATTCTCCTGTCCCTCCTTTTAAGGTAAAAAGAGTACGAATGAGCCGTAAAGCCCCATTCGTACCAGTAAACTATTAAACTCCGAATGGATTTAATGGACGGCTGCCATAATAGGACACAATGCTTTTTGTTTCGGTATAAAGATCAAGTGTTTCAATACATAACTCACGGCCGAAACCAGATTGTTTATATCCGCCGAATGGTGTTCCTGGCATTGCCGAGAATGGGCAGTTTAACATCACGATCCCTGCTTCAATTTGATTGGCAACACGGGTACCACGGGCGCCATCTTTTGTCCAAACAGCAGATCCTAAGCCAAATTCTGTATCATTTGCCAGTTTAACAGCTTCTTTTTCATCTTTAAATTTCATCACAACAACAACTGGACCAAAGATTTCTTCTTTCACGACAGTCATGCTATGGTTTACATTTGCAATAACAGTTGGTTCGTACCAGTAACCACCTTCAAATCCTTCCACTTTAGCCGGCTTACCACCCGCTAAAATTTCAGCGCCTTCCTCAATAGCGGACTTCACAAAGCCATCAATGACATTTAATTGTCCTTGGTCAATGATTGCCCCAACATGTGTCCCTTTATCCAATGGGTTGCCAAGAACGAGTTTCTTCGTCTTTTCGACAAATTTAGTGATAAATTCATCATAAATATCTTCGTGTACATATAAACGGGAACGTGCTTCACAAGATTGACCTGAGTTGTAGAAAATGCCATAAAGTGATCCATCAACAGCTGCATCGATATCGGCATCTTCAAATACAAGGTTTGGAGACTTCCCGCCAAGTTCAAGCGTGACACGTTTCAATGTTTCAGAGGCTTTGCCCATGATATCTTTTCCGATCGGAGTAGAGCCAGTGAAAGCTACCTTATTTACTTTTGGATGCTGTACTAAGTAATCGCCCACTTCGGCACCAGAACCTGGAACAATGTTGACAACCCCTGCAGGTACGCCCGCTTCTAAGCAGATTTCACCAAGGATAATTGCTGTAAGTGGTGTTAAACTTGCAGGTTTTACGATCACGGAACAACCAACGGCAATTGCCGGAGCAATTTTCCAAGCTGCCATCATTAGTGGGTAGTTCCATGGAATAATTTGTGCACAAACACCGACAGGCTCTTTTTCTGTGTAATTCTGAAACTGACCAGGCATATTGTTCACTGTACCGCGATGTCCCACAATTGCACCGGCATAGAATTCAAAGTCTTCGATGGCCTGGGAAACTTGACCCTGAGCAGCATCTAAAGATTTACCTGTATCTGAGATTTCAAGCTCAACAAGTTCCTTAAAGCGGGAACGCATAATGGAAGCGATTTTATTTAAAACCTGTGAACGGCGGTTCACTGGATATTTACGCCATTTACCATGGTCAAAAGCTTCGCGTGCTGCTTGGACAGCCTTTTCAGCATCTTCCTTTGTAGCTTTCGCCACTTCGGCAACCAATTCTCCAGTAGCAGGGTTATATGTCTTAATGGTTTGACCACTCGAGCTTTCTACTTTTTCACCGTTAATGATTAAATGATAAAAGTCTCTTTTTAGACCTGTTGATTCGACGATTTGTTGTGTTGACATCTGTATTCCTCCTCTTATTTACCGATAAAAGCCGGTTTTCTTTTTTCTATAAATGCTTGGACACCTTCGCGGTGATCGATTGTTAAACCAGCAATTCGCTGGCCTTGAGCCTCTTGTTCTAAATATTCCGGCAATGGAAGTTCTCCCGCTGCTCTAATTGTTCGCTTCATTAAGCCGATAGCTTTTGTTGGCAGTGCAGCAATCCGCTCGGCAAATTGGTTTACTTCCGCTGCAAAATTGTCTAATGTAAATACTCTTGTCGCCAGGCCAAGTGAAAGGGCCTGATCTGCTGGTATTTTTTCACCCAGCACAGAGATTTCTAATGCTTTTGCTTCTCCTACTAATCTAGTAAGATAGTAGCTATTCCCTGAGTCAGGAATTAAACCTATATTTATAAAGGCATTTAGGAAGCTTCCCTTATCTGACAAAATCCGGAAGTCACAGGCAAGTGCGAGGCTGAAGCCGGCTCCGGCCGCAATTCCATTGACGGCCGCAATGATTGGCTTTTCAACCTGGCGAATTTGCTTGATCATTGGACCATAGTTCTCTCTTAAAACCTGTCCATGATCCATGTTTTCATCTACATCCGATAAGTCTTGTCCTGAACAAAAAGCCCGTCCGGCACCGGTAATCACAATGCAGCGGACATCTTCTGAAGAGGAAGCAGCTTTTAGTGCCTTAATGATTTCTCTATTCATTTGTGCCGTGAAGGCATTTAAAGTATTGGGGCGATTTAATGTAATCCGGGCGATACCGTTTTCTGCCGAATATTGAATCGTTTCAAACATGTTTGTTATCTCCCTTTAAAGTTTGGCTTGCGTTTTTCGATGAACGCATTCATTCCTTCTTTTTGGTCCTCGGATGCAAACAATAAATAGAAATTTTTTCGTTCGTATTGCATTCCTTCATAAAGTGAATAATCAACTGCTTTATTGACAGAATCCTTTATTAAGCGAATCGCAAGCGGTGCCTGCTTTGCAAGTTGTCCAGCTGTTTTCATTGTTTCTTCCATTAATAATTCCGGTGACACCACTCTGTTAATCAGTCCATGATGAAGGGCATCTGCAGTTGTAATTCTGCTTCCGCTCCATAGCCATTCCAATGCTTTCGTTCTGCCGACGATTTTTGTTAAGCGCTGGGTACCGCCTGCACCTGGCATAACGCCGAGGTTTACTTCCGGAAACGAAAATTCCGTCCCTTCGGCCGCAATTAATAAATCACAGCTTAGCGCTAATTCAAATCCGCCGCCAAATACAAACCCTTTTACAGCACCGATAATCGGTTTTTTAACAAGCGACAGACGGTCCCATTGGGCGAATTGATTCAACAGTTCCAGCCTGATCGGGCCATCCGCGGCCATTTCATCAATATCGGCACCTGCCGAAAAAGCACGGCCTTTACCGGTCACTACGATAACAAGTACTTCTTCGTTCCTATCGAAGTTCACGACTGCCTCAATAATTTCCTGTACCATGGTTCGATTTAAGGCATTATATTGGGCCGGCCTATTTAGTTCAATAAGGCCGATCCCATTTTGAAGGGAAGCTTCAATAAATTCATACGCTTTCATTATTCGTCTTCTCCGATGACCAGGGTTACTAGTTTCCCAGCAAACTTCATCAGATCTTTCCCGGAAGCTTTTCCTTCCTCTGAACGTAAACCGTTTTGTAAATCCTCATAGCTGTCATAACGCATTTCACACATTAAATAATAGGGAGGTTCGCCACCCATTGGTGATCCCGTAAACTTCGTTACTTTCATCTCACGTAAACCCGGAATTTTTTCCGTAACAGGAACGTGTACGTTATAATAATGCTCATCAAATGCTGCCTTATCTTCAGGTTGTTTATAAAGAGCGATTAATTTTGCCATATTCAAAACTCCTTTATTTACATTAATGTTGAGATTGGTTTCATTGCTTCAAACGGATTTTTACAAGATTTACAGTATAAGATACTCCTGCAAGCCGTAGGTCCGAAAATATTATCCATCGTGACATAGGTTGAACCGCAATACGGGCAATCTACATGCCAGGAACCGTCACTTTCCATTAAGCGGGGCGGCGGGGCAATTCCGAATGCCTTTAAGCCAGCCCTCCCTTTTTCCGAGATCCGATCGGATGTCCATGCCGGGTGGTGGATAAATTGAACGTTTACTTCACGGACATCCTGTATATCCTTGACTGCGTTTTCAATATTCTTTTGAATAATGTTAAGCGCTGGACAGCCGAGAAACGTTGGCAGCAGCTTAATTGTAATCACACCGTCTTCAGCGGATATTCCCTCTACCATACCAAGGTCAATAATACTCACTGTATCAATTTCAGGATCATTTACATGTTCTAATGCTCCTAATACTTTCGTTTCCAATGAATTTATAGTTGCTTGCATGATAACCACCTCTTTTCTATTTATCGATTACCAAGAAGCAGCTGTATCTAAACGATATACTTCCGAAAGAGTGGCAATCGCTGCATCTAGATCTTCTGTATGCTCTGAATTTCTTCCACTTAATAATTGCGCAGCCGGTATTTCTGGTACTGTGAGATGAATAGATTGGAAAACTGGTTCCAACTGATCTTTCCATCTTTGAATTAAAATGCTTTCTTCTTCAATTAACCCAAATTCATTAATTTTTTCACCGTTGTTGCCAAATGAGAAAACATCACCAAAATCGTCCACCACTTTTTCGATCGCTGCCAGCATTTTTTGTTTGGCTTCGTCTGTTGAACTTAGTAATTGAACAAACCACGTTTTCCAATGCAGCATATGGTAATACAATTCCATATTCACTTTTATAGCAGCCTGTGCCAAAGTCTCATAGGAGCTGTTTTTTAAGGAATCAATCTTAACCTTTTTTGCTACGGTGTAAAAGTAATTGCGAACAACAGCATTTGCCCAGTCATATGTCGGAACATCCATGTAATACCCTTCACCGTTCGGTCTTTCTACTAATAAACAATTCTTTCTTTCATTTGCTGGACGTAAATGGGCTAATGCATCAGCACTGCCTGCACCTAAGTCTTCTAACAATTGATAAAACATCGCCGCATGCCCCATGCTGTCCTGGGTAATCGATGATGAGGCAACGTCCTCTTCGATATGTGGTGCTAGTCCCAGCCATTCTGAACCTCTGTAGGAATAGAAGAAATCATCATCGGCAAGTTGAAATAATAAGTCAGTCACTGCTTCTTTATATTCAGGCGCTAATATTACATTTGCTTCTGTCATTTTTCATTACCTCCCGACCATGAAAGAATCTCTTTTTCATCAAACATTTTTTGTTCGTAGTGCCGCCATTTTTTCTTTAAGTAGCCATAACCTTTTGTTGTCCGGTAATCCTTATTATCCAACCTGTTTAAGATTACTTTTTCCTCACTGCTCAGGCCTTTAATATGTTCACGATTGACAACCCATATATCGGCAACTGGTTCACGGCGCATAAAATTTTCTTGAGCCATTACGATCGCCATTTCAGCATTTGGCGCTAATAAACTAAATTGATGCTGGAATTGTGATGATGGTGTCCGTTTACTAAAAACTTCAAATTCCTGATAAAATGTTTTCTTTTGATCCATTTTCCCTTCCCCTCCCATTTAGTCAGCTGTTGCACTTAACGCATCACGTACCCACGCGTTTGTTTCATATGAGACTCTTCTTAAGTTCAAACGTGCTTGTGAACGCGGTCCATTATTTCTGGTAATTTGTTTGAAATAATTCCAATCAGGCTGCTGATATACCCAGAGCTGCTGTTCTTCGTCAAAATGGAACGTTGGATCCGGAATTGTTAAACCTAATGACAGGATCCGAGGAATATATTTTGTAAAGAAGCTTTGTCTAAGCTCTTCGTTCGTACTTGTACGAATTTTATATTTAATTGTTACATCCTGTTTACTTGACCCCGTGGTATTGCTGCTGGCCGGTCCAAAAAACATCAGAAGCGCTTCCCACCAGCCATTTAATGCTTCTTGAATCATTGCTTTTTGTTCTTCTGTTCCTTCTGCAAGTGCCATAATAATCGCTTCACCATGCTGGGCATGGAAAACTTCCTCTGCACAAATTCGCTGCAGTGCTCTTGCATATGGTCCGTAAGAGGCACCAAGCATGTTGGTCTGCGTAATAATTGCTGCTCCGTCTACCAGCCAGCCAATTAATCCGGCATCAGCCCAAGTTTTTGTTTCCATATGGAATACATTATGAAACTTTAAATCTCCATTAAATAAATCGATCATCAGGTCACCGCGGTCTTTTCCATATGGCTTCAACAAATCCTCGGCAACCCGCAGAAGCAATTGTCCATGTCCCATTTCATCTTGAACTTTGGCCATAATTCCTAATTTTCGTCTTAGTGAAGGTGCTTTCGGTACCCACTCTTTCTCTGGCAGGGCTCCCATGATCTCGCTTATACCATGCATCGATATTAATTTGATGAGTGTTGTCCGGTATTCTTCCGGCATCCAGTCATCCGCCTCAATTTTTTCTCCAGCTTCAATCCGTCCGATAAATTGTTCTAAATGCTGTTGTTCCGTTAATTCTCTTTCTAGAATACTCATTGTTTTATCACCTCTCCAAGTTATATAACGTTTCTATAACGTTATTATATTTTGTTGTTATATAAAAAGCAAGAATTTTCTATATTTTAATTATTTTTTTAATTTTCATTTTATGTAACCACCCTGCTTGCCTCTATTCCTTAGGCAAGCAGAGGTTGAACCGCTTTCATTTCATTTTTGAACACCACCGTAAATATATTACGTGCTATTTACGTTATGCTAATTTAATTACACATTTACGGGATCGCTCTTCCTTTTGTCGACAATTCGAGTAGCTTTGCCATCAGAACGCGGAAGACCGCCCAGTCCATGAACAATCACGTCCATTGTTACTAAACAAGCGGATTTCATTTGATGTTGGATAAACCGCTTTAATTGAACAATTTTTTTGTCACTTAAATCTTGTCCAACTTCGTGATGAAGTTTCGGATCTAGTTCAACATGGAGCTCAACACTGTCTAAGCTGCCCTTTTTGATTAAGTGAATTTGGTAATTAGGAATAACCCCTTCGATTTTCAATAGTTCATGTTCAATTTCCGAAGGGAAAACGTTTACACCGCGAATGATAATCATATCATCCGTTCTTCCTTTAATACGGGACATCCGTGTAGTGGTTCTTCCACATTTACATTTTTCACGGGTAATCGATGCAATATCTCCGGTACGATAACGAAGAACCGGAAGCGCTTCCTTTGTAAGGCTTGTAAACACAAGTTCACCGTCCTGACCGTCTTCAACCGGTTCCAGTGTCTCAGGATCAAGGACCTCGACTAAAAAGTGGTCATCTGCAATGTGTAAACCATCTTGAGCTTCATGGCACTCAATGGCAATACCAGGTCCCATAAGTTCACTCAATCCGTAAATATCAACCGCTTTCAAATTTAACTTACTTTCTAGTGTTGCACGCATTTCCTCGGACCAAGGTTCTGCCCCAAAGATTCCATATTCAATAGAGGTTTCTCGCGGATCCATTCCCATTTGCTCCATTTTCTCAACGATGTTTAAAATGTAGGATGGTGTACCGCTAATTCCTCTTGGTTTAAAATCGTTAATAAGCGTAATTTGCCTTTCTGTATTTCCACCCGAAATAGGAACAGTAGCAGCGCCCATCTCTTCTGCTCCATAATGAAGTCCAAGGCCACCAGTAAATAGTCCATAACCGTAGGCATTATGAAAAATATCTGAACTTCTTCCACCTGCAGTAACAAGAGCACGAGCTACAATTTTAGCCCAGGTTTTCGTATCATTTGCAGTGTAACCAACAACGGTTGGTTTGCCGCTTGTCCCAGACGAGCCATGAATCCGGGTTACTTCTTCCATCGGAACCGCGAATAATCCAAACGGATAATTGTCTCGTAAATCCTTTTTCTTTGTAAAAGGAAGCTTGTTTACATCCTCCAATGACTTAATATCTTCAGGTGTTATACCAAGTTCCTTAAACTTTTCCTGATAAAATGGAACATTTTCAAAAACTCTTTTTACTGTTTGCTGAAGTCGAGTTAACTGTAAGCTTTCCATTTCACTATGAGTTGCTGTTTCAATTTCCGGATTGTACATTAAAAAATCCCCCTTGTAGTGTTGATCATTGTCATAACGCCAATAATGTATAACGGTAATTCAACGCTGATTACAATATTGTAATATATGAATAGAATAATAGCGAGTTTCCACTATGTCAATAGTTTTATCTGAAAATTGTAATAATAAAAAATAATTAAATAAATAGCTACTTAATTATTTACATAAAGTTTAGGCTGTGATACTTTTTTAAATAGATATATATCAAAACTTCGTCGAACGTTTAAAAACTGTTTTATTTTTTTACAATGAATTAGTTTTATCGAATTAGAATGTTTACCAACAATTATGTGATAGAAAGAAGGGGGCTATTATGACTACCAATTTAAGCGATCAAACCACTCACGAAATGTATTATGATAAGATCTTCAATACGATGGAAAATGAACCATTTGCTCGATTTTTAGGGATAAAATTAATTGAAATTGGCCCTGGGAGCGCAGTAGCAGAATTGACTCCAGATGAAAACATGATCAATGCCCATGGAACAATTCATGGGGGGATTATTTTTTCTTTAGCTGATTACGTATTTGCGGCAGCAAGTAACTCTTACGGGAGAACTGCGGTGGGCGTAACCACCAATGTTAACTTTATGTCTGCTGGAAAACTAGGACAAACGCTTAAAGCAACTGCTCAGGAAATAAAGAAATCCAACCGGCTCGCCTGGTATAGCATCCATGTTTACAGCGACGAAGAACTGATAGCATCCATGGAAGCAATGGTTTATCGTAAAAGTCATTCCTTTGTTGAGACTCTTGAAAAGGAAGTATAAAGATAGCATTAGAAAAGTGGAAGCATCCAAATTAAGGAATGTCGATTAAAGGCCGCCACGTCCTGTGGCGAACGTCGACGTCAGCACATCCTGTGGAATGGAGCACACCGACTGAGATAAATTTTAGTTGTACACTTTTTAGTATAGAAAACAGCCCACTGTGATCAAACGGTGGGCTGTTTGGAGTGAAATAATAATAAAGGACCAGACCCCGCTGTATCAAGTTTAGCTGAAGTTCTCCATTTCATCTTAATTTACGTTGATTTCTGCCCTTATGGAGGATATTTTGTAAATTTAAAGGAATTATCTTTACGATCTCAATAATAAGTAAAATAACCAAATTATGATAAACTAAACAGAACAAATTCTTCCCAAGGAGCTTAAATCATGACTACGAATACACAATTCATTGGGTTTGTGGGAACTTATACAAAAGGGGAAAGTGAAGGTATTTACTCCTTTACACTAGACACCCAAGCAGGCCAAATAACCGACATTAAAGTGGCCGCGGAAATAGACAGTCCTACATACCTTACGATCAGCAAGGATAACCGTTACCTTTATTCCATCGTGAAAGAAGGGGAATTAGGCGGCATAGCAGCATTGGCAGTCAGCGATCAGTCGGAAAAGCTTACACAGCTTAATACACAGGTGTTGGCAGGCTCTCCTCCCTGCCATGTCAGCATAGACAGCAATACCAGGTTTGCGTTCAGTACGAATTATCATAAAGGGGAAGTTGTTTCTTATTTAATTAACGCAGACGGAACCCTTACGCCGCCGGTATCGGTAGTGAAGTTTGAAGGATCAGGTCCGGATCCGCGCCAAGAAAAAGCCCATACCCATTTTGCCGGGGTGACACCGGGCGAAAAGTTTCTTGCCGTTGTGGAATTAGGAATTGACCAGCTTATTACTTACCAAATAGGGCAAGATGGGAAATTGACGGAAGCAAGCCGGTTGGCCATCCGTCCAGGCAGCGGGCCGAGACATCTTACCTTCCATCCTAATCATAAATTTGCTTACATCATGACAGAGTTTAGTTCTGAGGTGATCGCCTTAGCTTTTAATCAGGAAAATGGGATCTTTAAGGATATTCAAACCATCTCTACCCTGCCGGAGGTTTTCAAAGAAAATAATCAGGGCAGTGCGATTCATATTTCTTCAGACGGCCGGTTTGTTTATGCCGGAAACCGGGGCCATAACAGTATTGCTGTTTTTCAAGTTGACAGTAATACAGGAAAGCTGGAGTTTGTCGAGCGTGTCTCAACAGAAGGAGATTGGCCGAGGGACTTCAGTTTAGACCCGACCGAAAAATTTATCGTCGCCTCCAATCAAAATTCCAGTAACCTTGTGCTATATGCGAGAAATACTGAAACAGGAAAACTTACCCTTTTACAATCCGATGTTAATGTCCCCGATCCGATTTGTATTAAGTTTCTTCATATGTAGTTAGAATAAAAGACAGATAACTGTATACGGTCATCTGCCTTTTTTATTGGCTTTGTTATTCTTTGTTGTTGATATTGAATAAACATTGCGTCCAAGACCGGGGATATCCGTAAGAGCCGTTTATGACGGACAAAAAACGGTCTCTCACTGGGAAAGCTGTCCTTCATAACCTCGATGACGGACAAAAAACGGCCTCTCACTGGCAAAACTGTCCTTCATAACCTTGATGACGGACAAAAACCGGTCTCTCACTGGCAAAGCTGTCCGTCATGACCTCGATGACGGACAAAAAACGGTCTCTCACTGGCAAAACTGTCCTTCATAACCTCGATGACGGACAAAAAACGGTCTCTCACTGGCAAAGCTGTCCGTCATAACCTCGATGACGGACAAAAAACGGTCTCTCACTGGCAAAGCTGTCCTTCATAACCTCGATGATGGACAAAAAACGGTCTCTCCTTGGCAAAACTGTCCTTCATAACCTCGATGACGGACAAAAAACGGTCTCTCCTTGGCAAAACTGTCCTTCATAACCTTGATGATGGACAAAAAACGGTCTCTCACTGGCAAAACTGTCCTTCATAACCTCGATGATGGACAAAAAACGGTCTCTCACTGGCAAAACTGTCCGTCATAACCTTGATGATGGACAAAATCAAGTCTCCAATTATCGTAACTGTCCGTAAGAGCCGGCAAGACGAACAAATTCCACCACCAAAATCAGAAAACTGTCCGTATCCCGTTTATGATTAAATGAATTGTTTAAGTTATCAACAATGAACGTTAACAACGCCCTTTTATTAAATAATGAATAAAACGGCAATTTACAAAAGCCCATCCATCAATTTTATTAATTCAACAATCTCCGGCTTGCTGACTTGGGCATCAGCACCAACTGTTTGCCCTTTATGGCGGAGATCGTCTGTGATCAGCGAAGAGAAAATAATGACTGGTACCTTTGAAAGTAACGGATTCTGTTTTATTTGTTTTGTCAAAAACAGCCCGTCCATTACCGGCATTTCAATATCGGTAATAACGAGGTCGACAACTTTATTTATATCGCCATCATCTTTAATCGCATCTTCTAAATAATCTAAGGCATCCTTTCCATTTTCAAAGAAATCTATTTTTTGAAAGCCAGCTTCCATTAATGTATCTGATATCAATTTTCTTAATAATGCTGAATCCTCAGCAACGACGATCCGATAACTTGACCGGTCTTTGTTCTCAATTTCTTTTAAGCGGTCATGATTGATTCCTGTCGCTGGATTAATATCAACTAAGATCTTTTCAAAGTCGAGCAGGAGAATCATTCCATCTTCTCTGCGGACGACCCCAATGATTTGATTTTCTGCATTTTGATATAAATTTGTCGGCTTCTCAATTTGCTCCCATGAAATACGATTAATTTTATCCACACCGTGGACATGGAAAACAACTTTTTGCTTATTAAATTCAGAAACAATTAATTTATCATGGGCAGGATTGTCAGAATCCGGGTATCCCAATACTCTTGCCATATTTATGACAGGAAGGATCTCACCTCTAATTTCCATAATCCCTTCAATATTTCGATGGGCATGAGGAATTGTCACAATTGGCGCAGGATTAATAATTTCCCTAACCTTAATCACATTGATTCCAAATCGGTTAGTAGCGACCATAAATTCAACAATTTCAAGTTCATTCGTACCGCTTTCAAGTAAGACCCCTTTTTCTTCCATAATGCTAACCTCCAACACTTTTTAAGATTTAAATTATTAACTCATTTTTAGAATAAAATATCTACTTCTCCTCAATAGGTATTTCGGATTAAACGATTAGATTTTTAAGTATTTTTCTATCAGGGACAAATTCATCAAGCGATATAAACTAATATTCACTTTAGAATGACTCCTAGTTTAAACATTCAATTCACTGCTTTTATAGTATTTGTTAATTTATATTATAGAAAATTTATGCGGTGAATCATGAAGGAAAGTGAATAAATAAAAAGCTGTCGAAGGTTTTTCGACAGCCTGTAGGCCATACTATGGTCTCAAATTATTTATTAAGAAAATCTCTTATTTCATCAACTGATATTCCCAGCTCTAGAGCTTCCTTAATAAGTTCCACCCATTCATTATCTAATTCATTTTCACTAGTTAAAGCAATCACAACATATCCTCCTAAAATCTCTTATACAATTTTAGGCAACTCAGCCATCATAGTTTAAAACCTTAGACCTGTAGCTTTGCGTCCCATTCTTTCAAAAGGTTTGCCTTTAACTAATTAAAGGATTAAACTCATAGGTCAATTTTACCATAGTTTCCCAATAATTAAATAAATATAATTCTAAATAGTTCGACACTTAATGACATATATGAATTGTAGGGACAAAATTAGGAAGTTCCGCTATCAAACAAAGTGGATAAACTAGAACACAAAAAATATGTCGTAGTACGATAATAGCGTGTCTTTTACTCATATTGCGAAAGATGTTAATTTTTATTAGTCTACTTCTCCACAATAGTTATTTCAGATTAAATGATAGAATCTTTAAGTGCTTTTTTAGGAAAAAACGAGGTTGTTAGTGTCAATACAGGAAAATCTGCAGGAAATAGCGAATTTGTTTGGTGTAGCAGAGTTTTCAATCAATATAATCAAACTATTTAAATAGAGGTAATCAATGACTAAAATGATAATGAATCAAAAACCGATCAATCGTCGTTCTTTTTTAAAAAAGACAGGAAAAATTTATTTGGGGCTAATTGCTGCCGGAATGCTCACGGGTACCTACTCCTACAAGATAGAAAGATTTTGTTATCAAATAAAAGAGGTTCGGTTAAAGGTTAGCAACCTGCCAAGTGCTTTTAAAGATTGGAAAATCGTCCAATTCAGTGATATTCACTTAGGATTCCACTACGGAGTTGAGGATTTAAATCCTGTTATCAAAATGATTAACAGTTTAATGCCAGATATTATTTTCTTTACAGGTGATCTCATTCAGATTGGCAATAACAATCCGGAGGTCTCCATTCCGTTACTCCAAGAATTGAAAACACAAAGGGGAGGAAAATGGGCCATCATTGGAAACCATGATTTTTATACAAAGGATCAAATCACACAAGTCTTCGAAAGCGCACAGTTTAAAATGCTCAAAAACTCTCATGATTTTATCGAATATAACCAGCAGAAGCTTTATATTGCTGGCATTGATGATGTCATGTATGGTGAGCCAAATATCGGAAAAGCAGTCGAAGGTCTCAGGGATGATGATTGTGTATTGTTACTTGCTCACGAACCTGATATAGCGGATGAAAGCAGTAACTACCCAATTAGCGCCCAATTTTCGGGGCACTCACATGGGGGTCAAGTGCGACTCCCTTTATATGGGCCGATTATCAGACAAGTATTAGCGAAGAAATATACTGATGGCCTCTATCACGTTGGGGAAAATAACATGCCTTTGTACGTTAACCGGGGAATTGGCACTACCAACTTAGCTATTCGCTTTTTGTGCAGGCCAGAAATCACAGTGTTTCATTTATCATGATGTAGTAAAAGTTCCTTCATTAAAAATGCACCTAGTCTGTGAGACAGGTGCATTTTTAATGGAGGAAAATGGCCTTAACCATACTGGCTACCCTCTTTTTATATAACAGCAAATACATGGCAAAGCCTCTAGAATCATTTTCCACCTGTGATGATAATTCATATTTAGATGGCCAAATCCAGTTTCCCACTTCAATAAAACTGTGTTTAATAGAATCAAAACTAAAAAATTGATAATCAAGAAAATCGACATATTGCTTTAAGCCTTTAACAGGACGGTATTCCCAAAGATTTCTTTTCTTTTTAATTGGAAGTCTCAACGTATTATTTAAGTGCGGAAACACCTGATAGACAATCGATAATGTTCGAATCATTCTTTTTAGCGTCTGGTGATCAGCAGCAAGTGCAAAGATCACTTGATAATCAAGCACTAAACTGTATTTGTTTATGACTTGAATAATATCTAAAAAGTATCTCATCAAATCTAAATTATGCCGCCAGCCATGCAGACAGATCATGTAAAAGGTATGGTTGGGGGACAGTTCCTTAATATGTGAAAAGTGACCAACTGGCTTTGCCTGATCCCATAGGTCATTGATATCAAAGCTAGATGTGTTTTCTTTAACAATACTCCAATGCAATTCCACGACTAATGGTACTTCTGATTGAGGTAATGCTTTGCTATAACTGCAATGGAAATGCCCAGGTATCATCTCCTCTTCGATGGTAAAGCCTAATGAGTTAGTTAAATGAATGGCTTTTGCAAGATCCTGGTCTCTTATTAGTAAATCGATATCTGTAGAAACCCTGGCACCGATATGGCCAAAGAATTCTTCTGCAAAATAAACACCTTTCAGTGCAATGACATCAATCTTATTACCTTCAAACAATTTTAAAATCTGATCGGTTTGATTTTTAATAAAAAGGTTTTGATATAGCCCCTTTTCATAGCTTTCTTTTAGCAAATCCTGAAAAAAGGAAGGTGTTTGTTTGAGCCGGTCCTGCTGCTTTAGTAGAAAATAAACCTGAGATTCGACGCCATCATGCTCTATATCCTGGAGGGATTTATGATAAAAGTTTACGTCATCAGGCAGCGGTGTCTGTGAATCATAGATAGCTCTAATTAACTCAATACTCATAGCCACGTCCTCCCTTCACTATTTTGAAACAACCGCTATAGGTCTCGCTTTTTTAGGATTAAAGGATGTTTCATTGAGATTCTGATATAAACCTCTTTGCCTGATTAACTCCTCATGTGTTCCCTGTTGCACAATACTTCCTTGATCCATCACCATGATGTGGTCTGCATTTTGGATCGTTGTTAACCGATGAGCAATAACGATCGTCGTTCTGCCTTTCATTAATTCATCGAGCGCTTCTTTCACATAGTATTCCGTTTCGCCATCTAAGGCAGATGTTGCTTCATCCAATAATAGGATCGGGGCATCCTTTAAAATAGCCCGGGCAATTGCCATCCTTTGTTTTTGACCGCCGGATAACTTCATTCCATTTTCACCAATCTCCGTGTCGTATCCTTTTGGCAGTGAAAGAATGAAATCATGAATCTCCGCACTGATCGCCGCTTCGACCATTTCTTTCTCCGTTACATTCGGGCGGGCAATCAATAGGTTTTCTCGTACAGTCCCCGCAAATAGGAACGTTTCCTGGGGAACATGGGCAATCGAACTCCTTAATGCTGAAGCTGAAAGCTCTTGAATCGGTTTACCAGCAACTAGAATATTGCCTGATTGCGGCCGATAGAATCCCTGCAATAAATTAAACAGGGTACTCTTCCCGGCCCCGCTTGGTCCGACAAGTGCTGTTACTTTCCCGGCGGGTATTTCTAAATGAAGGTTTTCAAACACAGGTTTATTTTTTACATAGTTAAAAGAAATGTTTTGAAACTCAATGGCTCCCGAAACATGCGCTGAATGCGTAAAGGAAGGAAGCTCTTTGAAATCGGCTGGTTTTTCCAATACATCTAGAACTCTCTCAAGTGCGGCAACGGATCGTTGAAACCCGGCCCAAACACTGGCCATTCCCGTGATCGGATAAAATAAATGATTAACCAAGTTAAGAAAGGTTAACAATGCTCCAACGGTTAGGATTCCTTTTGAAACGAAAAGAGCCCCAACAGATAGATTAATAATGAAAGTAATCGACCCAATAATCTGACCGCCCGTATTATACCAGCTCTGAAGCTTCGCATTTTCTAATTCCAATTGCAGTAATTCTTGATTTTGTTTTACGTACTTTTTATATTGAAGTTTTTCAAGTGTAAAAGAGCGAATAACGTTAAAGCCATGAAAAGTCTCATTTAAGAGACTATTAATATTTCCAATTAAATGGTGAATCAATCTACTATTTTTCCGAAGTAATAAGCCAAATACAACCCCAGACAATGCCGCAATCGGTGCAATGATAAGACTTAGCAAACATAAAGTTAGATTAATATGAACTAAATATACAAATACTACAATATAAATAACCGGCAATCTGATCAGACTAAGGAGGCTGCTTCCAATCAGTCCGTCCACTCCATGGATGTCATTGGAAAAGTAAGACATTAATTCTCCGGAGCGAAAATTTGCTGCATCTCCTGCCGGCAGTCTTAATACATGGTGAAAAAAATAATTTTTCAGATCCATTTTTACCCCATTCGTCGCTATCAGATTAAAGTAAGTATAAGCAACACTTGATGCAATACTCATGAGAATGAGCAATCCACCATAAGGGATGAATGATAAAATCTGTTGGTAGCCACCATGAATAGCGGTATCAGTAATCTCACCATAGAACTTCGCAAAGGCGATGGTTAAGTAGATATCCAATCCTAACAGCATTAGGATAACGATATAGGCCTTCCAGCGCTTCAAGATAAACGGCAGCACAAAAGAAAAGGTCTTGCGAATATCCTTCATATTAAAATATTGTTTTATGAGCGATTCAATCCGATCTTTCATGTGGACACTCCATATTGGATCAAAATTGTAGATTCATTTTTCGATTTAAATGTTTTCTTAGTATACCTGATAGAACAGGAAACGAAAGGATCATGCTCCCCCAAAAATGAGCAATAAAGTGATCTGCTTCAATTTTTAGCCGGTGTTTTTGCACACTAACAAGTTTCCCGAGAATCTGTTCTTCTTCAATCGGTTGATCTAAACCGAGGTTCGTATCTCCCTTTAAATAATAGAACGTTTGATTTTGTTCTTTTTTGATCCCGACAAATCGATGGGCAATTAATTGACTTTCTAGTGAACAAAATAAGATGACATCACCTTTTTTCACTAAAGAAGGTGCAAAAGGAACAAATTGACAAATGTTTCCTTGCTGAATCAAAGGAAACATGCTATTTCCGGACGCCGGCAGCTCTAACCATCCATCCTTCTTAATCCTATTTTTAAGAAAGGTAAAGGTCAGAGCATCAATCAACATATTGAATCAGCCCGCACTCTACAAGATTGGCTAAAAAGTCTTCTATATCTTCTTTGATCTGCTCCTTGTTTTCATGTGCTGAAAATTTTTCCACCAACGATTGTATAAGCGTGTCAGCGGTCTGAACTTCGTTTAGTAATGACCAGCAATGACCGCCAACATCATTTAACTTGGTAATCGTATAATGATCGGTATTCAAGATAATCCATTCTCCATCAAGTTCAGACGCTTCAACATTTCCTTTTTGAATATATTGTTTCATCATGATATTAACTCCCAAAATGTATTATTTTTTTGAAAATGGAGTTCATAAACAGGCACCTGTTTCACCAACATGGTCATTAATTTTAATATTGTTCTAGTTTCTTCTTGACTATGCGGCCAAAAAAACACTTTATCCATTAAATGAAGAAGTGCATCGGATTTTCCAATCTTGATTCGTTTATTTTGCAATGCCTGATAAAGAATTTGGACACTCGCCAATTCGACATTCCCTTCGAATTGATCCGCTTCAAGCTCGCTACGGAATGGAGAGTTAAATACGGTTATCCCCTCTGGTGTAATTTTTACCAGCGCCGCCTCATCGGAAAGAAGTTCCCTCGGGTACGAAAGTTTTGCAGCAGTTGATTTACCGGCACCAGAGTGCCCGGAAAAAATATGTGCCTTTCCTTTTTCGATTGCACACGAAGAATGGATTAGCAGCCCCCAATGATGATGGACAATAAAAGAACTGTATAAGTTTGTAAGTGCGTGTTTTAAGGCTAGTTGATCGTAAACGGACATCTTCGCAGTTTGGTAATCTGTATCAACCTCAATGAGATAATCCGCTCTACGGTATATAAGTTTGTCTGATTGTTTGACGATTTCCACTTCATAATCCTTAAAGGGAATGCCGTAGCCATCTTCAATATTGATGACTAGATCGGGTTGCTGTTCTTCAGTACCTGTATAGGAAAAGTAATTTTTTGCAAAGAAATTATCTAGATCTTTTGATTTACAAATGATTTGAATGAAGTGGTCGCCAATTTTTGTTGTTATTTCTTTCATATTGGCCTCCTAAGAAAATATGAGTGAATTTTGTAGAAGGGAAGTCAATGAATGATGCCCATTGGTCTTCCCATTCCTGATTAATTAGTTAACAGTAGGATTACATTGTCCTATTCCGCCACTATTTCCACCAGTACCGTTCCCATTCCCATTGCTAGCAGTACCAGCTCCACATGGTTGTGGATTAGGGTTAGAATCCACCGGGAAATTAATACCACCATTTCCATTGGCATCAGGGTTGTTTCCTGTACCAGGGTTCCAACAATGTCTGGTTTCAAACTGGATTGGTTGATGACTTAAGACAACCGGTCTTTGATAAACTTTTTCTGCAATCATTTTTTCACCTCCTTCCTGATATGTTCATTATAAAGAACAATCTATGCAAAAAAAATTGCTGATTTTCTCTTTTTAGTCATTTTGATATATATAATGTAATTTTATCATTCTTTATTAAGAATTGTAAAATATAAATAGTTCTTTTTAAAGAACTATTTTTTGACAAAATTTTTATTCTATTCTTGGAATGTAAAAAAAGAAGGTATAAAACCTTCTATCCCGCTAAATCCTGCCATTTTCAATAACCTTCACCATTTGTTCGGAATTCGGATAATTTGCTTCCTTATATTGTTTAATCACCTTACTTACGTCATAATTCACTCTAACAATCGATGTTTGAAAGCTTTCTTCATTAACATCAACAATTGCATAAGATGATTTGGCTAAGCCATCAAACGGAAGACCCACACTTCCAATATTAATGAGACATTTCCCTTCGATATATCGAATGAATGGTTTATGAATATGAGCATAAATGAAAATGTCCGCGTTATTGCCCATCATTTTTTCTATTAGTGCATCATCACTCTCAAACGGCTGGACAACATCAAAAAGACTGTTCGGTGTGGCGTGGAAAGCGTGAATTTTTATTTTTCCAAACTGTGGGTTCAATTCTGTCGGTAGCTCGTCCAAATATCGAATGCTTTCTTCATCTAATTGGGAAAATATCCAATCACGCTCTTTATTCATCATTTCAAACGCACTTGCCGCTACTTCTCCTTCTTTAACTCCTCTGACAACCCATTCATCTGCATTTCCTTTAATGACATCGGTATTTAGTGAGCGCACCAAGTCGAGTGCTCTTTTTGGTTCCGGACCCCGATATGAAATATCTCCAAGGACATAAATTTTATCAACTTGTTTCTTTTCAATGTCTGCTAACACAGCATCTAGGGCAACAGCATTGCCGTGGATATCGGAAATGAAAGCAATCCTCATAATAGAAAACCCTCCTTTTTGAAAAAATGTATCTTCATTTTAGCCTCTGGATTTTTTTTCATCAACTAACAACCCATTTTTGGAGAAAAAGATGTTCTCAAAGCCTTTATTTAACCTTGTTTAAATTAATCATTAAAACCAAAGAAAAAGGACATGTCTGGATATTCAACCCAGTCTTTTATACTTCTCTTTTATTTAGGGTTAACATAGCGCGTTAATAGACTATTATACAATCAAATACTCCCCGAAATGAATATGATATTAAAACTTATTTGAAAAATAATTAATTGGAGGAAATATAATGACTATTAACAGTACTAATGCTTATATAATAGATTTATCCAACTGGGGGATTACACAGGGGATTCCTTCTAAACCATATACAATCGACAATTATAAAATGGCTAATAATAATGTTTCTGGTATTAATAATGCGTTATCGTGGGCTTATCAAAATGGATATGATTATGTAGTATTGCCAAAAGGAAGTTATGCAATTTGTTATCCGAATCCGATTAATACACAGCCTAACATGACAATAGATTTTAACTATTCCACATTAAAGGTCATATACGATTCGGACAACCGTTCTCCATATGATAATACTGGAAATCCAATTTATAAATTTGGAGGAAACAGCATTCAATGTACAACTCCACAAACTCATATTATTAATTTGATTTTAATAGGGGACCGAATCGACAGAAGTTGGTCAAATTCATCCGAAAGATCGACGGAGTCTACTTATGGGGTTATATTTGGAGCAGGGGCCCATTATTCGACTATTAGAAACTGTAATATTTCTTACTATATGGGCGACGCCATAAGTTTGTCTTATTCACCATACAACAGCTTTAGCATTGGTAAAACTGAGTTTGGGGGATTAGATAACACAACGGGAGCACCTACCACGGGTACAACATCTAATACTGTTAGAAGTGTCAATTTTATACAATTTCCTAGCGGCATTACCAGTTTTTCTATGATTGGATTAGGGTACGCTCCTGCCACTTCCATTCCTTCTGGTACTTTTAACGTATATTTTTATAAGACTGATAATTCGTTTATTATGAAAAAAGTAAACGTTAGAACCAGAGATATTATTCAAATCCCTAAAAATGCGACTCAATTAAAACTGACATGGGAAGGTAATGGGACAGTTGATGATGGACTTTTACCAAATAATCCGCCTTATTGGGCTATATTAATAAAAAACGGTGTCGCGGATCATGTTATGGTGGAAAACAACGAAATCCACCGCTGTCATCGTGGGGGGTTAACTCTTGGAACCAACAACGCCTTAATAAGAAATAATTATTTCCATGATACTGGCGCTCCTGACGGGATGGATATTGATGGATTGCCACAGTTTCCAGACTTCACTCGTTATGCCATTAATACAGAAGATAATGTTGGACAAAACTGCCATATTGTTGAGAATATCTTTGATAATTCTCGGATTGCAATAGCTCTACGAGGGGAATACAACGAAGTTTCTTCTAATGAATTTCGAAACTGTCCGATTGGAATACAATTATATTATCAACGTCATATTACTGTAACGAAAAACTATTTTTATTATAGTAATTTCCAGTGTTTTAATTACTATAATTTTGATAGAGATTGGATTATTACTGATAATATTTTCAATGCTTCGCAAATGACTTTCGCTGGTTCTGGAACAATTGCAACCATTAATAATAACCATTTCCATTCGGGGTCTTATGTTAGCAATAGTGTTGCCTCGTTGAGTTTTAAAAATAATACATTCGACAATTCGCATTATACTGTAACAGAAACTCAAACTCTTATTGACGGTTGCTCTTTTGTTAATGGAGGTTATATTGAAATGTATAGCTTAGTAAACCCTTTTGATAAGATCATACGATGCACCTTTAATAATGGCAGTTATATAAGAATGCAAAATAGTCCCCAGGTTATTATAAGGGGTTCAGTGTTCAATGATGGATATGTTTATTACAGTACTCAGACTGGCACATATACACTTATTAATTGCACAGTGAACAACATTTCTAGACCTCTAATTACTAATCCCAAACCTAATGCATATACAACAACTAACGTTTTGCAACTTAAAAATTGTAACATATCTTTAGGCATTGCCCCACCAAATTGGCAAGCATCTCATAGTTACAAAATAGGGGATACCGTAATTCCTTCAAAACCCAATGGTTACTATTATCAATGTTTTACAGCTGGCAAGTCTGGAACAAATGAACCTACATGGAGTACAATCGCAGGATCAGTAACCGTTGATGGAACTGCTAAATGGAATGTATACCCTATAGCAAAAGTACCACTTATTTATGCTTTTTATTGGGGAGAATTAGACATTGAAAATTCTACAATAAACTTTAATTTAGTGACCAATTATTCAAGTGTTCTAGCTGATTTTTATGGAATCATTAAAAATACATTAAAAATAAGAAATTCAACTATTAGTGCGTCACCTGCCCAAGCTTCATATTCGGTTAGTTCGCCTACCCTTGTATTGGTGGATAATACATTTACAAGTTTCTCCTTAACGAATCAACCTGCTAAAGTTATAACATATGACAGTTCTGAACCATATATAAGAATACCAATAACAGGTAATTCTGCACCAGGTGCATTACCACAATATATAGGACAAGTGTATGTCGATACTTCTGCCAAAAAAATATACCAAGCAGCGGGTACGTCTGCATTATCAGATTGGATTGCTCTAAATTAACAGTTAATAAGTAAGCGTCAAACTGTTTCCTCCTAGTTTGGCACTTTTTATTTATGAGATAATCCTTAAAGACCGAATATTAATTGTTCAATTATCAGCAAATTAACCTAAGAAACTAAAAATTTAGTGTTTGGCAATTAAGAGTATACGCAGTAAATTGTGTATCCATCGTTTTCCCTACACAGATCTAAGACTAGTTATATTGTTATAACTTATCCCTGCAGTGACTCCATGTCAAGCGGTCTAGACTGAAAATTTATTCAATTGGATAAATTTTTTTAATTGACGGTTGATACATTTCTTAATTGCCAATACACAAATCATATTTTAACAAACCTTTGATAATATATTGATAAGCAATTTTCTAGGTTTGCCCCTAGTATAGGCTTTCTCGCCCAGATTATATAAAAACTCTGTATTTCTAGATGCTATTGCATCTAAATAATCTTTTTCAAAATACTTTCGGGATCCTTCATTTAATAAAGATTCTTGAATACAATCATTTACAATAAATCCATTGATTTTGTTTTTTATTTCTGCCTTATCTAAATTACTTTCAAACATGTTAGCTAGGCATGTTTTAAATGTATTAAGTAGCATTATACTAATTCCGTTATATCTACTTTGTTTACTATCTTGATAATGTTCATCAATTACCTCTTTTTGTATCTTATAACCGTTAACCATATCATCAAACATATATGACATGTATTTGCTTGTATTTCCACCTACTCTATAATAATATAACGGCTTATCAATAACTTTTACATTGTTTGCTTTTAAAAACATTTCCAAGTTATAATAAAGATCCTCTCCAAGAAAACTTATTCTGTCTAAATATTTCCCACTAGTTAATAACAACTCTCTTTTGTATAACTTTGCAACTAGATTTGATGGAAATGGATGTCCATGAAAGTATGCAACTACTAGTTTATCTTTTATTTCATTAGCAGTGAATATTCTATCTTCTTTAAAATATACACTTTCATTCTTGTGTTTTACTAAAGATCTATCTCCTATTACTTTATACATATTACACACTGTGATATCAATATTGTTTTTAATAGCTTCATTATATAAAATTTCAATAGTATTTTTATCAATCCAATCATCAGCATCAACAAACATTACATATTCAGAACTAGAAGATTCAACACCTTTCCTCCTAGTAACAATACATCCTTCATTATTTTTGTTTATCAAGATGATTCTTTTGTCTTTCTTCCTAAAGTTGTTACAAATTTCTAAACTATTATCGGTTGAGCCATCATTCACTAAAACTATTTCTATATCCCTGAATGTTTGGTTTAGTATAGATTTTATACATTTTTCTAACTTCTTTCCTGCATTATAAATAGGTACAACTACGCTTACCTTACTCAAATAGACACCTCCGAATAGAATTTTTAGTTATGTATTAGATCTATACAGAATTATAACATGTTCTTAATAGTGAACGTAACTATTTTCTAGAAAAGCTTGTTAAAAATATCTAACATTGAGTTGAATATTATTCTATTATTTTAGACAAAAGCATTTTCCCAATACCTAGGACCCTCTGCCTTCTTCTGTCACAGGAATGCAATTTAATATTTAACAACTTCCATGATTTGTTTTTTTACACAACTCATATTACTCTACCTATCTTTTTTCTTTATTCTAAATAACATCCTTTTTAATATAATGAACATTATTAATTTTATTATCTATATAGTGAATAATTGGTTTATAGATTAAATGAATAATAAATGATGAAATTAAACACATAATAAGTAACCAGCAAAAGATAAGAATTGGGAAATAGGGTTCAAAAGTCATCTTTGGAAAAATCGTCAAATAAAAGAACATATGGGTCAACCAAATATTCGTTGAATGATCACCAAAGAATTTGAAAATTTTATTGATTAATACTTTTTTATCTATAAGAATAAAAACACAAATAAAAGTTATACCGGTAATAGGGGCAATGATCATTGATTCATAAAATGAATGGAACAATAACAAAAGTAATATAATAGCTAGGCAAATATAATTTTTTAAGGTCAAACGACTGAACGCATTAAATATCTTCGAATAAATCCTTTCCTTTGCAAAAATAGAACCAACAATATAGGGAAGTTGAGAAGTCCCAACCAACACAATTGAATTTATAATCATGCTAATTACTGAATTATCTCCAAAATTTATTGTATGTTTAATTCGTTGTATATATGCAAACAAGTAAATGATTCCTGAAATAAATATGATAAAATAAGAATTATATTTGTTAATAATTTTTGTCAGAACAGGGGACAAAATAACGAGAATAATATATGTTTGCATAAACCACCATGCACCATTATAGGAACTTGATATCACAAAAAAATTAAGAAGAAATTTTGTTAGGCTCCCTGGATATACCTGTGTGTCACCAACAAAAAAACCTAAAGACACAAAAAGTACTAGTATGATCCAGTAGTTTATTAGTAATTTTAAAATTCGTTTAACATTCTTTTTTAGAATTTCCCCTTGTGCGTTTTTAATACTTAAAAATAAGCCATATCCACTTGCAAAGCAATAAATTGGTACACAGGCATCTCCAAACAAACCAATATAATACATTAAAGGAACACCATTAATTAATGGTGATGTTTCATAAAGTCCATTAACCTCTTTTCGACAAAAAAGATGAAGGAGTAGCATCAACAAAATCGCCACTCCTTTGCTCATTTTCATATCATTTTTAGTGAATTCCAACAGTAATGACCCCTTTCGTAATTAGAATTGTTTTTGTCGCTTTATCTTATCAATTTTTATAATAAAAAGCATAGAACCTCTATATTACGAAAGACTATGAGTTTTTGTCCTTTCTGAATAATTTTTAAATATAATTGTAAAAATAAATTTTCGAACTTTTTCGGTTTGCCTTTCAGTTAAAAGAGCAAAGCACCAAGAATATAGTATAACTAACACTGCTATAACTAACTTAAGAGCTAGTGTAGTTTTTCCAAACGGCCATAATGGGGTCATTAACCAAGTTAAAATAAAATTTGCTAGAGGATAGTGTGCTAAATATAAAGTATACGAGAACCCTGCTAAGTGTTTAGAAATATTTATTTTTAAATTAATCGATTTATTATTATGAAAGGAAATTATTAAATATATTAGGAAACAAAACGACACTGCAACACCTAAATCCCGAGCAAAATTTGTCCACTTTACCTCCCAATCACCGCTATTATATTGTGTTGAAAATATTGCAACTAGAGAAGTTAATATTAGAATTACATTTTTTAAAAATTTTGGTTGTATTTTTAATGGTTTTATAAAAGGTATAACTGCACCCATTAACCAAATTAAAAAATATATCATAATACGCTTTCCCACAAAAAGTGAAATCAAGATAAACAAGAATGCATATAATAATTTAAACTTTTTCTTTCTTGATACAAATGTTAGTACCAAACATGGAAATAAAATGTAATACCAAAATTCGTAGCTTAAACTCCATAATGGACCATTTAAACCATAAGTCTTTACTAATATCCCTTGAAGAAAAAATAAATTTCCTAAAAAGGTTTTAACATCTAAATAGTTAGCTATTTTTTGGTTAGGCCCAAAGATGTTTAGTTGTAAATTTGCCCAAAGATAAGTTAAAAATAGGCAGGGTAGAAGTACTACCCATAATCGGATTATTCTTTTTATTAAGTACTCTGACCACTTCCATTTATTTTCTTTAATTGATTTTAATATTGTTCCAGATATAAAGTAGCCACTTAAAACAAAGAAAACCATAACAGCTTGATATCCAGGTAGTGGAACATAAAAATGAAACAAGAAAACAACTAATGCAGATAAAAACCTTATTATATCTAACATATTGGAGGCAACGCTAGTTTCTTCTATTACATGAAGAGAAAGGTTTTTCAATCAATATCTTCTCCCTTAAATAAAATATCCATATTGTCAAAAACAAGATTAAAAAAAAACCTTGGCAGGGGTTCTATTAAGTTTATTAAATGTAGATTTCTTAAGCAATATTATCCTTAATTTTCACCTTTTGGGATAAATTCTTTATTGGATTAAAAAATAGGTTCTTTTCATATTTATTCATAGCAGTAAACCACATTAGGACTACAAATACAATCGAAAAAATTATAATTTTTATTACCAAGAACACCCAAGAATGGGCAGGTATTATCTTATTTATTGTCAAACCATAAAATATACTGATAATTAAAGGAAGACTCATATAACAAATATTCATCCAAAATTTAGGTATATTTATATTTATGCTTCTCCAATAATATACATTTATTACAACTATATTCCCAATAGTTACTGCTATTGCAGTTCCAATTGCACAACCTAATGCACCCCATAATTGGGCAAAAATAATACTCAATGGCACATTTAAAATCGCAACTGAAGCATTTATTATTGTTACAAATTTTTGCTTATTTTTTGCTTGTAATATTACGCCACCCATGCTCTGAACCAATGAAACAACCATCGGTATTAAAACTACTAATGCTACAATAAATGAAATTAAATATTTCTTTCCAACCCATAAGAGAATAAACTCTTGCCCAAAAACAACAAAGCCGCTTAAGGCAAATGAAATAATAAGATATTGAATTCTACCTATCTTAATAAATAAATCTGACAATTCGAAATCAACTGCATCTTTTGTAACCATACCAGTGACTTTACTTAAAAACACATTGGAGATTGAAGATGAAAAACCGGAGAAGTACCCAGTAAAAGTAGTTCCAATTGTATAGATTGAAATTGCAATTGTACCACTATATATTCCTAAAATAACTTGGTCTGTTGAATCATATAGTTTATTAATCACCAAATTTAAAAATATATATGACGAAAAAATTATAATTTCTTTTAATAAACTTTTTTCAATTTTTTTAAAAACTATTTTTATTTTTAAGACACTAAAACAATAGTAAATATTTATTATAATAGACAGTATCGTAATACTTGCTGTAAATATCGCCATAGTTATAGATCTGTAACCTAGTAATAATAATGGTAACATAACGAGCGGACTAACTATGGAACTAACAATAACGGTTAATCTCTGAAAAATAAATTTTTCATGTGCAAGTACAATAACGCTAAACAACCCAAATCCAATACCAAGAGATAAATTTAATGTTACTATTCCCATTAAAACTTTAAGCTTTTCAAGCTCATCTACACTTAATGAATTTGAAAAAAGCAAGTTTGAGTTTAATGTCAAAACTGTGCCTGCAATAAATGCTATTATTCCTAATATCCCGTACATGATAAAGAACATGCCATAAATTTTCGAACAACTTTCTTTATCATTTAGTGCTGTATACTTAGATGTATATCTAATTACTGCATTACCTAATCCAAAGTTTAATACCCCTATATAGCCTGCAGCAGAGTTAGCCAAACTGTATAAGCCATATTCAGATTGCCCAAGCAGATTTAGCATGATAGGAGTATAAATTATCGAAATAGCACTATTTATAAATAATGCTAAATAAGATAATAATGCACCTGCTTTTAACTGATTTTTCATCATATTATCCTTCCAAAATATTGAATAATTTATTCATCTCTCTGGATGTTCCATAGTTCTCTTTAGCTAAAGTACTAGAGAAATTACTTCGTAAAAACTTATTTTCGATTAATTTTTTTAAGGCTAAGTAAATTTCATTTTCATCAATATTTACAATTAGCCCTGTTTTTCCATTAGATATTTGTTCATTAGCTCCATTTACATTTGTTGTTACAATAGGTTTGAAAAACTGTTTAGCTTCAATTAATGTAATGCAATAGCCTTCATATCTTGAAGGTTGTACGTATATATCACACTGTTCTAAGTAAGGGTATGGATTAGTATCTGATCCTAACAAAATGAATTTATCCTCTAATTTATTTTCAATTATTAATTTTTCATATTCTTTTCTAGAATTTCCTTCTCCTAAACAGTACCATCTTATATTGTATCCATCATTTATTAATTGAGAAAAAGCACGAATTGCTATGTCTTGCCCTTTTTCTTTTGATAACCTTCCAATTGTTAAAATTCTTAGACCATCAAAATCATCCTTAAACCCACTACCTCTTTTAGCATATTCTTTAATAAGGTCTGAAGGAACAATATTAAAAAACACTTCTACTTTTTTACTTATTTCAGGTAACAAATTTATTAGTTTTATCTTCGCTTCGTAAGAAACAACAAATATTCTATCAAACTTTTTATATATTTTTGTTGCAAAACTTTTATTAAAACCAATTTTGGTGACATCGAAATGAATCCATTGTACCTTTTGCTTTGATTTTATTTTGTTTATAACATAATAGCTTATTAATTCCATTGGTCCTGCATATGCAACAGCAATATCATATTCAGTTTTAAAACTAGGAAAATCCTTTAAAACATATTTAATAAATGGACTTTTTTCCCCTATAATTTTAGTATAAAAGAGAAGACACATGAAATTTATAGCTTTTATCCACATGCCTGATTTGAGAAGTTTTATTACTGTTAAGTGAAGTGGCTGATTTATAATATCTTTAATCTGGTTATATCCTTGTAAGTACTCTACATGAACATAATCAGGGATTGAATCTTGGAAGTCTCCATACTCCTCTAACAGTAGGATTGAAATATCAAACTTATCTTTTGGCATTTCGGATATCATGTTAAGTAATGCTTTTTCCGTTCCACCTACATTCATATTTATAATCATAAAAATAATTTTTTTCTTCATACTTCCTCCTGCACTATTAAGTTAACTCCCAAGAATTCGCTTAATTTCACAAATTGATTATTTGCTCCAGATATTACCGACTTCAAATTATTTTTATTATTAAACGATTTGTCTATAGTAGTATCATCATATTGTAAATAAAGTTTATCCATGGTAATTAGAATTTCATTAAGGTTAATGTCTATTAACATATTAGATGTTTTTTTGCTATAGATAACAGGCATGACACCTATACCCAGTATTAATGCTAATATATTGGCATGAAATCTAGCAGCCACAAACAATTTAAAAGAAGCTATTAAATTAATAGCTTCTTCTAATTTCCCTTGATATTCGTACGTTGCCACTTTTTGAAGAGCCTGTTTTGATAACTGTGATTGGATTATATTTATGATCTCAAGGTCTCCCTCATTCTTACAAAAAGACATTAAATAACATTCATAACCTCTGTTTACTAGTAATTCTATTGTTTTAATCGTACTACTAATATATTCATTAAAATAACTTGATAATCCATGTTTATGCCGGACATCTATAATCGAAAAACCAACTCTATTGTTAATGGTTAATCCTTTATACTTTTCTACATTTTTTTGGAAAATAATATCAGGTGCATACCTAACTTGAGGTAGGTTTTTAAATAATTCATAAGAATATAGATCTCGAAAACAAACGTCATTGCATAATTTAAAAAATTGATAATAATCGTTTAAGAATTTCTCTGTCTTATATGGACCAAAATTTGCACCAAGAATAAATATAGGCTTTTGCCTTTTTTTAAATTCTTTGGCTATTTCCATCCTTTCTTTATATAAGGAATGATGATAATCTTCTTCCCTAAAAATGGAACCTCCCAAAAATAATAGAGCATCATGTTCCTCTGCTACTTTATGAAAATTGGTTATTGAATCAGTAATTTTAAGTCGTTGCCCTATTTTATTTAGCAATGAATATTTTCTTTTTTTTACATTAGGATAGGCAGAAAGAAACCGATCATAATTTTCTCCCAGGTAGTTAACAGTAAATTCACAATTAGGAAATTTCTTTACTAGAACATCTAAAAAAAGATCATCCCCTAAGTTAAACATTAAATAAATATCAACAAAAATTTTCTTCATAAAATCATCACCATCATCACCATTTATTAATTTTGCACCAATTGATAAAACTTATTTAATTGATTTACAGAATTATATGCTTCAATAGTATTCAATTCCTGAATTATTTTGATTTTAAAACTCTGATCATCGAGATATTTTTTTATTCCTTTATAAATATTGTGAATATCACACTCGACTATTAATCCATCAACATTATTATTAATTATTTCTTTTGCAGTAGGAAAGTTAGTACATACAATTGGCCTTTTTAAAATTTTAGCTTCACTTACTGTAAGACCAAACCCTTCCTTAATTGAAGTTTGTACATATAAATCACAATTTTTCATATATGGATAAGGATTTATTTTTTTACCAAGAAGAGTAAAATGGGAATTTAATTCAAATTTATCTATTATATTTTGGAGTTTGTTTCTTTCTGGACCTTCTCCAATAACGAACCATTTAAACTTATATCCTGAACTCTTAAGCAGTTTTGCTACTTCAATTGCCATATCATATCCTTTAGCCGTTACAAGTCTTCCAACTGTTAATATATTTATTACTGACTTATCAAATTCATGAACTACATGTTCATTAGACATTTTATAAATTAATGAGGGGTTTATTATATCTAAAATTAGTTCAACCTTTTTATTGTATTCTTCTCTTATTTGGGACACAGATTTATTGATGTGCTTAGAAACAGTAATGATTTTTTGTATTTCCTTATATGATTCAAAATCAATCTCTTTATTATATAGTGAGTTAGTATAATCTGTATTAATCCAGGCAAGTTTTTTTGACGCGGTAACTTTATTAGCTACAAAGTATGTGGGCATTCCTTGACTATATGCAATTGCAACATCATACTTTTTTTGTATAGGTACCAAGATTTTTTTTATATTTTTAAATACTATTTGTTCAGTATGTAATGATTGCATTCGATAGTTATTTAATCTTAAATTTAACAATGTTTTAAGTCTGTAATAATAAAATTTCAACTTTTCATGAAATAAGAATCTTTCTTTGTTATTAAATCGATAATATTCCGGAACTGGAAGGATATTAACAGATTGTGGAAGGTATTTCTCTAATTCACCTCCCTTTCTAAATAATAATAGGTCCACATCATATTTTGTGTAATCAATTAAATTCAATAAAGACACTAAACTTTTTTCTGCTCCCCCAATGGTTAGTGAATCAATAACAAATAATAAAATTTTTTTCATAGACCCACTTTCTTTCTTCTCGTTAATTTATTTTTAAAAGATTTTAAAGTGTTAATAAAAGCTGCATAAAAAATGCATATCTTAACAAAGTTGCCTTTTATTAAAAACAAATAAGGAATAGAGTATAAATCATTTGAGGTAAAATCCTCTTTGTACTTCTGTATATATGAAATAGATAAGATTATCTTTACATTTTCAATTGCTGCCTCTAGTCCGATTACTTTTAGATTTTTACCTTGTTGATCAACTAAAGTAAAAACTACATCTTGAATTTTCTTAGTCATTAATTTTTTTATTCTATTTTTATTTAATCCCGTAGAGTTTAATATTTTCTCTATAAATCTGCACACTGAAATATAGTTTTCTAAATAATCAATTGAGATATTAGAACTTATACTAGTCTGATTCAATCTATTGTAAATATATAAATACTCTTGGACTGTAGAAAAGGATTTACTGTGAATTGCATATTTTAGTACAAATATCAAATCCTCTGACATAAATATATTTTTATCCAATCTTATATTATTATTCTGAATAATTTCTCTTTTATAAATTTTACCCCATAAAACTCCCCCAGTACCTTCACAAACCATTTCTAAAAAATAGTGTAATGAAATTTTTCTTTTAAAATTAAAATCTGTATGATAATGTACCCCATAAATTGAAATATCTTTATAGCCACAGCAAACCAAATCCGAATTCGTACTTACCATTTCTTTTAATAATTTTTCTATATAATATTCATTAACTGTATCATCTGCATCAACAAACACTATATATTCACCATTTGCATTGGCAATTGCTTTATTACGAGCTTCGGATGGTCCTTTATTCTCTTGGTAAAAATATATTATTTCTTTATGCTTTTTTTTGTATTCAATAATTATACTTTCACTTTCATCTGTGGAGCCGTCATTCACAATTATTATTTCAAGATTTGGATGCGTTTGTTCTAGTACACTATCTAAACATTTTGAAAGGTACTTTTCACAATTATATACAGGTATAATTACACTTACTTTCGGAACCATCCTTACCTCCAAATTAATCAATTAGGCTGTCCAGCAAAATGTATAAAAGATAAAACTCTAATGAATCTTTTAAAAAGGTTAATTTCTTGAAATGATCAGTTTCAATAACATATAGAAATTATAATTTTAATTACTCAACTTTCGCAGACTGAAATAGGCAGGTATGCCTTGATATAGTTGGGTAAGTCAGCGATCCATTGTTGTAGTTGACTTTTGATTAACTTTTGAATTTTTTTGTTACTCTTTTTAAGGGTATCTTCAAGAAGCTCGATTAATTGCTGAAGTGCAATTGCCCAATCGAGGTCACTGATTTCATCACAGAGTTCATAAAACATACCGCCTAGTGTTCTTTCGTCCGTGCTACATCGGTTTTGCCATGACAGTACAATATATCGCGTAAAAACAATCGTTGTACGACTAATTAAGGAATCATAGGAACGACCTTGAAACTCCTTTTGGAGTTTTAATAAGGAATCCGTTGTCTTGAAAAAGACTTCAATGTCCCATCTCATGCCGTATATTTTGATGATTTCTTGGTCATTTAACGTACAATCTGTACTCAAAATAGCTAGCCACTCGCTCTTTTTATTACGGTTACGAACGAAGACAATTTTGACTGTTACTTCGTTGGCTTGGGTAGTTTGAATGGAGCGAAGAAGCCAGCCCTTTTTTTCCTTGAATAGGTGCTGCTAAACGATAAAGATCATTCAAGCTCACCCGCTTACCATCTACAAAATAACATTGCTTTAAATTCTTAACCATGCCAATTACATCTAGCCCTTGTTCTTTGATGTTCTTAATAAGTGGTTGATGGGTAAACCAAGTATCCATTAACACATAAGAGGCATCTATTCCAGCATTTAGAGCCATTGAATCATGTCTGGAATTTGTTCTGGCGCAGATTGTAATACTTCAAGGCGTCGTTTGTAACCTGAACTGCGCTTATCGATTTTACTTGTTATTCCGTTAATTTGGCCTGTTTTTGAGCTTAATAAAGAAAAGTCCACAGGAATGAAGGTGGCACCATCTGACCAGCCAAGGGTCAGCATGCGAAAGCCTTTATAAAATCGCATTTTTTGAGAAGCATGATCAAAACACCGAGCTAGCAACTCCACTGATTTGCTACGATTTCGATCATACGAAGAATCATCTAACACCAAGACCTTCGGTCTGTCATGATTCGAAAGTCTGGTAACTTTGCCAATCGTGTGAGCACTAAGAAAAAGTAAAAATCTACGCCATGCAAAGGTGGACTTATTTAAATAACGATACACTGCATCTTTAGCAGGAAAATCGGAAGATTTTTTACTTTCAAGTGTCCGAAACCAGTTCTTATTTTCAAAGATCAAACAAAAAATCAGTTGAAAAAGAAAACCACAAGAAAAGCCAAAAGACTTTGTAATACCAGCTTTTCTTAGATGTTTTAGCACCTGTAATTCTTTAAATGTTGATGTTAGTTCATTGGAAGTTGCTTATTTTGACCATTATTCGATATCATATAGGAGGCACCTCTTTTGTATGGTTATTGTGATTCTCGACAAATCAACTATAACAAACGATGAGGTGTTTTTTCATGCCTATTTTTAAGGTCAAGCACTATATTTCAACGACTCTGAACTTTACTGCCATTTAAACTCATCATATTTTTTTTTAGGTGCGAAAGTTGAGTTAATTAAATAGTTTCCTACTATTGATTGTTAGTATTTACATAAACATTTGTACCTTATATATACCTTTTTAAGATTTTAAGCTTTAGTCCCTTTCCATCAGTTAAACTATTTCTTAGACATTGTATATTTTTTATTACTCTATCAATTTTTTTATTCTGACTGGTTCTTCCATTTAATAAATTCAAGCAGCATTTTATAATCTGAAATTTCTTCTTTTTCAATTCCTGAATTTTTTAATTCCCTAGCCAAGTCTATCCACTCTTTATCAGGTATTTTCTGAGTTTCTTCTATTAGTTCTGTTGTTAACAAGGCTTTTAAATCTATCCTTAAAACCATGGCAATTTTATTGATGACTTGAATAGAGGGATTCTTATTTATATTCCGTTCAATATTACTTAAATAAGATTTCGAAATTTTCGCTCGTTCAGCAAGCTCTGATAATGTTAAACCCCTTTGTTTTCGTATTTCATATATATTATTACCAATCATTACTAAATACCCCGTTTGCCCTTTTTTGTATAACTTTAGTTTATTTCCTTTATCATCTTTCGTTGGAACATTTCACTTATGCAACGAATCACTCTCATTTGATCCTCCTCTGTCATATTGGACCCGGATGGCAAACAAACACCGTTTGTAAAAAGCTGATCAGATACACTTTGCTTATAACTATGTGAATAATATCTACCACCTTTAAATAGCGGCTGTAGATGAAGCGGCTTCCACACAGGCCTGGCTTCAATATTATCTGCATTCAACGCACCCAATAGCTCTTTGACCGAAACTCCTGCTTCTTTCTCATTAATCGTAAGAGCGGTTAACCAGCGGTTGGAACGAGTATCTACTAATTCAGGCATGAAATGTATTCCAGATAAATGGGTCAACTCATCGTAATACCGATCAAATATCGTTCTTCTTGTTTCCACCCGATCTTCTAATATTTCTAACTGGGCCCTGCCAACGCCAGCCAAAATATTGCTTAATCTGTAATTAAAACCAATTTGGCTATGCTGGTAATGTGGTGCTGGGTCACGTGCCTGCGTAGCTAAAAAACGTGCTTTCTGCAATGCTTCCCTGTCATCTGATATCAGCATGCCACCGCCGGAAGTAGTAATGATCTTATTTCCATTAAAAGAATAAATACCAAACTTTCCAAAAGTGCCGCTTGCTTTTCCTTTATAAGTAGATCCTAGCGATTCAGCTGCATCTTCAATAATTGGAACATCATAATGTTTGCAAATGGCAAGGATCTCATCCATTTTGGCACTCTGGCCATACAGGTTGACCACAATCACTGCCTTTGGCAGCTTCCCTTCTTTTATTGCATCTTGAAATGCCCTTTCCAAGGCATCTGGTGACATATTCCATGTTTCCGGTTCCGAATCAATAAATACCGGTTCAGCTCCTTGATAGATGATGGGGTTAGCACTTGCGATAAACGTTAAGGTCGAACAAAATACCTTATCCCCTTTTTTTACGTCTAATAAAGAAAGAGCCAAATGAATCGCTGCTGTTCCCGAACTAACAGCTACAGCTTCATTGGCTCCTACATATTGGGCTAATTCTCTTTCAAACTGATCCACATTTGGACCAAGCGGGGCAATCCAATTAGATTCAAAAGCTTCATTAATATATTTCTTTTCATTCCCACTCATATGTGGTGAGGAGAGAAAAATTCTCTTTTTAGTTTCAATTATGGTCATAAATTACCACATCCTTGTTATCTATAGGATAAACAAACACATGCTCTAATTCTTGAATATTATAAAGTTCTCGTAAATCTCGAATTTGATAATGAGCACTGTACTCATTAATATTATTTACCGCTGAATATATTCCATTTTCCCTACAAATATGAACTGTTTTCCACCCTAAGCGTTTAGCAGTAATAAAATCTTTAGACACATTATCACCAATGTATATACATTCATGGTGTTGGCAATTTAATTCCTTACTTGCTTGAATATACGGAATAGGACTTGGCTTCCAGTTTTTTCTACCTAATTTATCGGTTAGAATAATTGAATGAAACTGCTCCTCTATCTTTAAAGCATTTACTTTTTTTTCTTGTGATATCAGATAACCATCGGATATCAGGCCTAACTTTGTTGATCCTAGCAAATGTTGTAATACCCATCTTGCATCTTCTAGTAATTGAATAGTTGGTTCATGTCCTCGATATACATTAACCATGTCAATAATCATGCCCTCATTAAAATTCATTTTTAATAATTCTAGTGATTTATTAAAAATATTTTTTCTAATACCATTATTAAATAAAAAAGTGGCTATATTATAGAACCCAACAATTTCAAAGTTCTCTCTAAGCCACTTATCTACAGCCTTATATCCACTAAAAATATAATCAATTTCATTAAATAGAGTATCGTCCATGTCAAATATTAACGCTTTTATCTTCATAACCTATACTCTCCGAAAAAACTGCATCATCAAAACGAAGCATTATTAAATTTTCTTTCCAATCAAGTTCATATTTATTAAATGTAGCTCCCAGACATAACTCTATTGTCCATAATGGAAAATTTGCACCGGCCTCAATTGAGAGTGGTATTCCACCTCCAAAACGTGGATTTATTTCAATAAATGTAATCGTCCCATCTTCCTTTTTAAAACACTGTAAGGTAATGCATCCCGCTGCACCTGGTAATTTTGTAACAACACTTTCTACAGCATTAATAATTTCAATATCCTTTTTTGTTATACCCTTACTTACCTCACCAGCTCTAGTTTCGATTCTTTGCCGTGGCACAATTGTTTTTATATTCCCATTAAAATCTGTCATTACATCAACTGTATACTCTATTCCCATAATAAATTCTTGTATTATAGGATTAGGAATATAGTCTTTAAAAAAGTCTAATTCCCTTTTATTATTAATTTTTATTACACCCTTACTTGAACTGCCATGCCGAGGCTTTATTAACAATGGAAATTTAAAATTCTCAATTGTTAGATCTTCTTCACTAAATACTTTTGGAGTTGCTATTCCATTCTTGGAAAAGAACTTATAAGTCTCTAACTTATCATTTGCTATTTCATTTAATTTTTTACTAGAAATCAACAATTTTACACCAATTTGTTCAAATAGATCTTTATTGTTTGCCAAAAGCACCAATTCTGTATCTATTAAAGGAATGACTAAATCAATTTCCTCTATTTCACATATATTTAGTAGTTCCGCTAAATAATTATCGTCAGTAACTCTTGGTACTAAATAATGTTTGTTACTATAAAATGCTGACGGAGCATTATGTTTAAGATCAGCAGTTATAATCCTACCTTTTAGGTTTTTCTCAAGATAAGTTTCCCTAAATTTTTTTATCAAAGAAACCCTTCTGCCTGAACTTGTAAATAAAATATTAATATCATATTCTTTCATGTCTATCTAAGCTCCCTTTAAATTCCGGCATAGTAGCATGGTTTTCATGCCTGATTCCTTCCGTTTTAATTACTTTTAGCACTGTCAAAAATAATATCTTTAAATCTAAATAGAAATTATGATTTTCTACATACCATATATCATGTTCAAATTTTTCTTCCCAAGAGATTGCATTCCGCCCATTTATCTGGGCCCAGCCGGTTATACCTGGCCTGACTTGATGGCGTCTATATTGTTCTACTGAATAAAGTGGCAGGTATTCCATTAACAATGGTCTTGGTCCAACCAAACTGATATCCCCTTTTAACACATTGAAAAGCTGCGGTAATTCATCTAAACTAAATTTCCTTAAAAATTTTCCAAAAGAAGTCAACCTGATATGATCTGGCAAAAGCACTCCATTTTGATCTTTTTCATTTGTCATCGTCCTAAACTTATAGAGGTAAAATGGCTTGCCGTATAATCCAGGACGTTGTTGTTTAAACAGAAACGGAGTTCCTAATTTGATTCTTACTGCCAGTGCCACCAGCAAAATAACCGGAGAAAGACAGATTAATAAAATCATGGAAACGAATAAATCAAACAAACGTTTCATTTATTCGTCACCAAAACTTCTTGGATAATTTCCTGGATTAATTCCGCCACTTTTATGTCTTCTGATTTTTCACCCTTTAAATAAGCATGAAAAAGAATCTCTTGAAATCTTTTCTGAGTGAGTTTTTCAGAAATACTCATTTATCAAACCCCGCTAAACAAATTAAATTTCCACTAAAAAATCCTCACTATTGAAATAGTGAGGATCTTTTATGCTATTCATTTTATTTTCATATCCATTTGGATTCTGTTTCTGCCATCGCCACGCATCCTCGCACATCTCAACAATGTTTTTCTCTGCCTGCCAGCCTAATTCTCTTTTCGCCTTTAATGGATCTGCGAAGCAAACAGCTGCATCGCCGGGTCTTGGGTCTACTATTCTGTACGGAATTTTCATCTCTGATGCCTTTTCAAAAGCAGAAACCATTTCCAATACACTATAACCTTGGCCTGTACCCAGATTATATGCGTCAATACCGGTTAAGGTTGAAACTTTTTCTAGTGCTCGTAAATGACCCACTGCCAAATCGACAACATGGATATAATCACGGACACCCGTACCATCTTTCGTTGGATAGTTACTTCCAAAAATATTAAGTTCCTTTAATTTTCCAACGGCAACTTGAGTGATGTATGGCATGAGATTATTGGGGATTCCATTTGGATCTTCACCAATCAGACCGCTATAATGGGCACCAATTGGATTAAAATATCGCAAAAGTGCTATGCTCCAAGTTTGGTCAGAAATATAGAGATCTTGTAAAATCTCTTCAATCATCAATTTCGTCCGTCCATATGGATTCAAGGTAAATAACGGAGATTCTTCCGAAATTGGAACTCGCTCAGGCATTCCATATACAGTTGCTGATGAACTAAATACTAATTTTTTGACGTCGTGCCTTTTCATTACCTCACATAAAATGATCGTACTAGTAATATTATTATAATAATAGCTAAGCGGTAGTCTGACTGATTCACCAACCGCTTTAAGGCCTGCAAAGTGTATGACTGCTTCAATTTCATTTTCAATAAATACACGATCGACTTTTTCCTTGTCCAACAAGTCAACATCATAGAATTTAAATTTTCGACCTGTAATCCTACGGATTCGGTTAAGTGATTCTGATTTGCTATTAATAAAGTTATCTAATACCACAATCTCATATCCTGCATTTAACAGTTCAACACAAGTATGGCTGCCGATGTAGCCTGCTCCTCCTGTTATTAATATCGCCATCTTTGTTCACCTCACTTTAAATTTGTTAAAGGATTATCCTTCAATTAATTGATAAAACTTCTTCATTTCTTCTTGGTTTCTATCATTTGAATTTAATAAGTTATTGGATAATTTATCTCTTAAATCACAAGAAAGGAATAATCTCTTTATTCCTTCAGCAATTCCTTCCGGACTTGATTTAACTAGTATCCCTGTCTCTTCATTTTTAATTTGATTGGAGAAGGATGGAATGTTTGTTACAACGATTGGACGATACAATGCAAGTGCTTCTTCAACGGCTACACAATGAGCCTCTGTTAATGACGGCTGAACATATACATCACAAATTCCCATATACGGATAAGGGTTGGGCTGTTCTCCTAATAAAATAAAATGTTCATTTAGTCCCAGTTCTTTTGATTTTCTTTCAAGAGTTTCAAGTAGAGGACCATTTCCAACCAAATACCAAACAATGTCAAAGCCCTGATCTACAAGTATTTTACACGCTTTGAGAGCAAGTAAAACTCCCTTCTCCTCAACAAGTCTTGCTACAGAAACAATTTTAAATTTTTTACTTTTATTTATTTTATTTTCCTTTATTACTTCTTTTGACAATGAACGAACTGATTCAGGTTGTATTCGATTATGGATCACTTGTATCTTTTCTTCTAATTCTGGAAAAACAGTTTTTAAAGATTCTTTTGAAGATTCGGCCACTGAAACAATATAGTTGCTTCTCGAAAAAATTTCTTTATCAAGTTTTGGAGAAGGCCACCCATGTTTTTGGCTGTAGACATAATCCATGTGGTTATAAACTATTTTCTTATCAGCATTTATCTTTTCAATTACATAATAATTGCAAAAGAAATCTAGATAACTAATAGCCACATCATAGTGTTTTTTTATATTTGGAAGTGAATGTCGATAAACTCCCCATCTCAACCCTGTACCCATTCCTTTTGATAATCTTCCTAGTAATGCAGCAAGTAATTTGCCTAACAATAAACGAAAACGCCCCTTCTTTATAAGCTGTGGTAAAGCTTTTGAAAGCGGGGTCGAAAAGCTTTCAAAGAGAGGAGGGAGAATATTCACTTTTTTTGGTATTTCTTCAAATAAAACTCCACTGTGATCAAATAATAGTAAATCAACTTCATACCTATCATAGTCTAAATCTGAAAGTAGGGTTAATAAGCTTCTTTCTACTCCACCCGTTTGCAGGTATTGGGTTACAAATAACAATTTCTTTCTCACCTTTTTAACTCCTTGTTAATGAAGATTGAATTCCATATAATGTTAACCATTTATCAATATTCTCCCGAATATTAAACCCCATTTTTAAAAATGATTGAGAGATAGTTTGATTATCAGGCTTTTTTATTGAAAATGCCTTTTTTATCTCCTTTGACCAATTTCTTATATCCTCTTCTAAATTTAAATAGGAGATTAAACCGAGACCTATATCTGTTGACTTAGGTATGGTATCAGAAACAACACATGGTGTTCCCGCGCACTGTGCTTCTAACGTAACGATACCAAATCCTTCAGATAACGACGGAAAAACAAATACATCAAAAGCCTTCATCATTCTGGAAATATCTTCTCTAACACCAGTAATTCTTACATATTCACTTATTCCAAGTTCTTTGGCTTCTTTCTCTATTGATTTTCTTAATGAACCATCACCTACAAATACCGCAAATATATTTTGGCCTTCCATCAACATTTGTTTTAAGATTCTTAGTATAAAGCTATGATTTTTAATATAAGAAAGGCTACCAACATGGCCTATTAGCTTTGCCTCCTCTGGGATACCCAGCTCGTTCCTTACACTTTCAGTATGATTGTCAATTAATTGTGTAAACCTTTCAACCTCTATACCATTTTTTAAAATATGGACTTTCCCATGTTTCACCTTTTTTTCTCCAAATAAAAAACTTGCAGCTTCTTCGCTGCAAGCACAAAGCTCAGTTGCTGAAAATGTAATTACCTTTTGGAGAACTACTAAGGATAGCCTTTCCTTAAAACCATTTTTTCTTGTCCATTGGTTGCTATGTGAATGACAAATCCTTTTATTTATTCCAGATAGTTTAGCAGCTAAAGCTGGAAATCCCGACTGATAATCAGTATGGGAGTGCACTGCAATGTATGGTCTTGATCTCATAATCTTTTTTAATTCACGAATATAGGGAACGGGACCTGCTTGTCCAAGGCTCGCAATATGGTATACCTTACCACCCATAGCTTTAATTTCATCATCATAATCACATTTTTCTTTTCTATGTGAAACAAAATCAAACTGGACCTTTTTTTTATCTATGTTTCGGTATAAACTCATTAGTAAAGTTTCGGTCCCTCCACGATTCATTGCGCTGACTATATGTAATACTCTTGTTGGAACTTTTGTATTCATTAAATTCACCACCATGCTAATCAATTTAAATATTATTTGAAGTTAAACAACAAGTTACCCATACCTATTTAAATTTTATAAGTGAATGTAGATACTTTTATAGATAATATTAAGTGATATGACTTGCTCATAGTAAAAATAAATAAAATAACAGCCTAAAATTACGTAATAAATAACTCTTCTATCCTGATTGGAAAATAAATTAACAATCCAAGAAATTAAAATTAGACTATAAAGTCCAAAGTAAATATCAAATCTAGCAAATATCCAATTTTTTGATGAAATTACCATAAAGACAAAACCCAAAATGGACAAATTAACTATATAATCACTTTTTGGCCATAGTTCTCTGAGTCTTTCCCTGCCAATGAAGGCCACAATTAAGGGAGCACCCGTCACTGTAACTCTTAGTATATTGGCACCTCCTTCGGAGAAATTACTATAATGTCCATATTGTGTATCATCAAGAGCCTTGAACAATATTCCTGAAAACTGGTTAAATCCCGCTGCTAACAGGATAGCAAGTCCTAAAAGAATAAATGTTACTTTTGACCACGCCTCCCTTCTAACAACAAAATAAATTGGGAGAAAAATTAGTGCAGTCTGATGAACGGTAGATGCTAATAATACGATTAACATATATTTTTTCAAGTTTCCATCAAAAATATATTTAGTTGCTGTAAATAATATAGCTGCTGCTAAAAATTGCCTTATTCCATTCATAGAAACTGTGTACATACCTGAGGCTATATAAACAAATAAACTTAATTCAATCATTCTGGAATATTTGTATAAAACCATTACGATAAATAAATTGGTAATAAGAGCTACTGTAAAAATTAATATTTGTGGATCACGAGAAATTTTTTGTAAAAGAGATTGTAAAATGTTAAACCCAAAGTCGCCTGAAAATTTAATATCTTGTAAACTAAAATCTTGAGTTTTATAACTATGCATATAAAAATAAGTATCACCTATATTATTTCGGAGCCCTGATATTAATACTAAAGATAAAATAGTTAAAAATATTATCAGTTTATTTGGTTTAATAAAAGGAGTTTCTGTGTATAAAGGTTTAGAAAAAAACCTTGCCAAAAAGGAAGATATATAAACAGCAAAAAAATTAATCCATAAAATTTCCATTTCAGAAATCCTTTCAAAAAATACCATCTTAAGTTGACTTTTGATTACTTTTCAATACGGTTTTTTTACTGGTATTTTGAATATAAAAATATAATCCAATACCCAAAGGCATTGCCAAAAAAGTAGTTGATTTACTTGGAGATTCCAATAAAAATTTTGAATTTCTTATCATAATACTACTAGAAATGTAATGAACAGATTCTCTAAACCTTTCCTTGAAAGATGGGGCATACTGCATTGCTACCTTTCGAAAAAAGGAAAAGCTTCTTGGGTTTCTTTTGTATTGATTAATAATGTTCATGCTTGATCCATCTGGCAGGTACTCAACATGACAAAGAATTTCGTTCATGACCAGCAACGGATATTTTTGATCGATGAGAATATATTTAAAACTTAGCGGGCAATACTTTTCCCCTGGAAATAATGGATATGGCGGTGTTTTTCTCGTTAACTCTGAACGATATACCAGTTTCTTATCACCCTTCACTCTATACTTTGAATAGAGATGTGTTAGCGTAGAATCCTTTATATCAATAGGCATTTTCGTTCCAATTACGCTTCCATTTGGGCTTGCATCTAATCCAACAATGCCGGCATATTTTTCACTGCCAAATTCATTCCAAAACGAGACGATTTTTTCAACTGCATCGTCTGGCATATAATCATCAGAATCGATACAAACATTAAGCTCCGTTTCGATTAGTTTATACGCCGTATTATGTGCTCCATGCATTCCTTGATTTTCTTGATAATGATATCGAATTGCTACCTCATTTTCTGAGATCCAGCTTTCTACTACTTCTCTCGTATTATCCGTCGAACCATCATCAACGATTAACCATACAAAATCTTTAGAGGTCTGTCTTTTCAAACTTTCATAGCATAAGTGAAGGGTATACGCTCGATTAAACGTTGGAGTAAAAACTGTTAATGTTGGGATCATTTAAACACCTCAAAGCACACTGAATTTTTTAGTTTCAACTGGGTAATAATTCATATAAAAATCAGCTAACCATTGAGCCATTGTGGCAGCATCATAGCCTTTCTTTTGTAACTCTTTGGATGTATCCACATGTTCAAAAGGCGAAGATGAGATCTGTTCCGCCCAATACCCCGGGGATTGGTTAAGATCAATAAATTCAACTCTCCCCGTCACATCACTTTCCATTGTAATCGTATTTGAAACGATACATTTTAAACCGGCAGCCTGTGCCTCTACGAGTACTACTGGTAAGCCTTCAAACAAAGATGGAAAAAGAAAAATATCCATTGCTTGCATAAGTTCAGGTATATCACTCCGAACTCCTAAAAACTTCACATGCGAAGTTAATCCGAGCTTCTCAACCTTTTTTTCTATGGAAGGTCGTAAATGCCCATCCCCTATCATAAGTAAAATTGCATCCGAATTTTTCTGGTGAACAGCTTTAAAAATATCAATAAGAAACTCGTGATTCTTTTGTTTATTAAACCTGCCAATATGTCCAAGGACTAGCTCATTTGTAATACCAAGTTCAGCTTTTATTTTATTTCTAATCGTTTCATTGAATTTAAAATCTCCAGCGTTAACTGCATTATTAAGAATCATTACATCATTGAATTTTGTGTGTTTTTTCCCAAACAGCCATTTGCCCGCATTCTTAGAACAAGCAAAATAATAATTGGGATGATCTTTCATTAAATATCTAGCATATAAACGAAATGGCAGCTTCCAATCTAACCCCAAATCGCTCAAATGACTGTGAGCAATTCGGCATGGAATATTTGCCTTTTTTGCAGCTCTTAAAACAAAACTGCTGTTTTCGTTAATATGTGAATGAACCACTTTGTATTCCTGATGTTTTTCAAAAAATTCATCAAGCAATTTAAAGTACTGATGATAGTTTCCTGGTTTAATTGGAGGCATTCGATAAATTTTGCCGCCAAGCTCCTCGATTTCTTTATCATAATGACCTTCATCAGCACGATGAACCATAAAATCAAATTGAATTTTTTCCCGGTCGATCTGACGATAATAATTCATTAGCATTGTTTCAAGCCCACCGCGATTCATAATGGTAACTACTTGAAGAACCCGAACTGGTGTCAATTTCATCACCCCCTATTTGATCACTTTCCTTAGTGTGTTAATACAAATTAACATAAGATAAAATCCTGCTGCAAAACGTGCTTTAGCACAAAAATAAAACACTCTCCAAACAATCGGAAACTTTGATAATTCCAATTGTTTAAAAGAATGTTTGATACGTTTGTTTTTTAAAAACGTTTGGATTTTTTTAATTTTATTAAAAATAGAAGACTGATTATCATGACTTATTGTATTCAAGCCAAGGCCTAATGTATTTAGACAAATACGATTATTTAAAGCTGAAAAATAGGTCTTATCCATATTTTTTTCATTTAAAAAATTTTCAATATACGTAAATAGATAAAACCACTGGTTCATTAAGTTTGGTTTATATCCGGAAGTAACAGAAGAACTATTTTCTTTCCAATAATGATAATAAGGATTATTTAAAAACAAAAAAGACTTTGCAAAATAGCTTGTTTCAATATTAAATAGTGTATCCTCGTTTGTACCAATATTTTTTAAATCTACAAATCTTATTCCGTGATTTTTTATAATTTCTGAACGATATAGTTTTGACCATACCGTCCCCCATGCATCCAATAATTCTGGATTGGCTATTTCATTATCTAATGGGCCTATTAAACGTCTCATTACGTTGGTTCTAACCTCTTCACCTTCATAGATTACTTTGTTGGGAAGTTCAAAATTTTTCATTTTAGAATGACTTGCGAATTCTCTCATATACGCGCACATGACAATATCTACTTTTTCATTTTTAGCATGATTAACCATGTCTTCATACATTTCTGGTTCAACCCAGTCATCAGGGTCAACAAATCCGATAAATTCACCGCTGGCCAATTGGATTCCTTTATTTCTTGCAGAAGAAACACCGCCGTTTGACTTATTAACGACCTTAATTCTAGAATCCTTTATCGAATACTCTTTGAGAATCTTTAAACTTAAATCCGTGGATCCATCATTAACAGCAATAATTTCAATATTTTTTAAGTTTTGTGATAATAAACTATCTAAGCATCTGCCTAAATATTTTTCTACATTATAGATAGGCACGATTATGCTTACTGTTGGTTTCATTTATTTCCTCCACCATATATCTTGAGTAGATTCCCATTAATTCTAAGAGAACTTTAGAATATGAGTATCTTTTCATTTTTTCCTGATTAGCCAGCCCCATCTGTTGGCAAAGACTATTAGAATGATAGAGACTGATTAACCTGAAGCTAAACTTCTGGTAATTATCCGGCGCTATCAGATACCCATTGATTCCTTCTTTAATTAGTTCTGAATGGCCCCGATTCACGCTTGCCACAATCGGCAGGCCGCAGGCCATTGCTTCCATGATATTGACCGGAAGTCCTTCCCTGATGCTTGATGCAACAGCAACATCACTTATTTTTAAGAGCGTTTCAATGTCTGTCCGATAGCCGAGAAAATCAATCATCTTATCAACGCCTAATTGAACTGCAAGCTCCCGGCATTCTCGTAAAAGCTGCCCTTCTCCGGCAAGCAATAGCTTCGCATTTGGCACTTGATCCTTCATCAATTCCAGTGATCGGATTATCAATTGTTGGTTTTTATTTTTATTAAATTCTGCTGCATAAAAAAGTAAGAATTCATCGTCTTTATATCCGTATTGTTTCCTCAGCTGGCTCTTTTGTTGGACAATAACTGGTTGGAATCGATCGGTATTCACTCCAACCCCATGAACATGATGAATGGTCTCAGCCTTAAAACGGTGATTTTTTGCCAACTCATAATCCTCTTGATTTATCGTGATTAAAGTATCTGTAGATTTTGACAGAACTTTCTCAATCGGATAGTAAATCAGCCAATTGACGAGTGGTGCACCTTTACAAAAATGAAAGCCGTGGGCTGTGTAGATTACCTTTGTTCCATTTTTTCTAGCTTTCTTAGCTGCAAGCCTTGCTAAGACCCCGCCCATTGGTGTATGGCTGTGAATGATTTTGTACTGATTTTTTTCAATAATCTTTTTAAGATCCTTGTAAGCCGAAAGATTGTCTCTATTGAAAGGGGACCGTTGAATTGGAATATCATATTTTAGATCCACATAGGGTAGCTCTATTTTTCCCGAGGCGGCTACATGAACCTCCCAGCCTTGTTCTTTAAACCATTGTAAATACGGCAGATGAAAAGCTTTGAAATGATAATCCACGGTTGCACAAAACAATACTTTTTTGTCCATATTTTTCTCCTTTACACCGTAACAGACAGGTGTTGTGGATTGGCCACCCGGTGATTTGCGAGATCTAGCAATCTTTTACGAAGCTCCTCTTTATCTAAACTTTCGTATGTAGAGATGATTTCATCGATTTCCGTCAAATACAGTGCAGCCGTTTTTCCAACGTAAATTTTTGGATAGATTTGCTCCTCATGAATCTCATCTTTGTTAAGTAATTCTTCAAATAACTTTTCACCCGGCCTAATTCCAGTAAATTCAATTCCGATCTCTTCAATAGAATTTCCTGATAGTTTGATAATGTTCTTGGCAAGATCAACAATTTTCACAGGATCGCCCATGTCCAGCACAAAGATCTCTCCACCTTTAGCAAGAGCTCCCGCTTGAATCACAAGCCTTGATGCTTCAGGAATCGTCATAAAATAGCGGACCATGTCCGGATGGGTAACGGTAACAGGACCGCCTTTTTCAATCTGCTTTTTGAACAAAGGAATGACACTGCCGCGGCTGCCAAGTACATTACCAAAACGGACAGCAACAAATTTTGTTTCGCTCTGTTGATCCATAGATTGAACAATCATTTCAGCAAGATGTTTCGTTGCCCCCATTACGCTTGTTGGATTAACGGCTTTATCGGTAGAGACCATGACAAATGTTTTAACCCCGTTCCAACTTGCTGCATTGGCTGCATTCCTTGTTCCAATTAAATTATTTTTTACAGCTTCTTCGGGATTCCCCTCCATAAGCGGTACATGCTTATGGGCAGCTGCATGATAAACAACATCGGGTTGATACTCACCCATTACGCTCATCATTTTCTTGGCGTCTTGCAGATCAGCAATCACTGGAATGTATTCTATTTCTGTATTTTTTAGCTTTTCTTTCAATTCCATCTCTATTGTATAAATACTATTTTCACCGTGGCCCAACAACACTAATTTTTTTGGGTTAAACGCTGAAATCTGACGGCAAATTTCTGATCCAATTGATCCCCCAGCACCCGTTACTAACACCACTTTATCGGTGACATACTCTGAGATACTTTCAAGGTGTAATTCTACCGGCTCTCTGCCTAATAGATCTTCTACTTTAATATCTCGAAACTGCTTGACCGATACTTTTCCTGTTACCAAATCCTCTAACATAGGGAGAATTTGTGTTTTTGCCCTTGTCTTCGCACATTCCTGAAAAATTGTATTTAATTGACGTTTACTAAGGGATGGAACCGCAATGATGATGTTGTTAATGCTGAATTTTTCGACAACCTGTTGGATGTCCACTACGCCGCCTAACACAGGAATACCTAAAATATCAAGCTTTTGCTTTTTTACATCATCATCAATAAACCCAACTGGCAGTAAGTCCGCGTCATTATTTTTTGACAATTGTCTTGCCACCATCGTTCCGGCGGAACCTGCGCCAACAATAAGCGTCCTATTTTTGTTATCAGCTTTATCGAGTACAGCACTTCGATAAATCCTCCAGCAAAAGCGCGAACCACCAATAAATAATATATTTAACAGCCATGTAACAGCGAGAAGCCTAAAGTATATATCTTGAAATAGAAGCAGTTCCACAATTCCGGCAACAAGAATGGAAACAGTAACCGTTTTTGCAATAATAGCTAACTCTCCAATGCTCGCATATTCCCATGCTTTCTTGTAAAGTCTAAATATGACTGAAAAAAAGAGATGACTCAGTAAGATCACGAAAGAACTTGTAGCAATTGGTACCGTAACAACGTTGTAGGTAGCATTGACTAAGAACATCCCGAAGAATATGGCTGTTAATACAATACAGGAATCAAGAAAGATAAATACTGGCAGCCTTTGGCGATACGTCATAGCCTGTCCCCCTTTATTTAAAAATGTTAATAACAAAAATGAGGATTAATCTATTCTTACGGATCTTAATTCAATAGCACGCTCTAACATTATTTTAATCTCTTTTAGTTCATCCTTCTTTGCATCTTGTTTAATGTAGCGAATCGCCTTTTTGATTGACTTTGGGTAATTATCAAACTCTCTCAAAACTTTTCCACTCCTTATAAAAAATTTCATTATATGTTCTCTGAAAAGATCACATAAGGAAATTTTTTATTAAAATAGGGGCATCTAACCCGCCCTCACATCACACTCTCGACGACTAGCGTCTAAGGTCTCTCAACCCACAGCATGACCGAGTGCCTCCGTTGATATTGGAAAGGAGACATCACCAACATTTCTTTACTAAGGTTTTAATATTCGTAATAAAGAACATAAGGATTAAAAAAAATCAAATACTAATTTTCATTCAGAATAACCCCGACTACCTTTGATTTTGCAAACTCGATTTCTTTTTTGGCTTCCGCCGCTTTTTCGAGAAGTGTTTTACCACTTTGAATAACCAAAATCACTCCATCACTTTGGTTTGCTAAAAGCTTTGTATCTGTCACGTCTATCACACTGTAAGAATCGATTAACACGATATCATACCTTTGCAAGGCCACTTTTAATAAATCCCGCATCAACTGTGACCCCAATAATTCAACTGGATTTACTAGATTTATCCCACTAGCTAAAACGTCTAGTCTTCCGATTTCGGTATGACAAACGGCTTCTTCAAATGTGATTCTTCCTTTTAAAACATCTGTCAAACCATCTGAATTTGGGATATTAAAAATGGTATGAAGAACTGGATTTCTTAGGTTCGCATCAATCAGTAGAACCTTTTTCTTCTGCTGTGCCATAGAGACAGCAAGATTGGCTGCAGAAGTAGACTTTCCTTCACCAGTGCCAGGCGAGGTAATTAAAAAAATCCGATTTTTTTGGTCAGCTACAGAAAACTTAATATTGGTTTGAATCATCCGAAATTGCTCGGATATAATCGAATCAGGGTAAGTGTTGGCAATTATATTTCTTTTGGCATTGACACTGCTCTTTCGTTTACTAAGAATCAACCGTCTCACCTCTTAAATCTAAATTCGATTGCACCTTTTTCCTTTTTATATTCCTTTTGTTCATTTTAGAAACCTTTCCTAGGACAGTGAGTCCAAGTATCTTTTCTACCTCTTGCTCAGATCTGACAGTGCTGTCCATAGAATCTAGTAAAAATGCCAGCCCTATTCCAAGAACTAATCCAATCACAATGGCTGTTATAGTTTTATTATAATTTTTAGGGTTAGTAGGGACTGGATTTACTTTTGCATTCGATAAAATCCGAATATAGTCTTGTCCAACAATATTTGGTACTTCCGCTTTAAAAACTGCGGCTGTTGTATTTGCTATTTGAGCAGCCATTCTTGGATCCTGATTGACTACGGTTATACTTACAACTTGAGATTGATCAATGCTTGCCACCGTAATTTGTTTTGCTAAAGCATCAGAATTCATTGGTAAATGCAACTCTGTAACGACTTTATCCAAAATCGTAGAATCTTTCACAATTACCTGTAGTGTTGTTCTAGATTGTTCATCCGCACCAATAATTACTCTCGCAGAAGATTGATACAATGGAGTAACCGTTACAGTGTTTTGAATAAAACCTATGGCAGCTCCAAGAACGGTTAAAATCAAAACAGCCCAAATGCGTCTTTTCAATACTTTATATAATTCGCTTAAATTGATTTCTTTCGCTTTTTTCTTGTCAAAACTGCTTATTTGATCAAATTGATTCATGAAACCACCTTTTCGTTAGACTTTTAGACGTTCTAGATAAAGAACACATAAACCAAAAAAATAGCCTCAACTTAGATTTCCTTGTTTTTTCTTTAAAATTTCTATCAATAATAACCTATAAGTACTACTGCTTACTTCTCTTCCTTTATTTTAGTTCATTATAAAGAACGTGTCAACGAAATATTGTCTCATATAAAATACTTTTTTCCTCAAACATTTACCACCATTTGTTTCTTTAACAAATTACTAAATACACCGCTTTGATCACTCGCCAATTGCCCAAATTTTCCTTGTTGAATAATTTCACCTTGCTCCATTACAATCACTTGATCGGCATTGCGTATAGTAGACAAGCGGTGGGCAATGATGATAATTGTCATTGTTCCCTTAATTCTTTCTAGTGCATCTTGAATCTTTGCCTCATTGTCTGAATCTAAGGCACTTGTAGCCTCATCTAAAACGAGCACAGATGGTTTGCGTAGTATAGCTCGAGCAAGAACCAGTCTTTGACGTTCTCCGCCTGAAAGTCTTATTCCCCTATCCCCTACAATTGTATCAAGTCCCATTGGAAGATTATTCACAAATTCAGCAGCCGCAGAAAACTCAAGTGCCCCCCAAATCTGCTTATCACTTGAATTGGGAGCGATCAAAAGTAAATTTTCTCTAATACTTGCATTAAACAAGAAAGGTTCCTGTGGAACATAGCTAATTGAACGTCTCCAGGACAATAACCTATCATCAGTAAGTATATTTCGATCTACTAGCACATTTCCCTGTTCCGGTTTATTAAGCCCCATTAATAAATCAATTAATGTACTTTTTCCGGCACCAGATTGACCCACAATAGCTGTGACGCTATTTACAGGAATTTTTAAGTTAATATTGCGAAGAGCATAGAGTGATTCTGATTTATTATAGCGAAAATAAATATTTTGGCATTCTATTCCTTCATTAATACATAATGGTTTTATATTTAAGTAATTTATTTTATTACCGTCTGGAATTTCGGTAGCGTTCTTACATTTTTCCTGCAATTCTATTAATGATTCAAAAGCTGGAATTGTTGTGGCAATCTGCTCAAAACTGGATTGAATTTCTGTAATTTTTGGCCAAAGTCTAGAAAAAATAATAAAAATTAATAAAAATTGCTCTGTTTTAGCTTCAAATACCATGATATAAATAAAAATGAACAAGGCAATTAAACTTGCTGATGCGATTTTGTAAAACATCTGGGAAGTAGTTTTTAACTTTATATATTCAATTTGCTCATCTATCATTCCTCTAGTCAATGAACGGAACCAATTTAATCGGGACTCTTCTAAGGTATTGCTTTTAATATCTTTAATGCCATTTAATTGATCCGTTATCCCTGCAAGATATTCTTGTGCTAATACTGAAGTTTTTGTTCCAATAATTTTTGATTGTTTAATAAATTTTCGTGATAAGAAGGCTAGGATTAGACCCGATAGTAAGACGAAAAGTGTCAGCTTCGTTGATAAATAAAAAGCGATAATAACTTGTATCAAAGAAAACACAAGTGATGTTAAAAATAATAAAAATTGGTTAATTCCCCCTGCGACTCGCGCTAGTTCCATTGTCATGATATTAATCAAATCTGATTTTCTTTCCTTTGTGTAAAAACTCCAATTTGCTTTTAATAGTGAACTATACGTCTCCAACCTTAATTGGCGAATAAAGCCATTTGAAATTTTCACATTTCTAATTGAAAGATTTCTTTGTAAAAGATTCTGGCCAATTACTAATAAGATGTAGGATCCTAAGATAAACATGAGTACATATGTTTTAGGATATTCCTGCATGAAACTAAAAAACTTAACAAAATGTTTATCGCCAACATTCATATTGACTATTCCACTATAGCTAATCATCGGGATTAATAGAAATATTCCGATTCCTTCAAGAAAACTAACTAACCCCATTCCTAGAAGGTTTATATATAATATACTGCCGGAGTACGAATATAATCGCTTAATAAAATAAAGAACTTGAATCAATTTTGTGCCCTCCTAGGAATTGCGCGGTTCTTCGTTTTTCTCCACAGCATTAACATTGGACGTAAGGGAAAATATAAAATATGAAGTACCTTTGGTAATGGTAATGTGTCAGCATCAATTGCAAAGGGGTAAAGGAAACTTAAACTAAATAAAAGTTTTTGCCTAATAGACATTAATTTGAATAAATGCCGTTTATGATAGTCCGCTATTTCTTGGGGCACGGGTTCTGTATGTAGATTAACTATTTGCCTGATATAGTACAGGGCATCTTGAGCTAATTGCTTGGGCCTCTTTCCTTCTACTAAGTCATTCATCTCTTTTTCAACTTTTACATTTAATAATTGGGCACTTAAGATTAATGACTGACCGCCTAAATGAAGGTAATGATATTTTCGTAGTAATTTAATGAGTTCCTCCCACTTTATATCTTTCTTTGTCATTTTTACTATATCAACCAGCCAGCGAATTCTTGACCACCCATGCCGGGCACCATGTGTTACGAGAAATAAAAATAAATCCTCATAACCTAAATAATAAGTGGGGTAACTAGTCAGTGAGCTAGTTCTTGCAATTTTTCTTCCCCATAACTCATTAAATTTTGGTTCTTTTGCAGGGCCGGGATTCATTCTCCAATGAATTTCAAGTTTGATCCTTTTTTCAGGATGAAAAAAGGTTATATGGTGGTGTCTCCATTTCCAGTCATGTAAAATGGACTGTATGTAATCATCCTTTATATAACCTTTCTCTAACAAAACTTCTTCCGCTTTCTTTAATTTATTCATTGGGATAAGAACGTCTAAATCGGAAGATGTTCTTAGTGATACATCACCATAAAGAGCAGTGCCTAGTACTGGTCCTTTTAGAAAAAGCACGCGGACACCATTTTCAAAAAACACCTTATTTACCTGCTCCATTTCACCAGTTAAATGCAGCATCTGAATCGTATTATTTTGATATAATCGGGATAATTCCGAACCAACATATAGGGGGAACCAATCTTCGGGTACTTTTTTTAGATTCTTATAAATGATCGGGTATACTCTGTGGTGTTTAGCCAGTAGCAGGAATTGGTCCCATTCTATATCGGTAAAAGCTTCTTTTTTAATTAAATGAGTATTTCCAGCCTCATCTAACTTTATCAGTTCAAGCAACAAACTTAATTCTCTTGAAAAGTTAGATACATCGAGTTTGAAATTGGCAGCCATCTTAATCCCCTTTATTCGTTAAGCTTATTTGTTTTGCAAATTTCCCGATAATCGTAAAATTGTTCTTTTCCTCAGCTCCGGTAAGATAGAAAGGTCCACTACGTAACCAAGCATGGGCGATCATTTTTCCAGCGTCATCTTTCCCAGTTCCCAAATAAAGGGTACTTTCGATTTTACGTCTTTCTAACATTTTCATTGCAGTAATTGCCTTTACCAAACACATACTTTCCCAAAATGTATATCGACTCATTACGTTTACTGCAAGAGAAACACTTCTAATTAATTTCAAATGGGATTCATTATACGATAAGGATGTTTCACACATTTGTTTCCCTAATAGAGGTACGACTTTAGAAAATGGCAAGCTTTTTAGAAAGCGAGCCCATGCGAGTAAAAAGAAGGCTTCAACAAACAATAGCTTTGTTGTTGTATCGAATAAAAAAAAGGCTTTGACCTTCTTCACCATGATCATGATCCTTTCAAAACTAATCTAAGAGTTGGAATCTTCAACAATTTGAATAAGTCCTTCCTTGTACAATGATTCCAGAAAATTGGATACTTGCTCTTCACAATCAGCTTTTTCAATATTGTATTCAGTTATTAATTTAGCTATTAATTGATTTCCAAGAGCTGGTTTCTCTATTAAATCCCAAATAACCCCACCTATTTCACCAAGATTGTAATACTTTCCATTATAAATGCTCATCATTACTTTTTCTCCATCCATATCACTTACTATGTTTCCTGGACTCTGAATAATAAGACATTCTAAAGATATTTTATGTGTGTTCAACATTTGCTTTCCTCCATGGCTATCGACTTTAAAATAGTTGATACTAAATCATCTGCAGTAAATCTTGAGGTTGGGCGCTGCAACTGGTATATATCTATTTTGTTTATGAATTTTGATGAAGCTTTAAAATGCCATTCTGATAACCCTAATCGATTGATTAATGAACTGCGAAACGTTTGGTTAAGTATTGTACGAAACCTTACCAATCCTTCAATTTTACAAAGTGAAATACTTGGATTCTCTGATTTGCTAAGTTCAAAGACACCTGCAAGGGGTAAAGGATTCGGAAAAAAGTTAGATTTAACAGGAATGGAATACTTTGTTTCACGCTCGAATAATGGGTGATAATTCTTTGTCTCCATTCCAAATTCTCTCAAACTTTCTTGCCATAATTTCTGTTGAGGGTATGATGGCATCACAGAGGGAACATTACTACCATCTTTGAAGTCAATAGCTATGACATCATCACTAAGGAGTCTGTATCCCTTACTTATAAAAGCCGACGCTAAGGTTGATTTTCCTGCTCCAGATTCACCGATAAACGCATACGCCTTTCCATCAATAGCAACAGCACTACCATGCAAAGGAAGGATCCTTCTTTGCATCAGCAGCACACCTATACACGTTCCTAGTATATATAATCGAATCTTGGCTGCCTCTGATCCTTTCATCGGCAAAACAATGATTGATTTCCCATCTTTTATACAAAAGGTGGCCGTATTGGGTATTTGAAACATCACGGAGTTTTCTTCAACAGCAAACTTCCCTGGTTCATATTCAGATTTATTCCACATATGCGATAAGTTATTATCTATATTAATAGAGATATCGACTTGCTCACCATTTTCTTCCGATTCTACTAATTCAGGAAGAGGAATTTCACTAAGAATTACTAAACCAAACGCTTTATAAATTGTTCCTTCTGCAATCCCTATTGACAAATATCTCCCTCCAACCCCATTCATTAATTTGAAAAGCCCTCATACTATGTTTCATTGTATAAGGGCAGGATGAACTAACTTGGTAAATTAACTATAGTGGACTACTTCATCGATGTCAGGTTGTACTGCATCAGGAGTTTTAATTCCTGGTCCTGCCATTGTCATGCTGATATTAAGTACTTCTAACTCTAGCTTTTGCCATTCCTTTTTCATGTTGTCACCTCCCTTCAATTAAAATGTTTTGATAAAGCGAGAAACGATTAAAAAACGCATTAGAATTCTAAAATCAAAATCAAAAGCGTATTCAGGTTTTGCCTCTCTCCCTAACTTTGAAATTGCCTCTTTAATTACTTTTAAGTTTAAAAACTCTCCTATTAGCGAATCTGCACTTAACTGTTCAAGTTCATTTATAAAATCGTCCCAGTACTTAGTCATACGATGAACACCGTCTGCACCCTGTACCCCTCTAGTTCTAAGATTTAATCGCACTTTATCTGGTAAATAATCCTTCGTAGCTCTTCTCACAAGTGATCTATCTAATCCATTTCGAACAAATTGATGTTCAGGAACTGATAAGCAAAAATTAATAACGCGTAAATCATTGGTTGGGTCACGGTCCAAAAGGGAATAGCGCAGTGATAACTTTGAACCGTAAGTACCCGTTGTATTCCAATAATACAATTTTTCAAATTGCCTTTTTCTTACCTCATAAGCACTTGGAAATTCAGACGCTGAAATATCAATACCGTGTTCTTGAAGGTTCTCTAACACATGTGTTTTTTCAGCGAATTCGGGATTAATGATCATTGGAAAGTGAAAATGATCATTTGTGTTAATTAATTTATAGACAGCTGGAAATGCCTTTTTTCGGACTTCAGTCATAATCCTTGATTTCTTTACGGATATGTTTTTGCTATATAGGCTTAATTCATGAAATAATCGGATCCAATTCATCTTTTTTAATAAAACAGCATAGTAATCAAGAACAGGTCCCCAAGATATTGTCCAATTGCCCCTTTGTCCATTAAGTAATACTCCTATACCTTGCGAATGAGCCTGCTCATAAATTCCTTTTAACCAAAAAGTGTTTTCAAAAAACTTATAGGGCATTTCATGAATATCAAGCCATTCGTTTATTTCTGTAAATGGGTTTTTTTCTTCAAAGCTTAAATATTGGTCGTTGATATTTCCTACAAATTCAACAGTTGATTTTATATAAGATTTCTCATTTGCTATTCTGCTTTTATGCGTAAAGTCAATAAAATCATCGACAGGAACATAACTAAATGTATGTAACTTTTTATTTTCTTTTTTTAATTCTTTTGCAGCAAAGCTTGCAACAGATCCTGAATCTAGTCCCCCGCTTAAATGCGCCCCAACATTGTGATAGGTTCGTATTCTAGATTTTACGGCAGCTCCAAAAACATCACGAAATGCTTCTTCATATTCTTGATCTGACTTAAGGTTTATTTTTACTCCATCTGTTAATGTAGAATATCTTGAAATCGACATCCTATTATTTACGATTGATATTGAATGTGAAGGAGGTACCTGTTCAATATTTTGGTAGATTGTTGTGGAAGGATCCACAGATTCAAAGTTAACCGGTATAGCCAAAAATTCAGCCAACCAATTTTCATTAAGTTTTTTCTCAATGTATGGTAATGAGAGCAGTGGTTTTATCGCAGTGCAAAAGGCCATTTTTTGACCATTAAAAAAATAATATAATGTCCTGCTGCCTGAAAAGTCCCTTGCACCAAATAGTTTCCCTTTTTTTTCATCCCAAATCATAAAAGCAAAGTCACCGACGAGAAACTTGGGAGTTTCTTCTCCCCATTTATAGTAAGCTAGTAAAATGAGCTCACTGTCGGTTATGACTTTTCTGCGGCCCCGGTCCACTTGTAATCTATCAAATAGCTCGTCCCGGTTATCAATGATGGCATCGGCTGTGATCGCTAACTGTCTTTCATAGTCATAATATGGAAGCTTCTCGCCGATCGATTCTGGCGTGATCCACTGAGCATGGCAGCCAAGGAACACTTTGTCGTTATGCCATGTTTGAATATCATCTGCGGGGAACTTCTCCAGAGCTTTCATTATTCGTCTGCCATGTTCAAGATTAATCGGTTCATCATTTAAGTGGTAAATACCGGCAATTGCGCTCATGTTTTCCTCCCGCAGTATATATATATATGAAGAATGTTTACTATTTCGAATAATAGTTCGGTAAATAGAACGATCCAGGCATGATTAACCGAAGGGAATCATCCATTTTCATTTCCTTTATAAAATTTTGCTTTATACAAACAAAATACATGGTATTTTCAAATTAGCTTTATTTAGGTTCCGTTGGTTCTTTATAAAGAACATCTTGTAAATATAAATTATCATCTATTAAATCAGCTGTCAATAATATTCTGAAAAATAACATTACTTTTTACCCAAGCTTTACATTTCCATTCAATTAGCCAATTTATAAAAAAGCCCACTTAAAACATAGGTTTAATTTTATATTGACAATTACCTGTCATTGTAGTAAATTTTATAAATAATCGAAATATTAATTTCTTATCAAGAGAGGTTGAGGGAATGGCCCGAAGACGCCTCAGCAACCTTCAATGGTGTTTTCATTGAAAAGGTGCTAAGTCCTACAAGTTTTTTACTAACTTGGGAGATAAGAAGAATGACTATGTGAATTTGCTAACAAAAGTCTTCTTCTTCAGTGGGAGGACTTTTTTTATTACCTCTTATAGGATTGAAACCTTTTAAACTATCATAAGGAGATGTCATCATGGTGAAAATTGACACAAAACTTGCGCAAATTGGAAATCGAAGTGATACAGCTACAGGAACAGTAAACCCGCCTGTTTATTTTTCTACTGCTTACCGTCATGCAGGAATTGGGCAATCAACTGGCTTTGATTATGTTCGAACAGGGAATCCAACAAGACAGATCCTTGAACAAGCTATTGCCGATTTAGAATGCGGCGATCAAGGCTTTGCCTGCAGCTCCGGTATGGCAGCTATTTTTACCGTCCTTTCCTTATTTCAATCAGGTGATGAATGGTTAGTAAGCGAGGATTTATATGGCGGAACGTACCGCTTATTAGAACAAGGCTATAAAAAATGGGGATTAAGTGCTAATTATATAAACACATGTTGTCCGGAAGAGATTGAAAGTAAGATTACCCATCAAACAAAGGCGATCTTCCTTGAAACTCCGACAAACCCACTTATGCAGCAAACAGACATTACAGCCGTTGCTGAAATTGCTAAGAAACACGGTGTATTGCTTATTGTTGATAATACATTTTATACCCCGATTTTGCAGCAGCCGATCAAGCTTGGCGCAGATATTGTCATCCATAGCGCAACAAAATACCTTGGCGGACATAATGATGTTCTTGCCGGTCTCATTGTTGCAAAGGGGAAAGAAATTTGTGATGGTTTGGCCCTGCATCATAACGGCGCCGGTGCTGTTCTAAGTCCATTTGACTCATGGTTGCTGATTCGCGGAATGAAAACTTTATCGCTTAGAATGCAGCAGCACGAGAAAAATGCCAAAGCAATTGTCAGCTATCTTACTGACCATGAGGGTGTTACAGATGTACTTTATCCCGGCAGAGGCGGGATGATTTCCTTCCGTTTAAAGGAAGAAACATGGATTAATCCATTTTTACAAGGTCTATCACTTGTCTCTTTCGCGGAAAGCCTTGGCGGCGTAGAGAGCTTGATTACTTATCCAGCAACACAAACACATGCAGATATTCCCGAGGAAAAAAGGATAGCTGCTGGCGTTGATAACCGCTTATTACGTTTTTCGGTAGGAATTGAAGATGCAGAGGATCTAATCGCCGATCTAGAACAAGCTTTTGCTAACATTAAAGAAGGAGTGAATGCATAATGGAAAACGAAGAATTTAGTTTTGAAACGAGATTACTGCACAATCGGCATAAAATTGATGAGGCTACTGGGGCTGTCAGTGTACCGATTCAACATGCAACCACCTTTCATCAATCTGATATCGACCAATTTGGAAAATACGATTACAGCCGCAGTTTAAATCCTACAAGGGAAGCACTTGAAGATGTCATTGCTGAATTAGAAGGCGGCACAAGAGGTTTTGCCTTTGCATCAGGAATGGCTGCCATTTCAATGGCATTTCTGCTTCTTTCCGCTGGGGACCATGTGGTCATAACGGAGGATGTTTACGGCGGAACATTCCGTCTGGTGACGGAAGTGCTTCCCCGCTTAGGAATTGACCATACATTTGTTGACATGACCGATCTAGAACAAGTAAAAGCAGCAATCAAACCAAATACGAAGCTCTTTTATGTTGAAACACCATCAAACCCGACGTTAAAGGTTACAGACATCAAAGCCGTCAGCCAGATTGCCAAAGAGGTTGGAGCGCTGACATTTGTTGATAATACTTTCTTAACTCCGGCATTGCAAAGGCCGCTTGATCTGGGCGCTGACATTGTCCTGCATAGTGCGACTAAATTTTTAGCAGGCCATAGCGACGTTCTCGCTGGACTTGCCGTTGTAAAGGATGAAGATTTAGCGAAGCGCCTATACTTCCTGCAAAATTCATTTGGTGCCGTTCTTGGTGTTCAAGATGCTTGGCTTGTGATGAGAGGAATCAAAACACTGCATGTTCGCTTGGAGCACGCACAAAAATCAGCCCTCAAAATAGCTGAGTTTTTAAATTCTCATCCGCTTGTCAACAAGGTTTTTTACCCTGGACTTGTAAACCACCCGCAGTACCAAATCCAAAAGGAACAGGCAACAGGAGCAGGTGCTGTATTATCTTTTGAATTAAAGGATGAAGAAACCCTTCGTTTATTTGTATCGGAAGTAAAAATCCCTGTTTTTGCGGTAAGCCTTGGGGCAGTGGAATCCATTTTGTCCTATCCGAAAACAATGTCACATGCGGCTATGCCACAGGCAGAAAGAGAACAACGCGGCATTACCAATAGCCTGCTAAGACTTTCTGTCGGCCTAGAGAATCCAGATGATCTTATTAAGGATTTTTCAGACGCGTTAAAGTTTGTTCAAGCCAAACAATTAGTTTAGGAGAATGGAAATGAATTTTCTAAAAAAGCTGGAAAAACAAATTTTAATCGGCGATGGAGCCATGGGCACTCTTCTCTATTCCTTTGGTAAGGACAGCTGCTTTGAGGAGCTAAATCTATCACATTCTGAACAAATCCAAAGCATCCACTCGGCCTATATCGAGGCCGGTGCGGATGTGATCCAGACAAACACATATGCCGCCAACTATTTGAAGCTGCAACGATATGGCTTGGAGGACTCAGTTAAAGAGATTAATAGCGCCGCTGTAAAAAATGCTAAAAAAGCTGCCCAGGACAATGCCTATATTCTTGGAACAATCGGCGGAAACCGGGGCATAAAACCAAATTCGATAACAATAGAAGACATAAAACGGAGCTTCCGTGAACAATTATATTGTCTTTTACTAGAAGAAGTTGACGGGATTATTCTCGAAACGTACTATGACCGGACCGAACTGGAAACAGTGCTAACGATCGCCCGCAAGGAAACAACGCTGCCGATTATTGCACAAGTATCCCTCTTAGAAATAGGAATATTACAGGATCAAACACTGATTAATGAAGAGTTTAAGCGGCTGGAAGCGCTCGGAGCCGATGTTGTCGGGTTAAACTGCCGGCTTGGCCCTCATCATATGTTAAAGACCCTTGAACAGGTTGAACTGCCAAAGCATGCTTATCTGTCAGCTTTTCCAAACGCAAGTCTGCCAACCTATACAGATGGAAAATTCCACTATGAGAGTGACTCAGAGTATTTCCGAAAAGCAGCGCAAGACTTTCGAGAGCAAGGGGTTCGCTTATTAGGCGGCTGCTGTGGAACGACGCCGGAGCATATTCGTGCATTTGCAGCGGAACTCAAAAATGTTGCTCCAACAACTGAAAAGACTGTAAAATTAGTACCAGAGAAAATTGTTATCGAAACATCCAGTGTAAAAAGAGAATTTCCTCGACTTGAGGAGAAAGTTAAAGAGAGACCATCCGTTATTGTCGAATTAGATCCGCCCCGAAAGCTGGATACAACAAAATTTTTCGAAGGGGCAAAAGTACTGAAGGAAGCTGGAATTGACGCGATTACAATGGCTGATAATTCACTCGCTTCCGTCAGGATTTCAAATGAATCCCTAGGCTACCTCGTAAAGTCAAAATTAGCGATGAGGCCGCTCATTCATATTGCCTGCCGAGACCGCAATATTATCGGCTTGCAATCACATTTAATGGGATTGCATACATTGGGATTGCATGATGTGCTGGCAATTACCGGTGACCCGGCGCGGGTTGGCGATTTTCCTGGGGCATCATCTGTTTATGATGTTTCTTCGTTTGAATTGATTCAGATGATGAAGCAGTTAAATGAAGGCTTGTCATTTTCCGGAAAGGACTTAGGCCAAAAAACCGACTTCAGTATTGCTGCAGCCTTTAATCCAAATGTCCGTACCCTTGATAAAGCGGTCAAACGACTCGAAAAGAAAATCGAATATGGGGCTGATTATTTCATTACCCAGCCTGTTTTTTCAGAGGAAAAATTAGTCGAGGTTTATGAACACACAAAGCAGCTTAAAGCGCCGATTTATATTGGCTTAATGCCTTTGCTTAGCGGTAAAAACACTGAATTTCTTCATAATGAAGTACCTGGCATCAAAATTGCTGATACGATCCGCGACCGGATGGCCAAATTTAAAGATGATCCAATCCAAGCAAGCCGAGAAGGAATCGAAATTACCAAATCATTAATTGACGCAGCACTGGACTTATTCAACGGAATTTATTTAATTACACCATTTTTACGCTATGAGTTAACGGCTGAGTTAGCCACTTATACCCGTCAGCGTGCAAGCAAATTGAGGAGGAGCAGCTATGCCGAAAACATCATTAACTGATCAACTAAAAAAACGCATCCTTGTGATGGACGGTGCTATGGGCACAATGCTGCAAAATGCAAACCTTACCGCTTCTGACTTTGGAGGCGAGCAATATGAAGGCTGCAATGAAAATCTTAATTTAACCGCTCCTTCGGTCATTGCAAGGATCCATCAAGAATATTTACAAGCAGGTGCTGATATCATTGAATCAAATACCTTTGGTGGAACAAGCATTGTTTTGGATGAATATGCTCTGGGCTATAAAGCCTATGAAATTAATAAAGTAGGCGCCCAAATTGCCGTGAAGGCAGCACAGGAAGCTTCAACGAGCGATTGGCCGCGCTATGTTGCCGGTTCAATGGGTCCAACTACGAAAACATTGAGCGTCACCGGCGGAGCTACATTCGACCAGCTTGCTTCTTCCTATGAGGAGCAAGCGATTGGTTTAATTGACGGCGGTGTTGATCTGCTGCTGCTTGAAACGAGTCAGGATATGTTGAATGTAAAAGCTGGCTTTGTTGGGATCGAAAGAGCATTTGAAAAAACCGGCAAAACCTTGCCGTTAATCATATCCGGAACAATTGAGCCAATGGGGACCACGCTTGCTGGTCAGTCGATTGAAGCCTTCTACATTTCCGTCGAGCATATGAATCCGACTGCTGTTGGTCTAAACTGTGCAACGGGACCGGAGTTTATGCAGGATCATATCCGCTCGCTTGCAGACATGGCCACCACTGCCGTAATCTGCTATCCGAACGCAGGCCTTCCTGATGAAGAAGGACATTATCATGAAACACCCGATACGCTTGCGAAAAAGCTGGCTGATTTTGCTGGTCACGGTTGGTTGAACATTGTTGGCGGCTGCTGTGGAACAACCCCTGAGCATATTAAGGCTATTTCCCAGGTGATGAAAAACTATCAGCCGCGGGAACGAAAGATAGACCCTGTTCATATGGTTTCCGGGATCGAACCATTTGTGTACGACGATCCAACCCTAAGGCCAATCATGGTTGGTGAGCGGACAAATGTTATCGGATCACGAAAATTTAAAAGATTAATAACAGAGGGTAAATTTGAGGAAGCAGCTGAAGTTGCCAGAGCCCAGGTTAAAGGCGGCGCCCATGTCATCGATATATGCTTAGCCGACCCTGACCGTGAAGAGATTGTTGATATGGAAAACTTTATTAAAGAAGTGGTCAAAAAGGTAAAGGTTCCGTTGGTCATTGATTCAACGGATGAAAAAGTAATTGAAGCAGCGCTCAAATTCTCACAAGGAAAAGCAATCATCAATTCGATTAATATGGAAGATGGCGAAGACCGCTTTAAGGCTATTGTTCCGTTGATTCATCGCTACGGTGCCGCCGTTGTTGTCGGAACCATTGACGAAAAAGGAATGGGTGTTACAGCAGAACGCAAGCTTGAGATTGCCAAACGTTCGTACGATCTGTTAGTTCATAAATACGGTCTTCATCCACAGGATCTCATATTTGATCCATTGGTTTTCCCTGTGGGCACAGGTGATGAGCAATATATCGGCTCTGCAAAGGCAACGGTTGAAGGGATCAGACTAATCAAGCAACATCTTCCGGAAACACAAACAATTCTTGGCGTAAGCAATGTGTCTTTTGGACTGCCTCCTGTTGGCAGAGAAATCTTAAATTCCGTGTTCCTCTACCATTGCACACAGGCGGGACTTGATTATGCGATTGTTAACACTGAAAAGCTGGAACGGTTCGCTTCTATTTCGAAAGAGGAAATAGCAATGGCAGAAGATCTGCTTTTTAAAACGACAGATGATACATTAGCAACCTTTACGGAATTTTACCGTGGGAAAAAGAAAGAAGCGAAAAGCACTACTCTTGATATGAGCCTAGAAGAGCGGCTTTCCTACTATGTGATCGAAGGGACAAAAGAAGGTTTAATTCCTGACCTTGAAAAAGCGCTTGAGTCGTATCCAGCACCACTTGACATTATTAATGGTCCATTAATGGATGGTATGAAAGAAGTCGGCCGTCTTTTTAATGATAATCAGCTGATTGTTGCTGAGGTTCTGCAAAGTGCGGAAGTCATGAAAGCATCTGTTGCATTTTTAGAGCCATATATGGAAAAAGGCGATGTTGCCGCCTCAAAAGGTAAAGTAATTTTAGCAACGGTAAAAGGCGATGTTCATGATATCGGGAAAAACCTTGTCGATATTATTCTAAGCAACAATGGCTATAACGTAGTCGACCTTGGAATTAAAGTAACACCAAATGATCTTATCCAAGCGATTCGCAAGGAAAAACCGGATATCGTCGGCCTGTCAGGCTTGCTCGTAAAATCCGCTCAACAAATGGTGCTTACCGCCCAAGATATGAAGGAAGCTGGCATTTCCTTGCCGATCCTCGTTGGCGGAGCTGCCCTTTCTCGGAAATTCACTGAAACGAAAATTTCGAAGGAATACGACGGGCTTGTTCTTTATGCAAAAGACGCAATGTATGGATTAACGCTTGCAAATCAGGTCCAAAAGCCCGAGGAATATGAGCAGCTAGTAGCGGAAAAACAGGAAAAACTCGCTTCTCTTGCAGTTCCAACCAATCTTCAAAGTCATTCTGCTGTTTCGGTTGCAGTGAAACCAAAGATAACCATTTCAACTGATGTTCCTGTATTCGTTCCAAAGGATACTAAGCGACATGTGCTAAAAACGTACTCTCTTTCCCATATTGAGCCATATATTAATAGGCAGATGCTGATCGGGCATCACCTTGGTGTAAAGGGAAAGATTTCTAAACTATTAGCAGAAAAAGACGACAAGGCGGTAAAAGTAAATGATATCGTTAACGGACTTATTCGTGAAGCCAGTCAAAATCAATGGATAGATCCGAATGCGGTTTATCAATTTTTCCCGGCTAATTCTGAAGGAAATAAAATTTATATTTACGATCCGGAACAGCCTGATAAGGTCATTGAAACATTTGATTTTCCTCGTCAGGAATCGGAGCCTTATTTATGTTTAGCTGACTTTATCAAGTCTGTTGACAGCGGTGTGAAGGATTATGTTTGCTTCTTTGCGGTTACAGCTGGAAGAGGTATTCGTGAAAGAGCAGATCAATTCAAGCATGAGGGCCATTTCCTTGAAAGTCATGCACTTATGTCATTGGCTCTTGAGTCTGCTGAAGGCTTTGCTGAATTAATTCACCGCCAAATCCGTGACCGCTGGGGATTCCCTGATCCAATCGAATTTACGATGCAGGATCGGTTTTCAGCCCACTACCAAGGACAGCGTTATTCCTTTGGATACCCGGCCTGTCCGGAACTTGAGGATCAAGCGAAACTGTTCCGGTTGATTCAGCCAGAGGAAATTGGCATCGAGTTAACAGAGGGCTTTATGATGGAGCCGGAAGCGTCTGTTACTGCAATGGTCTTTGCACATCCTGAGGCACGCTATTTTAACGTTTTAAAATAGAAAAATACAATGTTACATTCAAAACCGCTTGGGAAATTACTCCAAGCGGTTTCTTTTGATGATCGTGCCTCAGCTTTTAGCTGTTGACTAGTTATACTCTCCTCTATGGTCCCCACGTTTAAATTGTGAACATTTATTGACAATTTAGTTACATTCCTATATAGTTACCTAGGTAACTATTTCGTTTTGGGAGGATTCCCTTCATGGATCGACATAAATTAATTCATACACTTCATCAGGTTTCTCGTCAACTTACAAACAATTTAAACGAAGTATTGAAGCAGCATGGCTTGTATAATGCACAATGGGCTGTAATCTATATTTTAGAGAAAGAAGGCTCCTTAACACAAAAACAGCTTTGTAACTATTTGTCTGTCGAAGCACCACCCATAACCAGAACGATTCAAAGGCTGGTAAAACAGGACTATGTAAGACAGGTCCAAGGTCAAGATAAACGTGAAAAACACATTCAATTAACAGAAAAAGCCCTTAATGAATATCCAATATGGGAAAAAGCCGTTAGTGATTTAAATCTTTCTTTGCTAGAACCACTGTCGGAACCAACCCAAGAAGAACTTTTTGAAACGTTACATAAGTGGCTAAAAAAGCTGCAATAGTAGAAAGGAGTCCAACATGAACAAACAAAAGCTTTGGACAAAAGATTTTATTAGTGTTTCCTTAAGTAATTTTTTTCTTTTTAGCACATTTTATTTTTTACTTGTAACTCTTCCTGTTTTTTCGATCCAGCAGTTTCACAGCAATGCTTCCCAAGCAGGGCTAATGACAACTGTATTTTTAATTTCAGCAATCATTTCCCGCCCGTTTACCGGTAAATGGATTGAACAATCAGGTTATCGAAAAGTACTTATAACGGCCTTTCTTATTTTTCTTTTTTCATCATTGCTCTATTTCTTTCCCAAATCAATGACTACCTTTTTAGTGCTTCGTTTTTTACATGGGATTGGATTTGGAATGGCAACAACAGCAGTTGGAGGAATAGTAGCCAACATTATTCCAACTTCACGACGTGGTGAGGGAATGGGATATTTTATTATGTCCACCAATTTGTCGATGGTCCTGGGACCATTTATTGGCTTAACGACCATTCAACACTGGGGTGCTAATGCCTTATTTGCCCTTAGTGCAGTTTTTGCTTTAGCAGCATTTATTACAGGGCTTGTCATCAAGCTTCCTAAAATTGAACAAAAGAAGCCAAATCCAGCGCAAGGGTTTTCATTCAAAAGCTTATTTGAAGCCTCTGCAGTCCCTATTTCCATTGCTGGAGCGTTTTTTGCGATTATTTATTCATCTCTCCTCTCCTTCGTGTCGGTATACGCGAGTGAAATTCATTTAGCAGGAGTTTCAAGCCTTTTCTTTGTCGTTTATGCAATCATTCTTGTTGCTTCAAGACCTTTTACAGGAAGATGGTTCGATCTATATGGAGCGAACAAAATCATTTTTCCTTCAATTATTTTATATGCCTTAGGCATTTTTATTTTAAGCCAAACACAGGGTGCAGGTGGCTTTCTAACCTCTGCAGGGCTGATTGGTTTAGGGTGGGGGACCATATTTCCTATTTTTCAAACCATTGCTATCCAAGATGCATTGCCGCACCGGAAGGGCGTTGCTACAGCTACCTTCTTATCGATTTATGATAGTGGAATGGGCTTTGGCTCTTATATTGATGGGTTAATCGCCACAAATACTGGCTTTCGTTCCTTTTATTTTATTAGTTCTTTCTATGTGCTGCTTGGGGTCGTTCTTTATTACTTTCTACATGCACGCAAACGAGCTGCCAAAAGGAAGCTGCAGAAAGCCAAGCAACAAACTAGTTTTGAGATAAGTGATCAAAAATTATAAAAAGAAAGCTTCCTGCCGTTTTTTGACTGGAAGCTTTTTTCTTTTGCACTTGTATACTTTGTGGTTGTCCAACAAATAACTAATCTGTCTTCGTTCTTTAATACCAAACTTTTCATATTCATGAAGGTCGATGATTTTACTTGTCTTTTTTCTTAAGTTATAATTCTTATATAAAAGTAATTTTAATATAGGAGGAATTTCATATGTATGATGTTGTTGTAGTTGGTGCCGGACCTGCTGGTGGAAGTGCTGCTTTGTTTGCCGCAAAATCTGGCAAAAAAACATTAGTGATTGAAAATGATAAAAGTGTAACGAAACGTGCTTGGATGGAAAACCATTATGGTGTAGCAGAAATTTCGGGACCTGATTTGATTGAAACAGGTAAAAAACAAGCAAGTAAATTTGGAGCAGAGATTGTTCAAGCAACTGTCACAAACGTTAGCAAATCAGAAACTGGTTTAAAAGTAGAAACAGATCAAGGTGAATATGAAGCCTCACATGTTATTCTTGCAACAGGCTTTGCCGTTGATCTTGCAGAAAAAATTGGTTTAACTACAAAAGCAGGAACAGAGCCACGTGTTAAAACCATCATTGATGTTGATGCCAATGGTAAAACAAATGTGGATGGAATATGGGCAGCTGGTACGGTTGCAGGTGTTAGTGTACATACGATTATTACAGCTGGTGATGGTGCAAAAGTTGCTGTCAATGTTATCAGTGAAATCAATGGTGAACGCTACGTTGACCATGATGTATTAAAAGCGTAATTTAAAACTACCCAGGTGCCCCTTGTAATGCTTTTGCAAGGCGCACTTTTTTGGAAAATAACTAAAAAGCCTATACTTTTAGAAACTCCCATACAAAAAAGGATGTCTCAAATGGGTCTGACCATTTTGGAGACATCCTCTTTTTCTTTTGGCAATGCTCATTCAATGACTTATTTGCTGCTCTGCCAGAACCTTAATGAATTCACAAAGACCCATTTATGGCCCAGGATGGCGCTGATTATTTGGCAGCTTGTTGTCTGGATGTCCATGGCCTTGACGTTTTCTATTTTCCTCATCCTTCTTTTGCTTTTCATGTAATTTTTGCACAAATTCATGTGTACTCTCCATTTTGTACCCTCCTTGTATTTAGTAGTATCATTTTGTTACTATCTCCATTTCAGGGTGAGAACATGTACATAGTAACTAGATATTCTCCTTGTTAGAATGGTTAGGAGCGGGTTCACTGTCATTTGTTTTGTAGCCATTAGTACATCAGCCATTACTACTTCTTACAATGCAACAAGAATAAACATTAATGGAAATTTCCCATTTGATCTTTCTGCATCTCAACCATCATAAGAAAACCCCCTCAAAATATTTCTCCATTTTTAATCTAGGTATTTATTCCTATTATACAGAAATTATTTCCATTACAAGAATTAGTATTCTTGAATAATCAAAGATTTTTTCATTCCTATATTCTCTGCTGCCTAGAAAAAATGTTTTCTCAGAAAAAAATAGCTGCTTTCCAAAAAGACATGATACCACTTTGCAGGTAACGACAGTGGTTTTTTTCGCGCCGATATTTTATTTACAAACACTATTTCGTTAATGAGTTTATATAGATATAAATAGCCAATTAAGGATACACCTGACATGATGAAACTAATCAGTTGATCGAGCAAAAGAAAGAATGTGTAAATTTCGACTCCGTAGCGTGGAAGAAGGCCCATTAACAGGATTGCAAAAAGAAGCTCCTTCATGCCGTTGACAAGGCTAATGATTCTGAGCGTCAATAATGCCCCCTTTTTCAACAATATTTCTTTTGTCATTTGACGGTCATATCCTTGCAGTTCGAGGATGTCTAGCGCAAAGTAAAAAAACAGCGGCTTCCTAAACAAGCAGCTAGTTAAATAAACAATACATAATCCCAACGAATAATAGGCATCATTCCACAATAGCTGTAGTGCGGTCTGTGAGCATATGTCGATGAACAAACCGACGAGGATATTTAAAAATAAAAATATTCGGGTGAAATTAGCACCATTTGTTTGCAGAAACCGATAGATGCTATAAGAAATACCCGGTAAGGAGGAAATAAGGATCGATACATAGTCAGAAAAATAAACTCTGCTGATTTCCCAAAAAAGAATGGGCAGTGCAAAGTAAAATACAATATCATATAGTAAGTTTACTTGTTTTATCATAGGTACTCCTATTTTTGTTTGTTGTACAATTTATTAATTTTTCTTTAAAAATATGAACACAAAAATAGGATGTCTCCAAAACAATGTTCAGTCCCTGCATGAAAAAGCCAAAAAAAAAAGCAGAGTACTCTGCTCTTTATGCTTCAAGATCCTTTCCTTCTTCAACAATGTGAAAAAGAAGATGGGCGAGATGATGAATTGGCCCGTATTCCTCTTCCTCTTCATTTTCCTCGTCATTGTCTTCATCATTAAACTCCAGATCATTCAAATAGAGGGCAGTGAATTCGTAAAAATCCTCCAACCGGAAAGCATAGCATGCAGTTGGATCTTCATTGTCTTCCTCATATTGTAAAACAAGATAGGAAACGACCCCATCAACATCCTCTGCATCAAAAAACACAAAGTATCCAATATTTGTATCCAATTCAAATAACTGTCTTGTTCCACCCTCTGTAGCTTTTCCAAAATCCTCTTGGTTTAATTTTTGTATTTGCATTGCGTCAACATGATCTTCTTGGTGAAAGCTAACTACAAATGATTGCATCTTTTTCCTCCTCCAAACCCAGCTTTTAAGCATTTAGTATTAGGATACCCTATATAGTTGCCTTTTTTTCAATAATCTCAAATTTTTCTTTTACTTCGTCCTTCGAAAGGACACATAGTTGATCTCCTAAAGGTCTAGTTCTCTTCATCCTGCGAATCATTTTGATAATGTTCATTCAAATATTTATTTTCATCAGGTGCAAAATTGACTGACAATAAGCTCATTTCCGGATTTAAGCCATAAAGTCCTTTAGCAAGTTTATCAACCATTTCTCCGCTTTGAAACATCGGTTCTTTTTTCTCCTTTGCCAAGTTTATTACCCCTTCCGTAAAATTCTTTTCTCTAGCTTTTGTGATTCATCATTTTTTATCCTCACCTCATATATTTTCCATTGGTTTCTCATTTTTCCTACAAAAACCGAAACAGCTGATTGGCTGTGTGCGCTGGTACTAGTATTTCATCTCAATACCTTTTTGCAAAAAACAGCCTGATCTCTTATCAATATTTAGCAAACTAAGGCTAAATAGTTAGAAGAGATCAGGCTGTTTATCACCTTCAAAAATATTTCTTTTTCCAAAATATAAAGGCTGTTAAGGTGGTTAAAAATCCGGAAATGATTAGCGGCGCAATATATGAATGGTGAGCATGCTGAAATGGGATATCAACGTTCATTCCGTAAAAGCTGGCCACCATCGTTGGAAACGATAAAATAATCGTAATGGACGTTAAGAATTTCATGACAATATTTAAGTTGTTAGAAATAATTGAGGCAAAAGCGTTCATCATTCCGCTTAAAATCGAGCGGTAGGTTTCCGCCATTTCAATTGCCTGGGTGTTTTCAATAATAACATCTTCTAATAAGTCCTTATCTTCCTCATACATTTTCAAATAATTAAAACGAAGAATTTTATCCAATACAACTTTATTGGATTTCAGTGAGGTTGTAAAATAAACAAGACTCTTTTCTAAAGCTAAAAATGCATATAATTCCTTATTTTTTAATGATTGGTGAACTTCACGTTCAATATCATTTGTTTTCTTATTAATTTGTTTTAAATAACGGAGATAATAGGAAGAAATCACAAACAAGAATTGCAAGGCAAATCTTGTCTTTTTAAACGTAAAAAATTCTTTGATTCTATTTTTTCTAAAATCCTCCATAATCGGTGAATCCTTTAAGGAAACAGTAATGACGCACTCATCTGTTACGACAATTCCGACCGGGATTGTTTCATAAATGGGAAAACCAGAATCATCATGGGTAATATACGGATAGTCGACGATAATATAGACCTGTCCGTCTTCTCTCTCAATACGCGGACGTTCTTCATCGTCCAACGCATCTTTGATCAAGTCAACCGATATATCTGCATCCTGTGCGACCCGATTAATTTCTGCTTCTGTTGGGGAATACATGTTTACCCAGCAGCCTTTTGAAATAACATCAACTGATTCTAATGCTTTCCCCTCATTGCTTTTATAAATCTCCAACATGCATAAAACCTCCTCACTGTTTGAGAGGAAGTCAGCTTACCTTTACCAGAGCTGATATTCTTGTAGAATCCAATTCAATCAATTGAAAGATATTGACTTCCCCTCGCCTACTAGGGTCTGGGTCTATGGGAAAACTCAACAATATCAACTCCTCTCCTTTTTGAAGGCAACCTTCGTTGCTGTCCGCTGGAGTGCGAACAAATCCTTCTTTATCATAAACCCAAATACATGAAAGCACAAACCTATTTTTTTATGGAATTTTGCTATTCTTTTGGGTAATAAGGGTTCAAGTGGATGAGCACTTCTTTTATATTATCGTATTTCCCCATTAATGTTTCCTTTATTTTTTTAGAAAGATCATGTCCTTCCTTTATGGTCATAGAATGATTAATGGCAATCCGTAAATCAACGAGAACATAATGTCCATGTTCTCTTGCCCTAAGGCGGTCAATTCGCTTTACCTCCGGAAATGTTAAAATGAGCGCAACATATTCTTGAAGCGTTTCCTGATTTATACTACGCTCCAATAATATATTAAATGCTTCTGTCAGCATCATTTTTGAAATTCTAAAAATCAAGAAGGCCACAAAAATACTGGCCACTTTATCGCCATAAAGCAGGAAGGCCAAGTCAAACTTTTCCCCAATGATCGAAATTAAAACCCCAATTGAAGCAGCAATGGATGCGACAATATCTGCTTTATGATCGATCGCAATGGCTTCAATCGCTTTGCTACTGTTTTGTTTAGCAACCTTTAGAGATGTACGGTATAAGATAATCTTTGTAATAAAAGAAAAAAATGCCACCCACATCGCCAAAAAGGTTGGTGGTTCAACTTTATAGAAGAAACCGCTTACCCCTTCGAACACCACATAAAGTGCTACCATAAAAAGCAGAATCCCAATGATACCGGATACAATCACTTCTGCTTTTCCATGACCATATGGATGTTCTTTATCTGCAGGCTTATTAGAAATCCTAATAACCAGTAATACAATAATCGATGCAAATACATCTGCCGCAGAGTGAATTCCATCTGCAAACACAGCATCACTATTTCCAATCAATCCAATAGTAATTTTTCCTACTGTTAATAAAACATTGCATACCAAACTAATCCACGCAATTTTATTAGCAATAGCCTCCCGCTGTTCCATTATATAACCACCCCAGAAACAATCTTTCCCCAAGTAAAGTATAGGTGTTTCTATGTACTACCCGCTAAACTTATTTGGTTCTGTTTTCTATTCATTCTACCTTAATCCCGCATATTTTTCCCATTCAACTCATAGTTTACCATCTCTTGCTCCTCTTCCACGGTAATTTTGGTTATTTGGTCTTGAAGCAAATGAAAAGCCTCGTTTAATTCATCTCTTGAAGGAAATTCTCTTTTTTTATTCATATTCTCATGCCCCTTTATTTATTGAAATGAGTAATCCCTTGTCAATTGGTAAAAATACGTTTGTAAAAATCTAACGAAAGAAGGAGTGTTTCCAAATGGATCAAAAGGTTCCAAAGGACAGCCAGAATCTTGCAGGTAGAGTTTATGAACCAAGCGATTATCAAAAAAAGGATGAATTATCATCTGGACTCGCCAAAACACATGAACAGTTTAGTGATACCTACATGGAAGGCGAAATTGGTGCTGTAATCGATAATGAAAACGGTAAAGACATTCCCATCGGTAAAAAGGGCGACACTCAGAAGTAATAGATAGAGAAGCGTAAACGCCCGTGTAGGGCGCTTGCGCTTCTCTTTTAATCATGGTCTACGTATGGATCGTGTTCATAGGCAGGTAAGTCGCCAAAGCTGGTCATAATCCCCTCTTCATCGAGTGCATCTTCATAATGTTCATGCTGCGGATTCGGATAAACCGTTATATTTTTCCCATACAAATCGTTTCCAACGAAGTTCTCATAATCCTCGACATAGCTAATATTCTCATCCGCCTCTGAATAGATATCCTGGTAATCATCCTGCGGAAAGGCTAAATCGGATGGCGTATCAGATGTTCCCCATTGGGCAACGGTTTGCCAGGAGTCCTCTGCATCAAACGCCACAGTTTCATGTTGTTCATCCATATCAAACTTTCCAAACGGAGGCATCAACACACCTTCCTCTAACGGACGTTCATGGGAGGTAATTTGGTCTGGACTATGTTCCTTACAGTAAATCGTATTAGGCAAAGCCTCTAACCTCTCCAAAGAAATCTCTTTTCCACAAGTTTTACATTTGCCGTACGTTCCATTTTCCATTGCTGTTAAGGCCTGATCAATGTTTCCTAACTCAAGCTCGTAATGCTCATCCAATGCAATATCCTTTTCCCGTTCATAAAGATCTGTTCCCTCATCGGCTGGATGATTATCATAACTCGATAATTCCCCCATTGATTCATGATAATGACCTCGGTCTAACCCAAAATGATCATTTTGTTTAAAATGTTCCTCTAACTCCTGTTTATCCTTAAGCAGCTGTAAGCGGAGCTCAGCTAGTTTCTGCGTCGACAGCATCCGTCATTACTCCCTTCAAAAAGGCTTTACAAATTGGTTTTATGTGAATGGCAGCATGTTTGTTTTTTATCTTGTACCTTTCTATTTTCATGTTTTTCACGATCGTTTATGTAAGAAATCGTCAATTCCATCAAAATCCTAATTGGAGCTTCGACAGATCGGTATAAGTTGGGTCGCAGAGTGTATCTTAAAAATGTAGTTCTTTATTTTGAAGAAAAGAGGAGATCCTATGGTAAATGAAAATTTCGATGAATTTAATAAAGTACAGCTTAAGCATCAAGGGGAATATCTTGGATCTGATCGAAAGCAGCCGCCAGGAATAAACGATCAAGAGTATAATAACCAGGAAATTACCGACAAAGCAATCGGGGCTACAGGAAGAAACAGTAAACTCAAATAATTGAAGAAAGCTGGCTCCATCCAGCTTTCTCCTTTATCCAAATATTGCATGTATGGCCTGAATTCCAAAATAAATGCCAAAACCAATCAAAGAAAGCCCTGAAAGAAATGAGATAAAGATAAGCAAGCTTGGGGTTAAATACTTTTTAAAGCTGCTTGAGATTCCGGCCATCGTAAAATCCCAAAGCAATAAACCGATAAAAATAGCACTGCTATAAAGGACTAGCTGACTGCTTTCATAGGCAGCCGCTGTTTTCGCTAAAATCGATCCATAAATCCCCAACCAGAAAAGTATTGTTAACGGATTGGAAATTGACATAAAAAAACCCGATAATAATGATCTTACTAAGGGCTCTTTGTTGCGATTGGGTTCTAAGCTTAGTTTTCCGGCATTAATCAGGCTTTCTACACCCGTATAAAGCAGAACAAAACTGCCAAATGACCAGAGAAAAGTTTTCATAAAAGGGGTATCAAGAAACTGGACAACACCTATGTATACAACTAACATATAGATGGCATCGGCAAGTACTGCCCCAACACCGACAAACCACGCATGCAAAAATCCATTTCGAATTCCTCTGTCAATTTGGGCAGCATTTATAGGCCCGATTGGAGCTGCTAACGACAATCCCAATAAAATATAGCTTAAAAATACGTTCATATAGTTTCCCCCCGCCATAAAAAGCCTGTCTACAAATTTTTATTCACAAAGGGGAGTTTGTACTACAAAAAGATGAAAGAGCCTTCAAAAGTTATTGAAAGCTCTTGTTCGTAGGTGATTAGTTTGTTTCAGATGCCTCTCGAAGCTCATTAAGTTTGAACAATTCATCCCCATGGGATATGTTTTTTCTTAAATGGGGAGGCATAGCCAAGCTAGATGTATCAATATCAATTGTATACTTTGGCCGCTGCTTTGATTCTTTATAGATTTTACCGATGTATTCCCCAATTAAGCCTATGGCAATCAATTGCAGACCGCCAATCAGCCAGATTGAAATAATCAAAGAGGTCCAGCCTGTTTGAGTTTCACCAGAATATTTTAAAGTTAAAAAATACACCCCAAACAAAAGACTTGCAAAAAATGAAGCAAGGCCAACCAAGAGCACTGCCCGTATCGGGGTAACCGAAAAGGAGGTAATTCCATCAAAGGCAAAAGCAAGCATTTTTTTCAATGGATATTTTGATTGACCTGCTTTTCTTACTCTGCGATCGTAATATACCTGCGCTGAATTGAAGCCAATCAGCGGCACAATTCCTCTTAAGAACAAATTTGCTTCCTTAAAACGTTCCAGTTCCAGGATGGCACGCTTGCTCATAAGCCTAAAGTCAGCATGATTGTGGATAAGATCAACGCCAAGCTGTCTCATTACCTTATAAAAGCCGTGGGCTGTAGTCCGTTTAAAAAAGGTATCTGTTTCACGACGCTTACGCACCCCGTAGACAATCTCATTTCCCTCGCAAAACTTTTGAATAAACTCTGGAATGACTTGGATATCATCCTGCAAATCGGCATCAATCGATACAACACAATCGGAATAATCCTTGGCAGTAAATAAACCAGCCAATAATGCATTTTGATGCCCAACATTACGTGACAGCTTTAAACCACGGACATACTCCTTTCTTAGACCTTCTTTATAAATGATTTCCCATGTTTCATCCTTGCTGCCATCATCGACAAAAAGTAGTTTACTTCGGTTGGAAATCTGCCCCGCACTTACCATGTCAGTCATTAAATTATGTAATTCCGTAATTGTTTCTGGTAACACTTCTTCCTCATTATAACAAGGAATTACAATCGTTAGAATTGGTTCTATCATTTGCACAAAACCTCCTGATGCTACAAAACCTTATATAGATATATTTTCCAAATAGATTGCTTTTGAACAAAAACTTTTACCAGCCTAAGCTGATTTTCAGCTGCATTGTCTATTGGCAAAGCTGAAAAAAGAAACTGACCGCCCATTTGTTTAAATTGTTTTGTATTCAGTTGAAGCTGCCGAAGATGCCGATTTGAGTTTTTTTTGATCATATAATGCTTCCCTAGCTGGCCAGTGAATAGATAGCAGCGCCCGCCCCATTGATCAAAATAGTGACGGACAATTGGATTGACTTCGAGTTCTTTTTCAATAATCCGCCTAAACTGATGCTTATAGCTTAAAGGGTAAAAATTATTGTAGGTATCAATTGTGTAAAAGCCGTTATATTGAGAAATAGCCGGGTGGATTCCAATGCTCGCAACCCGATACTCTTTTTGCGGCAGTGAAATGTACTGCTTGATCTCAGTGAACAAATCTTCCGCGTAAAATTCTTTCACTGTTGGTTTTTGATGGTAAATAATTTCATCATTATACATGCAAAGAATAGCAATCTGAAAAACCACCATCGCTTTAGCCGTATCTCTCCAGCTTTTCCCCTGCATTGCAAGGATTTTTAAAGCAAGCGCAAAATCCGCATAAATGATAAGCGGACTCAAAAAGTGGTAACGGGCAAAATTAAATGTATCCAAAAAATGAAAACGCTTTGTTAACGGAACCCAGCCTTTATAAAACCAAAAAGCATACCAAAGTGAGAGTAAAAAATTCAGTATAAATAGAACCACAAACATTTTTTCCTGCTTCCAAAGCCTTTTTGAATACACATAGTACAAGGCCATAAAGGTGACTGGCAAGATCACCAAGCCATGTACGGTCAGGTCATGGGTATGACCTAAAAAGTAGTTTTTAAAGGTTAAACGCACAGCTCTCCAAAAAGGCAATTGGGCATGAAAATACTCATCCCTGCTGTTTGGCTCCCCTTTATATAGAAAAGAAAAGACAAGCCGATACTCTACAAACATAAAGATAAGAGTCATATAAAAAATAGCGGTTAAGAAACGGAAATTCCAGCCTTTTCCTCTTAGCACATCACAAAGCCAAAAAAAACACATTGCACTTAAAAAAAAGAAGAATCCCAAAACAAAGCTTGAGTAAAGCGGTAAAAGAGTAAGAGTCAAATAGCTTTTTCCTATTTTCTCCCCTTTTCGGATGTTTAAAAATGCCCAAAGTGCAAGCGGCATACCAAGTGTGCTAAGCATTCCGGATGGCCAAAATGGAGTTAATGAAAATGCGAGTGCAGTGACAGCTTGATAAAAATGCCACTGTTCCCCTTTAAGCAAATGATTTTTTAATAATAAATACATTCCTAAAAATGCAAAGACCCTTGTTACTGCTTGGCTTACCCCATACGCGATCATGGTTGGAAAGAGTGCATACAACCAGACAATCCCACTGTACTCAGTCCCAAGAGAGTTTCTTGGCAGTCCATTAATAATTTGTGGAATAACCCCTTGAAGCGGTCCAAACATCTCACCGCTTCTTGCTAAAACTTTGTACCAGGCAATGTTTGAATCCAGATTATCATGAACCCGAATATGAGCATTTTCCTGCAGGATAAATAGCGGTGCTAGATAAATGCCAAGAATCAGCAAGGAGAAGGCTAGCAATCTTCGCTCTTTCAAAAAATCAATGAACAAAGCTGGACACCTCAAAACACAATCAATTTATCTATAAGGTTACCTTCCAGATAGAAAAATATTCAAAAAAGGCGGAGGCACCCAAATTAGGATTGTAACCTAAAGACGCTACGTAAAAAAATGCCTTCTGGAAAACAAGAAGGCATTTGTGGTAATTTATTTAAGGAAAGTCATTGGCTAAGCTTCGTACTGTAAGCATTTAAAAGGAGATCTAGCTTTTGACTGCATTGAACTACTGTTGGGTTAGAATATCCATATTGATGTGCTAACGCAACCATTTCCAACCTTGTTCTTTCGATATTCTTTAACAGATCCTCCAAATGAAAGTTCATTGCTCCATCCTCTTTTCAAATGTTCTTAATAGTTCATTAATCCTACAATAAACTCTGTCCGGCTATAACACAAGTACCATTTGTACAAAAATTCATAACATTTTGTGAACATTTAATAAATTTTCTATTTACGCTGAATTCAGCTTATTTTGATTATGAGGTGGATGTTTTTCGTAAATAATGATTGAAAGAATGATTGATTAATCGAGGTGTTTTTGTTGCAAAACCGACTTTATATTACTTTTTTACGGATGCCGCTCTTAATTCGAATCTTATTTATTGCCCTATTTGTGTTTCTTAGCTTTGGAATTTTAATTCATTTATTAGAGCCTACTACTTTTCCAACTATTTTTGATGGCATTTGGTGGTCGATTATTACTGCTTCCACAGTTGGCTATGGCGATTATGTCCCACAATCGCTATTAGGCAGGATCACTGCTGTTACGCTTATTTTACTTGGGGCAGGCTTTGTTTCATCCTACTTTATTACCCTTGCGACAACAGCTGTTACGAAGCAGAACGCTCTTTCAGAGGGGAAAATAGCCTTTAAAGGCAACGGTCATATTATTATCATAGGCTGGAACGAAAGGTCTCGTGAGCTTATCAGTAAACTGACAGCCTCCAATCCTCCGCCAACAATTGTCTTAATTGATGAAACCTTAGAAACAAACCCTGTAGCTTCCAGGTATGTTCATTTTATTCAAGGGAAATCCCACATGGATGAGACGATTTTAAAAAGTGATATTAGCCAGGCCGACAAGGTCCTTATCACCGCAGACCGCGGCAATGATGAGCTTCAAGCAGATATGAACAGTATCCTAACAATGCTGACGATCAAAGGCATTTGTCCACAAGTAAAATGCATCATTGAAATTCTAACAGCAGAGCAAGTCACAAATGCAAAAAGAGCGGGTGCAGATGAAGTCATCCAATCAAATAAATTGACGAGTATGTTTATGGAAAACAGCCTTCATTCTATCCATGATGGACTTTTATCGGACATTGTATATCACTTGCAGGAAAGCAGGCTTGTGGCTCTTTCCAGGGAGACCTTCTCAGGAAAAAGCTTTGCCACTGCACATGTTGAATTTTATAAACAGAAGTATTTATTGATTGGAATTAAAAGAGGGGAAGAAACTATCTTGAATCCCTCCCCCACCTTTCAGATCGATGATAAAGATCAATTTTTGGTCATTAAATGACAGTCTTAGGCTGCTTAAGAATTTTTGCTTAATTAGCTTAATCCGCTAACAGAACTGATTCTAACTCTACGACATGCCGTTTACCATTGTCAATATATTCTTCTGGAAAACGGGCGTCAGGTTCAACCGGCTCAGCAAACTGATCAAATGTCCCGGAAAAATTACCCGAACCTGCCATATCATCCAGCCCGCCCTGAAATTGGTGGGACAACAAAAAAGGTCTTCCTAATTGCACTGTGCAATTGGGGCTGTCCAATTGCCCATCAACTGATGTAAATGGCAGCCTAAGGAATTGATACCCTTCCTCATTATCGTCTATTTTATAATCGAAGGCGCCGTGATCATAATCCCATCCGCCGCCAATTGAATAACCAATTGGCTTTAATTTTTGCTCAAGCTTAAACAAATCAAATTGCCTGCCTTCCAATTTTGACGGTAATTCAATCATTATTAGACCCCCTTTTTCATTAGCGTTCCCAAGACATGGGGATAAAATGAGACTTTAGTTTTCCACAGATTATTAACATTGTAAACAAATTTATCAGAATTTATCCACTATTGGCTAAACTTATCAACAGAATTCACAATGTTACTAACAGGTTGTTGTCATAAATCCACAATTCAGTAGGATTTATCAACTTTACCAGGTTATTTATCCACACAATTGCAAAAAAAGTAAAAATACCCGAAGAGCACTTGATTTACCATTGCTAAGAAAAAAAAAATAGAAGTGCTGCGCACAGCACTCCCACAAGAATTAATTATTCAAACGTTTTTCAAGTTCTGCTTTCTTCTCTTCATAGCCTGGCTTGCCTAATAAAGCAAACATGTTGACCTTATAGGCCTCGACCCCGGGCTGATCAAATGGGTTAACTCCCAATAGATAACCGCTCATCGCACAAGCTTTTTCAAAAAAGTAAACAAGATAACCAAATGTATACTCATCAAGGGCAGGAATATGAACAATTAAATTTGGTACATCGCCATCTGTATGGGCAAGCATTGCTCCTTCAAAAGCTTTATTATTTACAAAATCAATCGTCTGACCAGCAAGGTAATTCAAGCCGTCCAGATCATTTTCCTCTTTGGCAATTTTCAGCTCATGACGAGGTTGATCGACCTTAATGATCGTTTCAAATAAATCACGGCGCCCTTCCTGAACATATTGCCCCATTGAATGCAGATCAGTTGAAAAATTAGCAGACGAAGGATAAATCCCTTTTTGGTCTTTCCCTTCACTTTCGCCAAATAATTGCTTCCACCATTCGGAGAAATACTGAAGGCCAGGCTCATAATTGATGAGCATCTCAATTGTTTTTCCTTTGTTATAAAGTACATTTCTTATTGCAGCATACTGATAAGCAGCATTTTCCTCTATTTCCGACTGACTGAAATCTTCACGCGCTGAAGCAGCACCTTCCATCATTTCTTCAATATTTGCCCCGCTGACCGCGATCGGAAGTAGACCTACTGGTGTTAACACAGAGTACCTACCGCCGACATCATCCGGAATAACAAAAGATTCGTAGCCTTTTTCGGTGGCTAATGTTTTTAATGCACCCCGTGCTTTATCGGTTGTGGTATAAATCCGTTTGCATGCTTCCTCTTGGCCATATTTTTCCTGAAGTAGTTTACGGAAAATCCGGAAGGCGATTGCCGGTTCTGTTGTTGTTCCGGATTTGGAGATTACGTTGATCGAAAAATCTTTTCCATCTAGAAGATCGATGACATCTTTTATGTAAGTAGAACTAATGTTATTACCAACAAAAATAATTTGTGGCGTGGTCCGTTTTTCCTTTGAAAGAGCATTATAGAAGCTGTGATTAAGCATTTCAACCGCGGCACGTGCCCCTAAATAGGACCCGCCAATCCCAATGACAAGTAATACATCTGAATCTGCTTTAATCTTATCTGCTGCTTTTTGGACCCGTGCAAACTCTTCCTTATCATAATCGACAGGAAGGTCGATCCAGCCTAAGAAATCACTGCCTGCTCCTGTTTTTTCATGAAGAGAATGATGTGCAACCTTAACAAGGTCGCGTATATTTGTAAGTTCATGCTCACCAAAAAATGTTAATGCTTTTGAATAATCAAAACGAACGTGTGTCATGAAAAACCTCCATCACTTTAGATTCATTAATCACTTTAACCAATTCTGCTCTGACTTTCAAGAAACTGCCTCATTTGTAGGCGTACCCTTTGCCAACAACATTTTTACTGAGACCTTCTTTAAAAAAAGCCAGACGGAAGCTGCCGCTTTCTTTTAAAGCGAAGCTTTGTAAATAGCAATGCAGTCTTCTCTGTTTAGCTTATTGAAGCCTCCAAACTCCCCGTTTACCATCGCTTTGTCCGCCATTAAATCAATCTGACTGTCATTGATGTCGTAATCTGCCAAACGGGAAGGTGCACCGATCTTATTCCAGAATTCACGCAGTCTTTCGATTCCTTCAAGACCAGCTTCTTCCGCACTCTTTCCTTCTGGGTTTACGCCAAATACCCTAACAGCAAGCTGTTTAAAACGTTCAGGCTTCACCTTTATGTTATGCTTCATCCAGTTAGGATATAGAATTGCCAGTCCGCCCCCATGTGGAATGTCATATACAGCAGAAACAGCATGTTCGAGATTATGTGTCGCCCAATCACCCTGGAAGCCCATTGAGATCATGCCATTTAAGGCCATCGTTCCGTTATATAAGATTGTTGCTCGATAGTCATAATTTTCAAGATCGTTAATCAACTTTGGAGCTGTTTCAATAACGGTAAGCAGCAGCCCCTCACACATCCGATCCTGCAATAAAGTATTTTCCTCAAGGTGAAAGTAATGTTCTAAAGTATGGACCATCATATCAACCATTCCATAAACAGTTTGTTTTTTTGGAACTGTATATGTATGAACAGGATCTAAAATCGAGAATTTCGGGTAGGTAACCGGGCTTCCCCATCCGTATTTTTCATTTGTTTCCCAATTGGTAATAACAGAACCTGAGTTCATTTCTGAGCCGGTTGCCGCAAGGGTGAGCACTACACCAAATGGAAGAGCTTCAGTAGCAAAAACCTTCTTTGTCACTATATTCCAGGCATCGCCATCATATTTTGCCCCTGCTGCGATAAGTTTCGTACAATCAATCACACTTCCGCCGCCAACGGCTAGTATAAATTCAATACCTTCTTTATGACAAATCTCAATCCCCTTCTTTGCTGTTGTCAAACGAGGATTGGGTTCAACACCTGAGAGCTCGAACACTTCTGAATCAATTTCCTTTAACGTGTTGACCACGTTATCGTATAAACCACTACGTTTAACGCTCCCGCCACCATAGACAAGCAAAACCTTTTTTCCGTATGGAGGAACTTCCGTTTTCAATTGTTCAAGCTGCCCTTGTCCAAAAATTAATTTTGTAGGGTTATAGTAAGTAAAATTCTGCATAGTAAGAATGCCTCCCTTTTCTTTCATAATTATTATTTATTTTGCAGTCATTTGCAAAGATTGCAGCTTATTTTTTCTATTTCAGAAAAATAAATCTAAAGCCTTTCATACATGTATATTTTTCTAAAGGCTGCTTCATTCTATAAAATGAACATATGATTAAAGGAGGAAAGAATATGAGTTCTATTCAACGTATTGCACTGGTACTTACTATTATTGGGGCTATTAACTGGGGACTAATTGGGTTTTTCCAATTTGATCTTGTTGCCAGTATCTTTGGCGGACAGAATACCGCGCTCTCAAGAATAATTTATGGACTAGTAGGGATTGCCGGTCTCATTAATCTTGGACTTCTTTTCAAGCCAAATGAACAAATGGAACGAGAGCCCGAAGCCAGACCAACGAGATAAAGAACCTTGCAGCCTAAAATGGCTGCAAGGTTTTTTTAAAAACAAAAGCGGAAGCGCCCGTTTAACGCACGACAGGACTGGAGCACACTGACTGAGATAAAGGAAACACGAAGAGCGTTAGCGCATTTGTGCTTGACTTATCGTAGGGAAGTGGGCGAAGTACACTAGACGCTGGGCGCTGGCCGACTAAGAGCGCCGCCGTCCTGGCGGCAACGTCGGCACTAGCACTTCTGTGCGTCGGAGCTAGACGTAAATTAACTTGATTCAAAGTCATCAAAAAGTTAATATTTTATAATTTTTCCTAAACCAAAAAAAAGCCTAACCAAATGGTATGGTTAGGCTTGAATGGTAATTATTTTTTTATTAAATCTTCTTTTTGTGACTGATCAATCCACTCTTGAAGCTTATCTTTTAATGTATTAAATCCTTGCTGCTCTTCGGCTTCAGGCAAAATAGTAGCTGCCTGGCGTTTCCGTGCCTTCTTTGGTTTAACAGTTGTTTGAGCTGGTGCTTCTTCCGTAGCGCGAATTGAAAGGCCAATTTTGCCGGCTGCTTCATCAATGGATAATACCTTAACCTTGACTTCGTCACCGACTTTTAAATGATCATTAATATCCTTGACGTAGCCGTGTGTAATTTCAGAAATATGAACGAGGCCTTGTGTTTTATCGTCAAGTGCAACGAATGCACCGTATGGCTGAATTCCTGTTACCTTTCCTGTTATAATACTTCCTACTTCAATATTTTCTGACATGTAAACACTCCTATATCTCACTATTTTTATCCATTTATATATGCAATAAGAAATTATATCACAGTGGGCACGATTTATCAAAGATCTATAGTGAAAAAAGAAATGGAAAAAGAGAAATTAACAAAATGTTCGAAATAATAAGTAAAGAAATGAAGAAAAAGTGGTAAAATGATAGTGTGTAGATATCTAAAGTGAGGTGGAAAAAAATGAGTTCACTTGGCAAAAATATTAAAGCTGTACGAGAAAGACGAAACTTGTCTCAAGAAGAACTTGCTCAGAAATTGAGAATGGGAGCTAAAAGGATTGAGGATTATGAATCCGGCATACAAATTCCAAGTAATGAGACACTATTAAAGTTATCAACGGTTTTAGATATTCCTACATCCGAGTTATTATCAGAATCCCGTTCTTAAGCTGAAAATCAAGTTTTAATTTTTTTGGTATAAAAAGAGGGAATACTGTCAAAGCTTTGATTATAAGGCTTTCTAGTATTCCCCCTTTTTGATGAGGGTGTCCCAAAAGTATAACTTTTAGGGGCACCCCTTTTTTGTATATCGCTCTGAACCTTGTCTGTTGATTTCCGTTCCAGGCGCTTTGCTTTCTGCGGGCGTGCAGCGGAGCCTCCCCGTCGCTTTCGCTCCTTCGGGGATCTCCCCTGCTCCGAACTCCTGCGCGCCTTCCACTGCACTCAACAGATCGGAAAACATGTACGAATTATACCACTTCCGGACAACTAGTTTTTAGGTTAACATAAAAAAACAGGCGAGAAAACACCACCTGTTTTAAAGAAATCTCTATATGGTAAGCCAATCCGTATGGAACGTTCCTTCACGGTCAACTCTTTGGTACGTATGAGCACCAAAATAATCTCTCTGGGCCTGTAATAAATTCGCAGGGAGCACTGCTGACCTGTAGCTATCATAATAAGCAAGGGCACTGGATAGACCTGGAACCGGAATTCCAGCTTTAATAGCCATTGTAACGACTTCCCTAGCAGCGTCTTGATAATTTTCGACAATTGAACGGAAATATTCATCCAATAAAAGATTATCTAAATTCGGATTACGGTCATAAGCATCTTTAATATTTTGTAGGAACTGTGCCCGAATGATACATCCACCACGGAAGATCATGGCGATTTCACCTGGTCTTAAATCCCAATCATACTCCACAGAAGCAACCTTCAGTTGGGCAAAGCCTTGGGCATACGAAACGATTTTACTTAGATACAACGATTTACGAATGAGTTCAATAAAATCTTTTTTATCGCCTGAAAATTCTTGTTTAGTAGGACCCTGTAAAATATTACTTGCCCTTACACGCTCTGACTTCATTGCGGAAATATAACGTGCAAAGACAGACTCCGTAATAATCGAAAGCGGAACACCAAGATCAAGCGCACTTTGGCTGGTCCACTTTCCTGTTCCTTTTTGTCCGGCAGTATCTAAAATAACATCAACTATCGGCTTCCCTGTTTCAGGATCTTTTTTCGTAAAAATATCTGAAGTAATCTCGATAAGATAGCTGTCCAGTTCACCTTTGTTCCATTCTGCAAATACTTCATGAAGCTCGTCTGTTGACAGCCCCAGAAATTCTTTCATTAAGTGATACGTTTCACATATCAATTGCATATCCGAATATTCAATTCCATTATGTACCATTTTAACGTAATGTCCTGCACCGTTAGGCCCGATATATGTACAGCATGGATCACCATTCACTTTTGCTGAAATGGAAGTTAATAAAGGCTCAACAGCTTCATATGCCTCTTTTTGGCCGCTTGGCATGATCGCAGGTCCCTTAAGAGCTCCTTCCTCTCCTCCGGACACTCCTGCACCAATAAAAAGGAATCCTTTCTCAGCCAACTCTTGGTTCCTACGGATTGTATCCTTGTAAAAACTGTTTCCGCCGTCAATGAGGATATCTCCTTTCTCTAAATAAGGCAGAAGCGATTCAATCGCTTTATCGGTAATAACCCCTGCATTTACCATTACTAGTATTTTTCGGGGGCTTTCCAATGATTGAACAAATTCTTCAATATTTGCTGTGCCAAATAGTCTTTTTCCTTGATTATGTTCAATTATTTGATTAACTTTTTCAGCTGAAAGGTCATACATTGAAACAGTGAAACCCTTACTTTCAAAATTTAAGGCGAGGCTTCTTCCCATTACACCAACGCCAACTACGCCGATATTTTGTTTTTCCAAACTAAAACATCCCTTCAAAAAACGATAAAATAAATTTTCAACCTTTTTATTATAGTTCGTAATATTTTTTCAAACAAACCTTTTGATTAACTGTATAAAAAAGGGGACTAACAAAAAATATTATTTTCCTAAATTTGCAGGTTTATCCATTAACCTTCGCAAATATTTTCCCTAGCAAGTTTTTTAGTAGTTCATCTCCTGAAATAAGTGCTTCCCCTCCTCCTTGAGCAAAGGCTTCATTTCCTCCACCTTTTCCATTTATTAGTTTTAGTGCATCTCCGATCAAACTCTTCATATTTTCGGTAGCATTCGAGCCTCGAGCACAAACTACTTGCAGCCGATTATCATTTTCGGATATAAACAGTACATTGCAATTTTGCTCTTTTGCGGTTACAAGGCGAGCAAGCTTTTGCAGCTCTTGAATGGTTCTTCCCTGAAAGACTTTGCTGACAAGTTTTTCTTCACGTAGTGAGCTGCTCTCCGCTATTAATTCAGCTGCCTCGTAGGTGAAAAGTTTTTCCTGTGCTTGTTCCAGCGATTTTTCCAACTTCTTTTCCGATTGAAGCATCCTCAATACGGCACCACACATGTCTTTTTCAGGGGCATTTAAAAGCTTGGTCAATCCCAAAAGGACTGTTTGTTTTTGCTGGAATTGGTCAAGAACGCGATCACCACAAACAAATTGAAGTCGGATTTTCTTCTTTTGCTTTTCCCAATCCAATAGTTTAATGGCGCGTACTTCACCTGTTGATTTTGGATGTGTTCCACCACAGCCGTTATAATCAAAGTCTGGAATAATAACAAGCCGAATATCATCCTTTACCTTAGTTGCTTTTCGGAGCGGATATTGGGACAATTCGGCTTCTGTCAGCCATTTTGTTTCAATGCTTCTGTTTTCAAGAATGATTTGGTTTGCAAGCCGTTCTGCTTGGTCTGCTTCCGCATCTAATAAGGTGTCTGTATCAAGATCGATCGTTAGCACTTCATTTCCAAGATGAAAGCTGATTGTCTTATAGTGAAATAGGTTATCAAAGGCAGCCGATAAAATATGTTGGCCAGCATGCTGCTGCATGTGATCAAAACGTCTTTGCCAATCAATCCTCCCCACCACTTCACCTTTTGATATTTGCAACGGTTTTTCGATAAAATGGAGAATTTCACCATCAATTTCTTCAACATTTAGCACATTTACATCACCAATCGTGCCGGTATCATGCGGCTGGCCTCCGCCGGTCGGATAAAAGGCAGTTTGGTCTAATACGACGAACAAGTTTCCCGCTGAGTCCTCGGCTTCTTTTACAACCTTTGCTGAAAACGTTTGGATGTATGCATCCTGATAAAATATTTTATTTTTCATCCCGCAATGCTCTCCCTTATGTAAGTCCTTTTTAAGTAACGGTGCTCATTCAAACTTAGTATACATTTCCAAAAAAAACAAATACTACCCGTCTGTTAAGATAGGTAGTCAATTTTAGAATTAGTGCTTTTTATAGAAATGATGCTGGCTTGCACAACTGCTATTTCTGTTTGGAGCGCTGACCATAGCCTTGCAAACCAGTTTGTGGATAACCACCCATTTGCTGGTAACCACCTGGTTTTTTAGGGTAACCCATTTGTGGATAACCTCCATGATGGTGGTGATGATGATGTCCGCCCATCATGCCTGGATAACCGCCCATTTGCGGGTAACCGCCCATTTGCGGGTAACCACCCATATGCGGATAGCCACCCATTTGTGGATAACCGCCCATTTGTGGATAGCCACCCATTTGTGGATAGCCACCCATTTGTGGATAACCGCCCATTTGTGGATAACCGCCCATTTGTGGATAGCCACCGCCAAATTGTCTATTTTCTTTTTCCAAACTAATCTCCCCTTCCAAATTGTACACCATAGTGTATGTCCATTTGTAAAAGAAGGATTAGACGATAAACCTAAGTATTTTAAATTTTTATGAATGTTCTTTTTTACAGAAAATTTTTTCTCACCTTATCGTTCAGGAGCAATCACTATTCTTTTTCATCTTGGGCTTTTTTCTGCCCTGCTTGTTTATTATTAGAAATTTTTCCGCAGGCAATTCGTTTTCCTGAGTCACCTGATGGCTGCGTCATTCCGTCGTCCTTATCTTCATCAATTACGATGGATGTTCCCTCTTTGGTCATCAATGATTTTTTCCCACTTTTTAACGTAACGTTCGGTGCCATAATATCAGCACTAACGCTCCCAGTATCCTCGACAATTAGGTTTGGAAGATCTCCTGCATGTGCACCTTTTGGATGTAAGAGTCCGTGTTCCTTCTTTTCAGGATTAAAGTGGTTACCCGCTGATTTAAAATCTGGTGCTGTACATTTTCCTTTTTCATGAATATGAATGGCGTGTACACCAGGCGGCAAACCTTTTAACTTTACTTTAAGTTTCACACCACTTGCTTGTTCTGCCAAGTTTATATTTCCTAAAGAGTCGCCCACCGTATTATACATTTCTACACTGACCTTCATGGGGTTCTGTTGTGTACATCCAGACAGCAAAAGCAGCGGGATGATTACCCAGCTTTTCTTCATACTAGTAACCCTCCAAAAAGAGCAATTTCCGGTTAGTATGACCGTAACTTGGGTTTGTATTCATCAAAAAGCGAAAGTGCCGGTCAGCGACATTTGCGGGCAGTTGAGAATCTACTGCCCGTTAATACACGGCAAAGGAAACACGAAGAGCGTAAGCGCATTCGTGCTTGAATTATCGTAGGGAGATGCCTGGAGCTAGACAATTCTCAAAGTTCAGCATAAAAAAAATAAAGAACAGTTAAGTATTAACTGTTCCAATTTTTTCGATCCTGTTTTAATTTTTCTTCGAGCTCTTTTGCCTTTTGGGCTTCTCGTTTCGAATAGGAGATAATAAGTCTCATTGTTATGAACGCAGCAATCATAAAAATTGTTAAACTAATTACTGCCGGAATATATTCTCGTTTATCTTTAGGAAAGTATAAAAACAAGGAAAGCACGTACCATTGAATCATTTTGTTCTTCCTTTCTAAAAAGGAGTCCTTTAAAGGTAATTATAGCAATGGTCATCTATTGTTCCAAGTTTTTAACCCTCAGTCTGTCTATTTATTTGATAACAGTAATTTTTTGAATAATGACATCTTCCTTTGGTTTATCCTGTGCACCAACAGGAGTATTGGTAATTTTATCGACTACATCCATTCCATCAATAACTTGTCCAAAAACGGTATGCCGATGGTCAAGCCAAGGTGTACCGCCATTTTTTGCGTAAGCATCAATAATTTCATGAGGGTATCCAGCCTTTTCCATTTGTTCCTTCATGGATGGGTCAACTTTTGGATTTTGGACGATAAAAAACTGACTTCCATTAGTATTTTCACCTGAATTAGCCATTGACAGTGCCCCTCGAATATTAAATAAATGGTTTGAAAATTCATCTTCAAACGGCTTGCCGTAAATGCTTTCGCCACCAGTCCCGTTGCCGTTAGGATCTCCACCTTGGATCATAAAGTCTTTGATTACCCTGTGAAAAAGAAGCCCATTATAATAGCCTTCCTCACTATGTTTCACAAAGTTTTCAACTGCCTTAGGTGCATATTCAGGAAAAAGTTTGATCTTAATTGAGCCCATTGATGTTTCCATTTCAATTACTTTTTCGTCAGGAGTCACTTCAGATGTTAATTGTGGAAAAGAGTTAGTCATTGTTTTTCCCCCTTCTTTCTCAGTTACTTTCGGTGAATTTGGTTTAGTGTTGTCTTTTTTTGATTCTTGGTTTGAATTGCTTGTCCCACAGGCAGCTAGAAAAAGCATTATGGCTGCTATAGACATAAGTATCTTCATTTTTGTTAGCAATTATCATCCCTCCGGCTTTGTTCATTTATATGATATTGCCATTTTAACACTTTGTTTTTTTATAATCATCCTTCATAATAAAGAAAAAGCCGTAAAACAAGGAGGCCAATAAATGTCTGAATTTCAGATAGGCGATAAAGTAACAGCGATATATAAAACAGGGAAGTATATTGGGGAAATAACTGAGGAGCGTCCCCAGCATTATTTAGTCAGAGTTTTGGCCGTCCTCACCCATCCCATGCAGGGGGACCTGCACCATCCAAAGAGTGCTGATGTAGGGATTTTTCATGAGCGACGATCTCTTGCCTATCGGGAACAAACAAACGTACCAAAACAAATGGTCAAGCATTATGTTGAAGAAATTCCTGAATACCAAGAATCATTACGGATTGCAGTGGATAAACTAAAAAAGGACTTAGTTGAAGCAGCCTCACCGTGGGCGGATAAAAGCTTAGAAATAATTAAAGGTTTAGAGCAAGACTATTTTAAATAAAGGCTCTTTTATAAAAGATTGTTGTTTTTATAAATAGGTCTTGTGAAAATAAACCATTGAAAAAAAAGTTGATTGGAGTGGAAGGTGCGAGACTCCTGCGGGAGCAGTGGGACAGGCGAGACCCCACAGGCGCTTAAGCGCCGAGGAGGCTCACCGCCCACCCCGCGGAAAGCGAGCATTCTGGAGCGGAAATCAACCACTTCTCTACTAGCAACAATGTTTACGAAAACAGCCTAAATAAAAACAAAAGACCAAATCCTATTTACAGATTTGGTCCTTTTACGCAAATTCATTTAACAGCTTAGAAAAATCAATACGATCACCAATGGTTGTTGGTTTCGGCTTTTCAAGATATTGTTTATCTTTTTCAACCAATCGGAAAATATTATAGGTCGTCAATGCATCATCAAGGGCGCGGTGATGCCTGCCAGTTCCTTCTTTTCCATATTCTTGGACAGCCTTCCACAAACCAGTTTGGTTTTGGTCACCAAAGAATCGTTTATATTCCATCGATAGATCGATTTCAACCGCTTTTAACGGAAATGGAGCATTTGCCTGGTGACAATTATGCCTTAATACTTTCATATCCATATTTCCCCATGTAACAATGACATTTTCATAATTCCGATCATAATCCATCATTCTCCGAACAAGTTCCATAAAAGGGATCCCTTTGTCGACTTGCTCTTGTGAAATATGTAGAAAAGATTTGCAGCGTTCAGAAAGAATTGGGAATTTAATTGGCGTCACAAACGATGAAAACTGATCCACAATTTTATCGTTTATTACCGAAACAAGACCAATCTCGATGATTTCAGGAAAAAAGTTTTTCGCACGAACATATTTTTCGGGCATGGTAAACTCAAAATCTATAAATAAATGCTGCCGGCGTTCTTTCATCATTCCACCACCTTCTCACCATTTCCAATATACTAATTTGTATTCCTTTTCGACTTTGATATTTTTTATTATATCATGAATTTCAAAAAAATTTTATTCAAAATAAAAAAGGATGGTAAGTTATTCCACCCTTTTGAAGTTCAATCATTATTGATATTCAAAACAGCAATTGTACATCTTGATACGCAAATCAAGCGATCTTGTTCATCGGTAATTTTTATATCCCAAACCATTGTTGTTTTTCCTTGATGCAGTACGGTTCCTTTTGCAGTTACAACCCCATCCTTTTTGGAACGGATATGATTCGCGTTAATTTCAAGTCCGACTACCACTTGGGTTTGTTTATCAACAAGCTCATATGCCCCCATACTTGCAACTGTTTCCGCCAAAGCAACGGAAGCCCCTCCGTGCAATAACCCAAACGGTTGATGTGTTCGTTCATCAACAGGCATTGTTGCGATTACTTTTCCTTTTTCCAAAAGAGTAAATTTGATCCCCAGCACATCCACCAAAGAAGTTTTTTTAGCCATTTCAATTCCTCCATCTGTAAAATGATAACATCATTAATTAACTAATTTTGTGAAAAACTATTTAATGTCCCTAAGGACAATTTATAAAAAAGTTGAGGTGGGACAGCCATGGAAATTAGAGAAGGCTTAATTCCAACGATCCTTGGAACCGCGGTAACTACGGCGGGGATTGCAATGAAACAAAACCGTAAAATTGATAAAATGTACTCCAATACCATATTTGGATTTGGCCTCGCTCATATTGTGTTAGGTGCCATTGATTTATACGAACATCGCAACAAATTTTAGCTTTCAAGTTACACACACTACTTACCATTTTAACCTTTTTTTGCAAAAAAAAGAAAGAAACAGCTTCTTCGATAGAAGCTGTTTCTTCGTTTTTTTCAATAAAAATAAGGATAACCGCCGAAGCCCATGCCTGGATAACCCATTCCCGGGCAACCAAACCCCGGGTATCCGAATCCTCCATAAAATGGGCGGCTTGCTAACGCACCGCCGATAAGTCCGCCGCCAATTAATCCTCCTAAAAAACCAAGTCCTCCAGCCGCCAGCGGCCATCCCAGCCCCCAGCCAAGAAATCTTTGATCAGGTATTGGATATGCGCCTCTATAATATGGGTACAATTGGGCTGAACCTCCTTTTCATCTATACTTGCCTACACTATTTCATATGCAAACATAAAGAATTTGGAGTGGGCTTCCGGGAAGGACTTCTCACTGGAATCGACTTTTGTTTTCCATCCAAGCCTTTTGTAAATTTTAAGTAATCAGGATTAATCATTATTTGCCGAATGGCTCAAATCGTTCTGCAAACAGTGCAAGTGTCCGTGTCATTACACCGGTAGCACCAGCTGGACCAAGGTCATAATCTTTTGCAGTAGTAGCCGTTCCGGCAATATCGAGATGAACCCATGGTGTATTCTCAGCAAATTCCCCAATAAAGGCACCAGCAACAATCGCATGTCCTTCACGTCCTGGTGAATTATTCAAATCAGCTATTTTACTGCTGCGGACTCTTTCCTTATCCCGCTCGAATAACGGCAATAGCCAAATCGGTTCACAGGATTCCAGTGACGCTTCTTGGATTTGTTTATACAATGCCTCATTATTCGTCATCGCACCTGTTGTATATAATCCAAGTGCAGTAATGACCCCGCCTGTTAGAGTTGCGACATCAACAAGATATTCAGCTCCATGATGTTTGGCATAGGTTATGGCATCCGCCAACACGAGACGGCCTTCCGCATCGGTATTTAATACTTCGATCGTCTTACCACTCATCGATGTGATGACATCGTCCGGTTTGAACGCTGAACCGCTGATCACATTATCTGTTGAGGGGATCACAGCCACAACATTTTGTTCAGGCCTTAATTGTCCAATGATTTCCATCGCCCCAAGAACAGCTGCTGCTCCGCCCATATCTGTCTTCATTCCAACGATTCCAGCCTTTGTTTTAAGCGAGTAGCCTCCTGTGTCAAACGTGATCCCTTTTCCGACTAGACCAATCACATCTGTCCATTGTTCTTTTCCTTGATATTTAAGAACGATCATTTTAGGGGGTTCTGCTGACCCTTGGTTCACAGCAAGAAACGCCCCCATCCCAAGCTTTTCAATCTCTTCTTTCCCCAAGATTTCAAGTTCAAACCCATATCGATCAGCTAAGCCGCTGGCGTAATCGGCAATATCTGTTGCTGTAAGCAAATTCCCAGGAATATTGACAAGCGTCCGTGCTGAATTAACTCCATTTCCAAAAGCCTGGCCTACTTCTAATGCTGCCAGATACTCCTCTTTGTCACATGCATCATGATAAATGGTTATGCTTCTCAGGCTTTTTTCTGGTTCATTTGACTTTTGCTTATATCCCTCAAATTGGTAGACGGCTAAGGTGAAGGCCTCGCTTAATGCATGGGCAGCGTCTATGCCATCTATTTTTTCAGAAAGGAAGGACCCTAACAAAACTGCTGTCTCCTCCAGCCTAGTTGTCTTTATCGACTTAAACAATTTACCAAACGCATTGCGAAGTTTTTCAAAGGTTAAATCCTTTTCTTTTCCTAGCCCGACAAACCAAATTCGCTTCGAGCCTATCTTGCCTAAGCTATGTATCTTATTAATATTTTTATACTTCGCTGATAAATCACCGCTTTTGACAAGTTCTGTTAATTGATCTCCAAATGCCTCATCAAACCTTGCTAAATCACCTGCAAACTTTTCCTGCTTGTCAAACAGACCTATAATAATACTTTCATGTTGATTAGATAATTGAAAATTATTATCAATTTGAAACATATTTGCCCCCCCAGATTTTTTTCAAATTCAGCTACTAACAATCTTCCAAATATAAGTACAGCTTCGGCAACTTGGGAAGCTTATTTATTTCTTCATATGATAACCGGTCAATATCAATTGGAAAAATAGACAGCGCCTGCTCCACAAACAGATATACTTTTTCTAAATCCAATCCCCAATGCTTCGGCCGGTAGGACTGCAAATATTCATGGGCAGTCTGCATCATAGATCTAGCCCCTTTTACATTGCCATATCCATAATGGTAAATTGCCACACTCATTTGCAGTAGTCCTTTTAAAAATAAATTTCCTTTATCCGTCATCCACATTTCTTCGAGCAAATCGTGGCAAGAATAATAATCACCTTCGTTGAATTTCACGAAAAACTCATAATACTCAAGTGGATAATCATCCAAAGTAAAGTTCCCCCTTTTTTAATGAATTTATTACTACTATCTATTATATAGCTGAATTTCTTAAAAGTAGGTCTTTAAAGTGAAACTTCAATCAGCGGGAGTCTTACTGCCCGTTAATGCGGGATAAAACACAAAAAACAGGCCTAGGCCTGCTTTATCTTCTTTCAGATTTGACATACTGCTGACGAAAGACCTGCATGGATTCATCTTCATTTAATCCTAATAATTCCTTCTCTGTCAGCTTGCCACTTCCCTTTTGGATAATGTATACATCTAATTTCTTTTTTCCCCATGATTGATACACATCATTTACAGTCTCATAATAAAGGTCAAGTTCATTTCCTTTTATGGCCCCGCCTTTATCAGCCACCACACCATATCCATAACCAGGAATAAATAGAATGGTCCCAATTGGAAAAATAGTTAAATCAGCGGCAATCGTTGAATATAAATCCCGCTTCACCTTTACACCAGAAAAGGTTATTCCATATTCAGGATGATTCTTATTTTTACCTGTCGATTCATACCCAGCTGTATATCCCGTTGCCACAACGGTTTGCTTAGGGTACTTTGTCCAATCAATGGAATCCTCTAAAGTTGGGATTTCCTTAGCAGAAGCATGGCCTGAAAATAGGAAAGAATCCAGTTTAACAGTTTGCTTTAGCTTTTTATAGGAAAGCCCGATTGTGTTCAATTTATGTGTAATTTGTGAGCTTAATTTTTCCGCTAGTTGGTGTTCAGCTTTCATTGATAAATTAGCAAAGGCTAAAAGCGTTTGTGTTTTTACTCCGGAAAAGGATTGAAATGTCATAAAAAGAGCTGTTATAAAAAGACATGTCATCACCAAACGCCTTAGAAAATCATCTAATTTACTCATACTATTTTTCATTCCTCCCTCAAATAGTCTTTTCCCGACGTTAACGGAAATATACAAAGAGAGATGAAAAAAATAGAAAAGCGGATGCGACCGTTTAGCGACAGGACTGGAACTAGTCAATTCTCTATGTTCAAAGATAGAAATTCTGGTGGTACATAAAAAAAACAACCTTTACGCAATGTAAGGGTTGTCTTTTTTCAATTACGATTTTAAAACATGGCGTATCCATTTTTTCTTAACAGCTTGATGGTAATTCCAGCAGCGATTGCTCCTGCTAGTCCACTAATAAGAATGATAATATCTGCAATACCTAATGAGGCAAATCGGTGTCCTAGCTGGCTAAATGCTGACTGACTATTTGTAAAATACTCGATAAAACGCACTTTATCGACAATTAATATTGCAATAATTGGGTAAACAATAGCCATGATCCAGGACATTCTCAATAGCATATTAAGTAAAAAGCCAATTCCAAAAAATAGCACAAAAAATAGCAAAATTGAAATGATCAAAACCACAATGCTCATCTGCACCTGAAAATTCCCCCTTTCACATCACCAATAAGTGTAACTGAATGTCAAAAAAGGAGCAATAGAAAAAGAAAACGAAAGCGCCCGTTTAAGGATCATCGACTAAAAACTCCACGTCCTGTGGTAAACGTCGACATCAGCACATCCTTTGCAAGTGACTGGAGCACACTCCAAACCTACTCATTTAAAACGCATTCTCCCCATTTTTAAGGTTATTAAAGTAAAAAAAGAGCAGATTTCTCTGCCCCTTCACGCCGTTGTTTATTTGGTAAAAGCTAAGTTATTAAAATACTTTAAACTTTCCTTTTTTCATAACAAGAGATGCGCCGCCAATCATAAATAGTGAACGGTTGTCGACGACTTTTTTCATAAATGATGCTTTGCCGCCTCTAAGCTTTTTACCATAAACAACACCAATGGCATCGTCCTCACCAAGGGAGCAAACAGTACCCTTAATATCAGGCTTAAATTCTTCAAGCTCATGTTTATCTCTTATAAGAGCAGCAATATTACGGGCGCAAACTTCACCCTGCTGCATAGCAATCTGTGCTGTCGGCGGATACGGGCGGTTGATTTCTTCATTAATAAATAATGAGGAATCTCCAATAATAAATAGATCATCGTAACCAGGTGCTCGTAAATCCTTCTGAACCTTAACACGGCCTCTCATTGCTTCAAAACCGGATTTTTCAATAATTGAATTTCCACGGATACCTGCAGCCCAGACAACAGTTGCTGCTTTAATTTCAATCGGTTCTTCATCTTTTTTCCCGGCAATGATCCCATCAGGAGTACATTCCTTAATGGCAGTACCAATTAAAAATTCAACGCCTTTTTTTTCTAAGTGAGAGACAGCGTATTTAACAAGATCTTCGTCAAAGCCTGGAAGAACTGTTGGCGCAGCTTCTACACAAGTAATTTTCACCTTATTAAAGTCAACATCATATTCATGACAAAGTTCAGGAATCCGGTTTGTTAATTCACCTAGAAATTCAATTCCAGTAAAGCCCGCTCCCCCAACAACTATCGATAATCTTTCGTCGTTTTTTTCTTCCTCCGTATTGTAAGTAGCAAATTGGTATTCAATATGTTCACGCAATTGTCGGGAAGAATTGACATTCGTGATTCCGAAAGCAAATTCCTTTAAGCCCTTAATTCCGAACGTTTCAGGCTCCCCGCCTAAAGCAATGACAAGATAATCATAAGTGATTTCTCCATTTTCCAAGATCACTTTCTTCTCTTCGGTTTTAATTTCAACTGCTGTGTCTTGGACAAATTCAACCTTATTGCGATCAATAACATCACGAATCTCATAACGTACACGGTCATGATGTAATGTTCCAGCAGATGCCTCATGTAACCATGTTGTTTCATAATGGTAATCATTTTTATTGACTAAAACGATATCTGCTTCATTTACACCTACTAATTTTTGCAAACGAACAGCTGTCATTAATCCGCCGTAGCCCGCCCCTAAAATAACAATTTTATTCTTTCTCAAAGTGATCACTTCCGCCTTTATATTTTTTTACTAGTTGCTTTCCCTTATCTTCCACATCTTTATTAAATATTATTTTGTAGATGGCAAAAAAGTTTGTGATGAATTTCACGATGATAGACAAATAAATATTCTTTCTTTGTTTCAAAAGATAAGAAAAAGTTTGTGATGAATTTCACGATGTCAGACAAACTAATGTTAGATAAATAAATGTACCTTTTTTGTCACAAAATAGTAACAATATATCCATAACTTATCTTAATATTTTTTACTATATTTTTCAAGCAATTTAATTTAAAAAGAATTAGAAAATTTAAATAGTGGTTTTTCTTTAACTTATTTAAAATTTCAAAAAAGTCGTACTATTCTTCAGTATTATATGTGGTATAAACTAAAATTGTGATATGATATATTTTATATTTTGGAATTTGTAACTTGTAACTACACAGTTGGGGGGATTCGGATTGCAAGAAGATCAAACTGTTTACGACATTACGATTATCGGTGGGGGCCCTGTTGGCTTATTTACTGCTTTTTATGGAGGAATGAGACAAGCATCTGTTAAAATCATTGAAAGCCTGCCACAACTAGGAGGTCAATTGTCAGCGCTTTATCCAGAAAAATATATATATGATGTTGCGGGTTTCCCAAAAATCCGTGCCCAGGAACTGGTGAATAATTTAAAAGCGCAAATGGCAAAATTCGACCCAGTTATTGCCCTAGAACAATCTGTCGAAAAGCTTGAGAAACAACCGGATGGCTCTTTTAAATTAACAACTGACAAAGAAGTGCATTATTCTAAAACTGTTATTGTTACTGCTGGAAACGGTGCGTTTCAGCCACGCCGCCTAGAATTAGAAGACGCTGCAAAGTATGAACGTCAAAATTTGCATTATTTCATTGAAGATTTAAATAAATTTGCTGGTAAAAAAGTTGTTGTATTCGGCGGTGGCGATTCAGCTGTCGATTGGGCGTTAATGCTTGAGCCAATTGCTGAGCAAGTAACCATTGTTCACCGTAGAGATAAGTTCCGTGCCCACGAGCATAGTGTAGAAAATTTAAATAACTCTAAAGTAGATATTAAAACGCCATATGTTCCAGCCGATTTAGTTGGTGACGAAAATGGCATCAACCAAGTTGTGATTAAGGAAGTAAATGGTGAAGGCAAAGTAACAATTGATGTTGATGATGTAATCGTTAACTATGGTTTCGTGTCTTCTCTAGGACCCATTAAAGAATGGGGGCTTGAAATTGAGAAAAATTCCATTGTTGTTAACTCCAAAATGGAAACGAATGTGCCTGGAGTCTACGCTGCCGGTGATATTTGCAGCTATGATGGAAAGGTAAAATTAATTGCCTGCGGTTTTGGTGAAGCTCCAACTGCTATTAACAATGCAAAATCCTTCATCGATCCAAAATCAAAAGTACAGCCATTGCATAGTTCTTCTATGTTTGATAAATAAGAAAAGCGGAAGCGCCCGTTTAGCGACGTATGGACTGGAGCACACCGACTGAGATAAAGGAAACACGAAGACGTTAGCGATTCGATGTTGACTTATCGTAGGGAGGTGGGCGAAGTACACTAGTCGCTGGGCGCTAGAGCTAGGCAGTTACCAAAGTTATCAATAATATGCAAAAAGGCGGCCTCTAAAGCCGCCTTTTATGATGGATTAACATTCTTCAGGTGTTCCGGCATTTGTAGCGGTTTTGAATGATGACCCACAACCGCATGAGGCAATTGCATTCGGATTATCGATGGTAAAGCCGCCGCCCATCATCGATTGCTTGAAATCAATTTTTGTACCCTGCAAAACTGGTGCACTTTCTTTATCCACTAGAATTTGAATCCCATGCTGTTCAAACTTGATATCCCCATCCTTTACCTCGTGGTCAAAGCCCACACCGTAAGATAATCCACTGCAGCCACCGCCTTGAACGGCCACACGTAAAAAAGCACCCTCTTCCTCATTCTGCTTAATCATTTCTTTTATTTGAAGTGCTGCTGCTTCTGTCAGCAAAATTACATCATTACTCATTTTTTTTCCTCCTTATTTTTTATTCCACTATGAATCCATTGCTTTCTTTTAGTATAAACACTTCAAGTCAGGTACTCAACAAATTAAACCCTATGTCATCACTCTAAATTCTGCAAACTAAGTTATAATGAGATAAAACAACTTAATTAATAAAAAAGGAAAAAACAATCATGCCCACCATTGAGCCTATCTATGACAAAAAATATGAATGTTTGTTTTGCAAGAAACCATTTCTTAGCAAAAAGGTCCGAAGCCGGTTTATAAAAATATCCGAATTTGATACAGACTTTTTCCCTTTATATGAATCAGAGGAATCAAATCCTCTATATTATCATATTCAGGTTTGCCCTTATTGTGGTTTCTCATTTTCAGATGATTTTTCAAAGGCTTTTCCCCCAGGAGCAGAAACAGCAATAAAAACGGCAGTTGTCAGTCGGTGGATTCCACATGACTTCAGTGGGAAAAGGACCATTCACCAAACAATTCAAACCTATAAGCTTGCCAGTTATTGTGGCACTTTAAAGAAAGAAAAACATATTATCCTGGCCGGAATATACATAAGGATCGGTTGGCTTTACCGAACACTCAAGATTCAAGATCAAGAACAACGGTTTATGAGGCTTGCTGTAAAAGAATATAACGATTCATTGTATACTGGTGATTACATTGGAACTCAAGTTTCCGAGGTAAAACTCCTTTATTTAATTGGCGAACTATCACGAAGATTAAACGACCGCCAAAACGCCGTTCAATATTTTTCGAAAGTAATTGAGAAACAAAGGCAATCCGTTGAACCGAAAATTATTGAAATGGCTCGAGAACGCTGGCGGGAAATGAGGGAGTAACAAAAGAGATTGATATTATAATTATACAGCAAAAAGGTATAATTCCCTCAATATAGGGTATTATACCTTTTTTTCATGAACTATGTTAAAGCTCCAATTAATGATATTGCCACCCTGTTGATTGGAGCGGAAGGCGCGATAGCGCCGAGGAGGCTCCCCGGACCGCCCGCGAACCGCTCGCACCTGGAGCGCAAATCAACAGGCAAGTTTCAAAGAACCCATACATTTAAGAGGACTTTTTCAGTGCCCTCGGCTAACCTGTTCCCTTTTTCTTCCGCTTTCTATATTAAAACATTGGGTTTTCATCTAAATATTGATAAATGTTTTCGACAAGTTCTTCTGGGGATTTACCCATTACAACTTCACCATTCACCAATGCGAAAAGATTTGCTGCACACTTCCCACAGTACCCAAGACATCCATATTCGATTATGTCAAGATTAGGGTCCTTCTCTAATATCTCACGGGCCTTTTGGGAGCCGCTTGCCAAATTACTTATACAAAACTCAATGATTGGCTTAAACATCTATTTCACCTCTACTAACTCACAATCCTACTCTTTTATCAAAATTTCGTCAATAAATGTAAGAAAAGCGGAAGCGCCCGTTTAGCGACGTACGGACTCCTCGAAAAAGCTAACGCTTTTTCTTCGTGCGATGCTTATGCTGCCGAAGCGTTCCTTGTGGTGCACACCGACTGAGATAAAGGAAACACGAAGAGCGTAAGCGCATTCGTGCTTGACTTATCGTAGGGAGGTGGGCGAAATACACTAGTCGCTGGGTGCTGGAGCTAGACAGTTATCTAAATTCAAAATATTATACTATTCTGTAAGAAAAGCGTTGGTACAACTAAAATCTGCCTGTTCTGTACATTTAGTTAGACAGTTATTGAACATTCAAAATTTCCTACCCACATAAAAAAGGCACTCCATTAATTGGAATACCTATTTTTCCTTATAACCATATTGTTCAAGCTCTGAAAAAATTGTTTTTAAACGCGGGTTCCCTTCCCCGACTACTTTATCGTTAATAACGATGACCGGATAGAACATATCCTCTTCAATAACCTTTACTGCAAATTTTTGTTTTGATGCCACTTCAGGCGGATTATATATGTCTACATAGGAAATTAGAAAGGGCTGATCCGGGAACTTTCTTGCAATAGCTGCTTGAAGCCACTCACATGTATCCTTTGAAGAAGGTAAATTGACACAACTTGCACATACCTGTTCAGCACCGTAAACAATTATTTCAACATTATTTTCCATGATAATCTATTCCCCACTTTTCCTTTTATTTTATACTATATATAAGTTATTAACCAGAAAATTAATTTGCAATTAATTCTCAATTAGCAGAACTACAGGATGGATTTTTACTAGCAATGACATTATAATAAGGGTTAGGAAAGGAGTCGATTTGTTTGGCAGAGTTAGAAATGAAGGAACAAGTTCAGGAAGTATTAGATAAATTGCGTCCCTTTCTTCTTCGGGACGGTGGGGATTGCCAGTTAGTTGATGTGGAAGACGGCATTGTAAAACTACGTTTGCTTGGCGCTTGTGGCAGCTGCCCAAGCTCAACTATCACTCTTAAAGCTGGTATTGAACGCGCACTTTTAGAAGAAGTTCCAGGTGTGCTTGAAGTTGAACAAGTATTTTAAAGCGATTGCCATTTGGCAACCGCTTTTTTTCTTTAATTTATTACACCAATTGAATGGGTTTCCACTCTTTATTTACAAGCGTAAGTGGTTCCTTACCAGTCAAAACTGCTTGGATATTATCGATACACAGCTTCATCATCGTTATCCGTGTTTCGAAACTCGAGCTGCCAATATGCGGAAGGGCTACTACATTTGGAAGGCTTAGTAATGGATGTTCTTCACTAATAGGTTCCTTCACAAATACATCCAATCCTGCACCGGCGATATCCTTAGCCAAAAGGGCGTCATACAAGGCGACTTCGTCAACAACTGGGCCTCTTCCTGCATTAATAAATATAGCGGTCTTTTTCATTTTCTTAAACGTCTCACGTGTAAATATATTTCTTGTTTCATTTGTAAGTGGCGTCAAACAAACAAGAAAATCGGATTTTTCCACTAATTCATCAAATGAGCAATAAACCGCTCCCAACTCTTTTTCTGCTTCAGGTTTTCTTGTCCGGTTATGATAAAGAATTTCCATATCAAATCCTGTTGCCCGTTTCGCAACGGTTTCACCAATTTTCCCCATTCCGAAAATTCCAATAGTTTTATGGTGAACATCGTGACCTGCTAGCAATAGTGGACTCCAGCTTTTCCATTCATTTTTTTTGACAAGCTCTGCTGCTTCAACAACTCTACGCGCTGTTGCCATTAATAATGCAAATGCTAGGTCTGCTGTAGTGTCGGTTAAAACATCGGGTGTATTACAAACAGCTATTCCTCTTTTTGTAGCGGTTTCAAGATCTATATTATCAAAGCCTACGGCCAAATTGGCCACTACTTTTAATTGATTCCCTGCCGATAGAACAGTTTCGTCAATAGAATCAGACAGCATTGTTAATAAGGCATCCGCGGTTTTGGCTTCATTTAGTAACATTTCTCTTGGGACTTGAACATCTTCATAATCCCACATTTTAACTTGATATTGCTCTTGAATCACTTCGATGACAGCTTCAGGAAGCTTTCTTGTAATAAAAATAGTTGGTTTCATTCGGTATTCCCTTCTTCGCCTAAATTGACTAATATCATTACATTGTTATTTTAGCATAATAACAATCACTTTCCAGTGACATAATTAGTACAACCACTCTGGTTTTGAAAGGTTTACTCTCTTTATTGGAGCCCCAGCCAATTCATAAAAGCTCCCTAGAAAACGTTCATATTCGCCAGTTTGCCGCAAGATTTTGGTCAATTGCTCCTCTAATACTTTTTTTTCTTGTTCTGAACGAGTAATATAGTAATTTTCAACGCATTCAAAATAATGAAGCGGAAACAGAATTCTCGAATAAAGCAATTTCCATGAAAATGGTGAAAGTGGTGCAACTCGAAGGTACTCTTGAAAAAAATTCTTAACATCAAGCTGGTAGGTTTGGTTATTGTGAAAATAGCGTTCCCTTGTCCATTCCGCCAAATCACGGCTCCGATGATCGAAAACCCAATCAAAGGGATTCTTGATTAAATAGTCCGTACCCCAGGACATAGTAGAGAATCGTTCATGGCAGACTGTTCCATTATCCACCTCTGTTGGATTATCATCGATCTCGGTATCAACTAAATATTGGATAGCATTTTCAGTTAAACCCATATAATAGGGAAAGGAATCAATAAACAGTCTTTCAAATTCATCTTCGGGTGTTTGAAATAGCAGTCCATTCCACACCCGTTCCATTTGCTCCAAACGCTGCTCCCAAAGTCCTTTCCATTGACCTATTCGACTTAAACGCTGGATCTGAAACGGAACCATTCTCCCTCGTTCATGAAACTTTGCCAGCTTTCTCCCCAATTTTAGCGGTCGCCGTTTATCTGTTTGCCGCAAGGCCAGAACACAATACTGATTGTTTTCCCACTCTGTCAGTAGCTTTCCCTCCTTTGAAGGAAGAAAAACGGGGACATAACTGTCACCATAATTTCTCATGTGCTCGGCAATCTGTTCTAATTCGCTAATTTCATCCTCTTCACGATTGCCTGGCTGTGGACACAAATATACCCAGCCATTCCCTCTAAGAGCCTCATAAGAATTAACCATCACATGTTCCTGCGCCTTTACACCATATTGCTGTTCCAGCATTTTTTCAAGCATTTGCACGCCTCTCTTCCACACCTTTTCTTATGTAATATATATGTTTAAAGGTAAAAAACTTGTTAGATCCTTTAGTAAATAGCGAAGAAAATGGAGAAAGTAAACTTGTTCCCTTTTCCAAAAAAACGCATATTTTATGGCAAAGATATAATATTTGTAAAATATATAGAATGGGTGATATGAGGAAATGGCAGATGACAAAAAAATAGGATTGACGGAAGAAACTGCCCGTAGATGGCTTAAGGAGAGAGGTGTCACGGTTCAGGATATCGCCGATTTAGTTTTTTACCTACAAGAAAAATATCACGAAAACTTAAAGATGGAGGACTGTCTTGCTAATGTTGAACGAGTTCTGTCCAAGCGGGAGGTACAAAATGCCATCATAACTGGTATTCAGCTTGATGTACTTGCCGAAAAAGGCATGCTGGAGGAACCACTTCAAGAGATTATTAAAACGGATGAAAGCCTATATGGAGTTGATGAAATATTGGCTCTTTCGATTGTCAATGTTTATGGATCAATTGGTTTTACAAACTATGGATATATTGATAAGCAAAAACCTGGTATACTAGCGCACTTAAATGATAAGTCAACAGGGGAGGTCCATACATTTTTAGATGATATTGTTGGTGCGATTGCGGCTGCGGCTTCAAGCAGACTTGCCCATCGTGCAGCAAGAGAAAATGGATTATAATAGTTAATCTAGTTTAAGGTTTTTAAGCGCACTAGCAAAAAGGATGGGGTATCCATCCTTTTTTCAATTATCTAGCATCAGCGACTAGTGCACTTCGCAACAGGGCGCTTCCGCCTTTATATTTCCCACTGATCTAAGGAATCGATGGAATAGGTTGGTTTGCGATTATATTCCGCAAGCATTTCCTTTGTCGTTACACCAGTGTGAACCAAAAGCGTGTCCATTCCAGCATTCATGCCAGCAAGAATGTCGGTATCATAATAATCACCGACCATTAACGTCTCTTCTTTTCTAGTTCCCAGCACCTTTAGAGCCTGCTCCATAATAATGCTTTCTGGCTTGCCAATAAAGATGGGGTTTATTTGAGTAGAAACGGTAATCACTGCTGTAATTGACCCATTGCCAGGCATAAAGCCTCGTTCCGTAGGCAGTGCGATATCTGCATTGGTAGACACAAAAACAGCACCGTTACGGACAGCTAAACAAGCTACCGCTAACTTTTCGTAGGTGAGCTCCCGGTCAATCCCGACAACAACAAGATCTGCATTCTCTCCTGCAAATTGAAACCCTTTTTCTTCAAGTGCAGTTCGAATCCCTTCCTCCCCAATCAAATAGATAGAGGCGTTCTTTTTCCTGTCATAGATGTAATTAGCTGTTGCCTGACCTGTTGTAAAAACAAGCTCCTTCTCTGCTGGAATATCAAACCCGCGTAATTTTTCTGCAACTTGAGCAGGAGTCCGTGAAGAATTGTTAGTCACAAATAAATAGGGAACTTTTTGTTCATTCAACCTTCTTACGAAATCACTGGCAGCTTCTATTCGCTCTGTGCCTTTATACATCGTTCCATCTAAATCAATTAAATAGCCTTTATACGGTTTCATCCTATCACTCCTCATGGATGTATATTACCAAAAATAAAGAGACTGCATGTGCAGTCTCACCAATTAATTTCTAAAAGCAGATACCGGACCTAATTCATTTATGAGGTATTCCCTAACATTGCTTGTAAAAAGAGAGAAAATTTGAAGGTTTGCTGCGAATTGTGTTTGTAATTCAAGGTGGTTGATTTGCGTATACGACTGAACAAGCACTTTACGATAGGAAATAAGCCTTTTTAGGGTATTGCCAGTTTCTTCTGAAACAACTTTTTCATCCATTAAGATATCAACAATATCTTCGTAACTGCCCGGATCCCGCATGATAAAACCGTCAATCATCGCGTTTCCAACATCGATGACAGCTTCAAGCAGCATTTGGACAATTCGCTCTAATGCAGCCTTTTGAATCGGTGTTGACCACTCCTTCTCTTTAGAAAAAAGCTCGATCAGCTTCTCTATGTATACTAATGTTTCTTCAATTTTTTGACGATCAACAAAATACATTCTATTCCCTTCTTTCAACATTTTTTAAGATAGCATATGAGTAATCAATGAATCATCCTAAAGAAATAAGGAAATATCATCACCATGTGAATTTTAGCCTTCCCATGGATCGACGGACCATTGATTTTATCCCTCCCAGAAGTCACCAGAAAATATACTTGTATTGTATCACAAAACGCTCTACTGCATATTTTTCATTTTTATGTTCGATTAGAATATTTCTTAATTATTTCCCATTTCTTAGCTGGTTTTGGTAAGATAAAATGGAGTTTACTTTAAATTGCGAATAAAGGGGTAAAATTATGACAGAACGCTTTTTTTTATATGATGATACAGAAGATACGAAAACAAGATTTGTTAGTTTCGTTGGCGAGCATCAGCGCTTTGACTTAGCGATCATTAAGACGGAACGACATTTTGGAAAAGAGCTTGTCTTAGACATTCAAGGCAATCGCTTTGCGATCGTTGGTCCTGACGATTTAAATGAAGAAGGCTATCTGGAGTATGCCTTTCAACTTAATGAAGAAGACGCAAAGGAGCTGCGCTCATTTTTAACTGAGGCCATTTCTTTTTAACAGAACTCATTTAATAAAGGACATGTTTTTTTCTTCTTTAGCTATACTAAAACCGTAAAGGAGTGAAAAAACATGGTTGAAAAAGATACTGAACAATATTCAGACTTCTCAAATGTCGAAAAACAGCGGAATTATCTAACAGCAGAAGAATTTCCAGAAGGCCCATTTGGGTCGCCAATTAGAAAGAATGAACCCGTTCAAAACAAAAGCACTCCCTGGGAAGAAGGGCAGCGCCACTATAGTGCTTTTAATTATGAATTTAAATCACTACATCAGGATATTCCAAGGCAAATGCCTGGTGCGCACCTACCGCACGATGATCCGGATACAAATGAGCAGCCGCCTTATAAACCAATGGGATAAAACAAAAGCGCAAGCGCTCGTTTAGCGACGTATGGACTGGAGCACACTGACTGAGATAAAGGAAACACGAAGAGCGGTAGCGATTCGATGTTGACTTATCGTAGGGAAGTGGGCGAAGTACACTAGTCGCTGGGCGCTGGAGCTGGACGTAAATAAATTACAAAATTAAGGGGTGTCTCATGCTTGCTCTTGGGACATCCCTTAAAAGTTGGGGTTATTTACGATTCAATTGAAAGGGACTGGTTCAATACTTCCAGTGCTTTTGCAGCACACTTGCCGTCTTCCTCAGCAGATCCGCCGGACACACCGACTCCTCCTGCTAATTGTTTGCCAATATAGATCGGGATTCCCCCCTCAAATACAGTCAAGCGATTCGTATGTACAATTCCGTGCAGAAGGGGCGGTTCTTTTTCAATTAATGGATACCACTCAGACGTAGGTATTCCAAAAGCGGCTGCAGTATAGGCTTTATTTTGAGCAATTTCAGAACTTAATAATGGAGCCCCATCCATACGAACAAATCCTTTTAAATTTCCGCCATCATCCGCAATCGCAACATTCACGGCAATTCCTAATTGATTGGCTTGTTCACAAGCTGCCTCCAGCATCTCCATTACAATTTCTCTCGTGATTGCTGGCTTTTCATAGAATACTTTCATTCTTATTGTCCTCTCTTAATCGATCTCTAGTTCTCCCAAAACAAATAGACACTGCATTGCTACATAAATTTCATGTCTAATATATGGAGTGCTAATTTCCATTTGCAAAATTTCATTAATGCGTCCCAAGCGATATCGTAACCCACTGATGGATAAATTCATGGCACGTGCTGTCTTATGAACGTTTGATCCATTTTCCAAGTAATAATAGAGCGTTTTGGTTAATTCCATATTCTTGTTTTTATCTTCTTCAATTAAATTACCTAATACTTTATAGGCAAACTTTTCTATGGTATCCAAATTATTTGCTTGAAGCAAAATCCCTACAAGTCCCAGGGTATCGAAATAGACTAAATTTTGATGGCGATTGGCTACTTTCACTGAGGCAATACTTTCATCATATAAGTTTGCAGCGTTTTCAATTGAAGGGGAATTTGAACTAACTCCCATTTTTACTAAAAACTCAGGAGAAAGGTTTGAACAATACTCAAGTAAGTGCTTACAAAATTCTTCTTTATTTAGATGAGTTTTCAGAATTGTTCTTTCTGATAACAATATAATCACATTTTCAGATCTTTGATCGATTAAAGCGTTTACCTGTTTGTTCTTAAAAAAGGTTAGCAAATTATTTATGAATGGATCGTTAAATTCTAACTTATGAATAAGGGATGGTTCTTTAAATCGGTGATTAATGACAATCATAAAATAGGGATTGTCTAATTTGAAATCGATATAGTGTGCCCGTTTAACAATTTCGGACATGGTTAATCTTTTGTTCAAAATATCCTCTAAAAAACTTCCTTTCATGCGCTGCTCTGTATTGAAACGGGTCTTCTCATTTAGTACATTAAGAGAACATGCTAATGCAGCTTGTTCTAAGACCATCTTATCAACTTCTTTTAACATCGTTCCATTATAAAGAAATGAACAGTATCCATAGACACTTTGGCCTAAATAAATTGGTGTAATCACTCGTCTATGGCTCTCAGATATATCAAGCAACAATGTTTTTTTGCTGTCTCTCCATGTAGATGCTTTCTTACTTTGCTGATTGTCTACCCACTTTTTTAATTCCTCTGAATATTCCTGTGCCTTTTTAGTCGGTAACCCTCCAGCTGCTAAAATTGTTAAATAGCGGTCTTCAATAATGACTGGCATTTTCATCGTTTGGGATAAGACATCAGCAATTGATTTCATGCCTTTTTCTCGAAGTACTTCCTTAACTAACTTGTGATGTACATGATAGGTCTTACTTAAATTATCTCTCTCAATTCTAAGCTTTTCGTATGTTTCATCCAATTCGTCGATGATTCGGTCGGCTTCATAGAAACTGATTTCATTCTTGATGTCGATATCTTCATTCCATTCGTCTTCTGTTTTGCAAATCCAATGACAATGGTTATCTCCCATTCCCTCACATTGAGTTTCCTTCACGATCACTCGTTTCCCCATCACCGTAGACAGGTAACCGCTTGCATAGCCAACTAACGTGTGGCATACAGTATGATCACTCTGGCCAAAAAGTTTTAGGTGTTCCTTTGCCTCATAGGAATTTTTCCAGTCTCCTTCAAAATGTAAGTTTCCCTTATCAAAGTCAGCATCACAGACACCTACTTCTACTTCTACAGTACCATTTAGTGCATGCATTTTAGGACCGACCAATAAAATGTCAAGATCGTTCTCCCATTCCATTTCCTTTGCCTTTAAGCTATCACTTACCCCACAATTCCATCCATAACGAAGAAGAAACCCTTTAGCCCTAGTTAGTCCTAACGTATTAATCAGTTCCTGCCGTAGGACCCCGAAGGCAGAGCTGGGAACCGAAATCATTCGTTCAAATTCCTGAAAATTTAATGAGCCTAACCTGTCATCGTTTAATTCAACATGCTTCAACCGATATCACCGCCCCAGAAAAGAATTGTTTAGGATGGCTGAATTCGAACCTCTAAGTCACTCTTTGGATAGGTTTTACACGCAAGTGTGTAATTTAGCTCTCTTTCCGAATCGGGAAGGACAGCCTTCGAGCTTTTGCCTCTTTCGAAGTCACCTGTCTTGATCTGGATCTTACACATTCCACATCCGCCACCCTTACAAGCATATTGTATAACAATTCCTTGACTCCGTGCAGCATCGAGGATTGTTTCATTATCATTACATGTAAATTCAGGCTGGTTATCATGGTCATCTTTTACTTTTACTTTAAACATTAGCATGCTCCTCCAAAGCAACCAAATTTAATTTTATTTACTGTAAAATATAGGTTCACTTAGGATAAATGAACCTATATCAACTTGATCTTGCTATCATGTTTATACATTGATGGGTGTTTTACGAAGAAAGAAATTTTTACAAAGTTGGGCAAATTCATCCTTTTTCTCAATTTGAGTCCAATGTCCACATTTCGAGAATAGATGCAACTCTGAGTTTGGCAGCAGATCTAGAAGCCTTAAACTAGTTTCTTTATAAGGGATGACGAGATCATCTCTTCCGTGAACCATTAACACATCATTTTCTATTTTTTTGATTTCTTCTTCTGGCAGGGCTAATTGATTCAATTTTTCCTGGCGTGGTTCAGCAAACATTTTTGAAAAAGCTTCTTGAAGACCTGGTTGGATACTTGCTTGATAGCGTAACTCTGCTAATTCGTCAGTGGCAAATTCTTGGCTGTAAGCAAAGATTTCTAATAATTTTTTCATATTTTCAATACTTGGCTCGTATCCCCATACTTTATCTAAACCATACGTCATCTGAAAAGGTAAAGCAGCAGCCCCCATTAATACCATCTTTCCAACCAAATCGGGTCTTTTATTGGCGATTTGCAATGCCAGCGCTCCGCCAAGAGAGTTACCAATAATATGCACCCTGCTTTGAACAACTTCTTCAATAAAATGAATGAGGTGGTTTGTCCATGTTTCAACGCCAAATTCAACATTTTCATGCCTTTCCGTATAGCCAAACCCAACAATATCAGGCGCAAACACATGGAAATTTTCTGATAGTTCTGGAATAATCAATCTCCAGTTTGCCCAAGCAGTAACTCCTGGCCCTGAACCATGTATCAATAGGACAGCTTCCCCTTGCCCGCTTTCATGATAATGTGTTGAGATACCATTCACATCAATGTATTTTGAATTGTCCATTATTATCCTCCTAATTTTAGAGCAAATGAAAGTAATGTTTTATAAACTTAGAATTCATCAAAAGAGATATTGTTGCCCTTCACTCCGCCTTTATAGAGAACATCACAGGCTGTTTCAATCATTATCGGCGGACCACAAAGATATGCGTCCATGTCTTGCATGTTGTCAAGCTTGCGCCCGATTACATCAGCAATAAAACCAACTTCGCCATCCCACTCTTCTGAAGGATCATGATTTGATAAGGCTGGAACGAAATGGAAATTTGGATGACGTTTGGCCAACTCCTGCCATTCCTCCGTCAGGTACAAATCATTTTTTGTTCTTGCCCCATAAAAGAACCACGCTTCTTTTTCGAAGGATTGCGAAAATAAATCTTCTAATAGTGACTTAATTGGCGCCATTCCGGAACCACCCGCGATGAAGATTAAATCTTTATCTCTGTTACGAAGCTGCATGTTTCCATAAGGACCTGATCCTGACACGACATCTCCTGCTTGTAGGTCACACATATAATTAGAACCTTTACCATCTGGAACACGTTTGATATGAAACTCTAAAATATTGCCATCTCGATATTTATTTGCCAATGAATAGGCACGTGTATCCTTTAAACCAGGGATATCAAATTCAAAAAACTGACCTGAAGCATATTCTATACTTTCTGGTTCTTGTAATTTTAACTTGACGATGTGAATATCATGCGTACAGGCTTTATTTTCCACAACCTCAGCTTCGAAATCATGAACTGCATAGAAAGGGAGATCACTTTCTTCTTCATCCACTTCAATGACTAGATCACTTTCTGCTAACGTACTGCACATTAGGGTAAAGCCTTCTTCTCTTTCAAAACTCATTAAAGAGTATTCAGAAACACGATCCATGATTTCATATTCACCATCAAGGACTTGGCACTTACAAGCGGAGCAACTACCGTGACGACAACCGTACGCTACCTGTACACCATTACGAATCGCTGCATCTAAAATGGTTTGGCCTTCCTTAACTGTAATTGTTTTTCCACTTGGTTCTAATGTGATTTCATATGTTTCAACCGCTGTTTTTGATTGGCCCATCTTTCGATCTCTCCTCCCGTAATCTGCATAATTACTTTGTGCAAACGTAAGAAATCTTTGTAAAAAAAAGCTTGTTCATAAAACTGCTTTTTCTCCTTCATGTAAAATCGTTATTTTCACATGAAGGAGAAAGAGTCTATAAAGTTGTTAAGCAGAGTCTTACATGGAACTTACGCTGTGATAATTTCTAAATAATCTCCATTGCGAATTCCTGCTTCTTTAACGGTCTCATCTAAAGAGATTTCTATTTGACCATCCGCCCGAATCAAGAATAAACGATAGTTTCCTTCCATATTAACCTTCCATGCCTTTAAACAAACCTGTAACAATTCTTTCGTTGACATATGATGGTGGGTTCTTATTCCAATATTCCCCTGAAACAAATCATTTTCTGTGACTTCTTTTAGTACTGGCCAAACGATCAATTGATTTTCCTGCTTCAAATAGTTCGCCATTTTGTTCACTCCTATTTCAATTCGCTCTAGAAAAATTTCTTATCTAACCCTAAATGTTTTCTATGCTCCAACCAGCGGGCATGTTCTCTTGAAGAATAATGTTCACCCGCTTCTTCTGGAGATAAACCTGTATATTTAAATATTCCAGCTATTGGATCTTCCCCAAATTCTCCACTTAAATAAGCTTCTGCCGGCCACCAGATTTGCACATATTTCTGTGGTTCACTATCAAAAATATGCTTACAGCCTGGTGAACAGGTCATATAGGTTTTATTGTTATATTCGCTGTATTGCGTCCACATTTTCGATGGATTATCCGGATCCGGAAACTCAGCAGGAATTTGACATACACTGCATACAGATGGAATTCCAGGGCTTGCCCCAGCCAATACGTGATCATCCATACGGCGGAAGTATGGCGAATAATATCGATCAAATGTATCTGGATATTCTTTTGATAACCATTGATAATCATCAGGCTGCAATTTGAATCCTCTAAAAAGGTTCGCGTGCTTATAGTGATCAAGGATACGCATAACCGCATGAGAATAATGTTCTTTTTCTTTTATGCTGTCTTCGGCGTGCTTTGGCAGGCGAATGCCGTATTTTCGTAAATCTTTAAACAACCCGTTAAACACTTGTTCTTCTACATAAATTTCAAACGCTTTTTTCCAGGAAATTGGACGTATACGTGGATAATAATCAACAAGTGTCGCAATTACTGAAAACAGGCGATAAGCTCTCCAATACCACTTATCCAGCCATCCTTGAATAATCGGAATATTGCGATCATCTTCTTCCAGCAACATTTTCAAGGCAGACATTCCTAAAGCCATATGTCGTGATTCATCTGATTGTACTGTTTTCCCAACAGCAGCAAAGTTATCATCGCCCACCGCACCCGCAGATGAAGCAAACGGTAAGAATAGAATATTGGTAAACACGTACTCGAATGAGAATGAAATCGCCATTAGCGCTTCGAACGGACCAGCTGTCATTGCATCATCAAAAAATGATCTTGGTACCGTATTAAACCATAGATTTTGCGTCGTATTCGCAAAGTTATGAATTCCATCAATTTCTTTACTCATATGAGCATAGTGTTTAATTTCAATTTGAGCATGACGCAGTTCATCAATTGCCTGATTGAATGTAGCAAAGCGAATCGCTTCAATTGGAATGTTACGTCCGACATATGCCATTAAGCGGTGGGCAGAATATTCAGCAGGCTGAACGGCTGTCGCGAATACTTTTACCCCTTCATACCAACGTGAATCAACGACTTTCGCATGGCCATCATTTGCTTCAAAGGCATTTCGAACGGCATGGTAGATCCCATCTTTCTCGGATTGAATCTTCACGTATTGGTTGTAGGCCATGCGGAAAGGGTCTTCCCATCTGCTTGGGTCTTTCAGAATGATGCCTTCTTTTTCAATCAAAGGATACACTTTATTCATATCAAAGTCTTTTGGTTCCCACATTAAATCTCTTGTCATTGCATGGTATTTTTCTTTCATTCCTAATTTAGCCATTTGTTCTTTCCCTCCTTATTCTGCGTTTTCCCACTCGATCGTTAAGTGCTCTTCATCCCAGTCTGTAATAAAACCGAAATATGAGCTCATGAAAATGTGTAATTGGTCCATTTCAAAGTCTGCGCCAAGGTGTTCCTCTACTGTTTCCCGATTTAGTACCAACTTTCCGGGCACTTTTACTTTTTTATAAACGGAAAAGTCTTCGACGATAACCCCTTCGTTATCTTCTTCAATCGCTGCGATAATCGCTGTTACAACACCGCCGCCGCTTGTATCTAAATCTATTCCAACATAGGCTTGTTTTACTGTCATCGTATTCGTTCCCCTCTCTTAGTTAAGAGCAATTTCGTATTGTTTAAATGGTAGTTTGTATTTCTTATAGATTGGAATAATTGCTTCTTCCTCGATTTTTTTCAGTGTCTCTGGAAGATTGATCGATATTCCATGCTTTGCAAATAAAGGAGCTAAGGCAAGAACTGCCTCGAATGCCTTCGGATACCATTTATCGATCCATTCTTGAGTAATTTCGATATTAGAAAGTGTTTCTTCCGGTGTCTCCCGCGGGTCGCTTAAGATTCTGCCCCAGCGATAGTCCCCTTCCCAATCTTCATAGCCTAAAGATTTTAAATAATCCCAACGGCTTTCTGCTTTATCCTCTGTCAACATTTTGAAAAGAGAGAACGCCCAGTCACGATGCCAATCCAACTGCTTTGCAATCACCAAGTTCATAATGGATAAATGTGTATCACCATGTTTGGTTGCTTCTTGATTAAATTCGCGATACATCAAATTTCCTAATAGAAGGTCTAATGTTAAGTTTTCTGCTACAAGAACTTCTGCCCAGTCATCTGTCACAAGAATCTCTTCTACATAACGACGTAATGGTTGAAAAGCCGGTTCGTTTAGTAGCACCTCTTTGCCATGTGCTAGAAACTCACCATGATGCTCTTGCATATTCATTGCCCATTGAGAGATCCACTGAGCTCGTCCTGTTTTGTCATATGCTTGGTACGTGGCACATTGCTCAATCGATGTTCCTAATGCATAACGGATAACATGTTGCATTTGGACATTCTCACCGTATTCAAGATGTCTAAGCGGCGTGTAAAGATCTCTTAATGCATCTGCCCACTGTGGTGATAAGTTTTTAATGACACCAAGTTGTTCGGCATAAGCGAATCCATTTTCCACTTCTTCAGCCATTTTCTTTCTATTATTTACATAAGTTGTATACCAGAACTTTTTGGGGTCACGGAAGGCTTCCCAATCAGCACACTTTAATCGTGTATAACGTGGATCAAAAATATCATAGTCACGTTCATCAAAAATATGACGGTAATGCATATGCACATATGGCTGTTGTCTTACTGTTACATCTTCATATTCATTTTTTGTTTTGTAATCCCATGACTGATCACGGATTGTTTTTTTGAATGCAGGTTCATTTGACATCTTTTTTCCTCCTTATTAACATCCAAGGTTTCTTATTTCGATTGAATTAGGTTAACGCTTTTCCAAAGGATTCTATTAATTCTCTTCTATGATAAAAGATACCTTGTCCAATTTTGTCCTCTGTCCACGTAATGGTTGGGAAATCCTGATAGGTAATGTATCCGCTCGCAAATGCTTCGTTACGGTTTCCTGATGGGTCAAAGAAATAAACTGTTTCGCCTCTTGTGATTCCATGACGAGTTGGTGTTACCTCAATTTGAACATCATTTCTACTTAAAATATCAGCTGCTTTTAAAACGTCATACCAGTTGTCAACCTGGAACGCAGCATGGTGGAGCTTCTTATCCGGTCCTTTAATAAAGGCAATATCATGAGGCTTTCCATTTCTAGCATGCATAAAGCTTCCAATCATCGTTTCTCCATCTACTGTCGTGATCTTTTCACTTTGGTGGAGATCCAATGCTTCAGTGAAAAAGCGCGTTACATTTTCAACATCGTCCCCTGTTAGCAGCAGGTGGTCAAGACGATGCGGGGCGATTCCCCGTAAGCCCTCCGGCCATGGATGAGGGTTCAAGTTTCCGGTCCGTGTCCCTAGTTGCTTAATATCACAATACAATTCCATTTGGTGACCTGTAGGCAGCTCGAAACGGATTGCTTCTCCTTCTGCCAATCTTGTTCCTTTGGAAATACGTTTCAGTGTTAACCCAAATTGCTCAACTTTCTTTTCGAAATGTGCCAAATCCTCTTCTGATTCCACTTTAAAAGCAACGTGATCGAGTCCAGCAGAATCTGCTTCTTGAAGAATGAGGCTATGATGATCAAATTCATCCCATGCTTTTAAATAAACCTTTCCTTCGCTGCTCCCCACTACATCTAAACCAATAACATTGGTGTAATAATCAACCGATTGTTCAAGATCCAAAACTTTTATTTCTGCTCTTCCAATTCGCATAATAGACATTAACGACACCTCTTTTGTTTGATTTGTAAGCGTATTCTCATTTTAGAATTTTCTGAATTAATAGTATACAATTGATTCCGCTTATATTTGTGAGATTTTTCGTACGAATCGTACGAAAAAGCAAAAGCGGAAGCGATCGTTTAGCGACATACCTAGACATCAAAGATATAAATTCTAGGTATAAAAAAATGCTGATGAACATCACTAAATAAATAGTGCTGTTCAACAGCATAGAGTAAAACAGTTGTTTTTTATAAATTGGGTGAACTATGCGGTATAATCACAAGATGATTGAGAGGCTGTGGACTAGCGTTGTAAATTAATAAAGGCCAGAACGAGACGGTATCTGGCCAATCAGCTATTTTTTGACCTTTTTCAAAACAAAATAGGAACAGCCAAAATTACAATATTCATACAAATATTCACTTAATGTGCTAATTTTAGTATCAAAGGAAGCTTTTTGATTTTGATCATCAAAAAATCCCTTTAAACGGAGCTGACCGTAGCCCCAATCCCCTACAATGTAGTCATATCTTGATAAAATATCACTATATCTTGCCAGAAATGCCTCTTCGTTGAACCCATCTCGATACTCCCCGACTATTTCATAAGTAACGTTATTAACAGTAACCATCCATATCACCTCTATTTTCCAGCGAATCAATACTACCATTATAACCGATTCACCATCAATTACTAAGAAAAATATCCTCACACTTGGTCAACCTAATGGGTAAGGGAGGTGTTGTTAGTGAAAAAGTTAGCCTGTATTGCCGGTCTATGCATGATTACAGCCTTGACTGGCTGTGCAAATGATACGAATAACCGCGGCATTTATGAAAAGAGCGGTAATACATTAAATGTGAATAATAAGCGGACAGAGCTATACAATGAGGGTGGAGCAAGCGATGTCCGTAATATCAGCACCAACTATGGATATGTACGCCATCAGAAAAGTCCAATTATGAATGATAACAACAACCACTATGCTTCACTCAACCGTGAGCAGGTTGCCAATATCATAAGCCGGTACAGCACAAATATTCCAAATGTAAATGATGTAGCTACACTTGTCACTGACCAAGAAGTATTAATTGCCTATCAAACCGATTCAAAGGACAGGAATTTAACCGCTGATCAGGTCAAAAGAACTGCAATGTCTGTAGTACCTCGTTATTACCATGTCTATGTTACAGATCAGCAAAGCTTACTAAGGGATGTAGAGAACTTGTCCCATCTCGATTCAACCAGCAGAAACGCACGTAACTCTGTAAATCATTTAATTACGCAAATGAAAAAATCTCCTCAGGGTGCACCAATGAACAATAGTGAAAATGCCAATGGCGAGACAGCAGATGACAAAATGTACAGAACTAAATAAAGCGAAAACAAAGGGTCTGACCTCTCTACTACAATACTTTGCTAAATATTGAGTTTAGAACGAGGGGTCAGACCCTTTTAATTTGTTTTACGCTTCCTTTGCACTTTCATCAACAAGTTTTTTATGATTTGCAGCGGCATGTACCTGCTCATCAGCATGATAAGAAGAGCGAACAAGCGGCCCTGCCTCACAATGGCTGAACCCTTTTTCTAAAGCTATTTCCTTGAGCTCTTGGAATTCGTCAGGACTATAATATTTTTGCACCTTCAAATGTTTTTTTGTTGGCTGCAAATATTGGCCAATTGTCATGATGTCGACTTGATTTGTCCTTAAGTCGTCCATGACCTCAAGAATTTCCTCTTTTGTTTCTCCAAGACCAATCATTAAGCTGGATTTGGTCGGGATCGTTGGCTGCATTTCTTTTGCACGGCGCAAAAATTCAAGGGAACGATCATAGCGTGCCCTTGCTCTAACATTTGGCGTCAACCTACGGGTTGTCTCGATATTATGATTTAAAATATCCGGCTTGGCTTCCATTAAAATTCTTAGGTTTTCTTCCACTCCACCCATATCAGACGGAAGAACTTCAATCGTTGTAAACGGATTTTTGCGGCGAATCGCCCTAACTGTTTCCGCAAAGACTGCAGCACCGCCATCCTTTAAATCATCACGAGCGACAGCAGTGACAACGACATGCTTTAAATTCATTAACTGAACGGAATCCGCAACTCTTTCTGGTTCTTTCAAATCCAATTCAGTTGGTAAGCCTGTTTTTACAGCACAAAAACGGCAGGCCCTCGTACAAACATCACCCAAAATCATAAAAGTAGCTGTTCTTCTGGCACCCCAGCATTCGTGGATGTTTGGACATCTTGCTTCCTCACAAACAGTGTGAAGGCTTTTTTCCCGCATCATTTTCTTTAAGCCTGTATAACTCTCGTTTGTATTTAGTTTTATTTTTAACCAATCAGGTTTTTTTAAATGTTCTTCTTTTCTGCTCATATTTCCACCCCGTGTATGTTAATAAAAATACTTCTAATAAATTGTATTGTTGCTTCCTTGTCACTTTACCATACTGAAAAATGAACGACAAGTCGTACACACCATATTACCAATTATTAACCATCATGATTTGACCGGGATATCATAAACTACTTCTGTAAATTATTTTTTGGAAAGGGAGGATTCCCGTGCGGACAATTTGGATAATAAGCACCTGTCTTCTTCTTTTTTTTACAGCGATTGATGTTCATGCCGAGGAGACTGATATCTATCAAAAGAGAATGGATTTGTATAAAAAAGTCGAAACCATCACCCAGATCCCTTGGTATTATTTAGCTGCTATTGATCAATATGAAAGAAGCATCCGCGCAGTCCGCAGGGATCTACCAAAAGCTGAAGGGACGGTTGGCATTTATTTTCAGCCGGAAGTATGGGCAGGCCTGACAAATCCGAATCTTTCTGATGAAAATCCGGTCACTATTCAATTTTTTGATGGAATGGGTGTAGATGGGAATGGAGATGGAAAGGCAAGTTTAAACAATGACGAAGATGTCATATTTGCATTTGCCAATTTTCTTCTTTCTTACGGGGTTGATCCCGATAATATTAAGATTGGCTTATGGAATTATTATCACCGTGATAAAACAGTTGGAATTATCGCCGACAAAGCAACAGTGTATCGCCATTTTGGCCGGCTGGATTTGGACGCACACGCCTTTCCACTTCCGTTACGCTCCAATCATAGCTATCGGTCAACTTGGGGAGTTGCAAGAGGTTGGGGCGGGCGTAGAATCCATGAAGGAACAGATATTTTTGCTGGGTATGGTGTTCCTGTTCGAGCCACAAATTATGGGATTATTGAAATGAAGGGTTGGAATCGATACGGGGGCTGGAGGATCGGAATTCGCGACATCAATAATACCTACCACTATTTCGCGCACTTAAGTGGGTTTGCCAAGGACATTCATGTCGGTCAGGTAGTGGAACCAGGACAACTCATTGGCGGGGTTGGCAGCTCCGGCTATGGTCCTCCAGGAACCTCTGGTAAATTTCCGCCTCATTTGCATTACGGCATGTACAAAGATAATGGCATAACGGAATGGTCCTTCGATCCCTATGTACACCTAGCTGCATGGGAAAGACAAGAAAGAATTGAAGCAAGACGGAAATAAGATAAACAGGAAGAGGCTGCCTGGATAGATTAAAGCAGCCCTTTTTATTAATTTTTTTTATCAGGCAATTGAATGGATGGGGCTGAACCGCCTCCGCCATTATAAAATTGTGGTACATCTCCTTGAATTAGCGTCCCGCCTACGGGTATGGTTTGTTCAAGCTCTGTTACTTTTGTTGCAAAAGGAAGAATAATTTGAACCGATACGATTAAATGAATCGATACATCGATCCATGTATTATTTATTCCCATTGGCTTAAAAGTGGTTTTTATATCTGGACGAACATCACCAATTGCAAAAAAGCGAACCGGAATGTTCGGTCCCAAGTTGCCAAACAAAGCACTTTTGGTCACTTGGCCGATCGGTATATACCACTGAAGTCCATTTTCCGTTTTTTTAGGGTCTGTTTCCATTTTTACATTAGTCAATTGCTCGAGTGATGATAAATCCCCGTTTTCAGCTGTTTTTAAATTATTTTGGATTTCGGTTGTTGTTTCAGCTAAAAAGCGGTTAATCACATCCGGATTTAATTTAGCAGTGGGTTTTCCATCTGGCCCTTTGACAACTTGAATCGCTTCTATTCCGCCGGTATTTACTTTTTTGATCGATTTGCTTATGACGAGGGCGGCAATTTTACGGGTTTGGGATTCAGCATACTTCATTAGTGTCGGCTCAATACTTTTGTTAATAATCCATAACCCTGCGGCAGTGGAAAAAAGAAAAAAAACTAGTGAAAGTAATAACACATAGCGGAAAGGCAAAGGTCCCTTGCGCGTAAGCCTTCTGCGGAACTTTACCAAAAAAATCCCCCCTTACAAGCTATATGTATGCTGGAAAGAGGGAAACTAGACAATTCTTAAAGTCAAAAATCTATACAATATTTATAAATAAAAGCCTGACGCATACGCAGGCTTTTAAATCATTTTTAATAAGGCCTCTGTTCCAATCATCCCTTTGTGGATGCCTAAGCTTTCAGCCTCAAGGGTAACTGATTCCAACGGAGCATCCAGCAGCTGCTGAATCGTTTTAACCCCAACTGCCCGGCCTGCAATGATTTTGCGATCCTTTAATCTATCGTTTAACAAGCTCACATCCAGTGCACCACACATGATATACCCCTTATCATTTGCGACAGCCAGTAGCGTTGTTTTAGGTAATAAAACAGTAACAGCCAAAAAGGTATGACCGCCCAATTCGATTGGTGAAAGATCAATCAATTTAGCAACACTCCTTTCCCTATCAATTTATGACAGGGAAGGAAATGAGTTCCGCCCGTTTTGCAGTTTCCATTTTAATAGGTCACGAAGAAATTCGGGCAGATAATACCTTTTTTTCTGACAATGATAAAGCTCTTGAAAGAAGCGGCCAAACGCGAACATATCTGGGATTGCCAGGCTGTAGCGCTTAGCTGGATCAATCTCTTGGTTATCGATAAGAATTTCTCGTTGGTTAAAATCAATTTGATCATATACAAATGTCCCCATTACCGTTCCCCTAAAGCCAAGACCGTAAATTTTTTGCTGTGGCCATTTTTCCGCCCTTGTTTGGAAAAGAACGCTTGCTAGCTCTTTCCCACTGAGTTCTACTTTACAAGGATTGATAGGATGCGGACAAACGGTAAGTAGATGAAAATTCGTTACATTGCCTGACAATGGACCTAATAGCAGACCTGCATTTAAAAATGCACAATCCGCATCGCACCATTCACGCAAAGCCTCACATAACAACCGCGAAAAGTTCGTTGCCTGGAAATAGTTGTTCTCTAACGGTTCCGGCAAGACCGTTATTTTTTGACTCAGCATCTTTTTACCTTTCCTATAAAGAGCATCTGCTTTATCCGCTTCTCCGTTTATAACCGGCAGCTCGTTTACATCATAAAGAATTGCCTGTTTGTGGATGACCTCTTTTTGCTCAGATATTTCTAATGTAGTGTACCCAACGTAATTCCCAAATTTTCCAGCCGCACCGATCAGGGTTTGATTTACTACTTTTCCCTCTTGCAGAACATGGTGAGTATGACCGCCTAAAATCACATCAATAGCGGGAAACTGTTCAGCAATTTCCTCATCCATGTTAATACCAAGGTGGCTCAGCAAAATAATTACATCGGCATTTCCTTTAATAGCTTCCACCTGTCTTTTCAACTCTAAAAAAGGCTCCGTCAATTGCCAGCCGAGCAGTTCAAAGGGCTGAGAAAAATAAGCAGTTAGACCGATTACAGCAATTCTCGTTCCTTCCTGTGTAGAATACAACTTAAAAGGCTTGACCCAGCTAGGCTGTATCAGGTCTTTTTTATAAAAATTGGCCACTAGGACATCGAAGCTTGCTTCATCGTACAGATGGTCTAAATCCTGATAGGAAAGATTAATTCCTTCGTTATTACCGATTGTTACTGCCGTATAGCCGGATTCATTTAGCAGCCGGGTATTTCCTTTTCCTTTTGTTGCTTCGGAAAAAGGATGCCAGCGATCGACAAAATCCCCAATATCAAAGAGAAACACATCTTCCGCTTGCTTTAGATGGCCTTTTTTCCTTTCTGCCAGAAACTGATGAATACGAGGCCAGTGTTCTAAGTGACTATGCACATCATTTGTATGATAAATATGAATGGTTTCCAATTGACTCAGTCCTTTAATTTAGCCGGTAATTCCTTGATAAATAAGACGAATTCCAACGACCACCAATATTGTCCTTAAAAGTAACACGATTGTTTTACTTTTTAATTTTGAGTTTAAATATACACCAATATTTGCCCCAATCCAAGCGCCGGGTACTAATGCCAGTGCCAAAAGCCAATTCACATTACCAAGGGTAATATGCGTAATTGAGCTTATAATCGATGTCGGAAAAATCATAAACATTGAGGTTGCAACAGCCACATGCGGCGGGAAGAAAAATACTAGAATCATTGTCGGCACCATTAAGGATCCCCCGCCTACCCCAAAAACTCCTGAGATAAACCCGACAATAAAGGAGATCGTAATGCCCGCCACCAGGTTAAACCCAAATTCAAATGTCTGCCCTGTATTATCAGTAAATGTGCGAACAACTCCCTTTTCTTTTCGGAATGGCAGCGGTTTCAACTTGTTTTTTAGTGTTAAGACTACAGAAACAAGCAAAATGAAAATCCCAAAAAAGAGATTAAAGGAATGCAGGTCTAATGATTCGGTAACCCAGGCTCCAAGAATACTTCCTGGACCGCTGCCGATTAAAAAAAGTAACCCGCTTTTATAATCTACGGTTTTATGCTTCATATATGCCAATGTTGAAGATAGTCCGGTAAAAATCATCGTAAACAGTGACGTACCGACGGCCACCTGCGGGGTTATATGCGCGAACCCTGGAACAGCTGCCAAATACAGCAATGCGGGAACAACAATAATCCCTCCACCCAAACCAATTAGTGACCCTAACGAGCTAGCTGCAATTCCAATTAATAATAAGACGATCCATTCCACGATTCTAGTCTCCTGCCCTTTCCTGATATAAATATAATCCGATTGTTGTAAAACCAAGGGCTATGGAAACGTTTTCCTTGGTCATCTCTTCCGAAATATGTATTGGTTTACAGTTATCCTTTATTTCTTCATCATAGCATACGTTGAAATTTTCTTTTTTATAAACAAATCCGCCTTCCTCTAAGGAAAGCGGATTTGTTTATCTTATATTATCCAATAGACCCTTCCATCTCGAACTTGATAAGACGGTTCATTTCAACGGCATATTCCATTGGCAGTTCTTTTGTAAATGGTTCAATAAAGCCCATGACAATCATTTCAGTTGCTTCCTGCTCTGAAACACCGCGGCTCATTAAATAGAAGAGCTGCTCCTCAGAAACCTTGGAAACCTTTGCTTCATGTTCTAGTGAAATATTGTCATTTAATATTTCATTATATGGAACTGTATCAGAAGTGGATTTATTATCCATAATCAGCGTATCACATTCAACGTTTGAACGGGCACCATCGGCTTTACGCCCGAAGTGCACCTGTCCGCGATACGTTACTTTTCCACCATGCTTTGAAATTGATTTAGAAACAATGGTTGAAGAAGTATTTGGGGCTAAGTGAATCATTTTCGCTCCAGCATCCTGGTGCTGACCCTTACCGGCAATTGCAATCGATAAAGTCAGTCCACGGGCACCCTCACCCTTTAGAATAACTGCCGGATACTTCATTGTTAACTTAGAACCAATATTTCCGTCAATCCATTCCATTGTCGCATTTGCATCACAAACCGCACGCTTCGTAACAAGGTTGAATACGTTATTAGCCCAGTTTTGAATCGTTGTATAACGGCAATAGGCATCCTTCTTAATAATAATTTCAACTACGGCACTGTGTAAGGAGTTTGTTGTATAGACTGGTGCTGTACATCCTTCTACATAGTGTACGGACGCGCCTTCGTCAACAATAATCAGGGTACGTTCAAATTGACCCATATTTTCTGAGTTAATCCGGAAATACGCTTGTAATGGAGTATCTACTTTTACACCAGGTGGAACATAGATAAACGAGCCCCCGGACCAAACAGCTGAGTTTAAGGCAGCAAATTTATTATCGGTTGGCGGAATAACCTTTCCAAAATGTTCACGGAAAATGTCTTCATTTTCCCTTAGTGCAGAATCGGTATCCTTAAAAACAATGCCTAATTCTTCAAGTTCTTCTTTCATATTGTGATAAACAACCTCTGACTCGTATTGGGCTGAAACTCCGGCAAGATACTTTTGCTCCGCTTCAGGAATCCCAAGTTTATCAAATGTTGCTTTAATTTCTTCAGGCACTTCGTCCCATGACTTTTCGGATTTTTCTGATGGCTTAACATAATAAGTTATTTCATCAAAGTTTAACGAGCCCAAATCTCCGCCCCATTGTGGCATTGGCTTGCTATAAAAATACTCTAATGATTTCAAACGGAAGTCGAGCATCCATTGTGGCTCGTGCTTCATTCTGGAGATTTCCTCAACGATTTCACGTGTCAAACCACGTTTTGACCGGAAAATGGAAACGTCTTTATCGGCAAACCCATACTTATAATCACCGATTTCTGGCATCTTTTTAGCCATTGTCGTGTTCCTCCCATTCATAAAAGATTACGGGTTTTGACACCCTTCGTAAGTTATTTTTCTTGGCTCAAGCCCTTTTCCATTGCCTTCCAGGCAAGCGTTGCACATTTAATACGAGCTGGAAATTTAGAAACACCTTGCAATGCTTCAATATCCCCAAGATCAAGGTCATCATCATATTCTTTACCCTGCATCATTTTCGAAAAAATTTCCGCTAATCGGAGCGCATCTTCCGCTTTTTTTCCTTTAATAGCCTGGGTCATCATCGATGCGGAGGACATGGAAATCGAGCAGCCTTCCCCTTCGTACTTTACGTCCGTAACAATTCCATCTTCGACTTTCATCGTCAATTGAATTCTATCTCCACACGTTGGGTTATTCATATTTATCGTTAGGTTGCTCTCTTCGAGAACCCCACGATTACGAGGTTTTTTATAATGATCCATAATAACCCGACGGTAAAGCATATCTAAATTATTAGAAGACATCGCTAAAATACTCCTTCGTTTTAAGAAGACCTTCAACAAGCCTGTTAATATCCTCTTCCGTGTTATATAAATAATAGCTTGCCCTTGCCGTAGCACTGGCACAAAGCTTTTTCATCAGCGGTTGTGCACAATGATGTCCGGCACGGACCGCAATTCCTTCCGCATCAAGTACAGTCGCAACATCATGCGGATGAACATCCTCTATATTAAAGGTAACGAGACCGGAACGCTTTGCTGGATCCATCGGTCCATAAATCGTTATTCCTTCAATCGACGATAGTTTCTCAAGAGCATATACTGTAAGCTTATGCTCATGTTCTACAATCTTGTCTAGTCCAACCTCATTTAAAAAGTCAACGGCAGCACCTAACCCGATGGCCCCCGCAATTGTCGGTGTACCGCCTTCAAACTTCCAAGGAAGCTCTTTCCAGGTAGAATCATACAATTCCACAAAGTCGATCATTTCGCCGCCAAATTCCACCGGCTCCATGTTTTCGAGCAAATCCTTCTTACCATATAGTATGCCGATCCCGGTTGGCCCGCACATTTTATGACCGGAAAAAGCAAGAAAGTCACAGTCCAAATCTTGTACATCCACTTTCAAATGTGGAACACTTTGTGCACCGTCCACTACCATAATTGCTCCATTTTCATGAGCAATTTTGGCAATTTCTTTGATAGGGTTGATTGTGCCAAGTACATTTGAAACGTGTGTAACCGATACAATTTTCGTATTGGCTGTAACTGTTGCCCGGACATCCTCAAGCGACAGTGTGCCGTCTTCCAGAAGTGGAATATATTTCAGTGTTGCACCCGTCTTTTTTGCAACCTGCTGCCACGGAATAATATTGCTGTGATGTTCCATGTAAGTAATGACAATTTCATCGCCCTCTTTTAGATTGGCTGCACCGTAGCTTGCGGCCACCCAATTGAGTGAAGTAGTCGTTCCCCTTGTGAAAATGACTTCTTGGGTTGATTTTGCATTAATAAACTTCCGAACCTTTTCGCGAGACCCTTCGTAGGCATCAGTTGCCCTCGTTCCAAGCGTATGGACACCGCGGTGGACATTGGAATTTATTTCCCGATAATACTTCTCAAGGGCCTCAATCACTTGGATTGGTTTTTGAGATGTAGCTGAGCTATCTAAATAAACAAGTGGATGATCATTTACATCTTGGTCTAGTATTGGGAACTGGTTGCGAATATCTTTGATATTCATTAGCGGACTTTCCTTTCAATTACTTCTGTTAATTGTTTTTTCACGCCTTCAATCGGCAGCTGATTTACTACTGGTGCAAGGAAACCATGGATAATTAATCGTTCAGCCTCGTGTTTAGAAATACCCCGGCTCATTAAATAATACATCTGCACCGGGTCAACTCGTCCTACCGAGGCAGCATGACCGGCCATGACATCGTCTTCATCAATCAACAGCATCGGGTTTGCGTCGCCGCGTGCTTTTTCACTAAGCATGAGAACGCGTGATTCTTGCTCTGCATTTGATTTGGAGGCACCATGTTCAATTTTACCAATTCCATTAAAAATGGCTGTTGCGCTTTCTTTCATTACACCATGCTGTAAAATAAATCCTTCTGTCCGCTTACCATGATGGATAACCTGTGTCGTGAAGTTCTGGGTCTGTTCACCGCTCCCAACGACCACTGATTTCGTGTCCCCAAAGGAACCATCGCCAATAAGATTGGTGGTATTTTCAGAAATAGTGTTTCCTTCATTCATTAATCCCAGGGCCCATTCAATCCTAGCATCCCTGGCAGCAATACCGCGGCGGTTAACATAGGTGGTAATTCCCTTTGCTAACGTATCAACCGCACCATATAGAACCTTTGCGTTCGGACCTGCGATTACTTCAGTAATAATATTGACAACACTATTGGATTCAACTGTAGAAATGTAGTTTTCCACATATGTCACTGAACTATTATCCTCTGCCACGACAATGACGTGGTTAAAGAGGGCTGTTTGCTCATCATCCAGTACATATACTGCTTGAATTGGTTCCTTTACTTCAACATTTTTCGGAATGTATAAGAAAGTTCCACCATTAAATAATGCCGCATGGAGAGCCGCTAACCGGTGTTCATCCACTTTTACACCTTGTGTCATTAAATATTTTTGCACAAGATCGCCATGCTCACGTGCTGCTGTGAAAATATCAGTGAAAATAACGCCATTATTTTTTAATTCATCTGTTAGAGATAATATAGCCGGTGTCTGGTTCCGTTGAATATATAAACTTTTATTTCCCGCTTCCAGGTCAACTAATGCCTTAACATCCTCTGGCAATTCAGTAAGAGATGTAAATGGCACACTCTTTACAGTATGCTGTTTAAATTGCGTAAAATTCCATTTATCAATCTTTGTTTTATCTGGTCTTGGCATTGGCAATGTATCGGCAAGGCTTAATGCTTTTTGGCGAAATTCTAAAAGCCAAGCAGGTTCTCCATTTTCTTTTGAAAAGGAGTTAACAAAATCCATGTCAAAGGGTAGCTTCGTTTCAATTGTCATTTTGATCCTCCTAACGCTTACGCTTCTTGCTCAACTGTTTCGTCTTCAATTCCGAGCTCTTTCTTGATCCAGTCATATCCTTCTGCTTCTAAGCGCTGTGCAAGCTCTGGACCGCCATTTTTAACGACGCGGCCTTGCATCATGACATGCACAAAGTCAGGAGTAATATAGTTTAAAAGTCGTTGATAGTGAGTAATCATGATGCAGCCGAAATCTTCGTTCCGCATCGCATTAATACCTTTTGATACTGTTTTCAATGCATCGATATCTAAACCGGAGTCAATTTCATCGAGAATGGCGATTTTTGGTTGAAGCATCATTAATTGTAAAATTTCATTTCGCTTTTTCTCACCGCCGGAGAAGCCTTCGTTTAAATAGCGCTGTGCCATATCAAGATCCATCTCAAGATATTCCATTTTTTTATCCATTTCGCGGATGAATTTCATTAGCGAAATTTCATTACCCTCGCCGCGACGGCTGTTAAGAGCTGAACGTAAAAAGTCAGCATTTGTAACTCCGTTTATTTCGCTTGGATATTGCATCGCCAGAAACAGGCCGGCACGTGCACGCTCATCAACCGCCATTTCAAGAACGTTTTTTCCATCTAATGTAATACTTCCGCTTGTTACTTGGTATTTAGGATGGCCCATAATGGCAGATGATAAAGTTGATTTACCAGTACCATTTGGTCCCATGATCGCATGGATTTCTCCACCTTTTATTTCAAGGTTTACACCCTTTAAAATTTCCTTGCCTTCGATTGCAACATGTAGATCTTTGATCGTCAAAGTTGACCCACTCATATATATACCTCCGCAAAGTTAAAAAGTAAAATTGTGTTAAATAGGGAGAACCCTATATTTCATTCTCAATCTATTCTCATTACAATCTTATACCAAATAAAATCTTATAGCAACCCTTAAGTAGTGATAATTGTCACAAAACGTGGAGATTGTTTTTTTCAGTAAGCATAGAGAGAATGAGAATCACTAAATGAGATATTTATGAACAATTATGTAAACCGGGTAATAGAAAAAAGAATCGTTATCTTTCGACAAAATGTATTAATACGATTAAAATGATACCCCTATAATTTTACTTTGCCAAGTCCACACGAAGATTTATTTTAACTACTTTTTCCCAGGTATGCGGTTTTAATCTATATTTAAACGATAACCTTTATAAACAAGAAAAAAGCCAGTAAAGCGTTTCACTGGCTTTTCCTATTCCTTAATGCAGTTGATTTAGTTCTGTCATGCATTCCTGGACAAGGGTGACAGCCTGACTCATTGCAGCTCCGCCGCCAAAGGCTGCAGTTACTCCAACCGCCTCTAATATTTCTTGCTCACTGGCGCCTTCATCAAGGCAGCCTTTAACATGATAAATGATGCAGTATTCATCCTGAGAATATAGGCTGATTCCTAAAGCGATCAGCTGTTTATCTTTTTTGGACAGGGCGCCTTCTTTAAAGCACTCCTCGGTGAATGCATTGTAATATTGGGCAAGGGAAGGCATCCTTTGCGTAAAGACCCCAAGACCTGCTTTATATTCATATAGTGCTTCCTCAGTTGAATTACGAGGCTCTAAATGTTCCATTATTTTTTCACTCCATTTCAGTAAAGTCATCTTTAGTATGGAGAAATGTGAATGGAACTATGTAATGAGGCAGTATTTTTTTTGATTTAAGGAAACCACTAACTTCTAATCATTCCACTTCAATTTCATTCTTCCTCCGAAGTGGAATGATTAGCTCATAGCACAAAAAAAACAGGCTTTCGCCTGTTTTTTGTAAAGATTACTTAGAAACCGGTAAAACGGCTCCTTTGTATTGTTTCGTAATCCAGTCTTGGATTTCTTTTGATTGAAGCACTTTAACAAGTGTTTTAATTGCCGGTTTGTTTTCATCACCTTGACGTACAGCAATAATATTGACATATGGTGATTTTGGATCAGCAGGTTCATGAGCGATAGCGTCTTTCATTGGGTCTAGTCCATTGTCAATTGCATAGTTTGAGTTAATAAGAACGGCATCCCCTTCACCGTTTTTGAAGATTTTTGGTAATAGCGCTGCTTCATAATTCGCATCAAATTTTAAATTTTTGGGGTTGGAGACAATATCCTTTATATCATACTCCTGCGGGTTAACACCCTCTTTAAGTTTGATCAAGCCTAAATTTTGAAGCATTAACATAAGACGTGCGTGATCAGATACAGAGTTACTCATAATGATATGTGCGCCATCTGGAAGATCTTTTAAGTTTTTATATTTTTTTGAGTAAACACCAATTGGCTCGATATGAACGCCGCCGGCATTGGCAAACTTATAGCCATTTTCCTTCATTTGTAAGTTGAAGTAAGGAATAGTCTGGAAGTAGTTTGCATCTAATTCTTTTGAAGCTAGTGCTTTATTTGGCAAAATATAATCTTGGAATGTAACGATTTTTAAATCAATACCTTTTTCTTTTAAAATGGGCTGTGCCTGTTTTAAAATCTCTGCGTGTGGTACGTTTGAAGCCCCAACCGTTAATTTTGTTACCTCTTTTTTCGCACTATCTTTTGATTTATCAGTTGATGTGGATGAACCGCATGCAGCTAATACAAGGGCAAGTGACAATGCTAAAAATAAACCTAACCATCTTTTCATGTTTGTCTCTCCTTTTCTTTGCACCCAGCGACTAGTGTACGTCGCTAAACGGGCGCTTCCGCTTTTCCTTTTACCTTTTATCTATTTTAGTAGTGATAGTATCACCAATAAACTGAATTATAAATACGATAATTAGAATGATAACTGTTGCGACAAGTGTAACGTCGTTTTGGTTCCGCTGAAACCCTTCGAGATAGGCCAGGTTTCCGAGACCGCCTGCTCCGATCACTCCGGCCATCGCTGTGTACCCAACAAGAGCAATCGCTGTAACCGTTATCCCCGAAACAAGCGCCGGCATCGATTCAGGCAGAAGCACCTTCCAAATAATCGTCCACGTCGTTGCTCCCATTGATTTAGCTGCTTCTATAACACCCTTATCAATTTCTCTCAAGCCAATTTCTACCATCCTTGCATAAAATGGAGCAGCTCCGATAATTAAGGCCGGCAATGCCGCCTGCTCCCCAATCATGGTTCCAAACAATATAGTAGTAAACGGTATTAATAACACAATCAAAATGATAAACGGAATAGACCGAAAAATATTAACAATGGCACTAATAACTGTGTTAACCGGCTTATTCTCCCACATGTTTCCTGGTGAGGAAAGAAAAAGCAATAAGCCAAGTAAAATTCCCAGTATAAAGGTTGCAAGAACAGAAATACCAGTCATATAAAGAGTTTGAACAGTCGCATCCCACATTGCCTGCCAATCAATATCCTTGAAGTATTGATGACTATTCATTTGTAACCACCTCCACTCCTACCTGCTGCGAACGAATAAATCCAACGGCTTTATTCACCTTATCATCGTCCCCATCGATATGAATGATCAGGGTTCCATATGAACCATTCTGCGTTTGTGAGATTTTGCCTTGCAGGATATTGACTGTCACATCATGATGACGAATCAGCTCTGTGATGACAGGCTGTTCGGCTGATTCACCAATAAACGTCAATTGAACAATTTTCCCGGAAGGATAGCGCTCCAGTAAATGCCCGATCGTTTCCTTTGTATCTTCAGGCTCGGTTACCTGCTGGACAAATCGCTTTGTAATCTTCTGCTGCGGGTTTTTAAAGACATCCAGTACAGGCCCCAGTTCAACGATGTGACCGCTCTCCATAACAGCGACCCGATGACAGATTTTCCGGATCACATGCATTTCATGTGTGATTAACACAATTGTTAATCCTAATCGCTTATTGATATCCACCAATAAATCTAGAATCGAATCCGTTGTTTGCGGATCAAGTGCTGATGTTGCTTCATCGCAAAGAAGCACCTTAGGGTTGTTGGCAAGTGCTCTTGCAATCCCAACCCGCTGCTTCTGGCCGCCGCTCAGTTGAGAGGGATAAGCAGTTTCCCGCCCTTCAAGGCCAACCAGCTTGATCAGCTCATTTACCTTTTTTGCTTTTTCCGATCCTTTTACTCCGGCAATCTCTAATGGAAAAGCAATATTTTCACTCACTGTTCTAGACCAAAGTAAATTAAAATGTTGAAAAATCATGCTGATTTCCTGACGTGCTTTCCGAAGCTCACTGCCTCTGATCTTCGAAACGACCCTTCCAGCAACGGTAATTGACCCTTCAGTAGGGAGCTCGAGCCCATTCAGCATACGGATCAAGGTACTTTTTCCAGCACCGCTATAGCCAATCACTCCAAAAATTTCCCCATCGTTGATTTCAAGGTTAACATCATCAACAGCTGTTAATTTTCCTTGTTTGGTAGGGAAGATCTTTTGGACATTTTTAATTGAAATCATTTCATCACCTGCTTTTTATCCAAAATTTCATTTGTAGAGTACCAGCCATCAAATTCTTATCTATAGGATTTGAAAGGTATAGCAAAAACATTCTTTTAAGGATAAAAGAAAAAGCCCTTCTGCCAAAATGGCAGAAAGGCATAATGATTTAATCCCTCTCTCCCATCTCCCAAAGCAATCGCTTTGTGTGAATTGGCACCATATCAATAAATTGACGGTTGCCGGGCTTCATCGGGCACATCCCTCCACCTCTCTTGATAGGCATATCAAGCAAAACCTATATTAAATTTAATTTTCAAAAATCGGTAAACTTAAATTACAAAAGCAATCGTATCACGGAAAAAAACAGGTGTCAACGTTATTGCAGTAAAATTTTAAATAGGAAAAGTTTACGCTTCAAGAGTCAGAGAAGTTAAGTCTGTAGCCGCTTTAATTGCTGCTTCGAGTTCCTCGATAATATCATCAACGTTCTCAATCCCAATTGAAAGACGAATTAAATCCTCAGAAACGCCAGATGCCTTTAATCCTTCTTCATCTAACTGCTGATGGGTGGTGCTTGCAGGATGGATAATTAAGCTTCTTGAGTCTCCAACATTGGCAACGTGCGCCCATAATTGAATCGAATCAATCAGTTTAGCACCAGCTTCTCTGCCGCCTTTAATACCAAAGATCACCATTGAACCGGCACCCTTTGGCAAATATTTCTTAGCTAATTCGTAATCAGGATGCGACTCATGTCCTGGGTAGGTAACCCAAGCGACTGCAGGATGCTTCACTAAATAGTCTACAACCTTTTTGGCATTGGCAACATGCTCTTTCATCCTGACATGCAATGTTTCAAGCCCTAAGGTAAATTGGAATGCACTTTGCGGGCTAAGGGCCGGTCCAAGATCACGAAGCAACTGAACACGTGCCTTGGTAATAAACGCAGCAGCCCCGATATCTCTTGAGTAGACAATGTCATGGTAGCTTGCGTCAGGTTCGGTAAATCCAGGGAACTTAGGAGAATTCCAATCAAATTTCCCTCCGTCAACAATGATTCCGCCCATTGTTGTTCCATTGCCGAGCAGCCATTTTGTTGCAGAGTGAATCACAATATCAGCACCAAATTCGATTGGTCTGCACAAATACGGAGTCGCAAATGTATTATCAATAAGTAAGGGAACCCCTGCCTCGTGAGCAATGTTAGCTACTTTTTCAATATCTAATACGTTTAAGGCTGGATTACCAAGTGTTTCTGCAAAAACTGCTTTTGTCTTATCCGTGATAGCCTGACGGAAGTTTTCGGGATCTGTCGGGTCAACAAACTTTACGTTGATTCCATATTTAGGGAGAGTAACTGCAAATAAATTATATGTTCCACCATAAAGTGTTGAGGCTGAGACAATTTCATCGCCAGCTTGAGCAATATTTAGGATTGCTAAAGTAATCGCAGCCATCCCACTGGCAGTTGCTAAAGCCCCGATCCCACCTTCAAGCAGGGACACACGCTCCTCAAAAACGGCAACAGTTGGATTGCCAATCCGTGTATATATGTATCCTGCTTCCTTTAGTCCAAACAGGTTTGCGGCATGCTCTGTACTTTTAAACTGATAGGCATTGTTTTGATAAATCGGCACGGCCCGGGCACCTGTAAGAGGATCAGCGTTCAAACCTCCATGAACACTTAATGTTTCAATACGGTAGTTCTTTTTCTTTTCTCCCATTACACTTCTCTCCTCCTATTATCGACAATGAAATAAAACCCCCTATTCTAAGAAGAGGGGGTTCTCTTCTTATCTTTCAGAACATATTGTTCTGCTGGAATTAGCACCGTGCTGATCTCCGGTTGCTGGGTTTCACAGGGCCAGTCCCTCCACCACTCTTGATAAGAAATTTATCGAATTGTCATTATTAATAAAATATTTATAAAAAAAGTTTATCCTATTAATTTTATCGAGTCAATAGGATTTAACTTATTTTCGCAAATAACGGCTCTGTTTTTCCGAGATAAAAAAACGCCTCCAGTAATAAGAGGGTCCGAATTGGAGCTGAAAATTGCAGTTCTCCTCTAATGATAAGTGTTCTTAGCTTTTCTCTTCCTTCAACTAAGTCTTTTAGAGAGCCAGGTTCTCCCCGCATACTGTACTTATTACTGTTTTGATTTCCATTATCAGCAAGAAAAATCTCTCCGTTTTTCAATAAGAGGGTGATACTTTCTTCCTTCATGATAAAATCAATCGTTAACTCAACGTTTTCGATTAGCAGCAATACATGCGGCCGGTTGCTTACCGACTGAATAAAGGCTTGAACCGTTTCGATCATCTTCATCACTCCGGTCTATATGGCTTTACCCATATATTCCGTAAACCAGTTCAAAAATCCTTTTAGAACCTTTCGACATTTTATTTTTTTGCTGTTGTTATCTAAATTGTCGAAGCAGGGTCTATATCGACTGTAAGCTTTAGTTCATTTATTTTTTCAAGCAAAAAAGGAACCGAGTGAAAAGCATAAATTTTATCGACAACGATGCCCTCTTTTATCAGCAGCAGGCATGGAACACTTTCCACTGCCATGTTAACAGCAAGCTCAGGATAGAAATTTAGATTCATCATTCCCATATCCAAATCGCTCATTTCCGCTACAACCCGCATCATCTTGGAAGCGACCTGACAGGTACCGCATAATGGAGTATAAATATAAACAATCCCTGTAGCTTTTGCTGTCAAGAAAGCTAACAGCTCGTCGTGATTCCATTCCCTCATCATTCACTCAGCTCTTCTCTAAATACTCTTTATGGACATCAATATTTGCACTAAGCAAGACAGTAGCCAGATGCTTTTTCGGTGCTGTTGCTACTTCCCGGTACATTTTATCGATATATAAATGCTCTGCTTCCGGCAGTTCCCTTTTAAAATGCCTGCGCAGCTTTTCTCCGGCCGCATCAGCATCAGCGAGAATATAAACCTGTTTATTTTCAAGCAGCTCCACTAACTCATCGAGTTTAGTGATGCTGATTGTTCCATTTGTACAAATGATTTCAACAGGTTCCCTAATAATAGTCTCTACCTTTTTCTTATCCGATTTTCCCTCGACAATAATGACCTTATCAGCGTATACATCATTCATGCAAAATCACCTATTAAAGTAAGTTGATGGTTCTAAATTATCATATTCCCTTTCGGACAATAACGTGTCCTACTGTATAAAAATAACTATACCATCATTTCTGTGTAAACAAGTTGGTGATTGCTCATAATTTTTCGGATTTTTGACCAATACTCAGCACCAGCCGCCTTCATCACAGTCTGTATAGCGGGGGTCTGTTTTGTCAGGAACAGAGACACTTTGATATATTTTCTGCTGATCTGCTTCAAAATGATGTTCAAGCGTATATTTGCTACCTTCAGGGAGTGTTATTTTTCCAATCGGTGAATTTCCCAAAAACAGTTCAATCTCCCCATTTTTTAATTTACCAATGACACGGTCGGTTACATCAATTTTCTTTTGCGTTAATGTCATTTCTTTTCAGCCTTTCTTTACTAGTATTTTTCATAGTTTATCCATCGACAGACTTAAAAAATTAGGAAAAGCAAGGAAAAAGAAAACGCCCTGACCTGGTCGAGACGTTTTAAAAAATTAATCGTGTTCGTGGAATCCTGCTTTTGGAGGGTTCACATATTTTCCATCCATTTTTACGCCAACGCCCTGATCATAAACCATTTTTCCGCCAAAATATCCGACAGACAAAACGCTAACCGTACATAGCAACGCAAGGATACAATAGACTATCAATGAGAAACGGACGAGCTCTTTCTTCTTAACCATGAAGAATACTCTTACTGCCACGACGAGAAAAGCAATTAATGTCGTAACATCTGCTAATTGTGAATGATAATGAAGTACATTAGTGTTACCTCTTGCATCCTCCTCAGGGCCTGTCCCAACGGCAATCCACGCACTCAAAAAGGCAAGGATCCAGAGCCACAGCCCCTGTTTTGGCGATACCTTTCGTTTTGTGATCATTAAAATGATGTCGTAGCAGGTGGCAATGATGATCAGTGCAATCGGAAAATGGACCATAATTGGATGGATGTGTGAGAAAACCTCTTGAAACATAAATGGACACTCCTTCTTAAAAGCTTGTTCTGCTTACTCCACAGTAACAATACCATTGAACTTTTAAAAATTCTTTAAAAACAAAGTTATTCTAGTTTATAAGTCTGAAACCTATCTGAAATACTCCTTTATCCTGCAAAAAAAAGAACAGCTAAACTGCTGCTCTTCAGATGTGGTTTTTGAATTCTTCCTAGTCTTTGTTGATTATTGCTTCATATTGTTCTGCGGTCAGTAATTTCTCTATCCTACTATGATCTAATGGTTCAATGACAACCAGCCACCCCTTTTCATAGGGTGACTCATTGACAAATTCCGGGTGGTCATAAAAATCCCCGTTTACATCGGCAATCTTGCCACCGACTGGAGCAATAAGCTTCAAAATCTTTAAATCCCGTTTATCAGTTTCAATTTCTCCAAACTGTTCATCCGCGGTTACTTCGTCGCCAGGCTCAGGAAGCTCAACAAAAACGATATCTCCTAACTTTGCTTGAGCAAAATTGGTGATCCCAACTCGAATCTTTTCCCCTTCAACTTTTACCCATACATGCTTATCGGAGTACCGCAAATCTGTTGATATCATCACAATCAATCCCCCGTAAAAACTTACCGCTTATCTATAATTATTCCTGTGGAAATAGCTAGTAACTAATCTTCTTTTATTATGTCATCATATTGTTCAGGTGTTAAAAGTTTATCCACCTCGCTGGAATCTGTTAATTCAATGGCAATCATCCAAGCCTTTTCATATGGAGACTCATTGACAGATTCCGGGTTGTCATTTAAATCTTCATTTATTTCAACCACTTTTCCGCTTACAGGAGCATAAAGCTCTGAAACAGTTTTAACTGATTCTACACTGCCAAACGGCTGGTCAATTGTTACTTCAGTGCCTACTTCCGGAAGCTCAACAAAAACGATATCTCCTAATTCATGCTGAGCAAAATGAGTGATCCCGACACGAACCTTTTCTCCTTCGACTTTTACCCATTCATGTTCTTCAGTATACTTTAAATCTTTTGGTGTGTTCATTAAAAATCCCTCCAATAGTAAATTAGTAATTCCACTCTGTATGTATCCTATCCAGCAGCGATCATGAAGATTCAAACAGCGCCCCCGATAAGATCAACTAAGGCGGCAAAAGATCTTACTGCCAGTAGTTTCACATTATCTTAATCTAAATACAAATTCAAGTTTACAACCACATTTTTTCGAAGCTTTCCTCGTTAAAACCGACGGTAACTTTTTCACCATCCGTCAAAATAGGTCTTTTCATTAACATGCCATCACTTGCAAGCAAGTCAAGCAGCTCCTGCTCTGAAGCAGTCTTCATTTTATCCTTTAATCCCAGCTCCCGATACTTTTGACCACTTGTATTAAAAAATTTATTTAGACTGAGCCCGCTCTTTTGGTGAAAATTCTCAAGTTCCTCCCGAGACGGAGGATTTTCAACAATATGTATTTCTTGATAAGAAACCTGATGTTCATCCAGCCATTTTTTCGCTTTTCGGCAGGTACCACATTTAGGATACCAATAAAACGTTACTTTCATCCCTTTTATCACCTTCACTCCCACTATCTAGCATTTCAAAGAAATAGTACCGTACTAGAAATTTTTTCCTAACATGCAGTGTCTTAAACAATAATGAAAAACCACATAGAAAAAACTTTCGACCTTTTTAGTGCAAATTCCTTCTTTCTCATCGAAAAATTTAAAAAGAAAGGATCTACCCCCCTTAGCAATTGATTTGCTCATTGCTTTCGGAGTTTAGACCCTGTTTATATCCTCTTTTAAATTTATCCTATAAAGCGTTCGGCAGCAATAAGTTGATTGGCAGCCTCTCTTTTCTTTGCAATAACATTAATTGGAGTGTGTCGGGTAAATTTACGAAGCGCAGAGAGTAGCATTCTTAACGTATCTCCTTGTTCTGTAGCCACCAGCGTTTCTTTTGCATGCTGTTCAATTTCATTGAAAGACTCCTGGCAAAAAATTTGCGTATAAAGAAGCTTTTGTTTACTCTTTTCAAAGCCTGCTTTTTTAATCGCTTTTTCCGTCCGCACTACCACCGATTCCATTGCATAAGCGTTGGAGACAATATCAGCAATATTCGCCAAAATTTCCTGTTCCTGATCAAGTGCTTTACCATATTTTTGGACTGCTAAGCCCAATGCCAATAAGCCAATCTTCTTTGCATTCCTGACAAGGTGCTTTTCTTGTGCCAAAGGCTCATCACTGGGATCCTCCGGTATCAGCATCATCAGTTCCTCCTGCAGGCTTTGCGCTTTTTGGAGTAATGGGAGCTCACCCTTTAATGCTTTACGAATATAGGTGCCAGGCACAAGCAGACGGTTAATTTCATTCGTCCCTTCAAAAATACGATTAATTCGGGAATCGCGGTAGGCTCTTTCTATCGCGTAGTCCTCCATATAGCCATAACCGCCATGAATTTGTACTCCCTCATCAACCACATAATCAAGCGTCTCCGAAGCAAAAAACTTATTCAACGAACATTCAATGGCATATTCTGCAATCGAATTCGCCACTTCCTTGCGGTTTTTGAGATCTTCATCGGTAAGCCGGCTCATCCGGTCTTCGAATAATCCAACGGTACGATAAACGGAACTTTCAGTTGCATAAATTTTTGCAGCCATTGTTGCTAATTTTTCTTTTGTTAAATTAAATTGGGAAATTGGGGTGTTAAATTGCTGCCGGACGTTGGCATATTTTACAGTTAAATCAAAAGCATATTTAGCTGCCCCAACGGCGCCTACCCCCAGTTTATAGCGGCCGATATTTAAAATATTAAAGGCAATAACATGCCCCCGCCCAGCTTCACCAAGAAGATTTTCAACAGGTACGGGAACATCTTCGAGAACCAACGTTCTTGTCGACGAACCCTTAAGCCCCATTTTCTTTTCTTCTGCTCCGGTGGAAACCCCTTTACATTCCCTCTCAACAATAAATGTAGAAAAATGCTGGCCATCAATTTTTGCGTACACAATAAATATATCTGCAAACCCCGAATTCGTAATCCACTGTTTTTCACCATTTAATAGATAATGTGTTCCCTCGGCATTTAGCTTTGCTGTGGCCTTTGCTCCTAATGCATCCGACCCGGAACCTGGTTCAGTAAGCGCATAAGCAGCTATTTTTTCTCCTGTAGCTAAAAAGGGTAAATACTTTTGCTTCTGCTGTTCAGTGCCAAATAAAATGATCGGCAGTGAACCGATTCCAACATGTGCTCCGTGTGTAATCGAGAAGCCTCCGGCGCGGGCCATTTTTTCAGTAATTAAGGCAGAGCTGATTTTATCTAAACCTAAACCGCCATACTCTTCAGGCACATCAGCACATAATAAACCAAGCTCACCTGCTTGTTTTAATAGTTTTACCGAACGATCAAATTCATGATTTTCAATGTACTCAACCTGAGGCATAACTTCTTTTTCAATAAAATCCTCAGTCAGCTTTGCAATCATTTTTTGCTCATCCGTATAATCTTCAGGAGTGAACATTTGTTGATAGGAAATATCCTCGATTAAAAAGCTTCCGCCTTTAATGACGTTTTCAGTTTGCTTCATGACCTTTCCTCCGATCATTTTTCAAAAATAAACAACAAAAAGCGTACCGTTTAGCGACGTTTACTAGTCGCTGGGTGCTGGAGCTAGACACCAAGGGAATTTTTCCCTGCTTTTGCTTACTTACAGAAGTTCAAATACTCCGGCGGCCCCCATCCCACCGCCGATACACATCGTCACGACACCAAATTGCACATTGCGGCGTTTCATTTCATGCAGCAAGGTTAAGGTCAGCTTTGTACCGGTGCAGCCAAGTGGGTGCCCAAGGGCAATTGCGCCGCCATTGACATTGACTTTTTCCTCATCAAGCCCTAGCTCACGGATTACTTGGATCGATTGTGATGCAAAGGCTTCATTGAGTTCAAATAAGCCGATATCCGAAATGTCTAAACCTGCCTGCTTTAACGCCTTGGGAACAGCAACGACTGGACCAACGCCCATAATTTCCGGTGGCACTCCTCCGACAGCAAACGACCTGAATTTTGCCATTGGCGCAAGACCAAGCGATTCCGCTTTTTCCCGGTCCATGACCATTACTGCGGCAGCACCATCACTTGTTTGCGAAGCGTTGCCGGCAGTCACACTGCCCGTCACTGAAAATGCCGGACGGAGCTTAGCGAGCGTCTGCGGATTTGTGTCTGGACGGACCCCTTCATCCTCAGAAAATCGAATTGTTCTTTCCACTACTTTATTGTCTTTTCCGATGGTACGGTTTGTTACGTCTACAGGAACAATTTCATCAACAAATTTTCCTTCCTGAATAGCCTTTGCAGCTCGCTGATGACTGCGGACGGCAAACGCATCCTGGTCTTCTCGGGAAATGCCGTATTTTTTGGCCACTTGTTCAGCTGTATGCCCCATACTCATATAATACTGAGGCGCACTTTCCGCTAATTTGATGTTTGGCCGAACGACATGACCCATCATTGGCACAAGGCTCATTGATTCAGCCCCGCCGGCGATTGCAGTATCCATTTGCCCAGTGATAATTCCCTGTGCCGCGTAGGCGATTGATTGAAGACCGGAAGAACAGTAGCGATTAATGGTAATTGCCGGAACTGTATAGGGCAGACCGGACAAAGCCCCAATGTTGCGAGCCATGTTCATCCCCTGCTCAGCTTCCGGCATCGCGCAGCCAAAGATTAAATCATCAATATTTCCTTCGTAGTTCCCCGCTCGCCTCAGTGTTTCCTTTACTGCTATTGCCCCTAAGTCATCTGGGCGCATGTGGGCAAGTGTACCCTTTTTTGCTTTCCCGACAGGGGTTCTGGCACCTGCGACAATGACAGCTTCTCTCATTTCGTTCCCTCTCTTTCTCTATCAATTTAGTAAATGGCGTGATTTCAATTTTATTTCATCGATTTTTACATTTATTTTTGAAGAAGTGCAAGCTGACTCCGATGCTTTTGGAATGATTCCGCCAATATCGATGATAATACCGCCAAACTAACCATTAATTGCGCCAAACAGAAATTTATTTCGCCAAATTCACGATTATTCCGCCAAAACTAAAGTTTATTCCGCCAACGACTAAATTTGATCTCCTTGCTGATCTCGCTTGCAACCAAATCTCTAATTACGAAGCGGCTTGCCTTTCACAAGCATATGCTGCATACGTTGCTGTGTTTTAGGTTCAGCAACAAGGCTTAAAAATGCTTCTCTCTCTAAATCTAACAAGTATTGTTCATCGACTTCTGTTCCATATGGAACATTCCCGCCTGCAAGCACAAAGGCAAGTTTTTTTGCAATCTTTAAATCATATTCGGAAATATAGCCGGATAGAAACATCGCTTCCGCACCCAGTAACAACGTTGCATAGCCTGTATCCCCAACAACAGGGATTTTTTTACGAACCCTTGGCTTATAGCCCTTTTCATGTAAGGCAAGAACAGCTTGCTTGGCATCGTACAAGAGGTGATCACCATTCACGCTGATTCCATCAGCAGCTCCCAGAAAATTATTTTCACGAGCCTCATCACCTGACCCAGAAACCTTTGCCAGCGCGATCGTTTCAAATACCTTATTTGCGACCTTTTGAAGATCAACCTCGACACCGTTAGCTATCCTCTCAATATGCCTACAATAAAGCTCTTTATTTCCACCGCCGCCTGGAATAACGCCAACACCCGTTTCTACAAGCCCCATATAGGTTTCTGAGGCCGCCTGCACATAGGCAGCTGGAAGGCAAACCTCCGCACCGCCGCCTAGCGTCATTGCAAATGGTGCTGCTACAATCGGTTTTGAACTGTATTTTATTTTCATCATGGCCTGCTGAAAATGACGGACAACGAGCTCAAGCTCAAAAATATTATCGTCCTGTGCCTCCATTAAAATGAGCGCAAGATTTGCACCGACACAGAAGTTTTTCCCCTGATTCCCAATCACGAGCCCTTTGAAATTTTTTTCAACTTCATCAACCGCAAAGTTAATCATTTGAATAATATCTAAGCCAATCGCATTATTCGGTGAATGAAATTCTAAGAGCGCTACCCCATCGCCAAGATCAAGTAAGCTGGCACCGCTGTTCTTTTTAATTACACCTTTTTGGTTCTTCAATTGGTTGATATTGATAACCTTTGGATTTACTTCAACCGGTTTATATTCTCCATTTTTGTAAAAATAAAGCTGACCCTGCTCTTCTTTATAGAAGGAAGTAAACCCTTTACACTGCATATCCGAAATCCAGGCCGGGATTTCCTCCCCCTCTTCCGTCATTCTTTGTACAGTCCGTTCTAAGCCAAGCGCATCCCATGCTTCAAATGGCCCCATTTCCCAGCCGAAGCCCCATTTCATGGCACGGTCAATCGCAACCAAATCATCCGCAATTGTTCCTAAAAGTCCGGCGGAATAAAGGAGAACCGGACTGAAAATCTTCCAAAGCAGATTGCCTGCCCTGTCATCCGCATAAATCAGCGCTTTCATTTTATTGGCAAGACCCTTTTCCTGCTTGCTGGCCTCAATTGCTGGAGATTTCAGCTTTTTACGCGGCCCATATTCTAATGTATGTGGATCAAGTTCAAGAATTTCTTTCCCCTTTTTTATAAAGAAGCCTTGACCAGCTTTACTGCCCAGCCAGCCTTTTTCAAGCATTGTTTTCATAAAGGCCGGAACCTCAAAGATTTCTTTTTCGTGACCCTCAACCTGTTCATATACATTACCGGCTACATGGATAAAGGTATCGAGCCCTACGACGTCAAGCGTCCGGAACGTGGCACTTTTTGGGCGGCCAATCAGCGGGCCGGTAACTGAATCAACCTCGCCAACACTGAACCCACCTTTGATCATTTCCCGAAGTGTCACTAACAGACCATAAGTACCTATCCGGTTGGCAATAAAGTTCGGCGTGTCTTTAGCAACCACTACACCTTTACCGAGAATATCTTCACCGAATTTCCTTATAAAGGAAAGTACCTCAGAGGCTGTATATTGCGTGGGAATTACTTCAAGCAATTTAAGATAGCGCGGCGGATTGAAAAAATGAGTCCCAAGAAAATGCTTTTGAAAATCCGCTGATCTTCCCTCCACCATAGCCTCTACTGAAATACCCGAGGTATTTGAGCTGACAATACTGCCTGGCTTGCGGTATTGATCCACCTTCTCAAAGATTTGTTTTTTGACAGCTAGATTTTCAACAACCACTTCAATTACCCAGTCAACGTCCTTTAATCTATTTAAATCATCCTCCAAATTTCCCGCTTCAACGAGTGCAATGTTTCCTTTTACTGTAAGTGGGGCCGGCTTTTGTTTTAAAAGCCTTTGTAATGACATTGTACTGATCCGATTGCGTACTTGTTTGTCAGTAAGTGTTAACCCCATTGCTTTCTCTTCTTCGGTTAATTCCTTAGGGACGATATCCAATAATAATGTTGGGATTCCCACATTTGCTAGATGGGCAGCAATTCCTGAGCCCATTACTCCAGATCCCAAAACAGCAGCTTTTCGAATGGATTGGATCAAATTTTCTCCTCCTTCGTTGTATTGAATGAATACTCATTCATTTTCTGCTAACAAAAAGATCTATGGTTGCTTGCTATTATTACTATAAAAGATTTGTAATATTTGTGCAATTGAAAATTTTTAAAACTAAAAAATCATTTATTGTGTTTGTCATATGAATTTCCTTACCTGGGTATTCTAATGTTCGAGGTGATGAAAAATGGCGAGAGTGAAAAAAGACCCCTCCACAGCAGGCGTAAGTGCTGCAAGTGTAAAAGGTAATGCCGGCCCAACCGTTGAGGGCGATGGCGGCGGAAAAAGAAACAGCCAGAATAACCAATATAAAAGAAAATAGAAAAGCTAAAAGCAACCAAATGAAGGAACATAAACTCAAACCTTTGACCCCTCATTCTAGCTAGAGGGGTCTGCCATTTCTATTTTTTGAAGATCCCTTTTAATGCAAAAGCCACATTTGCAGGCCGTTCTGCCAGACGGCGCATAAAATAACCAAACCAATCTGTACCGAACGGAACGTACACCCTCATCTTATAGCCTTCTTTTACTAATTCTAGCTGCCTTTCGGGACGAATCCCGTAGAGCATTTGAAATTCAAATTGATCATTCAAAATCTGATGTTTTTTCACGAGTTCCTTTGTATACTCGATAATCGCTTCATCATGGGATGCAACCGCTGTATAATTTCCATTTAGTAAATGTCTCTCGATGATCTTTTTGTAATTTTCATTAACATCCTTTTTTTCAGGGAAAGCAACCTCTACTGATTCCATATAGGCACCTTTTACAAGACGCAGGCAGGCATTATAATCATTTAAATCCTCAATATCGCTCATTACTCGGAAGAGATATGCCTGCAGCACAGTGCCGATATTATCGTATTCTATTCTTAACGTTTTAAAGAGATCCAACGTTTTTTGGCAGCGCGTAAAATCCTCCATATCAATCGTGACAAACACGTTGTTTTCTTTTGCTGCAGTGAGGATCAGGCGCATATTTTTCATGACAAGCTCATCAGAAATATCTAGTCCTACAGCTGTCAATTTTAAGGAAAGCTGTGAAGTAAGCCCTTCAGCGCCTAGCCTCTTAATGACTTCAATCGAATGCTCCGTTCGCAGGTTTGCCTCCTGCTCACTCTCAACAAACTCGCCTAAATAATCAAGTGTGACATCCAAGCCCTCCCGATTAAGGTCTTTAATGACCGCAACAGCCTGGTCAATTGTCTCACCGGCTACAAATCTTGATGCTCCAAATCGCAATCCATATTTCTTCGCAAGGTTCGTCAACATTTTATTTTTTGATAAAAAAAGGAAAAGGTTCTTCATCGTCTGCTCCATCCTGCTTCCCCCTTTTGTAAACGTTCCTAGTTTACTATATGCCTATTTTCTAATGGATTAACTTTGTCCTTACATTCACTTTATCACCATTACTGTTGTTTGAATAATACCTTAAATAGAAAAGCGGAAGCCTATTGGCTCCCGCTTTTCTATAAGAGTTTCTATCTTTTAACTTTGATAACTGTCTAGCTTCGACGCACAGAAAGTGCTAGTGCCGGCGTTGCCGCCAGGACGGCGGCGCTTTTAGTCGGCAAGCTTTTCTATTTCAACTTTGATTTCCGATGCTGTTCGTTTAGTGATTTAACTTCATTCATAATCTCGATGATTTCATTCTTTGCGTCGGGGTACAATCCGTTCCAGTGCTTAGCGAGCGCCGGCATCGATTTCGCAATATGGCTGTAGAGTGAATAGATCTTTACTTTTTCCTTCACAGCCTCCTGGCTGTTACCAACGAGAAGCTCACTATACTTTTCTACTAATGCATCAAATTGTTGAAGAAATTCTTTTTCCATTATAAGCACCGTCCTTCAAAAGCGCGGCTGGAGTTGCCAACCTATTATGCATCTGTGGAAAACATATATTTTTTATAATGATAGCGGATCGAAAAAATCAAACCCAGGCCAAGCATATTTCCCATCAACGAGCTTCCTCCGTAGCTGATAAACGGCAGCGGTATCCCGGTTATTGGCAAAAGTCCGATTGTCATGCCAATATTTTGGAAAACGTGGAAGGTAATCATGCTGATGACGCCTACACAAAGATAGGTATAAAAGTTATTTTTCGTTTCCATGCCAACCTTTGTAATATGGTAAATTAACAAGAAAAATATACTAATCAAGACACTTGCTCCAATAAAACCAAATTCCTCACCGACAATACTAAAAATAAAATCGGTTTGGCTCTCAGGCATGTAAATATCACGATTTCCATAGCCTTTTCCTGACGTCTGTCCGGAACCAATTGACAATAGCGACTGGGTCAGCTGATATCCTTCAGAGCTTTGATAGTTATAGGGATCGAGCCATGAATAAATACGCCCAAATTGGTATTGCTTCACATGTAAATATTTTTCCAGCAGATTCGGCTGGACTAATACAAAGTAAAAAATGATCCCAATTAGCACGGCACCTCCGACAAACAACGGAACCAAAATTTTCCATGAAATTCCGGAAATAAAAATCATTCCAAGTAAAATCGCCAAAAAAACAAGTGCGGTCCCAAGGTCAGGCTGCAACATAATCAACATGACAGGTACAATGGTGAAGATTGCCATTTTAATAAGTAGCCAAAAATCTGTTTGAACCGTTTTTACCGGATTTTTTTGGTGGTGATCTTCTATTACTTTAGCAAGAGCCAGTATAAGAAAAATTTTAACAAATTCAGACGGCTGCAGGGAACCCAATGCAGGCACCTTAAACCAGCTTTTTGCACCATTGATGTGCGGGGCGATACTCTCTGGTGCTACTCTAACCAAAATAAGCAGAAATAGGCCAAATCCATAGACATACCATGTGAGTTTTTTTAATTGATCTGAATCCAACGTGATCACACCGGCAATAATCCCAGTTCCCACCGCATACCAAATAATCTGCTTAAGTAAGAAGTTCTCTTTATATTGTCCGGTCGTTTGAGCACTGTAGATGGCCAAACAACTGATTAGAAATAGCAATAATAAGGTGAAAACAAGATTATAATCAAGCTTTGAAGTTGTATTTCTATTTGAAGTCATGCTCATTCATTCTCCTTTGAATCAGAACCTGGAAAAGGAATCTGTACATTCATTCATTATATTTTTTATGAGCGTAAAGCACAACTTTTATTCATTGGTTTATTATCCTAAAATTTCCCCTGCAGTACTTGTTTCAAAATAAATACTACTTACTTGCTCCGCCATCCACTCAAGGTTATTCGGCACCTGTGGCAGACCGTACCCAATGTAGATCGGGGTTGTAACAAAACGCGGGACAATCTTTGCATAGACATTTTCATTGAAATGATAGAAAAATACATTATAGCTTGTTGATTTGAATGGAAAATGATGAAGGATATAATGGGCTGCCGTTTGGATATATTCCCCAAACTCTTCTGCGTATCCGATTTCATTCATTTGAACGTTAAATTCATAAAAACCAATTCTCGGCCTTGTCGATAAACTAAAACAAACCCCATTACTTTTCTTAATCACTATACCTTTAAAAGCTTCTTCATCGATATTCTCTTTATAATCAAGATCGTATAATCCAATAATTTGCATATGTGGATGGGCAATTGTTCCCCCTGAAAACGGACCATAATTTTTGAAAAAAATCACCGATTCATAGCGGCCGCTATTCTCCATTTCCAACCAATTCTTCAAGCCAAATTTCAGTAATTTATGTAAATGATCAGCAGGATAAGTAGACAATTCAGCATGACAGTCATCTGTTTCAATGAGGACTGTTTGATAAGCATTCTCAAGGACAGGGTATTTATTTTTCAAAAAAATGATCGGGCCTTCTACCGCTAGAATATCTGTCAGCTGCTCTCTGGCACAAAAAGGACATGCCTGCTCTTTATTTCGGATATTTTCCGGTTTTTGAACACCAATCGATGTATTAAAGTGCAAATGCCGATTCTTCAAACTGCTCCCCCTCTTCCTTTGTAATACTACTATTTTATGGCAAGTTCTATTTCTTTTACACTAATTTGATCTACTTTTCCTTAGAAAATAATTATCGCAATTATATGACATTTCGAAAAATAAGTTAGAATGCTACTTCATACAAGCTTATATACTATATAACAGTGATAACTTAAAAAGAAAGAGGTATTCCATGCTTACAAAATTAGAGGCTTTGATTTTGGGGATGATTCAAGGTTTAACAGAGTTTTTGCCAATCAGTAGTACAGGCCATCTCTATTTGGGAAGAAATTTATTTGGTTTGCAGGAAGCTGGTCTGATGCTAGACACGATGCTCCATCTTGGCACACTTGTGGCTGTTTTTGTTTTTTATAAGGATGAATTTGTTGAAATTATTAAAAAGCCCTTCAGCAAATTAACGTATTTATTAATCGTCGGGACGATTCCTGCTGTGGTAATTGGGCTCCTCTTTAAAGATTTTTTCGATGAGATTTCTAAAACAGGAGTAACGATTGGCTGGGAATTCTTAGTTACGGGGATTTTCCTCTGGTTTGCAGATTCTATTAAAAATGGCTATAAAAAAATGGATCAAATCAGCTATAAGGATGCCTTTATTATTGGGACCTTTCAGGCAGCGGCGATCTTCCCGGCGATTTCACGCTCAGGTTTAACAATCGTAGCAGCCCTGTGGAGAAAGTTAGACAGGGAAACGGCCGCTTATTTTTCCTTCCTGCTGTCAACACCAGCCATTGCCGGCGCTGTTGTCCTTCAATCGCTCGACTTAGCTGGTGGCAAAGGTGAGGAAATTACCTTATCTGCTTTACTAGTAGGAATTGTCTCCTCTGCGGTCTTCGGTTATGTTGCTGTCAAATGGATGGTCAATTATTTGAAAAAGCACTCCTTAAAGCCCTTCGCTGTTTACGTTTGGGTTTTAGGGCTGGTGGTTCTCCTTTTCCAGTCTACAGGAAAATTTTAAAAACGAAAAGCGGAAGCGTCCGAATTAAGGAACGTCGACTAAAACCCGCCACGTCCTGTGGCGAACGTCGACGTCAGCACATCCTGTGCAAGTCCGTATGGACTGGAGCACACCGACTGAGATAAGGCGAACCTTCAATCAGCGAGTGCTTTTCTCGCTGATTGTTAGTTGAGCCAATCGGGTTTTTACGGGCAGTTGAGAATCTACTGCCCGTTAATACGCGGCAAAGGAAACACGAAAAGCGTTAGCGCATTCGTGCTTGACTTATCGTAGGGAGGTGGGCGAGGTCTACTAGGCGTTGGACGCTGGAGCTAGACAATTGTCTATGTTCGAAGTTTTATTCTAATATACTGAAAAAATCCCTGCTGAATGAATGTGTCAGCAGGGATTTTCTCAGTTAGATATGCCTATGCCTATTCGTAATTTGTACGGTATACTTTTGATCCTTCACCGCTGCATGCAATGAAATCATGTACAGACAGACCGAGAGGACAAGGGATAGTGCCAAGAAACCGATAATCATACTAACAACACCCGTCCAGCCAAAATTCGTCCAAAACACCCCTCCAGCCGTGCCACCCACGCTTGAACCGAAGTAGTAGAAAAACAGATAAAGCGACGAGGCTTGTGCTTTATCATGTGTAACACGGCGTCCAACCCAGCTTGAGGCAATGGAATGACCGCCAAAAAAACCAAAGGTAAAGATTCCAATCCCAACAATTTTAATCAGCAGGTTCGCATTCAAGGTGATAACTGCACCTATAAACATAATGAAAATTGCAATCAACAGCATTGTACGCCGGCCGTATTTATCCGCTAAACTTCCAAACCAGGTAGAGCTGAACGTCCCAACAAGATAAATGACAAAGATCCAGCCAACCAACGTCTGGCTGAGGGAATAGGGCGGTGCAATCAATTGAAAGCCGATATAATTGTATAATGTAACAAAACTGCCCATTAGCAAAAAGCCAATGCCATATAAGCAAAGCAGCCCCGGGTCTTTAAGATGACTGATCATCGACTTCATCAGCTTCCCTAATTCCAGTTTGCGCGGTTTAAAGTTTTGCGAAGGCGGAAGACTAAACCAAAATATCAAGCTGGATATTACGCTTAAAACGCCAATGCCAGCGATCGCAACTCGCCAATTAAAGTAGTCGCTGATCATCCCGACAATGACCCTGCCGCCTAAACCGCCAAACGTATTTCCGCTAATATACAAACCCATTGCCACTCCCAGGCTGGTCGGGTCAATCTCTTCACCAAGATAAGCCATTGCAATCGCAGGCAACCCTGCAAAAACGATACCTTCGAGAATCCTTGAGACCAATAGTAAATGAAAATTTGGAACAAATGCAGCCACGACAGCCAGCACAGAAACGGAAAACATAGAAAATGTCATAACGGGTTTACGCCCCCATGACTCCGACAAAGACCCAATAATCAGCATACTAACAGCTAAAGTGATCGTAGTCAAAGACAATGACAAACTTGACGTTGCTGGGGAAATATGGAATTCCTTGGAAAATGCCGGCAGCAATGGCTGTACACAATATAAGTTAGCAAATGTACTGAAACCAGCCGCAATTAAAGCAATATTTGTTTTGCGGAAGGCAGGTGTACCTTTTTTGATATAATTCATATTTTGATCACTCCGATGATGAATTTTATACATGGTGATTTGGTCAAAGTTTTTCAAATAAATCTTCGTAAATCCAGTGTTTTATCAAACCACATATTTTCAAAAATATCTTCATGGTTTATCATAAAGGCTAACAAACAGATGTGTCCAATTTATTATTTTCATCATTTTCATGCATGACAGTTATGAATCACAGTCAAGGCAAACAAGGAGTGTCCGAAGGTGGAGTGGAATCAATTAGAATATTTTCAAACCGTTGCCCGTGTACAGCACATGACACATGCTGCAGAGATCTTGTCTATCTCGCAACCCGCTCTAAGCCGGTCTATTGCCCGATTGGAAGCCGAACTAGGTGTCCCTTTATTTGAAAGGCGAGGTCGATCGATTATCTTAAATCACTATGGCCAGCTTTTTTTAAATCGGGTCAATCGCATGATAAAAGAATTCCAAGAAGGAAAACAGGAACTGAAAGATTTGCTTGATCCGGAATATGGTGTGGTATCACTTGGATTCCTGCATACGCTTGGCCCGGAAATCATACCAAATTTAATTGGAGCTTTTCGCAGTCACTATCCAAAAATGAAATTTCAACTTAATCAAAATAACTCTTACATGCTAATTAAACAGATCGAGTTGGGGGAATTTGATCTGTGTTTGATTACACCTCCTGAAACAAAGTTGGAGGTTCAGTGGGTCAAACTATGGAGTGAGGAACTCTTTGTGATCGTACCAGCCGGACACCCGTTAGAACACCGTGAAAGCATTATGTTAGATGAGATTAGGGATGAGAGCTTTATCTTAGTAAAAAAAAGAAATGCCCTTCGGCAAATTACTGACCAATTATTCCTTAAAGCTGACATTGTTCCCAGAATTGTGTTTGAAGGAGAAGAACTGCATACTATAGCCGGGCTCGTCGCTTCCGGGCTTGGTGTTTCCATAATACCTGATATCAAAGATTTAGACCGCAGTAAAATAGCTCGAATTCGTGTACGTTGGCCTAAATGTGAACGGGCAATTGGGATCGCGTGGGTTGAAGGAAGGTACCTGTCACCCGCAGTAAAACAGTTTAAAGAATTTGTCATTGATTATTTCAAATGATGAGGGCTTACCGGTTAAGAAACCGATGTTCTCTTGACAACATAAGAATACTGAAAAAATGCGGCCCGATTTTGAGCCGCAGTTTTCCTTTAATACACTATGAAACTATTTAAATACTCTCTTCTTTTGGGAACCACAGAATCATGCTGGTTCCTTTGTTTAGCTTACTTTTTACCTTGATAACACCATTATGGGCATCCATTAAGGCTTTTACAATGGATAGACCGATGCCGACTCCACCCGTTTTACGATCACGCGACTTGTCACCGCGGTAAAAGCGCTCGAAAATATGGGGAATATCATCTTCACTGATTCCAGGTCCCTCATCTTCAATCATAAACCCAACATAATCATCCTCTTCCGACAAAACGGACAGTGTCACACTTTTCCCTTCGGGTGTATATTTCAATGCATTATTAAGAACATTTGTTAGAACTTGCATTAAGCGGTCTTTATCAGCTTTAAACCACTCCTCCTGAAGCGGCTCCCGTAACAATAAATCAACGCCCTTCTGCTTACATAGGGGTATAAACATTTCCCATAAAGCTGTAACAACACCCCCTGCTTCTAAGTCCACCTTTTCAAGCCTAATTTGTGGATTCTCTGCAGCTAACAGCTTTTCCATTTCATTAACGAACCGAACAAGCCGCATTAATTCTTCATGACATTGCTGGAGCCGCTGCGGTGTTGGTTCCCAAATCTCGTCCTGAAAGGCTTCAATTTGGCTTCTTAATGTAGCAAGCGGTGTCCGCAGCTCATGGGCTAAATCACCCGTAAATTGCTTTCTAAGCATTTCTTCCTTTGCCAACGATTCAGCTAATTTATTAAAGGATATTGCCAACTCCTTCACTTCTGTTGGCAGACCTGATAACGGAATCCGGATGTTCAAGTTATGCTGTCTTAATTCTTTTGTTGCAAAGGAGAGCTTTTTTAGCCCTGAGGTTAGCTTTTTTGAAAAAATCAAACTGAAGATAACTGCCAGCACAATCGTCAAACAAACAGAGGCATAAATGTATAATTGAATGGTTTGTAAAAACGTATATTCATCGTCAATCAATCCTTCAGGGTAGATTGCCGTTAATTTACCAATGACTATGTTATCCACCTTTAGAATATATGTTTTGGAGAGCCACTGCTCCCCTTTTGTAACAGGCTCCGTTAATCCGAGGCTATTCATCATCCCTCTGATTCTTGATGAATCCATTTGCAGATGATCCATCTGATCAAAAAGCTGAAAATAAAGCTGATCGGACATCGCATACTCGTGCAAGATCCCGTAGATTGGGTCACTTGAGAAAAGACCGTTCTGCTTATAATCCTTTTGGACTTCACCGATAACCCGTTCAATCTTCTTCTCCCGATTATGGTCTAAGTAGCTTTTAAAGCTGGAATTAAATCCATATTGGATAAATATGCTTAATGACAAAATCCCAATTAAAGATACGATTAAAAAGTAAAATAAAATTCTAGACCGGAGTGTTTGCAGCATTCAAGACCCCTCCAAATTTATAACCCATCCCAAAGACTGTCAGGATAATGGAAGGCTGTTTTGGATCAATCTCGATTTTTTTACGAAGGTTTTTTATATGGGTATCAACGCTTCTTTCGTACCCTTCATAGAACATCCCTTCATTCTGGATTTTTTCAAGTAAATCCATCCTGCTGTATACTCGTCCAGGATTTGTCGCCATATTGGTTAACAGCTTATACTCAATGGGCGTTAAATTTACATACTGTCCGTTGACAGTTACTTCCTTTTTATCTAAATCAACGACCAATTGTTTTTCATTAAATTCTAGGCGGTCAATTTTTTCTGACTTCTTTACTCGTCTTAAAATGGCTTGGACACGGACAACCACTTCGCGCGGACTAAATGGTTTTGTAACATAATCGTCGGCACCCATTACGATTCCATTGATTCGATCATCCTCTGAAGATTTAGCGGTCAGCATTAGGATAGGAAGATCTGAATCCTTTCTAACCAAACGGCATACTTCCTCCCCGGAAATATCCGGCAGCATTAAGTCAAGAATCATTAAATCGGGGCTTAACGACTTCGCTTTTTTCAAAGCATCAATCCCATTATCAGCAGTATGTATTTCATATCCTTCTCTTACAAGGTAGGCCTCAAGGACTTCAGTTATCCTTTTTTCATCATCAACGATTAAAATTTTCTGCATTTTTGACCACCCCTCACCATTACTATACCATTCCAACCTATGTTCTGTTTTCGTCTTCACAAATTCCCCACAAGTTCTTCATAACATCTTCAATCTTTTTCCGTAGGATATAAATGTAGGAACAAACGAGGAGATAAACGAAGTGAAAACTCACTCACTATCTACTCATTTCATTTTTGTAGTATAAGGTTTGATGATCTTGCTCAACCCTTAATTAACCTCCATAATAATATATTTTACGAGTGCCTAGGACAATTGGCACTCATTTTTTTTGGAAAAACAATCGGATTCCCACTATGTATATCGCATTAGGTACGATTTGAAAAACCTATCAGACAACTGATAGGTTTTTCGTATGTTAATAAAGAAATTGTGATATGTTTTCTGTTCTAATACTGTCAGCTTGTTTGGTTTCGATTACATACGCTTCTGTGTTTTGAATAGAATGCAGTTCCATAACAGTTCCTATTATCGTCCGTATCCCTTCAGATGCAGACAATCGTTTAACGGATACGAGCAAGGTTTTATTCTTGTAATTGATCTTGAATATTTTATGATCCTGCGTGGTTCCTTTCGATAAACAATAATCCTCAACAGAATGACCTAAGATTTTAAAAATATCTTTTTGCGGTGCATTCGGGATTACCTCCTTCGAAGCGTAACCAAGATTAGCTAAAAGTTCTCCTTCACAAAAGGTACAAATACAGTCATTTCTCCTTACCTCTAATTTAAAAATAAAGCCGGGGTGTTCGGAGACCAATTGCGTTAATTTATCAATTTCAGATATTGGTTCAGTAAAGTAAAAACTTTTTAGAATAAAATAGTAGCCGATTGCTTTAAAAAGGTGGCCTGTGAGGTTTTCAAGATCATAAACACTTTGATAGGTTGTAAAAATCAGCTCTGAGAACAACAAAAAGACAAAAGCTAACGTTATCGACAGTTTTTCTCCTTCTTTTTCGATGAAATATTGATAGAGCATGATGATGATCGAGAGGAATTGCAGAAAACTAACACTATACTCAATCACATTTTTCAGAAAAGTGGTTCCCGTTCCTTCGATTACAAGCAGGGGGAGACTCTTTTCATAGTGAAAAACGAAGGTTGCTGCAAGGAATGCAAGGGTGACTGCGGACACAAACACCAATCCCCGATAATCTCTTTTCAGTTTTCGATTAGGGAAAATGATTAATACCAGCATAAAAACAGACTCCATTACTCTGGCAATCACCCAAAACCATGTCGCTTTTGCAATCGAGCTATCCGTGATAAAGTGAGGCATACCTTTAAAGGAAAGTGTATGCAGCAAGTCGATTGTACCAATGAGGAAGAAAATAAACGAAAGGTAGAGCATTTTGCTTGATCTCGTCGTACCAAAGCTTTTTAAACCATATAAAAAGATTGTCGCCGAGATTGAAATACTAAAAAACTCTAAGATCATATGAATTCCTAAAAAATCTTTCGGATTATAGTACTGGTATAATTGAGGTTGGAAAATGTAAAGCGCCATTAACAAAAAGATTGCTCCAACTGTAAGCATCAAAAATTTCCCTTCCGTTAATGAGGTTTTCACTTTCTTCCCCTCCTTTTCAGATTCATTGTCTTTTTTCCAATTATAGCTAAAAATCCTATCTTTTTTATCTAAATGTTGTGAATACTTTCTAACAAAAAAAAACGAGGAAGGCCATGCCTCCTCGTTAAACGAACCATTATTTCCACCAGCTGTCAAACACCGTCGCCGGCATTCTCCGCTTATGTTCAGTTGCTAGATACCGCTGCTCAATTTTTGCAGCCGCTTCTGCTGGAACAGCTTTCCCTTCAAGATAGTCATCAAGAACATCATAGGAAATGCCCAGCTCTGTTTCGTCTGCCTGACCGGGCTTTTGATCAAGCAAATCAGCAGTTGGAATCTTTAAATAAATCCGGTCTTCTGCACCTAGCTCTTTAAGAAGAGCTTTTCCCTGCCGTTTCGTTAAGCCGGACAATGGCAGAATATCCGCTCCGCCATCACCGTACTTGGTATAAAATCCGGTAACCGCTTCAGCAGCGTGATCAGTTCCGACTACGAGAAGACCTTCCATTCCGCCGATTGCATACTGGGCAATCATTCGCATTCTTGCCTTCACATTCCCTTTATGATAATCGCGTAACGGTTCCCCTTGGGCAATGCGATTATATTCGTTTTGAACCGCATCAACAGGTTCCTTTACATTATAAATGTATTCCCGGTCCGCTTTAATAAAGGCTAATGACGCTTGCGCATCCTCTTCATCATGTTGGACACCATAAGGAAGCCGGACAGCGATAAATAACACATCATGACTATCCCCGCGCAACTCTTCAACTGCCAGCTGAGCAAGTCTGCCTGCCAAAGAAGAATCTTGTCCGCCGCTAATTCCCAATACAAAGCCTTTTGCATTTGTTTTTAAAAGGTAACCTTTCAAAAAATCAATGCGTTTCCGAATTTCATCTTTCGGGTTAATCTCAGGGTTAATATGTAAGTCTTCCATAATCTGTTTTTGCAGACTCATTATGCAAACCTCCCGTCTCACTTACCTATATGTAATGTACCACAAACTCGGGGCAAGCGCTTTAATTCTACCGCTATTCTACTCGTATTCAGGCTATTTTATGCCAAAAGCAGGGCTATCCTGCCCAAATCATTGCTGGTTAGGTGATAGACCATATCCGAAACCAATGACACTAATAAAATATACGAAGGAAGGTGTTTTTTATGGAATACTCCATCAATATTGGTCATTTTACTGTAAACTCACTCTCAAACAATGCCAATATTAATTTTGAAGCAACTCTTCAAAACAGTCATACTGCCAATTCAAAATTCTGCGGCGGCTGTTTTAACTTTGGAGACAATTCCTCTTTTTCGTGTACCCAGACCAATCAATGTCCTCCAGATGATACCAACGGTAATGAGGACAATTAATTTTCGCTCACATTATTCCAGTCTGTTTAGCTTTCCAATTTAAAGCTCAAAATAGGAGAAATATTTGCGGTTTTTCATCATCATAGGCTATTCTTTAAGTATGGAGGGATTACAGTTGGAAGCAAAAACATGTAAGGAATCAAGAGTCATTCGGACGAGCAGAATATTTCCTAATGATGTAAATAACCATAACACAATGTTTGGCGGTAAATTAATGAGTGATATGGATATCATTGCATCCATTTCAGCACAAAGACATTCAAGGGCAGAGGTGGTTACCGCCTCAACGGACTCAGTTGATTTTCTTTGCCCGATCACACCACAGGATTCTGTATGCTGTGAATCATTTGTGACCTGGACCGGATCCTCATCAATGGAGGTCTTCGTCAAAATCATTGCTGAAAATATGAGAACCGGTCTCCGGAGGATTGCTGCGACAGCTTTTTTAACCTTTGTAGCCCTGGATGATGATGGAAAGCCGACAAAAGTACCGAAAATCATTCCGGAAACGGTAGAAGAAAAGAAACTGCATGAAACTGGAAAAGACCGGGCTGAGTACAGGAAATTGCATCGAAAAAGCAGTAAAGAATTGGCTAGTTATCTTACAACCAGCAGACCTTGGGAATAAGCGTCTCCAATCCCCACTTTATGAAAGCGGGGATTTGCTGTGTCTGCATCTAATATCTGAAACAGATCCTTACTAACCTGATGAATGTCCATGCTTTTATCACGAACATTTAACAGGACAGTAATCGTTGTTTTATCCTTATAATAAACATGGAGAGATTCCCAGCCGCCAATGACACCACGGCTGTGCACAGCGTAATCAAAATTGTAAAGTCCCAGCCCATAGCCTGACTCGGAACCTGGTGTTAGGATTTGTTGCAAGCTTTTCTTAGAAACCAGCTTCCCGTTCATTAATGCCGTATCATACATACAAAGATCATATGCTGTTGAGTAAATATCGGCATACCCAAATAAGGTTTGGCTTTTAATTCCCTTAATCCCCTTGATTGAAAGCTTCTGGTCCTTATTCCGTATATAGCCCACAGACGTATATGGAACGGGATTCTTTTTTGTAATAAATCCTGAATGTTGCATCCCTGCTTTTGCAAAAATGTTCTTTTGAATATACTGATGCAGGGATATCCCTGTTACCTTTTCAACAATTGAGCCAAGGATGACATAGTTCGCGTCCTTATAATTCCATTTGGTTCCTGCAGGAAACTGGACAGAGCGATTTTCAACCCCCTTTATGAAAGCTTCAGGTGTCTTCTTCTGAAAATGGAAAAGAGGAGAACGAATCCCTGATGTGTGATTTAATAAATGAACTAGCTTAATATTATTTCCATTTGGAAAGCCGGGCAGATATTTTGCAACAGGATCTTGAATGTTCAGCATGCCTTTTTCCTGCAGTTGCATAATAGATGTCGCCACAATCGACTTTGTGATCGAGCCAATTGGATAGGTCGTTAATTTTTTATTTAACTGACCCGTTTGAAAATTGGCATACCCGACTCCTTCGTTAAAAATCACTTTCCCATCCTTTATAATAGCGATATTTCCATTAATATTCTTGGCAAGCAAATAGTTTTTTATTTTAGCTTGGACGGATTCCTTTACAGATGCTTGTTCAAAATGTGCAGAAACGGCCTGCTTCGTTTTTATCGGGCCCACTTTAGGCTGACAACCGGCTTGACCCACTAATAAAAGGGAGAGAAACAGATAGCCGATAATACGTTTGTATATCATCTAGTCCTTCACCTTACCTTGTTTTTAAAGGGACACGACAACTTGTCTCCCCGACAATCATCTTCTTCACCAAATTCAATCATACCATTAATAACTTTTTTTCAGAGATCGTTTTTAGGAAATATCCCTTAGTATTTTTACCAAGGTTGGGTAATTTTATGAATCAAGAAAGGCAGCCCTCCAATCCACAAGGCTGCCTTTTTATTATATATTTTGAAGAAGAAGATACATTCGGTTATTTCTTTCTTTTTGTTCTTCACCTGAAGCTAGATCATATTTTTTTAATAGATGAAAGATCTCATTTAACAAATCCTGCGTATGTTGTTTTTGAAAAAACGCTGTGAATAATTCCTTTAAATCGTCAGGTAAGAACTCAGACTGTGCTTCATATTTATTTTGGACATCTTCTTGTGAATGATTTAGCTTGCATTCGCCCATCGTAGTACCTCCATTGGTTTTTCTATTAAGTTAACTACTCCTTTTTCTTATGCTCGGTTACTTCTAAAACATCTAAAAGAAAAACAAAAATCGGTATGCCGACAATCAATCCCCACACACCAAAAAAGTGCTCTGAAAAAATCAAAATAATGAACGTGTAAAAAACAGGCAGGTTTGTTTTCGATGACATTAAATTTGGGTTCAGAATATAGGCTTCAATTCCGTGAATAATTAAAATGGCAATCCCGATATATAGAACCTTTATAAAGCCGCCGATACTGTAAGCAATAACCGCCAACGGAATTAACGATAAGATAACACCTGCCACTGGGATGAGCCCCAATAGGAAAATCATGATTGATAACCCGCCCAGCTGCGGAAATCCTAATATCCACAATGAAATGGTTGTCAGTGTGCAGTTGACAAGCGCAATAATCAATTGTGCTTCAATTACCTTACCAAACGTTCCGGCAAATTTCTGTGCAAAAAATTCAAGTTCATTGTAAATAGAGGCAACCTTACTCGTTTTAAACTTCCTCGTAAACTTGATCAAGCTCGGTTTTTCCAACAAACAAAATAAGCTTAGAAGTAACGCAAGCAGAATTTGCAATCCGATCCGACTAATATCAGTAAAGTATCTGATGACATAGGTGAAACCCTGTTCAAAGTAAGTTTGTACTTGGATTTTTGCAATCCGATTGAAGATATAGGTCAAAATGATATTATCATGTTTAGCTGTGTAAAAAGCGGAAAGCTGTTTAATTAAGTCTTTGATTTCTCTAATAATCATTGGTAAATAATTGACCATTGCCCACGAAAACAAACCAACTATGACAGCATATAGAATAACAACAACTAGCCTTCGATTTAATGGAATACGCTCCGAAACAAATTTCACTAACCGGTCCATGAGAAACGTAAAAATAAACGTAAGCAAAATCAAGTTGATCATATCTCTAAGCAGATATAAAACAAGAATCATTAAAGCAAATATGACAATTCGTTTAAACCCACTGCTTTGGAGGATTTTATTAATCATATAGTATTATCAACCTCATTATTTTCAATTTGTATCAATATAAAACAAACCTAACTGACTTTTTACAATTTCTATTCTCAATTATATCCAAAGCAAAGAAAGAACCATCCGTTTGAAAAGTTCCTTCTTTATACTGCTTTTAGGTATTTTCAGAACTATTCGGAAAATGGATGATAAATGAAGTGCCATTTCCCTCTTCGCTTGTGCATTCGATCGTTCCATTATGATTCTTTATAATCCGATAGGATACGAGCAGGCCTAATCCATTCCCCTTTTCCTTTGTTGTATAAAATGGTTCTCCGATTTTATCAAGAATTTCTTTTGGAATACCACAGCCATTATCAGAGATCGTCACGATTGTCTCAGTTGTTAATAGCTCACATTTAATAGTAATTTCTTCATTTGATCGGCCATTAAGGGCATCCAGCGCATTTTTGATGAGATTAATAAACACCTGTTTCAGCTGGTACTTTTCTCCATAAACTGGCGCGAATTGGGACTCAAATTTCTTTGTTACTTTTATACCTTGTCTAAAGGCCTCTGGCTCCAGTAAAAACACAACTTCATTTAATAACTGGATCACATTTAATTCACTGAAATTCTGGACTTGAGGTTTTGCTAAAATCATTAACTCACCAGCTATATGGTTTAAGCTTTCTAGCTCTGCATCAATGACATCCAGAAATTCATCCTTGACTGTCTGTTTATTTTCCCTCATCAATTGGATGAAGCCCTTTATTGCTGTAAGTGGGTTACGAAGCTCATGACCAATCCCGGCAGCTAATTCCCCAATCAAAGCCAGCTTTTCAGTTTGCATCATCGATTCTTCCGATTTTTTACGGTCAAGAATATCAACCGCATAAACCAGTAAGGAGGTTGTCTGCCCGTTTTCAATAATCGGACTAACCACAGTCAGCCAATAGACCTCATACTGTTTGGTTGGATCGAAAAATTCAAAGATTACCTTTTCCTGTGACTCCCAACAAAGCTGATAATGATGGGTGACAATAGCAGCAATTTCTTTGGGAAACATGTCCTCTGGACGTTTTCCAATTAAATCATTAGAAGTGAGTCCCAGTTGATTGAATAATCGCCCTTCACTTAAGGTATGATAAAAGTCTTCATTTTCTTTTTCAATCCTAAGAATAAGAGCCTGCTGCTGCTTGATAATCGATTCCAGTTCACTTTTTGCCTCAAGAAGTGTTCTTTCGTATGTTTTCCGATCGCTAATATCTCTTGAAACACCTAATATGTATCGACAATCCTGTTGATCCTCTATAAAAATTGGGATAATTGTTGTTTCAAATGTTTTATCGATGTGATTAATAATCAAATTCTCTTCAAATGTTAATGATTGTTTATTAAAAATAGCTTTGAGATAATTTTCATTAACTCCCGCTGCTTCATCAGCACAAAATATTTCTTCAATTCGTTTATTCTTTATTTGATGTAACTGTAATCCGGTCCCTTTAAGATAAGCGGGATTGACCTCAAGACATCGGAATTTATCATTTTCTTCCACATCTATTAAAAAAACCATATCCTCTAAGTAGTTAAATATTGTTACTAAATGGTCTAAATTAAAAGTATTACCCAAGTTTTGTAGTGGATGACTCACAAGAACCCACACCCCCTTAAATATTCTACTATCATTATACTTTAAATCTTTGCTTTCGCTATTGTTAAATCCAAATTCCAACTAGAATTTCCTGAATGTGATTGCAAATAATTTATGAAATTTTTCATTTTATTCATAGTTTGTTCATATCTGTTATGTATGATAATCGTAGGTTGCAAGCCTATTAACTTGACCCCCATAAATATAATCTTTACCGGCCGTACAGATGGCCGGTACTTTTTTTATACTTATTTCGTTTCTTACCTGCATGATGACAGAAACCTTAAAAAATAGCCCAAAATTAGAAAAGTGAAAGCACACTTCCTGTGCGTCGAAGTAAGACCGTGATCTATGTTCAGAGCTCTAAATTCTAATACTTTTACTACAAACTTCATTCTTTATTCATATTTTGTTAATATCCATCTATTAGACTAAAAACAGGTTCAGTTGTAATCCTAACTAACTAACCCCCCTTTTTTAAGACCCCTTTTTGGACCGGCCCTTGGCTGGTTCTTTTTTTTTTGCATACATCCACACACATTAAAATGAAAGGAGTCGCTAACAAATTTAGTGACCCCTTTCAGTTATCTCATCCAAAAATTGTGGGAAATAACTAGATGACATTGGTTTAGCTAAGCAAAAGCCCTGAATCTCATCACAATTTTTACTTGTTAAAATTTGCAACTGTCTTTCATCCACAACACCTTCCGCGACAACCCGAAAATCTAAAGAATGTGCTAAGGAAATAATTGAATCGATGATCGCTGCGTCTTGATTATTCTAACCTTTGTCGGCTTTACCACCCTTTTTTAATACAATAATAGTCGTAGGAATAATATAAAAAAAATGCTGATTTTTTTTTTAAAAAAAGACCAGCAATTTTTCTGCTGGTCTTTCAGATAGTAACGAAGCGGCTAGATCCTGCCATTGAAAAATGCTTAAATGGTTTGCACCAAAAGAATTTCATCAATAATTGGAATCTCTTTTTTTAGCAAGTCTAAGAGATTTTCTTCGATTTGATTGTCAACTTCAAAAACCGTGATTGCTGGACCATTGATTTTTGAACGCTCATTTGCCATTCGGGCGATGTTTAATCCATTTTCCTGGAGAATCTCCGATAATTCAGCAATGACCCCTTTTCGGTCTGTATGGCGGATAACAATGGTTGGACGTTCACCGCTAAATTTTAATGGATAATCCTCAAATTCCTGGACCTCTACTTTACCACCACCTAAAGAGCTGGCTAACACTTTAATTCTTTTCGTTTCCCCTGCCAGTTCAATCAGAACCGTATTCGGGTGGTAGCTTCCAAGAACCCGCTTCGTAAATTCATATTGTAACCCAGTTTCTTCTGCTACTTTTTTCGCGTTCGGAATATTGTCATCCATTGTGGCTAACCCAAGAACACCTGCTAACAGAGCTAAGTCTGTTCCGTGCCCCTGATAGGTTTCGGCAAAAGAGCCCATCAGCGAGAATTTCGCAAAGAGTGGTTTTTCGTTTAAAAGCTGGCGGGCGATATTGCCAATTCTTACCGCTCCTGCTGTATGGGAGCTGGAAGGCCCCACCATTACTGGACCGATAATTTCATATGCACTTTGATATTTTGCCGGTGCACAGGCATTGCTGCCCACTCCGCCAAAAATCTTTTCTTTTATTTTTTTGCCAGTCGGGGTTCCAGCTAGGCCGCCCGTTCCTGTTTCTCTTAGTGATTCGGGCATTTGCTGTCCAACTTCATGCATCACCTGAATGACTTCATCTGGTGGAATGATGCTATTTACTCCAGCTAGAGCCATGTCTGCTGCCGCTTGAGCAGTAAGCGCATGTAATCCGTTACGAATGATACATGGAATTTCAACCAGTCCGGCAACCGGGTCACAAACCAAGCCCAGTGAATTTTTTAACGCGATACCGACTGCATTTCCTACCTGCATTGGTGTTCCACCGGCAAGCTCCACAAGAGTGCCTGCCGCCATCGCTGTCGCTGATCCGACTTCGGCTTGGCAGCCGCCGGCAGCGCCTGAAATAGATGCCTTATTCGCAATCACCAAGCCAAGAGCTGAAGCAGTGAACATTGACTGCACAATCTGTTCCCTTGTAAATCTTCCACTGTCAAGGGCGTGCACAAGAACAGCAGGTAAAATACCTGCAGACCCGGCTGTTGGTGTTGCAACAATCCGCCCCATTGCTGCGTTTACTTCTGATACAGCGAGCGCATTTGCCGTAACCATCAATGATGTTGGATTGACAAAAGAATTCCCCGTTTGGGCGTATTGGTAAAGACGGTGTCCATCTCCTCCAGTTAAGCCGGTACGGGACATAACATCGCTGCTTGTCCCTTTGCGGACTGCTTCCTCCATTACCGTAAATTGCTCAGCCATTTTATCAAGGAGTATCTGCCTCGAATAACCCCTTTGTTCTGTTTCTGTTTTTATCATCAACTCAAAAATCTTTGTATTTTCTTTTTCTGCAAGTTCAATTAGTCCCTGTAAACTCGTAAAAGACATGCTCATTACTCCCTTCACACGGAAGTTCGCATACATACATCTATGCATGCATGCAAACCGCCCTCCGTATTATATCCATTCAGGTATTTTTAGAAACACGGAAACTGACTAAGGCTCCTTCCGCCATTTCTTCTGAAAATATTTTCTACCATCATTATAAATTTTTGAAATGGAGACAGCATCCCAATCATTGTTGAAAGTTTTCCTTTCATTTGCTTACTTCCACTTTTCCTTGCATACAAACAACAAAAAATAACCATTAATTTTTAACCGATTTATTCAATCCATCAAATACGATCCCAAACATAGAAAAAAGGCAATTTCCAAAGCTGTAATTCAATTTATGGGAAGCCTCCCTCCCCCTAATCTCCTTACTCTTTTCGGGGAAATAGAAAGAACTACTCTTCTATTTTGTAATCATAAAATTTTCCATCGACCTCGATGACAATAATCGCCGTATCGCCTTTGTCTTTCATGGATACTACATGGCTGATATTAATTATACGCCGCGGTAAAATAGTTGTCATATAATTGACTTCATTAAAGTCAACTAAATCCTTTTATTAAAATCAAGATAGTGCCCACGTAGGATAAAAATTAAACTTTTTCATATTACATTTGGAAGCAAGAGAACCGTCCCCTTGGCTTCAACATAAAAAAATAGGGATAAACTAAGTTTTATCCCTATTTTTGGATTTTTGTATTAGGCTATTTCTTTGTCCTTTTCGGCATCTGTCGGGATGCGCTTGTTGATTCCAAATGCATAATAGCTTACTGTCATCAGACCTAAGAAAACAATCCCCGCAATAAGAGATACACGAGTGTCATCGTTAAACCACATACCAACTAAAACCATCACTAGGAAACCGATTGTCAAATAGTTTGAAACCGGGGCAAAAGGCATTTTGAACGGATGGCTATCCATTGCAGATCCTTGAGTCTTTCTGAATTGGAAATGGCTGATCAGAATTACAAACCAAGGAATCATACCAGGGAGTACACTTGCAGCATATACATATACGAATAAATTTTTAGGTGCAAGGTAACTTAAAATTACTCCTAATAAAAGACCAACTACCACACCAAGAGTACCAACCAGCGGTACGCCATTTTTTGTTATTTTTGCAAAAAACTTTGGACCTTGTCCATTTGCTCCCAATGTATAAAGCATACGTCCTGCACTGTAAATTCCGCTATTACACCCAGAAAGGGCAGCTGTGATAACAACGAAGTTAATAATACCGGCTGCTGCTGTAATTCCAATTTTCGCAAAAGTGGCTACAAACGGGCTTCCGATATCTCCCAATTGATCCCAAGGATAAACAGTTACAATAACAAAAATTGCTCCAATATAGAAAATCAAAATACGGCCGATCAGACTTTGAATTGCTTTTACTAAGGTTGTTTGCGGATCTTTTGCTTCTCCTGCTGTAATCCCAACTAGCTCAACCCCTTGGTAAGCCCCAATAACCAGTGCCAGGGCAAAGAAGAAGCCTTTAAAACCACCTGTAAAGAAACCGCCGTTTTTCCAGAGGTTTGATAAACCGATTGCATGGCCGTTGCCCAATCCGAAGAAAATCAGACCAAATCCAGCAACAATCATTAATCCAATCGTAACAATTTTAATAAGTGCAAACCAAAATTCAAATTCACCAAATGATTTAACAGAAACTAAATTCGCTGCTGCAAGTATAACCATTGCAACTAAACCTGGAATCCAAGTAGGAAGATGCGGGAACCAGTATTGCATGTACGTACCAACAGCAATAATTTCAGACATACCAACAATTACCCATTGGAACCAGTTACTCCATGCAGTTAAATACCCCGCTAATGGGTGAATATATTTGTTACCAAATGTTGCAAAGGAACCTGTGCTCGGCTCTACATATAGCATTTCTCCCATGGCACGCATAATTAAAAAGATAAAGACACCTACGATTGCATAAGCCAACATAACTGATGGGCCCGTCCAGGAAATTGTGCTTTTTGAACCCATGAATAAACCTACGCCTATCGTACCGCCTACGGCTATCATTTGTATATGACGGCTCGACAAGCCTCTTTTCAATTCTTCTTTTGGCATATATATTTCCTCCTCTTGAAATCGAAACAGTTAATGGTAGAACTAATAAAAGTTAATGAGGGCATGTACAAAATGAGGCATGAAATTTCAAGCATTTACAATGGTGTAGTCCTCCTTAAAAATACAATTGTTTTTTTCGCACGGAACTATTATAATAGAGATAGAGTTAGAGGTAAAGATTCCTTTATTTGATTATTAGAATTAAATAGGAATTTTGTCTTATAAAAATAGGTCTATTCAGTTAGGCCCTGTTCCAGACACTTACCCGCTATATCAGGTAAGCGTCTGTATTGAATTTCCAATTTCATCAATTTAGTTCAATTACGAAACCATCCTCTAAATGGTTATCCGTAATGGAGCTTGTTGTCACATGAGGGATTCTCTTCAGTCTTGTTCTATGGCCAGGGCAAGTTCTCTGAAAGGAATTCCTAATTTCTCTGATAAATTTTCTAACATATCTTTAGTCATGCTGTCTAAATCATATTTTGGGTCAAAATCCCATTCTTGATACGCAGCAGATGCGTCCAAGCTGTTTGGCCAAGAGTCGGCTATACTTTGACGTATAGGATCAACATCATAGTCCATTTCGAACTCCGGAATAAACTTTCTGATAGAAGCAGCTATTTCCTCAGGTTCAAAACTCATGGCAGTAATGTTAAATGCGTTACGATGTTTCAATCTCGAAGGGTCGGCTTCCATTAATTTAATGATCGCTTCGATTGCATCAGGCATATACATCATATCCATGTAAGTGCCCTTTCCAATGAATGACGTATACTTTTTGTTTTTTAGTGCTTCATAATAGATATCAACTGCGTAATCCGTTGTTCCGCCGCCTGGCAGAGTTTTATACGAAATCAGTCCCGGGAAGCGAACTCCGCGAGTATCGACGCCAAATTTTGTGAAATAGTAGTCGCACAGTAATTCACCGGCTACTTTGGTAACACCATACATTGTTGCAGGTCGTTGAATTGTGTCTTGTGGAGTAAAATTGGCCGGTGTGCTAGGTCCAAAAGAACCGATTGAGCTAGGTGTGAAAAATTTTAGATTTAGTTCACGTGCTACCTCAAGTGCATTCACCAAGCCGCCCATATTTAAATCCCATGCCAACTTTGTTTTCTTTTCTGCTACAGCTGACAATAAAGCTGCTAAATGAATGAATGTATCTACTTCATATTTTTTTGCGAGTCCCAACATGGATTCATAATCCATTACGTCTAATATTTCAAATGGACCGCTTTCAATTACAATGTTCTTTTCTACATGGCGAATATCTGTTGCAATTACGTTCTCTGTTCCGTAGATTTCTCTAAGACGCATAGTTAATTCGGAACCAATTTGGCCCAAACAACCCGTTATAAGTATTTTTTTCATTCCGCCTAATACCTCCTAGGTTCGTTGTTAACAAGTTCTGTAGAAGACTAAACCTTTTAAAAGGATGTTTTTTTAAAACTATGGAAATACTACTTTCATAGTTTAGATAATCTCTAATTCTTTGCCTATTTTTCCATAAATCAACAGAGCTTCATCCAACATTTCTTTTGTATGGGCTGCAGTTGGCATATTCCTCACTCTTCCGGTTCCTTTTGGTACGGTAGGGAAAGTGATCGATTTGGCATAGACACCTTCTTCCATTAGACGGCGCGAGAATTGTTGTGTTAAATTTTCCTCACCAATGATACACGGCGTAATAGGTGTTTCAGAATGTCCAATATTAAAGCCTAAGTTTTTCAAGCCTTCTTTAAGATATTTTCCGTTTTCCCAAAGTTTTTCAACTAAATCTGTTGATTCCATCATCATACCGATTGCTTCAATACATGCGGCGGCATCACCTGGTGTCATGGATGTTGAAAAAAGGAATGGACGAGCACGAACTTTTAACCAATCAATCAATTGCTGTGTACCGGCAACATATCCGCCAACTACACCAATGGCTTTAGAAAGAGTCCCAATCTGGAAATCGATCTTGTCTGAAAGACCAAAATGTTTAACTGTACCTGCACCTTTACCCATTACACCAGATCCATGCGCATCATCTACATAGGTAATTAATCCAAACTCTTCAGCAATCTCAACGATTTCAGGAAGCTTTGCCACATCCCCATCCATTGAAAAGACACCATCTGTGATATACATTACTTTTTCATAGTTTCCACTTTCTGTTGCTTCTTTCGCTACGCGGCGTAAATCGTCCATATCCTGATGCTTCGCACGAAGAATTTTTGCACCAGATAAGCGGCAGCCATCAATAATGGAAGCATGATTCAATTCATCCGATATAATTGCGTCTTTCTTTGTCATAACAGCTGAAATAGCACCCATATTACAATTAAATCCGGATTGGAAAGCGATAGCTGCTTCTGTATGTTTTAAATCAGCTATTCTTTTTTCTAATTCATTATGAATGTTAATGGTTCCATTAATGGTACGAACTGCACCGGCACCAACACCATACTGCTGAATGGCTTCCATTGCCTTTTGTTTCAGTCTTTCATGATTTGCCAGACCGAGATAGTTATTGGAAGACATGTTGATGAGTGATTTGCCGTTGATCTTTACTTTAGGGCCATTTGGTCCTTCAAGTGTATCAATCACATTGTAAAGGCCTTGTTCCCGTAGTTCATTTAACCGTGGCGTTAAAAAATCCTCTAAAACCTTATTGCCCAAAACTAACTTCCTCCTTTTTTATACAAGTATTTTTCCTTTAAAAATCTTCCGGTATAAATTAGTAACCATTGTAATCGCTTTCAAGTTTTTGTAAAATTTTTTCTGCAATCGTTACTCATTTATACTTTTAAACGAAACAGACAAATAAAGGCTCCCTTCATGAAAAATGTTTTTTGAAAACGTTTTCCTACTTTATTATAAATTTTTTTGGTGAAAAGGGAAGTGCAAATATTGTCGAAAGACGTCTCTTCATTTGCCCACTTTCATTTTTCTACCAGATCATACAACAAAAAAGGGCCATTAATTTTTAACTTAATGGCTGAATTTCAAAGAGATGAACCGCATTTATCGTCAGGGTAGATTGTAAAAAGAGCTCTGACTCAATTTTTTCCCTATAAATCTGCAAATCAGGGCAGGTTCGCTGCTTTAGATAAGTAATAATTTCTTCGTCATAAATATCCTGGTTGTCAAAATTTAACCAATTAAAAAAGATTGCACCGTTATCTCGGTCAAGGATATGCCTGCGAATCTGATAATGACCGGACGGCAACCCTGAAATCACGATTTTCTTTTCCTTTGTTAAGGAGCGCAAAAAGAAATTCTCGACTGAGTACGAAGGATTTACATAGGCGCTGTTATAGATAGCTAATTGGTATCCATGTTCACTGCTGGTTAGTAAAAAGTCTTCTCCTTCAGCCATTATTTTTGAGCCTATCTTTGTAGCAAATTGAATGTTGAAAAAAGCCGGGCGTTTCAGTTGATAATAATAAAGAAGGGAAATTCCATTCATTCCAATCATTTCATGATCGCCATTATTTTTTTCTAAACAGTCAGTATCGATCCAGAATCCCAAACCTGAAATTTCCTTCATTGCATCCAGCATATCTTTAAAAATAAGAGCTGAACGAAAAAAACTTCCACTTAAATTTAATGTATTTCCGTAAAGCGTATTCCAATTCGTCAGATAGATCGGAATTCCTGCCATGCCTGCTATCTGCAGCGCTGCTTTCAATTTCGCACATGATTTCTTTACATAATTCTTTACACTTTCAAAGGAGCTGTTATTCATATCGGTAAAATCCAGCTGTTCATTGGGATTACAGGTAAAACAGATATGGTCACATTCCATTGTGGTATTTTTTAAAAAATCAGTAACAGAAATAGGTAAGCCTTTTTCCAAAGAAAAAGGCAGATGAAGACCGACTTTTGCAGGGGAAACCCATTTCTTTACTGTTTCGTAAAAAAGGTGATAGGCGGCTGTTTGATTCCAATCTGAGCATACCCATTCAAACTGCCATTTCCCGACGTATTCCTTGCCAAAATAACTGACACTATGCTGCAAAAACTCATTTAACTTCACAAAGTAATCAGGGTTACCCGCTACTTCTTTTTCAAACTCCACACTGATAAATGGAACTAATCCCAGCTTTTGAAACCGGCTAAATAACCCGTCAATCAAATAAAATAGCCCATTATTTTGCAAAAGCGGTGTTGGTTTTGCAATCGTGATCGAAAACAAGTCCTTGAAATAGATATAGTCAAACTGAAGTGAATCCTGGATGAGCTTCAGTTCTGCTTGGACTTCTTCGCTCAGGGAATAGTCCAGCCGGCCAATCACTAGAATGCGATTTGTGTTTTCCATCATAAGAATTGGATCTTGCTTAAGATCAATGTTTAACGCTGAAGTCGCTGATTCTTTTATCGTTAAACTTCGGTTTTGCGGCGATATATACTTACTTAGTTCAATTAAAAAATGGGGTGAATTCACTAATGTAAATTGTTCACTAACACTATTAATTTCCTGCAGACCCGTCACCTCATTTTTGTGAATGCTGCGGTATTCAACAGGAGTTTGATTGTACATATCCTTGAATGCTTTGTTAAAGGCTTTTACATTAGGAAAACCGTTATTTAGCGCAACTTGCATAATGTTATGATTCGTGTAAATTAGCTCATGGACAGCTGATCGCAAACGTACTTGTTTTAAGTATTGTGAAAAACTGACGCCAACGGCCTGCTTGAAATAACGAGATAAATAGTATAAAGATAAATATTGCCGCTTGGCGATTTCCTCTAATGAGATCGGTTTGCGGTAATTTTTTTCGATAAACGTAAGAATCTCCGAAATTCTTTCATCCTCAGTGTCAGCCAACTTATCCCGTCCGAAATGGGTTGTTTTAAAGTTACGGATTAACAGTGTCAAAAATTGATATATCAAGCTGTAGATCTCGATTTCCCTTCCATCCCTCTTTTGATAATAAGCAATCAAGATTTCTGCCAATAGTTGGCGGATTTGATCAAAAAGCAGATAAAGTCCGTTATCTGCTTTGGATGAATTGAGGTCAAAATAACAGTCATGAATATTTTGATAATGCTGCTCGATAAGACTAAAAGGAATTTTTAATGTTAAAACGACATTTTCTTTATCCCCTTTAAATGAATGAACATGATTTGCATTTATAAGCAGAAGGTCATTTTCAGCCAAATGGTATGAATTTTGATTAACCGTCACCTTAATTTCTCCTTTTATTACGAGGAGAATTTCTATACCTAAATGAATGTGCTGTGAATAATATTGAATGTTTTGTAAACTGATTTCATATGAATCCTCTTTTGCTGGTTGATACATGAACATTCACCTCAAACTGAGTACTTATAATACGATAATTATTGTTAATTTTTTTCAGGCCATACATCCCTTTTCAATTAGTATTTTATTATTTATACCATATAAATCCTAAAATAAAATAAAGCATAAGTCTTCCATTTTGGAAAACTTATGCTTTAAGTCACTATTGAATATTAATTTTGTTCCACCTATGTATTGGTGGAGACGGTGGGAATCGAACCCACGTCCAAAGATATCGGCACTTAAGCTTCTACGAGTGTAGTCGACATATTGGCGCTTCGCTGATCCTTTTGCCTGCCGACAGGCGGCCGGTCAGCTAGCCTGGTTGTTCTCTTCCTTCATCCTCAGGCGGTGGAATCCGGCGTAGCCCACTAAGAGTGAGTCCCTTACCCTACCACATGGGCAATGGAGGGAGGAACCGCTAAAGCGCTATTAAGCTGCTAAAGCGAAAGAGTTTTGTGTTTTGCCAGTTATTGGCTTTGACGTTTTAACGAGGCCGATCCCCTCGACTCGCAACCTAAGCTCGAACTACCCCTGTCGAATCCGTAGCGTCCCCATATAAAATGGTCAACCGCCGATTAGGCAAGTTTGACGTTCAGGAAACTCAGATGTGCTGAGCTTTAAGTTATCGCCGCAATCCCTTGCGACATAAGTAATTATAACATAGTCACAGTAAATTGCAATTGTAAGTATTTGTAAGTTAACTAGAATCTATATCTTCTGACGGTCACGAAACGCACGCTCAATTTCACGATTTGCTTCTTTTTTCTTCAACGTCTCACGTTTATCGTAATTCTTTTTACCTTTTGCTAAGCCAAGCAATACTTTTGCAAAGCCATTCTTCAAATAAACCTTTAGTGGTATAAGCGCAAAACCTGCTTCTTTTGCTTCACCATACAGCTTAGCAATTTCCTTGTTATGGAGCAAAAGTTTCCGCGGCCTCAATGGATCATGGTTAAACCGGTTTCCCTGCTCATATGGACTAATGTGCATACTATATAACCATGCCTCACCATTTTGGATTCGTGCATAAGAGTCTTTTAAATTACATTTGCCAGCCCGAATTGACTTTATTTCCGTGCCCTGCAAAACAATCCCCGCTTCATACGTTTCCTCAATAAAATAATCATGGTAGGCCTTTTTATTCTGTGAAACAACCTTTCCTTCACCCTTTGGCATAATCTCACCTCTTTTATGTCTCTCTATTTTAACAGACTTTAGTCAAAACCGAAAGAGAGCCTTACTATAAGGCTCTCACACATCATCGTTGGGCAACAAACGAATCTTTTGATGGACCGTTGTCACTCTCTTTCATTACTTTTAACGTTTCTTCTTCCGTTTTGTGCTTTTTGCTTTTGGAACATTATCATAATACTTTCGTTTCTTTTTCGGCTTGCCGTCTTGACCGGCCGTTGCCGTTCCCCCTTGCTTATTCCGGTTGTCATCCGTTTTTCCGCGCCGCGGTTTTTTCTCATTGCTGCCTGTTTTAAAGACCTTCGGAACTGTGGGACGATCTCTGCGAGGTGTCCCCTTCATCCCAACGATTTCAAAATCTATGGCTCTTTCATCTTTGTTAACCTTAACGACACGAATCGTAATTTCGTCTCCAATGCGGAACACATTGCCTGTCCGTTCACCAATCATCGCATAGTGACGTTCATCGTAGCGGTAGTAATCATCAGTCATGTAACTGACATGGACAAGGCCTTCAATCGTATTTGCCAGTTCAACAAACAGACCGAAATTGGTGACCGAGCTGATAATCCCGTCATATTCTTCGCCAATTTTGTCTTCCATGTATTCCGTTTTCTTCAATTCATCTGTTTCACGCTCAGCCTCGACAGCGCGGCGTTCCATTTTCGATGTATGGTCAGCGATTTCTGGCAGGCGGGCATTCCATTTTTCCCGCGTTGTTTCATCAAGCTTTCCTTCGATTAGATACGTCCGAATTAAGCGATGAACAATCGTATCCGGATAACGGCGGATTGGCGATGTAAAGTGGGTATAAAACTTTGTTGATAATCCAAAATGACCAAGGCACTCAGGATAATACTTTGCCTGCTGCATCGAGCGCAGCATGACGGTTGATACGACCATTTCTTCTGGCTTGCCTTGCACCTCTTCAATGATCTCCTGCAGGGCTCTTGGATGAACGTCATTTGCTGTGCCTTTCACAATATAGCCAAAGTTTGTGATAAACTCGAAAAATCTCCGCAGCTTATCTTCCTTTGGTTCCTCGTGAATTCGGTAGATGAACGGTACCTCCATCCAATGAAAATGTTCGGCAACCGTTTCATTGGCGGCCAACATGAATTCTTCAATCAATTTCTCCGCAACTGAACGTTCACGCAGTACGACATCTGTCGGTTTCCCATCCTCATCGACAAGTACCTTCGATTCTTTAAAATCAAAATCAATTGCACCGCGATTCATCCGTTTATTTCGTAAAATTGCTGCGAGCTCTTCCATCAATTCAAACATTGGCACAATCGCTTCATAGCGATTCCGCGTCTCCTCATCGTGATCAACAAGGATTCGATTCACATCAGAATAAGTCATCCGCTCCGTCGTTTTAATGACACTTTGAAAAATATCATGATCAACCACGACACCTTCAGCATCTATTTCCATGCTGCAAGACAATGTTAACCGATCCACCTTTGGATTTAACGAACATATTCCGTTGGATAGTCGGTGCGGGATCATCGGAATAACCCTGTCGACCAAATAAACGCTTGTTCCACGTTCTTCTGCTTCCCGATCGATTGGCGATCCTTCTTTAACATAATGGCTGACATCGGCAATATGGACGCCTAATTTATAATTGCCATTTTCAAGCTTTGTCACCGTTACGGCATCATCGAGATCCTTTGCATCGGCGCCATCAATCGTGACAATGACCTCATTTCTAAGATCACGGCGATTAGCCAATTCACTTTCATCAATCGTATCAGGCGTGTCTTCTGCTTGTTTGAGCACTTCATCCTCGAATCCAAGCGGCAAGCCGTGCTTATGAATAACGGACAGGATGTCTACGCCAGGATCATTTTTATGGCCTAGTATTTCAACAATTTCGCCTTCTGCACTTTTTCGCCCTTCCGGGTAGGTCGTCAGCTTAACTACAACCTTATGTCCCTCGACCGCACCCTTTGAAGCCGATTTTGGTATAAAAATATCGCTGGCAAATTTTTTATCATCAGGAATGACAAAGCCAAAATGCTTGCTTTCTGAATACGTTCCAACGATTTGCTGGATGCCTCTCTCAAGGATCCGGATCACGCTTCCTTCACGGCGCTGCCCATTGCTTTCCCCGGACACACGGACCATAACGGTATCGCCATGCATCGCATTATTGGTTTCCGTCGGTGGGATAAAAATATCATCCATCCCCGGCTCATCAGGGGCTACAAACGCAAATCCTTTCGCATGCCCGATCAGCCTGCCGCGTACTAGATTCATTTTTTCCGGTAAGCCGTAACGATTACTCCTAGTCCGAACAACAAGCCCTTTTTCCTCCATATGGACAAGCGCCTTGACAAACTCCTTAAAATCACTGGAGTCTTCAATCCCAAACGCCTGTTCAAGCTCTTGAACAGTTAATGGTTTATAGGCCTCATCCTTCATATAATGTAAAAGCTTTTCAACATGCTTTTCAATAGCATCTTCCAAATAAATTCCTCCTTATAAGTCATCATTCCAATCTAGTTTTTCTAAAAAGGCATAAACATCTTCATGAAGCTGCGCACGTTCTTTATCAAGCGTAATAACATGTCCTGACTGTTCATACCATTTTATTTCTTTAAAATCAGATTCTACTCGATTGTAAATAATGTTCGCACTATCAGTGTTAATCATCCGATCCTGCCGGGCCTGGACAACAAATGTCGGAGCATAAACCAAATCCACATGGTCCCGGACATCTGCAATTAATGCTTGTAGTGCTGTTAATGTTTGCATTGGTGTCTTTTCAAAGTCTCTCATTTCTACTTCAATTTGCTCAATGGTTTTTCCTTCATGTTTCTTATATTCCCGGGCATAATCAAGAATACCTTTATACATGACCTCTTCACTTTTTATATACATTGGCGCACACATAGGAATAATACCCTTTATAGGAACAGTGTAACCTAATTTTAAAGAAAATACCCCGCCAAGTGACAGTCCGGCTACCGCTATTTCATTATGGCCCTTCTTTTTTAAAAATTCATACCCATTTATGACATCTTTCCACCAATCCTCAGGGCCTGTATGGACGAGCTCCTCCGGCGGAACACCATGGCCTTTATAATGTGGGGCATGGCATGTATAGCCTTTCTTTTCTAAAAAACGCCCCAGCATCCGCACATCGGCAGAATTCCCTGTAAATCCATGTAATAAAAGTACCGCTCTTTTTCCAGCTTCAAACGTAAACGGCTTTGTGATCTTTACTTTCATTGTAATCCTCTTTTCCTATTCACTTCTCTTAGTTTAAGCAAAGAATGGGGCAACATTCCAGAAAAAAGGCTTAGTTCCGGAAAAGTTCACTATTTCGATTCTTGTTAAAATAGGTAATTTTTCATAGAATGAAGATAAATTGGAGGTGGACGATGATTGTTGTGAAGGCGCGTTGTGAATCAGAAGAATTATTGATGTTTCGCAGTTTGAACTTGCGGATGGAATTAACTAGAAATGATGCATATTATTATTCTAATTTAGAGAAAGGATATGAGGGTGAATGTCAATTTGATCAGCTGGTGGAGTCACAGTTGCCCGATGATTGGCTGGCTATCAATGATTTGCTGCTTGAATGCAACAACACGATTTTTCAGATTGATTCTTTGCTGATTGGTTATGGGATTATTTTTGTAAATGATGTGAAAAATTATGATGGTGACTTTATTATCAAAGATGGTAAATGGTTTACAGTTTCCGGAAATGAAGTCAGCGATCCATTGGATCAATTAAAAAGATGTGAGTCGTTGCTCAGACGTTTGCTCCATCATCTTGGTTTTACTCTTCCGATCGAATCCCGCCTTGTGTTCATTAACCCCGAATTTTATCTCTATCATGCTCCTCTGAGTACACAGATGATCTTTTTTCCACAGCTGAATCGCTTTATGAACCAATTAAAAATGAAGTCAGGCAAATTAGATGGGCGCCAATTTAAAGTAGCGCACAAATTAGTTTCTTTGAATAAACAGACGTCAGTTTTTAGCAGGGTACCTGAGTTTCGGTATGAGCAATTGGAAAAAGGGATTGCATGTCGAACCGGGAAAGCATTTATGAATACCTACAATAAACATACATTAGTCTGTAACGAGTGCGGTTGCCATGAAGATGTGGAGTCTGCCATTTTACGGAATGTAGCAGTATTTAGACTGCTGTTTCCGGATCAGAAGATTACTACGAATTCTATATATAAATGGTGTAAGATTATTCCTAAAAAAACAATCTGGAGGATTCTTGCGAAGAATTTCAAGTATCAGGGGCATGGGAAAACAGCTCATTTCGTAGATTTAGTTAGTAAATTTAATTAAACTTTTTATGAGTATAGGAATCATACTGCTACTTTGTTTCCCGTTCTTCTCTTTTTCGCATGAGTTCGGGAATCATACTGCTGCTTTGTTTCCCGTTCTTCTCTTTTTTGCATGAGTTCGGGAATCATACTGCTGCTTTGTTTCCCGTTCTTCTCTTTTTCGCATGAGTTCGCATG
>NZ_JAEVLT010000040.1 GCF_024494385.1 Bacillus sp. EB600
ATTTTCTGGTTGACCTTTTTCTACATGGTCTTATTATAACGGTAGTCGGGGTAGAACGTCGTACCCGTGGAACAATATTCCGTCAAGTAAACTGTTCACCCCCTACTTGTATAAACGTGTTTTAGGCTGGTTGGGACAAGGACCCCGTTTAGCAAGCGAACCTATGACATTACAAGAAGCCTTAGGGGATACCGACAATTGTTAAATACAGAGGAGGAGATTTGATTATGAATCCAGTCATTGGTCTGGATGTTTCAAAAGGTGAAAGTCAGAGTAATATTTTTAATCTTGAGTTATTAGTCAAGATCGTTCTCCAATATCAAGAGCATCTATCTAAGATTGCAGATGAAATAGATGCCCTTGCTAAAGAAATTGAAGAATATCATATACTCCAGTCTATCCCTGGAATCGGAGAAAAAATCGCCGCCACGATTATTTCCGAAATTGGTGAGATAGATCGATTTGATAATGCCAAAAAGCTCGTTGCATTCGCTGGAGTAGATCCAAGCGTTTACTCTTCTGGTAAGTTTACAGCATCAGTAAATCGAATTACCAAACGAGGTTCTTGTACGCTTCGTCATGCCTTGTATATGGCTGTTCAAAGTGGTATTCGTGATGCCCGTAAAAAGAAAACGACTGATGAGATCATAGCACGTAATAAAAGACTAAGAGAGTTTTACGATAAGAAACGTGAAGAAGGAAAACCCTTCAGAGTAGCCATTATTGCCTGTGTAAATAAACTCTTACACTGGATTTACGCCTTACTAAAAAACAGAACTACTTTCCAAGTTATAGCTTAGAAACTATATATATCTAAATACAACAAAACCTTCCAAAAATAAGATAGTGGAAGGTTATTTGGCATGATCCTTTTTGTATACCATGGTTGTTTAAAATATTTTATTGAAAAATGTTGACAAACTATTAACTGGTATACTTTAAGTGAAATAATACACATACATTTAATTTCCTACGAGTTAAATCAATAATTACTCCTACGATCACACAAATACATTATTTTTTTCTTATTTTAAATAATTTTTTCTTGTTCCATATCTCTTCCGGTAAACGAATTTTCTTAAATCAACGTCTTTTAAATTGCCGTCATAACACAAAAAGAGTAAAGATTGAAACTCCTTAAAATTCTCCATGATAAAAAGAGCGAATTCTTTTCGTTCGCTCTTCATTTTCATTTTTACTTCTTCTTTTAAAAGGATGTCGTCAAGTTGGTCTTTGTAATAGGCTTTCGTATCTTCCCATTTATCTTTACGATTCACCAAAATATCCTTACCATACTCCGGTAATTTATCAATAACAAGGTCGAAATACCCCTCTGACCACATTAACATTTTATCTTTTTCTGGAAGTTCAAGTACCATTTTTAACAATTCCGTTTCGTCCATATCTTCTTGAATGGCATATTTTCCGACCCGATTCATCATACCCACCTCATGTGCGAATCATTTGGTCTTAGTTTGTTAATTTGTGTTTGAATGAATTCATTATTTATTCTAACTTTGTGAAGGATTGTACTTAAACTAAACTGCCAATATATACAGTATTTCAAGGCGTAGTATTTAACGTTAATAATGTTAGATACTACGCCTTTTTTGTATCTTTAAATACTCCATATATTCAGTAAAGAAAAATAGTAATTATAGTTAATATAGAAAGAAATACAGAAATACATCACTATTAAGTTTGGAGGTGATGTTAATGAAAGTGCAAGAGGTTTTAATTAACATAGCTTTTCCAACTGCCGTATTCGTGTCTATGCTATCGCTTAAAGAAACAAAATTTACCCCTCTTTTATCCAGATCCTCATGGATTTCATAAAGCTGCTTTGTTGATCTGGCTAAACGGTTTAATTTGTAAATTAAAAAAGTATCTCCTTGCTGCAATTGGTCTAAAGCTTTTTTTAATTCCTCCCGGTCCGCTTTCTTTTTCAGAAAACAGCAACAAACGATCGTTTTATCTGCTGCATATTTTTCGATTGCTCCAATTTGCATATCTAAATGGTGATCCTCTGTTGACACCCTTGCATATCCAATAATCATTGAATTTCGTCCCCTTGACCATTCGTTTTATGAACACTTTTAGAAGAACAGCAAAGATAACAACAAAAACTAAGAAGGGTTATTGTATACGTCTATAAACTCGTCTATACTATGTACATAAAATAATTCTATAAAACGAACGTTAAATAGACACATAAATTAGGATATTTTAAGTTCGTTATTAGCCATAAAGACAAAAGGTTGCCTTAAGGCAACCCAGTTATAAGGATTTTTAACTTTTTTAATCATTTTGCGATTTCTTGTACAGAGCCGTTCAAAAAGGTTAATAAATCGTTCAAAATTAGTTCAAAACAAAAAATCTCAAAAACAGTCGTTTTTGAGATTTATAACACAGAAAAAATGGCATTCTCAACTGACTTTATTTTTATTTCGAGAGCTGAAATTTCAAGAAACACGCCCTTTTGTTGAAAATCACTGCTTAGTCCTTATATTTTCATGTAGGTGGAGAGAAAGTAAAGTGCTATTAAGAGCAACAAATCATTTTAGAAATGAGCATAATAAAAGGTGTCACCTTATGATTTGGCGACACCTTTTATTTATTATTCAACTACTTTTACTGTTGTTACAAGTCCACCCATATGCAAACTGTTTTCTGCATTCATCGTATGATCCAACACATGGCAATGAAACATCCAAGTACCGACGGCATCTGCTTTAAAAGCAATATCATACGTTTCTCCAGGCCCAATTGACAGTGTGTTCATTTCCTGGGGATTGTTTGAAGAATGGCCATCTTTTGCAATTACCTGGAAGTCCATCCCGTGCAAATGCATGGTATGGTATTCTGTCGGATCGATATTGATAAGCCGAATCCTTACAGTTTCCCCTTTTTTCACGACCATTGGCGGGGTATCTGGATAGCTGCGTCCATCAATGGTAAAATAATCTTCCTCATCTTCCATCGTTCCCTTTACATGGAAGCCACTCAAAATCATGGTATAATCATGATTATATTTCGCCTCAGCATTTGGATCCTTAGGATCAATAATGAAGGCTCCATATAACCCGCTTCCGACCTGTTTCATATCATCATAGTGAGAATGGTACATAAACGTTCCGGGGTGACTTGCTATAAATTCATAAGTAAACGATTGCCCTGGTTGAACAGCAGATTGGGTAACGTCAGGCACGCCGTCCATATCATTTGGCAAGTGCAGTCCATGCCAGTGAATAGTCGTCGGCTCAGAAAGCTTATTTACTAATTTGATCTTTATGCGATCCCCTTCTGTCACGCGGATAGTTGGACCCGCCACCTGACCATTGAATGTCCATGCCTTTGCAACAACCCCCTTTACAGGGTTCCAAATATGCGGCTCTGCCACAAGTGTAAATTCTTTTGTGCCATCTTTCGAGATAGACGGGGTAAGACCCACACCGTTAAACACATCTTTTACTTGTTGCTCTTCTGCATTGAATTCGTCAGTCGCAGCTTTGTCCGTCATGTGAACCTTTTCTCCATCGGCATCAGCGTGTTGCAGAAATTCGTTTAATACTTGAATCAACTGATTATCCAATGTTGCGATTGCCTGTTTATCAGGGGGGGCAGCTTTTGAACCGGCTACTGTCGGATTCAAATACTTTTCTACGTTTTCATATAAATCCGGATGTTTTGGTTTTACGCTGTCCTCTATTGAACTCCAAGTATCCTCTAATTTCGTTCCTGCTCCTTTAATATTTGTTCCATCTCCGGAAGAAACTTCCTTCTTTAATTCATTAGCAGCGGACAATAATTTTGTGATGTCGCCCTTGATACCATTTTGGGCATTAGCTTCAGCTGTAGCTGAAGAGTTCACATTCTTTGACACAGATGAATTGACTGCACTACAACCAGATAAAGCAACAGTACCTATAATAGCTAACGCCAAAAGTTTACCTACTGTTTTATGCATGGTATGTATCCTCCCCAATTTTTAAATTTATCAAGAAACATTCTCAATATATATCAAAAAAATGAATTGTGGTTCCAATGTTTTCAATCTATTTTTTTATCAAGATCATTTTATAGTATTCATATTGAAAATCATTCTCAGTTAAACACAAAATTAGTATATTCAAATGATTTTGATTAGTCAAGAGCTTTTGGGAATAAATCATTTAATACTTTTAAAAGTTTCCTTCATTTTCCTATCTATAGTTCATAACATTATTGTCAAAAAAGGTCTTCCCTATTGTTTTTGATGTGGGCTTAAAGGTATTATCATTGTTTTTGAGAGGCTATATAATCCCCTATTGCTAATAGCAGGAGAAACAGCTCCTTTATAAAATTATCAATCTTTTTTATAATAGTTCTGGAAACAACAATCTAATTGACAATGATTATCATTATCTATAAAATCAAAGTTAATAATCGATAATTTTGGACGAAGGGGAGCAAACAACATGTTTAACATACTATATGGTTTAAAAGACATTCATACTGTCCTTTCCAACCACCGAAAACTTGGCGGAGTTGTTGAAGCAGATAACATTCGACTATCTTCAGGTGAAACCTACCATAATCCGGTATTTACGAATGTTGACATGTCTAAAGGTCAATATGTGTCCCTTGGCTTTATCGATGAAAAAGGAACAAATATTATGATTCATGTAGACCAAATTGCCGTCATTAAAGGATTACAGCATAAATTAATATGGCAACTTAATAATCTACATGTAAAACAATTATTACTTCAGGATGCCATCCAATACTTACAAAAATTATGCCAGGTAAATTCCGGGTTTATCACAAATTCCTTTAAGAAGGAAGCACTTAAACTTGTGAGGGATATCAGTGTAGATGAACTAAAAAATCACAATGTGTCCCTTCCGTTCCCGCTTGAAGAACAGATTATCCCTATAAACGATCGTATATATGCATAAAAACGAGGTTCCCGGAGGAGCCTCGTTTTGTTTTGTACGAAAAAATTTCGGCCTGGCAAGCTAACCGAAAAACGTTATATATTTCTTCCCTTATTTTTTCTTTCTCATTTTCATTTGGTTCGCAGAGGACAGTGCCATTTTCAATGATTTTGACCGTCCATACTCTATTATCCATTTAAATCCATTAATCCTTAGGATCTTCCAGCGTACAAATAGCAGATGGGCGCTTAATTCTCAACACAGCTGTTTCATAAACACGGAATGGATGATTCATTCCTTCATCTCCTAGGTATGCTGTTTCCAAATCTTCTGAAATAGCAAGATCTAAAGTGTTTCTTCCTGTATTAACAAGAACTCCTGTTTTTCCTTTTAAGACAGGTGATTGAAAAACCCCATCGGTCACAAGTTCTCGAACATGCTCAATTTCAAGAACGTTTGTATCCTTATGTACACGGTGCAGCAAAGAATAAAGCTCAGGGGATAACACTAGAGCAAACGGTCCGTTTTGGTTCATTTCAATTAATTTACTTCTTGCTTCCACAACATCCTGAAAGGCATTCCCAGATTCATACCACTCCCCAATTAAATGTGTTAATCGGCCTTTCACATTCATAAGACCCGGAATATCAAATTCTTTCGATCCGTGAAAAATCATCTGGTCCTCCAAAATGGCTACATCTCGGGCTGCATTTGCAGCTGGTGAAAAGTCATTTAGGATATTCAAAACTTTTGCTTGCTCAAGATCACGCCAGTATAAAACGAAATCTTTATACAGCATGGGGATGGTATAATTTACCCTTTTACTTGTTTCGATCTCTGGATCAAAGGATCCTTGGAAATCCATTTTTGCTTCATAGTTTTCCATAAAAATATCATTAAAAATGCTTTGTACGCCCCTTCCAAGCGGACCGTACAACTCAATGAAGCGCCGTCCTACCAATTGTTTTCTTGCAGCTTCAATGACAGTTTGCTCTAACCTCTCCAAATCTTGATTTGTTAATGGAAAATCCTGTGAATAAGATGAATAATTCATTTTTTCCTCCCTTTTCCCTTATCGCATTAAACTCCCTACAGTAAATCCCTTTTCTTTTTTTATTGTATTTTTGATTTGTGAAGAATCAGAATCTGGTTTAGCCAAATGACCATGGTCTTCGTCATGGTGTGCATGCGGGTCCACATATTGATGATTAAACCGTGCATTTATTTCAGTCAGCATTTGCTTTACTTGTTGATAATCTTGGTATGAAACATCTCTCATCTGCTTTAATAGGGTACTTCGCTCGGGATCTGTAAATTGAAAGAGTGCTAAATCGAGATGCTCTACGAAGTTATGCAATCCAAATTTTTCAAGATTTAATTCCTGTAAAAGCCGATTAAATTCGTTGTTGGTTGCACAAAATCTGGCTCTTCTTTTTCTTGTTCAAATTTGCCGATCAGTGGGAGCAGCTCAGCTAAACGAGACAGCCGCTGTTATTCCTCTTCGGTGATATGGTGATAATAAAGGCGTTCGTGTTCATCAGTAGCATTTTGGATTACTGGATCAAGTATACTGATAAATTTTTCGATAGCATCTCTAGTCGTTGTAAAAATACGAAAAAGTATTTTTAATTCGTCTCTCAAGTCCTGCACCTCTCTTTTTAAACTAAAATCCATTATGTCCATATATTCCCTTTTTAATAAGTTTTATCCCTTTGTTTTTCAAAAAATTCTAATCATTTTAAGATATTGATTCTCATTGTCATAAATAAATAGTATTAAAATTAACTTTTTATAAAAATTTTCTGAATTATAAGTTGACAATCCACTAATAACACATGATAATAATCTATAGTTGATAATGATTATCATTATCAACTATAGATTGGAAAGGAGAGATCTTAAATGATTCAATATCTAAGAACAAATCGTTTCGCATCCTACATACTGACAGTACTGCGTCTATATATTGGATGGCAGTGGCTGCATGCCGGATGGGGGAAAATTTCAGGAGGATTTGACGTAAGTGGGTTCCTTGCAGGTGTAATTAAGAAGGCAACCGGAGAACATTCAGCTGTACAACCCAGGTGGGCCGATTTTCTGAATGGATTTGCAATCCACAATGTAGGTTTATTTAATGTTTTAGTTCCGTGGGGAGAATTTCTTGTAGGTGTAGGACTTATTTTAGGTACTTTCACTACTTTCGCAGCTTTAATGGGGGCAGTTATGAATTTTTCTTATATGTTCTCAGGAACTACTAGCACAAATCCACAAATGGTTCTCATTGAGATCTTAATCCTAATTGCAGGCTTTAATGCTGCGAAAATTGGATTAGACCGCTGGGTTATTCCATTTCTAAAAACCAAAATTCCTCCGGTAAAATTGAAATATACATTAAAAAATACAGCATAATAAAATTAAAAAAATTCCGGTTAGGAATAATAATAACCGGAATTTTTTATGTATTACACAAACAGACCATGCTTAGGCTGTTCAATTCTTAATCATAGATAAAATATTGTCTCTTAAAAATCTAGTATTTTCATATAAATAAAATGAATCGAAATTTTATTGAAAGCGAGGTTATTAGATTGTTAGTGTGTAAAAACCACGTTTGATGTCCCTCATGCCACAAAACTAAACCGATTTACATGAATGTGTTCAATTAGCAAGCAAAAAGCGGAAGTAAAAATTTTTTATTCACTGCCCTTTCTAGAAAAAACAGAAATCAACTGAAACTTCCTAAATAAATCTAACTCACGAGTTTATTACCTACCAATCTGCAATTAGAAACCTAGCTAATCTTCACTGTAAAGGCAGCTTGGTTTTAATGTTAAAATAAGTGCAACGTCAAAAGTGACATTTGAAACACTAAAAAGGTTAATAATTCGTTCAAAATTTGTTTAAAACAAAAAATCTCAAAAACAATCGTTTTTGAGATTCAGAACACAAGAAAAATACATATTAATATATGGAAAAAACCACTATTTTTTAGAGAGCCGAATCTCTTCAATAAATGCGCCCGTTTACTTGAGAAAGCATTTACTATAAATGTTTATCTCGTAAAATACTATAAATCTGATTATTCGCAACACCTAATGATTTCACTCCGTTTTGTACATTGGACAATAACACAACAAATTCATTTCCACTTCTGCTAAAGCTATTTAAGCTGTTGAACCCTGGCAGTACACCGTGATCCGAATAGCTTCCAGGATCCCTATACATACCAAAAGCATAATTATTTTTAAATGGGGTAAAAAACTGCTTTAAACTGCTTTTTGAGAACAATTCTCCATTATAAAGAGCTTTATCAAACAAATACATATCATATGGAGTCGTATAAATATCTCCGCAGCCAAACAGCTCAGACATGTCAGGTAGAGACGGTGAGATCATTGAGTTATCCTTTACCTTATATCCCGTTGAGATATAAGGTTCATGGGAAAAGTAATCACCGAAGCCAGTATGTTTCATGCCTGCCTTATTAAAAATATGTTCCTTTACATAAGCATCGAGCGGTTCTTGCGTTACTTTTTCGACAATGTACGCGAGTATGGAATAGTTAGAATCACTGTAATTCCATTTTGTCCCCGGTGGAAATTTCAGATGACCTTGTCCGATTTTCGTGATTAAATCTATATGGGAAATTTCCTGCTTGGTTTCTGAGTGTTCAGGGATACCAGAAGTGTGAGTTAATAAATAATATAGCTTAATGCGATTTCCATTAGGAAAGTCAGAGATATATTTTGATAAATAATCATTTATATTTAACTTCCCTTGTGCTTGCAGCTGCATGATCGAGGCTGATATAAAAACCTTTGTAATGGAGCCTATATAGTATACGGTTTCCGAATTATTTGGGAGTTTCTTTTCAAAATCAGCATAACCGTATCCTTTATTTATCAAAATCTTATTATTCTTAACAACTAACGCAGTTCCGTTAAAATTTAAACTTTTTAAATAGTCGTCAATAGCAGGGGCGTTGTTACTATCTACCACCTTCCCTAGTTTAACTTTTTGGTGGGGGGTATTTTTTTTCAAACCATGACTTACGACCTTTTTTGATTGATCACCCTTAGAATTTTTAATTGATTGGAAAAAGAAAATAGAGATACTAATGATAATGGCTGCTGAAAAAAATAATAGAATGAATCGTTTAAAAATAGGCTTTAACTTCCTTTTTTGGCGCCTTTTATTTGTACGATTCAATGAATCCTTACGATATTTCTCCATATTTTTTGATCCTTTCTATTAAAAACAAAAATGAAAGAGGTACCAAAGGAAGGAATCCCTTTAAATTTGTTCGTTAAGCAATAGTAGATTTTGATTTAAATGAAACTATTTCATCATTGGAGGAGTAATATAGTTAATTCCATTGGCCATCGTTGTATAAAAAGCTCAAACTTCCTTTTTCCTCTGAACAAAGTGGTGCCTGGAGCCTATTTTTACGTTGGAGCCGGCATTCAAGAAAAGGTATTGTTAATCGGCACCACCATCCGCAGTTCGCGATTGATGAAGATGCCATAGCCATTGGTGTCGATTAGTCCCTGATCGGATATACATTCCCCCTATTAATTTTCAGCTGCTCCTGTTTATTTTTAAATTTCTTTTCATATGTAACAAACATGGAAACATTAACAAGAATTCCCATCGCTATCGCCAATTGAATGAGCGAAGATCCGCCATAGCTGACAAATGGCAGCGGGACACCGGCAAGGGCAATTAGACCGGAAACACCGGCAAGATTAATAAATGCCTGAATGCCAATCATGCTGGAAATTCCAATCGCTAGTAAACTGCCAAATGGATCCTTGCATTGCAATGCAATGTGAAATCCCTTTAATACAATATAAGCCAAGATAAGAATGACAAACCCAACACCCCATATGCCCAGTTCCTCAGCAATAACCGCCATAATAAAGTCTGTATGGGGTTCCGGCAAATAACCGAGCTTTTCGATTCCTCTTCCCAATCCCAAGCCATTGATTCCACCGGAACCTATCGCTATGTAAGAATTGGCAAGATGATAGCCCGAGGTTTGCTGGTACTTAAACGGATCCTGTAAGACAGCAAAACGCGACATCCGCTTGGCCGTAAAAATTTTATTATGAAAAATAAGTACAATAGGAATCGCCGAGATACCCGCAAAAAGCCCAAGTTTTCCGAAATTTTTAAAACTCATCCCGGACGAAAAAACCATCGCTGCCGCAAACAGGAGAATAATTTCAACGGTACCGAAATCCGGCTGGGCCGCGATCAGCATACAAACCAGTCCTAAGTAAATTAGCGGAGGGGCAATACCTTTATTAAAATGATTAATATAATGTTGTTTTTTGGCATACACAGCAGATAAATAAATAATGACACAAAGCTTGATGAATTCTGAAGGTTCAATACTTAACGGGCCAATACGAATCCAGCTTTGCGCGCCACCTGCAACGTGACCGAAAAGCGTAAGGATCATTAAAACAACTAATGAGGAAAAAACGGTTGTCATTAAGACCCGCTTATTTTTCAATATTTTGTATGGAAATAAGGCAGTCAAAACAAAGATAATAGCGGCCAAAATAAGAAATAATTTTTGCTTTTGATAGAAATAATCACTTGAAACACCATACCTTTGGACTGCTGTCGCCATACTTGCGCTATAGACCATTATTAAACCGAAAAGTGACAACAGGACGATTGCAATCACTAGTGTATAATCGTACGATTTTAGCATCTTCTTAAACATCATTCTTCCTCTTTTCTCACGTTTTCGGAATAACAAACGGGCCTGCCATTTTCCATCACTTTAGGGACCTAAAACACTGACAACACCACAAGGATCAATGATAAAATCACGAGAATGACGATGGTGGCCCAGCCAATGATGTTATTCAAAAGTTTATTTGTATATTTTCCCATTACCTCTTGATTGTTCACTAAAAGCATCATACAGATAAGAATCACTGGTAAAAGGATGCCATTAATCCTTTGCGACCACAAAGTAATTTCGATCAGCGGCGCATTTGGAATTAAAATAATCCCGGCTGAAATAAGTAAAATCACCGTATAGAGCCAGTAAAACTGGGGAGCTTCCCGCCACTTTTTCTCAATACCGGCCTCAAAGCCAAACGCTTCACACACATAAAACGCAGTGGCAACCGGCAGGATCGTCGCTGAGAAAATCGAGGCGACGAAGAGTCCAAAGGCAAACACCTGGGAAGCCATCGCCCCAGCAAAAGGCTTTAGGGCAAGTGCCGCATCTTTGGCATCAGTAATCTGTGTACCATGCCCATTGACAAAAAGAGTCGATCCGCAGGCTACGATAATAAAAAAGGCGACGACAATCGTGGCCACGCAGCCCACGATAATATCGATGATTGTGTATTTATACTCCTCTACCTTCAACCCTTTTTCAATCACAGAAGATTGCATATAAAATTGCATCCAAGGGGCAATGGTTGTACCGATTAAACCAATAACGGTTGACACATAATTAAAGTTTAGAGCAACCTTAGGATGAACCATCGCCGTCCCGATTTCCGGCCAGTTTGGTTTTCCCATTAAGGCAGAAACAATATAAGATAGTAAGGCCACACTAAAAATAAGAAAGATTTTTTCCGCAAACCGGTACGTCCCCTTTACCACCAGCACCCAAACGGCCAACGCGGCAAGCGGAACGGCAATATATTTATGAACATGAAATATCTCCATGCTGCCCGCGACCCCGGCAAATTCTGTCATCGTATTGCTTATATCCGCCAGCAGTAAACCAAGAAAAATGAAAAAAAGTTACCTTTACACCGGCATTTTCTCTGATGAGGTCTGCCAACCCTTTTTCTGTTACAACCCCCATCCGGGCATTCATCTCTTGAATGATTAACAGCACAATAAAGGCAGGAATCAATGTCCACAAAAGATTATAGCCGTACAATGCACCTGCAACGGAATAGGTTGTGATACCACCAGCATCATTATCCACACTTCCCGTAATCACCCCTGGTCCAACAAGTGAGAAGAAGATGAGCACTTTTTTCCACAGACCGGGCTTTTTCGCTACTCTCGCAATCATATTCCCCATCCTTTCTAGCGCCTTCTTCTTGCTTTCAGCAGATTGTGTACGACGTCGTTGATATGGACCATACCGATAAGGGTCATGCGATGATCGACAACAGGCACACCAAGGAGATTATATTTTGAAATGATTTCATTAAGGTTTTCAATTTCCTCATCATCACTGACATAGATGATGTCACGGTTCATAATCTCATCCAGCTTTGTCTCCGGTTCAGCCAAAACCAAATCGCGCAGCGAAAGAAAGGCAATCAACCGATCCTGATGATCAACAACATATAAATCATACATGCACTCCGGATCAGGCTTCAGCCTGCGAAGCTCTCCAATCACTCCCCTTATTGTCATGTCTTCGTGAAAAGAAATAAAATCAGTAGTCATTAAGCTGCCTACTGATTTTTCAGGATAATCCATGAGTTCACGAACTTCCTCAGAGGCATCCTGATTCATACTGCTTAAAATTGCACTTGCCTGTTCATCGTCCAATTCCACAAGAATATCGGCTACTTCGTCTGTTGGCATTTTTTCCAACATGAAGGCTGCTTCCTCAACTGTCAGATTTTCGATTACATTCAACTGTGCCTCAGGCTCTAATTCTTCCAGAACATCCGCTGCTTTCTCAGCCTCTAATGAAGAAAAGACAGCAAGCTGTGTTGTTCTATCTAAATCCTCAAGAATATCGGCTAAATCGGAGGGATGCAGGGTATCCAACTTCGAATAGAATTTCGAGAGCTTGATTCCGTGCCGAAAAAAATCAATCGCCTCTACCTCATCCCAAAGCAGAAATCGACTTGGAATATTGACTCCAAGGGGTTTAAGAAGATGCTTTAATGGTTTAGCAACTCCAAGCCTTCGGAGCAGTCCCTCAAAGCCAATATCCGCCCCAAGTAAATAAACACCGGTGGACAGGATGGCAAGCCTAAGATCATTTACCCGCACGACTTTCCTTCCATCCATATCAACAATTTGCTTATCGAGAATTTGTTTAACAAGCATAAAGCAGTTTCTGAAGTAAATTCCTTTTCCACCACGCTTTTGCATTCAAGTAAATATTGGTTTTTTTTCTTTGTAATCGAAAATGTTGAAAAATCAATCATCTGTATTTTATTTCCTGTTTTGACTTTTGCCGCAATGACCCGTGGCCGGACAGCTGTAACATCAACAACTAAGTCCAACAGCTTCCCGTCTGGGTGTTTTTTTTTGATCGAACCATACTTTATTACCAAGAATTCGGCTTAAATAAAAGGTTTGGGCAGCAGGCACAGCGTAACCTCCTCATCGTAAATCGTCATTTAGGGGGAAGCAGATTTCCTTCTAACCTGCTTAATGCATAAAACTATAACGATCCCAAGGACATGTATTGTGATTACAATTAGTGTTCTCCAAAATTTTTTTCAGAAACAATAATACCCCCAAATCGAGGGTCATCCCTAAATGTAAACGACATACTTAAAGACGTCGTTTCCCTCCATAATCCCTTTAGCCCCTATAAAAAATTTCAATCAAACAGAAAGAGACGTTATCCGGTAATTCCCGGCTGCCAATTGTCCTGTACGGCTTCCGAGGAGGGGGAGACTTACCAACAAGGATTTATAACAATCGAATGAATTTTACGACTGAATATTTTTTCTGTCAATTCATTTTTAGTAAAATAATGAAATAATTTCACTAAAAAAATGAAATAATTTCATTTTTACTGAATTTATAGCATGATATAATACCTAAGGGTGATAACGCATGGATATGAATACACAAAGCTTCGGGGCATGTTTACGGTTTGTTTTAAATAAAAAGGGCATCAGCGCTGAAGAACTAGTTAAGAGAATGAATCAAACCGGCATCGTAAAGACAAATAAACCTGCCATTTCACGAGTGATAAACGGCAAAAGAATAGCTACAAATGAGGAAGTTTCTATCATAGCAGATGTGCTAGAAAGCCCATTGTTACTAGAAGCATACAGCTTATATAAACGTTATATAGATTCCAAAGAAGAAACGCTGCTGCTGGCTTTCTATGAAGTAGTCGACCGCATTCACAATCAAAGTATTGAAGGGGCACTTCAAGAAGAGCTGCCAGAAATCAATTATGCCGTTCTATACCAGCTGGTTAAAAACCTCTATAAACAATGTCTAACATATGATGTCTCGGCACAATTAAAAGATGGATTTTTAATTAAGCTATATCATATAAGCGGATTTGCCGACATGATCCAACGGTTACGAGCAATGTATTTATGCTTTTTTCATTCTTCAAATTTAACCAAATCAGATCGTGCGTGGCTCGCGGCAGCGCTACTTTACTTTATAAACCCTATCGACTTAATTCCAGATTTTATCGTTATTGGCGGTTATACGGATGATGCAGTGGTAGCAGGGTTTATATTTTTAAAGCTTTCAACAATTTTACTTTCATTTATTAACAAAAACAAAGAAAGTACGATTACAATCAACGAAAGCCTGGAATCAAATATGCAAGCAAAGAACTTACTGTGAAATATCCTAGATAATATATGAAATTATTTCAAAATGTTTTACAGCCACGAACCGCTTAAATTTACACTGGATTTCAGGAACAAGGAGTCAGTTTGGTAACTAGAGTAGAAACGAGGACAAAAAAGGCTTCTATAAAAAAAGAATAGGGCAGCTGACAAAAGCGCTCATTCAGATTCCATGATCCTTTAAGTCCCTTTTTTCAATTGGAGAGTTAAGGAGGATTTCACAATGAAAAAACTAATCTTAATTTTTATGTTGATGTTGGCTTTTGTCTTGCCTCATTTTGCAGAAGCTAGCACTTTTAGCGGCCACAGTTCTTACCGGCACAGTTCAACAATTGGTTCCCATGTGGTTTCAAGCTTTTCTTCCGGAAGCACCTATCATTCAGGATATAAATCAGCGTCAACCAACGTCAATCGAACACCATCACACACACAGGCATCTGCCCAGCCGTCGTCAAAATTTAGAAGTTTCCTGACTCACGCTGCGGCATTTGGAGCTGGGGCCTATATAGGCAAAATGCTAAACCCATTTGGCGGGCACAACTATGGATCTCACCCAATGGCCGGTTCCGGATTTTCCATTCTTGGAATTCTGATGGATATCCTGGTTATTGTTCTTATCGTTTGGGTTATTAAAAAAGTTTTTAGAATGAGAAGATAGTAAGGAGGCGGCTTAACTTTGGAGTTACGCTTTAATGAGCAGGACATCGTCGATAGTGTTTGTGTCTACATGTCCATTCGTGAAAATGTAAAACCTGAACAGGTTGATGTCGATTTAGAGTTCACACCAGCATCAGGATTTAGTGCGTCTGCATTAACTTGCAGGACGTACAGTAAGATTATATGAACAGGATTTGATCGACGCGGTTGCCGTCTATTTGCGGGACTATCATGAATTTAATCCTGATCGTTTATCGATTGATTTAACTTTTTCTGAAAAAGAAAGTTTTACTGCTTCTATTCAAGTAAGATGATCGCAAAAACAACTAAACCGGCAGGCAGGATTTAAACCTGCCGGCTTTTTCTTGTCACTATACTCCCCTTTTTTGTCAGACCACGGACACTATCTACTCCATATGAACGCTCTGCTATCCAGCAAAGAACCAGGCACCTTATCTCTCGTTGTAAAAATCCTTAATGGCTTTGTCAACATAAACCCAGCCTTTCCAGCCAACATGCATCGTGTCTTTCAAAAAATAAGGATCGTATTCGTGGTTGGAAAAATCAGCAACTGGATAACCTTCTGCTTCAATTTGATGTTTAATCCGCTTGTAATAAGCTGTCCGTCCACTCTTGGGAAACCCGGTATAATCATACCATCTTCCATTGACTGGAATCGAGATAAATAATGGTTTCGCACCTGATTCTTTTAAAAGATCAAGCACTAGCTGAAAGTCATAATATTCAACGGAATGCCCATAGGAGACTCCCCTGTTATAGTTTCGCATGGAAGGTACCCGTTTTTTAATTTTATTGTATTTAGAATTAATGATTAAAAATGGATTATTTGTCGACTCCCGTTGACCCATTTGATTTGCTTCATGTCTTAATTGCGCCCAAGATTTATGCCGTACTACAGGATTGATTTCTCGTTTGCGAGGAGAAGCGCCAAACAATGCGTAGTATAAATCCTTTTTCCCGAGTGCACTCCTATACGCATAGGCAAATGGACGGACCAATGCTGCTTTTCCCTTATCCCACGGATTATTAGAATTTTCTGCCTTATAAAGCGTTGCAAGCATTCGATCGTCTTTTAAAGGTGCGAAATGTAATATTCGTCTCATCGCCATCTTTTTCACTTTTGGATCAATCTTATGGTTAAAAGCAAGATCATATCCCTGGAGCATTGAATAATTAGGGACAAAATGGGGCTCGTCGGCTCCTTGAGGTTGAAACCATTGTGGTGATAAGATAAAAACAAGTTTCTTTCCTTTAAGCTCGTCCGTATGTTCAGCAAAGTTAAGAAAATGGATCAATGAAATTGAGCCGCCGCGTCCAATCAGAAAAGGAGTGAATCCAGCTTTATTTTCTTTAAAGTAATTGGAAGGGTGGAATTCATCAAGCCTTGATAGCTCAGAAGAACCGTATATAGGCAAGTATCGATGATCCTGAAGCATTTTCGACTGAATATACTTTCCTTGAAACATTAATGGATTTAATTCCGTCGCTGCTTGACTTACCCTTTGTTTCGGAATCAAACGCTCAATCCAGCTATTCGGAATCATAATAAGCATAAAAAAAGTAAAAAATGCCATGATTATCGGTGAAAATAATATTTTTTTCATTTTAAATCTGCCAACCTCTTCGCGATTTTAATTGGGGTATTCCATGTATCGCGATCGAATTCGGTAATAGGGACCGTGATTCCAAAACGTTCTTCTATTTGGACAAGCAGTTCTACCGTCCCGAATGAATCAAGAAGTCCTGATTCAAATAAATCAATATTTGGATTCTCCTTTATTACATCGTCTTGGCAAATTTCTGCCACTAATGCAACAACCTGCTCCTCAAATTCCATGCGCTTCATGCTCCTTTATGAATGAATTGTCCTGAAAAAATGTAAAATCCAAAGCAAATAAAGTGAAACGTGATTATGACAGCGGCCACATGTGTCCATTTATTTTACGGCCACCATTTATATTTCTTATTAAAGTGCTCAAATGAATGATAAACAACCATTAAATGGTTTTTAAACATTCCTCGTTCTATCTATTATTCCACTTTGCCTCTTTACTATTTACCTTTTATCTTCGCATTCCGAAAAGAACTAAATGAATTTTACTTGCCACTATCGGAACTTCAAGTGGTATACATAAGAAACTTCGTACTGTACAAAAGGATCTGACCCTCTTTATCTTCAAAAGTTGGGAGTCATTTTCTTGTAGTTTTTAATTATCGTTTAAGATATAAAAATTCCCCTTGTTAGATTTACATCAGTCGTTGACATTTGATCAATCTTTTGAAATTGACAAGCACTTTTAGTCAATTAAAACAATAAAATGTAAAAAAATTAGGGAGTGTTTTATTTTGTCTTGGTTAGTCATCTTGGCTTTTGCCACTTCATCAAGTATTGATAATTTAGGAGTAGGAATTTCTTATGGTATTCGAGAGATAAAAATTCGGTTAGGTGCTAATTTTTTGATTTCCATAATCTGCTTTCTCATGAGTGAAGCTGGAATTTCATTTGGATTATGGCTTTCAAAAATTCTTCCTGGTATGTTCCCTATAATCATTGGAGCTCTTTTATTAACTATTATCGGGATTCGAATCATTTTATTAGCTGTTCCTCGTAAAAGCAAATTAGGAGAGAACCCTGAAGGACAGAAAAGTATTGAAGGTATTTTAAAAAATCCTGAAGTGGCAGATATCGATAAATCCGGAGAAATTAGTTGGGGGGAATCCGTAATTCTTGGAGTTGCACTATCAGCTAATGCACTTACTAATGGATTAGGTGCAGGTTTACTAGGGTTTTCACCGTTTGCTATTTCACTAACGGCTGCAATTGGCAGTTTTATCAGTGTTTGGGCAGGTGTTAAGTTAGGTTACAAATTATCTGCAGTGCGTATTGGCCCATTTACACTAGGCCAATTTGGAACCATCATAAGTGGAATAATTATTTTAGTGATTGCTATTAGAGAGTTCTTTTAGCATTTGGATTCATTAGACCTTAAGGAAAGCGGCATATGTTGTGGGTAACTAAAAGGCACTGTTGTTAAATTGTCAATCGATATGTATATTTCTAAATGAAACTATATAAATCATAGATTAAATGAGGTTAATAATTTTAAAATTTAAAGTGTCATATGTTTATTTTATCCTGATTAACAATAATTGGTAAATAGAGAGGGAGGTAAAGATGACTGATGTAAGAATAGATAATAATCTAGGTGTGCTTTTAAAAAAATTATTGAAAGAACGATCTTTTTCAATGAGGAAACTTAGTGAACTCACTGAAATAGATAAAGCTACGGTCTCACGGATAATAAACGGTAAAAGAAAAGCAAATCCCGAACACTTACAAAAATTTGCTGACTGTCTTGGAGTTCCTATCGTTGAATTATTTGTAGCTGCAGGTTTTCCCATTGAGCCGAAGCAGACAAAGGAGTATTCAGATATTCATACGTCTGTTTACAGCATTCAAAATGTACTTGAGTCCTCCAATTTATATGATAATAAATTTTCTATAGCAAGTGTTGAACAGCAATTAGCTAATTATAAACAATATGTACAAACTGAAGAAGGAAAAGATTATATTTTGAAGAGTTTTGATGAGAAGCTTCGGAAAGTAGGCAGCATAGGACCATTTATAAATCGTTTGAAGGATATGTATGAGAAATTTTGTTTGAAGAAAGGGACACATCTTGAACTCATTTTAATTGGAAGTGCACTAATTTACTTCATTGTACCAGTAGATGTTATTCCAGATTATATTTTTCCGTTTGGTTTTATCGATGATGCTATGGCTATCCAAATTGTTTCAAGATTACTCCAGTAAAAGAATGAAACTAGATGTAAAAATTGAACGTTTTAAATATATTCTCAACTAATCCACCTTTGCATGGTGGAAGTTCTACATAGTTATAACACCCAGTGCAAACGAGGGTTAACTCCTTAATATAGCCTTTTAGATAAAAAAGCATTTTGGTTAAAGTCGGCATATTTTCCAATAAACACGGCTGTTCTTTTTGAACCCTAGTTCAATACATTGAACCTCCCACGACTGAAGTCATGGGTGTGCGGGCGGTAAACCATTAAAGAGAAATTCCCCCCATACTGACAATAGAACATCTTTTAACTTGTAAAAGGCTTTTTTATGTTTTTAGAAAATGAACGGGAAAATGTTTCTAATCTACACTAGGAATTTATAAAACCAAAATGGCTAAATTATGATTAACGAGTGTTAAATACAAATCATCCGTTTGTGGAGGAAAGATTGGTACTGTGAATAAAAAAATCCTAATAATTTCTTCTGATTACACAGGCCACGGGCATAAAAGCATTGCTGAATCATTACAAGAAAAAATTGGTGAAAGCGAGCAAGCACAAATACATGTTGTGGATGGCTTCTCATTAGGAGGATCAGCATTATTAAATATTGGTAAATCTTATGGTCCCATTACAAGATATTCTGCCCAATTATGGAATGCAATATGGCATGTTTCTGCTATGAATTCTTATGCGATAGACAAAGGTGTAGAAAATATGATTAAAGACGCATTTTTGGTTTTGTTGGATGAAGTAAAACCAGATGTAATCTTGTCGATTCACCCAAACTTTAACGGATCAATCATAAATATTTTAAGAAAAGAAAAAATTCAAATTCCTTTTGGAACTCTTATTGCTGATTTAGTTAATATTTATCCATTATGGTGCGATCCCAGAGCTGACTTTATTCTATGTCCGACTAAAGAAGCAAAGGGAAAGTGCTTAGAATATGGCGTGCTTAAAGAAAAAATTCATGTCGTGGGATTCCCTGTTCGAGAGAGATTCCTAGGTCATCAAAGAAAACCATTTGAAATGAAATCTGAACTTAACTTTTTAATGATGAGCGGCGGCGAAGGCGTAGGGGATATGAATGCGATTGCGGAAAACCTGCTGAATCACTTTGACTGTACAGTGACGATCATTGCGGGAAGAAATGAAACATTAAAAGCAGAGTTAGAAAGCTCCCTGAAACCTCGTTTTGACAAACGTGTAGACGTTTTAGGGTTTACCAAGAACATACAGGATCTCATGCTTGCTGCCGATATTGGCATCATGAGAGGAAGCCCAAATACCATGTTCGAAGCAGCAGCAACAAATTTGCCAATGATTATTACAGGAGCACTGCCAGGACAGGAAAAAGATAATCCGTTATTTGCAGAAAAACATCTATTAGGTGTCTATTGTCAAGACAGCGAAAATCTTAAACCGATTATCGATCAGTTATTGGAAAATGATGGAGAAAAGTTAAAAATAATGATGGAATCCCAAAGAAAGTTTATCAATCCACATGCTGCACAAGATATTTTGGATTACGTAACTTCGGCTGAAAAAGGAAAGTTGAAATCAAGGAAGAGAAGAAGAACCCCTCTTGTTCTTGCTACAAGGAAATCAATTAAAAAGTTCAAACGGAGAAAGCCTTTAAAAAAATTAATACGTCGAGTCGTATAATAGTGCTTTATTTTAACCATTTTAGCGTATTTATGATTCTAACCATAGGAATTAGCCGGATTTATCTGGGAGTCATTATCCCAGTGATATAATAGCTGGTTATTTTATTAGTGCCTTCTGGCTTACCTTTGCCATTGGGGTTTATCAAAGATATACAGAACGACAATATAAACGGAAACAGACGAGTTAAAACAACAAGGACTAGTCCTAAATTGAGGGCTAGTCCTTGTTTACACGTTATATACGAAGGATGAACATTAGCAATGCCGAAATAATAGCGAGTAAACTGCTTACACCAAAAGCTGTAAAAGCACCAAATGACTGCCACAAAACCCCTGCCAATACACTTGCTGGCAATGCGGCTACACCCGTTAATGCATTAAATGTTCCCATTGCCATACCTCTTTGACCTTCTGGTACCATATCAGCCACATAAGACTTTTGAATACCTTCTGTAGTAGCGTAATATAACCCATAAAAAATAAATAAAATCCAAATTCCAGGGACTGTATGTACAAGTCCAAAGCCAAGGTAAATGAGTGCAAACATTACATAACCTGTAATTAAAACTGGTCGGCGACCAATACGATCGGAAATCATACCAAATGGAGTAGAAAAGATACTTGTAACGATGTTGTATGCAAAATAAGTCAGTGGTATATATTGAGCTGCCATACCAACGTCTTTGGCCCGCAAGATAAGGAATGCATCAGAGAAGTTCCCTATGGTAAAGAGTGTAGTTATAAGTGTGAACCAAACAAAACGTGAACCAAGCCCCTTAAAGCTAATCTTGGGTAATGATCTTACATTGCTTTGTGTTTTTGCTGGATTCCTTTTATCCTTTAAGAAGATGATGAGGAGTAATGTTGCAAGTAATCCAGGGATTGCAGATAACCAAAATACAGCCTGATAACTCCCATTCCAATAAGTAAGAATCAAATAGGTGACCAAAGGGCCAAGAGCAGCACCCAGTGTATCCATTGACCTTCTAAATCCAAATGCTTTTCCACGTTCTTCCTTATTAGTAGTATCGGCAAGGATGGCATCTCGTGGGGATGTACGAATCCCTTTTCCAAAGCGGTCCGCAAACCGAATAAAGAGAACTTGACCCCAAGATGATGATAGTGCGAAAAAAGGTTTAATCAGATTAGATAATCCATAACCTACTACCATTAACAGTTTTCTTTTGCCAAATTGGTCAGAAATCCATCCAGAGAAAAACTTTAATACGCTTGCCGTGCTCTCAGCAATCCCCTCAATAATACCTACAGTCCCAACTTGCACATGTAATACTGTTGTTAAATATAGTGGAAGGACAGGAACAATCATCTGGCTAGAAAGGTCGGTCAATAGACTAACCATTCCAAGGACAAAAATAATTGAGTTTAATCCGAAAAATTGTTTTTTCGATTGTCGTTCAGATTCCATAACTTCACCTCTTTTAGGAAATACCGAAAGTCAGTACCAGGCCTTGCTGCAACACATCTTCATCTGAATATCAATATGAATAATTTTATACTTATTCGTAACTTTTATTAAAATCAGGATTGAAAATTGAATTTCACATATACGGATCATTCTTCCGTTCAAAAATTGATCGAAAAATAAAATGACCTAATTTGAATAGGTCATTTACTTTTTCTGGTTCTATTTCAGCAGCCTCCTTATCAAAGATAAGATTGTTATTACAGTGATCCATAGCTTTTTACTGCGGGAAGATTAATACTACCTCTGTTCCTTCCCCTTCTTTGCTTATAATGTTAATCTCAGCTTTATGCAATTTCATAATACTTTTGGCAATATGAAGACCTAAACCGGTGCCTCCTGTTTCCCTGCTTCTTGCCTTATCTACACGGTAAAACCGTTCAAAAATATTTTTTATCTCTTCCTGCGGGATTCCAATTCCATAATCTTTTACTCGTATAACGGCATTTTGCTCAATGTTTTCTAAAAACACTTCAACTTTGTCATTACTGTATTTTAGTGCATTATCAAGTAAAATAATGATCACCTGTTTGATTTTTAATTCATCTGCACGAATAATGGTTGAATGATCTTTAAAATGTAATATTATTTCACGTCGATATACATCTTTAAGTTGTTTTAAAATGCCTTGGCATAAAGATACCAAATCAACCTCATTTATTTCTAAAATCTCTTTTTTCTCTAAATTAGCTATGTCTAGAAATGTCTCGGTCATTTTTTGAATTCTAGTTGCCTCTGAATGAATGGCTTGGATTGCTTCGTTAGCCATTTCTTTATCATCCAATCCATGCCTTCTCAAAAAATTAGCATAACTCTTAATCACTGTTAAAGGTGTTTTTAACTCATGAGAAGCATCAGAAACAAACTGTTTTTGTTTTTCCATATTTTCTTGAAGTCTTTGAATCATACGATTAAACGTTCTTGCCATTGTCTGGAGTTCATCCTTTGTTTTATTTTCAGTGATGATTTTCTTGGGAACACCACTCTTTTCAATTTCCTCCATCGTTTTAATCATATTAGAAATCGGTCTCATGATTATATTAGCTAGCCATCGTCCTCCGAGTAATGATAAGCAAGCAGCTAATATAGTACAAAATCCTAAAATGGCACGAAGCATCTCTTTTCTCGATTCCAACCCTATTAAGCGTTCCCCAATTTCCAAGCTACTATTAATTTGATTTCCACTATTTATAGGAACACGGACAATTAATACTTCCTCTTCGCCGTGTTCGGCCGAAATCAAATATGTCTGGGTTTGGTTTGTCTTGACGTATTTACCTTTTATTTTTTTTGATAGTAATGAATCATTTGTTACCTCATGAATCACTTTGTTCTGTGGCTGGATAATCCTGATATAAGAGTTGTCAGTTAAATAACTATTTAATTTTCTGTCAATATCACTGGAATCGAGATCTTTTAAAATGTCGCCTGCCTTTTGAAATTGGGAATCTTCCTCCATATTAATCGTAATTTTCATGAATGAAAAGTAAACTACCATATTAATCACGATCATTATGCATAACATCCAAGCAGTTGTTAAAAGATTAATTTTTGTGGTGATCCTCATCTATTTTCTTCCTTTATCGTATATCCTACACCACGGACGGTTGTAATAAATGGGAAAGAAAAGCCTTGATCTATCTTTTTCCGAAGATGTGTTACAGTGACATCTATTATGTTCGTTTCACCTTCATAGTCAAATCCCCAAACATTCAGTAGAATGTTATCTCGTGAGACCACTTTATTTTTATTCGTTACTAAATAAACAAGAAAATCGTACTCCTTTGGAGTTAAGGAAATGGTCTTGCCGTGCCTTGATACCTCTCTTGTATCTATATCTATTACTAAGTCGTTAACCTTCAATACTGATTTTTCTTCCTCTGATTGAGAATGATCGCGTAAACAGGCACGAATTCTGGCCAATAATTCTTCAATTTCAAAAGGTTTTGTAACATAGTCATTTGCTCCATGGTCTAAGCCAGATACTTTATCCATTGTTGTATTTCGAGCTGTTAAAAGAATAACAGGGGTATTCCTGTTTTCCTTTCTTAATCTCCTCAATACTTCGATTCCACTTAATCCTGGCAGCATCACATCCAATAATATCAAATCGATATCTGTTTGTAAGGCGGTCTCTAAACCTGTTTTACCGTCATGCTCTACTGTTACCTGATAACCTTCGTATTCCAACTCCATTTTTAAGACACGGGCAATCTTGGTTTCATCCTCAACCACAAGAATATGTGTTTCCACCTCAAACTCTTCCCTTCTAACCAAATCGTAATTTCCTCATATTCAAGTTTAATACTTTTCAAGGACAAGTCGAAACATTTCAAACAACAAGAAGTTGAAAAATATCCAAACACCGCCATATACATATCCACCAACAAGATCACTTGGCAGTACATTTGTCAAAGTGATATTCACAATCGCTAGACCCATTAATATGACTAATCCAATCAAAGGAACAACGATGGTCAAATAAATCTTATCCGAATGACGAACCAGTAAAAATAAGCAGGTTCCATAGATGACAACTATAATAATGGCATTTAAATCAGGAAAATTGGATGAATGAAATTTCTCCACGAAACCAAATTTTCGGAGGAAAGAAAAAACCTCCATAATGGATGCACGAAAAGGGATGGCTCCAAAAATGGAAACGATAAGTAAAAGATACTCCAGCACCCTGTTTCTTCCCTTTATCCAAATGCGGATAATGGTTAGCACGACAATGCTGCCAAACGCAAAGGGCTGTTGGAATACTAAAAATCCCTGCATCCAACCCATATAAACGACAGAGTGAACCATATATTCAGTGATTTGATTGAACTGAGTAAACTCACTATATAAATAGTCTTGTGCCATTCCCAACATTAGGCTAACCATTCCGATTAAAACTAAGGTGAGAGAGATCAGAAAGATTTCTGTTGCTCTTATGGTTTTTAGTCGAGAGCTTAACCTTTGTAACAACCGAATAAAAAAGTCCTTAATTTGGTTTTTATAAAATCGATACACCAAGAATCCTGCTAATAAAACAGCCAAAACAATAAGAAAAAGGACTAAATATTTACTTGCTGCTTGATGGAAAGCCTTCCATTCGGGACCCAATACTTTTCCTAATGTGATAAAACAAATTCCCCATAAAAATGCACCTGTATAGGCAGGTATGATAAATTTTCGAAAAGGTATTCTAGAAATCCCTGAAACATAACCAGTAAAATGTCGAACCCCTGGAATGAAATAGGCAAAGATTAATAATTTACTCCCTGACCGCTCAAACCAAGCGGCTATTTTATTATATCTTTCAGGTCCGAGGTGTATATATTTCCCGTACTTTTCGATTAGTTTATATCCGCCTGCCTTCCCGATCCAATATGTTACTGTAATACCCGCACCCGCTGATAGAAATACAGTAAAGAGTGCCAAAATGTAATTCATTTTCCCTTGATATACAAAGTATCCTGCATAGCTCATTAGGACTTCCCCAGAAATTGGGAGAGCCATGAGTTCTAAAAAAATCCCTATAAATAAAATTAGATAACTATGTTGTGCAAATAAAGATAGTAAATATGACATAAATGCCTCCAAATATTTCGAACGTTAAAAAAGATCAATCCACTTTCATTTTATCTACAATGTAGCACTTTTTTTAAATTAATTTTTCATCTTAAGGAATTTTTAATGTTTTATTCAGTGAATGAACAGGTTCATTCTATATATTTAAGTTACCCAGTTTTGATAAACATTTTAACTGTTTCTGGTTTGATTGTTGCGATGGGACGTATTGTCGATGACTGTTAAAGAAGCTGTGTTGAATGGCAGTCTTTCAAGAATCAGACCAATCTTAATGACAGCAGCTGCAACAGTTCCATTTTAAGATATAAAATGGAATTTAAAAATTTATTATAGGAAACATCATGATTAATGAGTTAGACACTTCATTAACCTCAAGGAGGGTTTTAAATGAATTACAAATTATTTCAAGCTATCAATCAAAGTGCAGGCCATCATCCCTTTTTAGATGGTTTAATGGTTTTCGTTACGAAAGATGCATTGATTGTTTATGCGTTAGTTCTGCTTCTTATGTGGTTTTTCGGAAAAGAAAAATATAAATATACAGTTGTATTTGCCGTAATAACTGGAGCATTAGGGTTATTTATTAATTTTATCTTAGGTCATATCTATTATGAACCTCGTCCATTCATAACACATCATGTTCATTTATTGATTCAACACGCAAAAGATTCTTCGTTCCCAAGCGATCATACAACAGGTGCATTTTCACTTGCACTGGCGGTTTTATGGCGGAAACATCGTAAAATTGGGATTGGAATGCTCTTATTTGCAATATTAACTGGAACTTCTCGTGTTTATGTTGGCCACCATTATCCTTTTGATGTACTAGCAAGTATTATTGTTGCATTATTTACGAGTAGGCTTGTATATACATTTAATTCGGTGTTTAGGCCAATTGGGCGTATTATTATCAACACTTACAACCGAATTCCATTGGTTCCTAAAACTGAACAAAACCTTTCAAAATAAGGAAATCAAAAACATCGGTTTTTAGCCGATGTTTTTTACTTTAGATTGACTTCTCCTTTAATCTTTCCTTGAATAGAACATGTTAAAATCTGGTGTGATCAGTCAAGATGAAAAGGTTATGAAATTGATGAAAAATTTCTTGGGCAATTATAAAGTTTGCAAAAACCTCTTATTCTTTTTAACATAATCCCCTTCAGTACCTTCACATAAAAAATAAGCAGATTTAATGCTAGAGCTGTTCCATATTTCTGTTTTGTACATATTTTGTAATTACGAATGGAATGAGGCTCTTTACGTGGCAGATGGTGCATACGAAGCTGGTTTTACTCTAATCATTGTATTGTTTATACTTCTTATCATCGTTGGAGCAGCTTCGTATTAAAGGGCTCCAATAATGGCTGGAGGTGTGCAATACAACACACCTGTCTAATCCACTATTTTGTAAATACATAATTCATTTCAAAAAAGACTATTAAAATGGGAAAAAAGATAAATTAAAAGGGGTTAAGTACATGATCAACGTTTTATTTGTATGCTTGGGGAATATTTGTCGTTCACCGATGGCTGAAGCTTTGTTTCGTTACTTAGTCAAAAAAGAAAAATTGACAAACAAAATTGCAGTTGATTCCGCTGCAACCAGTTCATGGCAATTCGGCTTCCCTCCACACGAAGGAACTCTTGATATTCTAAAGAAATACAATATCTCTTCTAATGGGCTTGTTGGACGCCAACTAAAGAAAGAAGACTTTTGGAAGTTCAACTATATTATCGGTATGGATGAAAGCAACCTCAAAAATATTTACAGGATATTCGGCAAGCCTAATCATCCAAAGATCATTAGGCTGCTCGACCTAACCAAATACAGGAAAGATGTCCCCGATCCATTTTTCACAGGTGATTTTGATGAAACCTATCGTCTTGTTTCAGCCGGCTGCCGGGCATTACTCATAAAAATACGCAGCGAACATAACTTATAACAACAAAAAGGTGTTTTTATAGGTTTTATACAATGATATGAACATCTATAATAGGTATTTATATCATTTTGATGAGTCGCAAAGCTCTATAATCTGTTATGGCATAATTATTTACACTCTCCTAGTGGTTTTCACCTTCAGCATGTACCTCTATTTCTTTTTAATCCAAAATTTAATGACTGGTCCATCTTGTTCTGTTTTTAGGATTGTATGGCCAGCATTTTTCGACCATGCAGGTAAGTCACTTAATGTTCCTCTATCTGTTGCATGAAGTTCCAAAACTTGATTACTTTCAATTGTCTCTATGCCTTTTTTTAATTTCACAATAGGCATCGGACATGATAATCCGGTTACATCTACAATCTCATCCACTTTTATATCTTTTTCATCTGGAATAATGGTTTCACCTAAATCATTTGTTGTTGTTTCTACATTCAAATGAATATTACTGCCATAGACAGATGAATATGTTTTCCAACCGCCATCGACATTTTTTACATGATACCCGCTATTTTTCAAAATTCGACTAGCTAAATATCCTCTCAAACCAACTTGGCAGCTCACGTATACCGTTTTGTCCTTTGGTATTTCACTTAGTCTCTTTCTAAGATCGTTTAATGGGATATTGACAGACCCATTAATATAACCAAATTCACGCTCCATCGGTTCACGGACATCAATTAACAGCCCGCCATCAGCAACAATTTGATCTACCTCATGCCATTGAATATGTTCTAACTCCCCTTCGAGCAGGTTTGTTGCCACATAACCTGCCATATTAACAGGATCTTTTGCTGAAGAATATGGCGGCGCATAGGATAGTTCGAGATTGGTTAACTCTTCAACTGTTAAACTACCTTTGATCGCTGTTGCAATGACATCTATTCGTTTTTCAACTCCATCCACCCCTACAGCTTGTGCACCATATATCTTACCGGTTTTTTTGTTAAAAATAAGTTTTAACGAAATTTGCGAAGCCCCTGGATAATAGCCTGCGTGTGAACTAGGATGGATATGAAGAACCTCATAAGGTATACCAATACGTTTTAGTGTTTTTTCATTGTTTCCAGTTGAAGCTACCGTTAAATCGAATACTTTTGCCACTGATGTACCCAGTGTTCCTTGATATTTCTCTTTTTGTCCCATCATATTTTTCGCTGCAATTCTCCCTTGCCTATTTGCCGGTCCAGCAAGAGGAATCGCTGTTTGATTTCCATTAATATAATCTACTACTTCAATGGCATCACCTACAGCATATATATCCTTATCAGAGGTTTGCAGATATTCATTTACGGTAATATGGCCTCGTGCCCCTAATTCAAGTCCAGCTTTTTTTGCTAATTCATTTTCTGGTCTTACTCCAATAGAAAGAATGGTCATATCTGTTTCTACTTTCGTACCATCAGATAAAATGGTCTTCTTTCCATGATCTCCAAAAGATTGTACACCATTTTCTAGTATTAATCGGGCACCTTTCTCTTTGATATGATGGTGTAAAATACTTGCCATTTCAAAATCAATCGGCGCCATTACTTGATTAGCCATTTCAATAATCGTGACTTCAATCCCACGGTCTGCCAGGTTTTCTGCCATTTCAATACCGATAAATCCGCCTCCAACAATAACTGCTTTTTTCGGCTTTTGTTGATCTACATAGTTTTTGATTTTGTCAGTATCGGGAATATTTCTTAGAGTAAATAATGTGTCATTTTCCTTTAGGCCTGGGATTGAAGGTACAATCGGGCTTGCCCCAGGTGATAACAATAATTTGTCATATGTTTCTTTGTACTCTTCACCGTTTCGTAAATTTTTAATCGTTACCGTATGATGATCAGGATCAATGCCCACTACTTCACTTAGATTGCGAATATCCATGTTAAACCGATCTGACATACCTTCTACTGTTTGTACCAATAATTTACTTCTATCAGTAATGGTTTCCCCAATATAATAAGGTAAACCACAGTTTGCAAATGAAATATATTCGCCACGTTCAACAAGAATAATCTCTACGTCTTCACTTATTCTTCTTAACTTTGCTGCAGCTGTAGCCCCGCCTGCAACTCCACCCACGATAATCACTTTTTGTGTCATGCAACATCCTCCTAATGTTTTATGCGTGATTTTTCACACCAACTTCTTAGTAATACCCCATATGGTATAAACAGAGCAAAAAAATATATAGCGGTTTTGTTTCAAAAGCTTGTAAGTAAAACAGACTATGCTGAATTCCGCTTGCAAGCATGGTATCTATACATGTACATTAGAAAGTAAGTGTTACATCAGCATCTTTAGCAAATTGTAGAAATGTTACAGCGCCACCGACTTCAATTCCATCAACAAATACTTCTTTTTCAAGTCCCATTACATCCATTGTCATTTGGCAGCCAATCAATTTAACTCCTAATTCTTGTGCCATTGCAACCATATCAGGAATAGAAGGTACATTTGACTTTGCAAAACCTTCGGCAAAATGCTCTTTTCCTGCCGGCATAGGTAGCTGTTTATTTGCCTCTTTATGAATTAAGTTTAATCCTTCAAAGGTAAAGAAAATAGCAACCTCTTGATCCATTGAAGCAGCCGCTGTTGCAATATTAAATACTTTGTATGCATCGAATAATCCACCATTGCTTGCGATAATTGCTACTTTTTCATTCATTAGTATGCCTCCTATTTGGCCATTAAAAGTAATTTTAACTACAAACATCATTTTATACCCATATGGGTATATAGTCAATAAAAATTACATTACGTTAGTATTTACCGGGACTGCTAATCCTTTTGCATCTACTATTTAGGTTTGCTTTCATGTTGTTCATTACAAACCTGCTTTTTTATACCCATTGGTATTTTTATATTTTAAATATTCATTCTACTTTACCTTCCCAAGCAAGCATTCCACCCTCCATGTTGATCACGTTAAATCCATAGCTCTCAAGGAATTGTGTGGCACGAGAACTTCTGCCTCCGGAATGGCAAACCATGACATACTCCTTTGATTTATCCAATTCATTCATGCGAAACTCAATTAATCCTAAAGGAATAGTAATAGCACCAGGGATTTTACCAGATGCTACTTCATCCACCTCACGAACATCAATAACATTTACATTCTTTCCCTGATTTAATAATGTTTCGACTTCTTTTGCTGAAATTTGTTTCATATTATTATCCTCCTAATTTCGGGTTTAGATCCAAGCACTGATGCCGCCTTTGACATTGGTTACTTTAGTAAATCCTAAGTTTTTAAGTATTTTACTTGCCTTCTGGCTTCTCATTCCACTTTGACAAATGACAATTACTTCTTTTCCCTTTAAAAGTTCTATGTCCGCTTTTTGAGCAAGCTGATTGAGAGGAATATTTTTAAATCCCCTGATATGGTTTCCTTTAAACTCACCCGGTGTTCGGACATCAACAAATTGTTTGTTCTTGTCATTTAATTCTTTTTTTAAATCTGTTATGAAAATATTGTTAACCCCTTTTATTGGAAAGAATCGTTTGATTATAAAGAAAAGAATTAATACAATGACAATATAATTTAGATACTGCATTTGTAAACCTCCTTTTGTAACACTAAAATTAAATACAGGTATGGGTATTTTAAAATTTAAAAGATTATCTTTTTTTTAGGGTAGAGAGTGAATCATAAAAGAGGGTGTCAACCCGTTTATTTATTGACTTTTTACTAAAAGATTAACAGCATCTTTCACTAATTCTTCCATGCTTTTTCCATCACGGATCTTGGCTTCTTGAACACATTCAACTAAATTAGAACTTACAATAACCCCTATTGTACGATCAATAGCTGCTCTTGATGCCGATAACTGGGTGATAACCTCTTTACAATCCTTATTTTCCTCCATCATTTTTATAATGCCTCTCAACTGACCTTCAATTCGTTTTACACGGTTTTTTATTTGATCATTGTAATTCATGCTTCTTCCCTCCTTCAATGAACCAATTTCATTGACAAGTCATATAATATACCCTACTGGGTATTTAGTCAACTTTAGATTATTATGTAATTTTTTATTTTTTACTGCTTTTTTCGATGATTTCAGCGATATGGTCCCTGACCAGTTTGTTATGTACTTGTGTTTGCCCATACATCAATTGGTTGTTTCCTTTTATCCATTGAGCAAAAAAATTCCAATCCTTTATGGATCCGTCTTCAGTTAAGATGCCTAAGTAAACTCCATCGCCTTTGCCAACCTGCCAAATCGCCTGAGCTGTTTTTAGCACATAGTGCAATTAGTTAATTTATTTTAGTATTTGGTGGCTTGATCGAATGCTTCTTTGGTTTTTGCATCAGTAGAAACAAAGGCGATAGTTTGTCCAATTTAAATATCTTAATCTAGTCAAATTCATTATTTAGAACACTTCCCTGGACCAATCAGTAAGTAAAAAAATCTAATCCTCGTCATCATCTAATTAAATTCTCTTTTTTCATTTCATGAATAACTTCATCTATACAATGTTCAATTGCATAAAATTGCTCTTTTATATTGCCAACTGTTTCAAAGATTGTCGTAGCTTGAATCTGAATAGTCATGACAAGTAATTTTGAATTTTTCGGTTTTGCTGGGATACCCAGCTTATGTGCTTTTTCAAAAAGCCTTTCCCCAAAAACTCGCTTATTTTCCATAAACCTATTATAATCAGGCAAAATTTTAATTTTACTGTGTGGTTTATATGGAAATGATTCAAATCGAATTCCAATCTCCTTCACACTTTTACTTTTGTTATCTAACATATTTATATAGGTATCAATATGGATATTAAACGTTTGCCCAAGTCCTAACTCCTTAAATGATTTGCTACTGATCCAATTTGGCTTTGAAATTAAAAATAAAAAGTTACTTCGGCCAGCGCCCCCTGCTTCACCCCAATCTAAATGTAGCCCTTTATTCGAATAAAATGTTTCAAATAAAATTGTTTGCCAGCAAATTTTACGCTGTATTCCGTCCATTTCAATATTCAATTCAATGCTTTCATATGGCTTATTTAATGGCTCGTAAAATTTAAGGAGTTTCTGTTGAAAATCTTTAAATATAAACTGAAGAAGTTTCCTCCTGTAGTGGCCAATCTCCCAGTAAAAATATGTTATAGTTTAAAAATGAAAATTGTGAATTTTTAGGACTGGCTGTTGTATCAAGTGCCAAAAAGATGTAATGAAATTCTGAATTTTCGAAAGCAACCTTGTACTTATTGGCAATTCGAGTTCTTGCCTCCAATGACTCGTAACGGTTAGTTTGTTCATGTCCTTCTGCAGCACCCATTTTATTTTCTAAAATGATAAATTTCATTTTGTTATCAGTTGATGCGCGAATAACAATATCAGGAGTTCCTATATTTTCACCCAGTCCAACACGTGAATCTATCAGAAAAGTTGTGTTCCCCCCTACTTGAATCTTCGCTTCATTTAAAAAGCGAATTAAAAACTTATTGGAATCTTTAAAACAGTTGATCAGAAAATCTGAAATTGTATCTTCTCTATAAAAAATATTTAACGCATCAAAAATGTTCATTATTAGTTCTCCTCCTGATTGAAACAATTCATAAGCCGATTTAAAGGTGTCGCAACGAAGTACCTTGATAACTACCTAGCCTGGTTTTTGTTTGTCGATAGCCGCAGTAACGAAAACACAAAGCACAATATTAAAGATTTTCAATTATCATTATTTGTCTTTGAAATGACAGATACTTACGATAGTTTACGCTTATCAAAATTCGCTGTATAGTGCTTATTTAACAAACGTGACAGGAATTTGCAATAAGTTTGTTGAATAATACTGCGATGAGTACTTGATCTCAAGGAGGTATGAGATATGAAGATCAATAGAATAGATCATGTGAGTATAAACGTAAATGATCTTTCAGAGGCTAAAGCGTTTTTTCTTGATTTAGGACTTGAAGTGCAAGCAGAATGGGAATTGGATGGAGAACTGTTGGACCGAATAGTTGGGCTTAATGATGTTAAAACGGCATGTGTAGGATTGGGGATGCCAGATGGTCAGGCATGGATAGAGCTAGTCAAATTTTATACGCCGTCAGATGAAAAAGATATTCAGCAACCTTTTGCAAATACGCTGGGTATCCGACATATTTGCTTTGCTGTTGAAGATATTGAAGCTATTGTTGCAAAATTGAAAAAGAAGGGCACGGAAATCTTTAGTGAAATACAGCAATATGAAGAAAGTTATAAGTTATGCTACGTTCGTGGTCCAGAAGGAATTATTTTAGAGTTGGCGGAGAAAATCAAATAAACAGACGATATGCTGACATATATAGAAATACTTCGCTTAACTAAACACACTGATATTTAAGACTGGACGGCTGTCTTTTTTAGGGGCAGTCGTTCTTTCCCCTTGTTGGACAAACGGGGGCATTAGCTAAAGAAAAAAATGGGGAACCTTGACAAATGAAGGTTCCCTTAATTGATTATATAAAAAATCAACATTTAAATTTAACAGAGCCTTTCTAAAAAAGACGGTCTAGAAACCCTTTAATAGTTATGATGCATTAATTTATTTGTCCTTTTTCGATCTTTTTTGGGGCTCTAGAATTTAATATTTGATCCATATACTCCGTAAATTCTGATTCCCCCGAATAAGACAAACACAAATACTCCTTCGCCCTTGTCATTCCAATGTAGAGGAGTGATACCTCACGCTCCTTGTCCTCCTCCAATGGAAACGGCATGGAATCGACATTGACGATAAAGACAGCTTGAAAATCCAAGCCCTTGCTGCTGTCAATGGTGCTAATTTTGACTTTGCCATCTTCTTTTTCAAATGAACGCTTCGATTTATCATCTTCCGTAATCCAATAATAAGGAAGTCCTTCAGCACTTAACGAGCGCTTAATGATGTCGATAATCGGATATTTATGTGTCCGTTTTACCCGGTAAAGAATAAGTATCTCGTCTAAAGGAACCTTTCGATCGACATGAAGCCTCTTAATTTGTCTTGCTACTACTCTCATTTCATCAAAAAAATTAGCTGCCTTGATGATTCCTGGTTCAGGTCCTTTTCGTTTTGTGCTTTGTGGTGCGATAATTTCGCCATCTAGATTACGGTTAACGACTTTATTTTTAAACATGGAATGTTCACGGTAGAAGTCCCAGGCAAACTTCACAATTTGCGACGTATTTCGGTAGTTAATCGATAACACCTTTGACCTGCCTTGGAAGCTCAGCCCTGTGTCCTGCAAATAAGAGCGCTTTCTTTTATAAATGGTCTGGGCCCGATCTTCAACTAATAATAAAGACTGCGTTTCTTCGTTTATAAGTAAGCTTACAAGCCGAAGCCACTCCGCTTCGAAATCTTGGCCTTCATCTATCAAAATCGCATCATAGGTTGGCAGAATTGCTTCCTTCCTCTCGATTTTCTCAATGATTTCAGGCAATTGCTGCTCCCTTATTTTCAAATCATTTTTTAACCAAGAATGAAAATTACGTACAATTATGTTTTTTGTATGTACTGGCGTATTGTTGGTTTCTCCTGAAAAGTTAAAATCAAATAGATCCTCCGGTTCATTCAGCATGTGAAGGATCATTTGCTGAATCGCATTGGCAAGTGAAATATTGTAGCACAGTATAAGGATTTTCCAATCAGGATTTTGTTTTGACAGCATTTTGGCCCTGCTGGCCAAAATAATCGTCTTACCGCTCCCTGCTACACCGCGGATTAATCGATTTTTATCACCAATTTGTTTAGCCAAATTTTCCTGGTGGAGGTCCATAGTCTTAATATCATGAAGGGAAAGCAGCAGTTGATCCTGATAGGGTACAGGTGGTTTAAATTCAGCACTAATCCGGACCTCTGGAAACAGATGATAGCGAATGGCATCAATGTCCTCATTTGAAAGTGGTTCTTTTATACGGTATGGAACAACAAACATATTCAAAATTTTTTCCATAAGGATTTCCTCTGAAAACTCATCCTTATCGGGATCAATTTCCTCTCTCGTGAAACAAAGATTCGGCTCAATAACCGTGTAAAGTCCTTCTTCAACAAAGTCTTTGGAAAACATCCTTGTAAAAACGACTCCAAAGCCATATGGAAATTTTAAACTAAACTTATACTTACCATCTAATTGAATTAAATTTTTATCCTTCTTTAGGACATCAACCACATGAAACATGTTGTCTCTGGCTTGCTTCATTGGGCTTTTGATTACTGCCTGATCCCCTAAAGTCGTGATAATGTGCCATTCTTCATGGTTTATTTGAAAAAGCGTCTTTTTTGTATAATCTTTGACTTCTAACACAAGAATTCCTAAATCCGGACCAATAATTACAAAGTCAGGTCTTTTGCCCTGTATTTCCGGTTCAAAGTAAACAATGTAATCGTCCGGTAAAAATATTTTTAAAGTGCGAAATAATAACCGTTCACCCGTTGTGGCCGTTGATCGAATGGTTTCCGGAACTGTAACCGCCATAATAACCACTCCAAAATTTTCATTTTTCTCCATTATACAACAAATAGTATAATAGCCTTAAGAAAATATTGAGAATTACTAAAAAATAGTACCAAACAATTAACAATTTTCACCAAAAGTATTGTTTTTTCTTCCTATTATTTTAATAATAGAGTTAAAGCAACTTTTCCGATATACATAGATAAATGACTCTAGGAAATAGGAGGTGTTATTGTGCTTAAGGGGATTTTAGAAAAACTATTTAAAGCGGATCAAAAGGCAGCTCAACCAGAAGTACAAACGATTAGCCAAGCTGATGTGGAGGCTTTAATAGATGCAAAGTTAAAAGAACATGCTGAAACAATCCAAACTAAAGAATCAGACTCTAACCAAAAAGGAACGGCAAATCAAGATGATGATAAATTAACAGCAAAGCAAGTCGATTATGCCCTATCCCTAATTGCAAAGTTGAATGGTGAATATGTGTTGGCGATTGATCAATCTCAATTAACACTCAAAGATTTAAATAGATTAATAGGATATAATCGTTACAAGAATAAAGGAATCCTTGTGAATTTAGTTAAAAAAGGGGTATTAAAGAAGTAAGTCGATTTATTGTTATTCATACTTCAATCAAAGAAGGCTCGGGAAAAAAGGCCTGCCCCCAGTGTGTTCACTAAATGGTCCTAAACATGAAATTGGCGCGATCATCTTTCGATAATCGCGCTCGTTAATGGAAATAACTAAGATATTAGGGACTCTAAACTGAAAGTCGATAAATGGTTATTCTACTAACGCCCCCGTTTGTTTGAGCACATTTCTTCACAATCTTCTTTGTGAATAAAAAGGTTATACCAAATTATGCATCATCACACTTTAGATTTAATATCGAACAAAGGTGTGTTAATAATGAATTAGCACACTCTTTTTACTAAATCTACAAATCAACCCGCTTAGGGTATACCTCTTTTATTTTTTCATTCACTGCTTTGTGTAGTATTAAAAAATTCAGACTGATCTTTTTTGTTAGCCTTTACCTTATTGTTGTTTTTACCCATTTTTCCATCTGATTCATAACTTAATTTCTGCGTTACCTTTTTGTTCTCTTCCATAATTTCCCCTTTCCAACGTTAGTAAAAATCATAGATATGTTTATAACTATTAACTAACCACACTGTATCTTGACATAAAGTAAGTTCGGTCTTCCGTTCCACGCTTTAAGTTTTGTAGGATTAAAAGATAAGTCAATCAGATATAAATTGACTTAAACTATTACGTTTTTTGGTTATTGATTGTATTATTAACTAAGTTTTGAGTCGCATCTCGAGACGACTCTGCCGTATTTTCAATAGCCGGCTGCACGTAGTTTAAAGCTGACTGATTTATGTTTTTAAATATTTTCATTTTATTTTCAGGATCGTTCTGATTTTGATTACTTTCCTTCATTGTTAATTCCTCCATTGTTTTCTTTCATCTTTTTATTCTTTGATTTATTTTGAAAAATATACAAAACAACTCCTTTTTTAACCTGAACCGTTAGCATTACAAGAAAAAGGATCGCCGTAGCGATCCTCATCTTTAACTCTTTTGGGTATTAAGTTTTACCGTAGGATTATGCTTTTTTCCAACGTTTAAGAGTTGGTAATAAAGTTGTCAGTTCTTTTCTTGCTTCTTCTTCGCCTATTGTTTTTCCCCAAACAGGTACAAGCATCTCAATCATTTCTTCCATAGATAGATTGGGGTCAATAAATTTTCCGTCTTTATAGCAATATGTACAGTAAATGCTTTTACTTCCGTCTGGTTCTGTTGCTATTAAATGTACGTGTTCTTCGTTAAAAGGTAAGCCACAACTTTGACACATTGTTATTTTTGTCATTTTTATCATTTCCTTCGTATAGTATATAAACTCTGTCTTACTACAAATGCGACTGAACAATATTATATTTAATTGAAATTACAATAATGTATAAGTATATTTTCATCATAGTATTAAGTATACAAAATTGCACTTGAATTTTAGGCATTTCTCATTAGAATTAGTTTAAATCACTAATTAATATTATATCACTTAATAATTGCTGGATTTTAATTTAAAATTCTTATTTGACTAAC
>NZ_JAEVLT010000041.1 GCF_024494385.1 Bacillus sp. EB600
ATTTTTTTATTGTTGACGTTTTTGTTTGTTTAGTTTTCAAAGAACAAATTTGGAGCGGGTGATGGGAATCGAACCCACGACATCAGCTTGGAAGGCTGGAGTTTTACCATTAAACTACACCCGCATATAAATTTAAAATTGCTTGGTCGGGAAAACAGGATTCGAACCTGCGACCCCTTGGTCCCAAACCAAGTGCTCTACCAAGCTGAGCTATTTCCCGATATAATGGTGCGCCCGACAGGAGTCGAACCTACAACCTTCTGATTCGTAGTCAGATGCTCTATCCAATTGAGCTACGGGCGCGCTTTTAAAGCAACTTAACTATTGTAGCAAAGGCGAATCCGGTTGTCAATAGTTTTTTGGTGCGGCCGAGAAGACTTGAACTTCCACGGGATTTAACTCCCACTAGGCCCTCAACCTAGCGCGTCTGCCATTCCGCCACGACCGCATTTTGATTGGCGACAAAAGTAAGTTTACCATAGTAACCGTGATGTTACAAGAGGTAAAACTTGGTGCGGGTGAAGGGACTTGAACCCCCACGCCTTGCGGCGCCAGATCCTAAGTCTGGTGCGTCTGCCAATTCCGCCACACCCGCACAATAAAAAAAGAATGGTGAGCCATGAAGGACTTGAACCTTCGACCCTCTGATTAAAAGTCAGATGCTCTACCGACTGAGCTAATGGCTCATAACTAAAGTAATTCACTAATCTTTTTATTTAATTGTCAGATGCTCAAAAGATCTGGCGATCTTTCTCGCAGATTGCCACAGAAGCTTTGTCAATGAAGCAAGCAATCTGCTCTACCGACCGAGCTAATGGCTCATAAATTATATGATGCACTAATCTTATATTTCGTAGTCAGGATGTACGATAATAAAAATGGCTGGGCTAGCTGGATTCGAACCAACGCATGTCGCAGTCAAAGTGCGATGCCTTACCGCTTGGCTATAGCCCATCAAAATAATCATATAGGAAAACAAAAATGGCGGTCCGGACGGGACTCGAACCCGCGACCTCCTGCGTGACAGGCAGGCATTCTAACCAGCTGAACTACCGGACCAATTCTCTTTTAAGAAACAGGAAATGATTATTTAATCATTCCCCGTCCCTGATGACCCCTACGGGACTCGAACCCGTGTTACCTCCGTGAAAGGGAGGTGTCTTAACCGCTTGACCAAGGGGCCAATATATTTATGGCAGAGAAGAAGGGATTCGAACCCTCGCGCCGGTTACCCGACCTACACCCTTAGCAGGGGCGCCCCTTGAGCCACTTGGGTACTTCTCTACATGGCTCCGCAGGTAGGACTCGAACCTACGACCGATCGGTTAACAGCCGATAGCTCTACCACTGAGCTACTGCGGAATAAAATAGGATAAACCACTTGATTTATGCTTGTCTTATCAGATGGCTACCTTATCGACTCTTACCATTATAATGATGACTTGCCTCAAAGTCAAGCAGTATTTTTAAACGAAAAGATTTTGAAAAAAAAGGCTTCTATTCCAAAATCAACTCCTTTATTTTCACAAGCTTTCCACGGCACTTTCCACATACATACCTGCTTGTATTAATACTACGCTTACGTTTGTATTGCAGATGACATTGTGAACATTCATATAAAAGAATCCTTTTAGCTGTTCGCTTTTTAGGAGCTTCTGGAAGTTGATTGCAATATCTTGGTGCACCTACTTTTTTTAATAGCTCCTTAAAATCCTGATCACGATGCTGATGACCTTTGCCTTCAAGATGAAGATGATAGTGACATAGCTCATGTTTAATAATTCCTATTAGTTCATCTTCTCCAAGCTGTACTAAGTATTTTTTATTAATTTCAATATTGTGTGTTCCTAAAAGGTATCTTCCTCCGGTTGAACGTAGCTTTGGATTGAAAATGGCCATGTGGCGAAAAGGTTTCCCAAAAAAGGAAATCGAAATCTTTTCTACTAACAACTGAAGTTGATGATTCTCCATTTTTTCTCCTCAATTCTTTTGCGAACATGACAAACTATTATAGCATATATTAAATATACACTTAAAATGTATGTACTTTTCGGGAGGTTTTTGCTATGCCAACTTGGTTTCAAAACCAAATGAAAAGAGCTTTTTATGAGAAGAACCGCCATCAAATCAAATTATTAAACCAATGCTGGTTTTTTTACAGAAAAAAGAGCTGCTCTTAACAAGCAGTGTTTTAATAATGCGAAGGAAATTGATTCATAGTCGAAATGATAAAAAAGTTATTTTTCATTATTACTCAAAAAACGCTTGGAATAAATAATCTCCAAGCGTTTTATTTACGTTCTCTTGTTATTCTGCAGGTGATATCATTGTTAGAGCCACTCGTCCCTTATTCTTATCAACAGAATCAACCCATACTGTTACCACATCGCCAACCGATACCACATCCATTGGGTGTTTGACGAATTGTTTTCTTAGCTTCGAGATATGCACCAATCCATCTTGTTTTACGCCGATGTCAACAAACGCCCCAAAGTCTACTACATTGCGGACTGTACCCTGAAGTTCCATCCCCGGCTTTAAGTCTTCCATTTTAAGAACATCTTTTTTCAGAAGCGGATGCGGCAGGTCATCACGAGGATCTCTTTCCGGTCGTACGAGCGCATCAATTATGTCCTTTAATGTTAACTCCCCAATCGATAGTTGCTCCGAGACTGTCCGAAGGTCCAATCCGTGAAGTGCATCCTTTAGCTTGTCTGTCCCTATATCATCAGTTGAGAATCCAACAGTTGCTAAAAGCTTCTCAACCTCCTCATAATTTTCAGGATGAATACCAGTTCGGTCCAGCGTATTGTTTCCGTCTAATACACGTAAGAACCCGATCGCTTGCTCGTATGTTTTCGCACCAAGGCGAGGAACCTTCTTTAGTTGGGCCCTGTTCGTAAATTTCCCTTCCTCCTCACGTTTCTTGACAATATTGTTTGCAGCTGATTTCGTTAATCCCGCAACATATTGAAGAAGTGATGGAGAAGCGGTATTTACATTTACCCCAACTTGGTTTACCGCCGTTTCCACTACAAAATGCAGCGATTCTGATAGTCTCTTTTGCGAAACATCGTGCTGGTACTGACCAACTCCAACAGATTTGGGATCAATTTTCACTAATTCCGCAAGTGGATCCTGGAGTCTGCGTGCAATGGAAACAGCACTTCGCTCTTCAACGTGAAAATCAGGAAACTCTTCTCTTGCTATATCGGATGCAGAATAAACACTTGCACCCGCTTCATTAACAATTAGGTAAAAGATTTCTCTATCCATTTCCTTTAAGATGTCAGCAACAAACTGTTCTGACTCCCTCGATGCTGTACCATTGCCAATGGCCACCATTTCAACATTAAAATCCCGAAGAAGTGAAATAAACTTTTCCTTCGCTTCTTTTGCTTTTGAAACAGGTGGATGTGGGTAGATGACATCAATTTTTAAAACCTTTCCCGTTTCGTCAACAACTGCAAGCTTGCAGCCTGTTCGATAAGCTGGATCCAATCCAAGCACCATTTTTCCTTTTAAAGGTGGCTGCAGCAATAAATTGCGTAAATTCTCAGAGAAAATATGTATCGCTTGTTCTTCGCCTTTTTCAGTAAGTTCATTGCGAATTTCTCTTTCAATTGATGGCTGGATTAATCTTTTATAGCTATCCTCAATCGACTCTAATACAACTGGAGCAGCGGGTGAGTTTTGATTGTGAACCCACCTTTTTGATAAATAGCCAATCATGGAATCTATATTCAACTTTATTGAAACCCTTAAAATTTCTTCCTTTTCCCCTCGATTTAACGCCAGAATCCGGTGCGGTACAATTTTATTTACAGGTTCTTCATATTCATAATACATTTCATAGACTTTCTTCTCGTCTTTTGCCTCATCCTTTGCTGTGGATACGACCTTCCCAGACTTTGAAGTTTCCTTTCGGATCCATTTTCTACTTTCTGCGTCGTCGGAAACCAGTTCAGCAATAATATCTTTCGCACCTGCAATCGCATCTTCCACTGTCAGAACTTGTTTTTCCTCCGATATAAATTCAGCCGCTTTCTCTTCAACACTTTCATTTTGGAAAGACAAAAGCCAGGTTGCAAATGGTTCTAGACCCTTTTCCTTTGCGATCGTTGCTTTCGTTCGCCTTTTTTGCTTGTATGGCCGATAGAGGTCTTCAACTTCCTGGAGTTTTTCAGCATGATGGATTTGCTTATTTAATTCATCCGTTAGTTTCCCCTGCTCATCAATGATCCGGATAACTTCTTCTTTTCTTTGCTCAAGATTTTGGATATACTGCCAGCGATCCAAAATGTCCCGGATCTGAACTTCATCAAGCGCTCCCGTCATTTCCTTTCGATAACGTGCAATAAATGGAACGGTATTTCCATCTTGTAATAGTGATATGACACTTTTTACTTGTTTTATTGATAAAGATTGCTCAGAGGCAATTTTACCTAAAAGCTGTTGCTTTTTTTCTATTGTTTCAATCACGAATCATTTCCTCCAAATCTTTAATCACTTATACTATATTGTACCAAATTCAACCTATCGTTTCATTAAAGCAAAAGAACCATGCCAAAAGTAGAAGGTTGATCTTGCTCTAAATAAGGTTTTACGGGCACAAAAAAAGCAAGCATTACAGCTTGCTTTAGCAGATCCTATGAGGTAAGGATTATGTAAAAAAAACGCCCTTGAAAAAAGAGCGTGCTTTTATGTTAGAATTCGATGAGACCTAAACTTATTTGCAGGGCATCATCCACTTTTCCATCATTTCGTCATCGAGATGGGTTATTTTATCGGTTAAGCGTTGCTTATCAATTGTACGAATCTGCTCCAGCAGGATAACTGAGTCTCGTTCAAAGCCATAGCGTTTCGCATCAATTTCTACATGAGTAGGCAGCTTCGCTTTTTGGATTTGAGCTGTAATCGCTGCAATAATGACTGTGGGACTAAACCGATTCCCGATGTCGTTTTGGATGACAAGTACAGGACGGACGCCGCCTTGTTCAGAACCAACAACTGGGGATAGGTCCGCGAAATAAACGTCACCACGTTTGACTATCAAAGGATTACCCTCCGCTGACTAGACGTTCTACTGTGTTCTCTGCCTCATATTCTGCTTGAAAGCTTTCAGATGCAATGGTTAAATTTATTTTAGCCATTTCCATATAACCGCGTCTCATGCCTTCGCGAATTTGTCTCTTTTTTCGTTCGCGTAAATACATTTTCGTCGCTTGATAAATAAATTCATTGCGATTAACATTGTCTTGCATAACAAAACCATCTAATTCGGTTAAAAGATGTTGCGGTAATTCTACTAAGATTTCTGTAGTTGCGCCGGATTCAGACACAAACATACACCTCCACCATCACTACACACCATTTTATCTTTACCATTTTTAATAATAACACTAATAATGCCCACTGAATAGACCAAACGGTAATTCTTCTGTATTATAAGCCAAAAAAATAGTCTTTTATGCATAAACCAATAGTAATATCATAATTATGTTAGAACTTTTAGTAGCCGTCCATTTAAAAACCCTCAAGGAGATAGTTTTTTAAATTGACGATTTGGCCGCCTTTCTTGTAAAGACGCGGTACCCTATTCGCTATCATACAGGGAATTTCATAATTGATTGTTTCGAGCTTTTTAGCAATTTCATTGATTGAAATGAATTGATCTGCTTCCCTTCCAATTAATGTAACGGTTGTGCCAATTGGGTAATGAGAAGGAAGTCGCACCATACATTGGTCCATACAAATCCTTCCAACAATTGGTACACGTTGTCCGCCAACTAGCACTTCTTGACCTTGTAGTCTACGAATCCAGCCATCTGCATAACCAATTGGAATGGTACCAATCCACTCTTCATCCCCTGTTTCATAAGTAGCTCCGTAGCTTACTTTTTCTCCTTTCGGAAGCTTTTTCACATGAATAAGCCGTGAACGGAGCGTAAAGGCTTCCTTTAACGGGACTGGAATTTCAGGTTCCATTTCTGGAGATGGGGATAAACCGTACATGGCGATGCCAACGCGAACAGCATTAAAATATGCATGAGAAAAGCGCAATGTTGCAGCACTATTGCTGCAATGGACATATGTTGGCTTCTTGCTTAGAATGCTCAACATATCCTGAAATAAATCTAATTGCTTTTGAAAATATGTTTTATCTAATTCATCTGCTGTAGAAAAATGGGTAAATATTCCTTCAAAACAAAATTGTCTTTCATTTTGAAGAAATTGCTCCATTATTTTTAACTCTTCCTTACTGCGAATTCCAATCCGTCCCATCCCTGTATCTAACTTCACATGAACAAGTAGCTGTTCGTCATCTTTTAAGAAGTTCTTTGCTTCCTCGAGCCACTCCATTTGAAAAACGGTTAAAGTGATCTGTTGGTTTACAGCGATCGAAACGTCTTTAGCACGGGTTGCTCCCAAAACGAGAATCGGAGCTGTTATTCCTTTATTCCTTAACGCAATGGCTTCATCGAGGAAAGCAACCGCTAAATAGGAGGCACCAGCCTTAAGGGCCGCTTCTGCGACTTGAAGATCGCCGTGCCCATAAGCATTTGCTTTTACCACTGCAATAATATCAACTTCATGTGGCAGCAGCTTTTTGATTGAAATTATATTGTCCGATAAACAATCCAAATCCACTTCTGCCCATGTATCTCGATAGAAAAAAGCTTGCTCTTCCATTTTCCACACCCTATTTTAAAATCGAATATAATGCATTTTTATTATCCTATTCGATTATTATTAAACTCACTTAGGTGAAAGTCAAATGATTCGCTAAAAAAAGCAGGCCCAATTTCTCGAGCCTGCTCATGACAGCTATTTTCCCATTTCCCCCTGTACAGAACTGGCTACTTCAATCAATTCATCCTTCGTTAATTTCTTCGAGGCAATCATATAATCAACACCATCCTGAGACCAGCTAAGCGAATGGTCGGTAAGCGCACCAATGGTGAATCCCAAATCAACCGGTTGTCCTTCAACAAAGGTTGAAGTAGCAGGTGATACCGATGCTGGCTTTACTGATAACCTTTCTTGAACCAGCGTAAACGGTTTATCCCCATCATAGGTTAAAACAACTCTTTTTCCATCCTCTATCTTTACATTCTTTTCTTCCTTTAAATTCGTTCCTGTTATTTGGGCGGTCGGATATTTAACGATAAAGGAGTTATCCTTCACTTTTGCCATGGCAGGAAGACCAAGCTGGGCCCGTGTCATATTTTTATTCATATCAAAATCATTTTTGTCAAAGCTGGCATTAAATTTTGTATTGGAAAACTCAACGGTTACAAGAGCATTTCGGTCAGGATCCATTACCTTAACCATCGCAGGAGATAGGTCATTTTTATTTAACTTAATTTCTTGGAATGGGAGCATCTTATTGTTTTGATAGCGTGTTTTTGTTTCGAATACATAATAATCCTTGGTCGCGGAAAACTTGGCATCCTTATCTTCAAGGATATCTTTAATTAATGATTCATACAGATAAGCCTGGCTGCTATTTTGCGGCCAATCACTTTGGAAGCGAAAACTTTTATTAAGGGCAGGCGTTAAAACAAATACTCCTTCATCGTTTCGGAGAATCATTTGGCTCTGGTCTTTTGCGGCATTTTTCAAATTAACTCGATAATAGGTAGGGTCTTTATGCCAAATTTCAACGTTGTACACCTGAGAGTCTTCACCCATTTTCAACGTCATTTTAGCGTTTACTTTATAACCCGAGAGTTTGTCAAGTTTACTATTCAACGCTTTCACCACATCATCCTGTGATTTGGTTCCACAGGCAGCCAGGACAAAAATGACCATCAGCCCGGTAAAGATCAGCAATAATTTTTTCCTCATTCTTTCAACCCCTTCTTGTCTCATTTCAGTTGATTTTGAGAAGAGAAAAGGCAGGGTTCAGGCTTTGATGAAGACAGATTATTTGCTGGGATTAGAGTAGAAGAAAATTTGTTTTCCATGGTATCATAGCTGACCTTGTCTCTCCTAGTTCCCTATGAATATATGAGACAACCATTTCAATTATGACATGAGGTTGGTAATCAACTCCATTCCTCAGAGCTTTAATTTTGTTCTATAATCACTTGAGCAATAGCATATTCCCTGCTATGTGAGATCGAAAGATGGGATTGGAGCTCCGGTCTTAAAATAAACGGCTTCCCCATACTATCGGTAGCAATCTCTATATCCTGGAAGGAGAGCTGTTTCCCTATTCCCGTTCCAGTTGCTTTTGAGAATGCTTCCTTCGCAGCATATCTCCCGGCAAGGAATTCTGCTTTTCTTTGGCCGGATAACGTTTTAAATATTTCGATCTCGCTTGGGCACAAAACCCGTTCAATAAACCTTGGCTGCCGGTTAATAATTTCTTGAACGCGCGGCAGTTCGATGATATCAATTCCAATTCCTTTAATCATTTGATTACATCCTTCTATTTAAAATACTTTTTGCATAATAGTGTATCAGACAGCCATTCGGGTAAAAAGAAAAGCGGAAGCGTCCGTTTATCGACGTATGGACTGGAGCCCATCGACTGAGATAAGGCGAACCTTCAATCAGCGAATGTTTTTCTCGCTGATTGTTAGTTGAGCCAACCGAGTTTTTACGGGCAGTTGAGGATCTACTGCCCTTTAATACGCGGCAAAGGAAACACGAAGCGCGTTAGCGCATTCGTGCTTGACTTATCGTAGGGGGGTGGGCGAAGTACACTAGTCGCTGGGCGCTGTAGCTAGACAGTAATCAAAGTTCATAGATATAAATTCTGTTACATGAGCACTAGGGAGGTTTATTATGTTTACAAGGACAGAAAACTTACGGGAGTTTCTTCGCTTTTATCCGATCGTTTCCTTTATTATTGCCATCCATATTCTATTATATCTCTTTACGATTTTACCTTTCTTTCCAAACCAATGGTTTTATGAAACTTTTTCAGGTGTTAATTTATACATTATGGAAGGAGAGCTATGGAGGCTTATTACACCAACCTTTTTGCATAGTGGTTTTTCCCATATGCTCTTTAATAGTTTTGCGCTTGTTTTGTTCGGTCCAGCACTTGAGCGGATGCTTGGGGCTGCTAGGTTCTTATTTGTCTACCTAGCTTCCGGTATTATTGCGAATGTCGCAACTTTACTGCTGGAGCCTTTGACGTTTATCCATGTCGGCTCAAGCGGTGCTATTTTTGGGCTATTCGGCTATTATATTTCGATTATTATTTTTCAAAAAAGTTGGTTATCCAGAGAAACTTCACAAATCATTTTAACTATTTGTGCGATTAGTCTCATTATGACCTTTTTACAGCCCAATATAAATATAACTGCCCATTTATTTGGTCTGCTTGGAGGATTATTACTTGGCAGCATTCCCTATTTTAATAAAAAGGATTGGAATGATTCTATACTTGAGGCGGGAAACTGGGCCGGACGGAGCAGACAAAGATTTTTAAACCAATCCCCTTTACGGGTGATTTTTTGGGGTATTGTTATCCTTTTTTCCTTGATTGGTTTTTGGGCACAGAGATAAGTAGAATATTATGGACAAAACTAGGTCTTCTTATAGCAAAATTGTCCGTCATAACCTCAATGACGGACAAAATCTAGACTTCAGATAACCAAATTGTCCTTCATTACCTCGATGACGGACAAAATCCGGGCTTCCGATAGCAGAATTGGCCTTCATTACCTCGATGACGGACAAAATCCGGGCTTCCGATAGCAGAATCGTCCTTCATTACCTCGATGACGGACAAAATCTGGGCTTCCGATAGCAGAATTGGCCTTCATTACCTCGATGACGGACAAAATCTAGACTTCCAATAGCAGAATCGTCCTTCATAACCTCAATATTCAAAACTAGCCCCTGCAAATGAATAATTTCACCCATGGTTATTTATTCGAATACCAGGAATAAATCTCTTCTACTTCACCAACAGCTAAATCTTTCACCTTTCCCCCCGCACCGCCTAGTCCTGACTTTACAAATGCTTCAATTGTCGCCAATTGATTTCTCCGTTGAAAGTAGCTTTCTCGAACGTCAAGGCTTTGAATCCGATTTTTTTTCATATAAATAGTGCTGCGACTAAGCGTCCTGTAGCGAAAACTTAGTTGCAAATTTTCGAGATTCCAACCCGAATCACGGTATTTCAAAAAAGTCCACAGAGTGACCGCTGCAAAGAGGATAAGAGAGAAAAATCCCCAAACTTTAAAAAACAATAGGGAGGCAATTACAATTGGCACAGTCCAATACCAACCGCGGAGCATGTACCTTAGCATCGCTTTTTTGGGTACGGGATTAAAATAACTAACGAGCTTATAATCCGTTAAATACGGACTTACTATTTGTGAGATTTGATTATGTTTTATGATCGGGATCAGCATGACCCTTGATCCTTCTTTATACTCAACCGAGCCGCCAGCACTTTCAATATATACAGTGGCATAGCCAAGCAGCTGCCGAAATACATTTTCACTGATTCGCACCACCTGAATCCGCTTTAAGGGAAACGTCATTTGCCGTTTTTCTAGTAAACCCTGAGTAATAATCAAATCATGATCTGTTTTATTGACAGTAAAATTAGCATACTTCAGCATCATCCCCAAAAAAGCAATAACCCATAGGACAAGAAATCCAATGAACACCATGATCACAACAAAAAGAATCCTGTTCGTAGCTAATTTTTCTGCATTTCCAAACAGTTTTTGATAAGGAATAAAATTATCAAATTGTGACAAAGTGGCGATGATCCCTGAAATAACCACACCTACTCCGCCAGAGGTGATGGAAAGAAGCAGTAATTGAAAAGCAGTAATTTTATAAATTGGTATGCTTTCTGAATTTTTAGGAACCGGTTCCACTGTCAAATGGCCTGATTTTTTAGCCATTATAAAAAAATCCTGGATAAACTGGGCATCTTTTTTGGTGATTGCTGATAAAACAGCTTCGGATTCCTCCAATGGGTTCCCTCCTGCTGTCTCAATTTGGACCTTGACAAGACCATATATTCGTTGCAATACTCCCTCAGTAACATCAATGCTTTGAATCCGTTCGAATGGAATGTAGCGCTTCTTGCAAATGAAAATACCATTCTCAATCCGCAGTTCTTTTTCATCCAACTGATATGTATGCTTGAACCAGGATAATATAGATCCTATTAAAAGAAAAAGAAGGACAGCTGAAGCCGAAATGATGGAAATCCATATTCCTCCATTTCCTCCACGACCAAGAAATACAATTGCAAAGAGTGGAAATAGTGTGTTTTTTATCCTTTTTGTGATATTGAGAACAATTGCAATTGGATGAAGTCTTTTAGGTTCAAACATCTTCATCCGCCACCCTTGCTAATTTTGAAATAAACATTCTTAATTCTTCAGCCTCATCCTCTTCTAGTGCCGGAATTTCATGTATTGTAGCAGCAGTATGAACAATAACAGATGCTAATTTGTACTTTCTCAGGATGGGCCCTTGAACGGTATCAACATGCTGGACCCGAACCATTGGCACAAGAGTGCGAACCTTAATAAAGAGACCGTGTTGAAGTTCAATTTCCTGCTCACGGACGTCATATCTCCACCGCTTCCATCTTAATAGCGGAAGGAAGAATACGCTCAAGTATGTATAAATGAGTTCTATTACCAGGATGACCGCTGAAATCCAGAGTGGCCAACGAAAGAAATGAACAAAAAAAATAACAGTGAAGGTTAAAACCCAACCAATTGCCATTTTGATGATTCCCGTAATGCGCCAAACCTTTAAGGCTTGTCCGGAAATCCTTTTCCGCGGTTCCAAGTTCATAGCACCTCCAAAAGTTTTATTATTAAATATGGATAAATAAGAAGTAGTAGCATAAATAATCCAATCCCTATTTATATGTATAATTCGTTTAGAAATATGTAGAATCCTTTTTAAACCTGTAGGATTTTTCCGAAAGCCTGAGGATATCATACACCAAAATGTATTCTTTAGATTATTCCATTTTAAAACTGGACTTGTCGATTATGTCTACCCCCTCTTTTGTTTGCATATCTGCCATCAGTCGAAAAAGGGCAGCATCCTTTTGTTTAGCTTCAATCATGCAATAGATTTCCGGGACTGTTCCTTTTATTTGGTTAAGAAAGCTTAGAAACATGTCTGAATCTACATAATCCGCATGAGCTCTAAACTCTTTTTCTGAGCGCGGGCTTGAAATATGCATTTTAATTGGCAATCTGGATTGCTTCCAAGTGGTAACAACCCGCTCCCAATCCTTTTCCCAGTCATGCTCATGATTAGCTAAGTGATGGTGATAATCGAACACCATGGGAATCCCTAACTTTTCACATAGGTATAACGTTTCATTCATGGTAAACGTGGTATCGTCATTTTCCAGCATAATCATTCTTTGAATCGTTTGAGGAACATAGGCCCAATTATGAATGAAGGTCTCTAGAGCCTTTTCTTTGTCCTCATATCCGCCCCCAACGTGGAGAACACAGCGATGCTCAGTGTCAATCTCCATCCCTTTAAGAAGTCTTTCATGCATCGATAACGTGATTAAAGAATTCTTGAACGTATCTTTCTGCGGGCTATTAAGAACAACAAAATGGTCAGGGTGAAAGTCAATTCGTGCTGGATGTGTATGAATATAATCCGCCAGCTTTTTTAAAGGGTCCTCTAACGGCTTAAGATAATTCCAATCCGGCAGTTCTGCGTGGTTAGCTAGTGGAATAAGTCTTGAACTTAATCGAAAAAAATGAACTTGATTGGCTTCATTATGCTTTAAAAGCCGCAAGCAATGTTCTAAATTAGAGGAAGCAATCCGCTCAAGCTTCCGAATCGCAGCATCCTGATCTCTTAGCTTCTGAAATTGTGCAAAGGTCATCGTTTGGGAAGGGGAACAATTTTGAAGTTCCACGCTCATAGCAACATATCCAAGCCTTACAATCGTCATTGGAATTCCTCCTTAGGCATATTACCAATAACATTCCCCTTAGAAGTAGAATTGAGCAAAAAAAAGTACATGGATCATATCATCCATGCACTGCTTTTTAAGTTTATTAATGATTATAGCTTCTAGGTTTGCCTGCTCCGCGTTTTTCACCTGAGCGAGGCTTCATAGGTCCCTTGTTACGACGGGAATCATGACTTCTTGTTTCATTGTTTCTTCTGCCGCGATCCTGTGGTTTACGGTCTCTTCTTCCTACTTGAGGTTGCTCTTCCGTTAGCTTAATCGGTGTTGAATCCGGTTCTTTGGTAAGCAATTTTAGGACAGCAGCAACAATGACTGATGGATCATAATTTTCAAGCAGTTCTTCAGCAGCAGCTTTGTAATAATCTAAATTATTTGCTTCAATTGTTGAAACAATTTTATCAACAGCTAATTTTTGCTGACCTTCTATTGCTTCAGCCAAGGTCGGTGTCTTCATTCTCTCCATTTTGTGTCTAGTTGTTTTTTCCACAACTGCAAGATACGACTTTTCCCGTGGAGTTATAAAGGTTAAGGCAACGCCAGCTTTTCCGGCGCGTCCTGTTCGGCCAATACGGTGAACATAGCTTTCTGGGTCCTGAGGAATGTCAAAATTATAAACATGTGTTACACCTGAGATATCCAGACCTCTTGCCGCAACATCAGTTGCCACTAAAACATCAATCGAACCTTCTTTGAATTTACGAAGGACAGACATACGCTTTGCCTGGCTCAAATCACCATGAATACCTTCTGCTGCGTAGCCTCTGAGATTTAATGCTTCCGCTAACTCATCAACGCGGCGCTTTGTCCGTCCAAAAATAATCGCCAATTCTGGTGCTTGAATATCTAGAAGCCGAGTCAAAACATCAAATTTATTCTTTTCTTGTACTTCCAAATAATATTGGTCAATTAAAGAAACTGTCATTTCCTTTGTTTTAACGCGAACGATTTGTGGATCCTTCATGAATCTTTCTGCCATCCTCTGGATTGCCGCAGGCATAGTCGCAGAGAAAAGCAATGTTTGTCGTTCTGTTGGAATTTTAGCTAGAATTGCTTCAATATCTTCAATAAAGCCCATGTTGAGCATTTCATCCGCTTCATCAAGGATTGCCGTATGAACATGGTCAAGACGGAGTGTTTTTCGATTAATGTGGTCCAAAACGCGTCCAGGTGTTCCAACAATAATATGTGGATGTTTTTTTAATGACCTGATTTGGCGCTGAATGTCCTGTCCTCCATAAATTGGAAGAACTCGTACTTTTTTACCCGAGCCAATTTTATAAAGCTCTTCTGAAACCTGAATGGCAAGTTCACGAGTCGGGGCAATAATAATTCCCTGAATATCATCCACATTCAAGTCAACCTTTTCAACCAATGGAATACCAAATGCAGCAGTTTTACCCGTTCCTGTTTGAGCCTGACCGATTAGGTCTTTATTTTGCAAACTTAACGGAATCGTTTCTGCCTGAATTGGAGTAGCTTCTTCGAAGCCCATTTGGAGGACGGCCTTTAACGTCGCGGGACTGATACCTAATTCTTGAAACTTTGTCAATTTTTTCATTCTCCTTCATCTATTTCAAAATATATTTTATTTTATGCTAAAAGTTTCTGTCACTCATACTTTTTATAAATTACCTAATTTAAGTATTCTAACACTATTTTAGCAAAAAAAAGACATTCCTCCAAAGGAGTATGCCCTAATTTTTTCACACTCTAGACATGTTGACTACAATCTTAGCACTATACCTTCTAAATTGCAATTAATCAGTGACATCGTGATAGATCTTGTTTATTACAAGCAAATGGAAAAAGGGCACTTTCTCCTTGAACTTGCAAATATGAGGTTGTTTCTCTTATTTTTCTTTTATAATGTTAAATTCATTCATAACACTCAAAAAAATTATTATTTTTGTAAGGAAGCAACAATTTCCTCTAGCTTCATTCCTCTTGAAGCCTTCACAAGAACCAACGTTTTATTATCTATATGATTGACTAATTCATTAACAAGCTCTTGTTTTTCTGTAAAAGCAAACACCTTGTCCGTGCCTAAGGACTTCCGTGCACCATTTGCGATCTCAAGCCCTAATTGACCATATGTAAACAGCACATCTATTTTTTCTGGATTTAGTCCTTCGCCAATTTGAAGGTGGTATTGCTTTTCTTGTGGGCCTAATTCAAGCATATCCCCAAGAACAAGAATCTTCTTCTCATAGCCCATAAGGTTCGATACAAGTTCAATAGCAGCAATCATGGAAGTCGGACTTGCATTATAAGCATCGTTAATTATTTTTTCGCCGCGCTTCCCTTCAACAAGCTCCATTCTCATATTGGTTAGTTTTACGTTTTTCAGTCCATCAGCCATCTTCTCAAATGGGACTGAAAAATAATTGGCAATCGACATTGCCGCCAGAGCATTTAATATATTATGGGTTCCTAATACAGGCAGTTCGAAGCTTTGCGCGGACAAATTAATTTTAAACTTGCTTCCTTGATTGGATTGTATAATCTCCGTTGGGTAGATTGTATTGGTTTCACTTCTTCCAAACGTTTGGACCTGGATATTGCCTTTGTACTGGTTAATTCTCTCCATCAACAATGGCTCATCTCCATGCAAAACCGCTAGTCCGCCTTCTTTAAGGCCTTGCATAATTTCAAGCTTTGCCTCAGCAATTCCTTCTCTTGAACCTAGATCAAGTAAATGAGATTCACCAATATTCGTTATCACAACTGCATCAGGGCAGGCAAGCTTTGTCAACCATTCAATTTCTCCCCTGCCGCTCATCCCCATTTCCAGCACGGCGACTTCGGTATCCTCGTTCAATCCCAATACTGTTAACGGAAGACCTATGTGATTGTTAAAATTCCCTTCAGTTTTTTGGACTTTATATTGAAGGGCTAGCAAGCAAGACGTCATGTCTTTTGTCGTTGTTTTCCCATTACTGCCGGTAATCCCGACTACTCTAACCGGCAACTGTTCCCGATATTTTCTTGCAAGCTCTTGTAATGCCGTTAAGCAGTCTTCAACGATCAAGATAGGCAAATCATTAGGCGGATTAGGAACATCCTTTTGCCAAAGGGCGGCAGCAGCTCCTTTACGAATGGATTCCACAACATATTTATGACCATCCGCATGTTCTCCTTTAAAAGGAATAAACAGATTACCTTTTTCAATCTTGCGCGAATCAATCGAAACTCCTGTAATGTTTACTTCTAAGAATAGGGTAAGATCATTCTGTACAGGTATCATCTCCGATATCTGCTTTAACGTTCGCTTTATCATTTTTCCCCTTCTCTCCATGTATTGGTATAAAGATAAAATTAGGCGACACGGCTTTAATGCCGTGTCCTCTGTTGTTTAGACAATATACTTAATACGCTGTTTTTCCGCATGCCGTTCGATTGCAAGGGCAACGAGGCGCTCAATTAAGTTTGGATAATTAAGACCAGTTTCTTTCCACAATAACGGGAACATACTGATTGGGGTAAAACCTGGCATAGTATTTACTTCATTAATCAATGCCTTCCCATCTTTTGTTAAGAAGAAGTCCGCACGTACTAGTCCAGAGCAAGCTAATGCTTTAAACGCTTTAATTGCCATCATTTTAATTTGAGCGAATTCATCTTCCTGAATTTCTGCCGGAATAACTAAATCGGTACTTTCATCTTCATATTTCGCCTTATAATCATAAAAATCCTTTTTCGGAACAATTTCTCCAGGAACGGAACATTGTGGTTCGTCATTTCCAAGGACAGCAACTTCTACTTCACGTGCAATAACGCCCTCTTCAATAATTACCTTCCGGTCAAACTGAAATGCTTCGCCAAATGCAGCTTCCAATTCTGATCGATTCGTACATTTACTAATTCCAACACTTGATCCAAGGTTAGCCGGTTTTACAAAGCAAGGGTAGCCAAGTTCAGTTTCTACTTGTTGATAAGCTTCTGTCTTGGCCTTTTCCCATTCACTGCGAATAAAAGCAACATATTTCACTTGAGCAAGTCCGGCTTGTGCAAAAATATTTTTCATAATTACTTTATCCATGCCGGCAGCAGAAGCAAGCACACCGTTCCCAACATAAGGAAGGTTAAGCAGTTCAAGTAAGCCCTGAACTGTTCCATCTTCCCCATTTGGTCCATGTAAAAGTGGAAAAATCACATCAAGCGGAGAATCATCTTGTTCAGCCTGGAAAAGGGTTGTGGCCAATGATAAAGGAGAAATTTCTTTTCCAGTTGAAAATTGAAGTTCATTCACATTTTCAACTGGCTTCTTTAACTCTGTTCCTTTTATCCATTGGCCTTTGGTGGTTATGTAAATTGGATAAACTTCAAATTTTTCGAGATCTAATGCTTTTATAACAGCAAAAGCAGTTTGTAATGATACTTTGTGTTCGGCAGATTTTCCCCCGTATAATAAACCGAGTTTTGTTTTCATCATATACCCTCCAAATTTTCATTCGCCTTATATTTTATCACGATATAGGAATAAAGAAAGGAAATCTAGTCCTTGTTTTCATCTCTATTTTTCTTATATTTTATGTATTAGGTAGCTTGCTTAAAAACTAATTTACAAAAACGCTGTCCCCATGTTGTTGTCACTTTTACCTGCAAAAAAGTCTCTCCATGGGAACGGAGAGACTTCTGGAAGGAATTACTTGTTTAAACAATGTACAGTTTCCACTCTTTTGTCTTTTTGTCATAGATGATTTTCGCGTGGCACTCTTCTGTAGAAATCTGTTCATATTCTTCATACATATCATCCATATTGGCAAAGTCTCCAATGACCCATACTGGAATCTCAATTTTTGTGCGTTGGTTATCTGCATCCTTAATCGAAATACAAATTCCTTCTTTAATAAACGGTGTTAATGAGAGCAAAATTTCTTTATTTACGTTTGGATATATCCGTCTTTTGCGAATCCCTAATAAAGACTTTTCTTGTTTAAGCTTTCCTAACTTACTTGCGATTCCGCTGCTTAATAATTGAAAAAAATCTTTAAAGCTGCGGTAATAAATTTTGTTGAACCAGCCATCATCATGAGCTAAGTAAACAAACCGATTGTTTAGTTTACTGTAAAAAGGGATTTTTAAATGGTGCTTTAAATGGCCTAAATATAATAATTCCGCTATTTCATGGCCAGTAAGTTCATTTAAACCTTCTTCTTCAAAAAAATCAATCCAGCAAAAGTCTCCGTACCGGTAAACATCTTCTTCTGCTAATTTATTAACGCGATCATCGGGACAATATTCGAGTAATGTGTGGATATTAAAATCAGTATCATCAAAACGATGCTTTAATAAGAGCAAGTTATTTAATGAACCTGAAAAAGCGTAGGCAAACTCCTCAAACTCAATGCCATATGAAAGAACATATTGGTCTGCTTGGTTTAAATGGACATAGATGAGGTCCCGTACGTCTTGATGATGTTTTTTCAAAGCGAAACTCCTCCGATCATAAGAAAGGCGAAACACCCGTCTAGCGAAATTCACTGGGCTACCCGATGCTGGACAGTTCTCCTTGTTCAAGAATTTAATTTATCTTTGCTTATTTTTATAGCATAAGGAAACATCCTTTTAAACTGTCGTTACTTTATTAATCTTATCAAAGAATAGGTCAAATAGCTTATTTCATTTATTTTACAATTTGGGTCTAAAGCTAACTAATTTGTCATATACAATCGTACGACCTAATCATATTACAAGCTTTGTTATTTTATCCACTTTTGCCGCCTATATTGGCAAAAATATTTATTCTTTTATTTCCATTATGAGTAAATTTGTTATAAACTTAAATTTGAATTTTATAAAAGTGAAGGTGGACCATGTCAGATTTTATTTATTCTATCTTAATGACGTTATCGTCCCTCGGCTATTTTGGGATTGCTCTAGGGCTTATGATTGAAATTATTCCAAGTGAAATTGTGTTAGGCTATGGAGGCTACTTGATCTCAAAAGGGGTCCTTAATTACCCATTGGCTGTGATAGCAGGCGTTATCGGCGGAACGATTGCACAGTTATTTTTATATTGGGCAGGTTATTACGGCGGCCGCCCATTCTTAGAGAAGTACGGAAAATATGTATTTATAAAAAAGAGACAAATCGATATGTCTGAACAATGGTTTGAAAAATATGGAGCCGGTGTTATTTTTTCAGCCCGTTTCATCCCAGTTGTAAGACACGCTATTTCCATTCCTGCCGGTATTGCGAAAATGCCGTTCAGCAAATTCACACTCTATACAGTGGCGGCCATTTTACCCTGGTCGATTCTATTCCTCTATTTAGGTGAAATTCTCGGAAAAAACTGGGCAAATATAAAAACTTATGCAGAACCATATGTTATGCCGATTATCATTGCAGCAGTTATTATTGGGGTGATTTACTATTTGATTAAACGTAAAAAATAAAACCACCTTTGAGGTGGTTTTACTCGTAAAGTAAATAAGAAAAGGGTTTGAACATAGATAACTGTCCATCTCCAGCGCCCAGCAACTAGTGTACTTCGTCTAACAGGCGCTTCCGCTTTTATTTTTTAAAATGATATGGCAATGTTGAGATAATAACGTTCTTTTTAAAAAGAAGGTACGTACGTATTAAAAAGCTTGATTGATTGTGTAGAATATTATGCCAACTTTTTTTCGTAATAAATTGTGGAATCAAAACGGTCACCCGATAATTGTTCTCGCGAGCTTTATGTTCAACCGTATCAATAAACTTCGATAACGGGTGCAGAACACTGCGGTAATGTGAGTGCAATGTGACGAGACGGACATTCGGCTGCCACTTTTGCCATTTTTCTGCAAAGCGCTTTTCATCCTCACGATCAAACGAAACATAAACAGCAAAAATTTGATCCGTTAATGACTTTGCGTAATTAATCGAGTTTTCAACCACTTTCGTAATCCCCGCAACAGGAACAATAATGACATTCCCTTCAATTGGAGGAGCTGGTGAGTCTGGATAGATCCTTAACTGTTCTCCAACTGCCTCATAGTGTTGATTTACCCTGTGAAAAATATATACCATTACTGGCAAAAAGATAAAAACAAACCAAACTTGAGTAAACTTCGTTATAAACAAAATCATTAATACTGTCAGCGTGATCAAGGCCCCAATTAGATTGGCTGTTAATTTGCCAACCCACCCGGCAGGCCGTTCACGCACCCATTTCCTTATCATTCCGGTTTGGGATAACGTGAATGGGATAAAGACCCCGACTGCGTAAAGTGGAATTAAGTGCTCTGTTTGCCCATGAAAGGCAATAATTAATAGGATCGAAGCAAAACCAAGGGAAACAATTCCATTTGAGTATCCCAGACGGTCTCCTCTTATAGTAAACATTCTTGGCATATATTTGTCACTGGCAAGGTTAAAGGCTAGTAACGGAAATGCTGAAAACCCAGTATTGGCTGCAAGCACCAAAATAAGAGCCGTTGTTCCTTGGACAAAGAAATACAGATAGTTTCGGCCAAACGTTGTCTCGGCAATTTGTGAGACAACTGTTTCGTCCGGTTTAGGCGATATCCCGTAATAGTAGGCTAAAAAGGTAATACCTGAAAATAGGATAGCTAATAAGGATCCCATCAGAATTAACGTTTTGGCAGCGTTACGTGGTGCAGGGTCCTTAAAATTAGGAATTGCATTCGAAATTGCTTCAACCCCAGTTAGTGCCGAACAACCTGATGCAAAAGCTCTTAACAGTAGAAATAAGGTAATTCCTGAAACGGGTGTGCCGATTGATGCAGACATCGGTGCTGAAACATTGCCCGTAAGGATTTTATAGATTCCTACACAAATGAGGACAACAAGTGCAATAACAAACAAATAAACTGGATAGGCCAGGATGGTAGCCGACTCCGTGAGCCCGCGCAGATTTAAAATTGTAATACATACCACCAATATAACTCCAATGATAACAGTATGAGGATGGAGGCTTGGAAAGGCAGAAGTAAGCGCATCCGTACCTGCTGAAACACTTACAGCAACTGTTAAAATGTAATCCACCAATAAGGAACCGCCAGCAATTAATCCTGCATTTACACCCAGGTTTTCCTTAGAAACAACATAGGCTCCGCCCCCATGAGGATAAGAGAAAATAATTTGTCGATAAGATAAAATTAGTGCTGCCAGAAGGAATAATACACCTATGGCAATCGGAACGGAATACCAATATGCAATGGCCCCCACTGTAGCCAGTACTAGTAGAATCTGCTCTGTACCATAAGCTACTGAAGACAATGCATCTGATGATAAAACGGCTAAGGCCTTAATTACGTTTAGTTTTTGATGTCCAAGTTCCGTTGATTTCAAAGGACGCCCGATTAAAAATCTTTTAATCGTAGAGAGCATGTAATTCACCCACCACATTTAAAGTTAAATTCACCCGCTTGATTCTATCATAACTAACAAATGGAAATGAGTAATTTTTTTCGACAAATACGAAAAGCGGAAGCGACCGAATTAACGAACGTCGACTAAAACCCGCCACGTCCTGTGCGTCGAAGCAAAATTCAAAGATAGTACAACATTATGAAAAAAACAAAAAACTGCTTGGATGATCTAATAAGGATCCTCCAAACAGCTTTTTAATCAACCTTTTGAGCTCTGTAAAAAGCCTTCTGCCTCAAGCAGCTTTTCTTTAAAGGATGTCCGGTTTCCGGCATATCCCACTAAATCTCCTCTTTTTCCAATAACCCTGTGACAGGGAATAATAATCGGCAATTGATTTGCTTTGTTTGCTTGGCCAACAGCTCTGACAGATTTCGGATTCCCGATCATTTCCGCCACATCGGCATAACATCTCACTTCTCCATAAGGAATCGTCAGCAGAGCCTTCCATACCTTTTTTCGAAAATCGGTTCCTTCAATCGAAAGGGGTAGATCAAATTCCTTTCGTTTACCATTAAAGTACTCATCTAACTGACAGATGGCCTGACCACAAAGTTCTTGGTCCTCAACAAGAGCGGGATTTTTTTTCAGATACTCTTCCCATTCCTCTTCAAAGATTTCAATTCTTTTTATCCCCGTGTCATCTGCAACAACACGAATTTTACCAAGTGGTGACTGGTATTCACCATATCCTATTTTCATAGAATCCCCCCTCTTTTCGTCCATTTTTTAAGCCTGGGACTTAACGGTACGATTTTTAAAGAGCAAGAAAAGATAAAGGACCATCGAAATAAATACAGATAGACTCGAAGCTAAATAAATACTTCGGTATCCCAGCAGATGGGCAATTTGTCCAAAAACCATGGCTCCTATTCCAATTCCAAGATCAAAGAAGGAGAAAAAGGTCGCGTTTGCCATCCCTTTTCGATTCATTGGGGCTTTATCAATTGCCCATGCCTGCAAGGCCGGCTGCACACTTCCAAAACCTAAGCCGTAGAAAATAGCAGCTAAGCACAACATAGCAGTATCAGGCAGCCATGCTAACAGGAGCATGGCTGCAAAAATCAATAGTGCTCCAGGGATCACAACCGCCTGGTGCCCCCTCTTGTCATATAATTTACCTGCAAACAATCTCGTCACTAATACTGCAAGAGCAAATAGTAAGAAATACCACTGGATCCCAGCTATATGTTTTTCTGCGGTATATAAAGGCAGGAATGTAGCAATGCCACCGAAGGTAACCGTAATAAAAAGCAAAAGCAATGAAGGCTGTAAGGCTGTTTTCTCATAAAAATCAAATTTTTCGTCTGCTTTCTTCTTTGGTTTCTGTTCTACCTTTTTGTATGTAATTCTCGATGAAAGGATTAGTGCTGCCAACCCACATCCAGCACATATAAAGAAAAAGGAAGTAAAGGATAACATGGATGTTAATCCAAGTCCAAGCGAAGGTCCGAATGCCATCGCGATGTTTCCTGATAAACCAAAGTAACCCATCCCTTCTCCCCGTCTTTTTGCCGGGATTAAGTCGGTAGCAATTGTTCCGGATGCCGTTGTGGAAAAACCCCAACCCACCCCTTGGACAACACGCATGACAAATAGGAATAGAATGCTCATTGCAAATGCATACGAGCCAATCGAAACAACAAAAATGGAAAGTCCTAGTAAATAAACAAATCCACGTCCCTTTGACTCCAGGGCATGACCGGCAAAAGGTCTAAGCAGCAAAGCTGAGAATGTAAAGATTCCTACCACAAATCCGATCAATTGGTCATTCCCGCCTAGCTGCTTAACAAAAAGAGGAATCGTAGGTAACGTCATCTGAAATCCTAAAAAAACAAAAAAGTTGGCAAAGAGAATAAAAACAAAATCTCGTGTCCAAATTTTATCGGTGCCATTACTTTCTTGATGACTTACTTTATTTAATTGTTTATCCATTTTTCCGGTAATCATCCTCTCTCGGATCAAAGTGATCAGTGATCATCCCCAAAATCTCTTGATCAACAAACTATCATTGTTTTAGTATTTTACCATAACTTAGAACAACTTGTGTCATACACTGAATTTATTACTAATTGTTTCACATTCAAAGTTTTATCCTCATTATTGAAACTGTTTACCCCAGAGTATAATAAAACGCTTCTACGGTTGGTAGAAACGTTTTTGTTTTGTTATGCCTCAATTAGTCGTACGAAGGTTTGAATTTGACCCAGGTGAAGGGCTTCGTGATAAACTCCAAAGCCCGCAAGCTCGCCAAAGGTTTCACACCCTAGGAATGGTTTTTCTAGCTTTTCTGCAAGTTGGCTTGCAGGGATTTGGTTAATTCGGTTGAGTTGCTCCGTTAGCTGATCCACTAATACGGCAACAGAAGGAACATCACTAGTCCAATCATCTGGTTTCGTACCGCTGCCAAAAAGCTCTTTATAGCTTGCCGGAAGGTTGGCGGAATTAGCCGGAAAGCTAAAGAGAAATTGTTCTGCAACTGTTAGGACATGTCCAACCATCCAGTGAATATTGTTATTAAATCCTTTCGGCTGAATATCGACGATTTCAGGATTAATGTTTTGAACTCTTTTGATGAATCTGTCCCTTGTCAGGTTATACTGCTTAAATATTATTTCGCTCATTTTCATCCTCCTAGAATTTCCAAGTTAAGGTTAATTCTATTATGTAAGACCGGTTTCTTTCAACTTTTTTGGCTTGGATGAGTTCCTTTTCTCTGTTTAGGAAATCATACTTTAAAAGGAGGAATGAAAATGGCAAGAAAAAGAAAGCCCCTTGTTCCAGAAGCAAGGAATGAACTCGATCTGCTGAAAGCAAAGGTTGTGAATTCCCAAAGTCCTGAGCAGGCAAAATTTGAGGCAGCTGAAGAAGTAGGCGTGCCGCTCAAGAATGGTTATAACGGACGGCTTACTTCACACGAAGCTGGCAAAGTAGGCGGGCGGCTGGGCGGCAGCATGGTGCGCGAGCTTGTTAAAATGGCCCAGAAAAGTATGACAAAAAATAAATAGCTTCGACGCACAGGACGTGGTAGTGCCGACGTTGCCGCCATGACGGCGGCTCTATTAGTCGGCTAATGCCTAACGCTAGTGTACTTCGCTTAACGAACGCTTCCGCTTCTTTTAGTTTTCGTCGAAATTTATCGGAAAATAAATTTGACAATTTTGTGACAATTGATAGAATATTCAGTATAAGGGGGTTATCACTATGAAAGATAAACAAACTTACGATCTTTACATTTTTAAGAAAACTACCTTTTTTGGAATTTGCATTGGGTTTGCCATCTTATTAATTAGTTTTTTTGAAAGCGATTTCAACACTGATTTCATTCTTTCCTTTATCGGAATGGGTATCATGATCGCATCAATGGTTACTTTTGGATTTGGAATGTGCCTGAATCTCATGGATGAGACAACAGATAAAAGTAAAGGCAAAAACACTTCCCCATCCAAAGAGAACCATTATTACTTTTTAGAAAAGCAAAGCTATTTTTATTAATATAAGCATCTCACATGATTAATCCTCAAACCGCTCATAGTAAAAATATTCATTCTGAGGTTTTCTATTTATCATGCACAACCAGAAATTTCTATGTACCGATAAAAAAGAGGATAACCGCTTTGTTATCCTCTTTTCATTGTCTTAAAATTGTGGTTGATGCTGCCGTTTGAATTTTGTCAGGAAGAATACTAGTGTTGCAGCCAGGAAAGTGATAAAGAAAATCGATTCATATCCAATATTCATCCACATATAGCTAAAGTCCCCTGTTGAAATAATCGCACGAAAACCGGCAACTGTATAAGTCATTGGCATGAAATGCGCGATTGCTTGTAAAAAGTTTGGTGTCAATTCAATCGGGTATGTTCCGGAACTGCTCGTTAATTGCAATACTAACATAATAATAGCTAAGAAACGGCCGGGATTATCAAGCACAGTAACAAGGAACTGGATGATGGCAAAGAACGTCCAACTTGTAAAAATGCTCAGCATTATAAAATAGGGAGCACTTTTTACCTCCAAACCAAGTACTTGTAACAAGATAACATCCGCAAGGAGTGCCTGCCCAAGTCCAACCGCGAAAATAATCCCTAATTTACCTGTAAACCAACCAAACCCGCTTTTCGGCCTCACAGCCGGCTCGAGCATTGGAAAAATAACAGATAGGACAAGTGCTCCTACAAATAAGCTCAATGATAAGAAATATGGAGCAAATCCAGTTCCATAATCAGGAACATGATTTAGACGATCATCTTTTACATTAACTGGCTTCGCGAACATATCATAGACTCTGTTATTGGCTTTAATAGCACTTGTAGCCTTAGCACCATTCTGAAGCTGATCTTCTAATTCCTTCGAACCGAATGACAGCTTGTTTATTCCGCCTGATAATTCACTTGAACCGCCGGCAAGCTGGGACATTCCCACTTGTAATTTTTTGGTACCCACTGATAATTGATTCGTACCGTCAGCCAATTGAGTTGAACCATTTGCAAGCTGATCTGTTCCGTCTTCCATTTGGACAGAACCTGCTGCCAATTGATCTAAACCGGAAGATAAGCTGCTGTGCCCAGATGTAAGCTGGCTATAGCCTTTCATCGCTAAATCAATCTTTTTATCAATGGTTGAGATTCCAGCTGTAAGCTGCTTTTGCCCAGCTGCCAGATCCTTTGCCCCGCTTGCAAGTTGATTAATACCGCCAGCCAATTGGTTCTGACCTAAATTCAATTGATTAGCACCTACAGATAGTTGATTTGCAGCTTGCGTTATTGCAGCTGCATGATTCGATAATTGACCAAGTCCATCAGCAACACCCAGGCTTCCAGAGGAAAGTTGCGCCAAACTGCTTTTTAGTGTTTCAAGCTGCGCTTTTTGAGCAGCGTCATTTGTTCCAGCTGCCATTTGACTAACAAGATCGACTGCTTGCTTCAAGCCTTGGTTTAGTTCTTCGGCCCCGCTTTTCGTTTGCTCGGCACCTTGACTCCATTGATCCATTGATGATGAAAGCTGTCCTGCTCCATCAGCAATTTGTTTAGACCCACTTTGCAGTTCCGGCATATTTCCTGCAGCAGAATCAAGCCCATTTGAAAGCCGTGTCGCGCCATCTTCCGATTTCTGAGCACCAGCCAGTAAGTCAGCTGTGCCACTTTTCATTTGACCTAAGCCTGCCCCAAATTGATTTAATCCTGCTTGGAGCTGTTTAGAGCCTGCTGATGCTGACACTGCACCTTCTGAAAAGGCAACTGATTTCGCCGCAAGCATTTGTAATTTTTCCTTAAGCTTTTTTGCACCGGAATCTACTTGAGAGCTTCCATTGACCAAGCCCACTGTTCCACCTTTTGCTGATTCAAAACCTGCTTCTAAATCGTTAACGCCTGTTTTTGCTGAATTGATCCCGTTGTTAAGTTCCCCTGCACCATAACTTGCCTTTGTTAAGCCAGCTGCCACATCCTTACTTTTTTTCAGCATGGATTCGGCGTATGTTTTCGTAACAGTGCTAGAAACCTCCTCTTTTATCTTTTCAATTGCTGAATCACCAATCTTGGAGGAAAGGTAGTTATAGCCTTCATTTGCGGTATAAACGAGCGTTAATTTTTTCGGCTTCTCACTTTGTAATGTCGCCGCATTTTTGGAAAAATCCTTTGGAATCTCAACCTTTAAATAATAATCTTGATTCTTCATGCCTTTCACTGCTTCTTTTTTACTTACAAATTGCCAATGAAAGCCTTTCTTTTCTTTTAACTTTTCCACTAAATCTTTGCCAATCGCTAAGTTTGTCCCATTATAGACGGCACCTTGGTCATTGTTTACTACTGCCACTGGAAGTCGATCCAGATGGCCGTAAGGATCCCAAAACGCCCAAAGGTATGTTCCGCTATATAATAGGGGAATGGTCATCACCCCGATAATCGCAATGAGAAGTTTACGATTATAGAGGATTGCTAATAGTTCATTTTTCAATGCTGTAACGATCTCCATCTTCTTATCTCCTCTCTGGTTGGAAAGACAATAATTTAATTGACCATTTTCCCCATTTAGTCATATTTTTTCAAAAAAGAAGAATCATCAACTTGATAATCCTTTCATTAAAAAGATTTTCATTATGTTTGCTATTTCCTCAGAACTTAAAGGCTCGTGATTCTGTTCCCAATCTGAAACAAGTGAAATATACAATTTTAACAGCAAAAAACTTGTAAGCTCTGAGTTTGTTGGATGTATTGCCCCTTTTGCAGTTGCAATATCAATTTTTTGCTTTAGATATTCAATTATTTCTTGTTCCACATGCTCCAGCATTTCTGAAACAGCATGGGTCCCCATTTCTGTTTCTTCTTGGATCAACTTAATCATCAATTGATGCTGGGAACGAAATTCCAATAAACGATAAAGGGCACGATGAACATTCTCAGCAAACGGTAACTCCGGGTCAATGACAGCCTCTGCTTCGGCAATCATTTCCTTAACCAATGAAGAAATAATCTCGTTAAATAGTTCTTCTTTATTTTTAAAAAAGGTATAAATTGTCCCCTTTCCTACATTGGCAAGCTTCGCAACTTGATCCATGGTTGTCGCCTTATAGCCAAATAACGAAAAGGATTTTGTTGCAGCCTCTACAATCATCCCGCGTCGATCCACTACTCTTTCCCCCTAATGACTATTTTAGTTTTTCAGTCAGTTTAACAATGGATAATATACCACATTTGACTTCATCGTACAATCATTTTAATCCTAAACCCTCAGTCATGATAGAAAACGGAAAATCCTTTTTACCAAAAATAGAGCACTAAATTGATTTTTTATTTTTGAATCGGATTTTTAGGCGATAACTAGGGACAATAGCATATATATATTTTTAGTTTGTCCAGCTTTGGTAGTTTGAAGCCGCCAACCTCCTTGAAAAGAGATTCTGGAATCGAAAGGATGAGAAAGATGAGCATCGATCGAGTTTGTACAATTGGCCCAGCAAGCAGCCGCTCCGACACCTTGTCAAGACTAATATCAAACGGCATGAATATCATTCGCCTAAACATGTCTCATGGTACACATGATAGCCATAAAGAAATAATTCAATTAGCAGGTTCCATTGAGGACTCCATTAGAATAGTAGGTGACCTTCAAGGACCTAAAATAAGATTAGGTGAGATCGAGGATAACGAGGTCATTCTTAAAAAGGGAGACACATTTACACTGTACATGCAACCTGTTAAAGGGAATTGTGAAGGAGCATCTGTCGACTATTCAAATTTAGCCAAAGATGTTAAGGAAGGAAGCCAGATTCTCATAAACGATGGACAAGTAGAATTGAGTGTGGGGAAATCTGATCAAGAGAAAATCCAAACAATTGTAAAAGTTGAGGGTCCGATCTCCTCCCATAAAGGTGTTAATGTGCCGGGTACAGAAATTCACTTACCAGCCATAACGGAGAAGGATAAAGAGGATATTGAATTTCTGTTAGCGGAAAAGGTGGATTATCTAGCCTGTTCGTTTGTCCGGAAGCCATCCCATATAACGGAAATACGCGATTATATTAAGGAGCGCTCCACTCAAATCCCAAAGCTGATTGCAAAAATTGAAACAATCGAAGCACTCACTAACTTTCCAGCTATTTGTCAGGAAGCGGACGGGATCATGATTGCAAGGGGTGACTTAGGTGTAGAAGTACCCTACCATTGGATTCCATTGCTGCAGAAGGCAATGATTCATGAGTGCAATAGAACCCATACATACGTAATTGTTGCCACGCAAATGCTGCAATCCATGGTTGAAAGTTCCCTTCCAACGAGAGCAGAAGTAACCGATGTTTTTCAAGCTGTCCTTGACGGAGCAAATGCGGTGATGCTCTCCGCTGAAAGTGCTGCTGGTGATCATCCGATTGAAAGTGTTGAAACACTTACACTTGTTTCACAGTTTGCTGAAAAAATGAGACAGGAAGAACCCTTTGATTTTGAGGATGTTGTAAATTTAATTAGCAATAAACTTTAACCTAGCTAACACATTCTTCTTATTATTTGATACTTAACCTAGTAAGCAGAAGAGCTCGTTTACAAAACAGCCCTTCTGCTTATTTTTTAGTAATCTAAAACTATCCATCCCGGATTATGATTTTAAAATTACTGTCCTGATTTTTGGGAATCTGGATTAGAACCATTGTCTTGAGACTGATCTGATCCATTATTCTGGGATTGACCGCTGTCTTTAGTTTGATCGGATCCGTTATTCTGGGATTGACCGTTGTCTTTAGTTTGATCGGATCCGTTATTCTGGGATTGACCACTGCTTTGAGATTCGTTAGAACCGTTGTCCTGATTTTGCTCTGTGTCAGCATTCGTTTTTTTCTCATTATCACTGCAGCCCGAGGCTACTCCTACCAACGTCAGAGCTGCCATTACAATTAAACACCATTTTTTTAAACCTTTCATTCTCGCATTCCTCCTTGAAATTTTTAAAAGATGGTACATTCCCATCTTACAAGAATCCTTGAAATGTAGAATACGAATGGCAAATTCTTTACAGTAATTAACAGTCCATTAAAAATTTTCATCATAATTTAGTTAAATTTTAAAGTTATTCAGTCTTTTTAATTCTTTCCTTTTCTTCTTCTCGTCAATTATTCCTACTTGTTCTGGTAACGTATTATTGTTTTGCTTTTTATCTTAATTCAGATACTTTATAAACAAACGTTTGATTACTAAACCTTAATTACTAACTCAAAAAAGCCCAATGAGTTTATCATTGGACCTTCGAATTACAAAAAGTTAATACCATCATTTAATATTAATAGAAGTATAGAATGACTCACTGCAATTTTTTACTCATGTTGTACCAAATGACTCCACCATGCTCAGAGTTGGAAACACCGCAATTAATGAATCCATAGTTTTCATAAAAATGAATTAAGTTTTCTTTACAAGTGAGCGTAAGCGTCTCACGTTTTTTCGCGCTTGCTTCTTTTTCCAAATGTGCAAGTAATGCTGATGCCACGCCGCGTTTTTGATAGTTTGGTGACACCGCTAATCCTAAAATACTTTGATGGCCTCCAGCGGCTGGATTTTCCTTTATGTCACTAAACAAATCATCTGTAATGAATGGTGTTTCAATAACTGGTCCGTTGACTAGGCCGGTGACCGCGCCATCCACTTCAGCCACAAAAAAACTATCAGAAATGAGTTGAATTCGCTTTTCAAACGCTTCTTTTGTTGCAGCCTCTTCTATTGTAAAGCAAAGATTTTCTATGAGGACAAGTTCAGGTAAATCCTCCATTTTCACATTTCGTATATCCAACAAATCCATCATTCCCCCGAAAATTGAGCCATATTCTTGCGCTCAACCATTTTGTAAAAGTCAGTAATGAATTGAAAGTGCTCGTAATTTTTCGACATTACTGCATTATTCGGAAACAGCACTGGCTAATCGGTCTCTTTTGACGTGTAAAATCCGATACAGTTCATCAAGCCTTTTTATTTGAAAGGTTGGAACAATTTTAGAGTCATTGGGCTTCATTTCAGGATTGAACCAACATGTGTCTAGCCCGGCCTGCTGTCCGCCTTTAATATCCGAGCTTAAGGAATCTCCGATAATTAATCCTTTTTCTACAGAGAAATTAGGAATTCGTGCAAAGACATAATCAAAAAACTCCCTCATTGGCTTTTGAAAGCCTGTGTCATCTGAAACAAAAATGTCTTTAAATAGCGGATATAATCCTGAATTTCGCAAGCGTTTATCCTGAGTTTTGGAAATGCCATTCGTAACTATATATAAGTCATAGTTTTTTTGCAGTTCTGTGATCAATTCAAAAGCACCACTAACTAGTTGATGCCCTTCTTCTAGATAGCTACGATATTTTTTTTCTAGTAAAACTCCATCTACCTCTTGACCGTACTCCTTAAATAAAATCGAAAACCTTGTATTCACTACCTCATCACGAGCTAATTTTCCCTCTTCAAAGGATTCCCAAAGGCGATGATTTACCAATTTATAATGTGCTTCGAGTTCAGTGCTAAAGGGAATTTTTTGATCCTGAAAAAGCAATCGCAACGCTGCGTTTTCTGCTGTACCAAAATCTAATAATGTGTCATCTACATCAAATAATAAAGTCTCGTATTTTTTCAAAACGTATCTCTCCATTTTAATACTTTCAATACTATTATTATAGTTCTTTTTCGCTTCCATAATGTTATTCACAATGAAGTATACCTTCCATTTACTAAAAATCGATAAATCAATGACATAATAATTGTGACCAAAGCAAAATCAACTGCATTAAATCGATGAGTGAAAACTATAAATTGGTGAGGATAACTCCAAAAGTTAAAATAAGAACCAACTTCATTAGCAAGACCGACTATAGTAAAAGCCACCATAATAGCCAGTGAAATTAAAAGGATTCTATAGCGGTCAATTAAAAGGATGAACAAAGATAGAAAATAAAACATTTTAGGATAGCGATACTCCACCACCCAGGACTAAATAGATCGTGATGAACCCACAAATTTGTTTGAATTGAATGATATTTACTTCCCATTTTTTCAATTTGATTGTACATAAACTCATCCCTTACTGTAATGGACGTATGTATTACTTCTCACTTTACCGTTTTTATCTTCGCCTCATTACCCAACTTATTCAGCAAAAAATATGTTAATAGAATGTAAAGTGTATGGTTTAGCTCTCGGGATTGGTAAGTCAATCTATCATTTGATCCCAAACTTCATAAACCCAGTCTATTTTTTCTTTTGTGGCATGAATTTAATAAAAATTTAATCAATTATTAAGAGGCTCAAAATAAACATTTAAGAACCTTTCTTTATAATTGCTTTAGCATAAAAACACTAAATTTGGAGGTGCTTTTTTTTTGACGCAAAATGTAGCAGAAACGAAAAAGGCAAATAATGGTCTGCAATCGAACCAGGATAAGTTGAAACATTTACTTAACAAGGTGCCACAGGTTACGATTTTCTTTTGGATCATCAAAATTTTATGTACCACTGTCGGAGAAACATTTGCAGATTTTATAAATTTCAATCTTGGGCTTGGATTAACTCTCACTACCGTCATTATGGGAATCGCGTTTTTCATCGTATTATTTCTTCAATTCCGAGCAACAAAATATATTCCTGGCATTTATTGGATAACAGTTGTTCTTATAAGTGTATTTGGAACGTTAGTAACAGATAATTTGACTGACAATATGGGAGTGCCTCTTGAGGTTAGTACAGTCGTTTTCTCCGTGTTGCTAGGATTAACCTTTCTTTTTTGGTTTCTTCGTGAAAAAACACTCTCGATCCACTCGATTTATACAAGAAAAAGAGAAGTTTTCTATTGGCTTACTATTCTTTTCACCTTCGCACTTGGTACAGCGGTCGGGGATTTATTTTCCGAACAACTTGGTTTTGGCTATCTTAAAACGGGATTATCAGTCATTGTGATCATTGTGTTTGTATTTATGGGATGGAAATTGAAACTCGATGAAGTATTAGCGTTTTGGATTGTGTATATTCTTACCCGTCCACTCGGTGCGTCACTCGGAGATTACTTATCACAACCAAAAGCTAATGGTGCGTTAGGATTGGGAACAACTATTACAAGTATCATCTTTCTTGCAGCTATTTTAGCGATCATCGTTTTTCTTGCTGTTACAAAAATTGATACAAATGCAAAAAGTGAAACGGTAGAAACGAACAAGAAGAATGTTCTGGTGCAAACCATTGTGGTACTATGTATTTTCTTAGTTGCTGGCGTAGGCACTTACAATTGGCGAAGCAATAACATAGCATTACAATCTACTGCTTCACAAACGACATTAGCAGGACAATTAACTGATTTTGTTACTATTGAAAATGATATGCTAAAAGATGTAAATTCAAATAACTTTACGTCGGCGAAAAAAGGGGCTGACAATTTGGAACATCAATGGGATACATCCGAAGCTAAACTTAGAAAAATAGATGGCACAACATGGACAAAAATCGATGGTACGATTGATGTTGTATTATCAGCAGTTCGTTCTTCCAGTCCTAATGTCAGCAAGTCCAAAGCTGCACTTTCCAATTCACTTAGTGTCATAAATGGAGCAAACAAATAAAAGTTCTTCGGAATCGCAAATGCGGTTCCTTTTTTAAAGACAGGACCATACATAGAGGTTTTTCATATGGTTATGAAAAACCTCTATGTATGATAACTAAAATGTAATAAATTCCCTTAAACTTTTTCTGTCTGACATTCGTCTTTTTATTTGGTAAAAACATTAAATAAATGAATGAAAGAAAAACAAACAAAAAATAGGAAATGATTATGAACCTTCATGGAGGAGTTATTAGATATGAATAAAGAGATTTACGCGAAAAGCACAAAACAATTACTCATAAAAGTCCCCGAAATCACAATCTTTTTCTGGATAATCAAGCTATTATCAACAGCAATGGGGGAAGCAGCATCAGACTATCTCGTTTTTCATATTAATCAATATCTTGCTGTTATATTAGGCACATTAGGATTTATTGTAGCATTAATCCTGCAATTTAAAGTTAAACGTTATATACCGTGGGTTTATTGGTTAACGATCTGTATGGTAAGTATTTTTGGAACAATGGCGGCGGATGTGGCACATATTGTTCTTCTCATTCCATATTGGTTATCCGCAGTAGCTTTTTTCATTGCTTTAATCATCATTTTTTGGTTGTGGTTTAAAACGGAAAACACATTGTCCATTCACAGCATTCATACAAAACGTCGTGAACTATTTTATTGGGCAACCGTACTCGCAACATTTGCGATGGGTACATCAACAGGAGATTTGACTGCTGAAACATTTCATATGGGATTTTTAGCCTCCGGGATCATGTTTGTCATTTTGTTTGCGATACCTGGATTATGTTATTGGTTGTTCGGTGCGAATGAAATTGCAATGTTTTGGATTGCTTATATTTTAACTCGCCCATTAGGTGCATCGTTCGCGGATTGGTTTGGTAAGGATCCTAGTGCTAGTGGATTAGGAAATGGAACTGGAATAGTAAGTGTGATTTTGGCAATTTTCATTGTCATCCTTGTTGGGTATTTATCAACAACTCGTAAGGATGTTCAAGAAAAAACCAATAAAGTTATCGAGAAATCAAATATGCTTAATATTGAACGTGAGTCTTAAATCAACCAAATATAAAATGCCTATCAAAGGACTTATATTTGATAGGCATTTTTCTTTAGAGATGTAACAGCTCCAATTATTGAGCAACTGTTAGGTTTAATAAGCATATTTATTTTATATTAATCTATCAATCAATATGTCAGTTGAATTAAAGAAAAATAGGAAATGCATTTACTTTTTATATTGGGGTGTAAAATGAATCAAAATAAGAACTACAATTTCTTTCAAAAGTTAGGTAGAAAATTAAAACTTAATTTCATCAAGCTTCTCCGTTCTCCAGGAGGCGCAAAAAAAGTTTCTATAGGCTTTTCCATCGGATTTGGTTTAGAGATGCTCGTCATTTCAACCGCTTCTCTTATCTATATTTTATTTATTCCGATTGTCCGTTTAGCAAAAGGTTCTTTGCCTGCTGCTGTTATAGGTAATCTCATCGGAAAGATTTCCTGTCTGCCTGTTCTTTTATTACCTCTTGCTCGAATCATTGGAAAAACGATTCACCCAGGTAAATCAGCATTAAACAATCACCGTGTTCATTTTTCTTTAAGTGATTTATTGCACGAAAATTTTAATGGTTTACAAGACCTTCTATTAGGTGGCATCCATGTGTTAATTGGAATGTTGATACTTGGAATTATATTAGGCATTGTTTCCTACTGGATTGTTTACTTCAGCTACCAAACTTCAACTAACCGACGTGCTAAGAAAAGAGCAAAAATGAAAGAATTAAGCGCATAAAACTGAATGTAACTCTTTATAATTTACGTTACATTCAGAGTTTCATTTGCTCACAAAAAAAATGCAGACGAACTGGCAGTTTAGTTTAATTTGAATAATCTTCCTTAATAAGTAAAAGATAATAACAATTTTTTACGGAGGTTATTAATATGTTCAATAAAAAAACCAAGCTTTTTACCTGATTTTCAACAATCAGGCCCTAACATAAAAAAAACACAATTCTTGCTGCAGAATTGCGCCAGATTGTTAAGATCATTACTTAAATCTTATTCAAGATAAGCACCATTTACACGTCAGGAATAACAGAAATAATTGGGATCCAAACAGGATCTAGTCATAGCACAAAAATATTTGTCTAAATATAATTACTGGTTTTCAACTTTACCCGGCTGTCAGTCTGTTCTTTTACATAGACCGGGTCCGGATTATGCAGCGGAAGTGTGATCATTATGGTTGTTCCATCACTTGGGACACTTTCGATATCAAGCTTTCCGTTCATGGTTTGGACTGTTTTCAATACAACCATTGACCCAAGTCCAGTCCCTTTTTCTTTGTTGCTGTAATATGGTTCACCATACCGATTGATTTGTTCTTTGCTCATGCCGATGCCATTGTCACTGATTTTAATGATTACATGATTTTTATCTGTTAATGATAGGACCTTAAGTTCGCCTCCGTTTTCCATTGCCTCAATCGCATTTTTCATTAGATTCAATATACATTGCCGGAAATAATTTGTATTTCCCAGAACCATTCCAGAGGCAAGCTGATTAGCTACCTTAACGGCGTTCATGTTAGCGAAAGGCTTTATAACTTCAATTAAACTTTTAATTTCATTATCTATTAAAATTGGTTCGACTTTCTCGATTGCCGGTTTTGCAAAGGCTAAATAATCACTTATAATCGATTCGGCAGTATTTAGTTCTCTTAAGACATGCTGAATATAGCGCTCCTTGTCATTCTGGGATAAATCAGGAGTCTTTAGCAGCTTGATAAACCCTTTTACAACCGTTAAAGGATTCCGGACCTCATGTGAAATACTGGCCGCAAGCTGACTGACAACGTCCATTTTTTCGATTTTAACAATATTTGATCTGATATGAATGGTATCCATTAAAACTTCAATGAAATACACCAGAAAAAACATGGCAACAGGAGGAATCATAATAAAATAGAAAATGTAAGCCTCTGTTACTTTGAAATAGTCGGACATTTTTAGTGCAATTTCTGTAGTAAGAAGCTCCAGTACAAAAATTAATAAAGCAGATGTCATAAGTTTGGACTTTTTATTCATTCGCTTAAACTTTGTGGAAAATAGGGCCGTTGCTAAATAAAGAACTAGATAAACTACCAGTGTGATGGAGTTAAAGCCGTAAATGGCAAATCGGGTGGATAAAGAAATAATCAACAATGCAGCCCCTGCCGCCCATCCGCCGTAAAGTGTCCCGATAAATAGAGGAATTTGCCTTAAATCATGTACGCAATATTGATCAATATAAATGGGAAACTTCATGCAAAGGACTATCGGCAGACTAATGGATACTGTAAACAACAAGTTTTTATGATTTTTAAACTTTTTTACATTATCAAATAAAACGAAAAACATGAAAATACTAACTAAAATATAAAATAGGTTATCTAAAACATGATGGTTGATAAAAACAGGTGTCATTAATAGTCTTCTCCCAGCAAATTATCTATTGAATCAAATAATAAAGTTTGGCACTATTCATTTCTTGTAAATTATACTTGAATATGGCATTGAAAAAAAGGACATCTTTTATGAGCATACTCGGAATCTCCATGACACACTCTAGTAAACCCTTGTACACGAAAGTTTAGCAAATGTTTCTCTAATCCTTCTTTTTGTTAGTTGGGGCGTCTTGTTTCCACAATCCAACCGCTATAAATGCACAACCAAGGTTAACAAGAAAGCTACGGGCTACTCGTAACATATAATTTTTTACGGTTTTGTCAATTTCAAAACTTAACGCAACCATTTGATTTGCTAGAGGAATCTGGGTATTCAACTTTGACCATTGAAGCCATTGCAGCTCGTGCGGGTGTCGGAAAAGCAACCATCTATCTTGGGTGGCCTAACAACCTTTACGTTACATTCGTTTTTTCCTGACTCCACAAAAAAAGACCACCAGTTAATTCATTGGTAGCCCACTCTTTAAAGAAAGCACTCCTTAGTTATTAATCACTTGCAATCTTTAAAACTCTGAGGTTAATTATCCATTTGTTCAAATTATAAGTCCAATTTCAATTTAAACTTCCATTAACATAAACTGCAGCCCAGGAAGAAAAGAAAAAGGGATTTTTTGCCCGTTTGTTTGGCAAGTAGAAAGGAAAAGTTTTTATGGATAAAATAAGAAAATTTTATTCAGATAGGATGTTTTTTATGTAAATTAATAGGGATTATCTATTTGATTAAAGATAAGGATTCTTATGAAAGATTGGTTGAGGTGATATACTTATTGATGGCAATTGTAGTGGTAACACTTATTTTTCATCATATTATCAAACCGTTTTCACATTTACGCGCCTTAGAGGATTCGAACCTCTGACCGTACGCTTAGAAGGCGTATGCTCTATCCAGCTGAGCTAAAGGCGCATCATAATAGGCAGAGAAGGAGAGATTTGTACTCTCGCGCCGGTCACCCGACCTACACCCTTAGCAGGGGCGCCTCTTCAGCCACTTGAGTACTTCTGCATT
>NZ_JAEVLT010000042.1 GCF_024494385.1 Bacillus sp. EB600
GTTACCGTTAGCCCTCCAAGACTCGCTACGAGCGAATGGCTAGTTCTTACTCGACGGGAATCCCACCCGCTATATGATACGACCTAGGCTCGGCCGCACACCTGCCAGATAGTTTAAGTGCATTCTTTCACAATCACCATATCCTGGCAATTCTTTGACATATGAACGAATAATGAATATTTTTGATTTTACATGTATTCTACTTTCTTAGGTGTATGTTTAATAGTGGAAGGGAAGGAGGAGTGATATGGTAAAGGAAAAAGTACAACCTCATTGTGAGGTTTGTGGCAAACCTTTTAAAAGGAATGACATGGTTAATACTGATACCTTGTTTACACAAATAAAGCATTCAAAGTGTTTTAATTTCAAACCTGAGTTCATTAAAGACACAGGAACCTATGAGGAAATAGTTAATAAATATCCAAAATACAAAAAGGTATTTATTGTGAAAGATAAACCTATTACAAATATATTAATAAAAGCTCAATATAAAAATAAAAAATAAAATTATCGGAAGGATTCAGAATAACAACTAAATCCTTTTTGATTGGCTTTTAAATGTTAGAACTACCGGGAACCATTTTTTGCATAAAACTAAAAAGGCAAATTCCAGTTATCCTCAATTTTTCTCCAAACTGATTTTTCTAATTCCTTAACTAATTCAGTAATATCCTTATCGCCATCCAAAATAACCTTTTCTAACTTGGCATGATAAACATTTCTTTTTGAATCTGCTTCCAGAAATCTAAAGCCACTTGCCCAGATTGTTTGCCACTTAACGAAAAACGAACCTTTCTGTGCTAATCTACTTTTAGCTATGTAATGTACTTCTATTGTCACATTTATTTACTTTATCCTCATTTCTCTCCCAATTAAATTAGAAATTTTTCGTAACAGCATAATGTGATATTGCATGAAATTACCCTAAGTTACATTATACCAAACGTACGTTTCTATATATATTTTACAGTTAAATCCTCCTAAATAAAAAAATGCCTAGAAGGATGTTTCCTCTAGGCTAAATTTATATTTTATCGATTTTAATTTCTCTTTTGGCATACTATCACATCTCAAAACTGATAAATTGGTATTAAATAAGTACTAACTTTTTAAAAATTAAAGGTCACCACACTGGTCACGCTCTGGTCACATCGTGGTCACACACTATCGAAAATCACCGGAAACTAGGGTTCATTTAAAAATTAAAAACCTCCTAAAACGCTTGATATGAAGCCATTCCTGGGCATATTGGGTAATTACAGGATATTTTACTCTCCACCCTGGCAGCGTTGAGGTCAGGGGTTCGAGCCCCCTAAATATAGCAATAAGGATTTAATGATCGTGAAAAATCAGCCGGGTAAAGATATGTACAATTTACCCGGCAAGGTTTTATTTTATTGCAGCATTAAGATGTTCAAGTACGTTTAAACTTCCGGCATGCTTTATCTAGAATAAGAAGAAATAAAAGGAAGTCATTTCGTTCTGCTACTTTGTAGCCAAACTTTCTAACGTGCACTTTAGATTCCCCTCATTTTTAATTCTCTTTTCTATAATTCTACTATAATCGTTCGTAAAAGTGTGTTAAAGACAGAAAACCTTCATAAATTATTTTTCAAGTTTTACGAACATGAAAGGTGGCTATTTTTGAACAAAAAATACAACTTTTAGACAAAATTAAATGATCGTTTTTTAAACTGAATTTTTCTGGAAACAATGTTGTTCCGCATCCCTATACGCAGCTGTAGGTTCAACTTCATTTTTAGCAAAATCACGGACCATTTTTCGAATCATTTCATGTTCTTCTGATAAATTAAAATTCACTGTTCTGCACCCTTAAATTCTATCTATTTAAATGATTACTAGATATACAGTCAAACAACTATTACAATCAAGAATTAATCTATCTGTCCCCTTTTGTATCAACTTTTTAACACAGATAAAGGGGATGAAATAGAATTTGGTTCCCCTTCTCTATAACTTCGAGTACATCATATAACCCCATCGTTTCCTATTTACCATACATTAATCCAAGATTACGACATTATCTCTATAGAATTATCAAATTACAATATAATTTAAAGATTCCGAATTTAATAACGACTATTCATTAACTTCTGATCAATTGGTACCCCATTAAGATATTCTTTATATTGATAGGTACTTCAAGCTTCTTACACACCTTTAAGGTGAATCACATTTTTATCTGGTAAAAACTGATTGTTTAAGTCCTAATGTTTCTCTTGCTTCAGCAGGTGTCATTGGTTCGTAGTCGAATTCTTTCATGATACGGACCATTTTTTCTACTAATTCAGCATTGTTTTTAGCTTTGACACCTTTACTCAAGTATAAGTTATCTTCCATACCTACACGCACATGTCCACCTAAAAACAAGTTTTGTGTGCAAATTGGGAATTCTTGTCTTCCTGCACCGAATGCGGACCATTCATAGCCATTTTCACCGAATAGACGGTCAGCTGTTTGTTTCATATTCATTAGTTCATATTCATTAGCAGCTATCGCACCATTAATGCCCATAACAAATTGTAGGAACGGTTTCCCTTCAAACCAACCATTTTGTTGCATAAATTTGACATTGTATATGTGACCTACATCATAGCATTCCAGTTCAGGCTTTGTGCCGCTATTTCTAAAGATTTTCAACAAACCCTCAATATCTACAAAATTGTTGGTGAAAACTTGACCTTTTGTATTTTCAAGGTATTCTCTTTCCCAATCAAATTTAAATTCTTTATAACGCTCACCTAAAGGGTATAGACCCCAGTTGATCGATCCACAATTCATAGAAGCCAGTTCTGGTTTAAATTCAGGAACGACAGCACCTCTTTGTTCAATTGTCATTCCCAATCCGCCGCCGGTTGTTATACAGATGATGACATCTTTATTCACTGCTCTAATTTTGTCTATAATTTTTCTATATAAGTTCAGGTCGGATGATGGTTGACCATTCTCAGGATTCCTTGCATGAATATGCACACTGGAAGCACCAGCATTAGCTGCATCAATCGCATTTTGGGAGATCTCATCAGGTGTTATCGGTAGATACTCTGACATTGTTGGAACATGGATAGACCCTGTAATAGAAGCACTAATTATTCTTTTAAATTTCTTTGTCATTTTTATTCCTCCTAGTAAAATAAGATAATATTTGCTGATTAAATCGACATATTTATTATTTGCAGGATTGCGCTGTATTTCTCTTAAGAAAACCTATCGCAAAGACCCCCACTAGTCCAATCAGTAATGCTGACATTCATGTAACAATGACTCTGCTAACTGTTTACTATCCGCGTATCCATATAATCTCCACCCATCAACTAACTTGTCCATTACTAAGTCGAAATGTTCAAAAATAACTTCCTCCTCTTGACAATACATCACGTAATACATATCAAAAATCACACCTTAAACATTGTTAAGCCTCATTTTTACGAAGTGAGTACATTTATAAAAATTGGTAATGTGCAAAAGCATTGATTTACAATTCCGATATTATTCTCCTGTAAATAAAGAATGCCGTTTTTCTAAAAATGCTGACATTCCTTCTGTCTGATCATTCGTGGAGAAAAGGGAACCAAATAAATCTGTTTCTAAGGATAAAGCACGTTCAAAGTCAAGGTTTAATCCATCGTTTACAGCTTTTTTACTGAAACTAACTCCGAGCGGTGACTTAGTGGCTATCCTTTTTGCAATAGTTTTTGCTTCCTTCAGTACCTCAGATGAATCTACTACTCGGTTTACCAAACCATTTTCATAGGCACGCTCGACATTAATCATATCCCCTGTAAACAAAATTTCTTTAGCAATCCCTGCACCTACAAGACGGGAAAGACGTTGGGAACCGCCAAAACCTGCCATAATCCCCAGTCCTACTTCAGGCTGGCCAAATTTTGCCTTGTTACTGGCAATACGAATATCGCATGCCATTGCCAGTTCGCAACCTCCGCAGAGAGCGAATCCGTTCACGGTAGCAATGACCGGTTTGCTTAAATTCTCAATTTTCGAAAATACCTTATTTCCTAGTGAAGAAAATGCACGAGCTTCCAACACATCTTTATGTAGCATTTCCGCTATATCTGCCCCCGCAACGAAAGCCTTTTCTCCAGCTCCTGTTACAATTACAGCAAAAATCAAAGGATCTTGTTCGATTAAATCAACTGCATCTGACAACTCCCTTAGTACTTCCGAATTAATGCATTTAAATACTTCGGCCTATTGATGGTAATAACAGCGATATTTCCATCAACGGAATAGATGATTGTGTTAAATTCCCTCATCGTTTCTCTCCTTTAGCTATAAACATAAAATCCACGTCCGGTTTTAACACCAAGCCATCCAGCTTCCACATATTTCCTTAACAACGGGCATGGCCGGTATTTTGGATCTCCAAATCCTTCATGGAGTACTTCCATAATAGCTAGGCAAGTGTCTAATCCAGTATAATCAGCAAGCGTAATAGGTCCCATTGGATGATTAGCTCCGAGTTTTATCACTTCGTCAATTCCTTCTGGAGTAGAAATCCCTTCATATACGGCATATATGGCCTCATTAATCATTGGAATAAGAATTCGATTTACAGCAAAACCTGGAAAATCCTTTATGCCCACAGGTATTTTTTTCATTTCCTTCGCTAGATCTTCAACAATTGAAAATATTTCATCAGATGTAGCTAATCCTCTGTTTACTTCTACCAGTTTCATAACCGGAACAGGGTTAAAGAAATGCATTCCAATCACTTTCTCAGGCCGATTAGTTACTGATGTAATTTCTGGTTATTGGCAAGGAAGAAGTATTCGTGACAAGAATTGCATTTTCGGGTGCTATTCTATCCAGTTTTCGGAATACTTCCAGCTTAATGTCTCTATTTTCAGTGGCTGCCTCAATCACCAATTGAACATCTTTCATTAACTGCTTCATTAACCGTTAGTCCCCATTAAGAGATTTTATAAAAAGTGAGTTCTATTCTATTAAGACTTCTTTAAAGATAATCAATCTCTTAAAAAGTTAGCTTTCCGTTTTTCTATGAAGGAAGAAATCCCTTCTTTTCCTTCCTCACTACTTGCTCTTTCAGCAAGCTGTAAAGCCTCCATACTCATCTGCGACTCAAGTGTTTCTTGTAAAGAATGATAAAATAGTTTCTTGGTTGCGCCATATGCATCCGTAGGTCCAGTTGCTAACGTTTCACTAAGACTAAGTACAGTATCCATTAATTGGTCTTGTTGGATGACATGATTGATAATTCCCCACTCCATTGCTTCATTTGCATCCAATTGTCGATTTGTATACATTAACTCTATTGCCCGTTTCATCCCGACAATTCGTGGTAAGAAGTAACTTCCTGATCCATCAGGAGTTAATCCAACTCGGTTATAAGCCATGACAAATTTGGCCTGTTCAGAAGCATAAGCCATGTCACAAGCTAATACAAGACCCATACCAGCACCAGCTGCAACTCCATTTATTGCACCAATTAGCGGTTTGTTCATTCTAGTCAAATAAGAAATCGCATGATGCAGATAAGTTGTTACTATTTTTAGATGCGAGCTAATTCCTTCCCCTTCTTGGGCAAAGCTTTTTAGATCTCCCCCTACAGAAAATGTATTTCCTACACCCGTAAGGACAACTGCTCTTATGGATTTACTGTCCGAACAAAAAATAGAAACATCCAACAATTCTTTTACCATCTGTTCATTTAACGCATTTCCCGCTTCAGGACGGTTTAAGGTAATGATCCCAACATGACTTTTAATAGATAAATGTACAAGGTTATTTTCCAATTGCATTCTCCTTTTACGTGCATTTCTATGAAAATATGGAGCTAGTTAAACACATTTACACATTTTCTAAAATAATGGCAATCCCTTGCCCGCCACCAATACAAAGTGTAGCTAATCCATATTTCACATTATACGGTTCTTGCTCCATCAACAATATAAGTTGCCATTTATTATTCACCTCCATTACTTGCATTATAAAGGTGTCAGGCATCCTCAAAATACAAAAAGTAAAAATGCCCATTTTGAGGTGCCTGACACCGCTCATTTATTGCTCTACAAACATAAGAATCGTACCTATGTTTTATACTTTAGCCAAATCTACTTCGAATTCTGTTCCCCAAGCACTTAAGGCTTCCCATGTCTTTGGTTTAAGCGGTAATTCCTCATGCCATGGACGAGGCTCGAAAATACCAAGCTCTGGAATAAGCACATCTAAATCCGTAAACAATTCAATCACATTTTGATCTGGATCATGATGATAGGTGGCAATGTTATGTCCTGCTGTATGACGGGATGGACCCCAAAGGATTGGTCGGCCATGCTTCGCCAATATATCCGAACTCGCATATTGATGACTGGCATCTTTTAATTGGAAAGCAATATGATGAAGGCGTGTCTTATTAGATGCCACGATATTGAGAACATGGTGATCAAGGTTACATGTTAGAAAGTTAGCAAATTCTTCACCAATCTTATCTGTAAATGTAAATCCTAATGCTTCTTGATAAAATTGTAATGTCTTTAAATAATTATCTGCATAGAAGGCAATATGTCCTAATTTAAGTGGAACAATCCCTGATGAACCGTAACCAGGCGCTGGTTGATCCATCTCTGTAAATAATTCGAGGGTATTTCCTGCTGGATCCTGTAATTCGATGAATTTTGAAATACCCGGCTTTGCGTCTACTTTTAAGATAGATTCAATACCTTGTACATGTAATTGATGTTGGACTTCCTCCAAGCTCAATTGACCATCTAATTGGTAACCATAACGATGCATTCCTTTTTGATTTGATGGAGTAATCACAATATTATGATGGTCGAGTCCGTTACTCAAATACGTTTTACCATCTACTTCTTCTGTAATACGATAACCCATTGTATTCGTATAATATTCTGTTAATTTTTCTGGCTCCTGAGAATAGAAATCGGCAAACGCTAATCGAAATACTTTTAATTTTGACATCAAATATTCCTCCTAAATGGTTTTAAAAGAGTTAATATTTATTTATAAAGCACTTTGAATACGATTGATCTTTGTTCTATGAAAGTTGTTTTCTATCATTTAGCCTAAAATTATGTTACTATAATCTATGGCTTACTCAAGCCAATCCATGTCCTTATCGTTATTGATTAGCCCCCGAAGCCAATCAATAATGAATTTATTAAGGATCATGACTTATGAAACAGTAGCTGCATTTTTCGTTAGGTTTGACCTATCTAGCAGCTTCTGTGCTCATAAATTTCTTCAGTAATTGGTCTAAATTTTCCACAATTTCCGATAAATTTTCAAAAGAAGAAGTACTTCCGAAAAGATAATAATCAGGTCGTACAATAACGGCTTCTACTCCCTTTTCTTTAAAATACTGGCCGTATTTTCCATCGATATCGATGATTGCATTCGACCCCGCCGTTTCATTATCCGAAACTTCAATAAATTCTGTGCCGATTTTCTCCAAAAACTCAATTTGTTCTAGGTTTAAAGCCTTCTTTGGATTTGCAACTGGACTCATTATCGTCCAACCATGATGACCTACGATATCATCAAACAAACCTGTCTTTCCTTGATATTTTACCTGATTTTGAAAAGATAGTTCCCCAGCTAAATTGTCACTTCTACTTTCTTCTGGCTGGTATAGAATACCTTCCGTTAGAATTGGAAATTCAGGAAATGGAGGGATATCTCCAGATAAGAAGGCTGCATCTCTTTTTTCAGCTTCCACTGGATCCGGAACACATATCACCTTTCCTAAATACAAAGCAGCATCGACAACATCTCGGTTATGTGGTTTACGCTCTTTCGTATATTGATCGAGAATAGAGTCATCCACTTTTCCACTCAAAACCAGATCAAGCTTCCAAGCTAAATTCTTTGAATCGCGAAGCCCTGAGCACAGTCCTTGTCCCATGAACGGTGGAGTTAAGTGCGCTGCGTCACCAGCTAAAATGAGCCTTCCCTTTCGCCATTCATCCACCCATTGTGCCTTAAATGTATAAACTGCATGTCTCTCCAGCACCGCATTCTCAGGGGTAATATCCCAAGGTTCAAGAAATTTCCAAGCCACTTCTACTCTATTTAGATCTTCTTTTGTTTCTCCAGGGATAGCCATAATTTCCCACCGTCTTCTTCCAGGACCACCTGAAACAACTGTCGTAGGACGTGCTGGATCACACAACTGTAAATTCATTGGATTCCATTCTCTTTTTTCATGAGGAACAATATCGACCACAAGCCAATCGGCGTCAAATCCAAAATCCGTTATGGTATGATCCATATTTTTTCGAACAAAGCTATTAGCTCCATCACATCCAACCACATATTTAGCCATTATGTTCGTTTCAACTCCATGTGCATCTTTAACAATCAACTCTACACTTTCTTCATTTTCCCTCAAGCCAACTGCTTCATGCCCCATATGCACACTTACACTAGGTTGATTACGGCATGCTTTATCCATTAATTCTTCCAGTTCAGGCTGATTGAAAAAGATATGTCCTGGCCAACCGGAAATACCATCTTGAGAAAAATCAATCGCCAAGAGTAATTGTCGTTCCGCATTACGCCATTCATAAAGATCAGGGACTGGTTCGAATATTCTTCCAAGGTCATTTTTTGGAATGATAGATTGCAAAATTCTTGCTATTTCATCATCCAAATGAACAGCCCTTGGAAGTGGATACGGCTCTGAAAATTTCTCATATACTCCAACCTTCCAGTCTTTTTGTCCAAGTAAAGTGGCTAACAGTTTTGATACAGGTCCATATCCCACAATGGCAACATCAACATTTTCTTGTTTCATCATCTACACCCCTCAAAAAAGAATTAGCTATTTAATTATTTTTAATAAATCATGTAAGCGGATACATATTATTTGAATAGCAAAGGAGTGTATCGTAGCAGCAATGGAATTAGAAGGGCTGGGATTTATACTCCTGAACTATTTAGATCATAAATCCCAGTGTTTTATTTACGTAAAAATCAAGAGATTGCTACTTTACTAGGCACCACTTTGTTTATTTGTTCACCTAGATCAATCTTCCCATCGGTACTTCTAATCTGACATCGAATGACATCACCGTCTTTTAAATATTTGCCATTATTAATTTGATTTGAAACCAGTAAATCACACTTCTCGGCATAAGCAACTGTTGGACTCAGTACTTGCCCAAGTACTTCAGAAGTAATATTTAATGCAACCCCACCAGTTGTTCCTGTAATGACAAGATCCCCTTTGGAAAGATCCATGATTTCTGAAAGCTCTGTCAGGGTCTCAGCAGGCTTGTACAATAGTTGGCTCGTATTCGCTGATTGACGCAATTCGTCATTGACCCACAAGTTTAATTCAAGATCATGGATTAATGGCACATCATCTTTATCAAGTAAGTAAAGGAATGGGCCAGTAGGTCCGAATGTACGGTAGCTTTTTCCTTTTAACCATTGCCCTTGAGTAAGTTGGGTTTCACGAGCAGAAACATCATCAAACATGACAAGACCAGCTACATATTCATGAAGATTTTCATCTGTTATTTCTACAGTATTAGAAATCTCTGTTCCAATGATTAATCCCAACTCAATTTCATAGTCTAACAGCTGAACATGTGAAGGTCGTACAATTTCCGTATACGCACCGCAAAGTGAACTGTCTGCCTTGCTAAAAAACATATTGTATGGTGGACGGGTTGCTTCAAGTCCAGCTTCAGCACGGTGCGAAGAGTAGTTGGCACCTTGACACACAATTCTTGCAGGCTTCGTTACTGGGCTTAAAAGAATTACATCATTTAATGAAACAGATTCATCGGTTCCCTGTGCTTTTAATTCTCTTGCTTCTTCTACCCCTTTTTCTAAAAAATCCGCTAGAGTGCGATAAGACTCTTTTAAAGCAAGAATTTTATCTCCTTCTACAACTCCCCACTTCTCTTTATTCTCTTTTTTAAATCTTACAACTTGTAATCCCATTTTAAATTCCCCTCTCAGCATTGATTTTAATTTAATTAAAAAATCAGTCTTATTTTTAAGAATGATTTTCGTATATGTTTTCTAATATCCTTTTTACACGCAAAATTAAATCTGTCATTTTTTGACTCGCTAATTGTTCATCACGAGCCAAGATAGCATCATAAATCGATCGATGCCGATCTAGAACTTCAATTGTAGGAGTATCATAAGGTGATTCTGTAATTTCCTTTGCTGCACTTATTGTTTTTTCACGGCTAATGATAAGTGCTCTGCGTAACACTCGAATGGTATTAATCATGATATCGTTGTATGAAGCTTGCAAGATACTTTCATGGAAATCATAATCTGCACTCGCCCAAGCCTTTTCATCACCAATTGTCTGTTCAAGTCTTTGAAATGCGTTTGTTATATTGTATAAATCTTGATCTGTTGCCCTTGTTGCAGCCAGGGCAGCAGCAACAGGTTCAAGACCTAATCTAACTTCTGTTAAATGCAATAATAAATCTTTATTATTCTCATCTTCAAGGACCCAAGTTAATAGATCAATATTCCACCACTGCCAATATGAACGTGGTTGTACAATAGTACCTGCTCTTTGATTTGACCTTATGAGTCCCATGGCAGATAAACTTTTAAAAGCTTCACGAACTACAGTACGACTTACTCCATATATTTCACTCAATTCTTCTATTTTTGGCAATACCTCACCAGGAGTAATCTCACCAATAGCTATTTTGTTTCCTAATTCATAAACTAATTGCTCACTTCTATTTTTCATAAAGACCAATTCCTCCTATCCTCACTACGTTATACTCTTTCCAACATTATAAGTGGAAATTACTTTAATAGGATAGAAAGTTAAAATAATAGAGAATTTAAATCATAAAGGAAACGCTCCAATTAAATATTTTTAAAACCTCCTTTTCATTAAATAAATATTATTTATCTAATTATTATAATAAATAATATTTATTAAACAGTCAATCTGTTTTTTTAAAATTTTCTAAAAAATTTGATAAAACAAGTTTCATTGTAGAACGTGGTGTGCTTACATCGGGATTACTAGGATTGTAAAGACTTATGGAGTAAAACTAAAAGTAAACAGCGTTAAATATTAGATAAAATCTCAATATACATGCATATGTACATAAATATAAATAAAAAACGAGCTAAAAACATAATTAAATCAATGTTTTTAGCTCGTTTTTTTCTGTTTAACTGTAAAATTCGGGATAATCAATCGCCTTTTCCATTTCCATTACCTACAGCTCAGTTCTTCCAATTCTCATTACCATACTTATCACATCCTATTTATATTTTTTTAAATCTATTAATTCGTGTGTAACGAAATTACATAATTGGTTATACATAAAAGAACAGATAAATGTGTTTTAATGCGATTCCCCAACTTCCTAAATTTAGAGGAATGGTAGGTTTTAGTATTCATCTTAATTAAATAAACAGAATCCTAATAATATCCCACAATTTTGTTTATTTCCCAAAGATAATTTTCTTTTCTAACTCTTTTATTATCAAAAAATACTTTTCTTTGTCTTCTCGAATACTTGATGACATTTCCGTTTTATTGTAGAGGCCATGCAAAATGTGAATAACTGCATGAAAGGTAATCTCACTTTTTACCGGTACCTCTTGCTGGGATTTTTGATTAATAGTAGATACAGCTTGAGTTAGATTTGAAGGAGGGGATTGGTTTTTTATTTCCTTAAACTGTTTCTTTGCAAGTTCAATACCAGATTTATATTGTTTACGAACATACGAATTCCAGCGAAATCCGCAGGCTACAGCTGTACGGGAAAGACGTTTGCCGACCTCCTCAAATGCTTGGAGCTGGGTACCGCCTTCCCTAATATATCGGAGAACTACTTCTGCAAGTAACACATCCTGATCGTGGGACCAGGCATCTTGGCGTGTTGGTGACATCAGTATATCCCTCCTAGTGTTTTTATTCATAAATATGTTTCTACTAGAAAAGATAGACTGATATTACTAATTACCACTTAACAAAAATAAAGCTTATTAAAAATCCGGATAACCATACAGAACGATTTCATATGGATTTAGTTCACTGCCCAAGATGGATATTGATCCCCAGAGCTGCAATACTATTATTCAACATCTACAACATATGGGCGAACCTGATCCATTAAGTTCCCCAATGGGCCCGACTTCTAAAGATAGATGCGGGCTCATTATATGTCAAGCTAGATAAAAGTTCTTTTGTGGTAAGAAGCCGCGCTTTACTGCCTCAAAGGTAAGCTGCTCCCTAAACTGAGGATGGGCAATGTTAATAAGTGCTGCTGTGCGGCCTTGAATGGTTTTTCCTTTTAGTTCAGCTGTCCCATATTCGGTGACGATGATATCAACATCGTTTTTGGATGTGGACACCACAGCACCCTTTGAAAGGGATGGAACGATTTTGGAAATTGTATCGTTTTTGGCTGTTGAATAGAGACAAATGATGCCTCGGCCATTTTTTGCCATGCGGACCCCTTTGGCAAAATCAGCCTGGCCCCCTGTAGAAGAATAGTAGGTCCCGTTAATCGTTTCAGAGTTGCATTGGCCCAAAAAGTCCACTTCAACCGTAGAATTGACCGATACAAGGTTATCAAGTTGGGCAAGATTACGGAGATCGTTGGTAATATTGCAGGGCAGCATCAGAATATCCTCATTGTTATTCATGAAGTCGTACAGCCGCTTCGAGCCATAAGCAAATGTCGCGGTTGACTTGCCTTTGAAAATTTTCTTATGTGCATTGGTGATGACGCCTTTCTCATATAAATCTACGACTTTGTCAGGAAGCATTTCTGTATGAATGCCAAGGTCACGGTGTCCGCTCAAATATTCAATAACCGCATTTGGCATTGACCCGAATCCGATTTGCACCGTGTCGCGATTACTAATTAAGTCGGCGATCGTTTGGCCGATTTTCATATCCTTATCGTTAAGAACAGGATTGGCAACACAAGGCAAATCAAAATCATGTTCAACAAGTGCCGTAACTTGGCTAATATGAATTTTGTTCTGTTCCCCAAACGTACGCGGCATATGTTGATTGACTTCAAGAATGATTGTTTTTGCAGTATCCAACAAGTCTCCAAGATAGCTGACGCTGGTCCCGAGCGAAAAATATCCCTCAGCATCCATAGGGGAAACAGTGGCCATCAGGACACGTTCCGTATGGGATGAACCAATTTCTATTAAAGAAGGGATATCTGAAAAATGGTTAGGAAGCAAGTCAGTCTTCCCCTCAGCAAACGCTTTACGGTCATAAGGACTGATGAAGATGGAAATCTGTTTGATTTTTTCCTGTTCCACATCTAAAACCGGATAGCCGGGAAGCATACGGTAAAGAAGGTTCCCATTTAGATTTTTATTGAAAACCAAAGCATCAAGCAAAGCAGGCGGCTCTCCGGGAGTTATAGGAGTAACAATCGCCTCACCGGATTCAATGAACTGAACAGCTTGTTCTGCCGTAAAGTATTTTTCTCGATACATCTTTTGATAACTCATATCTTTTCATCTCCTTTAATTGGTTTTTTCCTTGAGATTATTCTCCTTTAAAAACAGCCTGGCGTTTTTCCAAGAAGGCCGGCATTCCTTCTTTTTGATCCTTCGTGGAGAAAAGAGCGCCAAATAATTCAGCTTCAAGCGATACAGCCCGTTCAAGATCAAGAATACATGAGCAAGGCTTTGGGCAATTTTTTGACTGCGGTTGTCATAAGAACCCATGGAACCCACGAAAAATAGATATTCAAATTCTTCTCCGGATTTTTTCAATTCTTTGGCGGTTGGAACATGGATTTCATCGCGGCCATCACGCCAATTTGCCCGTTCTTTTCGGTTGATTCTCCATGGATTTCCCTAGCGTTCAATATTCGTTATCGCGCGCTGGGCGTCAGCATCCAATTTTCCTTCCGTTAACACAAGATAACGACGCAGATCGATAATTTTATCTACATGCTCGTTCATCACAGGGCATTGATCTTCACAGTTGCGGTAGGTTGTACAAGCCCAAATTTCTTCTTCAGTGATGACATTGCCAATTAAACTGATATTGCTTTCAAGAGCGGCGGCAGCTTCACTTGCCAATGCCAGCTGGTTTCCCCGTGTATGTTTAAAAAGAGGGGCAGGCATCCATGGCTGTCTCGATGTAACAGCTGCGCCTTTTTCAGTCAAATGGTTGCGCAGTTTTGAAATTAATTCCCGCGGTGACAGCATTTTCCCTGTTCCCGATGCCGGGCACATATTGGTACAGCGCCCGCACTCCACGCAGTCATAGAGGTCCACCAATTGTTTTTGATTAAAATCTTCTATTTTACTGACCCCAAACGTTTCCTGGCTTTCATCTTCGAAATCAATTGTCGATAGCTGACCGATTTTGTGTGTCCGTCCTATATAGCGTTGGTAAAATCCCCAACAAACCCCAACAAGAATGATTAACACAACGATTTCTTGAAAAAAAGTAAAATAAGGGTAGAGTGGGCCCAATGGAAGGTGAGAGTTTGGGGCAATCCCCTTCCAAATCAAATCAATAGCTCCCCAAATTGAACAAGTAAGAAGCCATAGAAAAACATCACATGCATCGTCCCGCTCTTTTTGTCTTTAAAGAGCTTTTTCCCGTGAAGAGCAAAAAATCAATCACAAGGGAATCTATCAAACCCGTCCCGCATAAGAATGAATGAGTTGGCAGGTGTACTCCCCAAAACTTTATTTTGTCAGCATCCTAGAAATAACCAATCGCTGAATCTCTTGTGTTCCTTCATAGATTTGGGTGATTTTTGCGTCACGCATATATCTTTCAACTGGATATTCTTTCGTATATCCGTAGCCGCCAAAGATTTGAACTGCTTCTGTTGTTACTTTCATGGCCGTATCTCCGGCAAACAGCTTGGACATCGCAGATTCTTTTCCGTATGGCAGGCCTTGAGATTCAAGCCATGCAGCTTGGTAGGTTAATAGTCTTGCAGCTTCCACACTTGTTGCCATATCGGCGAGCATAAAGCCAACGCCTTGCTGGGCGGAAATGGGTTTACCGAATTGAACGCGTTCTTTGGCATAAGCTGTTGCAGCGTCCATGGCGCCTTGAGCAATTCCCAGTGCCTGAGCGGCGATTCCGTTACGTCCGCCATCCAGTGTCATCATGGCGATTTTGAAGCCTTCGCCCACTTTGCCCAAAACGTTTTCTACAGGCACTTTACATTCTTCAAAAATAATCTCGGTGGTTGGTGATGACCGAATGCCCATCTTGTCTTCTTTTTTACCAATGGAGAATCCAGGGAAGTCGCTTTCTACGATAAAGGCCGTAACTCCTTTTGCTTTTTGGGAAGGGTCGGTTGCTGCGAACACCACATAAATTTCAGCAGCGCCGCCGTTTGTGATAAAGATTTTGGATCCGTTTAGTACATAATGGTCCCCCTCCAGGCGTGCCGTTGTTTTCATGCCGCTTGCGTCAGAACCGCTTCCAGGCTCCGTTAATCCGTAGGCTCCGATTTTCTTTCCTTCCGCCATTGGACGCAAATATATCTGCTTTTGTTCTTCGGTTCCGAACTTGTAAACCGGCCATCCAGCTAGAGAGGTATGTGCTGAAAGCATAACGCCGACAGAAGCGTCAACACGGGATAATTCTTCAACTGCGATACAGTAAGCCAAAAAGTCGCTGCCAATTCCGCCGTACTCTTCCGGCCATGGAATACCTGTTAAGCCAAGGTCGGCAATTTGCTCAAAAATCCCGCGATCAAACTGTTGTTCCTCATCCCGCTGTGCAGCAGAAGGTTCGACTTCATTTTTCGCAAAATCACGAACCATTTTTCGAATCATTTCATGTTCATCCGATAATTGAAAATACATTTTTATCCCCCATTACTTAAATTTTTTCAAGCAAATAATATAACGCTAGAATTGTGCCAACATTGATAAATATTAAAAAGAGACTGAGGAATCAAATAATTTAAACGAAATATAAATTGTAACGTGTAATTTTTTCCCGCCCAATTGTTTCGTTAACCGTTTACTTTATTGTGAGTTGTTTAACCTCGATCGTAACAAAAAGATTAATTTTGAAAATAAAAGGTTAATTTTTAAATGACCCTATTATCATTTAACAATATTTTTCTAGTTTCTTTTTTACAGGAAATTTTTTGGTGAATCGTGATGAGTTTATCTAATTTCTGACTGTAGTAAATTGTCTTATGACTATTTAAACTAGTTGCTTCAGCAACCTGTATTATTTTTTTCTCAATTGCTTGATTTCGTGTTCTATTTCATCTAATTCTATAAATCTCATACCAATTCCCCTAATCGCTTATTATCTTTAACTGTTTTTATGCAAAATGAGTAGTTTGTTTCATTTTTAAAACGTCTTTATTTGTTTTAAAACAGCTTTATTGTGTCTATACAGTCTGATCCTGTATATGTGTTTTCCACAAATGCGCGTTTTGTTTATGTAGAAACATTCACAATCTCTTCTAATGACAGAATACTTATTAAAATTCCTAAATTAAGACGTCCTTTGGTTCATATTCTTAATGTCACTTTGAATTTCACCAATTGTTTACTAAAACAATTTTACCAACTGCCTTTTTGGCTTCATAATATTCATGTGCTTCAGATATTTCGTCGAAGGTAAAGCGTCTTTGATCAATTAATGGACGAAGCTTACCTTCCTCAATAACAGGTGTAACTTTCTTCAATATCTCTCCATTTATGTGACGGAATTCTTCATGCAAAATGGGTAACTCTATGAAAACAACATGGAAATTCAATGACTTTAAAAGAAATGGACTTAAGTTATAGTTTTGACTTACAGCAATGGATACAATGGTGCCATATAAAGAAGCTGCCTCAATAGATCGCTCTAGATTCTCACGATCCACGGTATCGAAAATATATTTAAACCCCTTTCCATCCGTATACATATCCACATAGTCTCGTACTAACGTTTCTTTATAATTGATGACTACATCGGCTCCAAGTTCTTTCGCGATTTGAGTTTTTTCTGGTGTGGAGACTGTTGTATATACCTTGGCACCAGCCCATTTTGCCAACTGCACTGCAGCGTGTCCCACTCCTCCTGTAGCACCATGAATCAGAATCTCATCTCCTACCTGAATTTTGGCACGTTTAAATAGAGCTTCCCAAGCCGTGATAGAAACAACTGGTAGGGCAGCTGCTTCTGCAAACGACAAATTTTTCGGTTTATGGGTTAGCAATCTAGCATCTGCCAGCATATATTCTGCTAAAACACCTCCCGAACCTTTAACACCACCTGCAAAACCGTATACCTCATCACCTGGTTTAAAATCAGTAACCCCTTCTCCTACTTCGGTTACAATACCAGCCACATCTCCATGTAAAACAGCTGGAAATTCAGGAGCTAATCCTGAAAAAACTCCACTGCGGATTTTTGTATCAATAGGATTCAAACTTGTAGCCTTTACCTGAATCAAAACATACATTGGTTTTACTTCTGGAACAGGAATATCTTCTAATTGAAAAACAGATGGCTCCCCAAAAGAACGGATTACTTGTGCTTTCAAATCAATCACCCCAATAAATAATTTTGAAAATATAAAGTTTGTCGTAATACATGGATCCTGGAAACTACATCCCATTGTACTTTATTGTTTTTTTGAATCTATTGAGTCGAATTCCCATGATTAAGCACCTGCTTTCTTTCAAACATTTCTGCCAGAAATCCGGACCACCCGAAAATATGTTTTTCTTTAAGGCGTCGATACCATACTATAGAAAGACTTCCTGCCATGTATTTCGGAATCTCTGTCATACATTTTAGTGCGTGACCTTCTCCTATTTCCAATACAGTTACTTTCGTTTTAAAAGAGCCTATCTTATTTTTAAGTGTGACCTCATAACAGCCAGGAGCAGGAAGTGTATAATAGGGCTTATGTTTTAGTGTATTGCCGTTCCATTCACATTCCACTTTGTAAGGATGGCCTAAAAGTGAAGGCAATTCATCTACTTTTCCTTTTAATAGTTTTTCCCGAATGCAAGTTGAACTGATCTTCTCTCCCTGGAGTTCTAGTTTTTCCACTTTCGTTACATCAATTAAACCACCGGAATCATTTTTTAACCGATCCATATTTCCGGTACCTTTGTACCCATACGTGTAATCAAAACCTGCGACTGCATGGACAACACCAAGATTTATCAAATATTGGGCAACAAATTGCACAGGCTGAAGAGAAGCAAATTCTTTATTAAACTCAACTATATAAAAGGTATCGACACCAAGTTTACGAAGCTCCTTTTCTTTTTCGGCAAGTGGCATTAAATAGTGAATTTTGCAATTAGATATAACCGTTTTGGGATGTGGAAAGAAACTCATGACCGCCAGTGAAAGGCTTTTACGTTTGGAAATTTTTGCAGCGGTCTTTATCACTTCGCGGTGACCTTTATGAATACCGTCAAAAAAACCTAAAGCCACTACACTTGGTTTTTCCTTTTCCTGCCAATATTCGATATTATCCTGATTTAAAAAAATCTTTTCCATACAGTCTCCTTTCAAACCTATAAAGTGACAGCCGGTTGTTCTTCTGTTAAAGGACGATAACGTCCACTGTAAAAAACAAGAGGTTCAGAATCTTCAAGGTGAATATCAGTTACTTTTCCAATAAACAACGTATGATCCCCTTCAACATGTACTGCCGATACCTCACAAGCTATTTGTACAACAGCTCCAGGTATAACTGGTTTACCATCAAGCCGACCAAATTTAACTTCGCGGTCTTTTAATTGTCCAGCAAAAATCATCGAAACTTCTTGTTGATCAACTGCTAGAATATTGACTGTAAACATATTGCTTTCTTTAATTTTATGAAGAATTTTGGCCTTTTCACCAATGGAGATCACAACAAGCTTTGGATCAAGTGATACGGACATGAAAGCATTGGCTGTCATACCATGAACTTCTTCTCCTTCCACTTCTGTTGCTATTATCGTTACACCTGTCGCAAATTTTCCCATTGCATTTCGAAATTGACGTTCTTCCATATCATTGCCCCCAAATATTTCCTTTTAGAAATCATATATTTATTCTCTATTTCATTTATTTAAGAGTATGTGTCAGACTAAATTGCAGCCTGACACATTATTAGATTGACTATCCTTTAACAACTGTTGTAGGATATCCAAAGAGATTTTGTCCATATGCGGCCATTGCATCTTCATATAACGATGTCATATGAGTTGCAATCGTTATGATGTCTCTTGTATGCAATTCAACGATATCCCCTTTACTAATGGCATTTCCTCCAAGTGTTGTAAGAACTTTGTTGGCGATTTCTGCACAATACTGAATGATGGTTGCCCTTATAGCAGCGAACTCTCCAGGTCCGATTGCCTGTTCATGATTTTCCAATAAATCAATATATTGTTTCATTAAACCATCTGCTGCCTTATATTTGATTGTCAATTCAGCTAATACTCTTTGTCCCCGTGAAGACTCCTTTTCTGATACTCCTCCCTGGAAAATACGAGTCCGTTTTTCAGTACGGTCCTTAAATTCTTTTAACAAGCGTTCTGCCCCGCCAAGTGCCATGTTTGGAAATCCGATATAGAAGGCAGAGAAAAATGGCTTATGGTAGAATGGATAATCTTGATCGTAATCTGCTTCTGGTGTTCTTCCTAATTCTACTAAAACCTTATCGATACGCAGGATCCGTTCCATTGGAACATAGACATTGTCGGCAATAACGGTGTTACTACCGGAACCTCTTAAACCTAAAGTATCCCAATTTTTTAAAACTTCCACTTCAGATGTTCTCATAACGGCCATGCTAAACTCCGGCCCTGTACTTTCTGAGAATTCCATCAATAGGCCTAGTCCAATCCAACCGCTATATAATACGCCGCTTGCAAAATTCCATTTTCCCGAAATGCGATAACCATTGCCATCCTTTTCTGCTTTTCCTACTGGTGCAAATACATCACAAATTAGTCCTCCATCATTCGCAATTTCATCCATCCCTGCTTGAGATAAAAAGGAGGGCAATGTATTATGAAGAGGATAAAAATAAGTCAGCCAAGCTGCTGACATATTGTAATAACCAACCTTACGAATGATCTTGGCAAATGTACTAAAATCTATTTGAGGACCGCCATATTTCTTTGGAAGTAAGAGTCTGGAAATTTGTGTTTCTTTTATTAAATTGACAACGTTTTTAGAAATAGTCGCATTTTTCTCCGCTTCTTGAGCTTCCTGTTCTGCAAGTTTCCCAATCTTTTCAGCACCCGCTAATAACTGTTCAACTGTAATATTTTCTTCTTTTATGACCTGATTTGACATCATAACCCCTCCAATTATCATAATATTCAGAATAAGTTAGGTAAAAATTGTATATTAAGTACATGTCAGACTTCACATTCACCTGACATGTACGTAATCTTTTCATAAAAATTAATGCAAATTTCCTCCAAAAAACTGTGTTACTAATTGTAAAAACATTTCCCGCTTTTCAATTTGCATCCAATGTCCGCATCCTTTAACAAGATGCAACTGAGCATTTGGTAAATGCTGCAGCATGGATAAACTGCTTTCTTTTGGGACAAATCGGTCTTCAACCCCATGCACTAACAGGAACGGTTGATCCATCTGTTTTAATGCAGACGGAGGGATAAGCAACTCTCCAGGCATGGAAGGAAACATATTATTTAGATAAGAATTTCGGACTTCAGGACGCATAATCATGCCATAACGTTCTCTTAAAACTGCTTCTAATTCATCTCCTAGACTCTTTTGATCATAAACGAACCATGTCGTTAGATTCTTTAAGGCAGAAAAACTTGGATTTTTGTAAAAGCCCATCATTCTCAATAATTCCGGAGTGACCCCAGGGGTTTCCCCACCTGCACTTCCCATCAGCATTACTTTTTCAAAGCGTTCCGGTGCAGTCATGACTAAATTTAATGACACATAGCCACCCATTGAATTTCCTACAAGATTTGCTTTCTTGATATTTAAAAAATCCATTAATTCAAGAATTTGCTCTACACGGCAATTTGTCCACTCCCAAAAACTCTTTGGAGGTGTTTCGGGATGGTCGGATTTTCCAAAACCATAATAATCTGGTGCAACGACATGGTAACGATCCGTTAATGCCGGAAGAATGTCTTTCCAGTTCGTTTCGGACGTTGCCCCCGGTCCTGAACCGTGGAGGAAAATAATTGTCTCTGAATTTGACTCTCCTCCTTCACAAAAAAAAGTATGATAGTTTCCTGTATTCATTTTCTTTGCATGATAAGTACCCATATTACAACACCATCCTTACATTTTATCTAGGTAAAATTCCATTGCTTGCTTAAATATAAGCGCTTTCATTAATTTGATTTTACTGAATTTTATAATTATTTCCTACTTACAATGTGTTTGAAATTTAAAATCATATTTACCTAAATATTAGTACAGTTTATACGAAACCAGATAAAAGTAAAAAAACCCTCCCCTTTGTTAAAGGGGAGGTCATAACAGTCTATCATTCTATATCCAATTCTTCACCTTCCATATCCATATCCATTTCAATATCGATATCAACTTCACCAGACAGAATTAAAAATTGGAGCACCATAAAGATCTGATAGGAAATACTTGGCTTTTTAATGTCAGTTTCAAGAATTTCATTTATTCTGTCTAATCGATAACGCAATCCGCTAACAGAAAAATTCATAAGACGGGCGGTTTTAAGAACGTTACAACCAGTATTTAAGTATATATAAAGTGTCTTCATTAATTCCCAATTTTTTAATTTATCTTCTTCCATTAATTTACCCATTTTTTTACGAATAAGTTTCTGAACATTTTTTTGGTTATTCATTTGAAAAAGAATTCCTTCAATTCCCAAGGCATCATATGATACAATATTTCGGCTTTTATTTGCTATTTTTAACGATACAAGACTTTCTTCATATAGTTGGCCTATATCATCCAGAGTATTAGAAATGGAGCTGATTCCAAATTCAAAACGATTTTTGGGATATTTTATCAAAATATGGTTATATAATTTTTTACATAAGAGTTGATTACTCCTTTGATTTTTCAACAACTGGTTTCCTGATAAAAGAATAATGATATTCTCGGACTTTTGCCCTATTAAAACATTGATTTTATGATCTTTGAAATATCTGTCAATATGATTCATTAATTCCTCGTTGAATTCAAGTTCCTCAATAAGGGATGATTGATCCTTTGACTTAAATGCGATGATAGAATATGAAGGATTAAGTTTTAAACCTAAATAATAAGCTCGTTTTGTTATTTCTTCGATTTTCATGGTACCTGAAAGAATATCTTCCAGAAAGCTTCCTTTTACCCGCTGCTCAGATTGAAAACGAATTCGTTCATTCAACAGACTTAGCGAACTGGTTAAAGAGGCTCTCTCAATGATCATTTTATCTAATTCTTGCGGCTTCGTTTTTTCGTAGAAAAGGGAATAAAACGCTACTATTTTTTGATTCAAGTAAATAGGGGTTATAAGTATGCCGTTATCATCATTAGTTTGAATAAATTCTGTTTTATTTACTTTTATAAATCCTGGTATTTTTATTGAAAAAATATCATCTTCCGAAATACCGGCCACAGCCAAAACATTATCATCCACATCTTTAATAAAAGCGGGCCGTTTGGTAATTTGGTTAAGTAATTTAAGCTGGGAGGACAAACTGTTATCTCGGTGAATTTCTTTCATCAGCTTTTCATGAATACTAAAGGACTTATTGAGGTTGTCTCTTTCATTTTTCAATTGTTCATATGTCTGATTCAATTCATGGATAAGACTTTCCATTTCATAATATCTTAATTCATGGTCAACTTCACCATTCCATTCTTTTACAGTCCGGCAAACAACCCGACAGTATTTATGCCCCATTCCCTGACACTCAATCTCTTTTAAAATAACCTTTTCTCCCAAAATAGTTGAGAGATATCCGCTCGCTAAACCAGTTAGCGTATGGCAAACTGGCTGATTACTAACACCAAAAAGTTTTATATGCTCCAGTGCCTCATAAGAATTTGTCCAAAATCCTTCTAGGTTCAAGGTACCTTTAATAAAATCCACTTCAAGTTTTTCAATTTGGTTATCTTCTTGATAGCCATGCAAGCTATGAATTTTAGGGCCAAGCGCCACAGTTTCCTCTTTAACACCGTATATATCTATCATATTCAATGCATCACTGACTCCGCAATTCCAACCATAACGGAGGAGGAAACCCTTTGTTCGTTCCACTCCCATTGTTTCTATAAGTTCTTTACTTAATCTTCCAATAGCATTAGCCGGTATCGTTATGACTCTTTCATTTTGAAAACCATCAAGATTTTTTCCATATAAGTTATTATAAACCTGATTTAATTCCAACTGTTCGGTTCCCATGTTCTCACTCTTCATGTCTTTGCCTCCAAGCAATAGATTTTTTCTTTCATTACCATTCCAATACTTGATCTGCAGGCTAAGAGAGCGTTTACAATCGAATCCATTCCCTTATGTTCCATCCATAATAGATTCCAATAATGAGTTTTTCATAGACTATATTTGTACGATAAAGGAATTTATAATCTATGTCAAAATTTTCACAATTATTTATAGTATTTTCTAAAAATGCGATTTAACTGGCATTTCAATAAAAATATAGGTTACAGATAAACTGCAACCTATCACTTTGTTTTTTTGATTTAAAGTTCGGCAACCTTTGACAAATCAGTATGGATTTTCATATGACTTTTCGGATACGTTTTACATGCTAAAGTGTAGTTCAACTCTCTCTCCTGATCGGGCAATACTGCCTTGGAGCATTTCAGCATCTTAAATTGTCCTTCTTCGACTTTTATTTTGCACAAACCGCATCCCCCGCCTTTGCAGGCATATGGTATTCTCAAACTTTGTCTGTTTGCAGCATCTAAAATACTTTCCCGCTCATCACATACTATTCTCGGGTTTTTTCCAATTTCATCGACGACAGTAATGGTAAGCATTTATTCTCACCTATCTTTTTAAGTAATAATTTGCCTAGTTTAATTAGGTTAACGCCATAAGGAAGGATTCGGACATTTCTCTTCGATGATAAAAAATTCCTTGAGCAATTTTATCTTCCGTCCAGGTGATTGTCGGAAAATCAGCATACGTAATGTAACCGCTTGCAAAAGCTTCATTCCGATTCCCGGAAGGATCAAAGAAATACGTTGTTTCTCCACGGGTAATTCCATGACGTGTTGGAGTCACATCGAATGTAATATTGTTTCTCGTTAAAATGTCAGCTGCTTTTAAGACATCATACCAATTATCTACAAAAAAGGCAGTATGGTGAATTTTCTTGTCGGGTCCTTTTATAAAAGCAATATCGTGAGGTTTTCCATTCCTTGCATGTATGAAACTTCCTATGGTGTCTTCTCCATCAATTGTTTCAATCTTTTCACTCACAAACATGTCCATTACTTCTGTAAAGAATCTCGTCACCAGCTTTACATCATTACCTGTTAAAGCTAAGTGGTCTAGACGGTGTGGAGCGATGCCACGTGTTCCTTCCGGCCAAGGGTGGGGATTAAGGGTTCCTGTTCTCGTCCCAACCTGAACAATATCATGGTATAATTCAGCCTGATGACCGGTTGGAAGTTCAAAGCGGATTGCTTCCCCTTCAGCCAGACGTGTTCCTTTTGAAACTCTTTTTAATGTACAGCCAAATTGCTCAATCCTTTTCTCAAGTACTTCCAAATCGGATTCTTTTTCGACTTTAAATGCCAGGTGATCCAAACCTGGGGAATCAGCTTCCTGAATAATAAGGCTATGATGATCATATTCATCCCATGCTTTAAAATATACTCTTCCATCGCTTCTAGCAACTTCATCCAGACCGATAATATTAGTGTAGTATTTTACGGACTCCTCCAAATCTAATACTCTTAATTCAGCTCTTCCAAGTCGCATAATTGACATTTTAAACACCTCTTCTCGTTTTTTGAAACTTTATAAATCTATTTTAATATTTAATATTTTCAGAATATACGACTAGATTTGCTGTTTTTGATGAGCTTTTTCTCTTCTTTTTCGTATAATTTATACTAATAACAAAAGATGTCCTAATGGAAAACTATAATAATAGTGTTGGTTCTATATGCTTCGTTTTCAGCAAAGCAGAGTGAAATTTGTTTTAATCATCAAAGAGAGATATCCATTCACCTTGTTTATCAACTTTTTATCGTCATTTTATAAAATCCATTTTTAAAATGGATGGAAAATCGAAATTTTTTTTGAATTCATGATTAATTTATACCAATGTAGCTTTTCAAGAAAATTTCACAAAGCTCAATTTAAATTTGCTATAAATGAAATAACCATTTGGGGACAACCTGGGGACACAACGAATAATACTGTTCCCAAATTGCCCCTACTATATAAAATTCTTAATAATTGCTATTCCGTTATATCCACTTTTTCCTACGAAATCTGTTACAATCATACCCACTATTTATCCCTGGCAGCGTTGAGGTCGGGGTTCGAGCCCACTATTCTCCATAACCCAAAACCCTTGCACAGCAAGGATTTTTCTTTGTTTTCCCTTTTTTTCTAACTGCATAATTAAGTAAATGTGCACAAATGGTGCACAGACAGAATTTTCTTCTCCATAATTTTGTTCGATTTCTATTATTAAATATTCGTAAAAACCCTTTAAAATAAGGTATTTCCGTCTATCCACACTTGGGAATCACAATGTCCTTTACTCCCATTGAGGTCAAGGATTATTAAGGTAAGTCACAATATTCTTTAAACTATATTGAAAGACTTTAGTCTCTATTGAATTGTATATATCATAAAGGTACTCACTATCCTCCTCATTTATTAAATTTTTTCACCATCTTTATCAAATCTTTTTCTCACCTACTCTTTACTTTACAAAAAGTGAGCATTTCCCTTTTTAAGTTTATTGGAGGAAAGTTAGCAGTTATGATGATGTCTGGGTAATAATAAGTAAGTCACTTTTACCTATTAAACAAGCAAGGCCCGATTAGGCCCTGCTTGTTATTTGACTATTACATTTCAAACCATTCCTTCCTGTAAACGGTACCGACAAATCAGTTCTTATGTCACCAGACCTTTTCGGTTTCACGGTAATGGTTTTTTCTTTTCCAGGCTGGACTTCGGAACACTTTTTAACAATGACTACTCCATTCTAATTAACAAAAAAAATTCATTCCGTTTGTATTCCCTGCCATTCATCTCCCAGAAGCATTAATGCTTTTAATGATAAAAGCAATTGAAATTTTATTTCGGGATCTCGAAAATCATTTCCTATTAAATTAGCGATTTTGTTTAAACGGTAGCGGAGACCACTATTCGAGATGGATAATTGTTCTGCAATTTGTTCAAAACTCCCACTATGTGTGAGAAAAACATACAGTGTCTCAATTAATTCCACTTTACTCTGATCAAGATTATTATATAAATTTCCAAGAGTTAATTGTGCTAATTTTCGTATTGCGAATTTATTTCCTTCACTTACAAATATACCCAGAATACCTAATTCATTGAAGAATGTAACCGGGGATTCCTTCGTCGAAAACTTAAGAGCCGTGTCAGCTTCTTTAAAAGCTTCTTGCACTTCTTCTATTACTTTGCTGTGCATGGAACTAATTCCAGCAAACCAAACAGTATGAATTAGTGCTTTTCTAAGGTAAGACATAAAAGGATAAATCACATACTCTACTGTTCTCTTCCCTAATTGTTTTTGCGGTAAAATGACAAATAAACTGTCTGTCTTTTGTCCAAATAATACACGAATCCCTTTATCTGACATATATTTGGAAACGTATTCAAAAATTTCAATTTGTAAATTAGGATTAATTTTTTGTTGTTGATCTGTCATTTTATATCTAAGGTGAATAGCATAGTATCCACCTGTAAAATCTAAGTCGATGAAGAATGCCTTTTTCATTAGTTCTTGTCACAAGGTGGACACTCTATTGATGACCATCGAATCTATATCATAGTTACACTTATTCTTACTTTCAAACAGAAACGAGCAATATGCGACAATTTTATCCTGCAGATAAATGGGAGAAACAAGTCTGGTACAATCTGAATGTTGAATTTCAATTATATTCCTAATAGGTCTATTATTTTCTAAATAGAATTGGAATTCTCTTTTTATCGGTTTATATTCATCTTTAGTAATGCCTTTTGCTAAAACAACCTGATGATATAAATCCTCTATGACAACCGGCCTCATAATTTGCTTTTCAACTATGTCTAAAATCGTCTCAACATCATTTCCTTTGATTAGCCCATCTGTTAGAGCATGATCAATTTTCATGACTGTAGATAAATTATTTTTTTCTTGTAATAGCGTTTCATACGTATGTTCAAGTTCTTTTAAAATAGGTAGCTGTTTATGATTGATAAACTCTTCACGGACTTCTTCTTCCCAATCAGAAAGTAAGCGGCCTTCCCAAATACAAAAGGGTGCCCCTTCTCCAATGCATTGATGTTCTTTAAAAAATACTGTTTCACCTAAAAGATAGGAATTAGCCCCGCTTGCGTAACCGACAAGTGAATGACAAATGGGATGGTCTGCTTTACCAAAATGTTGAATATGCTGTTCGGCTTCAAATGAATTTTCCCAAATTCCTTTAAACCTATATTTTTTAACATGACCATCTTCCATTTCCAATACATTTTCCGTGACAGTAGCTTTTACATGACCTTTTACGGTATGAAATTCCGGAAAATAATGAATTTTTTCCATCATGCTCATTACCCATAACTCTATTATGGCGAGGCTATTAGAATCCATTTCTGAACCAATGGATAAGGCGATGGAGGAAATACGTAGAATTACTTTCAATAGTCCAGTTTTAGCACAGATTGTTCTCAAAGAACATCGTCAGATTTATCAAGCAGTAGTTGAACAAAATCCATTATTAGCTCAACTAAAAATGGCAGAGCACCTTGATCATTTTGCGGGGAAAATGTTAAAGGGAAAATAACAATAGAGGAATTGTTTTACATCTTATTAAAAAAGAATACAACCTATTTATAGATGAGAGCAGGGTGTTCGCCTAATGACTTCCTCCTCATCAAACCTCCCTTCCCCGTTGAACTAGACAGCTAACAAAGATATTGTTATAACGAAAACTTTATTTGCCCTTTGAAAAGTTAATTTTCGAACCCCTTTCTTTTTAATCTCGTTCTTTTACTCTTTTATAAAGACTACTTTAGTTATTAACTTTTAATACTTACTTGTGGAAGGCTAAATACGAATAAACAACCTGCTCGAAAGAGATTAGGTTGTTATGCGCGCCTTAGAGGATTCGAATCTCTGACCAACCGCTTAGAAGGCCAATAAGCCGGAAGTGTAAGAAATGAAGAAAATTTAGAGAGAGTATGAGAATAAAAATAAACTTTGAAAACATTATTAAAAAAAGGCCTTAGAGTACATTCACTGGTAAGACAAGCCGGGAATTACCCGGCCTACTTTCTTTTACAAAAAAACCGCTCTAAGGCAGTCTTTTAGTTTAATATTTTAACCCTTATTTCTTTTGCCCCAAATTGCAGTGCTTCACTTTCACTAGGCATATAGACATCAATTCTATTTCCCTTAATAGCTCCTCCCGTGTCGGCTGCAGTGGCTTCACCATATCCTTCAACAAACACTTTTGACCCTAGTGGAATGACAGATGGGTCAACTGAAATGACTTTTGCATCTGGGTTTGCCTTTAAATTTACACCTGTTCGTGTGATCCCTGAGCAACCTTCACACGATGCTGTATATGCTGTGGCTTTAACTGTGATTTCCTTGGATACATTCGTTTGTACCGCAGCGGGTGCAGGTGCCGGGGTTGCCGTATTATTGTTCACAGGTTTAGGTGGGGTTGCTTGTTGGACTCGTTTTACATGAGCAGGAGCACTTGATTTCTCATTTGTCTGAGCGCTTACCGATGGTTGAGGTGCTGCTGCCGTGGTATTAACCTGTGCTTTTGTTGAGTTCCCATCCGGATGCTTAGCCCTTTCTATTTTACTGGGAGTTGCTGAATTATCATATATTACTAAATTTAATCCAGGATGAATAAGATTTGTAGATAAATTATTCCATTCCTTTAATGCTTCGACAGATACATGATTGTCAAGGGCAATCTTCCATAATGTATCCCCTTGCTTTACCGTATATTGCTTATCTGTTTGAATTGCCAAGACATCCCCCGGATGGATTAAATCCGTTGAAAGATGATTCCATTTTTTTATGTTTTGAATAGAAGCATTATGTATATATGATAACTTCCAAAGTGTATCTCCTTTTTTTACAACTACTTCTTGGGCTTGTACGCTTGCACCGATGGCACCCGAGATGGTTACTGCTGCTAACATAGAAAATACGTGTCTTTTCATTGAATAAACCTCCAATCTCATTCATTTAACGAAGTTGCTAGATCAATGATAACACGAAATATTCAGAGAAAAAGAACATACGTATGTTAATTAAGTTACATAAATTGCATTAATATCACAATTCCATCTCAATATGATGGAAAATTCAGTTAGTTTTGACTTCTAATTTTCAGACGATAACCGAAGCGATGACAATCCTTAAATTACAAATTTTACTTTTTTATTAAAAACAAATACCACAATAGCATGAATCAATTCTTTTTATTAGAATTGGATTCAAATCAAGATTCATATGATAGAAACATTGTTTTATTTTTAATAAAATTCATGAAGAGGATATGAAAAAATTATTTTAAAAGGGAAATACGGCCACTTATTAAATTGATGTATTGGTCTAGATGGAGAAGTATAGAAGGTAGTATAGGTTTGTATTTAAGAGATAAGTCAAAGGTCCATGCAATTTAAGATTGGAGGGAATAATTTGATATTCAATACCAAAAAGAAAGCGGAAATAGGCGATCATATCTTTTTTAAAAATGGAATCAAAGGGATCGTTGAGAAGGTTAATGAAAATTCAGTGATTGTAAAGATAACCAAAAATAAGACTGAATTGGAATTTGAAGAAAACAGAACAGTTGTATCACATAAAATTATAAGGTTATTTAATTGTGCATATTGTGAAGGAAAAAATCAGAAATTTCATAGAAGTGACAAAAATTCTTTTATTGAACAATCATGTTCATTTACTCATAATTCCCTCGAATTCGATACTTTTTTAAATTTAATAGGCTCCGAGAGTGCAACCGGAGTCTGAGTAGATCACTGGACCCTTTTTGCCATTTTGGATGTTTTCAAGATACTTTGGCCTCTTTTTTCTTAAGATAAATTAAAACTGATCATAGTGTTCTTGAACAACTTCTTGAGCGCCAAGGGGGGTGAATTTGTCTATTTTTCTGGTTGATGGATGGTTTTATACATTCCAGTTATATCAATAATTGGGGGGATGTTTTGAATCGGCTCTTATGGCTGATTTTGCATAAAATTCTGTATAAAAAAACGGATGGTTATTCGCTCACAAGTATAGTAGCATTATGTTAACTAAGTCTGAATATCTTATACATTCCATTTAAAAACGATCAGGGAAAAACAAAAGATAACGATTGTTGTATTAAAAATGTTTGGATGTCTCGCGTACATACTCAATCAATGGAAAAAGAATTTTTTCTTCCAGAGCTTCAAAACATCATCGAGCAAAATACGCTGGCGATCAAACAGAAAAGCTTCCAGCAAGTAAAATACACGGGGACTGCTGTATCCAGCCTTGTTTTCGAGACATTTTAATACTTATGATTCTCATAAACTAAATGAAATTCCCTATCTTCCATAGAATCTCCACTGTTTTTTACTCCCTCTAATTGGACACCATTTACTAATTGCTTCACAAGAATCACTCCTTTGTTATTGATAACCAAAAAGTAATTCAAAAATAAAAAAGGTGAAATCACCAAAATTCATTTTTCCAGCCCCAAAATCAAATTTAAGCCTTAAATTTGATTCCAAATTTCAATTTTATATACTTTTTTTAAAATATTAATAACCTTAATAAGTTTCAACATACATGATATAGCATAAATGAAAAAGGTGAGTCATTGGACTAACCAATACTCACCTTTGTTTTGAATGATAGACTTGTAAGGTCCTTTCTAGACCGTTTTATTTCACAAAAACCCCAAATGGTTTTCCTACCACTGAACTCAGGATACAGGATATTGCTCAAAATCGTTGGTGTGATCTCTACTACGATTCTGGAATAGGAGAATATTTTCTTAGAGTTAAAGGGAAAAGGGATGAAATCCGACATGCATTGATCAAGAAATTGGTTTTCGAAAGACTCCAAAAATTGAGGGTAAGAAAAAGGCTTTCCCCACATTTATACCCAACTGACGAGACTCCATTGTTTACAACCAATTGGGGAAAGGCTTATGATTTTAGGGATTTGTCTATATATGTCACCAATATCATCAAGCAAACGAATTTTGATTTTATAAAATACAAACAAGAAAACGTGACACCCCTTTGAAGGAAATCATGAAAAAGGAAAATGACGCAGCGCAGTATATTGATGAGAAAAAATATTAAAAAACTTACCAGCTGATTTTTTATTTGAAAATCCTTGTAATCCAGCCTGTTCTGTTAATGGAAGAAGAAATGTTCGGTTGGCGTTGCCATTCCTTTCATGTTAAAAAGATACTTATAGATTCCAAAACTAATAATTCACTAAAATAGGATTTTTCCCACACCGATTAGACTACTAATAATTCCTATTCCATTCATGGTGCCTTTTCCTACTTTAAGTAAGCCTCCAAGTATTCCCGGCCGGCCTATACCTTCGTTATTCCACCATCCCATCGGGGACCCCGGACCACCCCATCCCATGGGATTTACCTGTCCCCCCCAGCCTACAGGGTTTCCAAAACCGCCCCAGTTTGCCTGTTGCCCACCGGCGCTATAACCAAAGGGATTGGCGGACGACGGCAGCAAAGCGGCGAGGTGTCCTTGTGCGAACATCCCTGCGTGATTGACTGGTTTCGCCCAAGGGAGGGGCTGTTTTTGGGAATTGAAACCCGCATGGCCAGCTGATGGAGCCCAACCTAGAGGCTGACCTTGTGCGAACATCCCTGCATGGTAGATCGGTTGCGCCCAAGGAGTGGACTTTCCTTGGGACGCAAAATCTGGATGTTCGGGAAGCTGCGGCCAGTCGGCCAGCTGCTCTTGCCACTCCCAATTGTCATGATTAACCGGCGGCATCGAATTCCCTTTGTGTCCATGAGGTGTAAAATTCTCATGGTCAGCCGGTGTTGTCCAACTGGAAGAAGGCTCTTGTGCTGTCAAACCCGTTTGGCCGGCGGGAGAAGTCCAATTAACAGGTTGTTCCATACGATCAAACCCCTTTAAACTCCCGGGACTATTCCAACCGGCCGGATAGACTCGACCACTCCAACCCTCGGAAATCCTAAAACCATTTATTCCTCCAAATTTGGGTATTTGGGGCTGTGAATATAATGATGGTACTAAAATTTGGTTATTATATAGCTGCCCTATCCCCTTTGAATTCACATACCAATACTGGTGCATACGCCTATTCCCCTCATTTTAAAAACATAATGTTAGACTTAGCCTATGTAATATTCCTTTTTAAGACTGGTTAAATAACTAGGTCTACAAGCCCATATTTAAAAGAATGGGTGCGTGGTCTTGTTGATTTATTATCAAGAGCAGCAAAAAAGGCTCCTAATCTTTTTACACACATATTTCGTTGCTTTAAGAGGAAACTAAACCGAATAGTCTTGAAACTAAATATAATAAAAAATCTAATTATCCAAGGAAATCTTTTTAGTGGAGAAAAAGCAATAATATCAACTACTAAAAACAAAACCCCTATAATAAAACCGATTAAGATTTCTAATAACTCACTTCCTGTATGCAACTTTATACTTTTTTACGATTATCAATGAAAAAAGTTTGGTTTTTGAACGTCATTATTGGTTGCTTTTAACATCCATTTACAAAATGTATGCCCGAACATATGAGACGTAAGTTTTTTCTGTGGTAAACCAAGCTTTCAATCATAGTCTGGATTCCATGAAACGTAAATTGTGGAGACCGCCGGCTATAAACACATAAGGAGATTCTTCTACATGCTCTTTCTTGTTTGACATTTCTGCTCTAAAGAGTAACCAGTCGTCAGTTCCTGCCACAATGTATTGGACATAGGCACTGTACGAATCTTCCTTCCTCTCCCCAAAATTCGAATTCGGTTTAACTCCATGTCAAGATCGGTTAACTTTAAGTTGGAAAGTTCATCTACCCTTAAACCAGCGTACGTCAATAAATAAATAATGGCTCGATCTCGTCCGTACTTTTCTCTCGGGTTCACTCCTGTGCTTTTACCGGTGGCTTTCTTACTAATCTTCAACTTCTTCCTCTGTAAGCCACATAATTATTCTTGGTCTTCATCAGCCGACTTGATATCCTGAATTTCTTCCATTGGAATATGCTGTAGCTTTTTATTTTTTTTGAGCCACGAATAAATACCTATTGAGTTTAATCGACGATTAATCGTGGTGATCGCGAAAGTTTTTCCATCATTTGGATATAACATGAAATGATCCATTTTCTTACATCTGTTGCCGTCACAAAATGATCTGGCTGTATATGTAAATCATTCATAAAAATAAGGATATCATTCTGATAGGAAATAATGGTTTTCGGGGGCTTATTCTGTTTTTCAAGACCGGTGATATATTCTTCTAGCACTCTTTCCATCTCTTAACTTATATGACAAGTTTAATGACCTAAAAATCATAGTAAATTGTATATCTTTATTTAACAAAAAAGCTTAGAAACAAAAAAGGGATAAGAAACAGGAGTAGTTTTTACTGATTGTTATTTACTTTTCTCCATCCCTGCAAAATAATTGTTTTCAATGTCTGCAAAGTTAAATACTCTCCCGGAAGACATATTTACAATTTCTCCAACTGTAACATTTTTATTTAATAAGTGGTTATGTAATTGATCGAGATTTTCTGAAAAAAACAATAAGGAAGGTGTGCCAAGATTTAGTTCAGAATGCATTTTAGCAATGAATTCTTTGTTGTGAAGAACAATGCTTGTTTCAACATCATTTGTTGGGGCTATTTCGACCCATCTCATTCCCTGACCGTTATCCTCTTCAGAAATTATAGTGAAACCTACTTTTTCTCTCCAAAAAATACTACCTCATCTTGGTTATTTACATATACCATTATTTGACCAACTTTATTTATCATTTATTTCACTCCTTTTCAACTCTTTTCAATTCACAACTTATAAAGTAAACCTACCAGTTTATTAAACAAAAATAAAAAGTGTTGATTTCGGAAATTAAATGAGCGTTAGCAATAACCTTAAAAAATAGATATATTCATTATTTCGGCTAACCCTAGCCCAACATAGTGTATATTAGTACGATGGACAATGGGGGAGGACCATGAATTTTATCGATAAAATGGAAACGGAAATCAATGAATACATTCAATTAGTCAAGGAAAAGCAAAAAAAGGATGGTTCTTGGCGGTATTGCTTTGAGAACAGCCCAACAACGGATGCGTATATGATTATCGTTTTACGCATTTTGGAGTTTAATGAGGAAGAAGTTATCCAAAAGCTTACCAGTCGTTTATTAGCGTTACAACAAGCAAATGGCTCTTGGGGGTTATTTGAAGACGATATAGGTAACCTTTCTACTACAGTTGAAGCCTATACAGCTTTATTCATTTCTGGCTATGTTGAAGTATCCAATGAAAACATGAAGAAGGCAGAAGGTTTTATTCTTGAACAAGGTGGAATTGAAAAGACACACGTTTCAACAAAATTCATGCTTGCTTTGAACGGTCTTTATCCATGGCCTAAATTTTTCCCCTTCCCACTTTTTCTTATCTATTTCCCTTCCTTTCATAAATTTAGCTCTTATATTCGGGCACATTTGGCTCCAGCCTTTATTTTAGGACATACTAAATTTTCTATTCGTAACCATCAAGTCCCTGATCTTTCCCATTTGTTTTTACACGAAAAGAAAAAACATAAATATCCCCAAAAAACTTTTTTTAGCTTTTTTTCAAAACGTGCTATTCAAAAAGCAGAGATGTATATGTTGGAGAGAATTGAATCAGATGGCACCTTATACAGTTATGCAAGTTCAACTTTTTATATGATTTACGCCCTTCTTGCTCTTGGTTACGATCGCAAGTGCCCAATGATCCAACATGCTATTTTTGGGTTAAAGTCCTTTCTTTTTAAGGAAGATGGGGAATACACTTTTCAAAATTCGCCAGCCACCATTTGGGACTCTAGCCTCCTATGTTATGCCTTACAGGAAGCGGGAGTAGCATTAGAAGATAAGGCCGTTGTTTCTGCGGCTGAATATTTATTATCAAAACAGCAACCAAAAGGTGGATGGGGATTTTCAGAAACCAATACAACCAATCCGGATGTAGATGACACACAAGCCGCATTACGTGCGATTACCCGTTTTTCAGTCATGGATGACAAATACCGCAAAGCCTGGAATTCAGGGTTAAAATGGCTGTTTTCCATGCAGCATGACAATGGCGGGTGGAGTGCCTTTGAGAATCGACAATCTAAATCAATCCTCACATTATTACCAATTCAAAATAATATTAGGGATTCGTTTATTGATTCAACCGCTTCTGATTTAACAGGAAGAACACTTGAATTCCTTGGTACGTACGCAGGTATGACATTACAACATCCAAAGATAGGTGATGCGGTAAACTGGTTATTGGAAAATCAAAAAGAGAACGGTTCATGGTATGGCAGATGGGGGATCTCTTACATTTACGGAACGTGGGCGGCTTTAACGGGATTAAGGGCTGTCGGAATTTCAGATGATCATCCATCCGTTCAAAAGGCTGTGAAATGGTTAAAAAGCATTCAAAACCCAGACGGCGGCTGGGGGGAATCGTGTCAAAGTGATCGATTTAAAACATATTGTCCACTTGGCTATTCTACCCTTGTACAAACAGCTTGGGCGGTTGATAGTTTGATATCGGTTTATGACCAGCCCGTGGCTGAGATCGAAAAAGGGATTGAATATTTATTAAATAGAAAAAACTTATCAGATAAAAGTTTTTCTTACCCTACCGGTGCGGGGCTGCCAGGCCACTTTTATATTTATTATCACAGTTACGTTCATATTTGGCCGCTGTTGTCATTAGGTCATTATCGAAATAAATACCTTTAAAGAATTTAAATTCAACTCCATATCCGTACCTGGGGTATATTCACAGAAAATTAAGATAAGTTAAAAAGAGTTAAGTACATGATCAACGTTTTATTTGTATGCCGTTCACCAATGGTTGAAGCTTTGTTTCGTGACTTAGTCAAAAAAAACTTGGCTAACAAAATCGTAGTTGATTCTTCTACAACCAGTTCGTGGTAAATCTGCTTCCCCCCCCCCCCGCACGAAAAAGCCCTTAATACTCTGATAAAATACAATATCTCTTCTGATGGGATTGTTGGACGCCGACTAAAGAAAGAAGACTTTTGGAAATTCGTATATTATCGGTATGGACAACAGCAACATAAAAAATATTTATAGGATAACCGGCAGGCCTAATCATCCAAAGATCATTAGGCTGCTCGATCTGCCCAAGTACAGGAAGGATGTCCCCGATCCATTTTACACAGGTGATTTTGATGAAACCTATCGTCTTGTTTTAGCTGGCTGCCTGGCATTATTAAATAAAATACGCAGCGAACAAAACTTATAACAAAAATGCATCCATCTTAATCCGACGATCAAACCAGTCTCTATTTCACTAAACCCATTCTGTGAATGACCCCTCCTTAACACCCTTTCGGGTTGTTTTGAAGAAGGGGCTTCCTGATTCATCAACCGTAGCATAGTAGGGGTTTTCCAATATGTCTTACACAATCTCCACAGGCGTAGATTATACTGTTCGGACACAACCTTGCCCTA
>NZ_JAEVLT010000043.1 GCF_024494385.1 Bacillus sp. EB600
GTTTGCAAACTAAACTTTTCATTTGTTCTGGAGAATAGCTATTACGACAGCCTGTTCTTCCTGACCATTCCCCATGATTGTTACATGATACCTTGTTCTTCTTTCCATTAAAAATCGCCTCACTATGAAATAAAATATGTTACTCTTGATATATCCACCTAGCATACACAAAAAAAGAGTGACAATTTTAGCCACTCTCAACAAAAGCACTTTAAAATTTTTATTAAAAGATAATTAGGAGAATTTTTGATTATGTGATACTCTTTATTTACCATTTGATTTACTTGTTTACATGTGCCCTACTCATTCGTGAGTGGGGCTCCTTGTTTTAAAAGAAAAAATAAAAAACAGACTCCATGTAGAGCCTGTTTATTTTGTTCTTAATTATTAAGCTTTACGCACGTTAGCTGCTTGAGCTCCACGTTGACCTTGCTCAACGTCAAAAGTAACTGTTTGACCTTCGTCTAAAGATTTGAAACCTTCGCCTTGGATCGCTGAGAAATGAACGAATACGTCTTCTCCGCCTTCACGCTCGATAAATCCGAAACCTTTTTCTGCGTTAAACCATTTTACTTTACCTTGTTCCATTTTGTTTCCTCCTGCTGTGTGCTTTGCACACAATGTGTTACTATCCTTGCACTCAGTGATCATCAAGACGAAAAGTTAATCTTATACTATCCTTAACACCGAACAAAAATAATTCTTCTAAAGTTTAACATTGTATAAAAGTATTTGCAAGAAAACATAAATACAACCATTTTTGCCACTCTCAAATTTTACACATGGTTTTAGATTCTTATATTGTTCTTATTCAAGTAAAGCACCTGTTAGTCATGAAGCGCAAAAATCAGCGCTTCACCACAGAGAATGAAAATGGTCACGAACCGTCAATACTGATTCTACGGCTGGGAGAGGAAGGTCGCGCGTTAGAGCCCATCCGTTAGTCTGACTCCACCGACCACGGTGCACCACTGACTGTCGCTCCCTTACGGGAAGCACGCATGGTAGATTAATCCTATTCTGGTTGTTGCACCAGCCTCTAATTATAATGATCGCGGTAGAAAGGATGTTTTCAATGGATGTAGTCATTGAAAGAGCATGCGGTATGGATGTTCATAAGGACAATATTACTGCCTGTATTTTGACACCTGAAGGAAAGGAGATTCAAACGTTCTCTACTAAAACTGTATTTCTATTACAGTTGGTTGACTCGATTAAACAACATAATTGTACCCATGTAGCCATGGAAAGTACGAGTGTTTATTGGAAGCCTATTGTGAATTTACTAGAAGCTGAGGATATCGAGTTTTTAGTGGTGAATGCCCAACATATGAAGGCTGTTCCAGGACGAAAGACAGATGCGAAGGATGCAGAATGGATCGCCAAACTTCTTCGCCATGGACTTCTTAAAGCCAGTTATATCCCTGACCGAAATCAACGTGAATTGCGTGAACTCGTTCGATATCGTCGAAGTATTATCGAGGAGCGTGCCAGGCAACATAATCGAATCCAAAAAGTGTTAGAAGGCGCGAACATTAAGTTGGGATCTGTGGTTTCAGATGTGTTGGGTGTTTCAGCACGAGATATGCTTGATGCCATTGCCAATGGTGAAGAGGACCCTGAAAAACTAGCAAACTTCGCTCGACGCAGCATGAAGAAGAAGAAAGAAGAGCTGGAACTCGCCCTAAAAGGCTATATCAATTCACATCAACGCCTCATGTTAAAGACCATTTTAGGTCATATTGATTTTCTTACTGAGCAAATCGAGATGCTTGATAAGGAAGTTGCGGACAGAGTCAGCTCCCATCAAGAAGATGTATCACGATTGGATTCGATTCCCGGTATAGCAACCAGAGTGGCTGAGCAAATTCTATCTGAATTGGGACTGATGTGAAGAAACAATTCTCCACTGCAGCTCATATGTGTTCTTGGGCAGGATTAGTTCCTGGGCAAAATGAAAGTGCTGGAAAAAGAAAATCAGCCAAAACTAAAAAAGGAAATAAGTATTTAAGATCGGCGTTAACAGAAGCAGCTCATTCAGTAAGAGGATCCAAAAACTATCTCGGAGCACTGTATAGACGTACAGCATCCCGAAAGGGTAAGAAACGTGCTGGTATTGTAGTCGCTCACGCAATGTTACGTATCTCTTATTATCTCTTAACCCGAAAAGAAATGTATATAGACTTAGGCGAAGACTACTTTGATAAGCAGAGACAACAATCTATCGTTCGGCATTCACTGAGACGACTCGAAAGTTTAGGATACACCGTTACGTTAGAAGAACCTAAAGCATCTTAATCCAGTCACTTTCTAAACCATAGATCAATGAATCTGGCGCTCTCCCCTTTTAAAAAAAATGAATGGGCTGCGTCTTCTTTAGTAATGCCATTTTCCCAATGTTAAAGAAGTTAATTTTCATGGTAGTTTAAGTATATTTCTTCACAATACTAAAAATATTTACTCCTAGGCATTTCTTTAAAAGATTGAAAAATGATTTAGAAATCATTGCACTTTGTACATTAAATAAATTTGATTTGCTATATAATCTGAACTAAAATGAAGTCCCTTCCTTATCCACCACATGATGATACCTACCAATGAGGCTGTTTTAATATCAATCGCAACATAATTAGCAGGTAAATCCGCCTTGGTATTCTTCCTTCTTGTTTCTAGTAATTGCTTTAATAAAAAAAACAATTGCTCCTCAAATTGATTCATTTTAAATAAAATAAGTAAATAATTTCGATGGATATATAAATAATCGAGCAATTGTGTTAGCTGTTGTTTTTCTGATAAATCTTTTGCTTGTATTAAATCAACAATTCTATCAGAAAGCTCATGTAATATCTCATCGGTGATTTGCGTTAGTAAATCTTGAATATCCTGATAATGTAAGTAAAATGTTGTCCGATTTAATCCTGCTTTGGCTGCGACCTTCTGAACAGTTAAATTTGAAATAGTGGAGTCCTCTGAAAGAAGCGAAAAGACAGCATTTTTAAACATTTCTCTTGAACGAATTGTACGAGGATCTTCTTTTTTTATAGACATTTTAAACTCCTTTATCGATTTTTTTTGACTTTCTCATCATGATATATATTCTATGTTGATTAGTGAACAGTTTAAAAAAAACTGTTTATGGTCAGGAACATATAGTTTTGTTATTATGGATTTTATCGACACAATGTTGAGAAATCAAGTATAGAATAAAGGGGTTTATGAATGAATAAGGAAATCACAGAAAAAAGTAAAAAAATAATATTAATTATTCTGATTGCAGGCTGTTTTTTATCAACCTTAAATCAAACTCTATTAAATGTTGCATTGAGTAGTTTCATGGACATATTTGATGTAAAAGCCGCAATTGTACAATGGTTATCAACAGGCTATATGCTAGTAAACGGCGTTTTAGTGACGATTACGGCTTTTTTAATGAAACAATTTTCAACAAGGCAGTTATTTATTAGCTCGATGTTCTTTTTATTAATCGGGTCTGTACTTTGTGCATGTGCTACGAATTTTGGCATACTGTTAACGGGAAGAATGATTCAAGCCATTGGGGCTGGAATTATTATCCCACTATTGATGACCGTTGTTTTATATTTATATTCTAGCGAAAAGCGTGGAGGTATTATGGGAACAATTGGCTTTGCAATAATCTTTGCACCAGCCATCGCTCCTACATTATCTGGTTTTATTCTTGAATATGTATCATGGAGATGGCTATTTATTGGATTAGCCCCATTTCTATTAATCGTCATTGTTCTTGCGTTCAAATATTTAATGAATGTTGCAGAAACAGCAAAAGCGAAATTAGACATCGCAAGTGTCATTTTATCAACGATTGGTTTTGGAAGTATTTTATTTGGATTTAGTAGTGCAGGAAGCAAGGGATGGGATGATTCCATTGTTATAACAACAATTATTGTCGGAGCTATCGTTACGACTCTATTCTGTTTACGTCAAATAAAATCCAACGATCCATTATTAAATTTATCTGTATTTAAGTATAAAATTTTCACTCTCACATCGTTCATTAATATTTTAATTACGATGATTATGTATGCGGATTTAATCCTTTTACCCCTCTACTTACAGAATGGACGAGGTTTTACAGCTTTAGAGGCAGGCTTTCTTTTATTACCTGGAGCTGTGATAAATGCCTTCTTATCACCAGTCACTGGTAGAATGTATGATAAATACGGTGCTAGACCACTCTTTATTACAGGTTTATTATTTATCATTATTTCCATGTGGGGAGTAATAGATCTAACCGAATCCACAAGCTATATGTATTTATTGGTTCGCACCTGCATTTTACGTATTGGATTAAGCTTTATTACTATGCCTTTAAATACAGCAGGGTTGAATGCTTTACCAAGAGAATTAGGTTCACATGGTTCAGCTGTAAATAATACTGTTCGTCAATTAGCAGGTGCTATTGGAACAGCAGTTGTCATCACAGTTTATACAATTCAATCAACTTCACATGCTTCTGAGTTATCTATTGAAAATGTAAACATTTCAGCTGTGCAACTAGCGAAGTTAGCATCGATCTTTGGTTCAAGTGATGCCTATTTATTTATGTTAGTTTTATCTTTTGTGGCGTTAATTGTTACCTTCTTTATGCCTGCTAAAAAAACAGGAAAACAAAAAAACAAGGGTAAAAAAACTGTTATACAACAAAGCGAAAGTTAATCAGATAACAGATATATTTACATTATGATCAAAACGAAAGCATATCTGAGATTTGTCAGATATGCTTTAATTTTTTACTTTGCAGTTTCACATGATTATTCCCTGAATAGATGACTAAGCTTATAAATAACTTTATTCACCTGAAGGTGAAACACTTGTACTCAGCTCTTTCACTTTCATCCTAATTTTATCTTTTTTGAATTAATATATGCACTACCTTCCTCGACTAACCTGCTTCTTTAGCACAATAAGAAAATGGGATCACCGCAGCCATCCCATCTTGTTACATGTGTATAAATATCCGATTTGTCTATTCACCTACTACTCCATCACCATCTCGGTCGTCCATATATTTATAGAGCCATGAATCGCGCGTAATTGGCATTTTAAAGCCAGCAGCTTTGGCTTCAGCGATCGTAACCTTTCCATTATGATTGGTATCCACCTTACTAAGATCTTCATTGCTACTTACCGTTGCGTTTGCCGGTGGCGTTGGTGGCGTACTACTCGTACCTGTCGTTTTCCCTAAATTTTTATTCACTTCATCTGGGTTTACATTGTCAAATTCATCTGTAATGGATCTGCCCTGAATTTTGTATGTGAATTTATAATGGTTAGGAATTTGCGTCTGAGTATTTGGATATGAAATAACTGCTACGAAATCAGTACAACCTCCTGCATCTCGAATCACTTTTTCCATATAAGCTTGATCGCCGTGCCTATTGAGAATGCTGTCTTGAGGTGTAATGTTATAGGCGTTAGATACTCCCCCAAGTGAGTCAGCAATCACATGCCCTTTATCGAATTCTTGCCTCTCTGTACCGGGAACATTTGCTTCATCAGAATAATATCTCCCAGACGATAAAACACGTTCCGTATTCGGATTTTGGAGTGTTATATTTTTTGCCTCAACACGAATTAGTTGTCCGTATTCATTTGTAAAAGCCCAATATTCCCTTTCGCCAAACCCAATATCAACTCGGACATTCGGCTTTCTATATCCTGACATATTTCCGCCATCTACTGCAATTAGTGTATATTTGCTGTAGTCAAAGTCACCATTAACACTTGTTATCGCTGGTGCACTAGTGGCAGGAACACTTTCACTCGTCGTTTTTTCGGTCTCATTGTCAGGTGTACTTTTTTTGCTTTCAACAGTGGTTGTTTTCTTTTCATTTATTTTGCTTTCTGTATTATTTTGTTGTGAACAACCAGTAAATACAATTAGTAGTGAAAGGAGTAATAAAATAATTCCCCATGATTGTCGATACCACTTTTGTTGCATATTGCACCTCTTTTTATAATTGAATTAGAATTACTTTACAATATTTGAATTACTTTACAATATTTGAATTACTTTACAATATTTGAATCAATTTAATATTTTTGAGCCCTCCGGGCTCAAGGCTTTTAAAGAATAGAAAAAGGAGTACCTCTCCAAAATGTCGAATTGAGTAAGCACCACACAAACTCATAAGACTGGAGGAAGACTCCCTTTTTACTTACCACGCGTTGGGTATGTAAAGAAAATCGACCCACTAAATAACACAATACAAATTCAGGATGAACTTCAATCCATCATTGATCTTGATTTCTTTTCCATTACCAATGTAATGATCAAATAACACCGTATGGATCTATTTGACAATTAAAAAAACCGAGAATACGCAAGAGAAGAATAAAAACTTGCATATTTTCAGCTTATTGATATTTTTAGATATTAAACACAAGCACCCGTTCACTGAACATAATACTGTTCTTATAAAAATACTCTTTAACTTCCTCGGTAAATCCGTAATCAATCTATTTTAAGGCGGTCACTTGTATAGTTTTGTTTAGCTACTGAGTATTTCCGGTTTTTCTAACTCAAGCTGTTTCTCCCTTTTCTTTTTTATACGTTTATATACGAATGTTGTAAGCAAAGGGGTTAAAATTACAGAAACAATAACTGAAGCTGCTACTTGAAGCGTTGCAAGAGGGGCAATAGCCGCAAACGTTGGATCAGCCATTGCAATCGCTTTCGGAGTAGCTACCGCATTTCCTGCGGTCCCCGATGCCGCAGCTCCAGCAATTCCATTACCACCAGTCAATCTGTCGGCAATCATACACACTGCACTCGTCATGAACACAGTTAAAAATCCTAGAAGTATTCCACTCCACCCCGAGGATACCACGGATTTTAGGTTAATCGTATTTCCCAATGCGAAACCGAAAAACGGAAAAAATACATCTTGATGTTTCGTGCAAAATGCACGAATGTCTTTATCCAAATTCCCTAAAATCGCTCCTAAAACAATAGGAATAACAACGGAAACCATAGACATATATGGAATAACTGCCAATCCAGCACCTGCCAGTACCAGCATCGTTAGAAAAGGTCCTGTTTCAATACTTTGTACAATATAGGAACCTGTATCATTTTCATCACCCATACTACTGGTTAATGCTATAAACAAACCACCATTGGTATCGTTCATTGCTGCAAGAACAGGCAATGCTGATAATCCCCAAAGGTCACCATGAAATAGTTTTGCAATCGCCAGTGCAATTATAGTAGCTATGGCCACTTTTGCAAACATAATAGAAAAACCTTTTTTTAGCATAACAGGAGTCCCTTTTAGGGTCATTTTCGTTCCTACACAAAAAAGATACGCGGCAATAAGTGTTGGAAATCCTTGGGCACCCAGCGATTGAGTGAAACCGCCAATATTAATAATCTGTGGAAAGAATGTATTAACAATGGCACCGATAAACAAAGGGATAATCATGATTCCCCCCGGTATTTTCTGGACACGCTCAAAAATTTTCATAATAGCCCTCCCGTTTCTACATTCATTTGTTGATCCTAAATTCATCTAGACTAGTTTAGATACAATAAGTAAAACTCGTAATATGGTTATTCTAGTTACGTCCAACCCCAAAGTAAGATTTGGGATGGACATAACCAGAGGTGGGCATTACTTATATTAGCTCATTAAAATTAGTTTACAGCAGACATAGAGTCTTCTAACATAATGACACGCTTTTCTACAGCAGACTTTTGAGCTGCTTCAATAATTTTAAGTTGGGTGATAATCTTCTCACCAGATGTAAGAGGTTCTCGATCTTCAATAATGGAATCAACAAACTCTTTCATTTGGATAGCAAAATTGTGAGGATTAGATGGCCCTGATATGATTTTTTCCCCATTAACATAAAGATCGGTATCCGCTGTTCCAATTAGCCCTACATGATCACCTGTTTGACTCCACTTGATCGTACCTTTTTTCCCAATAATATTCCCTTCATGAATTGGATAGCTATTATTAATTCCTAAGAAACATGTTGCTTGAGTTCCATCGTTAAATCCAATGATAATCGTAAGATCGTCATCTCCCTCGAAATCAGGATTGTTTGAAGTTCCTTGAGCTAGTACTGATACCGGTTCACGATCATCCATCATCCATAGAGTAATATCAATCGCATGTGAGCCAAGCATTGGATAGGCTAATCCACCTGTAGCTTCTTTTGACTGCCACCAAGGCGGAGCAACATTTTTATCAAAGAAGCATGTAAAGTTGTATAGGGAGTTCGTGATTTTTCCTATTTTATCAAAATATTTTCTAGCTTCATGGAATGCTTGGAAATATCTTCGACTTTGTGCAACCATTAGTTTTTTATTATTCCGTTTAGCCGCTTCAACCATCGATAGACCTTCCGTAACAGATGTCGCCATTACTTTTTCTACCAAGACATGCTTACCTGCATTGCTGGCTTGTACAGAAATTGGCTCATGCAAATTATGAGGTAAACAAATGATTACTGCATCGATATTTGGATCGTTTAAAGAATCTTCAATTGAAGTGTAAAAAGGAACATTGAATTCTTCGGAATATGCCTTGGCCAACTCTTCCTTTATGTCAACAACAGCAGTTAGTTCACATAATTCAGGCCAATTATTGATGGAATCAATATGTGTACGTGCGATTCTTCCTAATCCAATAATAGCTATTTTTAGTTTACTCATTTTTAAACATCTCCTTATTTTTAAATGAAACATTGCATTTATCTTACTTATCATGTTATCAGACATGTTGAAAAAACACACTATTCAGAAAATAGAGTTCGTACTTAATTCTAAAGTTTTACAAAAATTTAGGCATAGCTTCTGAAAAAATTACTTCGCCTCCGTCATTCTTGATGTATTAGAATCACTACTTAGTAGTTTCTTATAATCCTCTACAGTAATGATTTCAAGATCGCTTTTTGCTGACATACAGCAAGCTAATGCATAACCACTCGCTAATTCTTCATCAGATAATGCATCATATGAACGAACTAATCCTTGGGCATATTCACCATCGAGCACTTTTACTTTACACAGGCCGCATCCGCCTTGTTGGCACCATGTAGGAATTGGAATAAACGCGTCACGAGCAGCCCTTAGCGGTGTTACATTCGATAAACAAGTATACTCAAACTGCTGCCCTCTTGCTTTAAGTGTCACTTTAAACATAATATCACTCCCTTTTGAATGGCCTTTATATAGATTAAGTTGGCGCTTTCATGAAAGATGCAGATAGTTCTCGGCGATGATAGAATATACCTTGTCCAATCTTATCTTCTGTCCAAGTAATCGTTGGCATATCTGCAAAGGCCATGTATCCATTCGCAAATGCTTCATTTCGGTTTCCGGATGGGTCAAAGAAGTAAATCGTTTCTCCTCTTGTAATTCCATGGCGTGTTGGTGTGACATCAAATGGAACTTCATACATCGATAAAAGGTCGGCTGCTTTAAAAACATCGTGAAGGGAATCAACATGGAATGCAGCATGGTGGAGTTTAGCGTCTGGACCTTTCACAAATGCTAAATCATGTGCTTTATTAGACGTAAACAAAAAGCTTCCTAATAACTCTTCACCGTTTACCGCTGTAATTCTTTCACTTTGTCTGAAGTTAAGGGCTTCAATAAAGAATCTCGTGACTGTTTTTAAGTCGTCACCTGTTAATAGACAATGATCCAGACGATGCGGTGCAATTCCTTTTGCCCCTAATGGCCAAGGGTGAGGGTTTAAAGATCCTACAGTTGTTCCAAGCAATTCAATTTCATGATACAGTTCACAATGATGTCCTGTCGGCAAAATAAAATGAACCGCTTCTCCTTCAGCCAACCTAATACCATTTGAAATTCGTGTTGTAGTACAGCCGAATTCTTCAACCTTCTTTTCGTAATAAGCTAAATCTTCTAAAGTCTCTACTTTAAAAGCTAAATGGGCCAATCCAGCAGAGTTGGATTTTGTTAAAATTAAACTGTGGTGATCGTATTCATCCCATGCCTTAAAATAAACGCTATCCACATAACGCCCCGTTTCTTCTAAGCCAATAATCTTTGTATAGTATTCTACTGATTTCTCAAGTCTAGAACCTTTAGTTCTACCCGGCCGAGACGCATAATTCTAGGCATACTTTTCCCCCTAACGAATACTTTATGCTATTCGTATTCCATTGATAAATTGTTATCAAAAAATGCTTACATTCGAAAAAAATATCAGTTATCATATTATCAGACAAGTTATCATATCGATAAAATGAGTGAATCTTTAGGCACTCACCTCTCCGGAAAAGAATAGAAGATTCAATAGGATATTAATCTTTTTTCTATCATATGATCCCTTACAAGACATATATTAGCAAATGACATTCTACTTGTCTACAAAATATTCTGAATAATTTTTCTTTTGTGTAAATTTCAATTTTTAATATTGATAGATAAGATTTTCTGCGGAGCTAAAAATATCCATTTTTCTATATAAATTCAAACTATTAAAGGAGATAAAATAATGAAAGCGACTAAAATAAATAGACAAAAAGTTTATGAAGTGATCGCTGAACAGATTAAACAACAAATAATCAGTGGCGCTCTGAAACCTGGAGAGCGATTGCCTAGCAGCAAAGAATTATGTGAGATGTATCAAGTAGGGAGATCAACAGTAAGAGAAGCCTTAAGCGCTCTGGAACTAATGGGGTTTATTGAAACTCGTCAAGGAGAGGGAAGTTACATTAAAAAATTTAATTCTGAAGATATAGAACTTCCCGATTTTCAAAAAATGTTAATTAGTGAAGAAATGATCTTGGAACTAATGGAAGCTCGTGAATCACTCGAATTATCTATTGCTCGATTAGCCGCTCAAAAGAGAACAGAAGAAGATCTGAAGAAATTAGAGAGAAATTTAAACATGATGGAATTAAATATAACAAATGAAAAAGAAAGTAAGAAATTGGACATGCTTTTCCACCAAACTTTAGCACAGTCTACCCATAATTCTATTATGGCAAGGCTATTAGAATCCATTTCTGAACCAATGGATAAGGCGATGGAGGAAATACGTAGAATTACTTTCAATAGTCCAGTTTTAGCACAGAATGTTCTCAAAGAACATCGTCAGATTTATCAAGCAGTAGTTGAACAAAATCCATTATTAGCTCAACTAAAAATGGCAGAGCACCTTGATCATTTTGCGGGGAAAATGTTAAGGGGAAAATAATAATAGAGGAATTGTTTTACATCTTATAGAATACAACCTATTTATAGATGAGAGCAGGGTGTTCGCCTAATGACTTCCTCCTCATCAAACCTCCCTTCCCCGTTGAACTAGACTGCTAACAAAGATATTGTTATAACGAAAACTTTATTTGCCCCTTGAAAAGTTAATTTTCGAACCCCTTTCGTGTAAGAAATGAAGAAAATTGAGAGAGAGTATGAGAATAAAAATAAACTTTGAAAACATTATTAAAGAAAGGCCTTAGAGTACATTCACTAGTAAGACAAGCCGGGAATTACCCGGCATACTTTCTTTTACAAAAAAACCGCTCTAATTTGAATTTTCTTAACGTACAAAATTCGCGTATTTTGCTCTGAACCCCTGAAAACAAAGATTGAGTTTATCTGACATTTATCACCAAAGGCTTTAAAGTGAATACGTGCGTCATCCATTTTGACCAAAAAGACGAGGTCCAGACTTTTTGATACTTGCTTTTTGCACTGATAGGGTCCCCTATTGTTTTCGCTCAGTATGGTCTACTGTTCGCTATTCCCCCTTAGATAATGTAATCATAGAGGAAATGAAAAAAGTATCATTGGCTGGACGGATGGTTCAAAATGATCCGTAAGAAAAAAGTGCCCTATCCAACTTAAAAATAACAATTGGAATATGGGCACCTTTTTATAAGCTTACATGCTTTTAGTTTCTTGAACTCCATTAATTGAATAACTTACTGTAATTTTTGTATTTAATGAATGTGTAACTGAACAGTATTTATCATTAGCTAATTGGATGGCTCGTGCCACCTTTTGTTTAGGCAGTTCTCCTTCGAATGCATAGTGTATATGGATGTTTATAAAATTATTGGGAGGCTCTTCCGTACGATCTCCTTTCAATTCCATATGGAAAGAGGTTGGTTCTAAACGCATTTTTTTCAAAATCCAAATAACATTAATTCCAGTACAACCTGCAACTGAATATAAAAGGAGTTCCATTGGTCTTACACCGGAATTCTGTCCTCCGATCTTTTCAGCACCATCTATTTTAATTTCATGCCCAGAGGAGGCTGCCCCTGAAAATGCTACATTTCCTGACCAATTTAATGTGGCTTCCATCAATCCATCTAATCCTTTCATTTTGTTATTGTAATTTCCAAACTACTATCGTGCTGGATCCGTATTTCTATATATTAGTAATATTTGATAACAAGTGTGCTTTTTCATGAACAGGTCTAACAATTTGAATGTTCGCTATAAAGAAGGACATGATTGCCGCAAATCCGAATAATCCGGTTAATCCATTTTGATAGAACAAATCAAAGTAAACAATGTTCAAACCGGTTAATATAATTCCTGCTCCTAAGCTAATGTAGAAATAAGAAGCAGATTTCCCTAATTGGATCACCCATTCAGCTTTTTTATCCAATAGTGTAACAATCGTTATTGTCAGTATATTAATAGAACTTCCCACCCAGACAGGATGAATGTTCAAATAAAACGTAGCAGGTTTCCAGTCCCCCAGATAATACCATATTAATCCGCTTAAAAAACCTGTCAATAATGAAGCAATGACAGCTTTTTTTGTAACCACTGGCCAGAATAGTGCTGCTAATACCGGTGCAAATGTTGCACTATTGCGGATCGTCCAAGCTAAAACATTCCACCATGCGGATTGTTCTGTACGAAGCATGCCAAATACAATCATTAATACGGTTAGAATTAGCAATGAAATTTTAGTATATTTAACAAGCTGTTCTTCTGTAGCTTTCGGTTGTACAGCTCGTCCAAAGTCCCGTCCAAGACTGGTTGCTCCTGAAAATTGACAAGGAGCTCCCCAGCCAAGTGCACACGCCCATACACCTAAGAAAAACAAACCTACAAGAGGTGCAGGCAATATTTCCATTAAATATTGCGGAATGGCAATTAAACCTCCTTGGGCATTTGGTATAACTACTGCAGCAGCAATTCCAAATAAGGAACCACAGACAATAAATGGAATAGCCATAAATCCTGCTATGATCATCCCCTTTTGGCCTTCCTCCGGGGTTTTGGAGGAAAGTGCCATCTGAAATGCTGCCTGTGCAAGAATAACATTTACCAGAAAGGTACCAAACCAAGCAACAATTACTTGTAAACCAACACCATCCATCTCAAACATCGCTGGTTTGTCATGCGCAAATGTCAGAAGCCCTTCAATCCCTGGATTAATAAAGAAGGCAGTGAGCCCAATGATAAACATAGCTGCAAATAGAAAAATATTAATCGTTTGTGTAAATGCGATGGACCACATGCCTCCCCCCTGCAAATAAATGAATAATAAGATAGCTGTTATTGCCACGGAAAGTGTCAAAGATATTCCTGTGAAAACATGAATAGCTGAGGCAAAGGCAATAGCTGTTGCAACAGACCACATCGGGAAAGCAAACGCAGTAATCAAACTGGAGATTCCTAAAGATGTACGTCCATACTTTTCACCAATTAAACCAGTTACGGTAACCATCATTTTCTTACGAAATGAACGTATAATTAAAAAACCAATAATAAAGATTTGAACCATTTCTGCGACTCCATACCATATAGCGGAAATTCCTGACAAATAGGATAATTCTAAAATTGATATATAGGTTGATCCGGAAAACAATCCGGTGATACAAAAAGCCACCATCCATTTGTTGAAATTTCTGCCTGCTACAAAGTAGCTATCCTTCTTATTAATTTTACGCTTTGCTAACTGGCCGGCGATAATAAGCAATAATGTATAGCCAACTGCAAGCGCCAATATCCATATTCCATACTCCCCCAAATAGTCCCTCTCCTTTTGAATAAAAGATAGTCTGAAATAAAATATATATATACCCATCAAATTACTAGGCTTTTATTATTTAAATAACATATAATACTTTAAATATTATGTCAACAATCCATTAATCATTATTTCAAAAAAATTACAAAAGCATATTTGAAATGTTATTTAATTTTAAAAAACAACCTTATTCTGTTAGCCGTTCTAAAACTAACAAAATGAGGTTGTTATTCAAGAAAAGCGCCCTTATCTACAGTATGTTTTTCTACCGCATTTACGTATGGAATGATACAAAAATGACCAGATTTCTAACTTTGTGGAAACATTATCTACAGTTATTTTTTATAGTATTCAACGCATTCAAAGGTATGGAAAATGGACTTGGGCAGCAGGAGAAAGAAAATACCTTGAAGTTTAGTGTGGAAGTGTACTTCTTCCAGACTACACTTCCAGGACAGCAAGCGAAAGCGCGGTAGGTGTGATAGATAGGCTCGTTGCCTGATGGAAAACCTGCTACAGCCTTCAGGATCAATTATAACTACAGGGGCTCAAGTCAAGCCCATAATACGTGTATCTATGACTACATGTAATCAATGATAAAAGGTGCATTCTTTCAACTTTTTTGAGCTGATACTGTAGATAATGGCCCGATTATTGAATAAGAAAAGCATCACCCTATAGAATACGTGCTACTTATACACACAAAAAGAATCCTCGATTGAAGCTCCTTTTTATACTGCTGAACCTTCTCCATCATTTCTTAGTGTAGTCATAAATATAGGAATTTATTGGGATACTCAGTATATCCGGAATTATTGGAGGAAATTATGCTCGAAAAAGGAAAAGTTAACGCCGGTGAATTTCTCATATTAGTAACTGTCTTTACAATCGGAAGTGCGATACTTGTTGCTCCCGCTCCAGTTGCAAAAGCAGCTAAACAGGATGCTTGGATTACGGCTATCTTGACAACTTTAATTTCTTTATTTTTTATTTTCGTTTTTAACAAGGTATCTGCCCTTTATCCATCCATGACGTATGTTGAGAATAATGAAAAGATATATGGAAAATGGGTGAGCAAAATCGCATCCATTCTCTACCTTTTTTATATTTTTCATATTACTTGCGGACAAGTTCGGGATATCGAGGATTTTTTTACTACGGAAATATTGGTTGAAACACCCTTGCAATAATTATGATTATATTTGCGTTTACATGCTTAGTTGGTGTGTGGTTAGGATTAGAAGTGAACTGTCGTTCGGCAGTAATATTTTTTCCATGGATTGTCATGCTGCTTTTTATATTATTCTTGTTTCTGATTCCTCAAATAGAGATGGAATATATTCAGCCTATTTTCGGAGAAGGTCTGAAACCCATTTTAAAGGGTTCATACGTAAATTGGGGAAACCCTCTACAGCTTGGCATTTTACTCATGGTCATGCCGTATGTTACGAACAAAACAGAAATGAAAAAATCCTTTTATAAAGGATTTTTAATTGGAGCCGTCTTCATCACGATTTTGTTTACCTTGAGCATTTTAGTTTTAGGTGCCAATATGACTGCAAGACAATCCTATCCGTCGTATATGTTAGGGAAAAAAATCGTCATTGGAACCTTTATCCAAAGAGTAGAAGTCCTAGTTGCCATTATATGGATGCTGACGCTGTATTTTAAGGCGACAATTTGTTATTATGCACTTTCACTTGGATTAGCTCAGGTGTTAGGTTTAAAAAGCTACAAAATTCTCACCTTTCCATTGGCATTTTTAATTATTCCCTTTTCAATCTTTATGAATCCCAATATCGTAAGCTTCCATCAGTTTATTTTGATAGCATTAACACCGTACTCCTTAACAATCTGTGTCTTTCTTCCACTGCTATTGTTAGTGATTGGAAAAGTAAAAAAACACCTTGCTTCTAAAGCGACTAAACAGCCAGTTAATTGAATAAATTAGATCTACGATTTACTTTCAATAGATCATTCTCTTATTCAAGAAAAAGGCCCGTTTGTGGAATATGACAGATAGCGTTCTTTACTTTTTATCAGTCTTAGCGCTGTTACCCTAAAATGGATTTGAATGTCTCACTTCTGAAGAAAACACCATTTCCTTAAGGCGATGGTGTAAAAAAATAGTCTATACATTTCTAAAAGTTAGGCAATGCATCCACTGCATCTGCCAAATCACTATACGAATCCTTCAAGTATCTACTTGTTGTCGCGATGTTACTGTGGCCGGCGAGTCTTCTTACTTTTTCAATATCATTATTCGTCGCTTTTAGCATCCATTTGCAAAACCTATGACGGAACATATGAGGAGTCAGTTTTTTATTTGGCAAGCTGTAATTTTCGATCATCGTCTGAATTCCGCGAACCGTAAACCTTGGTGATCGCTGGCTATAAAAAACATAAGGGGAATCCTCTATATGTGGTTTCTGATTTGCCTTTTCTCCCCGGAAGGTCAGCCAATCTTAGATTTCAGCCATTAGCGTATTCGAAATAGGAACCGTTCTTACTTTCATCCCTTTTCCGACAATTCGAATACGTTTTAAAACTAAATCGATGTCCGTTAATTTTAAATTTGAAAGTTCATCCACTCGCAATCCGGCGTAAGTAAGCAAATAAATAATCACCCGATCACGGCGATACTTTTCTTCCGGATTCACTCCCCTGCTTTTGACGGGTTTCTTCCTTATTATATAGAATAAATCTTCAAACTCATCTTCCGTCAGCCACATGATCTTTTCAGAATCTTCATCTGCAGATTTTAAGTCTTGTATTTCTTGCATTGGATTCTGCTGTATTTTTTATTTTTGGTATATAAAAAGGTCCCCAAGATTAGTCGAAATAAATGCAAAAATACCTGAAAGAAAAATGACTCTACCAGTTCCATCACTTCTTGAACTAAATAAGTTCCCATGCCTTGGACGGAAACGGAACTTGATTCGAAATTACGGTTTAAAGGCAACCCTAACGGGTTAAGCCGAGGGTTAGCTTACCTATTGTCATCATATTACCGTCAATTCGGTCTCCCATTTTCATAGGGTTTTAAAATCCCATACAGCGTTTCAATGACCGGGACAGCCAAATCGTGTTTGGCAGCCAGACGAAGCGCCCCTCCTTGTAAATGCTCCACTTCTAAAGGCAGCCCCTTTATCATATCCTGATGCATGGATGATGTGGCGTCTTTATGGAGTTTTTTCAAATTAATTGCCATCCTCTCCGCTTCTTGATCGGTTATGGCAATACCTTCTTTTACGGCAAGATTTTTCATTTCAAAGATGACCTTTTTAGCAACACCGAAAGTAGCTTCCGAACTCGCTATAAAACCTACAGGCAGCTGCGTAGCTGAGGTAATTCCTGAAAATGCCGTTATAAATATGTATTTATTCCACATATGTTTTAAAATTTCTTGTTCTCTTAAAATATTCGTTTTTACTTGGGCATTGATCTCTTCTAATTTCTCACAAACTTCCAATTGCCCAAGATGGAGAGCCCCAAATTTTATCATACCGCTTCCGCTCGTATGTTTTACGTGTCCATGTTCATCTAATGTAGCAATAATCGAAGCAAATCCTCCTAACACTTTTTCCTTCCCAACGGCCTGCTGTAGTTTTTCCAAGTGCTCGATACCATTTAACAAAGGCAGAACAAACACTCCTGTTTGCTGTACGATCGTCTGAACCTGCTGGATTGCTTGCTCAAGATGATAGCCTTTAACAGCAAGTATCACCAAATCGATATTGTTGACCTGTTCCGGCGATGTGAAAACCATTACATCTTTTCTTTCAAAGTTTCCTTCCGGGCTGTATAACTTCAACCCCTCTTTTTCTAATTGAGCCGCACGTTTTTCCCTTACAAAAAAAGAGACATTTACTCCTGCCTCTAACATTCTCCCTCCAAAATAAGCTCCCAAAGCACCTGCACCTTGGACCAAAATATTCATACTTGGAAAGCCTCCCTTAATCTTTTATTTTTTTATTTTATCATGGAAAAGAAGGACCATTTTTACAACTGTATTAAAGGCCCCCACATTTTATATCGTCAAAGATTACTTTTTATTATTAATTCAATTGATACAAAAAAGCACCCTAGAGCTATCAAATGTCCTGTTTCGCCTGTTTGCCCTCCTACAGAAAAACGGGCGAAAGTCTCATAGATACGAGAAGAAAACAGTCTTTGATATATGGGGTGCTGTCTATACCTAATAGATTTAATATTACTTTACATCTCTCTGGCTATAATTAGCAATATTTCACAAAGAGACTGGAAATTATTTTTGGTATGGTAGGCTTTACAAGTTTATTAAAAATCCTTGTTTTCCAAAAAAGTGACTGTTTTCATTAATTTCCTTATTCCCTTAGGTAAAAAGTAGGCTGCTGGTAAAGCACAAACAAAAGCTTCACTCCATATTCTCAACCATATTTTAAAAAATGTGTTACTAAATCCAAAATTTATTGAAACCAATACAAAGGAAATGAAAATGGACATACCTAAAGCCATAAAAAAAGTAAATACTATGTGTTCATATTTTTTATCAATTTTCAAAATAACCCACCTATTCACAATAAAACACAATATTGTTTTTAATATTAGAACCTTAATTATTGGACATTTCACAATACTTTCTTAATTCTTATTCTACTAACTTGTTGTGTCCATTTGCTTTGTCCATTCAGAGAAAAATATAATAATCAAAATCTACTAAATATTGAACAGAAAATACTAGAAAGGCAAATTCAGCTTCATAGTGCAACTACTTAGAAATTGAGGAAAATGGAATTCTGACCTGAGGTCCGATAACAGTATTCGCAAACTTTGCAAATACAACAGGAAATGGCGGGATTTCATGTTTCATTTTCAAAATATGTTCTCGATAATAATAGCCAACACAAATCATTTTTCCCGGCTGTGGTAATGGAACTTTTACTTTTACATCGTTAACTAAAAATACAAGCTTCCGTCCTTTATCTTCTCTAGTTTTTAGTGCATACTCGATGGCACTTTTTGCAGGTTCAAGGCTTTCCTTATCCCCCTGTAGAAAACCCATTCATATCCACAGGAACAAATACTTCAGCCAATACTTGATACGCAAGGTTTATTCAACAGCCTTATTATCTACTATTGTTCCAACATGTGAAGTTCCTTCTCTTGAAAAAATTTTTAACTTTGTAAAATAACCCCTTATCTATTAATATTTATTGTGCGTTCCATTCTTTTATTTTATAAATTGCATCATTTCCAACCTTCATTGGATCCTGCTTCACAATATTTGCTGCTTCTTCAATAGAAGCCGTTTGAATGACATAAGCCCCTCCAGTTTGATCTTCAAATCCTCCTGAAACTTTTAAAACGTTATCATTTCTTAATTTGTTTAAAAACTATCTGTGTGCTTGAATTGAGTTATCTGTAAATGAAGGTTTCCTTTCGATTATGACGAGAAACTGTTTCAATAATGTCACTCATTTTTATTCGTTATAATGGGTCCATAATTAGAAAAATATGTTCTCTAATATGATAAATCGTTGTCACATAATTGTCAATATCATTATATTCAGAATATAAATAAAAAAACATCTGTAAAATAATGTTTCCCGATTTTTGCATAATTTTATTATGATTATCTTTAATAAAAGTGTTTAATTTGTTATTCTCGAATTTTTTATGCTATTCGAAGACACTCAAGATTCATGATGTTTCTTAGAAGGAGGACTTTATGGAGAAGCTTAAAAAAGGGACAACCATTCAATCTTTAGAAGTATGAATGGGAGTTTTGGATTTTATTGCACATCAAGCAAAACCTTGCAAATTTACCGAAATTGAAGAACAGACACAAATTACAAAAAGTAATTTATATAAATATCTTCATACTTTTACTCAATTAGGGATTCTCTACCGTGATAGGGAATCAGGTGCCTATGTTCTTGGAAGCAGATTGATTGAGTATGGGATGGCTGCACTGGATCAGGAAAATGTCCTTGATCGGATTTCACCTTATTTAGAATTACTTAATATTAGAACATTGAATACTGTACTATTTTCGATCTGGACACAAAATGGTCCGATGGTAATTAAGATGTTCAATATCACTCAAGGGAGCTCATCCATGAATGCCATAAAAACTTTCCCTGTTGCTGAGAATGGAGGGAGTAAGGTACCAATTTGGGCGTCAATATTTAGCATGTTGTTCAAGAATGGAAAGAAGCGGGAATTAAAAATTTTAGCCCTGATCAACAGCAACAACTAGATACAGAAATAGTGATGATTCGAGAAAAAGAAATTTCATTTGCAAGGGAACCACTCGTTGCCTCTGTATCATCCGTTTCTTTTCCAGTTTTAAATTACAAAAAAAATATCTTAGGTGCTGTTACAGTTGTAGGTTTTTCCGAGAAAATACCAACAAATGAAACCGAAGATCATAGTAAAACCATTATAATTAAAAAGGGAAAAGACACAAAAACAAGCTGTTAGGAAAACTTTCCCAACAACCTGAAAAGAAAAGCGGATTTCGAAAGAATAAACTGTATGGCAATTCACAAATTGATGTAAAATAGGATTAATTGAACAACCATTGCAGTAGATAAGACCTTCCTTAACTGCGATATATTTATACAAAAATAGGTTGTTTTTCTTCGGCTAGTTCTAATAGACGCTTTTTAATTTCTTTTACATTTATATGCTTTTGTGAGACACCCGTTTCCATCGCAGCTTCAGCAACGGCTGCTGCTACATGGGCAGCTACTCGGCGGTCAAATGGATCTGGAATCACATAATCAGCATGAAGGTCTTTATCTGAAATTAATCCGGCAATCGCATAAACTGCTGCTAGTTTCATTTCTTCATTAATTTCTTTCGCATGGACATCTAAAGCACCACGGAAAATCCCAGGAAACGCCAATACATTATTGACTTGATTTGGAAAATCAGAGCGGCCTGTCCCTACCACAAGTGCTCCCGCTTCTTTTGCTTCTTGGGGCATAATTTCCGGTATCGGATTTGCCATGGCAAAAATGATGGAACTCTCGTTCATGGACCGAACCATTTCGCTTGTGACAGCACCGGCAGCTGACACCCCCACAAATACATCCGCTCCGACAAGCGCATCTGCCAATGTACCTTGTTTTTGTTCTTTATTAGTGATACGAGCCATTTCCTCTTTAAATGGATTCATTCCTATAGGGCGTCCTTCATAAATCACCCCTTTTGTATCGCATAAAATGACATCTTTGACCCCCATATGAAGCAACAGCTTAACAATCGCCACGCCTGCGGCCCCAGCCCCATTTGCCACAACACGAATATCTTCCACTTTTTTGTCAGCAAGCTTCAGGCATTGATTAACCCAGCTGCAGTTACAATAGCCGTACCATGCTGATCATCATGGAAAATAGGAATATTGCATACTTTTCGCAATTGTTCTTCAATTTCAAAGCATTGTGGCGCTGCGATATCCTCTAAATTGACTCCGCCAAAAGTCGGTTCCAATAATTTAACAACCTCGACAATTTTATCTGGATCAGTTGTATCCAAGCAGAGTGGAAATGCATCCACATCGGCAAATGATTTGAATAAAATTGCTTTTCCTTCCATGACCGGCATGGCTGCTTTCGGACCGATATTTCCAAGACCAAGTACAGCTGTTCCATTCGATACAACGGCAACAAGATTACCTTTCATGGTATAATCATACACTTTGCTTTCATCATCACGAATGTCTAGGCAAGGCTCTGCTACACCTGGCGAATAAGCAAGGCTTAAATCTTTTGCATTGCTTACGGCAACTTTCGAATGGACACCAAGCTTTCCTTGCTTTTCTTTGTGCATATTTAATGCTTCTTCACGTAAAGTTAACATTTTATATTTCTCCTTTAGCTATTTACAAAATTTTTGTTTTCTTGTTAGTACCTAGAGAAAGCAATTAAGAAATTTCCTTAATACCAGAAAAACGTATGGAATAGACTTTCTGCTGTTTATCTTTTATAGAAATGGTTTGTTCATTTAGGTTTAGGTTCAAAACATGCCCCTTGGTATTAATTGTAAACAATTGACTATTTCCATAATTGGTGAATTACGTTACCTATTATTATACAAAGAGTAAGTGATGTCAATATAATATCTAAATATTATTTATATTTTGAATATTAAATAGTAAACTATGGAAAAGGAAGTTGATGAATGATATAGATTTAATTTGCATGAAATCTATATAGTAATGGCCTAAATCCAATAAACTAAATATTTGACGAAAAGATCTTCTTGGAGGGACAAAAACGATTCGAGGAATGAACGTCAAAAAAAGACAGGAATAAGTCCTGCCCTAGTTTTCTTTGTTTATTGTAATTCAAGACTATCATCTAATTGCTAGAGTAAGGATAAAAAATAGCGTTATTTATGTGGTTAAACTCAAACAACATTATTCTCAGTAGGCTCCAAACTCGGATCACCTTCATTAGATACTTTATTATAATAAGCATGTCTCTCAGGCACTAATGCTAAGGCAATCGTAGCGATTAAACCAGGAATCGCAAATGCTATAAAATTCCATTCTATTGGTAAAGCAACCGATAAAAGGAAACCTCCCAAAAGTGGTCCGAGCATGCCACCAGTTCTACCGATACCAGACGCCACACCTAAAGCTGTCGATCTGATGTATGCTGGATAGTACTGTGATACATAGGCTTGTACGATATTTTGTGCCCCGATTGTAGCCGCTCCTGCAATTGCTATTAATACATAAATTACGAACGTATTTCCGACAAATCCAAGCAGTGTCAAGACAACGGCGCCTGAAGCATACATCGGGACAAGCATCTTTTTAGAGCCGTATTTATCACAAAGTCGCCCTATAATAAGGGTCCCTATAATGGCGCCACTTTGAAGTGTAATGAGGAATCCTAAGCTAGAATTCAGTCCATATCCTGCTTCAATCATCAATTTTGGAAGCCAAGTATTCAAACCGTAAACCATCAACAAGCAGCTGAAAAAGGCAATCCAAAACATGACAGTGCTTAAAGCTTGGTTATTTTTAAATAAGCTAACAATAGGAATCTTTATTTCTGATACTTTTAACTCTGCAATCTCATCATTTTTATTAAAAGTCGTTCCAGGACTTACCTTAGAAAGAGTAGTCAATAGTATTTCTTTTTTGCCTGTTCTGATTAGGTGACTCACCGTTTCTGGTAACTGCTTATATATTAATGGCAAAGCTACTAACGGAAGACCAGCGATCCAAAAGATGGATTCCCAGCCGAATGTCGGCATTAATAGGATCCCTAAAGAAGGTGCAAGAATCCCCCCTACCGAATAACCGCATAACATAATGGATATAATCATACTTCTCATTGATTTAGGTGCATAATCCGTCAACAAAGCGATGACATTTGGCATAATGCCTCCAAGTCCTAAGCCTGCTAAAAAGCGAAAAGTAGAGAAAAGCGTTGGAGTTTGGGCAAAGCCACATAAGAGTGTAAATAAACTAAAAAATAATAATGTAATAGCAATGACATTTTTCCTTCCAATACGATCAGCCAGTATTCCAAAAATGATCGCACCGAACATCATACCAAATAGTCCATAGCTCCCCATTGCTCCTGCTTCAACCGCCGTAAGATGCCATTTATTAATTAAAAAAGGTACTACAGTCCCATAAAGGACGAGGTCATATCCATCAAACAAAATAAGCAGGAAACCCCATATGAGCAGTCCTAAATGAAAGCGGTTAAATTTACTTTTAGCAATAACCTCAGTGGTATTAATATAAGCCAAATTGTCTCCTCCTTGATTACAATTAAAATAATAAACTAATAACGCTTACTTACATGCAAAAAATAACGTAATTCAGTCAACCACCACCATTATATTCTATAAATAGTTAACAAAGTTTCCTAACAGGGATTATACGGGATGATTTCGAATTTTCAATAAAAATATTCAATATTTTTCTGACTATTGGGAAAATATCTATAATTCCCCTGTTACCGCTTCTATAGAAATCCACATACGAGATTTTGTGAGCCTACTAAGGAGAAAGCCTTAACACAGTAAAAAAGCGAGGATAGCCCGCTTTTTAATTAATTTGCTCTATACAATTTATTCTGGTTTCTATATGTGGTTCATAACCAAAACTTCCAGATATCTCTTTACTTATACTCATTAAATATCTGCTAAGCTCTTCGTCTTCATTTTGAGGTATTAACTCGGAAAAGCCGACAATTGTAACAGTACCAAGGAGTTGCTTTTTGTAATTAAATACAGGGAAAGCAACGGAGGATACAGATGGAACGAGTGGCTCCCTGGCAAAAGAAATTTCTTTCTTACAAATTAATTTGCACTCTTCTTTCAGGTGGTTAATTTTTTCTGAAGGAGTTTTCTTTAATTCTTTCTTTCCCCATTCACGAGTAATTTGTTCATCTATGAAAGCCATAAATACCTTCCCTGTTGCAGAAAGAAGAGGAAGCAACGTTCCCGTCTGAGCCCCAATATTATATCCTTGGTTTGCGTAAAACTCCCTGATGATCATAGGTCCATTATGTGTCCAAGTGGAATATACAACGGTACTCAAACTTTTTTCATTGATTTCTTGCAGATAAGGTGTGATTCGGTCAACAACATTTTCATGACCTACAGCAGCCAAACCGTATTCAATTAGCTTACTGCCCAATACATATGCACCAGATTCTTTGTCACGATCAAGAATTCCTAATTGCGTAAAAGTATGAAGATATTTATACAAATTACTTTTTGAAATTTCTGTCAAATTATCAATATCAGAAGATTTCAGAGGCCTTCCTTGTTTGGCTATTAAATCCACGATGCCAATACCTATTTGTAATGATTGAATGGTTCTTCCTTTTTTTATAACTTCCATTTAAGATCCTCCTAGACTAAAAGGTTAAAAATCTCTCTTAACCTTTAATAACTGTATACATTGCGGCGACTCATATTCCTTAGAAAAAGTACGTTGTTTGAAATATAGCTATTTAATTGGATAGATGTCAACAAAGAAAAATCTGTGCTAACAGCTGAATTAAGAAGAACAATCGTAATAAATATTCATCAAGATAAAGGACGCTTGGAAGGAGTATGGTTTAAATTTACTAAATTTTTTCGTTAATCATATTGATAATACAAAATGAATAAATTAGATTTATCGCATTAACAGAGAACAATGTTATCTATTTTGATAAATTAATCAGTTTTCTTTGTTAAGAATATTGACAATAGTAAAAAAATATATTAAATTCTTTATATAGAGAATACTGTCAACTATTTTGATAAATGGATCCGATTACAAAATTAATGAATGCAATGCAATCTAACTATGAGCTTACTTAAAGGAAAGGGAGTTTACTAATGAAACTAATTACATTTAGCCGTGAAGGTATCAAACAACGTGTTGGAGTCATCGTCAATGAAGAAGTCATCGATTTGAATATTGCATACAAGACTTTACTTGCATCAGAAGGAAAAATTCGCGCACAACAAATTGCTGAAGCATTTGTTCCAGCTGATATGACTGGATTTTTACAGGGTGGAAAGGAAAGCTTAGAATTCGCTAAAAAAGCCATTGACTATGCTTTAGAAAATAAAACAGATAATGGATATAGACTTGTATATGCTCTTAATGAAGTAAAAGTTGAAGCACCAGTTCCAGCTCCTGGAAAAATGATCTGTGTTGGTCACAATTATCGCGAACATATTTTGGAAATGAAACGTGAAATCCCTCAATATCCTGTTGTATTTGCAAAATTTGCTAACACAGTTGTTGGACCACAAGATGATATTCCGTTCTTCCCAATTTCAGAACAACTTGACTATGAAGCAGAGTTTGCTTTCGTTATCGGAAAAAGGGCCAGAAACGTATCACAAGAAGAGGCTCTTGATTATGTTGCAGGATACACCATCGTAAATGATGTAACCTACCGTGACATTCAACGCCGCACAATTCAATGGTTACAAGGTAAGACAGTAGAGGGCAGCGCCCCAATGGGTCCATGGCTCGTTACATCTGATGAGCTAACAGATCCGTCTGGATTAGAAGTTATATTAGCGGTGAATGGTGAGGTAAGACAGCATACGAATACTGCCAATCTAGTATTCTCTGTTCAATATTTAGTAGAGTTCTTATCCAATCTGATGACACTAGAACCAGGTGACATTATTTTAACAGGAACTCCAGGCGGAGTAGGTTTTGCAATGGATCCACAAACATTCCTAAAAGACGGAGATGTTGTCAAAATTGCAATTGATAAAGTTGGAACATTAGAAAATCAAGTGAAAAAAGTTACAGAGTAGGAGTGATCCTGAAATGGGAACAAAAACAATCCAACAATCCATTGAATCGGTTCAACAGTCGATTGATAAAATGATTGGCACAGTTTTAGGGCTTTCAGAGGAAACGATCCGCTGGAAGCCAAGTGAAGATGAATGGTCGATTATACAAATTTTATGCCATGTATTAGAAGCAGTTCCTTATTGGTTGGGTGAGATAGCTCAAATAAAGGCTCAGCCTGGTGAATTATGGGGAAGAAACCACCTTCAAGAGGCTCGTCTTGCCGCTGTAACGGACACCGACAAAAGGTCGGTTGAAGATGTGTTAAAAGAACTTGAGTCATTAAAATCCCAAGTTGGAAAAGAACTAGGAACTTTAAATAAAGATTCTTTGGCAATTGAAGCTATCAGCCGCAACCCAAATTTTGGCACAAAACCGATTTCATTTATTGTCGACCACCTTATTATCGAACATGTCAGCAAGCACTATGGTCAGATAGAAAGAAATCTTTCAAAATTAAACTAATCTAAAGGTGGTGTTCAATTAACATGGCAGAAACAACTGAATTTATGAAGAGTCAAATTGTAAAAGATTTTACAGAAGATATTCGCCAATATAATCTTGGGCCATTGTGGGAAGCAATTCCAGCATTAATGCATAAATCTCCAGAACCACATGCACAAGCTTATCTTTGGAAAGGTAGTTTGTTAGAAAAGAAATTACTGGAAGCTGCACAAATTTTCACACCAGAACGCGGTGGAGAACGAAGAGCGATTTACCTACAAAATCCTGGTTTGGACTATCGTCAACCTTGGGGTTGGGCTTCCACAACACAAACTCTTTATGCAGCTGTTCAATTGCTTCAACCCGGTGAAGTGGCTCCATCTCATCGCCACTCACAAAATGCGCTTCGTTTTATTACAAAAGGTGAAGGTGCATATAGTATTGTTCAAGGTGAAAGAATCTTCATGGAAGAAGGGGATTTCTTAATTACACCGAAAAACCTTTGGCATGGTCACGGCCACGAAGGTACAAAACCAATGATTTGGACCGATATTCTTGATATTCCAACGATTTATGCTTTAGGTGGTACGTTCTTTGAGAATTATCCAGAGAGAATTGAACAACCCAAAGTTCCGGATAATTATGGTTCACAACGCTATGCAGCGGGTATGCTACGTCCAGTTGCAGACCGTAGCCCATCTATTGCGCCACTAGGTTCATATAAGTGGAAACATACGTATACAGCAATTGAATCTTTAAGCCAATTTGAGCCAGATGAATTTGAAGGATATGCTATAGAATTTATTAACCCTTCGACCGGTACAACTGCAAACCCAACAATTGCGGCTTGGATTCAGAAGTTCCCTAAAGGCTTCCGTACAAAAGCACAACGTAGTACACATGCATCGATCCATCAAGTATACAAAGGCTCTGGATACAGTATCATTAACGGTGTTCGCTTCGATTGGGAAGAAGGAGATTTCTTCTGTGTTCCGAACTGGGCTTGGGTTGAGCATGTAGCAACTGAAGACACATATTTCTTCACGACTAATGATATTCCAATTATGGAAAGATTCGATATTGAAAAACGCGAAGTATATGATCAAAATAATGGTCAACAAGAAGTTACTTCTGAGTTTAAACCATTATTGCCTTAAGCTTTAAAAAGGGTTACTAATTTATACTTTACAGGGCTAAGCAGCTCAATATCATATGGTTTTGCTGCTGCTTAGTACATACTTTTTGAATGTTTATTCCAAATAGAAGAAAAAGAGGGAGAGTTTTCAATGACATATACAAACACTGAAAATACAGTTTTAATTGCTGGCGGCGGAATCGGTGGTTTAGCAGCAGCTCTTGCAGCAGCTGAAGCAGGTCAAGCAACAACAGTTTTTGAAAAAGCACCAGAGTTTGGAGAAGTTGGAGCAGGAATTCAATTAGCAGCAAACGGTGTTGCCGTTTTAAAACGCTACGGATTAATGGATCGCATTAATGATTTTGCTGTATACCCTAAACGCCTTGTGTTAAAGGATGCTTGGACAGGAGAAGAATTAACTGCTTTAGACTTAGGAAAAGAGTATGAAGAAAGATATGGTGCTCCATACATTGTATTACACCGTTCAGATTTACACAGCGTACTGTTAGAAGCATGTAAAGTAAGCCCATTAGTTTCACTTTATACAGATACAGATATCCACTCTGTTGAAAAAACTGCTGATGGTGTATACCTTACAAACCAACGTGGTGAAAAAATCAAAGGTAAAGCAGTAATCGGAGCAGATGGAATTCATTCAAATGTTCGTAAGCATTTCGTTCAAGATCAACCTGTTAACTCTGCATATGTAGCATACCGTGGAACACTTCCAATTGAGGTCGTTTCTGAAGATGCGAACATGGATGATGTAATTATGTGGATTGGACCAAACTCTCACGTTGTTCAATACTGTGTACGTCGCGGAGAATTATATAATCAAGTTGTTGTTTTCAAAAGCCCTACTTGGACACCTGAATCTACTGTGTGGGGAACACCAGAAGAAATGATGCAAGTTTTCGAAGGTTGTCATGAAAAAATTGGGAAAGCGCTTGAATTCATTAATAAAGATTTCAGATGGCCAATGTATGACCGTAACCCAATCGGCAATTGGACAGATGACAACATCACACTTTTAGGAGATGCAGCTCATCCAATGTTACAATACCTTGCACAAGGTGGAGTTCAAGCATTAGAAGATACTGCAAAATTAGCTGATGTATTAAAGGCACATGGTGAGAATTTTGAAGCCGCTTTCAAAGAGTATCAAGAAGAACGTCTTCCTCGTTCTGCACGTGTTCAAACAACTGCACGTTTCTGGGGAGAAATCATTCATGCTGTTGATCCATTAGCCATTGCTCTTCGTAATGATATCTTTAAGAAATGTCAAGCTAATGGTTTCTTCTATACTGATTGGTTACATGGATATAAGAGAGAAGCAGCAGTATATCAAAATAAATTTGTGCCATTTGTAGATATTGAGAAACATATCACAAAAAAAGAATTAGAACTAGCAAAATAATAGAATAGAGAAACTAGCCCAAAGCACCTTCAGTCGGATACGACACGGAGGTGCTTTTTTATAATATTTTTAAAATATTAAGAAATCAATATATTTACATTTTGAACATTATTGCTGGGGGTTCCGGCAGAAAACGCTGAATGTTGGCGATACCCCTTGTAGCGTCGATATGACTTTGCATAGCCATTTTAGGCTTTAAACTAAACCATTCATGCTAACTAAACGTGCATCCATTAGATTTTTTTGCTTGACTGACCAATAGGAAATCATGTCGATCGGACTCTTAAAAGCAATGATTTTATTAGGTTTTCCAATGTCAATAGTAAACCCACTATGCTCTTTACCATTGGCAAGGACACTATAAAAAAGAGATTAAGCAACTAGAAGATGATTCCTTATTTGAAGGTGCTCACAATCCCTCAAATGATTTAGTGACCATAATAACTTTTAGTAATAATCGTGATTATCAAGGTTGGCGTGTAACTAATTTCAAAAGTAAACGACTAAAGGAAAACGTACGATTTAAATGTAAGCAACCTTTGTAAAAAAGGTTGTTTTTTCTTTTGTAACTTGTATAAATGTGTTATGCAACAATCTGGCCCGATTCCCGATTATTGAATACATAGCCTATTCTCCAGATTAAGCATATGCTGTTTTTTCACGAGTTTCTTCTATTATATATCGGTACTTTTTAAATTTAAAGTCGTATTTCTTAACTTAGATCATCTTCACAAGTTAAAATTTCGGCAAAGCTTCCACAGCATCCACCAAGACACTATAGGAATCGCGTAAATACCTTGCAGTGGTTGAAATTTTACTGTGACCGGCGAGTCTCCCCACTTTTTCAATATCATTATCCGTTGCTTTTAACATCCATTTGCAAAAAGTATGACTAACATATGAGTGTTTAATTTTTTCTTCGGCAAGCTATACCTTCAATCATCGCCTGGATTCCCCGCACCGTAAACTTCGGGAATCTCTAACTGTAAAAATATAAGGGGAATCTTCAACCAAGCTAGAGGTTTACTTTCTTGTGAATGTAACATGACGGATCCACTTTACATTGATTGCTGACACCTTCTAGATCAATTTTTCTCTTTTCGCTTCTGGACGGCCTCTTTCAAACTTTGTATGATGAATTCTTCTTGTGTCATCCCTTGTTTATCCGCATACTCCTTGACCTGATCCTTTAATTGGGTGGACCCATAAGCCACAAAGGAAACTAAATCGCTATCTAAAAAAACACCATTCGGCCTGGAGATCATTTTCCCTTCTACAAGGCTCTTTTTCAACAAGTCTATTTCATCACGATGTTCAGTTTTATAGAAAGGAAGGAGCATTGGCTTCATTCCGATCTTAATTTCACCATCCAAAACTTCCAACTTCATATTAGTAGGTCCTGCAATCCGATAGAATTGATCAATTAAATCAAACGTCAGCGATTTCACCTGTTTCGGTTTGTTCAATTGCAACACCACGGATCCTTTTTTGTTATTGGTGATCTCCTCGTCCAATTCCATGACCGGTTCGAACCCCTGCTGCTTTAAATCTTCGATCAAAAGCTCCCTCTCCCGGTTGGTCAAGGCCTTACCATTCCCGATTCCATCCCACTCCATGATCCGGGCAAATTCACCAGTCTCCTTGTTCTCGAACGGCTGGAATAAAAAATACCCTGTTTTCTTATCATAGAATTTCTCTCTCCCCTTCACTCGGTTGAACAGATGGAGATTTGTGTCCAGATCCTCTTTTTTCACGAAGAATGTATCAATGTTTCGATACGGCTTCATCACGGCCGGAAGTTCTCCAGATTTCATCTTATTGATGACGGTGGAAGGTGAAACTTTTATATTCAACCCTTCTAAATAAGCAACGATCTCTTTGGTCGTATGTGAATTTATAACGGTAAAGAAATTATAATATTAAAAAGCCCAATTTCTCAGCATTAAATTGAGAAATTGGATTTTCTTCATTACTCAAGAAAAGCGCCCTATTCTTGAATATCGTTGTGTTTATGTTGGCTACACTTTTATTCCTGAAAACCACAACTTATTTGAAGTACATTCTTGCTCAAACTTTTTAAATTAGATTATTTTTATCGTTTCGTCATTACTTGGTAAACCAATGATATTGATAATTAAAATATAAACAGGAAAAACCATCAAACCTACTATCACAAAAAGACCTGTAACAGGATTAGGGGCATCCCCTCCATACGTTATTGGGAATAAAGATGCGATTATATATATATAAAGAATAAAATATGGAACCCAAAGGATAACTGTCCAGAAGTTAGCTGTTCGACCTTTCATCCATTTTTTTGTAAAGAAAAAGAGCAGGATTGTCCAAATATAAATCCAACAACAATAGTTACACCACTTAAAGTATTTACAGTACCAATATTCCAACCAGTTAATCTACTAATCCTATAAACATTACCCATAAGTTGGATAGGAACAAATATCATAAGAGCATATAAAATGCTGACCACATTTAGTTTTATGAAATACTTCATTTAGAAAATTCCTCCCCTTCAACGTAATAACAATTATCTCAAATTCCCATAATTTCCACAAATAGTTATTCGAGAATATGGCTCTAGAATGCAAATAGGCGCTAATCCTTGCTGCAGGATAGCGCCCTTTAATGGAATAAGTATAGTTAGTTCAAAACTTCATATTAATTCTAACTGTGAGAAGCACCATCATACTTTCAACTAACTTCATTTTTTGGTTCACTTTTTTTAGGCTTTTCGTTCAAAATGGAACGTAATTCTCTAATATCCTCTTCCGACAAGGAAATAAGAACCCGATTGTGAAAGAAGTAATCCTTTTAATTCACAAACCGATATTAATAACTACTGTAAATACTTATTCAGAAGATTAGTGATTAATTGATTTATCTCATTTATGTTGGCATTTTCCACTTTCGCATTATTAATGCTATATTTCTTTTTTAGTTTAATAATTCTTTCTATACTTTCATTTAATCTTTGTTGTGAAATTTCCCCTTTTTGAACAGCGGTTTTTAAAGAGGAGGTAATTTTTACAACATTATTATAGTCATGCCCTACCAAAATAATGTCGCTTCCTGACTTTACTGATTCTACTGCTGCTTTACCAATATCAAAATTGTTTGTAATGGCCCCCATTGTCATATCGTCCGTTATGATTACTCCCGTGAAACCAAGTTGTTTTCTAAGGACATCCGTCATGACAGCTTTTGACATGGACGCTGGATTATTTTTATCCAATTCAGGCAATAAGATATGGGCGACCATCACAACATCTGCTCCATGATCAATCGCACGTTCAAACGGAATTAACTCTAGTTCTTTAAGTTCCTTAAGGCCTTTATTCACAATTGGGAGTTCCAGATGGGAATCAACCGATGTATCTCCATGTCCAGGAAAATGCTTAATCGTAGAGATGACGTTTTGCGACTGAATCCCTTTCATCGTTTGAATCCCAAGTTTACTTACTATTTCCGAATTGTTCCCAAATGATCTATCCCCGATAACAGGGTTATTTGGATTGCTGTTAATATCAAGAACAGGTGCAAAATCGAAATTTAAACCAAATTCTTTTAATTCATGGCCTAAAAGTGTTCCCACTTTATAAGAAAACTCGGGATTATTTACCTTTCCAATCTGTTTATTTGAAGGAAAGTTAGCAAGTCCACCCGGCAATCTTGTCACACGTCCCCCCTCTTGGTCAGCACCTAAAAAAAGCGGTAGATTCGAACTATTTTCAGCTTTCATTTGATCCACAAGTTGAATGGTTTGGGCGGGGGTTTCGAAATTATTTTTGTAAAAAATAATTCCTCCGACATGGAATTGGCTTATTAATTTTTTTGCGTTTGCATCCATCGTGGTCCCGGAAATCCCAGCAAGAATCATCTGCCCAATTTTATCTTCTAAATTCATTTTAGAAATTACTTCTGAAATGGTTTGATTTTCTTGTTGATTCGGCTTTTTTTCAACTTGTGCTTCTTGATTTGGTGTTTTTTTAACCTGTGTATAGAGTGAGATATGTTCAACTTTAGGATTTGGTTCCTGCTCTGTTGTTATAGGCAAAACCCATAATAAATCAGTGGAAGTGGTTGCATGATAGACAAGTATCATTTGGTCATGAGTTGTATCTTTATAGTATCGAATGGCATCGGGTTCTCCACCAATATTCTTAATTTCATTTAAAGAGATATGTTGTAGTTCGGAATCATAAGACCGTATATCACTCACAGTCTTACCGGAATAGCCGATTGTAGAATGATGACTTTCGTATTCCTCATACCTGCCTTTAGCAGTTTCCGAAATATATTCTGACTTTCCCCACTCTTTATTTACTTCCTCCCATCCTGTTTTACCTGAAACAAAGGGAATGTTCGGAACCTTACCTTCCTTAGATAGGGAAAAAGTTTCCCCAACTAATTTCTCAAGACTTGAAATCTGATCATTCCCCGAATCTGATGTTTTTTTACCGGATGGGTCAGTTATAACTGGATTCTCTTTAACTGGCGTCTTCTCGTTACCGTTTTCTTTGGTTGCATAAACGCCAATGATCAAGGCTAAAATTAAAAGTGGAATCGTAAAAATAAGTAGCTTATTCTGGGGATTCCTTTGTTTATTCATTTTCTAATTCCCCTTTCTTCCATTTTTATGGTAAGATTTGAGTTTTTATATTACCGTTTATTTGTAGTAATGCCAATCAGCTTAAAAAAGAATCATTGTAAAAATATGTCTGATCAGTACATGGGATTTCTTTTAAAAGTCCTTTTTTCTTTCCGTCTCCACAAATATTCAGCCACACTGTTCTTTCCAGCAATAATCTTCGGCGGAATGCCCCTTAATTGAAAAAAAGAGAGCTTAATATCATTGTTCAAAGATATTAAACGCCCGTTTGTGAAAGATCGTTATTAAAGTAGGGCACCCGATTGTTGAAGAAGTGACAATTACTATCGAGTATTACCTATATTGTATTTTATCTTTGGAGTGTGCAATATTATTAATTCCCATTCAAATGATAGATTAGTTGCACAACACCAGAGGAGAACGTTCTTGTATTAACCATTTTTAAATTCAACCTCTGTTTTATATCAATAAACAACGGTTTTCCTTCTCCCAAAATAACAGGGTGAACAGATAATCTAAATTCATCAACAAGCCCTAAATTGATAAAATTTGTAATAAGACTTGCTCCACCATATAACCAGATGTCTTTACCAGGCTTATTCTTTAATTTATTTACTTCTTTAAGAATATTATCATTTATGAATATTGCTTTATTATCAGTCCCTTTTTGCGTTCTGGAAAAAACATATTTTTCTTTACTATGAACTATTTCCCAAATTTCTTTTTCAGTATCAGTATCAATTTCTGGAGTAAATTGTCCCCATAAATCGTAGCTTTTTCTTCCATATAAAATAGTATCAATTTGATTTAAGAAATTAATAAACCCCATCTCAGAGTCCATGATGCACCAATCAACTTCGCCATGCTCCCCTTCAATAAAACCATCTAAAGTAATTGCTAAATCTAAAATTATTCTTCTTGGTCTTCCGTTATAGGACATAATTCTTCCTCCCTTTAATCATTTAGATATTGTTTCTCCTGCCAAGTTTTTTTATATTTTCTTTATTTACAGCATTTATTTCTGAATAAAGTTACTGATGTTATTAAACTGCCTTAACTTGTTAACAATCATCTCAAATTGCCTTTACTTCCACAATTAGTTATTCAAGAATAAGGCCCTATAGCTAAAGAAGGCACAATTCTTTTTGAAGAATTGCGCCCGATTGTTGAAAAACGATTCGCTTAAAAACTACTTTCAATTAAGTGATTTAATAGTTCTTTCTGTATACGAAGTAGAGACTGAATATCTTCTTTGGGCATTTTATCTAATGCGAAAAGCATAGCCTTATAAGATATCGAATTCTTACAGGATTTTTTTGAAACTTCTACACCTTTAATAGTTAATTTTATCTTTACTTCTCTTCGATCTTCCTCAGATATTTTTCTTTCTACTAACTCCATTTTAACTAATTTATCTATCCCAACACTAATTGTACTTTTTGATGAGATAAGCTTATCAGCTATC
>NZ_JAEVLT010000044.1 GCF_024494385.1 Bacillus sp. EB600
AATTCGATTCTTAAGTTTAAAGTGGTAAGTCCCATATGCAAGGAAGATGATAATCACGATTGCTGGATGAATGGGCACAACTTGAAGTAAAACAAAAGCAAGTATAAAAAACAAGCATCCTAGTAATTTACCTAATCCTTTTACAGCCTTTTCTGCAAATTCATAGGCCATTAAGCCAAGCATTACCGCAATAACAGGCATTACAGCATGGATCATTCCAGCCACTGTGCTTGAAAAACTTAGGACATTAATTACTGTCAAAAGAAATACCATAGCTATACATGTGGGTAATATATGTGCCAATACACTAACAATGGCACCCAATGTTCCTTTTACTTTGTATCCTAAATAGGCGGCCATTTTAGGAGCAATCGGACCAGGCAAGGCGTTTGCAATCGCTAGTGTCTCTCCAAACTCATCGTCTTCAACCCAATGAAAACGGTTTACCGCCTCGTGCCGAATTAAGGGGATAACAGACGGACCTCCTCCAAAGCCCAGTATACCTGTTCGAACCATACCAATAATAAGTTCTTTATATAAAGTACTCAAACTTTTTCCCTCCTAAACTATCGCTTATAATTTCATTCCCATCCTGCTTTTATAACGCTTCATTAATAGTTGACAATCAACGCTTACAACGCCCTCAAGCGGGTAAAGCTTTTCTGTCAAAAAGTTTTCCATCTCCTGGTTGTTTGAAAAAATGCCGTGCATATGCAGCTTGCTTGGTCCTGTCATATGATACAAACTGGTAACAGCTGGATCATTTGCTAGTTTTTCTGCAACTTGATTCAAAAATTGGGGTACAACTTCTACATTAAAAAAAGCTGATACATGAATACCAATTTTTGCTGGATTAATAACAGTTGTAAATTTTTCAATAACACCTTGCTCAATCAGGCTGTTAATCCGTGTTTGAATGGCAACCCGAGATAAATCTAATTGTTTGCTAATATCTGTATAAGAAATTCTACTGTTTTCATGTAAGATTGATAATATTTTCTTATCCATTTCATCTATATCTAGGTTTGGAATGGTGTAATTTGATGCCATTGATTGCTTCATCTCCTTAGCTTCTTATTTCGTTTTGTAATCATAATATGATTTTAACATTCTTATTGATTGAAAAAAAGATAAATAAATTACGAAAAGTAAATAACCTGTGAGTCAATCTGACATAAAGGGCAGTTTCTCATAATATGATTACTATAATGGATTCAAAATTCAGAAAACAACAGAAATTCATTTAAACCTAAACTTACTGCATTGATTTTTAGTTTATGAACCAATCAAAAATGGTCGATGAAAAGTTTTTTTATGATTATTCCAATAGTTTCTAGAAAAATCTTTACTTAACGAAACTAATTTGCTGGTGCAGGGATTATGAATAGGAGATAAAGAATAGTATCCGTTTCTGAAAGAGAGGAGTGACGAAGTATGGTGGGGATTCATGTTTTTGAACAGGTGGTTTTTTTATGAATTCAATAAGAATATGTGGAATTTATCTTGCTGCAGGTCAAAGCAGACGCATGGGTGAAAATAAATTGGCCCTTCCATTTAAGAAAACGACAATTGGCAGTTCAGCATTACGAGCAGCGCTTGAATCAGCACTTGACCATATCATCGTCGTCACCAAACAAGATGATAGCCTTGAATGGATGAACTCATCCTTTTTTCAAAGCCCTTATCGAGAGAAATGGACACTTGTTCCATGCCCTGATGCCCGTTTAGGCCAGGCACATTCGCTAACATGCGGTGTGCTGTCAGCACTTGACCGGAAACCAGACGGCATGATGGTGATATTGGCAGACCAGCCTTTTCTTTTAGAAGATAGAATCAATGAACTTATTTTTCTGAGTGAACAGGTATATCGGAAAAACAAAATAGGGGATATCCCCTATATTGCCGCTAGTTACCTAGGCAAGCCAAGACCGCCCGTTTTATTTTTTCAGCAGCTTGTACCTCCTTTGCTGCAGTTGAATGGAGACGAGGGAGCACGCCAACTGTTCCGAAAATCCTCCGCTTTAAAAGGGATCCTGATTGAAATGGAGGATGAAAATACCTTTTTTGATATTGATACAAAAGAGGACTATGCAAGAGCTGTGAAAGGAGTGGGGCTTATTCGATGAGAACACAGGAATTTTCTGCCCTCTAATCTCCGACCGATTGGATCCCAAATGATCTGGAAGAATCCTGGAAACCAAAACGCTTATACTAATGACTTTTCATGCAAAGGTAGAAGTGGTTGCGTTTTTTTAAAAAGCCTAGATATTAGACAATCGTGTTTTACAAATACTGTAAAGGAGTGATTGTAAATGGAAATTGGCAAAAAAGTAAAAGTTACTACACCCAACATAATTAACTATCCATTAGTAGGTGAAGTTATTAAAGAGGGTATAGCATCTAATGGACTAGCTATGAGTAAAGTGAAATTTTCAGAGCGCAATCAGGCTTGGTATGCAGACCATAATTTAAATACAACCATCTCAGAATTCACCGACAAGATCCTTCATTAAAGAAAGAGATTCCTCATCCTATGTATCCCGTAACTGATATTCATGAAAAAATATTCAATAGATATATGACTATGCAATTGGAAATTTTAAAAAGCAGAAAACTGCAAGCGCTCAATTAGAGAAACTTATATTTATTGAATTTTATATTCAGAGCCGAAACCAAACTGGTTTCGGCATTTCTAATTCGCTAATTTGTCCGATTTCAGTAAACGCGTAAAATTCATTTTTTTCATGGTACAATGGAAAAAAATGCTCATGCCATGGTGAGTGGAAAAAAATTATATGGAAAAGTACTAAACTAGTACTTGACGGGAGGAATTACAATAAAAATAGTCATTGCCGGGGGTTCGGGATTTATTGGGGAAAAATTAACGGACATCCTTCTTAAAATGGGTCATGAAATTTTGATCTTAACCAGGAAGGAAAAACAATCAAAACACAATATAAACTATATAAAATGGCTTGGAGAAGGAACCAAACCAGAAGAGGAAATAGATAAAGCAGATGCCTTCATTAATTTGGCGGGCGTATCCATAAACGAGGGGCGATGGGACGCAAAACATCAGCAGAGAATTTACCAAAGCAGGATGGCTGCAACGGATGAGCTAATTCGAATCATCGCAGCACTGCCTGAAAAACCATCAGTATTGATTAATGCTAGTGCGATCGGCATATATCCTTCCTCTCTGGATATTATTTATACAGAAAACTCATTAGAAAGAGCTGGAGACTTCCTCGGAAGGACTGTTGGAGATTGGGAAAAAAAGGCGTCAAATGTGAAAAAAATGGGAATTCGAGTTGCCTATATGAGATTTGGTGTTGTTCTAGGAAATGAAAGCGGAGCATTACCACTCATGGTGATGCCATATAAGTTATTTGTCGGAGGTAAAATCGGTTCAGGGGAGCAGTGGGTATCTTGGGTGCATGTAATAGATGTTGCACGAGCGATAGCATTTGCAATTGAAAATGATAAACTGAGTGGACCAGTAAACGTTACTGCACCAGCTCCAAAACGGATGAAGGATGTCGGCAAGACGATTGGCTACGTTTTGCATCGTCCGCATTGGTTCCCCGTCCCAGCCTTGGTCCTGAAACTAGTATTAGGAAATAAAAGCTCACTTGTTCTTGAGGGACAACGTGTTGTTCCTAAAGTTTTACTCAATGAAGGTTTTTCATTTTTGTTTCCTACACTCGATTCTGCTTTGAATGATTTGTTACGAAGAAAATGATGATTATTTTAAAGGATAGGAACATGCAAGGCTATTTGAAACTGGAGGCCTTCCATCGTTTATGAATAGTGAGATCACCCGTTACTTCGACCATGGGTTGTTGACTTATGTTAATCATTTTGAGGTTTCCCTTTTGAACTTAAATTTTATTGAATCTCTTCAATTATTGTTTCCTCTGGTCCAATTGGAGGTCCTGCTTGCTGGAGTGGGATCCTTGACCAGAAGAAATTGTGAACGAGCGCTAAGATCGGAATAATATGAAGTGTATAAATGACGATAAGAGTTGATAAATCAAATGGAATTCCGGCTGCATGTGATTTCGCAAAGACAGGTGAAAGAATCAAATTAAGCAGTGGAACCCCGACTAGTACACAAATAGCAATCACGGTTAGACTACAAATTCCTCTTTTTGGTTGCGTATATTATGCAAAATGATAAAGATGAAAAAGTATTAGAAGCTGATTTATCCGCATTAGTCAAGGCATAAAGTGAATTGAAAATAAAAGAGTTCTTCCCAGCAGTGATGTTTGATTGATTCCTCTAGTAATTCCAGCAGGACTACATGTGGGCAAGCACGTGAATAATTTTAAACTAATTACGCACCCTAATAGTGAATTAGGGGGGTGAAATTTTTGGCGAATCAAAAAAGTAATTACTATAACAAACAAGCAGGTAAATATAAGCCGGGTTCCGGATCGGAGTATCATCAAAAACATGCAAGTAATGTTCCAGATTATGGAGCAAACAGTATGGACCCAAATGCAGAACGTTTGATGAATCAGACTGACAACGCTTAACAACTATAATTCATTTCTTAAACGCCTTATTTGTGGCGTTTTTTCTTTTTTCCTAACCTGCTAACGATCTCTCCATCCATCAAATCCTAAAACCTTGCCTAATTTTAGGGGATTCTCATCATATATAGCCATCTCCTTACACTTAGATCTTATTTGCGTTACAATCACTTATGAGGGGGAATAGTATTTGAAAGCATTATGTTTTGATAAATTTGGAGGCCCTGAAGTGTTATCCTACCGGGATGTACTAGACCCTGTTCTAGGACCTAAAGATATTCTTGTGCGAACAAAGGCAATTGGCTTGAATTTTGCTGATGTTTATAGACGAAAAGGGAATTATCATCTAGAAGGGTTACCGCCCTATATTTTAGGCTATGAAGGAGCCGGCATCGTTGAGAAAGAGGAAATGGAGTTACAACTGTTCAGTGTGGGGATCGGATCGGATTTGCTGATGTTCCATATGCGAATGCAGAATTGGTTGCTGTACCAGAAGAAAAAGCCATCCCATTGCCGATTGACTTTCCATTTAAATTAGCCGCTTCAATATTGCTACAAGGTCTAACAGCACATTATTTAACAAGAGATAGTTACAAGGTTATGCAAGGCGATGTGGTTCTTGTCCATGCAGTGGCAGGTGGAGTGGGTCAATTAATTACGCAAATATGCAAATTAATGGGTGCCACCGTAATTGGCCTTACTTCATCAAATGAAAAAAGGTCAGCTGCCCTTTCAGTTGGAGCCGACTATGTCTTTTTATATGGAGAATCATGGGTAAGGAACGTTTTACAGTTAACGAATGAAAAAGGGGTGGATGTTGTCTATGAATCAGTCGGGTCTACTTTAGAAGAGAGCTTTCAAGCGTTACGAAAGAGAGGAACACTCGTATTCTTTGGAATGTCAGGCGGGGACCCTGTTCTAGTTAATCCACGGATGCTTATGGATACATCAAAAACGATTACAGGTGGAGACCTATGGAATGTCTTAACAAGTCGTGAAGAGAGAATCGAACGTTCTAATGAGTTATTTAAATGGATATCTTCAGGAAAAATAAACGTTCATCCACAGGCTTTGTACTCATTGAAGGACGGAGCGGAAGCACACGCCTTCTTAGAAAGCCGCAAAAGTACGGGAAAAATTTTGTTACTACCATAAGTGGCAAATTCAGTTCAGTTAACCGTTTTTATAAAATAATAATCCACCAAGCATTAAAGGATCTAGTGGTTTATTTTAATAAATCTGGGAAAAATCATTAAAATGATTTCGAATAACTAGAGAAACATATTTTTTAACTTCTTCGCCTAAATAGCACACCCTTTTAATATTGCAGGGGCAAATAGCGTTATTGGATGTGCTTTTAGATGAAGGACATTGATTAGTTTTGTATAGACAAAAGGATAACGAAACAAGCTAGAATTACTTTTTTCACATACCTACCACATTAACAAAGATAGACCCACAGGTTTAACACACATATATTTGGATAGCGAAAGTCTTCCGTTAATGCAATTCACTAGGGAATGTCGATTATTTTGCTAAAGCGGCGGTGAATACTCTTTGAAATTTGTCCATCGACAATCCCAGGAAAAAGGTTTTCTAGAATTTCCTCTCCGCTTTTCAAAAGTGCATGAACTTGCGAGCTTTGAGGTACTCCTGTCCTTGTAAACTGTTTTTCTCCTTTTTGACCCTTATCTACAATGATTACTTCCTCAAAAAAATCGGATTGGACTCTGGCGGCAAGCTTACCAGAAATGCTGCCTCCGATTACGAGAGCTTTTTTTCCAAATAAATCTTTCTTACCATTTTTTTCAGCAAACATAGATACTCCATCAAACAAGTAAACTTAACAGTTGTGATTATACCTAAATTTTGTTACTTTGTAGTGAAGCAAGTATGATTACTTGTGAGTTTTTAAGACAGATTCCCAGAAGAATGATTGTTGTACTGCGAATATAATAAAGACCTAATTAATAATGAAGAAACAAAATAGGAGCATCAATTGTTGATATTTTTATTATTATAGTTTACTGTATAAAAAATAGTAAACGGAGGTGTAGATTTTTGAAGAAACTCATCCTTCTCTTTTTAGGCGTGTATGCCTTTTTTTACCTTTCCCAAAAAGATATGATTCCTTCAATTAATGAAATGAAAAATTATTTAAACATAGAAGATTCACAATTAAAAGGGGAGCAATCTACCCAAAGTATTCCTGCTCCGTCAAAGCAGCAAACAGAAAATCAGGCGATAAACAATCCACAGGAGCCATCGTCAATTCCGACCACAGCCAATCCAAAATATCTGCCGAAAAAGATCCAAACTTATCAGGTCGCGGTTGACAATAATAAATTAGTGGTTACTGGAAAACCGACACCTTACGGACAATTCAATAAGGCCGAGGGGGTTATTTTATACATTCAAGAAGCCCGTGCCAACAAGAAGGTTACGATAAAGGTTCCTTTTACCAATGGAAGGGTTAATTATGCCTACCCCCTTACATATACAGTAGGGGACGTTATTGTAAACCTTGACGAGTATTACAACGGGGTCGCTAATGATCCGAATACGGTGTTAGGCTATGCAGAATATAGTTTAACTGATGGCGATCCGTATTTACTGGCTAGTTGGATGGTTCAAAGTGATAATCCAACTCTTGTAGCACTTGCCAATTCGATAACAAATGGAAAGCCGACAGATACGGAAAAATCCAGGGCGATTTTTGCGTGGGTAGCAAAAAACATCGCTTACAATGCGCCGTTGGTAAATGATCCGAATCCACCATTATATTCGGCCCTACAAACCTATCAAACGCGAGTAGTCCTATGTTCGGGGTATGCGGATTTAAGCGCGGCCCTTCATCGTGCAATTGGGATCGAAGCAAAAGTGGTATACGGAGAAAATCATGCATGGAATGAAATAAAACTGAACGGTGTTTGGCAAATAGAAGACCCGACATATGGGGCCGGATTTATAAATGCAAACACGATGAGGTTTGTACCAAGCTATCATCCTGCATATTTTTCCAAGTCAGATAAAAATAAGGAAGGCGAATATCCTTGGTAACAAGTCCTTTTTAAGCAAACACTTCATTACCTAGATGTTAAGAGAAAATCCTATTTTCCACTTCTGATATCGCGCTGTCGTGCGGGAAAATGGAACATAAAAGTACAAGCAGTGTCTAATGAATGAATCCCCTAGCTATATATGATCCCCTTATTGTAGACAGAAAGAAGAAATACTAATCTGTCTACAATCGAGGGGATCTTTCTATGAGGAAAAGAAGAACAACTTATGACTTTATGTTTAAGAGAAAAGTAGTTGATTAATACTTGGAAGATGGTATGCGAATAAATTGAATACTCTAAAAAATACTGAATATAATCTTTCAACGAAGTTAGAAATTCCCCATTTTTATTTCATAAGACACGTTAAATAAGATGGAAAAGTAATATTGTGTAAATAATGGCAGTTTAGTTTTAAAAATATTTCTTTGAAAACAGTAGAATTATATAAATAATATTATAAAAATATGAGGTGATAAAATGAAAAATGCAGAGGTAGAACTATTTTATCTATCGGCATTACAATATTGTAGCATAATTGAAAATTTCAATTTCAATAATGAAAATAATAAACTGAAAAACCTCCTTATTTCGCTTTTATCTTTGTATTCAAAAGCTCTGTATCTTCCTAAAGTTGAACCGAAAAATGATGAAGTACCCGACTTTGAAATATCTATTCCCCAAATTAGTTTTGGGAAATATAACCAATATTGGGAGGTTTTTAACCCGTACTACTTAGAGAAACCTGTGGTTGCAAGTTTACTTGACGACACATTAGATATTTATATAGACGTTAAAAGAGGGATCATTTTATACGAAAACAAAGAATATTTAGAGTCCATTTGGGAATGGAAATGTAATTTTGAAATACACTGGGGCAGTCACGCCGTTGATGCAATACGTGCATTACATTCAGTAATTTTTGATGATCCTTATTAAGCCAAATCAGCTAATAGTTTGTCATATTTTTCAATAAAAAATAAAATCATAATATAGTAAAAATAAGCGTGCCAAATAACCTTCCAAGGCTTTATTTGGAAAATTTTAGTCTGTTTAGATATATTTTTAAACTAGGCTAGATCTTTGAAGGCCGATTTGCTTTTCAAAAGTGCGTAAATCCAATGTAAGAGTATATTCACAAATGCTATCACAGAAACTTTATAGAGCTCGTTAATTATCATAAAACTCTCGTAATCTCTTGTTACAAGGGATGATTTCATCTGTCGTTTTCTTTTGCGATAATCACGAATGTCGTATTGAACGGCCATATACTAGGCGTGTCGTAGGTTACTGGAACCTCTTTTGATAATCCGGTTTACCGTGCCTTTGAATTTTCTGATTCAAAAATACTTGGATCAATTCCAGCAAATGCAACTAGTTGCTTAGGGTGATTAAACCGATCAATCTCTCCAATTTTAGAAATGATCGTTGTTGCAATCTTTTCACCGATACCAGGGATAGATTGGATAATATATTCTTCAATACTTTTTGCTTAGCATCTATCTTATCCTCAAGCCTAGATAGATGTTTTTTGTATTCCAGAAGCAAGTTATTATACATTTCCATGCTTAGAATAAGACTATAAGGTTTCTAAAATGGGTTTTGACCAGCGGCAGCTATCAGTTTTTACTGCCTGTCTGTTTGCCCATTTCTACGAACGGGTATTTTAAGTTCAAAAACAGCCGTTTTAACGTCGTAAAACTTGAAAATATTTTTGAACGTTCTCATCAATACACATTACGAACGTATTATAGTAGAAATGGTTATTGGTGGCTAAGTGGTGGCAAAATTCTGCCTTCTGCCACCAATATTTCCGTTTGCCCACAATTTCTCGGAAACCGGGAAGCAGGGGAAGTTGTAATTATTCCAGCAGGAAATCCAATTATTTAAAACAGTAGAGATCAATTGGTTAGTCATATAACAGATATCTTAGATAATAAATTAATCCGTTAAGGAGTAGGACATGGCACCATAGGTGGAAATATGGTTGGACATTGTGGCGGGAACGTAAGCGCCGGGCACACGAACGGTAATTCCGGACGTGGAGCACAGAATTCTGCGGTGATTTCAAGTTTTACTAATGCTTCCATCTGAATACTTTGGCACATATTGATTGATACATCTAGCTGTTGGAACGTTAATGTTCCAGGTGTAGGACAAGGGTGGCAAATTAAATTTGCATCACATTCGAAATCTGTAATTTCACATTGTAAGAATGTTCCTGGAGGTGCACAAAGGAAGAATTTTTCCGCTACTGCAAAAGGAATTGGTCTAGTTTGGCAAACTATTCCCTGAGGGCTTGTAACGCAAACAACAACAAAGCCTTTTTTTAATACTTTTACTTTTTGTAAGGTTACAGTTTCTCCGGTTGGTAGAGTAAAAGTTCCATTTGCGCGTCCTTCTGGCTGTGTAATTTCAGTACAAAGGATCGATCCAGGTGCAAGTGGGTCAACTGGATTTCCATCCTCATCTGAAACAAAACAATCAACAGTAAAGGAATTGCCTAGAGTGCCACAAGGTTCAGTTCCACACGGAGATGGAGATAAACAATTTTCAGGGCAATCAAAGAATAGAGTTGTTCCTAAGTCGCTGGCATTAAAGGAGATAAGGGGAACATCTGATTGGCGAGTAACCCAATCATACACTTTGTTAACTTTTATGCAAAGAGTTTCTTGCCCACCATTCACTGATTTTAATTCCATGAATAAATACCATCCTCTTTTTTTTAATAGGTTATATATTTTAAACCTACAGCAGGATATGCATTTATCCTTTCATTGTGCCTATCTAAAATGTGCCCATGTATTTTGCAGCAACACTTAATTTTGTTAAAAAATAGATAATTTTACTATGGCTGATGTTACATGACATAAATGCGACTTATGTCATTTTTAACATTGGTTTCATAATCTACATTTACATAAAAATAAATTTTTTTTTAATTGTACAAACCTATTATCCACACACTATATATTTTTTCAAATAATTTAGTAAAGAAAAAAATAAATTTATGAAAAGGATGGGTAATTAATGACAAACTTCCCAAGAAAGATGCCAAATGCTTGCGTACCTAGACAGACAAAACAGGCACCTAAAACATGTCAGACTTGTGGATGTAACGTCTCGGCTTGCAATTGTAAATTTCAAGCTCCTGTACGAGTAACTGCACCATTAAACAGCAATTGTACTTTAGTAAATTCTGTTGTGTGCTCAAAGGATGTCCAAAAGGTTGCAGAACTTACACTACCTATTACTGCGTTTGCTGGTTTAGTCCTTGCTGATATTGTTTCAATAAACGTTGTACCAAATTTAGCTGGAATTACTGCCAATGCTCGAATTATTAAGGACAAAGTCGTTAACATCGGCTTGATTCCTGTAACTATTACTATAACAGTAACAACACCAGGTGTAACAATTGCTCCTCTTACAACGACTATCCCATTTCAGGCGGAAACTGATTGCCCGGGAGCTTGCCCGGAGGATACGTTAGTGGAAACTCCTCTGCAAGTAGAAGGAATATTTGTTCAACCAGGGGTGCCAATTGTTACCGGCCCACTCGTAGGTGCTCTTGTCACAGGTATTTTATTCAAAATTATACTCCGTACTACAATTACTGTTGTTCGACCACTTCTTGTAGATGAACACGGTAATTTTTGTGATGTAACGGACCGTTGTATAACAACGGGCACCCCTGCAACTATCACTCTTCCAACACCTCCAACTACTGGATTATTAGGAGGATGAGCAGGAGGAGCGTAACTTCTGCTTCTTAATATGTTATTGGCCACCCCTCCCAAGATTTTAAGGGTGTTAAATGATTTTTAACTTCGTTTTTTTTAGGATTTTCCTCAAGGGTAACCTTTAATTAGGCAAATAAGCTAATAAAAAGGAAAATAATTAGGCTGTTCCTATCCAATTCACGCAGTGCTTATGTTAGTCATACAAAAGAGATATGGAAATAAATACAGCTGAAAACGCATATTAAACAAACAAAGTTTTATTGTATAAATACTCAGTTAAATTTCTACCGTTTATGAGAGCTATTCTGGAAAATAGCGGTTGGAAACAAAATGTAGATAATTAAAAGGTGCAAACTATATCTTTAAAGAATTTCATTTTGTACAACTAGCATACTAGACAAGTGAAACGTATCTTGCAACTCATTTTACAGAAAGGCAATTAACTGCTGAGTTGCCTTTCTATTTGACCACATTGTGCCAACATAACAAATATAATGGTAATTGTTCATTTTAATTTTTGATTTAAAAAGCGGACAAACTTTGGTATATTAGGATCGTTTTTTTTCGTAGTTCTTCATATTTTATCACGGATAAAAGAAGGTAATTAATAGGTTAGAAGTGTTCGGAATTTTGTAAATGTTCCGGTTAAAACTTTTTACTGTTTTATATGTAAATCATTTCAGACCTTATTTATTATACTATCCTTTGCTGCGGCCAAAAACGATTGACTATTAATCCTGTTTGCTAATGATTTATTATAGGATACATACCATACACCACGGGAGCACAAAAATGCCTTTCCATGTCGCAATCAAATCAGGGATGCATGTCCGCCCCTAAAAAATAGACATAATCCCATAAAATTTTGCTTTCTGTTGCAAAACAGGTTTTCAGTCATAAAGTATAAAGGAAATCGAAATCACTAAAGTGCAAAAGGTAAAATAACTTAAAGGTGGGATTTCATCAAGTGAAAGGGGTTATACTTGCTGGCGGTACTGGCTCTCGTCTGAAACCATTTACAAACTATGTGAATAAGCATCTTTTACCGGTAGGTCCATATCCAATGATTTATTGGCCAATCCTAAAATTAAGAGAGGCAGATATACATGATATTTTAATTATTACGAATAAACGTCATTTGAGTTCGTTTATTGAATTATTAGGGAAGGGTGAAAAATTGAATGTGTCCATACATTATAAAATACAAAAAAATGAGGGGGGAGGGATTGCAGATGCTTTAAAAAATTCCGAAAATTTTCTAGGTAGTGGAAAGTTCATTGTCATACTGGGTGATAATATTTTTCAAGATTCATTGACGAATTATGTAAAAGCATACAAACAACAAGAAGAAGGGGCTAGAGTATTACTAAAAGAGGTATCAGACCCGAGTAGATACGGTGTTCCCAAAATAGATCAGGTAAAAAATTCGATCCTTTCTATTATTGAAAAGCCACAAAATCCGCCTTCAACCTATTGTGTAACGGGAATTTATATGTACGATCATCATGTGTTTCATTTTATAAAAGGCATACAGCCCTCATCCCGGGATGAATTAGAAATAACGGATGTTAATAATGTATACATTGGGAAAGGCCAACTTGAATATGATATTTTGAAAGGCTGGTGGATTGATGCCGGAACCCATAAATCGCTTTTTCGAGCGAATCAATTTGTATACGGTAATTCTTTTAAGGAGGAAACTAGATGAGTAAACACCTCCTTGTGACAGGCGGGGCAGGATTTATTGGGGCAAATTTCATCTCCCAATTATTAAAACATTCTAATTATTATATTACGAATGTAGATGCATTCACCTATGCAGGAAAGATAGAAAACATTTGTGAGTTCGAGAATTCAGATCGATATCGATTCATCAAATGTGACATTGCAAATAGTACGGAGTTATCGATTGCTTTTGATCAAAAATATGAGGCAATTATTAACTTTGCCGCAGAATCTCATGTAGATAGAAGTATTTATGATGCGTTGCCATTCATTCAAACAAATGTTTACGGTACTTTTAATCTTTTACAAATGGTAGTAGCAGGAAAGGCAAATAAGATGATTCAAATCTCAACGGATGAAGTGTACGGCTCACTGAAACCAACTGATCCGCCATTTACTGAAGAAACTGCTCTTGCCCCGAATAATCCATACTCTGCAAGTAAAGCATCGGCTGATTTACTTGTAAGATCCTATTATCAAACACACCAACTACCGGTCATCATAACACGCTGCAGTAATAATTATGGACCTAGGCAGCACGGAGAAAAGTTTATTCCCAAAATTATTTTGAATGCCCTAAGTAACAAAGAGATTCCTGTATATGGGGATGGTCTGAATATTCGGGATTGGATTTTTGTTAAAGATCATTGCCGGGCTGTTCAGATGGTTCTTGAAAAAGGGAAAGCTGGTGAAATATACAATATTGGGGGATTTGAAGAAAAGACAAACTTGGAAATAGCTATGGCAATCTTGATGCAAATGGGAAAGGACTCCCGTTTAATAGCTCATGTTCAAGACCGAAAAGGGCATGATCGCCGGTATGCGGTGGATTCAAGCAAAATAAAGAAGACACTGGGATGGAAGCCGATTGTACCACTAAGAGAAGGGGTTCAACAAACAATCAATTGGTATAAACAACGGCACAAACGAGAGAAGGTGGAAAATTGAAAATAATGATTACCGGTGGCAATGGTCAACTGGGAAAAGAACTAAGCCGGCAATTAAAAGAATCCCACTCTGTCATAAGTCTAAGCAGAAAAGAATTAGACATTGCAGAAAATGAAAAAGTCGAAAAAATAATATCGGAAATCAAGCCGGATCTTATTATCCATTCGGCTGCATTTACTGCAGTTGATCAATGCGAAACGGAACGTATGAAAGCCTTTGAAGTAAATAGTTTGGGGACTGGCTATCTAGTTATGTCCGCAGGCAGGGTTGGAGCAAAGATCATCTATATTAGCACGGACTTTGTTTTTGATGGACAGAGACATTCTCCCTATCCTGAGGAGGAAAAGCCAAATCCTCAATCTATCTACGGCTTAAGCAAATGGCTGGGCGAACAGTTTGTTCTTCAATCTAGAAATGGAACCATTATCCGGACATCTTGGTTGTACGGTCATGATGGAAAAAATTTTGTAAAAACCATGTTAGACCTGGCAAAAATGAATAAAGAAATTAAAGTCGTGAATGACCAAATAGGTTCCCCTACGTATGTTAACGATCTCGTTGAAACGATTCTGCATTTAATAAATAAAAAAACCGGTATTTATCATGTATCCAATTCAGGGGAATGCTCATGGTTCTCATTTGCAAGAACGATTTTTAAAGAAGCAGGGGCAAATCCTAACTTGGTCAATCCGATTACGACTGAGGAATATGGGGCTCTTGCACCACGACCCCGTTATTCGGTTTTGGAGCATCACGCTTTAATGAGAGAGGATGTTAAGCCTCCCAGACATTGGAAAGATGCCTTACAGGAATATATACGAAAGGAGAGTTATAAATGATTGAAGGAGTGAGATTAAAACGACTTACAAAACATTGTGATGATCGCGGCTTTTTTGCAGAACTTGTTCGTGACGATGAACCTGAACTATTTGCAAGATTTGGTCAGGCCTCATGGTCGATGAGCTATCCAGGTGTTATTAAGGCGTTCCATTATCACGAAAAACAAGATGATCTATGGTTTTTTCCTTCCTGCAATGCACAAGTTGTACTTTATGATCTAAGGGAGGATTCGTCCACCAATGGGGAAACGGATGTGTATTATTTGGGTGAGGAAAATCCGGTTATGCTCCTTATTCCAAAAGGAGTCGCGCATGGTTACCGTGTACTTGGCCAAAAGCCAGCGACGATCATTTACTTTACAACGGAATCTTATAACAGAGATCATCCTGATGAAAAACGAATCCGCTGGGACGATTCTTTGATAAATTTTAATTGGGAGACTGAGAACCGTTAGTTATTTTGTTTTGCAGAACTATGTTATATAGGTTTTAACTTTTAATACAGAAGAATTTGTTCCGCACATTTTTCGAGGGAAAACTTATCGGTTTCCACAATAATTTCTGGTTTTTCCGGTTCTTCATAAGGATCATCTATACCGGTAAATCCTTGAATTTCCCATTTCGTGCTTTCTTATAAAGTCCTTTTTGGTCTCATTTTCCCAAACTTTGAGGTCACACTTTACATATACTTCTATGAATTCACCGTTTTCAAGCAAATTTCTTACCCTCCTCCGGTCTGTTTTATAAGGAGAAATAAAAGATGTTAAGGTAACGGTTCCGGCATCAACAAACATTTTTGAAACTTCTCTGATTCTCCTTATATTTTCTTTTCTGTCTGCTTTAGAAAAACCAAGATCTTCATTTAAGCCAAACCGAACGTTATCTCCGTCCAAGCGATAGGTTTTTACTCCTTGCTTAAACATTGTTTCTTCAATTTTTGCAGCTAAAGTTGATTTTCCAGAACCCGATAGACCGGTAGTCCAGTATTTCTTCAAATTGTTCCTTGATCCTTGAACCATATCGAGGACTCACATCCAAATTCATGACCTTTAACAACCCTTTATCTCCACCAATATGATAAGCCCTAAGATAATCCGCACTCTTTTGGTGAATCCTCCATTGCCAGGATAAATATCGTGATAACCGCTTATGGTATTTTTGTTTCGTCGGGTGGTATTCAAGTGTCTTCAATGCCAGCATCCCACTGCTCTTTTGGGAACCGAAGAGGAAGTTAGAAAGCAATTCCCCTGGACGAATGCTACATTCATAAATGCCAATCGGATCTTCTCCACGGTAGGCCACCGTTACGCTATCCACTACAAACAAGGGATTGAATTGCACTCGTCCAAATTCCTCAAAATTCTTAGTACAACTGTATTATAGGTTTTGTGATAAAAAAGGTATTTGTACTGGTAAGATCAGACCCGCCTTTTTTGTGAGGCGAATTAAGTCTCTTTTTTGTTTACTTGAACCATTTATCAAGTCTAATAAAAGAAAACGATATTTGGAGCAATTCTGTTCGTTTTTAATAGAACAGGCAATAAAAAACCGCTATATTTTTTATTCTCGGTAGCATGTTTGTACAAGCATTCTCCACCTTTTTGGAATAATTTACAATAATCCCGCATGCAAAAGAAGGGAGCAAAAATATAATCACAGGCTAACAGTTTGGAGGGATTCCTATTTAAAAAAACTTAGGAGGGACATCTTTGAAGACATTATTATTGGAAAATGTTTTAGCTGCGATGAACATTCAAACGAATGAAAAACAAAAAGGAATACAGATCCGTCATGTCACATATGACAGATGGGATATTGAAAGTTATACGGTCTATTTTCATTGGACAAACAGAGAGTTTCCTGTTGAATCAATAAAGAAATACCAGAATGTATTCATCGTGACAGATACACCTTTTTCTGGTGTGGAAAAATTAAAGCCTGAGCAAATCATTATGGTAGAAGATATTGAAGATTCTTTCTTTCAATTCACTTCGTATTACCGTCATCTTTTTTCCATTCCTGTCGTTGCTATTACCGGTACATGCGGAAAGTCTACGACAAAAGAAATGCTTAAACACATTTTGAAAGAAACACACAATGTACAGGCAACAATAGGGAGCAAAAATGCGGATTATTACAACCTCGATTATTTAATGGGAATTAATGAAGATACGGATGTGGCGGTGTTTGAAACAGCGGTATCGAAAAGAGGAGATATGACGGAGTCCTGCAAGTATTTTTACCCGACGATTGGTATGATCACCATGATTGATGTGGATCACACGGATAAAATTCGATCGTTTGATGATTATCTGGCAGAAAAGGCAAAAATCATGGAAGGGATGAATAATAAGGGGATTCTCATTCTAAATGAAGACGACCGCTATCTCTCCACCATCGATACATCTAAATTCAAGGGAGAAATCATTACGTTCGGGAAAAATAGGGATGCTACTTTCAGGATTAAGGAGGTTGAATACAATTCATCCGGCATGACGTTTTTGATGAAGCATAAGCAAATGATATTCAAAGGATATATACCGAGCCTTGGTGAGCATAATGTATATAATGCTGTTGCTTCCATAACCGCTGCTGCAACCTTAGGAGTCGATATTGGCTATGCTTTAAAGAGGTTATCCTCTTTTCGTCACATGAGATCCCATTTTGAAATCATTGAAGGACGAAATGGCGTTACGTTGGTGGATGATACTTGGAAGTCCAATCCCGCTTCCTTAAAAGCAGGCTTAGAAACATTAACCCGTATGGCGTCGCTGTCTCAAAGAAAAATTGTGGTTATTGGAAGAATGGCAGCACTCGGAAAATATGGAAATGAAGAATACGAAAAGGCGGGGCGTCTACTTGGTGATTTGGGGATCGATGTTCTCATCACCAAAGGATTCATTGCAAGAGATTTTGAAAAGCCGGCCATAGAGGCAGGAGTCAATCAACGAAATGTATATCATTTTTCAGAGGCAGATGAAATGAAGCGGTTTTTTGATTCATTTCTAAAGCCAAATGACATTGTTTATTTCAAAACAGGCGGAAACGATCAAGACTTCGATGATGTCATCGAATATTTAAGTGGTTAAATAAGAGAAAAAAGCTGCCTTTAGGCGGCTTTTTTTGCTATTCCCATTTTCCATTGTCGTCTATGGGTATGACAAACGTCTTGAATAAAGCATAAAAAATATCCTGATAAGCAATCGAACAGATTCCCGTTTCGTCTGCGCCTTTTCTCAAAAAATTATGGAACATCATGATGTTTGTCCAGTCCACGCTTGTCTTAAGACATATATTGTTGAAGAGAATCATTCATTAAAACACAAAGATAGGATGAAAAAGATGCGAACGATTGTCTTTATCGAAACAAATAAATCGGGGTCAAGCAGAGAAGCAATCAAAGCAGCGGAACGCCTCGGCTTTTTTACCGTGTTATTGACGAAAAAACAAACTTTCATTGATCAAAGAACCGAATTCCCCGATGTCCATCAGATGATTTTAGTCGAATCATTCGATTACAAAACATTAAAAAAAAACATCATCAAGCTAGAAAAACAAGGTAAAAAAATAAAAGGCATTTTCAGTTTTATTGATCCTTTTGTTCATTTGGCATTCGTTTTATCAAAGGAATTTTGTCACAGTGTTGTCTCGCCTGATCCCATTTTAAAAATGGAAGATAAAGTATTAACCCGAGAAACACTCAAAGACCTCCCAGTGTCTCCCCATTATGCCATTTATACATCGGATGATTCCTTAGAGGACTTTATTGAAGAACAAAAGAGACATTTGCCTCTTATTGTAAAATCACCCGTCTCCGCCGGTTCAAAAGATGTTCTGTTGGCAAATGACGAAAACGAATTAAAGCAAGCCATGAAAAAATTACTGATAAAAACTGAACAGATTCTACTAGAGGAGTATCTACCAGGACCCCAATATTTGTTTGAAGTGTTAGTTCACAATGGGAATGTTCATATCATCGCTGTCATTGAACAAGAGATTACGTTTTTCGAGAGGTTTATTGTTACCGGATATTGTTTATTGCCGGATCCCAAACAACATTTTTACGACAGCATCTTTGAAGCGGTAAACACAATCGTAAAGGCTTTTCAAATGAAAAACGGTGCCTGTCACTTAGAGATGCGCCACGTCAATGGTGCGTGGAAATTAATCGAAATCAACCCAAGAATCTCGGGCGGAGCGATGAATCGAATAATTGAGGTCGGTTATGGAATTAATTTGGCGGAAGAAACGATTCAATTAATGTTAGGGAACGCGCCCCGCCTTGCGAAAAAACACAGCAAGTATGTATATGCCCATTATTTAACCGTTGATATGAAAGGAAAATTAATTAAGGTAACAGGGAAAAACCGGAGTTCTAACTATCCAGGCGTAGATGAGGTGTATATAAAACCAAGGCAAGGAAAGATATTGCGTCCGCCTTTATCAATGGGGGATCGTTGCGGTTACGTGTTGGCATCCTCAAATGATAAAGAAGAATCGAAAAATATTGCCAAGAAAGCAGCCAGCGAGATACGTTTCTACCTTGAACCGATTTAAACATTGGGAGAGATAAATCATGACTATGATATATAAAAACGGAAAAGAGCGTATATTTCAAACTAAAATCAATTTTGGAAAAGCAGAATATGTCTGCAAAACAAAAGGATTTCAACGCAGGCTTGCTTGCCCCTAATGATATAGAAGTGGATACCATTCCTATCCTCTTGTATTCTTCCTTGTCATCAGAATCATTTTCCGCTTATGGAATATCAGTCATTGCATTCCTGATTCATTTGGACCTTTTAAAACGAGTTTTTTCCGTATTGAACATTTAAAAGAAGGTTCTTTTATTTGTTTATCTTTATTGCGTCCTCTAAATGAAAACGGACATCTAGCAGACTCTATCCTTGACACGTATCAATTAGAAAAGACGGATTTTACGATCAAAATCGAAACCAAAATCATTTCCATCATTCAATGCGCTAGTTGATCGTGAACTATTAGAGATTGAACAAAAATTCTAGGGAGAGAAAAAGTATTATGACGTTAATCGGCATGCTTCATCATCGAGCAGATCCAAACCATGTAAAAAAGGCATATGCTTATGCTGCTGTAGCAAAAGCAGAAGGTGTTGACTTTTTTTACTTTACCCCAGGGAAGGTCAATATTGAACAGGAAAAAATTTTAGGAAAAGCATATGAAAATGGGCAGTGGATTGAAAAGGAATTTCCATTTCCTGACGCGATTTATAATGCAAGTGCTCCGGTAAGTGAAAAAGCGGAACAAATCGTTGATTATTTGTATGATAGGATTCCGTTTACCAGTCATTCGATCGGAGATAAATTAAGTGTTTATAACCGGATTAATCGGGCGAAAGAATTTGAACAGTATCTTATTCCTTTTTATGAATTAACGGACGAACAGGTCTTTTTTGACATGATGACGCGGTATGAAAAAGTGATTTTGAAACCGCAAACCGGACATCAAGGCAGTGGCATTGTGTATATCGAAAAGGATGGAAACCAGTACAGAATCAATGAGGCAGGAATCATCTCAACGAGGAATGAAAAACAATTGTTAGACTTGTTATCCGATAAAATAGAAGAACAAGATTACGTCGTTCAACAGTTTATTACAAGCAAAACCAAAACGGGTCATGTGTTTGATTTCCGGCTCCATGTTCAAAAAAATGGAGAAGGAAAATGGGTCATTACTTCAATATATCCAAGGATCGGGCGTTTGGGGACCATTACATCGAATATGGGCAGCGGCGGTTATAGCACGTACCTAGATGTTTTCCTACAAACAGAGTTTGATAACTACTGGTATGATATTAAAAGGTATCTTGAATATTTTTCGCTTAGTTTTTCCAACCATTTTGATTCATTATATGACCATGTATTGGATGAATTAGGAATTGACGTCGGAATTGATGAAGACCAAAAACTATGGCTTTTTGAAGTCAACTGGAGACCAGGTCCGCCTAATATCTATAGTGTTGAATTGGATGTAGCGAAAAATACGATCCTGTATGCGAAATATTTAGCGAAAGAAAGGCGTGCCCTTACCAGAGAATATAACCGTTTGGATAAATGACAACAGATTTGGGGATTATCCGTTGAATATCATTGTTTATCGTGGAGAAGAAATTGCCTGGTAAATATGCGGGAATGTCGTTTTTACCAGCATAGACTATGAAGGTGAAACGATCGGATTAAATGGACAAACAAGTAAGATGGCTGGAAGAAAATAAACAGTTAATCAGTCATGATAACGAAAGCCAGATATATACGGAATTGTTTTGCAAAAAGCCCTTAGGGCTTTTTGTATGTATGGAGATTGATTCCATTCTAGGCTACGGTCAGCGACTGTAGCACTCTTGCGGGCCATTTGGTTCACAAGATAGAAGCTCCTATAGATTTTTCATTTATCTATTCACTTGTTCAAGATATGTATTCTTCTGAACAAGGATGTCCGAGTAGTGTGTGATCCTAACGGGGCAATTTACTTTAAAAAGCACAATATTTTTGTATGGAAAAGCAAACAAAAAATCTTCCAAGATGGAAGATTTTTTTATTTTAAATTGGGATATCCTTGCTGGCGCAAAGCCCCATGCACCAATATAGCAGCAGTATTCGAAAGGTTCAGTGAACGAACATTATCATTCATTGGTATTCTCAAAAAATGATCTTTATTTTTTTCTAGTAAATCTTTTGGTAATCCCGTTGTTTCTTTTCCAAACATAAAATAAAAGCATCTTCAAGCCTATTTAGACGAATTTTGTTATCGATTTAATCGAAGAAAATTCAAAGGTAAATAGTTTAGCCGTTTAGGGATACTCTGTGCATCTACAAAGACGATTACCTATTCTGAGCTAGTGGGATAATCATTTTAATAAATAAAAAAACCGGTATTTATCATGTATCCAATTCAGGGGAATGTTCATGGTTCTCATTTGCAAGAACGATTTTCAAAGAAGCAGGGGAGAGTCCAAATTTGGTCAAACCAATAACAACTGAGGGGTACGGGGCTCTTGCACCAAGTCCACGTTATTCGGTTTTGGAGCATCACGCTTTAATGAGAGAGGATGTTAAGCCCCCAGACATTGGAAAGATGCCTTACAGGAATATATACGAAAGGAGAGTTATAAATGATTGAAGGAGTGAGATTAAAACGACTTACAAAACATTGTGATGATCGCGGCTTTTTTGCAGAACTTGTTCGTGACGATGAACCTGAACTATTGACAAGATTTGGTCAGGCCTCATGGTCGATGAGCTATCAAGGTGTTATTAAGGCGTTTCATTATCACGAAAAACAAGATGATCTATGGTTTTTTCCTTCCGGCAATGCACAAGTTGTACTTTATGATCTAGGGGAAGATCCGTCCACCCATGGGGAAACGGATGTGTATTATTTGGGTGAGGAAAATCCGGTTATGCTCCTTATTCCAAAAGGAGTCGCGCGTGGTTACCGTGTACTTGGCCAAAAGCCTGCCACGATCATTTACTTTACAACGGAATCCTATAACAGAGATCATCCTGATGAAAACCAATCCGCTGGGACGATTCTTTGATAAATTTTAATTGGGAGACTGAGAACCGTTAGTTATTTTGTTTTGCAGAACTATGTTATATAGTTTTTAACTTTTTTTTAACTTTTAAATACAGAAGAATTTGTTCCGCACATTTTTCGAGGGGAAACTTATCGGTTTCCACAATAATTTCTGGTTTTTCCGGTTCTTCATATCTGCTTTAGAAAAACCAAGATCTTCATTTAAGCCAAACCGAACGTTATCTCCGTCCAAGCGATAGGTTTTCACTCCCTGGGTAAACAATCTCTCTTCAATTTCAGCAGCTAAAGTCGACTTTCCAGATCCTGATAGGCCAGTAAACCAAATGACAACACTTTTGTGTCCGTATGCTTTCAGGCGCGTTTTTTTAGATATATTTCCAATATGCCATGTAATATTCTTAGATTTCAGGCCGATCACCTTTCTTTTAAAAAACCAATAAGAACCAAACAGAATAAACAATTGTTAGAGTCATAGACAATGGTAATTAGCACAAATGCGATTTACTTAGTCATATTCATTTTTCTCCATAGTTTGAAAATGGCAAAGCGTTATGATTCATCTTGGTTCATTCCGTTCATTAAGATTTCAACTACCTCAGGACGGGAAAACTCCTTTGGCGGGTATACGCCGTTTCGCAACATTTGCCTGACCTTTGTCCCACTTAAATAAAAGTGAGATTCCTTTTCATGAGGGCAGGTTTTGGAAGTGCACATACTCTCGCATTTTGTGCAAAAAAAGGAATGTTCAAATTTTAGAATCTCAATTTCTAAATCCTCTTTTGTGAAATTTTCAAAAATCTTTTGTGAATCATATGTTCCATAATAATTTCCTACACCGGCATGGTCTCTGCCGACAATAAAATGTGTACAACCATAATTTTTCCGCACAATCGCATGGAATACGGCTTCCCTGGGACCTGCATATCTCATAGCCGCTGGATAAACAGAAAGCATGACCCTGTCCATTGGATAATATTTGTCCAAAAGAACTTGATAGCTTTGCATTCGAAGATTGGCAGGAATATCATCCTTTTTCGTTTCACCAATCAGCGGGTGGATCAACAGGCCATCTGTTATTTCAAGAGCGGTTTTTTGAATGTACTCATGAGCCCTGTGAATTGGATTGCGGGTTTGAAATCCGACGATTGTTTGCCAGCCTCTATCTTGGAAAGCCTTCCGAATGTCGATTGGATCGTTAAAGTATTTTTCAAACGGACAATGGGGAGGACGTTCGACCATTAGAATCGGACCGGCCAAATAAATGTCTCCTTTTTGGAATAGTTTTTGCACCCCGGGATGATTCAGGTCTGTAGTTCCATAAATTTGTTCTGCCTCTTCTTGTTTGTTATAGTTGTATTTTTCATCCAATTTTAGAACTCCGTAAAGGTTTTTATCTAAACCTTTTAAACCTATCTCCATTCCAATTTCCAGCTGTTCTGCTTCTTCGTTCGTTACAGGGAGAGTAATCGGAATTGTCCAAACTGTCCCATTTGAAAATCGCATATTTTTTAAGATACTTTGATAGTCCTTTTTGCCAGTAAATCCGGTTAAAGGACTGAATGCACCGGTTGCAATAAGCTCAAGGTCGGATAAGGTCCATGAATCAATATAGATTGAAGGCAAATGGGAACCCATTTCTTTAAAGTATTTTGCTTGTTTTAGGTCTGCTATTCTTTGAACTAATGTTCCTCCGTGTGGGAGAATCATCGCTACCATCCTTTCTATTATCTATAAAATATCTTGATTAATTTATTAATTTACTTTCCAGGTATTTCAGCATACTTTTCAAGGTCATATTTTGTCTATTATTTCCGGTGTCGTGAGCATCCATTAATAACTTCAAAAGCCTGTCTTTTGAGATGTTAATAGGTTTTATATCATGTCCCACCTGAAGAAATTCTCCTTTCTTAAAGCTTTAACATCATAAGTTGAATGAAAAAAGGTCTCATTTTAATTTATGAGTTAATTAAATAATCGGAGAGGGCATTTTGGCAAAACAAGCTTAAGCCTAAGCAGATCGGAATAAATCAATATTCATTTTCAAAAACCTTAAAATTAAAATCTAATAGTAGATCCGTACAAGCAGTAGTTAATGGTTTTAATATAATATCTTAAGAAAGTGAGGTGGTTAAATCTATGTGTCTATGCCATGAATTTAATAAACGATTTTCATCTAACGGCTTATTCCACGGTAGACCTGTAAAGACTGGGGACGGAAAGTACGCAACTAAACTCGTCTCCCCACAGGTGATGGTGAAACACCCATCGAGGCCTAATTTTAAGAATGGAAAAAATAATTGATGTGTTGGCAAAATAGATTAAAAGAACAAACTATGTCAAAGAAATAGGACATTTGGCCTCTTTTTGTGCGATGAGCAGTCGCATGGAGTGTTGACTGAGTCAACACTCTTCTTTTCATTACAAGACAGTGACGTCATTTCGATAAAACGACTGAATAAAGATAATGAATATCAATCCCAGATGGTGTAAATCCATCCCCGAGGAGACTGACATAGCTCGGTAAGCCTAATAAAAGCGGCGAAAGTATTAAATAATGTTAGACAAAAATTAACCAAAGTCTGCTTAACACTCCACCCTGAGAAAACAAATTAAACATATTAAATGGGGATTTAAATTTTTAGAATATAAGATTAAACAAGGAAAAGGGCTTAAACTTCCTAGCAATAAAATCAAAAAGCAACCTAACATCCGAACATCTATGCAATTCCAAAGGAAAAGTCAGTGAAGCGATTCATGGATACTATACGTAACCACACAAAGCGAAGAATACCTTTAAGCTTATTTGAGTTAATAGAGAGCATATATCCGGTTATCAGAGGATAGGTTAACTACTACCGTAAAGCTCACGTTAGGAAATTCTGGAATAACAGAGGTTTATAAATTAATTTAAGGTCAGACTTTTTAAAGGAGTTTCCATAATAACGGTTTAGTATTTTAAATCACTGTCAACTAACTTTTGGAAACACTTCTTACAATCTTGGAGTTGTGACAGACAACAAATTTTTAAAAAAATAGGTTGTTAATCTAACAAAATTTCCCTTTTTCAATATTATATACTATAATCCTTATTTTATTGTTTATAGCATTAAAGATATTAACTGTCTTAATCAAATACATTGTTAATATAACGGATTATAACGAAGTAACTAATAAAAAAATATTTTCTTGTTATTCATTATGTATTTATGAATTTTATCCTTATAAAGGACAAGTTCTATATAAAGGGGGAATAAGGTGAATAATCCTAAGAATCCAGATATATGTAAAGCAATGGAGCATATTTCAAAAGCTATTTTTTATTTGAACAAGGCAATGCAGGAACAAGAAGACTAAACCAGTAAGTACGAACTGTGGCTTGTGAAAGAAAACCTTGAAATGTCACAAAGAATTATCTTAAATGGTCTATTTCATACGTAAGAACATCAAAAGCTTCATTTCATACAAACTTTTTAAAATCACTTAAAGCGGGCAAATTATCCTCAATTAGATAACTCATCAAATCACTATCTATATCCCTTCATATACTAGAGTAGAGATTAAAAAATCCTGGACGGAGAACGTATGAATTAACATGTTTCTTTGCTCTGTAAGATAATTTTATATATATAAAGAGGACTTTAAATTTTGTGAGTGAAACCTTTTTAAAAGAGAGGAGTGAATGATTTGAATTTACAGCAGATTAAAGGACAGTATGATGTAATTGTTAGTTTAGGTTTTGCGTGTAATACTGCCATGAAATTAAGAGATCACAATTTAAGAAAATTTTCAGGACCAATCGACTGGATGGTGTCTGAATCTCTGTCTGATGTCAGTCGGCTATTAAAGAATAGATTTAAGGGTTTTATGGAATTAGAAAATATGCGTTTACTACATGGACATGGGTCTGGTCATGGTCTGGATAATGGAACTGATCTTCAACCATCTATTAACCATGTTATAAAGGATACATTTTATAATATTGTTTCATATCATGATTTCCCTGTAATACCAAACCAAGATTGGACTGCAACATATCCAGCTTTTAAAAATAAGACTCAATATCGGATAGAAAGGTTTATGGGAAAAATCACAAATAGTCAATCCGTCCTATTCGTGAGATGGGGAGGCAGTTATGAACAAGCAATCGAACTGCATTCTATTTTGTCCCGGATTGTCAAAGGTACGTTTAACATCCTTATTCTCGTGCCGGTAGAGGGCCATCAGGGTGTAAGTGATTTAAATTGGATCTTAAATCAAGTTTGTGCTGTTAGAGTTCCCAATCTCGTCTATGATGATGCAACTTGGAACTATGTTTTACATGGAATAACTGTAGTATAATGTCACGATCAAAAAACGTTTTTTACATTTTGTAAGGAACGTTTTTTATTTATCTCCAATAACTCATAACTAAATTTTGATTTAGTAGTATGTAAAAAGAACGAGTCACTCCTTCCTACTCGATTTATTAGGATGTACGGAAAAACCATAAGCCTTCAAAAGAACATTTACCAGTCATGAACTATATATTAACAATAGATAAATATGATTTGATTGGTCAGAGGGAAGGAGTGCCTTCACACAACCATTTAGGGAGGAACTAAATTGAATAAAATAATCAATAAACCAGTGTTCGTGGTAGGGTGTATGAGGAGCGGAACAACAATGCTGGCAGATTTACTTGGTATGCACCCGAATGTTATTCATTGCCCGTTCGAATTACGGATGGTATGGTCGCGGGCAGGGAATGTTCCAATGGCCTCACCGAAAACAAGGGACAGAACTTGCCCGTGTTTAAAAGAGACTGATGTTAAACCCGGGCAAGCGGAGAGAATATCAGGGGCATTTTTACAGGAGATGATCAAAAATAAGGGAACAAAAAACTTAGATACCTCAATTTTTCTAAATAAAAACCCACATCTTGGTAACAAACTTCCATTCGTAAATTCTTTATTCCCAAATGCTCGTTTTATATGGATCTATCGTGATATGCCAAGTGTAGCCGCAAGCTTAAAGAAAATCCTGAACCGAAAAGAAATCCATTATTGGCCGGAAAAGAAGGAGTCAGAGGTGCGATGCTGGGGGTGTTTTTTTAATGGAATTCCAGCCAACATCAATCGTAAACGTTGTTTTCCTGGAGGGGATGTAAGATATTTAGCAGAATATTGGTACGAAACAAATAAAGCCATTTCAGAATTTGTTCAAACCATGCCATCAGGTCGTGCCTTTATCATTAAGGAAGAAGAGTTAATTTCGCATCCAGAAAAGGTTTTAACGGAGTGTCAGTCCTTTTTAGGTCTTCCTATTAATCTACCAAGAAATATGATTAATAAAATTGATAGAAATCGAAATAAATTGTGGAATAAAAGGTTAACAATGGCAGAGATTAATTCCTTACTGCAATTTGTCCATGAATGTGGTGATTCGTTAAATTTAATATTCCCAGAAAGTAGACTTTTTGAAAAATATAGTGAGTTAATTTCATCAGTTTGAAAGTGTGGGTAAATCCGGAAAGTGATAATGTTCACCTTGAATTTTAAAAAAAAACTTGAGATTCACAATTAAAAAATACATCTTTTTGTGAATCCTAAGTTTTTTATTATTTTACTAAATTATACATATATTCATGGGTTTTCCACTATAATGAGTGAAACTAACTATTAAAAGGGCCAATTGTTCCTTAGATACACATTTAAAAAATAATAAGTCATTTTCTCTATAGCAAAACTTAAAATTTTTAATATATTTATAATAACTCTTTATATTCAATTAATAAGTTATACAGAAATTTTAAAGGAGGGAGATTATGTGGATAAGTCACAAAAATACGAAGATCATGTGTTAATTTTTATGCATATTCCTAAAACTGCAGGGATTACATTAAGATCAATAATTAAAAATCAATACATGCCCGAAGAAGTAATAAATACTTTTGAACACGACACCGGTTTTGAGACTATTGAGTACAGAGTAAGAACTGAAAATATAAAATGTTTACTTAGTCATCATCCGTTTGGTATTCATAAGCTAGTTCATAAGCCATTTACCTATGTAACAATGCTCCGAGATCCTGTCGACCGTGTAATATCAGCATATTATTATTTACACAAAAACACTGATACCTTGGAAGAATTTAAAAAAAAAATTGATAATGTAAATTTAAAGGAATTTGTAACACAAGATGACAAGGACTTCCAATACTTTGTCAATAATATGCAAACAAGGATTGTTTCTGGAGAATTCGATCCCAAAAGAGCTAATTTAAATAAGGCAAAGGATAATTTTAGGGACTATTTTTCTGTAATTGGAATAACAGAAATGTTTGATGAATCGATGAACTTGATGAAGGAAAAGTTTAATTGGGGGGATATCCATTATACAAAGCAAAACGTTACAAAGAAGCGACCTTTAAAGGAAAATGTCCCTGAAGAAATCATAAAGCTAATTGAAGAAAAAAATCAACTTGACCTAGAGTTATACAGATGGGTTAAGGAAAACTTGCAAAATTAGTTAGGAATATTAGAATAGGCTTTTCAAATCGTTTGAAATTTAAATCCTCCAAGGAGATCCAGAGCAACTTTTTTATCGTATGGAGTTTTATAGGAAGATCGAATTCAAAATTTATTAAAAAGAACCATTTGTTTCTGAAATTTGTACAAGCAGTAGAAAACTACTTTAAGATCCTATTTTGAGGGGGCGTTTAAACGGTTTTCATTTAAATGTTTTCTATATTTCTAGTATAGGCTAAAGAAAAGAAGTCTTTAACAAAAGTTGTTTAACTTTGATCCCACATCTATCCCAACAATACAATTAAACGAGAAAAAATGGAAAATCAGGAAGTGGCTTGTAGCATGTCTCGAATCACTTCCTATTCTTTTTTGAATCTGCAAAGGTAAAATATCCAGTACATGTAAGTGTATAACTTGATGAACATCATATTATCTATTCAGGGCAAAAAAATCCCCTGCGAAATTAAAATTCGGAGGGGAATTTTGTTATGTTTGTTCATATATAGTTTGCCGTTTTTACAATTTCCGCCTATTTATTTTTCAATTGTAGAGCCCTATGATATTCAGCAATCGTATTTTCGATCATTTTTGTTATTGACCAATGATCAATTGCCCAATTGTATGCGTTCTTTGCCAAAAATTCCCGAAATTGTTGATTTTCCATTAGATTCCTGATGGTTAGAAATAAAGAATGGCTATTTCGCTTTGGAAAAATTAAACCTGTCTCACCATTTTTTACCATTTCCGGGATTCCGCCAGCATCAGATACAACAACCGGAATTCCAGCAATTTGTGCCTCCATTACCGCATAGGGCATATTATCCTGTAAACTTGGAAAAACAAACATATCTGCCATTTTTAACAAAGAGGCGACATTTTCTTGATTACCTAGAAATTTTACATCACCAGAAAGTCCCAGTCTGTTAACCTGCTGCCTAAGTTGATTAAGCAGCGGTCCCCCTCCAATCAACCAGCAGGCCCAATCCTTTCGTACCTTTTTTAGCTCCGCCAATGCATTTAAAAGATATTGATGGCCTTTTAACGGAACTAATCTGGCTGTGCAAACAATAATGAACTTATTGAGCGGTCGAGAAATGTGGGAAGGCAGGTGCATTTTCCTTATAAACTCTTCAATATCAATTCCGTATGGTACAATTCCAAATGGTTGATTTATATCAACCTTATAATCTTTAAAAAAAACATTTTTTAACCATTGTGAACCAACAATACAAATGTCACTTGATGTGATTGCTTTGGATTCTGCTTCAAAGCTTTGCCGCCAAGCTGGGGTATTTAGGGCTAAGGCTCCATTAAGGACTTGGTTAAAAGCGAGGGCGCCGTGTAATGATGCAACTAATGGTGTATGCCGGGGCTTAATTCTTGAGATGGCTACTGAAGGTATAATTCCTTGAGCATGAATGATATCATAATTAGCAAAGGGTAATTTGGAGGCCTCGTTTTGATAAGCGGTAATCATCTGTGCTTGTGATGGAGAAGATTTACCTGCATTTTTTATGGAAGGAGTATGACAGAAAAGATCGACATGATGCCCGTGATGTTTTAATCCCTGGACGAGTTGTTCGATATAGGTTGTAACTCCAATCTTCCCCGGATATTTTAACGATGTAATGAGGATTTTCATGTTGTGTCCCTCTTTTACTGAAGGTATATGTGAATCTCAAAGTTTTAGTAAGGGGCTGATTAATACATTACATTGGATGTAAGGTCAAATGCGTCAAAGCTAAACCCTTGAATAAGACAGGTAATGTATCTTCAAAAAATCTCTGTTTCAAGTGCCTTCTTTTTATTTTGCTGCATTTGCATTGCTTATCAAATTTCTATAAATAGTTAATAGCTGATCAGTCATTCTATAAATAGACCAGTATTTTGAGGCCCATTGTCTTGTATTAAAGGCAATTGTCTTTCGTAGATGATCATTTTCTAACAAATTATTTAAGTGATGGAACATTGGGTCGCTTTCTCCCGATGGAAAAACAAGACCTGTTTGGCCATGTTGTACCATTTCGGGCATACCTCCTGCATTACTTATTACGACTGCATTGCCAGCAATTTGGGCTTCAATGAGTGATAGTGGCATATTGTCCTGTAAACTTGGAAGAACAAATATATCCGATTGGTTCAATAAAGCAGGAACATCGTCTCGTGCCCCTAAGAATTTTACATTATCATTTAAACCCAAGTGTGCTGATTGGTTTTGTAGCTTATTTTTCATATCGCCTTCACCAACAACCCAACAGACCCAATCATTTCTAACCTTTTTTAGTTTAGATAGTGCATCAATTAATAAATATACGCCTTTTAATTGTATTAACCTTCCTGTATATATAATAACCTTCTTTTCTGGGGGACGAACAATATCAGGTTGTTTGTTCATTTTCTCTAGGAATTTTTGAATATTTATTCCGTAAGGAAAGGTTACTATTCTATTTTCTGAAACATTATTATCTTTTATTAGAATATTCTTGGTCCATTGGGTAGAAGTATGAATTAAGTCTGCAGAACTAGTACCCAATTGTTCTAACGCCCAATAGTGCCTCCAATAAGGTGTTTTTTTTATTTCTTGAATTGTTGCTTTAGGATTAGTAAATTTATAAAATTGAATAACTTCTCTTGCAATGGCTCCGTGAATACTCGCAAACAATGGAGTCTTTTTGGGCTTTACCCTGCTTAGGCACCGTGTGGAGATAACATCCTGTGTATGAATAATGTCATACTGCTCCAAACCAAAATAGGCTGCTGCATGTTCCATATAATATCGATCTGCCTCGAGGTTATTTCCCGTTTGGTCGGTGTTTTTCTCATGACTTAATTTGGGGTACAAAGTCGTTTGCAGCATTGGAAGAAGTCTGTCTTTTTTTATTACCAAATTTTTATTAACAATATGATAGCCTGAACCATCCTGACAGTTTCCTAAAATATCTACATCATGTCCCAATGACTCCAGGCCTTCTTTGATTTGGCACATCAATGGCCAAACTCCGCCCAAATGAGGAATATACCAATAGGTAGCCAACAGTATTTTCAAAGAAGTACTCATTCCTTTCAGAATTTTTACTAATTTTTGAGTTACAATTTTGTTCCTAAAATGTGAAAAGTTTTTCTGAAAATGAAAGTTCCTTATTCTAATGTTAGAGTGAACATTTTCTAATGCAACAAATATAAAGTCATTATATGTAAGGACACCTTATTCTGAACGGGACAAATAAACAAATGGTATACTTTTCTTTTTCAGGTTAAATTCAAACTTTAAGCCTGTTAGTAAACGGGCTTAAAGTTTGAACTTATTGGTTAACGTTTATGAGCTAATTAAAGATCCGCTGAAATGAACAGGTCCCTCAATCCTTGTTGTACCTACAACACTCTCAAATCTTACGTTCAAAAAGTATGTTTCAAATGTAGGCATATTAACAGCTGAGATTTCAGCATGAGTAATATCTGTAGTTTGAGTTCCGAAAATAGTTCCAGTGTTAAGTGTTAGGAAAAGACTGTCGCGAGTCTCAAATACAACTGGTCCAGTAGCGCTTCCAAGTCGGATTCTAATAATTAATTCAGATACTCCTGGCAAAACGGCATTTACTGACCACCCAATAGTACCGTTAAAAACTAATCGATCTCCAGGCTGGATACCATTCATAACAATCGAAGTCAGAAAAAATTCTTGGCCGGCTGGTAAAGTAAGGGGAAGGGAAAAGCTTCCACGTGGTGCTTCGTTAAAAGTAAACCATTTTAATGTAGGCACATTCATCACCTCCATATTATATATAATTCACTTTTTTGGAAAAGGCTTGTACAAAATCCTAATGGAGAAAAATTTTAAAAATATAGTTCATAATCTGAAGAAATACCTGTTATCAATTTTTTAAAGGATAGGTAATTAGTACATTTTTGAATTATTTTACTAAGTTTAGTTGATACACATAGAGCATGTCCTTGAATTTAACATATTTTAAAGGGAGAGAATTTTTAAATAGGAGGAGTTGATAAAGTTGTTTGATAACAGCACTGTTTTGGTTACAGGAGGAACCGGGTCCTGGGGACAAGAACTGGTAAAACAGTTGCTCCAATTAAGCCCAAAGGAGATCAGAATATTCTCAAGGAACGAATCAAATCAGGTTGAAATGAAAAGAACTTTTAATAATCCAAAACTCACCTTTTTTATTGGTGATATAAAAGAAATGGATACATTAATAACCGCAAGCAAAGGGGTTGATTATGTTTTCCATCTGGCTGCATTAAAGCATGTTCCTGTATGTGAAGAACAGCCCTATGAAGCTTTGAAAACAAATGTAATAGGGACACAAAATGTGATAGAGGCAGCTATTCATAATGATGTAAAAAAGGTTATCTATGTATCAACAGATAAAGTTGCTAATCCTTCTAACTTTTATGGTTTTAGTAAAGCAATGGGGGAAAAATTAACAATCCACGCTAATATACTTGGATTGAAGACAAAGTTTGTTTGTGTTAGAGGGGGAAATGTACTCGGTTCTAGTGGAAGCGTAGTCCCTCTGTTTCAAAAGCAAATTAAAGAAAAATCGAAAGTTGAGATAACCGACTTCAATATGACCCGTTTTTTCTTAACAATTGAAGATGCAGTAAAACTGCTATTTAAAGCGGCTAAAGAAAGTGTTGGCGGGGAAATATTTGTTATGAAAATGCCTGCATGCAGAATTGTGGATCTTGCCCAAGTTCTTATTGATTCCTCAGCTAAGAAAAATGTCATAATTGAAGAAACTGGGGTACGGCCAGGTGAAAAATTACATGAAATTTTATTTTCCGAATATGAAAGTGAAAATACTGTTAATTATGATGATCAGTATTATGTCATCCTACCTTTATTAAAAATTAATGATTTGGCGGAACGTTATTTGAAATATCCAAAGGTTTCTCTTAATATATATCGATCGGATCAAACATTGATATCCAAAGAAGAGATCAGACAAATGCTTCTTAATGGAGGCTTTATCTCGTGAAACCTGAAAAGATACTGATTACAGGTGCAGCTGGATTTACCGGTAGACATGCATGTCAGTACTTTTCTGATAGGGGATTTCAGGTTATTCCTGTTGTTAGAACCATGACAGGATCAGGCTTTGAATCCCACTATAATGTGATAAAATGTGAACTTACTAGCAAGAACCAAGTGATGGATCTAATATACAGCAATCAGCCTGACTATGTTTTACATCTTGCAGGACAAAACTCAGTCGACAAGTCATGGAAAGAACCACTTATAACATTTGAATCTAATGTGATGTCCACATTATATTTGCTAGAATCAATACGGACTTTAGGGAAAAATATTAAAGTAGTAATTGCTGGTTCAGCATTAGAAATCGATTCCTCAAAAACAAAATCCCCCCCGCATCCTTACAGCCTAAGCAAAACGATTCAAACACTTCTTTCATGTTCATTGGCAGATTTATTTGCTATGGATATCGTCATAGTAAATCCAACTAATTTGATTGGATCAGGACAATCAAATGGAATTTGTTCAATAATCGCAAGACAAATTTCTGCCATGATAAATGGCGTGCAAGAAAAAATCCTTACAATTAATGATTTGTCAGCCCGCCGAGATTTCCTTGATGTTAGAGATGCACTAAAGGCCTATCATATTTTATTTGAAAAGGGAAAAGCAGGGGAGAAGTACAATATCGCTACTGGAGTCACACATTCTTTAGAAGAGGTGATTGTGGAGTTTTCGAAAATTGCAGGGATCCAAATAACAATGCAAGCAATATCGCGAGCGGGCAATTGCACCGATTTAAATCTAGATATTGCCAAAATGAAACAATTAGGTTGGTTACCCAGTATTCCTTTTAATGAATCACTTAAAGACATTCTTACTTTTCATTTAGAGCATTATCAATAAAGAGTCTCGATTATCAAAACTCTGGATGTTAGCACATAAAACCTGAATATTTTAATTATGATTATCTATAA
>NZ_JAEVLT010000045.1 GCF_024494385.1 Bacillus sp. EB600
GGCTCATTCTTCGTAATCTCCTTTTTTGTTGACCTTTTTTGTTGATGTCTACATCTTAACAACAACGTTTTAAAGAAATTGAAGCAGAAGTTTAAAATTTTCTTAGAAAAGTTGAAGAATACCCAGTAAGAAACAAAAATAAAACATGCAGCATGTTGCTGCATGTTTAGTCTTCTTCGTCTGTTTCAAATGAAATAGACTCAATTTCCCCCGAGTAAGCATTAATCACAATAGTGCATTTCTTTGTTTTCGACTGATGGATCCCAACCTCGTATACAAGTTGACCATCCTCTTTGTCCAATTCGGCTGAGCTGATCTTACCGCTTACTTTTTCTAATGCCAATTGTTTTGCTTTTTCCTTTGTAATGGGGGTAACATTTGATTTATTACTGTCTTGTGGTTCCTTCTGTTCTAGCTTTCGGGTATTTTTCGTTTCTTGGAATGTTTGTTTTGTAAAAGAGATCACTTCTCCCGTCCGGCCATTTACCGTTATATCATATTGAATCTGATCCTTTACTAGAGTCAGTTTATAATTTTGTTGTACAGTACCAATTTTCTTAATCGTTCCACCGTATTTTTCGATGATCATTTGACTGACCTTGTCTTCTGAAAGAGAAGAATGAGAACGATTAAACACAGTTTTAACACCATACAAGCTTCCGGCACCGATAGTGAGAACTATTAAAATAACTATCGCTATTTTTTTCATCCATTCACCTCATGTGTTGTTGTGAAGCAATCATAACATACATTTCTTAAGAAACTCTTAGAGACATCTATGAATCGTTTGAAAAAGTAATTGGGAATTTTAGCGTAACTGTTGTTCCTTTTCCTTCCTCACTATCAATATGAATTTCTCCCTTATGAGCAGCAACGATTTTCCTTGCAATGGGCAAACCTAATCCTGAACCACCGGTTTCGCGGGTTCTAGCTTTATCTACCCGGAAAAATCGTTCATATACATTGGCTAAATCTTTTTTTGGAATGCCTATTCCATAGTCAGTAATCGTAATAAACAACGAAGTTTTACTTCTGGTTATCGTAATGTCAATTGATTTTCCACTATACTTTATCGCATTGTCAACCAATATATAAAGAAGCTGTTTTAATTTTTTTTCGTCTACCATGACCAATGGATACTCTGTGTTTACATGAATCGAGATTGATCGCTGAAAGGCTTGCTGAAGATACTTCGCTGTTTCACGGCAAACGTTGGCAACATCTATTTGCTCTATTTTCAATTCCCATTCAGTATCACCCTTTGCCATTAAAAGCATCTGCTCGATTAGCTGTTTCATGCGAATGGATTCGGAATGAATCGCATCAATTGCTTCTTCCAGAATATCGGGGCGCTCCATTCCCCAGCGTCTTAACATATTGGCATAGCTTTCAACAATGGTAAGGGGAGTCTTTAGTTCATGCGATGCATCTGAAACGAATTGTTCCTGCTTTTTATAATTTTCTTCTAATAAATCCATCATGTTATTAAACGTCTTTGCCATTTGGTCCAGTTCATCCTTAGATGATCTTTCTCTTCTTATTTTTTTAAACTTCCTCGATTCTTGAATCTCTTCCATTGTTTGAATCAGCGTTTTGATTGGACGAAGGATGATCTGGCTTAATACGCGGCCGCCAATAATCATTGGAATGAGAATGACGAAAGATGCAACGATTAAAATCACTTTAAGAATCCCAAGTGAACGCTCTACATCCGTTAACGGTTCTGTTACTTCTAATGAAACGACATTGCCATTTGTCCATATAATCGGTGTATGTGCTACGGCATATAAATGATGATCCATCCTTTTCACGATTGTTTGTTCATCCGATCGATAGAAATACGGAAAATTACGCTGGTTGCTGTCATCTTTAATTACCACTAGAAGGGGCTTTCCCTTAGGAGGCAGAATGCGAATCATTCCATTCGGTGGCAAATAGGCTCGTAACAAATAGACATGATTAACGGAAGCTTGATTTGCCTGTTTTAATCCTTCCGTTATATTGCTTCTTTCCATTTGAAGACGTTCGATTGCATTATCCGTCATTGTTTTTTTGAAAATAAAGTAAATGGAACTATTGGTTAAGACTAGAAGAATAAAAAGCCAGATGGTAGATGTAAGTATAATTTTCGTTTGGATCTTCATACCTTATTCCTTTAACATATATCCAACACCGCGAACTGTGTGAATATAAGGTTTTGAAAATGGAGTGTCAATCTTTTTACGCAAATAGCGAATGTAAACATAGACAATATTGGTATCACCGTAATAATCATATCCCCATACATTTGATAAGAGTTGATCAAATGTAAGAACTTGATTTTGATTTTGAACCAGGTAGACTAATAGATCATATTCTTTTGGTGTTAATGCAATGGATTGACCAGCACGCTCTACCTCCCGGTTTTTTTCATTTATCGTTAAGTCTCCAATGCAAATGGAAGAAGGAGTTTCTTTTTGCACCATGGATTGCCTGAGCCAAACCCGTATTCGTGCAAGCAATTCTTCAATTTTAAATGGTTTTGTGATATAGTCGTTGGCACCTAAATCTAATCCGCTTACTTTATCAGGCAAGGCATCACGGGCTGTTAATAAAATGACAGGTGTCAGGTTATCAATGGAACGAACCCTCCGTAAAACTTCCAATCCACTTAATTCAGGTAACATAACATCTAATAAAAGCAAGTCCCATTGTTCTTGCTGGAATAGCATAAAACCGTCTAATCCAGTATAGACAGCTCTTGTCTCATAGCCCTCATGTTCAAGTTCTAATTGAAGCAACCGGGCAATTTTCCTTTCATCTTCAACAATCAATATTTTTCCTTTGCTCATATGTACTCCCTGTAGACCTTTCTATACTATTTATGTTTTAACATTTCATATAAATCAATTACACAATTCCTTATTTTAAAATTTATAGACCTTCAGAATTTCAATACCTTTTAATTTTTGGTTTTGTTAAACATTGTTGTTGATTTAAAAAGGCATTTAACCGGTCTGCAGCTAATTTTGAAGCATTATAAACTAAGGTAACTTGATCAAAATGAACTTTAGCGTGTTTTCCTGTTCGATAACGAACATTGTCTAGTTGAAAGTATAACTTGAGATAAGTATTTACACGTTCTACAGCAGAATGAAAGTATCCCCAGGCTTGTGGTAGTAATGCTAATAATTCATAAACCAAAATAAATACTAAGCCAAAGAATTGAATAGTACAATGGAAACAACAAATAACACCATAACCTAAAATTCCCCTATTAAAGAATTATAATATATTACATCTAATTTCCCCTTATAAATGCTTTTTTCTTATTAAACAGCCATTATACTTGAATAAACAAAAAGCTGGAAATAGCAGCCAGCACAGCAAGTATTTCTCCCTATTGATGAACAAGCTTTCTTTGAATAATCATTTACTTTCATGACAAAAATAAGTGAAAATTAAGGAGTGATATAAAATGTTAGCCTTCTTCCGTATTGGATTAATTTTAGCATCATGGTCCACTGTTAGCCTTCTTCCTAAAAGGTCGTTTTTTAAATATCTTCCTGTCACACTTTTTTCGTCTATAATTATTTTAACAGAATATCTATTGGGTGCTCCCCGTAATTGGTGGAGTGCAAAAGGCGGTATTAAAACGATAGCCAATAATGGATTGACTTTTACCTTTGGACCTTATTTTGTAGGGAATCTATGGATATTTTGTTTAGCTTATGGAAGGTTTTGGTTATATACTCTTCTTAATATAATTTTTGATTATGTACTTGCGTACCCTTTAAATACATTTTTTGAAAAGATTAATCTTTATAAATTAAGGAAAATAAAACCAATTCATCTTTTTTTACTTTCGATTGCCTATTCATTTGTGAATTATTGTTTCCAATTGGTTTTGGATAAAAACCAAAATAATTCATCAGTTGAATAAATAATAGAAGCCAAGGAACATGCCTTGGATTCCCTAGTTATAATCCGATGATTAATGTTCATTGCAATGGATCAGAAGGAGGCCAATTTGTTTTTTCAATTCATCAATGATCTTCATAACAGTGCGTCCATCGCACTTACATCCAACAAAGGGCCAAGTGATTAGGGTGAGTTGATCGGTGATCCAGCTATTACAACCGCTATTTTAGATCGGATCGCTCATCGTTCTGAAATTGTTCATCAAAGGTGAGAGCTACAGAATGAAATATAGGAAATCAATTTTTGGAGAAGAAACTGTTCAAAAGTAATGATCAAAAAGTGTTCAATTTCACTTGACGCTTACATCTCTTCTCTTTTCCAACGAATATATCCCTTTTTAAAGTCTTCTGTAATCTTAGCTTTCGGCCGACTCCCAGAGTTTGCTGGATATATCCAGGCTAACCGTTGGTCGTAAGCTCTTCAATCAATCGAATAAGATTTAAATCTCCCCACACGTCGTCTCCTATTTCGACGTTTAAATCCTCTCCCAGCCACCATTTCCCCTTAAGAATTACATTTGTTTAAAAGCTTGATTTATCACACACTCTATCCATTGACTCATTGTGATATTTTCTAGTTTTGCTAATTGTTTAACAGAATCCAACATCTTTATCGGCAGCTCTAAATTGGTTTTGCGGTAAGCACTCCGGACGATAAATAACTCTTCAGCGATCTCAATCGTTCCTTCCTGTATAGAAGGAATCAGTTGATTCAAAGAAAAAGGAATCGAGTTCGGAAGAGCAGCTTCTCCTGCTTTCATAGTAATATAAACACTCTGTTCATGCTCACGGACCCCTACGTTTTCAATCCCCCACGATTCATAAATGAAGTCAATAAATGGGTACAATACATCTTCACATTTTGCAATCTTAATATGGACATAACCCTTATAATCAAATGGTTCTTTATGGATACTATAACAAGGTTCTAATCTATACTTTTCAATACCTTCACTATAATTCACCCACTTCTGATAGTAAGGAAGGTAGAACCCCCAGTTTTGTTCCTCATTTTTCATCACTCGGGCAGCTAAACTATCTGTGGATTGAAAGTATTGAAAAAGTGCAATGTCATGGTCGGAATCATAGAATTCGTTTCTCCGGATACGATCAGTTTCGGCGGGCTGAAACATTTCCTTTGCTTCCTGGAAATCTTCATCTGATATGACATAATTTGTCCTTTCATCACCAAAGGGTACCTCTACAGCTTTAATATCCCCATCCTTGATATATTTATAGACGCTTTGAACAGATAATCCTAACTGTTTTGCCACTTCTGAAGGTCGCATCCCTGTCGGGTGCTGTTCCCTTTCTTTGGCTAACTGGTCTACTTCTTCCTTATAATAACGAGCTTCTTTGTGTAATCGGTAAGGATCTGCGATTTTTCTTATTTTCCCTTGTTTTGCATAGTGATAGACAGTTGCTTTTGAAACACCTAATAATTCAGCAACCTGTTTTTGTGTATACCATTCATTCATATACGTTCTCTCCTCACCAAGGTTTTGAAAAATTATATTTTTAATGTTTATTTATATTTCAATCTCTCTTTTCAATCTTTATCTTAAATAGTTTAAAAAAGAAAAGAATTACTTAATATTAAGTTAAAACCCATTTAAATCTATTTAAATATAAAAATTAATTAGATATTTAATTATATTTTATGAATTTAATATTAAAGTATTTATTTTTGGATATCAATAAAAATATAGATAATAATAAAAGAAAATAATATAGATATTAAATATAACATAAACAAAGGGAACATTTTTTTATGTTGATGAGAATTTCTATGTAATTCTCTATTTGTTATACTATAATTAATTGATTCTATAAATAGATAGAATGAAATTTGCAATAATTGATCTATATTTTCTATAACTATAAAAGAAGGGATTTAAACTATGAAAAATTTAGTATTGAATGATAAAGACCTTCAAGTAAGTAGTTGGAAAAAGAAAATTGGAGACAGTTCTTCCCTTCCCTCTTTTACGGGAGCGATTGGATCTTGCAGAAAAAAATCAGGAGAAGCCATTTGAAGATTTTTCAGATGTAGAAATGGTACAGTGGTTTTTATATCGGAAAGAGCATTTAGATCGGCAGCATGATAAATCTTCCCGAACCATTAAAGAGTATGAAAGGGAACTTATACAATTTATTGAACAATTGATTCAATATTCCGGAGAGATTGATGTCGATATGGACGATATAATAGAAGGTTCTTTATTCAAATCACTTTCCCCTCGTCATATTCGGCGATACCAGGAATGGCTAGCAGAAAGAAGTCCCTATGTACAAAAGAAGGGACCGTACTCGGCAGCTACCTTAGCAAGAAAAACAACGATTATGAAAAACTTCCTACAATTCCTGTACGAAGTGGAATATATTCATGAACCATTGCATAAGGGGTTATTCACGGCAACCGTAAGAAAAGATGATCGACCAAATCGTGACCTAGGACCACAAGAAGTTATTCAGATACTCGATTATTTCCGTAAAATCCATCATCCCATTGCCTTTGCCATCATCCATCTTCTGACGACAACCGGTTTGAGAAATGAAGAGTTTTGCAATTTAAAGGTAAGGGATCTCCAATATGATTTAATTAATCGAGGGTACTATCTGGACGTATTGGGAAAGGGAAACAAACGGAGACAGATTCCTTTGAAGGAAAAAACTTTACATAGCATTCGTATGTTTCGGAATGCTCGAGGACTCGAGGACCTATCGATTGCAGATAAGGGAAGTCCATTATTTACTACAAATACAGGGAAAGCTTACACTCCTTCCTATTTATCACAGTATATAACCAAAATGATAAAAGAAACAAACCTTCCTTTTCTTTTACATCGCTCATCTCTTGTTGGACCGCATACTTTTCGTCATGCCTTTGCGATTATTTCTCATAAAAGTGGAGTAGATATTTATCAAATTATGCGTTCATTAGGACATGAAAAAATTGAAACAACAATGATCTATTTGGAGAAGATTTTTGATAAGGAACGACATGCCATTCACAGTTGGAAGAATGAAATATTTGGAGAATATATATAAAAAAGCCGATTCCTTTGAAGTGACCCCGTTATTGTAAATGCTTTGGTGGGGTGATTTTATGTTCATTATTCTTAACTTCTGCAAAAATGTCCTCTTGGCTTTCGACCTGGTACTGTTTGTTTATCAAGTTTAAAATTTCATTTATATGAGTAAGTTGCGAATTACTAGGTATCAAATTAACTATTGTATGTTTGAAATCTTCAAATTCCTTTTTCGTTACAGGTTGAGCATCGTGCTTCAACTCAAAACCTAATTGACCATTTGGTTCGAGAGTTGCCCATTTTACGTCACTTATTTTAGATACACTATTTTGTCTGAGTTTCATTTCAAGTTGGTCCACCGATAACCTAAGTTTCCTCAAGTTTTTTTCATTCAAAGTTCCGTTATCAATTACTACCACTGCTTTACCTGTAATCATTTTTTCAAAACTGTCAGATTTCATTTGTATAAATTCCATTACTAATAGTGTTCCGACAAGAATATTAGCAACCAAAAAGGTAGTCCAAATATTTTTTCCCGCTACAGGTTGAATAAGTAAAGTCCCGATTGCAATCATAATAACAGTTTCAGCCAAAGTCATTTGTGAAATTGTTTTCCTGCCTGCCATTCTCAAAATTACTGTTCCCTCTAGAACGATCAAAATCGCCTTCCATATATAATCCCATTCCATATAATAAATACCACCATTCGTTCAAACAAAGTTACAGATATCTTCCCCAAATTTCCCTCTATTATTTAAATCTTCAACAAGCAGAACTATCATCCTTAAGGCATAGAAAAAGTACAAAAGTAAAGAAGAGAAATGCATCCATCCTCTAACTAACTTTTGCACTTTACCGCTTTTAAATTTTAGTTAAGTGGGGTCTGACCCCAATACACGTTAGCTGAATAAAAAAAAAGGTGCCTTTTTAGCAACCTGTTCTTATTGAACAAACGTGCCCGATTGTTGAATAATTATTGTGTTCAGATATAGCTTTAAATTAACTCTTAGAACTCGATTTTTTTAACTCTATAAATTTTGTTGCATAAGGTTCAGTAGCTTCACGACTATGTTTTATATCTATAGATTCATCATTATATTGAGCTTTTTTTGTCCAATTATAAGAGCCACTTATCACTGTATTGAGATCAATTATGCAAAATTTATTGTGCATAATGTTTTTAAACATTCCTTGTTCTGGTAATCGATATGTCTCAAAATGATCTTCAAAACGAAATCCATATTTTCTATTAATATCATCATCAATGACTATAACTTGAACATTTAAACCTTCTTTCTTTTTTTGAACCAATTCCTCAAAGAGTTTTTGATCAGTAAACCACGCCACAGCAACCCAAATTGTATATTTAGCTCTTTTTATTTCCTCAATGATTTGATTTTGAATATCTTCAAAATGGGTTTCAAGTTTGACTGGTTCATCGTATGTATCATTACCCATCACACAATATCTATCTTCTATTTTTTCTATGCTATAACGATTTGATTTAATAATTTTATTCAGATTCGCAACAAACACTTTTTCTTCTGTATCTCCAATTGTATATTGATCTAAATCAATTAACACTGCATTAATAAATAGTTCTATAAATTCTTTTAGTTTTTTAGAACTATTTATTCTTTTTAATCGATCAATAACATACTCTTTTCTACTCAAACTCATATTACTCTTTCTTAAATCATTGCCAACAAATCCCTTACTCATTACATACATATCTTCAAATCCAACAGATTCGAATAATTTTACTAACTGAGGTCCACTAAAGTAAAAAGATTCTTCTCCCTTACCACAAGCTATGAAATCTTTTAACTTATTCAGAGTATATTCCGTTAAATTCAAGGTGCTTCCCCCATTTCGCATCAGCTAAATACAGCTTCAAAAATAAATATATAAAATCCAGCATGAAATCCAAAAATAAGTTTTCTGCTATCTCTTTTTGCAATTTCCTAATCCATTTATATACATGAACTACCTTATATTTTAACACAAATATCCAATTTGGTTATTAAGTGTTATTCAAGAAAATGGCCCATTACATAAAGAAAAAAGCGTATTCTTTATGCAAAATTGCGCCCGATTGTTGAAGATAAGTATTATAAAGTTGCACATAATCGTTATTGATGCGAAAAATCCCGACTGTTAATCAGCCGGGATTTTATCATTTACCATGCAATTTTTATTAGATTAATGAATTATTATTGCATTACTGGAATCAATTCATCCGCTGTAGTACCCTGTATTGAAGGTATTTCGCATTCAAAGTCCACTTTTAACCACCAATGTGGTGAGGATTTTTCGTTTATATAGGAAACTCGAACTAACGGTTCTACTTCCCTTTCCAGTAAAGAAAAGATAGCTTTACTGTAAAAAGTAGGAACATACCCTAAGTGAATTCCCCCTAGAGTAAATATACCCACTGCATTGGGATCTGCCGGATTTGTAGGTTCTTGAACTAATTTTAATGGACTATTGATCGCAAGCCACCTATGCCATCCCTCTGGTAAATTTCGATGACGCATTCCGTGAACAAAAAAACTGGAATGTAATTTACCATCTTCCTCAAGGCGCAATGGTTGCTCAAAAGAATACGTATCGCTAGCTAAACGACCTCGAGTTTGTTGAAGCAAGTCCATTTTTGAAGAGTTTTCATCTAATCCCAAATCAACTAGAATCGCTTTAAAATCCGCACGATCAATCGAGGGCAGCCGACGATCAAACGCTGGGAAAAGGTGTTTAGAACGATAAACCTTATCTGCAATCGGGAACGCTGGATGCAACATATAGTCATTGTCTAAAGCATCTTTTAACTTTCGTTGCCCTGTATTCGTATAAGAAAATTCATAATTACCGTCGAAGTGAGAAAGGGTACCTATATGGTAAAATAAACGGCTTTTTTTATTCTGCCATACAACTAGTAGCGTATGAACTTTACTCATTTATTTATTCCTCCTTTCCAATCCATTCTAAAATTTTCTTCCTACGAAAAGGTATTATATTCAATAACCATTCTTTCTTTGCTTTACTTAAAACATCTAAGGAATTAATAAATTTAGAATACCTCATTATGTCAAATTCAGCTAGCTTTTTAGCGCTTTCTTCAAACTCTATCGGAAAATGCTCACTAATATAGGTTATTGTGTCTTTGGCTTTAACACTTTTATTTTCAAATAAACCTGCTTTAACCCTAGCATTCTTAGTGTATTTGTTCATTTCCTGCTCGCTCACTGCTTTAAACTTAAGCTGATCTTCATCAAAACGAAAACCTAAAGAGGCTCCGTTATCGTATATTGGAGAAAATTTCGCTCCAATGGTAGGTAAAAATAATAACTGCCAATTATAAGGGTGCCTATCTTGATTACCTATAAGAATATCAAACAATTGCATATCTATAAATTCTGATTTCATAAATTCCCAATGTGGAAATTTCTGAATCATTTGGAATCCTTGATGAATAAGCTCTAAATTCTTCCATTCACATTCTTGTACCTCTTTATACTCTTCAACCAACTCGGTTAATAAAGCGCCGCCTTCTTCAGCCATTAATGCATCGTATTCCTCAACAAAATTTCGAAGTAGACAACCTCTTTTCCCTTTTCTAATCACCATTTCAACTTTCATCATTTCGAGGCCAAGAATTTTTCCAATTTCAGCAGCTATCAACTCGGTGATATCTTCCCATGAAACGCCTACTTCAAATGGTCTTGGGTATTTTATTAAGTATTTTAAGCCTTCTGGAGACCTTAGTTCCTCTTTCTCCAAGGTGCTTTTACCACCATAACCAATGTGTTCCCAATCAGTGATATCTCTTAGCACTGCTGATCGTCCTTATCTTATTTTAAATTAATATAAATTTTACCATATTCTGGACAATAATCAAAGTTAATATTGCTTATGAAATGTGCTGGCCACTATCTCGTTACTTCGCAATATCTTCCTATTACGCAATATTAGAGTTACTTCACAATCTGGCCCGTTTGTTGAAGAATACAAAGACTTAACCAAGTAATCTCCACAAAGCTAGCTTCAGTTCATTTATAATAATTTTTTGAGAAAATGAACTATACTCTCAGGTACAACCTATTGATTCATCGCTAGGAAATAATTAAAAAAATAAATTTGTATATAAAACTTGGGAGAATGAAAGAGTATTCCCATTGATAAATAGCCTTTGCTCCCGAAGTATTTTTGACGAGTTTCTTCTATATATAGTTAAATACTTTTAAAGGTTTCCTTCATATTCTTTAACTAACTTATAAAAAGTCGTCCTTTTCATGTCTAATTCTTCCATAGCCTTAACAGCAGGAATCTCTCCTTTTTTCCAACGACGATATACTTTTTCAAATTCTTCTGTAATCTTAGCTTTCGGCCGTCCAAACTTTACCCCTATTTGTAAAGCCACATCTATTCCTTCACGCTGCCGTTTTCGAATTCGGTTTCGTTCGTCTTCAGCCATCCAAGAAAGAATTTGTAAAGCCAGATCAGCAATAAAAGTAACTAAGCTATCTTTAAATTGAGTGGTATCCAATAAAGGCATAACAACGGGGCTTTTCGATAGCTGTTATAAGATTGGCCGCATTGTTTGTTGTTTGTTGCCACCTTCTCATTGAGTGGAACCTTGTTGCTTCCGCCATTTTGGTTGCCACTCTTCTTCTCTTGAGTCTGAGCTGGTTCTAGATCATTTTCTCTCTATACGCCTCTGAACCGCGTCTTTTAAACTTTGTATGATAAACTCTTCTTGTGTCACCCCTTCTATATCTGCATACTCCTTTACCTGATCTTTTAATTGGGTTGATCCATAAGCCACAAAGGACACCAAATCGCTATCCAGAACAACACCATTCGGTCTGCAGATCATTTTTCCTTCTACAAGGCTGTTGTTCAACAAGTCTATTTCATCACGATGTTCAGCTTTATCAAACGGAAGAAGAATTGGTTTCATTTCGATCTTAATTTCACCATCCGACACTTCCAACTTCATGTTATTTGGGCCTGCGATCCGATAGAATTGATCAATCAAATCAAAAATGAGCGATTTCACCTGCTTAGGTTTGGCGAATTTAAACACCAAGGATCCTTTTTTGTTATTGACGACCCCCTCGCCCAATTCAATGACAGGTTGGAACTCCTGCTGCTTTATATCTTCGATCAAAATCTCCCTCTCCCGGTTGGTCAAGACCTTGCCATTCCCGGCTCCATCCCACTCCATGATCCGGGCAAATTCACCTGTCACCTTGTTCTCGAACGGTTGGAATAAAAAATATCCCGTTTTCTTATCAAAGAATTTCTCCCTTCCCTTCACCCGGTTAAAAAGATGGAGGTTTGCGTCCAGATCTTCTTTTTTTACGAAAAACGTATCAATGTTTCGATACGGCTTCATGACGGCCGGAAGTTCCCCGGATTTCATCTTACTGATGACGGTGGAAGGTGAAACTTTAATATTGAATCCCTCTAAATAAGCAATGATATCTTTGGTCGTGAATCCTGGCTTTTTCAGCTCACTCTCGACCCTTTCCACTTCTTCCGCACGGAAGAGATAGGTTCCGTCCATTTTCCACGTCTCTTTATTCCAGGGAGTGACCCTCCCTTCTTTGACGTAGTTATATATGGTTTGTTCTGTGACTCCCAACGTTTCTGCTACTTCTTTGGTTGTCAGTCCCAAATTGATAGTTTCCATCATAATCATCCATTCTCCTTACATATATACTATTCTATCACTGAAAAATAATAGAAACAATAAACGACGATAGTATGTTATTTATGAATATATTTTTATTAAATATGTTATTTAACACATAACTAGACTTTTAATTTAAAGATGGCATAAATAATATATTTTATTGTATTTAATTTCGTTTTAATGATTATTTATGTGCATTTCACTTTATTATGTAAAAGTCATGTTAAATCCCTAAAAATGGACTATTTTTGTGTTCAAATGAGAGTACACCCTGACAGAACAAAACCAATGTATAGATTTGTTCAAACAGACTTTATTCAAATAGGGGTGATCCCCTTCCTACTTGGACTATAATAAAAAAATAGCTTCACAGCCGTTATGACCGGAAGCTATCAAATAGGACAAACCAAGATTTATTTAAGCAACTGCAAAGATGAAAGGGAATTGTAAGTAAATAGAAGTTTTGGAAAATGAAAAGCTCATTTCCTGCCGGCAAATACACTGGATAGGAAATAAATAAAAAAGCACTCACACATCAATGTTGAGGGCTAAGCGTTTCTTCATATTCCTTTGCTATCCGGTAAAATGTACTCCTAGGCACGTTAACCTTCTTCATAGCCTCAACTGCTGTTATCTCATTATCTTTCCATTGTTTGTATGCTTGTTCAAACTCTTGAGTAATTTCAGTTTTTGGTCTGCCCAGGTGTTTCCCTTGAGCTTTTGCTACCGCAATCCCCTCAGCCTGCCTTGTCTTGATTTCCTCACGTTCTTTTTCGGCGAATGCAGTAAGAAGAGTCAAAATGATTGTTTGTATTGCTCGCTTCATAACATCGTCATGTTCATTGCCGGTGTTAATCATAGACTCCTTTATGAAACGCAGCTGTACTCCATTTTCTACAAACCATTTATATTCCTTCATTGTGTCATCCATATTCCGTCCCATCCGAGTAATGGAATCAAATACAACCGTATCTCCTTCACGCACCATTTGTTTTAATAATTGATACTGAGGACGTTCAAAGTTTTTACCGCTGGCCTTATCAATGAATATGTCCCGTTCTTCAATTCCTTCCTTCCTCATAGTCTCCATTTGTCTGGCTTCGTTTTGTTCTTTTGATGATACACGGACATAACCGAATATTTTCATATGTATCGAATCTACCTTTCTATGGAATATTTGTTACTTGTTGTCTTAACTATATATCAATCTATCCCAAAAGGTCAATCGCGATTTTGGGACATTCCAAAAATGTTTTTATAACCTTTTAGGACTCAAAAAACGTTGATCTTATAGGGAGTATGTAACTATCCCGAAAGGTGTACCTTTTGAGAATAATGTTTTAATAGAAATAAAAAACCGAAGTCCCTTAAGGAACTTCGGTTTTAGTCATTTTTTATCTTATCTCGAATCAAACGATAAATTTGAGGAGTATTTAATTCAAACCATTTACCTTTATATTTGGTTAGGGCAAAAGTGCCACCTAGGCCCAGGCTCCATTCCTGTTTTACAAAGAGAGACAGGACCCGCATGGAATCCTGCCTTCTTGAAGGGGAATGCTTCATATTTTCGTTCACTTAGATCTCTTTCTTTGATAAACACCTCATTTTTTAAAATGTTTGTGTTTGTATAAAGAGTGACCTTTGTTCAAGCTGACCATCCCCTTGTATTCTTTATATGTTTCTCATCGTATAAAGCTCGGATGACGGTAGAACGTTAGGAAGCTGATCAATTGAAACGGAACTTGTCTGCGATAGACACCTCATTTCAATATTTGATGATTTTCATCATCACTTTTTGTTCCCCTTCGAATATTATGATACCCGTTTTGACAGATAACTATATCCTAAAGATATTATTAATAATAAAAACATTAAAACACCCAGACAGACCACAGTACAAAGAGCAGTTTAGTGTACCTTTATAAACAAACGCAGCCAAGCCAGAGGTAAGTACCGTTATATAGACCCTGTGTTAGTTCATTTGATACATACCGTGAAAATTCTGGGGAAAAATTATGCATTGGTTACCATTAATGAAACTAAAGTAAAAGAAGTTACCATTGATGAAAGTAAAGAGTAGTGAATTATGTGAAAATCATTTAATTAGTGAGGAAATACGGACAGTGTTAATCAATTTGCCATCAGGTCCAAGACAAGTTAAGTACTCAGTGATTAATGGTTTAGCAATCTTTGAAGGCGATATTATTCTGGGTAGTGTCGAGGAAATGGAAAATTCAATGAGAAATGATGGAATACGACTCACTGGTGAACAATTTCTATGGCCAGACGGAATTATTCCTTACAAAATTGATCTGAGTCTTACAAATAAAGGACGTGTGACAGATGCTATTTCCCATTGGGAACATCGGACTTTCATCAGATTTGTAGCACAAACCATCGAAACCAACTATGTTACCTTCAGACCAGGCGAAGATTGTTCATCATTCACAGGAATGCGTAGAGGGGAACAATTATAAACCCCGCAGACGATTGTATTACAGGATGAGGAAACTAGTAAGAAAATTCCTAATTTCATTAGTTCACGGTCAATCTCCTTTTTTAATACAAATGTTACTACATTGTTCCTGTCCATTAATTAGACTGTAAACAAACAATGATATATTTAAATTCCTAGATCAGTTTGAGCCCTAAACATAGCATGAAGCCCGGTCAATCCAACCGGGCTTCCTCCTATTTTGACGTTTCCTCTCACAATGTGCATTTTTTGAAAATTTCTTTAAGATTACATCCTACAAAAAAGGCTTTCCTGTTTTCAGGAAAACCTTTTTGTATTCTATTACTTGTTTGTTCCCAAACGAAATGTACTAAACTTATATGCTACTTTTCTTTCGTACTCCTTAATTTACTTAGATCATCTCTCGCAGCATTAAACTTTCGGCATAGCTTCAACAGCATCCGGCAAGTCTCCTCACTTTTTCAATGTCATTATTGGTTGCTTTCAACATCTACTTTAAGGGGTGCAGTTCACGATGAATAAAGGCTATTTTTGACGAGTTTCTTCTATATGTATCTCCTCCTAAAATTCTATTAACCGGTAACCCCTATTCCTCCATGTAGTTTCATAGCTTCGCTTGTTATACGAGATCCAAGTCCCAACCAGCCTCAATCATGTTTCTACAAGTAGGGGGCGAACTGTTTAGTTGACGGGATCAAGTCCCACGGGTGCGGACGTTCTACCCCGGCTACGGTTATCATATATCGATATAAAAAATGGTCAACCAGAAATATTTTCTGGCTGACCTTATAATACGAACGCTACCCGTTTGTTTAGGTACATTTCTTCACATTCTACGTAGTCATAAAAATATAATTATATATTTCTCGTTCAAACTAACTCATTCGGGTGTACACATTTCGACTAAATCCTTTTAAATCCACTTTTGATATAATAGTGTTAATGGAAAATTTATCAAAGGGAGCAATTTACATGGCAAACGCTGAAATAATTTTTAATCAGTTAGAAAATGAAGGATTTTCTCGTATTCAGAAAATGATAGACGAACAGCAAGAAGAAAATTTAATACCTAAAATATAATTTTACTCTTAAAAGCAATTAATTCTTCTTTCACTAAAGCTCCCGTTTAAGTAGAAACATTCACAATCTCTTCTAACTACACAATAATTAAAATTCTAAGGAAAGACCTCCTTTGTTACATATTCTTAATGTAACTTCTAATTTCACCAGTTGTTTACTAAAACAATTTTACCAACTGCTTTATTAGCTTCATAATATTCATGTGCTTCAGCTATTTCGTCAAAAGTAAATTGTCTTTGAGCAATTAATGGTCGAAGTTTTCCTTCCTCAATAACAGGTGTAATGTTCTTTAATGTCTCACCGTTTATTTGACGGTATTCTTCATGAAGAATAGGAATCTCTGTGAATACAACATGGAAATTCAATGATTTTAAAAGAAATGGACTAAGGTTATAGTCTTGACTTACAGCAATAGCCACAATTGTTCCATATAAAGAAGCTGCTGCAATCGAATTCTCAAGATTTTTACGGTCAATGGTATCGAAAATATATTTAAACCCTTTACCATCCGTATACATATTCACATAGTCTTGTACGGACATTTCCTTATAATTGATGACAACATCGGCTCCAAACTCTTCCGCAATTTGAGCTTTTTCTGGTGAAGAGACCGTTGTATATACCTTTGCACCGACCCATTTTGCCAACTGAATAGCAACATGCCCTACTCCGCCTGCACCACCATGAATTAGAATCTCGTCTCCAGCTCCAATATTGGCACGTTTAACTAGAGCTTCCCAAGCAGTGATTGCGACAACTGGAAGGGCTGCTGCTTCTGCAAATGATAGGTTTTTCGGCTTATGAGCAAGTAATCTAGCATCTGCTGCCATATATTCTGCTAAAGCACCACTCGTACCTTTAACACCACCTACAAAACCGTATACCTCATCACCAACTTTAAAATCAGTAACTCCTTCTCCCACTTCAGCTACAATACCAGCTACATCTCCATGTAAAACAGCTGGAAATTCAGGGGCTAGTCCAGCAAAAACTCCACTGCGTATTTTTGTATCAAGGGGATTCAAACTTGTAGCCTTTACCTGAATCAAAACATGCATTGGTTTCACTTTTGGAATAGGAAGATCTGCTAATTGAAAAACAGACGCCTCCCCAAAAGAACGAATAACTTGTGCCTTCAAACAAATCACTCCAATAAATAATTATGAAGATTTATAACTTACCGTAATACATGGGAACGATACCAGTAACCACCGGAATATATAGAGATTCATAGAAGTCAATAGTTAGGTTATCAAGGAGTCCCAGTCTATTTCACAAGGCTTATTATATGCCCTCTCTTACTTGGTATAGAAATCCTCTGTGACCACCCGAAAGCATGATCCTCTAGAATGCGGTGATGCCATACAATGGATAGTCTACCTTCCATGAACTTTGGAATATCTGTCACATATTTTAACGATAGACCTTCTAGCTTTTCTAATACGATCACTTTTGTTTTTATTGATCCTGTCTTATTTTTAAGAGTGACATCATAGCAACCGGGAGCAGGAAGTGTATAATACCTATGAAGTTTTAAGGAATCCCCGTCCCAGCTGCATTCCACTTCGTAAGGTCGTCCCAGTAAATGAGGTAATTCATCTACATTCCCTCGTAACAGTTTTTCTCGAATACAGGTTGAACCAATTTTCTCTTCATGGAACTCCAATTTTTCCACTTTCGTCACATCAATAAGGCTGCCAGAATCACTTTTTAACCGATCTATATTCCCCACACCCTTATAGCCATAAGAAAAATCAAAACCAGCGACCGCATGGACGATACCAAGATTACTCAAGTATTCGTCTACAAATTGCGCAGGTAGAAGAGAAGCAAATTTTTTGTCAAATTCAACGATATAGAATGTATCGACACCAAGTTGACGGAGTCTCTCCTCTTTTTTAGACAGCGGCATTAAATAGTCAACTTGTTTTTTTTTCATTGGATATGACTGTTTTCGGATGTGAAAAGAAGCTCATGATCGAGAGAGAAAGATTCTTTCTTTTTGCAATCTGTGCAGCCGTCTTAATCACTTTAAGGTGTCCTTTATGAATGCCGTCAAAAAAACCTAAAGCTACTGCACTCCGTTTTGCTTTCCCCTGCCAGAACACCAAATTATCTCGGTTCAAATAAATCGTTTCCATACAGTTTTATTGCTCTTCTTTTTGTATAAATTCAGAAAGGAAAGAAATCGCATTTTCTTCATCATCACCATCAGCAATAATGTTGATTTCAGTTCCTGGGCTTACAGCCTGGCTCATTAGTCCCATTATACTTTTTGCATTTACTTTTTTTCCGTCTTTTTCAAGAAGAATTTCCGAAGAAAAGCGGTTTGCTTCCTGAACGAATAGCGCAGCAGAACGCGCCTGAAGCACTGTTTTTAATTTTACCTTCACTTTTTTTACTAGCATCGCACAAACCTCTCAAAAGTTTAGTCTCTATTTGGGGGAGTAACAATCATTTTCCAATTTCTTAGCAACAGGTTCTGGTAATTATCCTCAATAACTTTAACCAATTCCTCAATAATATCGGTTTAGCTTCATCTGGTTAGTATCTTTTCCAAGAATAAAAGAAGTTTTACACATCAACATTTCTTCATGCTCACTCACAGAAAGGCCTCCGTTCTTAAATTTCACCATATAATTCCATGAGATTTCCCGGGCTTCCTTCTTTGCTTGGGAGTGGATCGGTGCCATAATATTTGCCTTCTTTAAATTCCTTAACCCAACGGTTCACCATTTTGGGACAAAGCTCATATTGGCGGGCAATATTTGCTGTATTACCTACATTAATAGCCTGTTTACAAACTTGTATTTTAAACTCTTTTATATAATGTGTGCGTTTCATGATTCAACTCCATAAATTGAACTAAAACATTTTATAAAATCAGCTGTTTTATTTAAAAAACAAACGCTAGATGTTCTTACAATCTTTGGGGGATTTAATATTAGGTTAGTATATAATTTTGTTAAAGAAATACAGGAAGTATTTAACCGTAGGGTACCGCCTAACTTATTAAGCGTAACGGCCATTTCTGGATGCCTATTCCCTCAATTAATAAAGTAACTACTTAAAAGCAACCCCCTGCTATGCTGAAATCCTGCTTTCCGAATTGCACACGCCTTTCGCATAATTCGTCGAAGCATCCAGTGCTCCTTGAGCAATCCATTTTTTATATAAAGTGTAATAGATTTTTAAACTATTCCATTAAAAAATCAGCCTCGCGTTTTTCTAAAAAGGCAAAAACCCCTTCTTTTACTTCTTTACTGCTGGCTTTCTCAGCAAGTAATAAGAATCCTGTCAAAATCATAACTATTACTCTTCCCATTCCAATGATTAATCCCACCTGTTCTTTAGAATTGATCATTTGTTGCGACAGTAGGTTTGCTCTTTTTGTTTTTATCTTTTGTTCAACTATTTTTAAAATGTATTATAATTTCATTGGTTATTATCTTGGACCTCTTTTGTATGGTTAAAATTTATGCGATTTTTCTAATGACTCTTTATTCATTAAAACAATAAAAGATAGATTTGTTCTTATCTTTTGTTATTTTTCCCATTTCCAATATCTTCAAAATGAACTTTAAAAACTGTAGTAGTTAAAGCACACTAAGTATAGTTGCTCTTTGCTACCGAAAGCCTCATTAAATTTATTCATATTAAGTTCTGTCACTTTTAAAATATCTTCTATTGTGGTGGCTTCATATCCTTTGTTCCAAAATAGTTCCATTGCTTGACTTATAACTTTTGTTTGATTAAAGTCTTGATTCATAGTCGTTCATCCCCTTTTAGATTGTATAGATTAACTGAATAAAGACTTCTAGGAAAATTAATTTTATATATATTATTAATTTATAATTCTAGAATTGAGATTGCTCTCTTCCTCTTTGAACAAGTCTGTTTGAACATATTGTTAAGCTTGAAGTATTACATGTCCGTTTGTTCTAACAGGGTGTATTCATTCTGAACAACTATCAGGGAATCAGAATTACCAAAAACCAGAAGTTTCAGCTGCCACACTATATCAGGAATTAATAAAAAAGAGTAAACCAAGTAAATAAAGTTTGCTCTGAAAACATGGAAAGAAAATTCCCTCGTTCAAAAGGTTTTAAAAATTTATCAATAATTCGTTCAGCTTGAGTTCCTTTCCCCGCCCCTGAGCAATCCCATCAACAATCAATTCACCTATTACTAGCCCTTCAGTTTCCCCCTGAGGACACAGACCCTACTAGTCCAAATCAATAATGCTGGCATTCATGTAACAATGACTCTGCTAACTGTTTGCTATCCGCGTATCCATATAATCTCCACCCATCAACTAACTTGTCCATTACTAGGTCGATATGTTCAAAAACAACTTCCTCCTCTTGACAAAACATCACATAATACATATCATAAATCCCTCCTTAGACATTTTTAAGCTTCATTTTGGAGGCCAAGACTTTTTTCTTCTAAATTTCCCCACCTGCTGCGTCCCTTAAACCAATGAAAAAGTAAAATTCCAATTTTTTTCGACACTATGAAGTTTAGTAAAATCTGTTTCATATTCTCCAATTCTATTTTTAAATCGCTTCTTGCTGCCATTATTGCAGTTTCAATTGTTTTTCCATTAGTTCTATATCTGATTCTATTTTTCGGAGAAGTCAATTTCCCTTGGATGTCATAGGTTGCGAAGCCCCTTGTATGGCATGTTTTTGGTTGCATCGTCACCTAAGACATTACCAGATTGGGGCTTCTAATCATGTTTCTTGATTTTGGGAGGTTAGATGAAAGGATTTTTCTCTAACCCATTGTCACTACTGCATTTTTGACTAATTAAAGTTATGAGTATGAATTTATTTAGGTTAAATAGTTATCTTGATGATATAGATGCTTAAACTTGTGGAGTCCCCTTAGAAAAGAATGAATCTGGTAGTGGAGATCCATAGAAAATGATTGCTTCTTCTACTTCCTCTTCCGTCCATCTTACCTGTTTCCATTCAGGGTCAAAGATCAGATATCCAGGTTCACCATAAAGTTCCACGCGATTTCCACCCGGTTCAAAGATATAAAGACTAGTCGATTGAGTGATCCCATGTTTTAATGGACCAGCTTCAATTTCAATACCATTTTCAGTTTCTGCTGCATCTAGCCGTTACATTGCTGGACATCAAGATCAAATGGTCTAGACGGTGAACTGGAATCCCTTTATTTGGACGTTTTTGCGGTCGATTTTTTAATATCGTCCTTTCACTTTCCGGAGCCTCATAATAATCAACTTCCCAAAGGAGTTCGATTAAATGATTATCAGGTGTGACAAATTGATAAGCAGCGCCATGACCGATGTCACCGTCGATCCAGCCTTTACCGAAATCTGATTTTTCAAGATCTTTCACACGACGCTCTAATGCCTCTTTTGAACGCACTCTAAAGCTTACATGACCTAAACCAGGTTCATTTCTTTCCGTTACTTTTAATTGCTCTTTTTGTTTTTATCTTTTGTTCAACTATAGCGACCTTTAGCCCTTCCTTTCATCAAAACCTATATCGTAACTGTTTTCTCTTCTTTCAGTGAACGATACTTTCCACTATAGAAAAGAAGCGGTTCCTTATCTTCCAAATGAATATCTGTTACTTTTCCAATGAATAACGTATGATCTCCTTCTACGTATTCTGCACTTACTTCACAGGCAATTTGTGCAATAGCTCCTGGAATAACTGGCTTCCCATCAAGATGGTCAAATTCTACTTGTCTATCCTTTAACTGACCTGCAAATATCATGGATACTTCCTGTTGATCCTCAGCTAAAATATTCACTGAGAATATTTTACTTTCCTGTAATTTAGAAAGTATTCGGGCTTGATCACGAACCGAAATCACAACCAATTTCGGATCAAGTGACACAGACATGAAGGCATTAGCCGTCATCCCATGTACCTCTCCTTCTACCTCTGTAGCAATTACTGTTATTCCTGTAGCAAATTTCCCCATTGCAGTACGAAATTGACGATCATCCATTATATAATTCCTCCTGTTATCCTGTTTGGTTTTATGAATTTTCTAAAATATCAATCCATTCTTTATCGGATGATATAAGAGATTTGTATTTGTTTGATCTTATACAAGATTAGCTGTTTTTGGTTGATTTAAAAACTCAATCACTTGAGCAATAAATTCTTGCGTTTTTTCGATTTGTACCCAGTGACCACAGTGTGGAAATACATGTAGTTCCGCATTAGGGATTAATTGAGCTATTTTCCAGCTTGTTTCTGCTAGAGGAATCACTTTATCCTCTCGTCCATGAATTAATAATACAGGAGCCTGAATGTTTCTTAATTCATCCTCTGACAAAGCCATCGCATCTAAATGTCGCTGTCTAGGCGCAGGGAACATACTTGAAAAGGCTTCTTGGAATCCCTCCTGGATACTAGCTTGATAACGCATCTCTACTAAATCACTATTTTCCGCATTACTTTGATCATGTGAAAAAGTCTTAATTAGATTTTTCATATTTTCAAAGCTTGGTGTATAACCCCAAACCGCATCCAAACCATCTGAAATAGTAGACTTATTACCAACACTTCCCATCAAAATGACTTTATTGACAAGATCAGGACGACGATTGACTAAATGAAGAGCGATAGCCCCTCCAAAAGAATTCCCAAGGACTGAAACTTTAGATTCACCAATTGCCTCAATAAAATTAATCATATGATTAACCCATACATCTATTGAATATTCCTGTCCCTCAGGTCTTTCTGTATCCCCGAATCCAACAACATCTGGTGCATAAAGATGGTATTGTTCTGAAAGAGTTGGAAAAGCTAAACGCCAGTTGGCCCATGCAGTTACCCCTGGTCCAGAACCATGGATTAATAGAAGTGGTTCCCCTTGACCCGCTTCATGATAATGCGTTTGAATTCCTTTAATATCTATAAATTTTCCTTGTTGTACCATTTGAAAATCTCCTCCAATATTCCTTTTTTAATTATCTTTTGTAGCAAGTTGAATTGATTCTTTTTGAATACTTTTTTCTAATTCTTGACGCAAACATGCGAACACGTCCTGCTTATTGTTGTCTGAATTTCATGTGTTGTTGGATAAATGGTATATTTTACAGACTCTGCCTGTTCGCCCAAGTAATCATAATTTTCCTGTCCGATGTTTAACGGGACTAATCATTACCAAAATCATTAAAACGATCTTCCTTGTTTAAATCAATTGAAGTTCCCACATCAATATCTATTTCTCCCCAATAAATCAAAAGCTTTAGAGATAAGTAAATTTGATGGCCCACATCAGGAACATTAATATCTGTTTCTAACAATTCATTTATTTTTTGAAGACGATACCTTAGACCAGTGACTGAAAAATTAATAGCTCGTGCTGTTTTAGTAATATTACAGCCATTATTTAAATAATGAAAAAGAGTCTTGATCAATTCCATGTCCTTGTTCTTATCTTCCTCTATTAAAGTCCCTAATTTCCTTTTAATAAACTTTTGCAAAGGATCATTTTTCATCTGAAATATAATGCCTTCAATCCCCAAAAATTCGAAGAAAACAACTTTTTGATAATGATTAGCAATTTGTAAGGCAGAGTTGCTCTCATCATATAATTGAGAAGCCTCTTCTATTCTGGCGGAACTTGAACTAATACCAGACTTAAAATCATGAGAAGGATATTTACTTGAACAATAATCATGCAATGCTTGACAAAACTTTTTCTTACTATTTCCACTTTTTAACATCATACCTTCGGATAAAAAGATCATTATTTTCCCCGACTTTTGACCCAACAATGCATTTATCTTTCTATCTTTGAGGAATTGGGAAATTCCCTTGTTTAGATGATCATTAAACTCTATTTCGTCTCTTATAGTTAACTTTTGGTGATTATTGCCAATAGAAATCATGAAATAAGGGGCATTTAATTGAAATCCAACGTAGTAAGCCTTTTTTGAAATTTCTTCAAAAGTCATTTGATTTGAGAGAATGTCGTCTAAAAGGTTGCCTTGCATACGCAACTCTGTTTGAACACGTGTACGCTCATTAAACAAATAGAGGGAACAAGCCAAGGCTACTTGCTCTAGTATTAATTTATCTACTTCCTGTAACTTCACATCTTTATATAAAAAGGAACAGTACGCCACCACTTCTTTTTGAAGGTAAATAGGCGTAATCAGTCTTTTGTAATTGTCAAAGTCATTCAATACTTTCGTTTGGGTTAGTTGGTTTACATCCCTTTTTTTCTTGTTATTCATGAGTTGACCTAATTGCCTGGAATAAAGATTACCCTCTTCCTCTGACATTCCCGCCACTGCTAAAAGCTCTAAGTTTTCGCTTTCAATTAGAACAGGTAAATGGGTATGTTGATAAAGAGCGTTTGCAACTCCGGACAAGTCACTTTCTTTTAATAATTCTTCAACCAGTTTTTGATGTACATCATACGCTTTACTTAAATTATCTCGTTCTATTTTTAGCTTTCTAAACGTCTCGTTTAGCTCATCAATTATAGAATCTTCTTCATAATATTTTAACTCTTGTTCAATGGCTTCATTCCATTCTTCGACCGTACGACAAAGAACCTGACAATGTTCATTGCCCATTGCTTTACATTTTATTTCTTTGGCAATGACCTTTTTTCCTAAAATGTTAGATAGGTAACCGCTCGCATAACCTATCAATGTGTGGCAAACAGGTTCATCACTATAGCCGTACCTCTTTATATGTTCCTCCGCTTCATATGAATGTTTCCAAATGGCTTCGTGATAAATGGATCCATTATTAAAATTTGCTTCTGCTTTAACATTTTGTACTTCTTCAGCATAACCGTGCAATGTATGCATTTTAGGACCAGCTAACAACATCTCACGTTGGTCCTCCCAGGTTAACTCCTTCACCTTTTCTGCATCGTACACTCCTGTATGCCATCCATACCTTAGAAGGAAACCTTTTGTTCGTTCTGGACCAATCGTTTCAAGAAGCTCATGCTTCAACATACCGATTGCAGCTGCTGGAATTGAAACTATTCTTTCCAGAGGATCCTTTTGATTAAATGGACTAGATATTTTATAAAATTGTTCTAGCTTCAGTTCATCAGCTTTCATATGTCCACCACCATCATTAAACTAAATCTATCTGCTTATTGAGCTGAAAGAGCCTTTGGCATCTAAAGCTAGATCATTTTTCTCAACTCAGCTACTAATTTTTTCATTTTATCTAGATAGATCTAATTGAATCTTCATATTACTTTTTGGATAGGTCTTACAGGCGAGCGTATAATTAAGGTCTCTTTCATTGTTCGGCAGTACAGCCATTGAACTACGTCCTCGTTCAAATTCGCCCTCTTCTACTCTTATTTTACAAAGCCCGCATCCTCCTCCTTTACAGGCGTAGGGTATGTTTACTCCGTTCTTTTGTGCTCCATCAAGTACACTTTCAGTTCCACTGCCTATCCATTGATCATTATTATCATTTATATCGGTTATTTCGATCGTAAACATGAGTATTCCCTCCATATAAGTAAAATAATCGAAAGCGATTTCTAATATTATCATAAATTAAGTAAAAAAATATTCTATATTTTTCGACTAAATCCCTTTTTATGTTCACTATTACTTTATATTTGCTTCAATTGAACATTCTCTATCTCTAAACCTCTAATCCATTTTAATTTAATGGTCCGGTTTTTTAGATTTTCAAGATAACCATTGAAAGTAAGCTTTATTTTATTTGAGTAAACAAGTGCACTTCCTTGATAAACATGATCCCCTATATACATCTCTACTTCATATAAACCATTTGATGGCAATGTATAATAGGGATAAGTAGCTACTTCCATATAAAAACGTTTTCTCATTAAACTATGATGAGGAGAAACCACTTCTCCACTTGTTTCATAAAAATCCCCAAGATACGAGGCAATTTCACCCACTTCACCATTTGATAACAAGTTCCTAATGAAAGTAGAGCCGATCTTTTGACCCTTATAATTAAGTTTTGAAATGACGGTCACAAGAAATCTTCCATCAGCGTCAATGCCCATCGTTTTCATATTTCCTTTTCCTTTGTGTCCGTACGTAAAATCAAAACCTGCTACCACATGTTTTGCGCCCAATCCCGTTACATATTTTTCGATATAGTCCTTTGGGGAAAGTTGAGCAAAGGCCTGATCAAATTTAATGATATAGAGTTTATCAACTCCAAGTTGATCAAACTTATTTATTTTGACTTCTAATGGTGTTAAGTAATTCATCTTTTCTTTTCCACCACAAAGAACCTCTCTAGGATGAGGAAAAAAGGTCATAACGGCCAATTTTACCTTTCTTTTCTTAGCGATGTTTTTGGCCTCCTGAATCACTTGTTGATGGGCAATATGAACTCCATCGAAAAAGCCCATGGCCATGACACAAGGCTCTGATTTCGGCAAAGAAGAATCCTGACCATCGTTAAGATAAAAAGTTTGCATACCTTCAGCTCCTTTTTACTGGAACAGTTATTCTGCTCTGTTGATTCTTGGCCCAGTTATATGATCACTGAGCCAGGAATCTTAATATCTATTTATCTATTTTTCATTTACTTCATGGTTCTATGATGGAGGCATACAATTACCAAGTAGGATGTCCTGGCCCACCAAATTGCGTACTTCCGTATGAGCCCATTGCATCCTCCCAAAGCTGCGTTGGATGTGAAGCGAATGCGATGACGTCCCTTACAAATAACTCCACTGGATCTCCTTTGAAAATAGAAGTTCCGCCTAGTGTTAAGATCACTTTCAAGGCCATTTCTGCTGCCATTTTAGCAGCCTGTGATCGAATCGCAAACAATTCCATGCGTTCTTCTTCAGTTGCAACGGTTTTCCCTTCCTCTTGCCATTGTTCAAGAACTTCAATATAACGATCCATTAGACCCTCTACTTGACGTAATTGAATTTTCATTTCAGCGAGCACACGTTGACTGCCAGAACCGTTTTTCTCGTTCTTGCCTCCATTAAATACCCGAACACGTTTTTCGGTACGTTCTTGGAAAATCTCAATTAAACGATCCATGGCACCTAATGACGTAGCAGGGAAGGCTGCCAAGAACATCTGCATAAATGGCATACGGTAAACAGGGTCTTCTGCATCATACTCTCCGCCCGCCGGTTTTCCGAGACCAAATATATCTTTCCCTTTTAAGATGAGATGTTCAGGTATATAAGCACCATCCACATGAACCCCATTACTTCCCGTACTGCGTAACCCGAGTGTATCCCAGTTTTCAATCAGTTTAAGGTTTGGATCTGAAGTTTTTAGTACAGGCATGACATACTCAGGACCATTCCCAAGATCAGCCATCGCACCAAGACCAATCCATTTACTCCATAAAACACCGCTGGCAAAGTTCCACTCCCCATAAAGGCGGTATCCATCTCCATCCTTTTCCAAACGGCCAATTGGCGCAAAAACATCCGCAATCAGTTCATGAGAACCAAGAACTTCTTCTCTGCCTTTTGGAGGAAGATAACCAGGCCAAATATCATGGATCGCATAGAAGTTTGTTAACCATGCTGCGGCCATACTATGGCTGGCAACCTTTCTCACAATTTTTGTAAATGGTTCTACACCGATAAATGTACCGCCATATTGTTTCGAGCGCATTAATTTATTAATTCCGCCTTCAACAATCACCTCCGCGATCTTTGGAGAAAAATGACCATTTTGATCGGCCTCTCTTGCTTCTGCCTCAGCAGTTTGACCTATTTTCTCAGCTACAGCTAACCAGTGCTCCATATCTACTTTCTCTTTTGTTAATTGGATTGTATTCGTCATATAAAATTCCTCCTCTTGTAAATGGGCATTTTTAGGGATAAGAAAATCATAGGTTCATAGTAACCGTTTTCAATTTATTAAATGATTCATAGGATATAAGATTATTAAGTAAGCGCCTTCATAAAAGATTCAACCATTTCTCTTCTATGATAGAAGATTCCTTGAGCGATTTTGTCCTCTGTCCAAGTGATGGTAGGGAAATCTGGATAGGTAATATATCCTCCTGAATAAGCTTCGTTTCGGTTTCCGGATGGATCAAAGAAATATGTTGTTTCTGCCCTGGTTATCGCATGTCGAGTTGGTGTTACTTCAATTGGTACATCATATCTTGCTAATAAGTCCGCGGACTTTAACACGTCATACCAATTATCAACCTTGAAGGCAGCATGATGCAATTTATTATCTGGCCCTTTAATAAAGGCAATATCATGAGGCTTTCCATTTTGTGCATACATAAAGCTGCCAACCATGTCTTCTCCATCCAAAGTCTCGATTCTTTCACTCTGGAACATGTCTAGTGCTTCTGTAAATAGCCTTGTAACCGATTTCACATCCTCACCAGTTAGTAGAACATGATCCAAACGATGTGGAGCCAACCCTCTGGCTTCATCCGGAAAAGGATGCGGATTTAAGATACCTGTCTGCTTGCCCAATTGTTGAATGTCGTGATAAAGCTCCATTTGGTGCCCTGTTGGCAGCGTAACACGAATGGCTTCTCCTTCAGCAAGTCGGGTTCCCTTGGAAATCCTTTTTGTCGTACAGCCGAATTGCTCGACCTGTCTTTCGTAAAATTCGAGATCCACTTCATTCCGTACTTTAAAAGCAAAATGATCGAGACCCGGTGAATCCGCCTCTTGCAGTACGAGGCTATGATGATCAAATTCATCCCAAGCCTTAAGATAAGCTCTTCCTTCACTTCTTCCGACTAATTCTAAACCAATAATATTTGTATAATAGTTTATAGATTCTTCAAGATCTAGCACTCTTAATTCGGCTCTTCCAATTCTCATAATGGTCATTTTCATCCACTCCTTAGCTTGGTTCGATATGTATTCATTATAATATTTAAAACTTTCAGAATATACGATTGATAATACTAACTTTCAAGCTATTTTCCACACTCTTTAGTATGTTTTATACTAAAGACCATTGGTACTTGCTGTGAGTTGTTATTCGCGCAAAATAAGTATTAAAAAAAGGGCAAAATAAATATAAAGTTACAATCAAGGAATCAAAACCTTATCAATAGAGTGTACTCAATTGATATTGCATCCCGAATCTGTTTATTTACATTATCTGTTTTAAAGAGAGGGGGAGCATCTTCAATTAACCAGGACGGGAGTTGTCCCAAAACTGGCTTCCTATACTCTGGACGCTTGTAAAGATACCTTAACAAACGTTCATATTCCCTTTCAAAATTCCCCTCGGAGGAGAGGTCAATATACATTCTTGACTTAATATAAGTTGGTATGTAAGGCTTTGAGTTCTCATCCTTTTCCGAAACGATTGGGATAAACTTTTCCTGTTTAACATCCGAATACACTTCAGGCGAAATGATTTGGGTTTCTGTTCCAACTCCGCCTTGGCGGGCCTCAGTCTTCTCATAGTAACCCTTATTTGTTAACCATCGTCTTTAAGGTCGTGACCTCTCCCGATTTCCATCGAGAATACACTTGTTTAAGCTCTTACATGATTTGGAATACCAAAAGCTAAGCCACTTTTCAAAGCCACTTCGATATCTTCACTTGCAGTTTATTACTACTAAATTTCGCCAGGCTGTTCTCTGCTATATAATTCAACATAATGTCAACTATGTTGAATTATTGCGTTGTTGATGGTTTGATTTAGTTGCATTATTCAACATAGTTTACAAAGAAAGTATTGAAATGGAATTCTACATAATTTATAGGAAAGCATAGGTACACATCTAAATGCCTACTCTTCTGCACTTTCCTTTGCTTTAGCATATAATTGACCGTGGCACACCTGTTTGTTTAGTAATGTCATTACACTCAAGCTGTTTTTCTCCCGGTTCCGCAAACAGCTTCAACGCTCTTTTAATTACTCTAGTATCTTGCCCTTGCCTTCCCAAGTGCTTCACTTTGACGATAAGGCTTGTCATAACTTTCTTTGCTATGTGCATAAAATGCATAATAGATCAGTTTGTTTTAAAAGGAGCCCAATGCAATGAAAACCAAACCCATAACCATCTTCATTATTATCCTCATTCTTGTTTTTACTGCCTATCTGGATTCGCCTTATTCTTTTATAAACAAAAATTACTCGTATACCGCTAGCGAACAAGCGGTTTCCCGTCCAATGGACCAAGCCTTGTCAACTGAAACACAAGATACAGAAGAAAAATTAGTAAAAAAGGTAAAGGAAAATGGTTATATGGTTGAAACGTACCGAGAATATGACGTGTATAAGGATGATAATGGGAACGTTACAAAAGAAGTACCAACATCACACTACGATGAGCTAAAATATTGGGATTATAAAAACAAAAAGAAATGACCCTCGATCGTCATTTCTTTTTTCTTATTAATTCAATTTTATCAAAAAGGTATATTTTATAAATTGCCCCAAAACCCTTTGTTTTCAATGGTTTTTTCAAACTCAGAACATAATCTTACTTAAGTTCAATATAAAGGGCCCCCTTACTAAAAAGGATGCTAAGGATGCTACGTCAGATTTCATAAAAACAATAATCACTTCGTTTCGGCCGTTGAAATGACTAAGTGATTGTGATCAACATCTACATGATACTGTTTTCCATTTGCTGCTTTTACCAAATAAATCGAATCACCACCAATTAAAGCCTTGGTTTTGGAATAGAGTTGATATGAGACCATTTTTGTACCCTTATTTTGCATCGTTTGGTTTAGACTTCCTACAAGAGTTGACTGGTTAATATAGATTGAAAAACAGATAAAAATAATGACCACAGCTACCACTGCATAAAGAAAGTACCAGCCCTTTTTGTTGTCTTTAGACATGGGTTTCCTCCTAAACTATTTTTTTGATAATTCCCTTAATATATTTAATAAAAGAAGTCCGCAGATGTGACCTTCCTAGTCTCGTACTATGTTAACAATGAACTTAATGCGACCATGGCCCTTTTTAGTGCATGTTCATATGCTATATCTTTCCCGATCACTAAATGGAAATCAGCTGCATCTCGGACGGTTGCACGCCCCTCTACTTCGTAACCATTTTTAAATATGAGTAGACAGATGACTGTTTTATTACTCATACGGTGGAATTTTTTCTCAGTAATCATTTCTTCTAATTTTATACGTTTGTCATCTTTCATTCTTCCATTACCAGAAAGAGGGATAACAATATGATCGTACATATGGTGGTTCTTACATGTAACCACAATCATTTCTTCGCCTTTATACTTAACGTGACTAATTTCTCCACATTTAGGACAAATACTATCGATGTACATTGTTAACTCTCCCTTTCTAAGTCGGCTTTCTCCTACTAACTTTTTGACAAAGGAAATAAAGTACTTATAAGTATTATTATACAAGTATGGTATTTTTGTATGATTAGAGTTGAATTAGAGTTGGATTAGAGTTTTTGTAGAAAAAAATTCCTTCATGTCCAATTAGGCAAAGCGTTGCAATTTCGCATTTTCCTGACGTACCCCCTTTTTCGGACACCTCCACTAACCAATAGGCCCCAGGAAAGAATCGGCGTAGTTTCCAGAAAAATTCAGTCTAAAAAACGCTCGTTTAATTTTGTCTAAAAGTTATATTTCTCATTTAAGATGCAACTCTTCTAGTAGCAGATTTATTCGTTTCCAGGGATCGATTAAAATAAATAACAATCGAATTAATAAGAAGGATCGTCATCGTAACATAAAAGACTGACCGAATTCCCCATACAGCAGCAACATGACTGCCGATTAAAGGACCCACAAAGTTCCCTAAAAAAAGCGAAGAACTATTAAAGCCGAAAATAGTAGCTTGAATTTCATGGGGTGCCAATTTTTTCACCAAAACATTAAGAGAAGGTACAAGGCCTCCGATAAATAAGCCGAGTAAGAAACGTCCGACTAATAATGTCGTCATGTTGCCAGCAAGGGCCTGCGGAATAAAAGCAAGAGCAGCCATCAACAAAGCAAAGGCTAAAACACTTTTTTGACCAACTTTATCACCGATTCTCCCTAAAGTTGGTGCTCCAATTAGGTTCGCTATTCCTGTAATGGAAACCACCAGACCGGCAAAAAATTCTAAATGCATACCATGATAAATTGTTTTAGCATAAACTGTTGCCAATGGTTCAATACTCATCATTCCTAAATTAGTAACAAAAGACGCAATAAAAACTGGAAGCAAGGGCTTGACCATTCCCCAATGTACCTTATTTTTCTGTTTTGCCCGGGCAGCTGGTTTTTGTTCTTCATGTACAAAAAATAGGATTAGAAGACCGGCTAAACATAGAAAAGCACCTGTTAAAAAGAAGATATGATGATAACCCATCTTTTCAGCCAAAATGCCCCCAGCTAAAGGACCTAATAAATTACCGGCAATTAATCCTGTTTGTAAAGTACCCAATGCCCTGCCTGACTGTTCATTAGGGGCAACGGATGCGAGAAGGGAGATCGACATCGAAATAAATCCGGAAAAAACCCCATTAATAATACGTAAAACAAGTAAATGTCAAGGTTGTGTTACCAGCCCCATTAAGGCTGTAACAATCCCCATTCCAAACCCGGCTCTAAGCAGCATAACCTTTCGGCCATACTTGTCTGCCACAGACCCCCAAAGCGGTTGAAAGATGACAGCAACGATAAATTGAGAAGCAAAAATCCACCCTGTCCACCGTTCTACTGCTTGGGTTTGGTGAACCCCTAATTGTTCTATATACAAAGAAAGAAAGGGTAATATTAAGCTCATTCCCATGGCACAAAAGAAATCGGCTATCCATAGTATCAATAAAGTTCTTTTCCAATTCAAACTGGACACAATCCTTTCAAGCATTATGTTTGGTCTTACAGTTTTATTTATTTTCTCTCTTTTTTGGTATATGGCTTACCAATTTTTCCATTAGGTGCAGAAGAGTTTCTTTTTCTTCTGTGGAAAAGGATTGAAAAGGCTGTGCCAAAGAATCTACCCAAATCGTTTCCCTTTCCCCAATAAGCTTTAGCCCCTTTTCACTAAGGGCAACTGTTTTGATTCGTGCATCTTTTTGACTGGATGCTCGATAGACGATTCCGTTCTTTTCTAATCGATCAACCATTTGGCTCATGGTGCTGGAACGAACGTCTAAGTGTTCAGCTAATTCTCCGATTGTACAACTGCCTTTTCGCTGTAAGTGCCTTAATACCATCCATTGAACACGGGTTACTTCCGCTTGATTCGACCCCATGCAGCGCAAATACCGATTAATGGATTGAATGTTCATGACAAATGATTGCAGCAGTTCATTGTTTTCCATTTTTTATCCCCTTGAAAATTAATTTATTTAGTTATGCAACATATTTCAACAACAATATTATATAGCTATACAACATATTAAAGCAAATAATATTATTTAGCTATACAACATATTTTAACCGAAGAGCCGGATAGAAAACAAAGCCTGTTGACTTCTTCAGTGCTCCAAACTTCCAGAAAAACTCCCCATTATTGAATACACTGCAAAACACTTACATTTTTTAGAAGAAACGCCCGTCAGGACGTTTTTTTGTTACAATTAGCTATATCAATTATGTTATGAGGTTTAATCTATGTTACTTAATCATAATCAGTCATCACTCTCTTTCCATTCAGATTTATATACTTTAGTCCCTGAGAATCATCTTTTAAGACGAATTCATGAAATGGTGGACTTTTCTTTTATAAATGAATTTTTAAAGGAATCGTATAGTGTTTATTATGGCAGACCCGCAAATGAGCCAGAATTGTTTTTTCGTCTTCTTTTCCTACAGTTTTTGTATAACCTTTCTGATGAAAGAGTGATTCTTAAAGTGGATTTATATTTAAAGTCTTAATTCCTGTTCCGAATATTTTTTCAATATCTTTTTCAAGATCACTCAAAGTCACTTCGTAAAGATGCTTCTTATTTTTTTAAATCCCCGATTTGATTAGTTTATTAATTAATTTTTGTCTTTTTAACTGAACAGCAGATCGAAGTAAATTTTTCATTTTCAGATACCTCTATTTTATGAATACATAAGTAAAAGCCAGCACCT
>NZ_JAEVLT010000046.1 GCF_024494385.1 Bacillus sp. EB600
TAAAAAAACATATCAAAAATTCTGCGAGTATGTGATTTTTTAAAATAAGGCATTATGAAATTGATTCAATTAAAAGATTGTGAATAAAAGTGCATATTTGCTTTATATGAAACAAATTAAAATTTATTTACATTTATTATGAAATTTTTCAAAAAAACGACTATTTTAGAATCGGTTCAAAATTATATTGGAAACAAAAAATATAGGTAATAACCTGAAAAATATCTATATTTGTACTTAAAGTCTCATTATATACATATACAATGCTAAAAGGGACTTTAGCTTTGGTTTTGTTGAGGAAATCTCGACACTGTATCTTTGAATGGCATATAAAAATACCATTTTACTGGAATCCGTCACTGTTGGAATGCGAAGCTCCTGCCAAAAGCAAGAAGGAGAACTTCATCAAAAAACAGGAGGGGATGTATGTGAAATTCACGCTACAGTATATTCCACTAAACAAGATCAAACCTAATGTATCGGTAAAAATGACAGAGCACATTAAGAAACTTCAGAGATTAATGTGGGATTGTATGTTTGTTTTGGTTGTCAGACGAAGCCGAAAAGATGACAGCTACATAATTATTAGCGGTCAAGATCGATTCGAATCCCTCAGGAAACATACAAAAAGTGTTTATGCGCCCTGTATTGTTGATAAAAGCACTACCCCTGGAATTATGTCCTGGTTGCATCGTTTAAGAAACAAACAACCCCTGGATGATTTTCCTTTAATGCCAAATAGCTGGAAAATATTTCATGCTTTTTTAAAGAAAGAACCTCGATTTAAAAACTTATCCCGTTCCCAACAAATAGGAATACTTCTTTTAGCGGTCCAATATAAGAAAACAGTGATTGTTACAATGAAAAATAGAGTGAATGATATTCTAAGAAATAACCTTTGAGGGAAAGCAATTTCATTCGAAACTGATCGTTAGAGTTTACGCCAGATAAGGGGGACAACGCAATCTTCATATCTCCACTCATACGACCAGAAATCCCTAGCTGCACTCTTCATTTTGCTAATGAAACTAGCCCCGCCTTAGAGAAGGGGCTAGCTTTTATATATTATTGTATTCTTCTATAATTTTAGCAATCGTTTAACCAGCTAAATTATTTGTGTTGTTAAAAACTCGCTTATTTGTTAACCCTCTTCGTTTTGACCAAAACTATTGCATTATTTTTCTCTTAAAAAGTTTTTAAGAGCTTCCTTATTTTGTTGGAAGTCCACTCCTAAAACTTCACCAAGACCGTCATAACGTTTATTTTGAAAACTGCCATCTTCAGGGATACGTAATGTTTCTATCTCCCCGCTTTTCTTAGTTAAAATGTCTTTTCCGATCGTCAAAAGGGTGGAAGTATCCATATTTGTCTCGACGTATGTATGTAAAAGACCTAATAACTCAGGAAATTTCACCACATTATGTAGACTTAGGGCTTCTTCTTTTAATTTTGAGATCACTTCTTGCTGCCTTTGTACCCGTCCAAAGTCACTTAAACGATCATGGCGAAAACGGACATATCCTAACAGCTCTTTACCATGAAGTTGTTGCTTACCTTTTTTTAACGTCATATCTATACCATAAGACATCTCGTGTGGTACGTCTACTTCAATTCCATTTGGAACGAGGAGATCGACAGCTTTTTCGAATCCTTTAAAATCGACAATCATATAATAATGAATGTCTAGCCCGAAATTCACTTTAATGGTTTCCCTTAGTAATTCAGGACCTCCAAATGAAAAAGCTGCATTTAATTTTTGATGTCCATGTCCAGGTACAGAGACATACATATCACGCATGAGAGAAATAAGTTTTATTTTATGAGTTTGGTGATCATAATGTGCAACCATAATCGTATCCGTACGTGCTTGTTTTTCTCCTCGTGAGTCACTTCCTAATAACAGAACATTTACTGTATCAAGTTTATTTTTCTCTCCTTGAAACGAATACTTTCCTTCCGCTTTTTTTAGTGGTTGGTTGAGTGATTTTACAGTTCCTCCTATGTACTGAAATACATTAACAAGACCAATTATAAAGATACTTAAGAGAAGAAGGGCTCCAAATACTCTTCCCCATTTTATTTTTATTCTTTTCCTTTTCGTCTGTGCCAATTTTTGCACCACCTAGGCTGAATGATTATAACCAATATTCAAATGAATCCTCATTAGATTATTGAAAGGATGAAACAGAGAAAGAATGGGCTTCAATCCTTTTAAAAAAACTCTTGAAACTATAATTATTCCATAATAAGTTTTCATCTTCTTGAAAATTAGGTTACATTTTTTTGAAGTTCTGATTACATTGTTTAATTTATTAATGAAAATTCCAACGAGGACATTTAATTTTGTCTTCATTAAATAAAGGTTTAAAATGGAAATATTAAAAAGGAGGGAACGAAATGAAATATGCAGATACATGGGATTTAGATGCTATTTTTCCAGGCGGAACGAAGTCACCGGAATTACAAACAAAATTACATACTATCAAGGAAGAAATTCAAGAATATCAAAACTTAATTCATGAGTGGAACTTTGTTGAGGACAAATCTAAGGAACCATTAAAAGCGATCCTAAAAAAACAGGAAACTATTGGGAAGGGCTTAGGACAATCTGGTACCTTTGTGCAAATGTGGCATGATGCCTACATGAATGACGAATATGCCAATGTCGCACTAGGACAAGTGATGGACTTATCCAGTGAGGTAGAAAATCTTTCTATTGCCTTTACGAAAAAACTTGTCGCGATTCATGATGAAGATTGGCAAAGTCTTTTACAGGATCCGGAATTAGCCGAAGTATCGTTTGCTTTGAATGAGATCCGTGATCAAGGTAAACGTCTGTTATCAGAGGAAGAAGAAAGAATTATCACAGAGTTAAATAAAGATGGACTAACAGCCTGGAGCAGGTTATACGGTACCGCTGTTTCGATTATGACCATCCCATTTACAGATAAAGAGGGAAAAACAACCGAATTTTCAGTTGGTCAGGCCATGAACCGGATGTATGCTGATCCGGATCCTGAAGTACGAAAACAGTTATTTGAGAATTGGGAGACGGCATGGACAAAATTCGCGCCTGTCTTTGCCGATACCTTGAATCATTTAAACGGCTACCGGATTACGCTGCAAAGAGCTCACAGCCGCGAAAACTACCTGGAGGAGCCATTAGAATATAACCGCATGTCCAAAGAAACACTTGATGCTATGTGGACAGCCGTTGCGAATCATAAACAACCTTTCATTAAATTTTTAAATCAAAAGGCAAAAATATTCGGTATGGAAAAGCTAGGATGGCAGGATGTGGACGCTCCAGTTGCTTTAGGTGATGTGGAACCACCGCGCTTTACCTATGACGAAGCCTGTGATTTTGTGATCGAAAACTTTGCTAGCTTTGGGCCTAACCTTTCGGCTTTTGCCAAAAATGCACTGGAAAATCGCTGGGTAGAGGCGGAGGATCGTCCGAATAAACGGCCGGGCGGTTATTGTACGGGACTTCCGGAATTTGAAGAATCACGGATTTTTATGACATTTACCGGTTCTCCTAATGATGCCAGCACCTTAGCCCATGAATTAGGCCATGCCTTTCATAGTTTTGTGATGAAAGATTTGCCAACTTTAAACCGCAGATATAGTATGAATGTTGCGGAAACAGCCAGTACCTTTGCAGAGACCATCATCGGCAATGCCACTGTAGCCAATGCAAAAACGAAAGAAGAAAAAGTCACTCTGTTAAATGCGAAAATGGGAAATGCCATTGCCATGTTTTTAAACATTCATGCCCGGTTCCTATTTGAAAATGCCTTCTATGAAGAACGTTCAAAAGGGATTGTGTCTGAGCAAAGAATGAATGAATTAATGGTCAACGCCCAAAAAGAAGCGTATGGTGACAGCTTATCCAGTTATCATCCTCATTTCTGGTGCAGCAAATTACACTTCTTTATTGATGATGTGCCATTCTACAATTTCCCGTATACCTTTGGCTTTTTATTCAGCCTTGGCATTTACGCAGAATTCTTAAAGAATCCAAACGGCTTTGAGGACAAATATATTGCTTTACTGCGCGATACGGGTTCGATGAAAGTAGAAGAATTAGCTATGAAACATATAGGCGTAGACCTGACGAAACAGGCTTTTTGGGAGGCTGGTATACAATTAATGGAAAGAGATGCGGAAGAATTTATCAGTTTAACGAACGACGTAATGAATTGAACTACCCGCCACTTAACGCCCTTTCGGGCTGTTTGAAGTGGGGGATTCTTGTAAGCAAGACATATACCAAAGATATACGACCTTCTCCCGTTCAACTAGGAGAAGGGTTTTCCACTTTTTAATGTCAACAAACTTTTTGCTTCCCAGTCTGTGAGAGCCCCTGGTAAGAAGAGTTCGTTCGTAGAACGAAACTTGTTTACATTAAAAAGTTCTGAACGGTAATAGGCACAAGTGCATTTTCCTTTCAGCATTTTCGAAATATACCCCCACTGCGCCCAATGATGAGTACCTACTATCTTCTCCGGTAATAGAGTACCCAAAACTGGTGGGAGCTTTTCTTTGAATCCCATTGCTCTTCGTGCAATGACAAAGCTTGCTGCTTCATGGATGGAGATTCCAAAGCGTTTCATATATTTCATTTTTCCAATTTGACTTGTATAAGCAGGGTTTACTTCAAATACCGCTACACCCATTTTTTTAGCTCTTGCCTTAATAGCTGAGATCATTTTGTTATAAGCGAACATATTAATTTGAAATTCGCTTTTTTATTTCCGTAAGCATTGGATACTTTTGATCTTGTGGTATCTAATGTTTCAATTGCTAAAGGTTTATTGGCCCGCTCTGCACTATTCACCAATTCCATTACTTCTGATTCGATGATTTTGGTGATTTGACCTGAAGTTTTTCCTACTATATTGAATTTTAGTGCCCTTGAAGAGATCAGCTGTCCTTTTGAATTCTTATCTGAAACAGCAAAATGGTCAACATTACAATCGATACCGATGATTCCGTCTGACTTTGAAAAATTACTATATTGTTTAGAGTCCACATTAATCATGCATTTGAATATGTATTATCCGCCATGGTCTTCAACAGACCAATCGATCGGTTTGCCGAATTTTTTCTTATTCTATTTAGGGCATACTTCTATTGGAAAAGACATTTCACCAAGAATTGCTGCAAAGCTTAAATCAGGATTAATCTCAGATGCAATCAGTCTTGAAGTAATTGGAGGGTAGGCTGTATTTACCCGTCCAATCTACTCCGGTAAAGCTTTTGAAAAAAAAGTGGTTACGGATGGACTGGTTTTTGCAACCATTCGTCCGAATAACATTCCACCACTTGAAAAGGATGAAGCACGTTCAGGAGAAGTGACGGTAGTGAATGTTGAAATTAAAGATTTACGGATGATTGTAAAAGATGTTGTGCGTAAAGCAACAAGCGGCGTTGACCTCTCAGAAGCAAAAATTATCGTTTCAGGGGGACGCGGAGTCAAGAGCAAAAACGGATTTAAGCCGTTACAAGAGTTGGCAAATGTGGTAGGCGGAGCAGTTGGGGCATCCCGCGGTGCATGTGATGCAGACTACTGTGATTACTCATTACAAATTGGTCAAACTGGTAAAGTGGTGCCACCTGACCTATACATTGCATGCGGAATATCAGGTGCTATTCAACACATAGCCGGTATGTCCAATTCGAAAGTGATTGTAGCCATTAACAAAGACACCGAAGCAAATATTTTCAGCATTGCTAATTATGGAACCGTCGGAGACCTATTTGAAGTTGTACCATTATTAATAGAAGAGTTTAAGAGTGTAGCTGTTTACTAGCTTTAATGAAATCGCATCCCTTTAAGTCGTTAAAGGGACTGAATGAATGATGATCAGCGATGGAACGAAGGCAATTGAAGTTGAGGTAAAAGTCCAAACGGTAGATGACGAAATACAATTCAAGTGGCACAGGAACCACCCGAATTGGAATTACTTGATAGTGAAAATTTTCTCATTGGCTTTTGGTGATTGAAACATTTATAGCATTTACAAATAAGTTTGATAAGAAATATATATTTAAACTATTATTATGTTTTAAATATAATAGTTGTGGAAAACTGATTAACAGAAAGGAGATTTAAAGAAAAGATTGAAAACGATTACGATTGTGGGGCCAGAAAAATTATTTAATCTATGCAGAAGCAGAATCGAGTAATGAGTTTGGCCACGAAATCCTCGATTTAAATTTTTTATGGTTTACACAAAGGGAATGTAAGACCTTGACCCAACATATGTCGTGAGATAATACTTTGCATTAGCACGTTCTTACAAACAAATAATAAGGGGATATAAAAAGATGACAACTCAGAAAGAACGTACGGTAATTGTAACAGGGGCAGCTCAAGGGATCGGATTTGCTATTGCTGAATCATTCATCAGTAACGGGGATTTTGTAGCTATCTTTGATTTGAATTTAGAAGCAGCTAAAGAGGCAGCAAAAAAATTGGGGAATGCAAAAGGATATAAAGTTAACGTAGCAGATGAAGAAATGGTAAAAAGTGCAATCGACCAAGTCGCTGCAGAACGGGGAACTGTTGATGTGTTAGTCAACAATGCGGGACTTCAATATATTGCTCCGGTGGAAAAATTCCCATTGGAAAAGTGGAAGCTTGTACTGGATGTCATTTTAACTGGAACATTCTTACCGACAAAACATGTACTTCCAATAATGAAAAAACAACATAAAGGCCGTATTATCAATATTTCATCAGCCCATGGAAGAATTCCTGATGATTATAAATCAGCTTATTGTGCAGCAAAATATGGAGTAGTTGGATTCACACAAGTAACTGCTTTAGAAACAGCTCAGTATGGCATTACTGTTAATACGATTATGCCTGGTCCAGTACGTACTGATTTAATTGAAAAACAATTACCAAAACTGGCAGATCAGGATGGTACAACTGTAGAAGAGGCCCTTAATCATCACATTCTTGGTAAACAGTGGATGAAACGTTTACTTGAACCTTCTGAGATTGGTGCTACAGCTGTTTTCTTAGCTTCAGACGGTGCAGCAGCTATTACCGGAGAAGGAATCGGTGTTACAGGCGGAATGTAATCTATTTATTGAAAACTGAGAAGTGGTCTGGCCAATAAACAAAAAGAACACGAATTTGAATTCTGATGAAAATAATCAGGTCAAAATCCGTGTTCTTTTGCAATGAACTGAATCTACCAATTAAAAAAAATAGCAAAAAAGATTAATCCAATTATTAAAAAAAATATTATTAAATTGTCATATAAAAGAACAATATAGTTATAAATGACAAAAATGAAATGGTATATTCAAATCAATAATTCATAATTATAAAAATGAATTATTCAATAAAGGAATTATAAAAACGCTATCAATTGATTGCAAATAGGGAGGATCACATACAGTAAACTTCAATCCATGTACCTCGCATGTCGAAGCAGCTTGTTTATAAAAATATTAATGAATACGCTTTCATTTAAAAAATTTAATAAAAGAAAAGGAACAGGAATCATTATGGATAAGTCAAAATGAGCCATTTTGCCACCACAGAAAAGAAAGTATAAGAACCGTACCAATTACCCATTAGGAGGGATCGGCATGTTCTATGTTTTGTTTTGTCAATCAGGTGAAATCATATGTGAAGATATCGATCAAGTAATGGAATTGATCGTCGACGGTTGGAGATTCTACGGATATTCCTCCAGCAAACAGTTGGGAGAATCCTTACTGCATGAATGCAAATATTACTGATGAAGGACTAGAATTGTTGATAAATCACTCCCTTAAAGAAAACGGCTATTCATTAATGCAGCTTGTTTCAGATAATATTAATCAATTAAAATTGGAAGATATCATGGATGCTGCCCGGGAATATGGTGTAAGCATGTAAAAACGGGGTTTCCAATCCATTTGATGTGGGAGCTTTTCCAATCAAAGAGTTATGTTTTTGAATAACAAGAAGGCCGTGAATATGCCACGGTCTTAGAAATATATCTAGATCCTCTCTTTCACAAATTGAATCCATGTTCTTGTAGCAAAGGATTGATAGCTGTCCTTTTTCCAGGCAATTCCTAATTGAAAATTAATTTTTGGATCGTTTAAATGTAATATTTTAAGCTCCTGATAATTTTGGTGAATTTCATGGGTATTGCTCAGCGGAAGGATCGTGATCCCCTTATTGATCCGCACCATTTCGATCATAAAATTCCATTGCGATGTTTCACAAATAATCTCCGGCTGAAATCCATGCCTTTGACATTCATTTATTATAAGGTCATGGATGTGGAATCCTTCCCGAAGGATGATAAATGGTTCATTTGTTAATTCAGACCATGTAACCACTTTTTTGTTAGCCAGTGGATGTTGTCGGTGTACTAATAGATGAAGGTCCGCTTTTAAAAATGGAAATAAGTCAAAAAGTGAATGGTCTGCCGGAATCTCCATAACAGCCAGGTCAAGCTCGCCTTCAAGCAGGCTGTGTTTTAACTTTTCAGCTCCATCCTCTACAAATCGTACGCTTATCTCAGGATAGTGTTTATGAAATTCAGAAGTAATTTTGGTAAAAAAACCCTGTCCAAGCATGGGGAATATCCCTATTTTTACGATTCCTTTTTTACTGTTTTTCCTATCATCTAATTCTTGGTATAAATGTTTTAGTGTTTGGGATATTTGCATTCCATATTGAAAAAGCAATTGCCCCATGTCCGTGACCTCCAGCTTTCGAGTCGTACGTATCAACAGCTGTACATCTAATTCCTCTTCTAAATCCTTAATGACATTACTGATATTTGGTTGGGAGATAAACAGCTTTTCGGCTGCTTTTGAAAAGCTCCCCTGCTTCACTACCTCTGTAAAGTAATGGAGATGTTTTAGTTCCATACTGTCACCTTGATTCATTTCAAATTGTTATGAATAGTATACAACATATATATTTAAATTATAAGTTGATTCTTATTATAAAATACACGTAGTCAATGATTTAGGAAAAATAATTACGATCTTAAATTATTCGCAGCATAATAAGTGTTTCAGTCCCCGGATTTTAACCTGGCTTTTTTTATGTGTGGTAACGGGGTTCGAAGGAATTATAAGCCTTATATTGAAAAAAGCAAAAAATAATTATTACTAGTCTGTCATATAGAAGAACAACATAGTTTTATATAACAAAAATCATGGTATATTTAAATAAATACTTTTAATTTTTTGAATAATCATAATAAATAGATTATGTAAACATTGACAAATACCGTTTATAAATAGGCCCTTGATTTGCCTGGGTTTTTTTGTATGAAAGGTACAAACATTTTCAATTAAAAATAACCAACCAACTATGTAGATATAAAATTTAAAAGTGCATTAAAAATAGTTCACGAACGTACACCTAAATATTTCCAAGTCAATGACATTCCATCACTCTACCATTTCGCCTGTTCTATATGCTTCAGCTATCTAATTTTTTGCCCGTTCACTATGCAAAATCAAAAGAAATTCCCTTAAACTCCATTTTAATATTACGATTCCAAGGAGGTTTTTTTATGATTAATACAAGTCTATCTCTAAATGAAAATCAAATATCTCTTTTACAGTCCAGTATTGAAAGCCTGCACAATACTCAGGATTGGGAACGGTTAACCGAAATGATCGTGTTGCAAGGCATTCGTTTGGCTGGGGGCGGGAAAGGCATGTTTTTAGTATTTGACCAAAGTTTAAAACAGCTTATCCCACAAGCGAGTGTTAAGATAGAAAAAACAGAAAGTAAAAAAATAATAAAAATTTGCAGAGAATTATTGGACCATGATGAATACCGGGAACAAAAAAATGTTACTCATAATCAGATACATTTTTTTCCTTATAAACATCAAAAAATATTTTCAGGAGTCCTAGTCCTTTTATCAGAACAAGAGCAATTATCCTATGAACAAATAAAGCTAATAACTATGTTCATGCAGTCCGTATCCATGGTGGTTGAAAATTCGCGCTTGTATTTAAGAATGCAGCGTAAAACAGCAAGTTTAACATTAATGAACCAATTGCATCAACTGGTCAATCAATTTTCTTTTCAAGAATTTTTGAGGGAAATTGTCCAAAATCTTGGCGAAGTTCTTTCCTCTGAAATGTGTGGGATTATGCTGTATGAACCAGATCAAAATGAACTGGTTTTACAAAAGCCTGCATTTGGTGTCTGGGAAGAAAATATTATCAACCAATATCGTGTATCTTTAAAAGATCAAAGTAATGCAAAGGATGTTTTTTTAAGTGGGATCCCAAGTATTACATCAGAGGCTTCATCCGAACGGCATTATAATCAAAATTTAATCAAGCTATTCGGTGTTGAAACGTTAATAACAGTACCTCTTGTGGTAGATGATAGAAGAATAGGCATCCTTCATGCAATAAATAAGAAAAATGGGTATTTTACAGAAGATGACATGAGCTTATTGATGGAAATATCCACTCAGTTGGGAGTGCTCTTGGAAGGAGCTTTGCAACTGAAAAGTACAGGCTCTTCAGAATTTCGACGATTGGAAATTGAAAAATATTTAATATCTCAATTGTTGGAGTATTTGATTGACAGTGACAAACAAAACTTAGAAGAAGCAAAAAAAATCAGCAAAACATTAGGGATATCACTCACTCCTCATATTTGTGTAATGAATGTTGGAATGTATACAAATAAAAAATGGTTAGGTGTTATTGGAGAAGAACAGCAAAAATTTATGGTAAATAAAATTAAAAACATCCTTCCTGAATGTGTGATTAACTTTAATGGTGATCGGATCGTTATTATTAGTTCTCATAAGGCAGAAATCGAAATTCACCACTTAAGTTCAACTTTACAAAAGGAATTAGAAAAAGTGGTTAATAGAAAAGTAGCTAATAAAGACAATCAAACGATTGAGGTATATATTGGTATAGGCCAGTCAGTTGATGCTTTGGAGCTAATTGGAAATTCTTATATTCAAGCACAGCAGATCTTGAAAATATTGCCTCGTATCCAAGATGTGAAGAAAATAGCTTATTATCCGGAATGTGGAAGTTGGACTTTATTATCTAAACTTTCTACTCATGACGATATTATTTCTCCTTTCCTTAAATTATATTTAAGCAAAATAAATGAAAGAAAAGATTCTAGTGAATTGAAAGAAACTTTAGATGTATATCTAAGAAATAATGGACTCTTGAAAAAGACGGCGGATGAATTATTTATTCACCAAAATACACTAAAGTATCGTTTAGAAAAGCTGCAAAATTTGACTGGCTTTGATTTGCTTGACTCCGAGGCACGTTTGAATTTAATGCTGGCTTTAAGATTAGAGCATTTATGTTGAAAGAGTAAAATGTTCCTGTTTTGAACCTTTTATTTTATTAGTCCTATACAAAAATATTTAGAAAAAAAAGCCATTTTTTGTTTCCAGCAGACATAGGAAAAGGGGAAGAAAAAGATTATGATTTTATTTATAATATTCGAAATATTCATCCTAATCATTAAAACAAAATGTATGCGTTTTCAAAAAATGACTGAGTACTCTAATTCCCGTCAATTCGAGGTAGAAAGTAGAAAATATTTGATTTCTTCACCTTACATTTTCTCTTAATATAGTCCTTCAATAAAATGACAAAAAAGGTGTGATTATTTTGGAAAAACTAATTATCTCAGTAGCGACAACAGGAGGCTTTACTACTAAGAAGCATACTCCGTACGTACCAACAACCCCACAAGAAATTGCAGACTCTGTTTATAAAGCCTGGCAGGCAGGTGCAGCCATTGCCCATATTCATGTTAGGGATGAAGACGATAATCCAACCCTCGAGTTAGAACCGTATCGTGAAGTAAGAAGACTGCTGCAAGAGAAGAATAGCGACATTGTTCTTAACTTTACGACTGCAGGAGGATTAGATCTTACAAGTGAAGAGGATCGAATTCGAGTTTGTGAATTAAGTCCTGAGCTTGCTTCCTATGATGCGGGATCCCTGAATTTTGGATCGAAGGTATTTGTTAACTCACCTGGAATGTTGGAGAGATTAGCTAGTAAAATGCTAGAGTACAATGTAAAGCCAGAAATTGAAGTATTTGATATTGGGATGATTCATAATGCCATAACGGTCGCAAAGAAAGGTTTAATTAAGCCTCCCTACTTTTTCCAATTTGTTTTAGGAGCACAAGGTGGAATGCCTGCTACCCCTGAAAATCTAATGTTTATGAAAAATAGTTTACCAGAGGGGAGCATATGGTCAGCTATTGGAGCGAGCAAAGATCAGTTAGCCATTAACACAATAACCATTCTGCTTGGAGGGCATGTCCGTGTAGGGATGGAAGATAGTGTTTGGTTTCGCAAGGGAGAGCTGGCAAAAACGAACGCTCAATTTGTTGAGAGAATTGTAGAATTAGCTAAAATATTGGGCAGGGAAGTTGCAACACCTAAAGAAGCGAGAGAGATTTTGGGGTTAAATGTAAAGCGTGTTGCCCACTCTTAATATGAAGTATTTTTTTAGATATAATTTTCGGAAAATTCCGCATAATATTTTCAACTTATCATCCAAAAGGAAAAAATGCTTTCGTTGCTAATCCACAAAAAAGTGAAAAAAATAATCTCTAAATTTGTTCTTAACTTACCTATCAATCTATATAAGGATTCTTTACAATTAAATTTGTAAGATTCAGAATATTAAAAATATAATTTAGAGGTGGTGGTCCGATCCTAAAAAAGTTAGACGTTTAAACATCAATTAACGATGAAAGTGAGCTTAATGAAAACAAGGAGGGCTTTACATGGAGCAAATGACGCAAACACAACAATATACTGTTGATATTGATACCGGCGGAACATTCACGGATGGATTTTTCTCTTATGGTGACCGGTTTGAAGTGGTAAAAGTTGATACCACTCCACATGATTTAACAGTTTGTTTTAATAATTGTATAGCTGAAGGGGCACGGCGTTTTGGTTTTAAAGATGTAAGCGTTTTTCTGAAAGAAACGAAAACGATTCGGTTGTCAACGACAGTTGGAACAAACTCACTCATTCAACGCACAGGTCCAAAATTAGGGCTTATCGTTTCAAAAGGATACGCATCTTCACTGTACCAAGATGGTGACAATCCCGTCTTAAATTATCTTGTGGACCCGGAGATGGTTGTAGCGATCGAGGAAGAAGTTTCTGAGCAGGGAGAAGTGATCAAACCGATAAATGAAGAAGAAGTCAAGAATGCAACCAAAAAATTGCTGGAGCTTGGCACTCGTGTGATTGTTGTCAGTTTAAAAAATGCTCATTCAAATAATGAGAATGAGAAGCAAGTACGCAAGGTAATTCAGGAGGACTATCCAAAGCATTATCTCGGCACAAAGCCTATTCAACTAGCCAGTGAGATTAGTTCACGAGCCAATAATGCCATTCGCACAAATGCAGCAGTTGTTAATGCCTATCTCCACCGTGACATGGTGAAATATCTGTATAAAGCTGATGATGGTATCCGTTTAAAAGGATATACAAAACCACTTTTAATTGCTCATGCAAATGGCGGGGTTGCTCGTGTAGCAAAAACGAAAGCAATTGATACGTATAACTCAGGTCCTGCAGCGGGGTTAATGGGCTCGAAGTATATCGGCTCCATGTACGGGCTTGACAATATTATGACTGTTGACGTTGGTGGGACAAGTACGGATGTTGGGTTAATTTCGAATGGGGAATTAACATTTGATACAGAATCCAGTATCGCTGATATTCCAGTCCACACACCATTGATTCACGTCCTTTCTGTTGGGGGCGGCGGCGGTTCCATCGCGAAGGTAACAGCTGATGGAAAAATTCAACTTGGACCGGAAAGTGCGGGTGCAGTTCCTGGACCTGCATGTTTTGACCTTGGCGGCACAAAGCCAACCGTTACAGACGCGTGTGTTGTTCTTGGTCTAGTAGACCCTGACTATTACCTTGGTGGGACAAAGAAAATCTCAAAGGAAAAGGCAGTCAACGCGATTCAAAAATGGGTGGCACAACCATTAAACATTTCCATTGAAGAAGCGGCAATGAAAATTATCGATATCCTTGAACAAATTGGTGCAGATACATTAAAGCAGCTTGCAACTGAGCGAGGCAAGAATATTCTTACATTTGAATTGTTCTCGTTTGGCGGCGGCGGTGGATTGTTCTCAGGAGGAATGGCCAAGAAAAGCGGGATCAGGAAAGTATATACATTCCCATTCAGTTCTGTATTTAGTGCCTTTGGCTTGTCAACAGCTGACATTGCCCACAACTATCAAGAACGTTTAGATTACGCCTACACGAAGGATGAAGCGAATCTTGGACAAATGAAGGAAAGAGCGACAGAGCTCATCAATAAAATGAAAAAATTATCTTATCGTGATATGAGAGGTGAAGGTTTCACACCGGACTCTATTCAATTTGATTTATCTGTGGAAGTGGCTTCTGTTAACGGAAATCGTCGTGAAATCATTACGCTTCCTAACCAATTCCTTTCAGACAGCAGCGATAAGGAGTTACAGCAAATTTTAAATTCTGTTGCAGAGCAATTACAATCTGACGAAATAAATATTGAGTTTATTCGTTTGAATAGCAATGTAACCGTTTCTAGATACAAACTTCCTACATTAGAGATCACAAACCAACAGCTAGAGCCTAAATCAAAGCGAGACATCTATTGGAAGGATCATTTCATCACGACGAACATCTATAATCTTGAAACACTGCAGCCTGGACATAAAATTGTTGGTCCTGCTGTTTTAGAAAGTTCGAATACGTCAATTGTTGTTCCTCTTGATAGCACATTTAGAATTGATGAACACTTAAATGGAATTATGGAGGTGTAAGGATGAGAAAAAAAATTACGGAGTACATTGACTTAGATTTGGATAAAAAATATTGGGTTTGTAATAAGTGTGACCACGAAATTATTAGTGCCGATCAAAACTTTAAAAAGGGCCTGCTGATTTATGAGCGTGACCCGCATGAAATCCATCAGCCTCATCTAGAGGGAGAACATACTTTTTCACCGGATCCTAATTGGGTACGTTTGCTTGAATTCTATTGCCCTGGCTGTGGCACAATGGTCGAAACGGAAATACTAGCTGTTGGCCATCCTATTACGCATGATATTGAGATTGATCTCGCGGATGTAAAAATAGATAGAACAAAACAAGTTGAAGAAGTGAAATAGTCTAAGAGGAGGAATCAGGATGACGTCAAAAAGGATAGCAACGATTGATATTGATATCGGAGGAACATTTACAGATTGTTTTATACGTTACGGGGACCAATCAGTTATTTCAAAGAGTCCGACAACAGGCTATGATTTGTCCGTCGGTTTTATTAAAGCAATTGAAAATGGGGCTGATTTACTTGATTTAGCGATTGATGAATTATTGGAAGAAACGGATGTCATTCGTTATTCAACAACGATTGCCATGAATAAACTAATTGAACAAAAGGGTCCGAAACTTGGCTTTATTACGACAGAAGGCTATGAAGATATGCTGTATATCGGCAGAGGAAGCCAATGGTCTGATGGGATTAGTACCTTAGAGTCTAGAAAAATTGCCCAGGTGGACAAGCCTAATCCATTAATCCTGCGAGAAAATGTTGTCGGTGTGAAGGAACGAATTGATTATACAGGAAAAGTACTTCGTCCGCTTGACGAAGAAGATTTTAAGGATAAGCTTCAATATTTAGTTGACCAAGGGGTCATGGGGTTCGTGGTTTCTACGCTATGGTCCTTTAAAAACCCGGTTCACGAAAAGAGAATTAAAGAACTAATCGAGGAAGAATATCCAGAATACTATTTAGGCCATATGCCGGTCGTTCTTTCAAGCGAAGTATTGCCAAAACGCTATGAATATAGCCGTTCGAATGTATCGATTCTAAATGCCTATTTGCATCAATCGATTGCAGAAGAACTCTCTAACATCGGTGATGAATTACGTGACCTTGGTTATCGGAATTCATTGCTAATGGTTCATAACACAGGCGGGATGGCGGAAGTATTTCGTACATCAGCGGTTAATACGTACAATGGGGGCCCGGTTGCAGGAATCATTGGTTCTAGTGCAGTTGGAAAAGTTTACGATTATCCAAATATCGTTGTAACAGATATGGGCGGAACGAGCTTTGATATCGGGCTGGTTGTCGATGGGGATACGAGTATCTATCAATTTAAACCAGTTATTGACCGCTGGGCTGTAGATTTAACAATGCTGGAAAGTAAATCAATTGGGACTGGCGGAGGTTCGATTGCGTGGATCAATGAAACCCTAGGGGAACGTTTGGAAGTAGGACCTAAGAGTGCCGGCTCTTTTCCGGGACCAGTCGCTTACGATCAAGGTGGTACAGAGCCAACGGTTACAGATGCTAACCTGCTTTTAGGGTATTTGAACGCAGAGTTTTTCCATGGTGGGAATCTCTCATTGAATATGGAAAAAGCGAAAAAAGCAATTGAAGAAAAAATTGCAAAACCGTTAGGACTGGATGTATATGAAGCAGCTTATTTAATTAAAAAAGTTTGTGATGGCAATATGGCGAATATTATCCAAAAAGAAACGGCTCTACAAGGGCATGATCCAAAAGACTTTGTTCTTTTCGCTTTAGGCGGTGGGGGCCCTGTCCATGGAGCTGGCTTTGGATTTGAGGCAGAGATTCCAAAAACGATTATTATGCAGCAATCACCGGTATTTTGTGCCTTTTCATCTTCCATGATGGATGTGATGCACATCTATGAGCAATCCCAACACATTATTCTTTCAGAAGCAACTACACAGGAACTTTTGACAAATTATGATCAGTTAAATGATGTTGTCCGGACATTGCAAGAAAAAGCAATACGCGATATTGAAGGGGAAGGCTTCTTAAAGGACCAAATTCAATATCAGCTGGAGCTTGATATGAAGTTCGGCGGACAATTAAATATTAAACGAACGGTATCCCCAACAATCATGTTAACCAGCAAAGACGAAGTTCAAAAGTTAATCGAGTGGTTTACGGAAGATTATTCGAATTCGTACAGCCCGCTGGCAGTATTCCCGGAAGGCGGAGTTGAAATTGAAAATATTTTGTTAAAAGCGATTGTTCCTCAACAAAAATATCAATTAAAGGAACACCCTTATGGTGGAAAAGATGCGAGCAATGCGCTAAAAGGCCTTCGTAAAGCGTACTGGCCTGAATTAGGGGGATTCACAGATACGGATGTTTATGAATTGGACCGATTAGTAAACGGAAACGAAATCCAGGGACCGGCATTAATCGAATCTCCTCATACAACTGTCGTCGTTCCGCCAAATGCTGTTTATAGTGTTGATAAATACTTGAACGGCGAAATTCAACAGAAGGAGGAAGTTCTAATATGATTGATATGAGCATTAATGAGCGTATACAGCCTGAACCAATAGATGAATTTGAACAAAAAGCTTTGGAGAGTTTAAAATTTGGTGAATACGAGATTTATAGTGAAAAACTGAACCAGTTAGTATTAGAGGCGAAAGAGGTTCTAACCAAGGTCGGTATCTCGAGTATGTTGCATTCAGGGGACATTATTGTCGGTTTATATACAGCTAAAGGTGATCTTGTCGCTGCTTATTGCGGGGTATACCTGCATGCCGTAACAACTCAGATTGCGATCAAATACCTTTTAAAACATTATAAAAATGATCCGACTATCGGAATAAATGAAGGAGATATTTTCTACGCGAATGAGGCTTTGTACGGTGGGGTCCATAATCCGGACCAGGTAGCACTCATGCCGATTTTCTACGATGGCGAACTCGTTGCCTGGGCAGCCTCGGCCGTGCATCAGCCTGAAACCGGCGCAATTGAACCGGGTGGCATGCCGCTAACAGCAAAGTCCCGCGCTGACGAAGGGATGAAGTTACCGCCAATTAAAATTGGTGAAAACTACACGATTAGAAACGATATGTTGTATATGATGGCAAATATGGTCTCAAGAGCCCCACGCATGCAGGTTGTTGATACGAAGGCTCGTGTAGCAGCATGTGACCGTTTGCGTTTACGTGTTCAGCAATTGATTGAGAAGAAAGGCGTCGAATTGGTGACGGGCGTAATGAGAAAAATGTTAATTGTCGCAGAAGAGGGGGCACGCAAACGAATTTCAAGCTGGCAAGACGGCGTTTATCGGTCTGTGTCCTTTATGGATACGATGGGAACGAGTGATTCTTTACTACGATGTGTATTGACTATAACGAAAAAAGGAGATTCCCTTACATTTGATTTTACAGGCTCCTCACCCGAAAATGATGGATCGTTTAATAGTTATATGCATATCGTTCGCGCTCATCTTGCTATTTATTTGTTCAGTGTACCATTTGCAGATCTGCCGACGTCATCAGGTATTTTTTCATCTATTAAAGTAATTGTTCCAGACGGAACGTTCCTTCATGCGAGTATAGATGCGTCTGTAGCGAATTCACCGATCACAAACAGCTGCGTACTATCCTGCACATCAAATGCTTTTTCAAAGCTGCTTTATGCTAGTGGGGTAGAGGATTTAACAACAAGCGGATACGGAGCTGGAGGCTGTGCTGTAGTGATCGCCGGCCAGAATCAATGGGGTGTACCATTTGCCGACATGCTCGCTAATGTTTTGAACAGTGAAGGCGGGGGCGCCCGTACTGACCGGGATGGTAATGATTCCTTCGGATTCCCTTGGGGATGGTGGGGAAAAGCGCCTGATATCGAAGATATGGAAAATGAACAACCACATGTTCACTTGTACTTTAAACATTGGAAAGATTCGATGGGATTTGGAAAATATCGCGGCGGTGCTGGAACAAACGTTGCGTGGGCAGTAAAAGGGGTTCCCTATTTAGTTTATCAATCGATTATCAAACATCATAAAGTCCCGATTGTACAAGGACTTTTTGGCGGATACCCACCTGCCACACACCCAGGTATTCAAATTAAAAATTCAAACTATTTTGAGAAAATGGCAAATGGAGATGCTGATCTACCAACGAATACGACTGAACTAATTGAAAGTCGTTCGATCGAAGGTGAGTACGTGGTTGAGCGGGCACCTCGTCCGGCAAAACCTGTTATGGAAGGAGATATTTTTGTAGCCAACTCGCTTGGCGGCGGAGGCTACGGTGATGTACTTGATCGTGATCCAAACCATGTTATTGAAGATTTGAAGAAGCAGGTAATCTCGGAGTGGGTGGCCGAGAATATTTACAAAGTATTTTACAACCGCGAAACGTTAACCATCGATGAAGAGCGGACCAATTACGAAAGAGCGGCTGAGCGCGAAGCACGTATAAACCGTGGCTTGAACTATGATGATTTCATCGAAGAATGGTCTAAGAAAAAACCAGTAGAGGAAGCTCTTACGTATTATGGTTCGTTCCCTGATGCTAAACCAACAAGGCAAATTGTTCGCTTATAACATGTGTCGAATAGATGGAGGTCAGGTATGAATAACAAAGAACTAGTGGAAAAACTTTTCAAAGGTCGGGCGGTTTCTCGACCTCCTTTTCTCCCTTTACTTGGAACGTATGTTACAAAGGTTGATCAAGTAACGGTTGAGCAAATGTATCTTGATTCCAGTTCCTTATCGTCAGCAATAACGAATACGCAGCAGCTTCTCGGGTATGATGCATTGCTTACTCCAGTGGATCCTACATTGGAAGCAGAAGCATTAGGAGCATCGATTGTATGGAATGGCCATGAGATGCCGAGCGTGAGTGAACATGTTTCAATCGAATCTTCGCTCGATATACAGAATGCACTTTCAAAAGGGCGTCTTCCTGTACTTATCGAAACGCTTGAAAGATTAGTAACGGTTAAAGGAAAAACCTACCCTATTATTGCCGTGATTAACGGACCGTTAACCGTCTTAAAACAAGTATACGGTGATGGGATTTTTAGGCTTGATCAAACGCTCTTGTTAAGTAAAATAGAGGAGATTTCCCAATTCTTAACACAGCTATGTAAAAGGCTTGGCGATGTAAATGTTGATGGAATTCTTGTTAACGAGGAAATCGGGCCTGACGAAGTAAAAATGGAAAAGATCGGGCGGGCCTTTACACCAATTTTCAATGTCATAAAATTTTACAATCTTTTTGGGATCCTGCGGATTCCGTCAGAGTTGGAAACAGAGATTGATCCAGTACCAGACGTATTAATCGGTTCCCAAAACTATGTATTGAATAACAAAGTGAAAACAAAAGGGATTGCCCTAGATGAAACATTTTGGACAGATCCGCTTGATCAATCAGCTTATTCGTCTATTTGGAGTGAAAACAAGAAAAGAAGGTTGTTCCTTTCAACAAGTAAACCGCTTGACGTCGAGATTAGTTTAGAAAGAGTTCAAGAAAAGATTTCCCTTTTATGTGAAGAAAAAATGTGGGCATAAGAAAAAAATAATAGGGTTGAGCCAAATGAGAAAAACTCTCCTTTTGGCTCAACCCTTTGCCATTTTTAATGTAGCTTCAAAGTAATGAAGAAACAAAAGAAGCTTTTCTAATTTGGGAGATTCCTTTTTATAAATTCCTGTAACATTAAAAGTGAGATCTTCATATTCAGGAAAGGGGATGATACGAAAATTTTCATTTAGTTCAATTGTGTTCCTGGATAGAGCAAGTTCTGGAATGATACTAAAACCCCAATTATTTTTAACCATATTTTTGATCATTTCAAAACCTCCAACCTCAGTACGTTGTAAGTTTTTTATTCCAACTAACCTTTCATCTATTTTTTTCCATATAGGTGTATCACGGCGATAGCAAATCATCATTTGATTGCTTAAATCCTCTTTGTTTATTTCATTTTTTTCAGCTAATGGATGTTCCTTTCCAACAATAAAAACAAGCTTTTCATGGTAAATAAATTTAGCTTCCAGATTTGTGAATGGAACAACATCTCTAATCAACCCTATATCGATTACTCCGTCATCGATCTTTTTAGAAACTTCAATAGAATCCTCTGCTTCCACAATATCAAATAAAAACTCATTTTTTTCTTGCAGCAAGGATAAAACTTGTAAGACAATCGAAACCGAGATCGCAGGTGATAGACCGATTGTTAAGGTTGGAGTTTGCGTAAGTTTAATCAATTGTCTTGCTTCATTGGTATAACTGAGTATCTTGCGTGCATACGGCAGCAAGGCTCTTCCTGCCTCTGTTAGGAGTATTTTTTTTCCATCCCGATTAAATAGTTTACAGCCTAATTCAATTTCTAATTTTTGAATTCTTGCCGTAACCGCTGGCTGAGTTAGATTTAAATGATTTGCAGTCCGCGAATAATTGCTTAATTCATATACGGTAATAAAAGTTAATAGCTGTTCATCATCCACTATGCTCCCCCCAGTTCAATTATTATCGTAAAGATTATTTATCACATTAAACCCGATTTCAAAATTTTAGTGAATTGTTCACTTGCTGAAGTTATAGTTTTTACTAAATTTGGAATTTTATTTGCGAGAATCCGTTCGCTTGGTCCGGCTATTGCAAGTGAAGCAATCACTTCACCGCGTCCATTTCGAATTGGAACAGCAATTGAGGTAACGTTTTCATAAAATTCATCAATTGAAACATAGTATCCATTTGAACGAGTAGAATCGATTTTACAATCAAAATCTTTAGGCGGATTAATCCTCTCTTTTAGTGAATCAATCGTTTCAGCAGATTGAAATGCTAAAATGACTAAACCTGTACTTGAACAGTAAACATGCTCCTTTTGACCAATATAAGTGGAATAGTGAATCGGGTAGTGACTTTCTACTAGATTGACCACATACGCATATTCTTTCTCTAGTACCATGATGCCTGATGTTTCTCCGGTTGTTTTTTGTAAAGATTCTAAAATAGGAGTTGAAAACTGATAAGGCATATTTTTGGTGATTACATTTCCAAGGGAATGAAAAGAAACTCCTAGTCGATATAAGTTGCTTCTAGGTTCCTTTACAATTAAACCTTCAGTTTCTAAAGAAATGAGCATACGGTGAACGGTACTTTTTGCTATTCCTAATTCAGTCGCCATCTCAGTTAAACTAAATTCAGCTTGATCGATTGAAAATAGATTCAGTAATCGAATGGCATTTTGCAGTGTAGAATATTTTTTTTTTTGTATTTCAACTGTCATAGAATGTTTCTCCCTTTTATATTTAGGTTATGTTCCCGTTGCTTGTTGATAAACAAAAATTTATCCCGACTTAACGGGCAGTAAGACCCACACCTCAAGAATCTGCGTATATAAAGAAGATAGGTGGGGGATCAACTGCCCGTAAAGGTCCGATTGGTTCAACTAACCATCAGTGGGGGATGAAGAAAACCCCCACTGATGGAAGTTTCACTTTATGTTAGTAGCTGGAAAAACCGATTTTCTTCGAAATTTTTTTTGCTGCATTTACAATTTTTGAAATGTATATTTCTATCTCATCCCCACAGAGCTTTTTACATGACCCGGTAATACTGACAGCTGCAATAACCTCTCCACTATAGTCATGAATAGGAGCAGCGATGCTTGCAACTCCTTCTTGTAACTCATTTGATGAAACAGCATAGCCGGAATTACGGATCCCTGCTAGTTGTCTCCGTAATTCATTTATATCTGTTACTGTATTCGATGTAGACTTTATCATCCCTTGCTTCTCTATTTTTTGTAGAACTTCTTCTAAATGGTCTTCTGGCAGATATGAAAGGATGATCTTTCCGCAACCCGTATTATAGAGAGGATTCCACTTCCCGATTTGAGAAGCTAACTTAATAGGGTGAGTTGTTTCCAGTTTATCGAGATAGTTAACACGTGTACCTTCTAATACCCCAATATGAATGGCTTCACCCACCTCATTAACAAGCTGCTGTAAAATGGGTCGCGCTTCTAAATGAATTGACAAGTGGGAGTGGACAATACCTGACAAATTTAAAACATCCAACCCTAATGCATACTTTTTCCCGGTTTTCTTTAAAAAGTTTTCCTGTTCAAGAGTAGTGAGAAGCCGTCTTACATGGCTAATGTCAAGATTTAATTCCTTCGAAATTTCCGACAAATTCCACTCATCTCGTTCAAGCGTAAAAAGAGTAAGAATGCGTGCTGCATTTTGGACAGTTTGAAGAATATACTTTGAATTCTCTTGTTGGACCAATCATAAGAACCTCCGTTTCGTATAAAAACGAAATATTTACAAAATCATCTAATTATTTACTAGATTAATAATAATATTCGAAAAAAGCAATAAATAAAAAATATAAAATTTTTTCTAATTTTGTCATATAAAAGAACGATGTAGTTTTAAATGACAAAAAACATGGTATATTAAGAGCAACGATTTGTAATTTTAAAAATTATCAAAATAGTTAAAATTATGGAAGCGTTGACAATTGGTTGTTAGAAAGGAAGGACAAACAAGAGTAACTTCTATCCATGCATCATGAAAAAATAATAGTCATTTAGTTAAGAAACTAAATACTCATGACGAGTGAACATGGAAAATAAATCGTAAGAATACGGAATAATTGGGGAGGAAAAAGAATGTCAAAGAATTTACAATTTGTTGACACGACATTACGGGATGGAACGCAAAGTTTATGGGCAGCTGAATCACGTCATGGAATGATAGAAGCAGTTGCGGAAGATCTTGATCAGGCAGGTTTTGCAGTTGTTGAAGTACCGCTAATGCCGATCAATTTCAAGAAAATTATTCGTGAATTAAAAGAAGACCCTTGGGCAATGGCGAAAATGGTTGCTGAAAAAATGCCTAATGCTAAAAAAGCTTATATGGGATGTCCTACTATTTTTCCGTTTGAACTTCATGTGCCGCCGCTATCTGTTACCAAGCTTTTTTATGAGCGTATCGTTGGAATGGGAGCATTAAACCGCGTTCAAACGATGGCGAATATTTACGGTAATCTAGGTTCAGACCATCCATGGTTTATGCCGCATATGCGAAAAATAGGGGTGGAAACAGCTCATGGAATATCGTTTAGTATCTCTCCAAGGCATACAGATGAATACTATGCAGAAAAAACAAAGGAAGTAGCCGCAAATAAGCCGGATGTTATTTATTTAAAAGACCAAGGTGGACTGCTTACAGTTGAAAGACTTCAAACGCTGCTTCCTATCATTATAGAAAATTCCAATGGAATCCCTGTTGAATTACATTCACATTGTACGACAGGGTTAGCAGATGCTGTTTATACGGAAGCGATTAAATTAGGAGTTACGACTCTTCATACGGGAATTCCACCATTAGCGGATGGTTCCGGTCAACCATCATTATTCACTACGATTGAGAATACGAAGTATTTAGGATATAGCGCGGATCATCTTGATATGGAAAGAATTAAGAGAGTGTCAGAACGATTGATGAATATTGCGAAGCAGGAAAAACTGCCAATCGGAGCTCCTTTAGAATACGACTATTCACAATACGTTCATCAGGTTCCAGGAGGAGTAATTTCGAATTTAAGACATCAATTGAAAACGCTTAAATTAGAAAATAGAGTCGAGGAAGTACTTGAGGAAGTAGTAAAAGTAAGGGAAGAGCTTGGATACCCAGTCATGATTACTCCTTATTCTCAATTTATTGTAACCCAATCTGCTATCAATATTGCTACAGGTGAACGCTATAAAGTGGTCATTGATGAGCTTATTCAATATGCTGCTGGTGTATTTAATGAAGATTCTGGTTACACATGGATGGATGAAAATCTGAAAGATAAATTCTTAAGCATGCCACGTGCAAAGGAACTTTCATTAAATAATTATCCAGATGATATGCCGATCCATAAGGTAAAAGAGCAATTTGGCAGTGCGCACATGTCAGATGAAGAGTTATTAATGCGCTTCATCATGAAAGGAACATCAGATATTGAAGAGATGCGTAAGGCTGGTGCTCCGAGAAAGTATTTTTCAGCTTCAACCCCATTAATGGAACTTTTAAATAACTTAAGTAAGCAGCCAAGTATCAAACATGTTCAAATACAGGGACATCAAGGCTCACTTGTATTGTCAAACAAATAAGAGTAATAAATAAATAGTTTTATCTAACCATATTAGGAGGAATTTAAAATGACTAAGAATTTATTGGGAACGGATGTTGAAAGCATTACGAATCTTATCGAAAAATTAGAGGAATCTTCTTTTAATTATTTAAAGTTGGAAAATCAAGACCTTAAAATTGTGATTAGTAAAGAAGCGATTGCAGAAAGCAATGAAGGAAGCGTAAACAAAGAACAAGCAGCTCCAGTAAACAATGTTGTACCTTTTGTGAATGCAAATCTTGGATTAAGTGAGGTCGCAGCTGCAGTAGAATTACCGGTTGCGGAAAAAGCGGCACCAGCTCCAGTTCCTGCACCAAGCCAACCTGTTAAAGTTGTAGAAGAACAGTCAAATATTGTGCAAATCAAAGCGACAACCGCCGGTATCTTCTATGCAAGACCAGAGCCAGGCGCTGAACCTTATGTAAAAGTAGGAGATCAAGTAGAAAAGGATTCTACAGTTTGTTTAATTGAAATCATGAAGGTTTACAGTGCGATTTCTGCAGGTCTTGAAGGTGAAATTACTGAAATTCACGTTCAAGATGCTGAATTTGTGGATTATGGAACTCCTTTATTCTCGGTTAAAGCAAAATAATGTGAATTTCTTATTAGTGGAGGGCTTTAGGCCCCCACTAGTAAGTTCGGTAGAAACGTTAAATACATTTACTTATACCAAGGAGGCTATTAGATGAAAATTTTAAGGATCTTCATTATTAATCGTGGTGAAATTGCAACTCGGATTATTCGGACATGTCGGGTTTTAGGGATTGAAACAGTTCTTGCTGTTTCCGAAGCAGATCAAAATAGTTTACCAGCTAGATTAGCGGATCGAACAGTTTGTATCGGACCACCAAATGCTGCAAATAGTTATCTAAATATTCCGATTATTATGCAGACCGCCTTGTCAGTTGGGGCAAACGCGATTCATCCAGGTTACGGTTTTTTAGCAGAAGTACCTGAATTGGCTGAAGCTTGTGCGGAAAATGACATCATTTATGTTGGACCAAAGCCCGATCATATTAAGAGAATGGGAAATAAGCTTATTGCTAGAAGGATCGCACAAGAATGTGGTGTTCCCGTTCTTCCTGGTTCAGAAAAAGTAGCAACTTATGAAGAAGCAGCCGAAATAGCCGATCAAATTGGATTGCCGATCATGTTGAAAGCCGCAGCTGGAGGCGGAGGCCGCGGAATGAAGATCATTACGGACCGTGCAAACGTTAAAACGATGTTTGAATCCGCATCTGCAGAAGCGAAATCAGCATTTGGAGATGGAACGATGTATGTAGAAAAATATATTGCTAATGCCCGCCATATTGAGGTTCAAGTACTTGGTGATAAGTATGGAAATGCGATTCACCTAGGTGAGCGTGACTGTTCTACGCAACGCCGCCACCAAAAATTAGTAGAAGAAGCTATGGCACCGCGAATTTCAGAAGAGTTACGTGAGGAGATCAGAAGTGCGGCTGTAAAACTAGCAGACAATATTTCGTACGAAAATGCCGGTACAGTAGAATTTATTTTCGACGAAGATGAACAAAAGTTTTATTTCCTTGAAATGAATACTCGTATCCAAGTTGAACATCCTGTGACTGAAACTATTACAGGTGTGGACTTAATACAAGAACAAATTAATGTAGCAAATGGTGAAAAACTTCGGTTTGCCCAATCAGATGTAAAGTTCTCTGGCCATGCAATTGAATGCCGGATTAACGCAGAAGTACCTGAGGAAGGATTCCGCCCATCTCCAGGATTGATTACGAAATGGGAAATCCCACAAGGGCCAGGAGTGCGGGTAGATTCTCATTGTTACCAAGGATATACCGTACCTGTATTCTATGATTCAATGATTGCGAAAGTGATTGTTCATGGAGAGACCCGCGAACATGCTATTAAGCGAATGCTAGTAGCTTTAGATGAGTTTAATGTAGAAGGAATTAAAACTACTATTCCATTTTTGAAAGAAATTTTAAAGGATAAAGACTTTGTAAGTGGTCATGTTCATACACGTTTGTTGGAAAAAATGATGGCTTAAAATAATTGTAAAACAAGAGTCGGAAAGAGGATTAGCGGATAAATAATTATCTGAATTTGCAGAAAATAATTCAAAGAAAAAGGTGTTATATATGAGTAAAGTAGTTATCACAAGTGGAGCCAGAACAGCAGTAGGAGCTTTTCTCGGCGGTTTAAAAACCATACCAGTTGAGGAATTGGCATCAATCGCCATTAAAGAAGCATTAAAACGGTCTAATAATCTTGATCCAAAACTAGTGGATGATGTGGTGTTGGGTCATGTTGAATCATCTGGTGATGCCCCAAACTTAGGTAGAAATGCAGCATTACTTGCCGGATTAGATCATGTACCAGGTTATACCGTTAATCGTATTTGCGGTTCAGGTCTTCAATCCATCGTCAATGCAACGCAGGATATTTTATGTGGAAACTCAGAAATCGTAGTAGCTGGTGGGGCGGAAAGTTTATCAAGAGCCCCGTACTACCTGCCGTTAGAAGTTCGTTACGATGGTTTTAAAATGGGGAACCAAGAATTAAGGGACGCGAATACGAAATATCATCATAATTCTCAACCATATCCACAATTCCCGATTATGCACATGGGAAATACAGCAGAAAATGTTGTCAAAAGATATGAGATTTCAAGAGAAGATCAGGATTTATTTGCATACAACAGCCAAATGAGAGCGAAAGCAGCGATCGAAAATGAAAGATTTGCAAAAGAAATCGTTCCAGTAGAAATAAAAGGCAGAAAAGGTGCTGTTACGATTGTTGATCAGGATGAACATCCAAAACCACATACGACGTTAGCAGCACTGGCGAAATTAAGACCTGCATTTGAAAAAGGCGGATCCGTAACAGCAGGGAACGCATCCGGATTAAATGATGGCGGCGCAGCCGTTGTTGTAATGAAAGAGGAAAGGGCACAAGAACTGGGACTTACTCCTCTGGCAGAGATTGTTGATTTTGCGGTTGCCGGACTTGATCCATCTGTCATGGGACTTGGACCCGTATTTGCGATTCGAAAACTTCTTGAGAAAACAGGAATGGCAAAAGAAGATATCGATTTATATGAAATTAACGAAGCGTTCGCAGGTCAAATGCTCGGCTGTATGAAAGAATTAGATATGTATTTAGGGAGCCCATTATATGATCGAATCAATGTAAACGGCGGAGCCGTAGCACTTGGTCATCCACTAGGAATGAGCGGAACAAGAATTACGATTTCCTTAATGTATGAACTGAGCGAAAGAAATGCTAAATACGGTATTGCCAGCGCATGTATCGGTGGCGGTATGGGAATTGCTTTATTAATTAAAAATCCAAATGCTTAACTATTGTTATGATTTGGCTCTTTTCTAAAAGATTGTTGTTTTAAATAGGTTTTATGAAAGTTAACATTGATAGTTGATTGGAGCGGAAGGTGCGAGACTCCTGCGGGAGTAGCGGCACAGATGAGACTCCACAGGAGCAGAGCGCCGAGTAGGTTCAGCGCCCGCCCCGCGGAAAGCGAGCATCCTGGAGCGGATATCAACTACTTTCTCTTTTTGGAAAATAGAAATAAAGTTTTCGAAAACAGCCTTTGATTTCTTGCTAAGTGTAAGACTTAAGCACGAATTTTCTTATAAACATGATTGATTTGAATAGATAGATTAGATAAAGGGAGATGAAGATAATGAGTAAAATTATCTCAGTAGAAGAAGCAGCGAAACTAATAAAAGATAATGACTTCGTCGCGACAACTGGTACTTCAGGATTAGCCGGTTTACCTGAAGAATTGCTTGTCAGCATAGGAGAAAGATATAAAAAAGAACAAAGCCCGAAAAATATCACTTTTATGAATGGTTCTGGAATCGGAATTAACACTGAAGGCAGAGGAATGGATCATATTGCGCAGGAAGGCTTGATCAAACGTGTAATCTCTGGTCATGCAGGTTTCTCCCACCGTATGTCAAGACTGATCGTAGAGGATAAAATAGAAGGATACTTTTTTCCGCAAGGGGTCATCACTCAGCTTTGGCGCTCAATAGCAGGCAAAAAGCCAGGAGTGATCACAAAGGTTGGTTTAAATACATTGATGGATCCGAGAGTGCAAGGTGGAAAAATTAACACGGTGACAAAGGAAGATTTGATCAATGTCGTTGAATTAAATGGGGAAGAATGGCTTCACTATAAGAATCTCCCTGTCAATGTTGCAATTATCCGCGGGACGACAGCAGACGTAAATGGAAATATTACAACCGAACATGAAGTAGCAAACTTTGAAATTTTATCGCTTGCAACGGCTGTTCGGAATAGTGGCGGGATTGTCATAGCACAAGTTGAAAAGATTGCTGAAGCAGGGTCTCTTAAACCAAAAGAGGTTAGAGTGCCTGGTGTCATGGTAGACTATGTTGTCGTATCACAAAATCCGGAATACCACTATCAAACAATGGAAAGATACTATGATCCGGCCCTTTCCGGAGAGTTAAGAGTGCCTCTTGCCTCCATAAAACCAGCTAAGTTAGATGCGAAAAAAGTCATTTCAAGACGTGCAGCAATGGAATTATCCCCGAGCTCTGTCGTTAATTTAGGTGTCGGTATGCCTTCGTTAGTTTCAAGTGTTGCCACGGAAGAAGGCGTTGCAGATGAAATGACATTAACGGTAGAATTTGGTCTATTCGGAGGATCTCCTGCCCCAGGTATGGATTTTGGCGCTTCTTATAATGCGGATGCCATTATTAATCACGATAACATGTTCGATTTTTATGATGGCGGCGGGCTTGATGTTACATTCTTAGGACTGGCTCAGCTTGATCAGCATGGAAACGTCAATGTCAGCAAATTCGGTCCAAGAATTATGGGACCGGGAGGATTTATTAATATTAGCCAGTCTTCCAAAAAAGTCGTGTTCATGGGTCAGTTTACTGTAGGGTCAAAAGAAAAATTTGAAAATGGTCAAATTGTGATCGAAAACCATGGAAAAGGGAAGAAAATTGTCGATCATGTAGAACAGATTACATTCAGCGGTGAATATGCATCGAAAGCAGGCATTCCAGTTTTATACATCACAGAAAGAGCTGTCTTTGATGTTGTAGACGGAAAGTTGAGAATAATTGAAATTGCCCCAAGCTTGGATTTGGAAAAGGATATTATTGACTGGATGGAATTCAGACCATTAATTTCTGAAAACTTGAAAACAATGGATCCTTCTATATTCCAAGAGCAATGGGGAAATTTAAAAAGCATCATTGAAGAGAAGAAAAATTTTACTCTTGCATATAACTAAAAAAATGCTTCTCTAGTAAATAAAGAAGGTGAATGAAAAATGACAAAACGAAAAAAGCTTTCGTTTGCGGAGCTTGTTAAGGAAAATAAACTTCAATTGTTACGTGATCATGCAGCAATTGAAAAAATCGAAGAAAGATTAGAAAAAAAACATTTAAGTAAAGCACAATAGTATGTAGCATTCTTTCCTATTTATGAAATCTCTTTCATAGGAGATACTTAAATAGTAGATTCAGAGAGTTATTTACAGTGGTACAAGTGGTTAATTAGGAAAGGGCTTTGTTCAAAGGTATAAACAAGCCATTGAGCAAAAGACTCTTTCCTAATTTATTGATTGATAAATAATTACTAATAATATGAATTATTAAAATAATGTTATTTAAGATGGAATACGACTGGAGGATGAAAAGTTATGAACGAAGAAATAAATTCCTTGGAGCAAATAACCGTAAAAAAAATAATGAAACGAATTGTCCCCTTTGTGTTACTTTTATACATTATTGCATTTTTAGACAGGGTCAACATGGGGTATGCTGCACTTGAAATGAATAAGGAATTGGCATTGTCAGCTGAAGTATTTGGGCTGCTTTCTGGTATTTTCTTTATTGGGTACTTCTTATTTGAAGTTCCAAGTAACATCCTGATGGAACGTTTTGGAGCAAAAATCTGGATTACAAGAATAATGGTTACTTGGGGAATCGTTGTTGTTTTAACTGGTTTCGTACAATCCGCGACTCATTTATATATTGTTCGTTTTTTACTGGGTGTCGCTGAAGCCGGGTTTTTTCCAGGAATCATTCTTTATCTTACGTACTGGTTTAGATCAAAAGAAAGAGGGCGTGCTTATTCCCTATTCCTGATTTCAATGCCTCTTGCAGGACTGATCGGAGCTCCGGTGTCTACGTGGATTCTCGACAATATCAGCTGGTTTTCCTTTTCTGGATGGAGATGGATGTTCATTTCGGAAGGATTGTTAACCATTATTTTAGGAGTTATTTGTTTTTATTATTTAACCAACCGTCCTCGTGATGCGAAATGGCTGACAGGTGAAGAGAAGGAATGGATCGAGCAAGAATTAGAAAATGAAAGAGCAATGAATAAAGAGGAAAAAGCCCCTAAAATGGCCGTGTTGAAAAACGGTAAATTGTGGTCATTTGCCTTTACTTACTTTGGAGTCTACACAGGGGTTTACGCTTTATCGTTTTGGCTTCCAACGATTATTCATAATTTTTCAGGACAGCTATCGAATACGACAATTGGGTATATCGCCATGATACCCTCCCTGGCTGCCATTATTTCCATGGTTATTTGGGGGAGATATTCGGATCGGAAATTGGAAAAGAAAATGTATGTCATTCTCCCAATGATTTTGGCGGCAGTCGGATTTGCCGGTACTGCATTTGTCAAAAGTCCTATTCTTGCCGTCGTTTTAATTACATTTGCTTCAATGGGATTGTACAGTTTTACAGGTCCATTTTTTGCGATGTTATCATTGTCATTAAGTGAAAAACAAGCAGCTGTGGGAATTGCTGCTGTTAATACACTGGCAAGTCTGGGCGGCTTTTTGGGGCCAATAATTTTAGGATCTTTTAATTTTATGAGTGGAATGATCTTTATAGGAGTGCTTTTAATTGCTTCGTTCCTTCCACTTTTAATGATAAAAAGAAACGAAGTCCAATTAAAGGACCTGGCAGATTCATCTTTGGAAAAGGTAACATGAAAATAGAGGAATGGATCTATAATGACTTGTAAGTAAAATTAATTTTGGAGTATAACTTGAAGAATTGAAGGTTACTAAATAAAAAGACTGTAAAGCTTTACTGAACTTTGCCGTCTTTTTCATTCAAATTCTAACCAGATAAAAATCCGGTAGTATTGGAATCAGATTGTGCCAGGGATTCTCTAGTTTCATTGTTTATTAAACAATTTCCATAACTAAATGATAGAAAGAAAGAGGAATTTTATGAGGCAAACAAATGAAATAAAGATATGGACAGGACCATTTTTGGTGGCACTGATTAACAACTTCTTTTTATTTATTGTTTATTACGCATTATTAACGATTTTACCTGTTTACATTCTTGGTGAATTAAATGGAACTAAAGGTCAAGCAGGACTGGCAATGACACTATTCATGCTGTCAGCCATTGTCGTGAGACCTTTTTCAGGGAAAATCATTGAGTTGTTAGGCAAAAGAAAAACGCTTCTCATTTCTGCGTTTTTCTTTTGCCTATCATCAATTCTATATATTTTTGTTGCTTCGCTTTCTTTACTCCTTGTCCTGCGATTATTTCATGGTATTTGGTTTAGTATTGTCACGACAGTGTTAATTGCGATTGCTAATGACATTATTCCAGAAGGCCGCAAGGGGGCAGGGCTTGGTTATTTTGCGTTGTCTATGAATTTAGCGGTTGTGTTTGGTCCATTTATCGCAATTGCTGCATTACAATGGTTTTCGTTTAAAGTATTATTCATTGGCCTTGCTATTATCGTCGTAATTGGCTTTTTATTCACATTTACTTTGAAAGTTTCAGAATATCAGCCTCAACCTTTAGCGGTGAGACATCATCGTCTTTCATGGCACGATTTCTTTGAAACAAAGGCTATTCCGATTGCAACTGTCGGATGTTTAACAGCATTTGCTTATGCCAGTATTATGACTTTTATCTCCGTATATGCACAGACAAGAGGAGTATTTGAATATGTAAGTTTATTTTTCATTGTATTTGCGGCAGCGATGATGATCGTTCGTCCTTTAACTGGTCGAATGTATGATACGAAAGGTCCTAATGCTGTCATTTATCCTTCATTCATCACTTTTGCAGCTGGATTATTCCTATTAAGCAATATGCATTCTGTTTCGACATTATTAATAGCAGGGGTTCTAATTGGAATCGGTTACGGATCCATTGTTCCGTGTTTCCAAGCATTAGCGATTCAATCGGCACAAAAACATCGAAGTGGACATGCGACTTCAACGTTCTTTACATTATTTGATTCGGGTATGGCAACAGGGGCTTTTGTGTTGGGGATTGTCTCATTACAATGGGGCTATTCCACGTTGTATATTTTATGCGGTGTAGTAATCCTCTTGACAATTCCAATTTATTGGAGATTAGTAAATGGAAAAAAAGAGATTTTCTACGGTGGACCTATATATAGTCAAAGAGAATAAAAAGCATTCTTACCATGTTGTAGACATAATGTGAAATGGTTTTAGTGTAACATTTTTAAGCTGTATATTGATAATACTATGGAAAACAGTGATTTACCTATCATCAAATAGTGGTCTTTCCAAATTAAAATACTTAGGAGGGTTAAAAAATGAGAACACGAATTACTGATTTATTAAACATTAAATACCCAATTGTCCAAGGTGGATTAGCATACTTAGGCAATGCTGAACTTGCTGCGGCAGTGTCCAATGGAGGAGGCCTTGGTCAGATTACGGCGATGACATTATTCACACCAGAGAGATTAAGAGAAGAGATTCAAAGAGTCAGAAGTTTAACCAGTAAACCTTTTGGGGTAAATTTTGCTATGAATGCTTATAATGTTGTTAATGACAATGTTTTTTGACCGGAAATTGACAGGATTAGCTGTCCATACTTTGCTGGAGATTCTGTCCAAAAAAAAGGGG
>NZ_JAEVLT010000047.1 GCF_024494385.1 Bacillus sp. EB600
ATTCTAAAAATATTATTATTTTTTTATAGTAGTTTACAAATTGGTTGAAATTTAATTAGTGATGTTGGCAGGAGAAAATTCCTGCCTTTTTCTTTTCTTTAAAGCAAAAAGATTTATGTAAATTTAATATTCTAATATTCCAAAATTTTTAAAAGTAATAAAATATTCTATATTTTCTAATATTTCTATTGTGTTTATATTATTTACCATATATAATCAGTTTATAAAGTGAATCAAACAATTCACTTAGTGAATTACAACAAAAAATATTAATCTAGAGGAGATGTTAAACATGCAATTTGGACTTTCTTTTTTTCCAGATAGTCACCCGCAAGATAAATCAGGAGAACAATATTATCGAGAGGCGCTTGATCTTACTGAACAAGCAGATAAATTAGGCTATCACCACACAAGGATTGTTGAGCATTACGAGCATGCATATGGCGGCTATTCTTCAAACCCAAGTATTTTTTTAGCAGCTGCTTCACAAAGAACAAGGAATTTGCGTCTGATGACTGGTTGTGTACTTCCAGCTTTTACTCACCCTGTTAAATTAGCGCATGAGTTAGCTATGCTAGATGCAATTAGTGGAGGAAGAGTGGAGGTTGGATTTGCTCGTGCCTTTTTACCACATGAGTTTAATACATTTGGTGTACCAATGGCAGAAAGCAACCAACGTTATCGTGAAAGTTTAGGTGTAATTAAGCGTTTATGGTCAGAAGATAAAGTGACACATAAAGGTGAAATATACCAATTTGAAAATGTATCGGTTGTTCCTCGTCCTACTCAAAAGAAAATTCCTACTTGGGTGGCGGCAATTCAAACTGCTGAATCCTTTGAATGGGCTGGAGAAAATGGTCATAATTTGATGGTTGTACCGTATTTAGCGGATTATGATAAATTACGTGCAAATATTCAGTTGTATAAGGAAGCGTATGAAAAAGCAGGTCATGGACAAGTTCAGAAAGATCAAATACAGATGGCACTGCATGCGTATATTTGTGAGGATGAGCAGCAGGCGATTGAGGAAGGCGAAGCATATATGAATCATTATGTAAGCGTTTTCCTTGAATCAGCAACGGCCTGGGACTCTACTTCTTCTGATCAATACAAAGGATACAATAAAATAGCTGATGAATTACGCGGCATGACATATGAAAAAGTTTTAAAAGAAAAACGTGTAGCTATTGGTAGTCCTGAAACGGTAATCGAACGGGTTAAAGAATTATCTGAATTCTTTGGTGTACACCAGTTCTCGCTGCAAATGAATTTTGGGAACATGAAGTACGATCATGCACTTCAATCAGTACGCTTATTCGGAAAAACAGTCATTCCTGCATTCCATGAACTGAACGTTTAATAGTGTTGATTCATAGATGGTAATCGAAGCCCTCTTCGCTTTTAGAGGGGGGCTATTTTTTTGAAGCTTGCAAACACCAGCTCAATTTATACTTAAAAGAATTACCCTGTTTAGCCTTTAAGGAGGGGAATAATGGATACGAACGAATTTATTCATCGTTTAAAAAGTCTGTCAGAAGGAAAGATGATGATTTTAGTAGATGATAGTAAGCAATTAAGTGAGGCTGCTATTATATGCTTGGCTGAATTTACCTCATCGGAAGTTGTGAATAATATGGTAACCCACTCAAGAGGGATGGTATCAATCAGTATGACAAAATCAATAGCAGAACAAGCTGGTTTACCTCCTCAAAAAAGATATTACAATCCCGAACAAATCTCCCGAAACTATACAGTTTCAATTGATGCAGATGAAACTACAACGGGAATTTCTGCACAGGAACGATCGCTTTCCATTAAAAAATTAGCACGAACACGTACGGCGGCAGGGTTTAAACAACCAGGACATATTTTTCCAGTCATAGCTAATGAAAGAGGGTTGTTTGGGTGCGTTTCTGTCATTGAAGGGGCGATTGATTGTGCGGAAATCGTTGGTGCACAGGATGCGATGGTAACGGTATGTGACATTCTGGATAAAGACGGTATGATGGGAGACGCATCCTATTCATTAAAATTAGCCCAAAATCTGCAACTGCCGGTTGTTTTTATGTCTGAGCTTTTAAAATATAAGTTAACAATAGACGGCTTACTGACTTCTAAAAGTAAACTAAGTATGAACATAGATGGGTGTACGATTCAAATACGAATGTATGAATTATTCGGAAAATGTTATGAGATTTTTTTCAATGAATCTGATGTCGATCAGGTGTACAAAGAAATATTGAAGACTCAACAGTGGTTAATCGACAATCCTCATGATTCACTGGATAATTTGCCAAACTATCGCTCCACGGCTTCCGGAGTAGCAAAACAATTAAAAAATAATCAGCGTTTAGTCATCCATGGCGATTTAGAATCTGCTTATTCCGATACGGTATATGAAATGATTCTTAGTGACTTAAAGAATGAATTGAAAGAATTGGCAAAGGAACTATTGATCGTAACCAAATAAAACGATTAAATCTTCCCACTTTTAGAATGTAGGTGAAATGATAAAGTGCTAGATAAAAATAAACAAACCGTTTTTAAAGGTGAAGTCATCCACGGCCGTCAAATTGGAAGAACAATTGGATTTCCTACAGCGAACATGCGTTTCAGCTCTGAGGAGGAGCCTGAACTTCCAAAAGGAGTATACGGGGTAAGAGTTTACCATAAGGGTGTTCCGTATAACGGGGTCATGAATATTGGAACAAGGCCAACGTTTAAGAGGGAAGAGCCAACTCTTTCTTTAGAGGTGTATATCCTTGATTTCAATCGGAATATTTATGGAGAACATTTAATACTAGATATTTTGTTTTTTATTCGTGATGAGCAAGCATTTGACTCGATTGAACAGCTAGTACAACAGCTCAAAAAGGACATTGATGAGGCAAATAAGCAGTTTCTTTTTACTGAAAAAGAAAATAAACAGCTTCTTCTTGCAAATTTTTAAGCCTTTTACATCATGAATTTAGAGGGGTGTGGTAATAATGGAGTTTCAATCACAGGAAACCTTGCATATGCCGGATTTACTGTTTGCAAAGCTTTGTGAGGAAAAGTACGAAATAAATAAAGGAGTCTTTAATACGATTGACCTTTGGTTTTATAAGCAGGGGTTAAGTCAGATCGTCGAAAGACGAAAAACAATTTTATCTTTTTTTCAATATACCCGATTAACTGAAAATAAGGGTAAAAAAGTCAAGTTTGGTCCCGGTGGATTAACAATAAGACTAGAGCAATTTTGGAAACAACGTGTCGAGCGGTTTAATCATAAAGCTATTTAATATAGAAAACATGCTGGAAATTGAACAGGACGATCAGGAAGATATTCATCGCTACTGTCACATCAAAGGGTATGATCCTAATGGAAAAATATAACATTAGAGGAGGATTTACAATGAAGCTGCTTGGTATCTCAGGAACAATAGTAGGCTCAAAAACAGCTATAACTGTTAATCAAGTTCTGGAAGAAGTAAAGAAAAATTATCCTGAAGTAGAGGTGGAGCTGCTGGATTTAAGGCAATACAACATCGATTTTTGCGATGGACGTGATCCAAGTGCTTATACAGGAGATACCAAATTAGTAATGGATAAAATTGCTTCTTCTGATTTTTTCCTTATTGGGACTCCTATTTTCCAAGCTTCTCTCTCTGGTGTCTTAAAAAATTTATTCGATTTACTTCCTGTTGATACCTTCCGGGATAAAGTGATGGGTTTTGTTGCCACAGGCGGAACGTATCAGCATTATCTTGTAATTGAAAATCAATTAAAACCAATTGCCAGCTATTTTAGAGCTTATATTGAGCCCAATCAGGTATATCTTCATACAAATCATTTTAATAGTAAAAATGAGATTGTTGATGAGGAAGTTAAGGAACGGCTTCAACGGTTGGCACACGGACTTGTTTTTATGCACAAACAGTTAAATAAGTCAGCAGTTATGATCTAGCAGACTGCGAAAGCAAGATTTAAGCCACTAGAAAAGGTAACAGTTGAAATTAAGAAAGAGAATGGAAGGGGGCGTAAGAATGAATACTAGTCTCTCTGTCTTTCAGGATCATTTGATTGATTATGCAGGGCTTTTTCCGCCGGCAGCTCTATCATTGGAAAACGCTATAAGAAATTATGCGAAATATAAGAATAGCAAGGATTCCTGGATGTTGGGGCCATTTGTTTTACCGGTATCACAGCTAAAACAGCTGGATTCACATATCCATTTGTTTTCCTATGAAATACCTCTTACTCTTTCAGTTGTTGGAGGAAAGAGCAGCTCTGTAACTGAGTGTAAAGTTCAGTTCCAGGAAGACATGAATCATATTTCTGCTTTTATTAGTAATTATAAAAATAGAGTGAAGGTAGAAATTCTTGAAATTCCTTTGCCATCTGATGTACCGAGTCTGGAAGTATTGAAGGAAATCGCTGATGGGGCAGCAAAAATAAAAGTCTATGCGTTTTGTGAAGTGCAATTAACTGGAGATTGGAAAACACATGTATCTGCAACTCTGGATGCAATAGCAGAAAACAATTCATCTATGGAATCGTGGATTGGGGTAAAACTTCGTACCGGAGGGATTAAAGCAGAGATGTTTCCTACCCCTGAACAAATTGCTTTTGTTATTGATGCGTGTAGAAAGCGAAATCTTCCTATTAAGTTTACGGCTGGGTTACATCACCCCATCCGGATGTATCGTGATGAAGTAAAGACACATATGTATGGTTTTCTTAACATTTTTCTAGCAGGAATATTATCATATACTCAAAAATTAGGTACAAAAAAGATTGAAGAAATTCTCTCTGATGAAAACTCAAGCAGTTTTTCTTTTAGTAAAGATCATTTAGCATGGCAGGATTTAAGTGTAACTACTCAGGAAATCAAAAAGATAAGGCAAAAATCAATATTATCATTTGGAAGCTGCAGCTTTGATGAACCAAGGGATGAATTAAGGGAATTAATTAATCAACAGGGGGGAATCATTTGATGAAATCATTTATAGAAGTAAACCCGGAATCACATTTTCCAATTCAAAACCTGCCTTATGGCGTGTTTAGCACAGAGGGTAATAAAACACTTCGAGTTGGAACAGCAATTGGTAACTATGTATTGGATTTATCTATTTTAGAAAAAGAAGGATTTTTTAAAAATATATTAGGCAATGTCCCCAATGTTTTTGAACGTCCCTCTTTAAATGATTTTATGAGTTTAGGAAGTGAAATTTGGAGTGAAGTGAGAAGAAAACTTCAGCTCGTTTTGTCAGCGGATGAACCGCAATTACGAGATAATCGCTCTCTTCGCATTAAAGCCCTGATTCCCCAGAATGAAGTAAAACTTCATCTACCTGTGAAGATTGGGGACTATACAGATTTTTACGCATCAAAAGAGCATGCGACAAATGTAGGAATCATGTTCCGTGGCAAGGAAAATGCCTTAATGCCCAATTGGACCCACTTACCGGTAGGATATCATGGCAGAGCAAGTTCAGTGGTTTTAAGTGGAACAAAAGTACGGCGCCCGCTTGGTCAAACGAAACCGAAAAATGCCGATGCCCCAATTTTTGGTCCTTGCAGACAACTTGATTTTGAACTTGAAATGGGATTTTTAATCGGTTCCGGAAATAAACTGGGTGAACCTATTTCAGTTGAGCAGGCAGAAAGGCATATCTTTGGAATGGTTTTAGTTAATGATTGGAGTGCTCGTGATATCCAAGCATGGGAGTATCAGCCGTTGGGGCCTTTCCTGGCAAAAAACTTTGCAACCTCCATTTCACCATGGGTTGTCCCGTTAGAGGCATTAAATCCTTTCCGCGTGGAGGGTCCTGTACAAGATCCTCAGCCATTAGAGTACCTTAGGCAGCAGGGAGCCAACTCCTTCAATATTAATCTTGAAGTCTATTTAAAGGGAGAAAACCAAAGTACTTCAAAACAAATTAGTTCTAGTAATTTTCGTTCACTATATTGGAGTGGTGCTCAAATGATTGCACATCATACAATTGGAGGATGTGATTTAAATTCTGGGGATTTACTAGGTACGGGGACGATAAGTGGTTCAACCAAAGAATCCCGTGGGAGTTTATTAGAATTAACATGGCGTGGAACGGAACCAGTCAACTTTGGCGAAGATGAACAGAGAGAGTGGCTGGAAGATGGTGATGAGGTTACGATGACCGGATGGTGCCAAGGCAATGGGTATCGGGTAGGTTTTGGTGAAGTAACCGGAACGATAGTACCCGCACATGACTTAGAAGAAATCTTGCAACAACAAGCAGTTGTTTATAATAATAAATAAAGATTGGATCAATCTTTAATTTGGAGGTAAAAAACAATGGCATTTTATCGTCAGATGGGAAAAATTCCACCAAAGAGACACTCGGCGTTTCGAAAGGAAGATGGTTCTCTATTTAGAGAGCAAGTAATGGGAACAAAAGGATTTTCAGGGATTCAATCAATTTTGTATCATCATAATCCCCCTACCCAATTTTTTAAAACAGAGTTAATTGGAGAACGGGGTGTGGAATTTGAGGAGCAGGATGTGCTTCGTCCTCGTCATTTTTACACCGACAATGTAACAAAAGAACCTAGTGATGCTGTAATGGGAAGAGAATTCATTCTTGGAAATGAAGATTTGTTAATTGGGGTTATGAATCCTACTAAAGGAATGAATTACTTTTATCGTAATGGTGATGGTGATGAGCTGTTATTTGTCCATTATGGTACTGGAAAAATAGAATCCATTTATGGAACTCTCCAGTATAGGCCTGGTGATTATATTTTGATTCCGATTGGCACGATTTACCGGGTTACTCCAGATAAAGGAGAATCCAAGTTTCTGGTTATCGAAACAACTAGCTGGATTTCAACACCTAAGCGTTATCGTAATGAATTTGGTCAGCTTCTTGAACATAGTCCTTTTTGTGAAAGGGATGTAAAAGGACCAGAAAATTTAGTAACTTATACGGAAAAAGGAGAGTTTGAGGTACGAACAAAATCAAGAGGTTATATACATTCCCACTATTATGCCCATCATCCTCTTGATGTTGTTGGATGGGATGGGTATTTATATCCCTGGATTTTTAATATTAATGATTTTGAACCGATAACAGGGCGCATCCATCAGCCGCCCCCGGTCCATCAAACATTTGAAGGACAGAATTTTGTTATTTGTTCCTTTGTTCCACGTTTATATGACTACCATCCGGATGCTATTCCGGCTCCATACTTCCATAGTAATGTAGACAGTGATGAAGTTTTATATTATGTGGAAGGAAATTTCATGAGCCGCAAAGGGGTAAAGCAAGAGTCCATTACACTTCATCCATCTGGTATTCCACATGGACCACATCCTGGAAAAATTGAAGAAAGTATCGGCAAAAAAGAAACATTGGAATTAGCAGTTATGATTGATACATTTCATCCTTTGAAAGTCGTAAAAAGGGCGGAAAGGATAGAAGATGAGAACTATCAATACAGTTGGGTTGAAAAAAACGATTAAGGGGTTTTATAGGTTTAATTTATTGAAAATTCGGAATTGATTCCATAAACATTAATTTATAGATATGTATCTACTAGCAGTATTAAACTATTTTGAATTGAGGGTGCGGTCAAATATGGTTCATTCGGAAGAGAACAGAATTGCTTTAGAAAAAAATCAGTATATTGATTATGAAAGAATCCATTCATCGGAGGAATTTAAACAGTTATTATCAGAAAAGAAAAAGTTTATCCTTCCATATACGGTATTTTATTTAGCTTACTCACTTCTTTTACCATTGCTAGCCTTATACACAGACATATTAAATCATCCTGCAGTAGGTGATATAACTTGGGCCTGGATTTACGCTGTTTCTTTCATTCCAGTGTCGCTATGGGTGTGTAGTGTCTATGTAAAGAAAGCTGCTTATTTTGACGAAACAGCTAGTGAAATTATGGAGAAAGAAGGGCTATAATCTATGGGTTTCAATGCCATTATTTTGTTTGTACTGATGTCAATAGGAGTACTTCTAATTACGTATTACTCTTCCAAAAAAACAAAAACAGCGGGGTCTTTTTATACAGCTGGAGGTGGACTGACTGCTCGTCAAAATGGTCTTGCTTTAGCTGGTGATTTTATGTCTGCTTCTACCTTTCTAGGGCTAATTGGAGCTTTTTCGCTAACTGGTTATGATGCGTTTTTTATGATGTACGGAGCGCTCATTTCTTTCCTTGTGATCTTATTTTTAGTTGCGGAACCGTTACGTAACCTAGGGAAATACACGTTAGGTGATATGCTAACATCTCGTTTTAAATATAAACAGGTACGGGGTGTAACCGCCATCAATACGATGATCATCTCAATTTTTTACATGCTTGGACAACTTGTGGCTGCTGGTGCTTTATTTAAATTATTATTAGGAATACCGTATAATGTTTCGGTAATAATTGTAGGAATTGCTTTGATAATCTTTGTTTTGTTCGGAGGTATGACAGCAACGAGTTGGGTACAAATAATCAAAGCTATTCTCTTAGTATCTGGAACATTCGTTTTATTTATTCTTGTCATGTGGAAATTCAATTTTAACATTATTGGAATCTTTGCAGATATGAAAACAGCTACGCCATTGGGAGCAAAATTTTTAAATCCAGGTATAAAATATACGAGCGGTTTGGAAGCCACTTCCTTAACACTTGGCCTTATTTTAGGAACAGCTGGCCTGCCGCACGTTTTAGTACGTTTTCTTACGGTTCCTAACGCTCAAGTTGCCAGAAAATCTGTCGTTTGGGTAATGTGGATTCTTGGAGCTTTCCATGTCATGGTAATTTTCCTTGGCCTTGGAGCAGCAAAACTAGTTGGGTCTGCTAATATTATAGCAGCAAACCCGGGAGGGAACATGGCCGGTCCTTTGTTAGCCCGACTAGTTGGGGGAGACCTTTTGTTTGCTTTCATCTCAGCGGTTTCTTTCGCTACCATTCTTGCAGTTGTTGCTGGAATTGTTGTAACAGGTGCCTCAGCATTTTCACATGATTTTTATAATGAAATTTTAAAAGATGGAAAAGCGACAGAGAAACAACAAATGTTTATGGTTCGCCTTTCATCAATCGGAATCACAATTATTTCGATAGCCTTATCTTTATTCTTGCAAAAATTTAATGTCACATTTTTAGCAGTACTGGCACTTACACTTGCAGCAAGTTCAAATTTGCCAGTTTTATTGTTTACAATCTACTGGAAAAAATTCAATAAAACAGGAGCGATTCTCGGAATGCTTGTTGGTTTAATCGGTACAATTGTTCTGGTTGCTTTAAGCCCTAATGTATGGAATCCGCATCCAGGCGCTGCTTTATTTACTGGCCGTCCTATTTTCCCACTTGCATCACCAGGTATCGTATCCATTCCGTTAGGCTTTTTAGCTTGTTATATTGGAACACTAATCGGTACCCGTAAGAAATCCATCATAGAGGATAACTTTTCAGAAATTACCGTCAAATCGAATATAGGAAATGACGTTAAAGGGATAGCACATCACTGATTATATGTTTTTAAGTGTATTTAATATTGTAGATAAAAGTATGTAAAAAACTTTTAAATGCGGATTAATGGACTCTCTCTAGTATTCACTACCGGATAGATTATAAAGGTAAGAGCATAAGAGACCTACTTTGGGTGGAAACACTAGAAACTATTCAGAAGAATGCAAAGAACGCATTCTATCATTCTGTAGTAGTGTTTCCTGTTCTTTTTCCCTACGTACGCAACCCCCGAACGAGCCAAAACCGGAAAATCAAAGATGGAAAGATTAAAAGAATAAAAGACAAAATCCTTTATATCACATATTTTAAGGAGGCAGTTACATGAAAAATAGCAAAGTGATGAACTCATTCAAAGATGCGGTTTCGGATATTAAGAACGGTTCAACACTAATTGTTGGCGGTTTCGGACTCTGTGGTATTCCTGAATTTTCTATTCTAGCGCTTAAAGAACAAGGGACAAAAGATTTAACAGTTGTCAGTAACAATTGCGGTATTGATAACTGGGGACTTGGACTTTTGCTTGCGAACCGCCAAATTAAGAAAATGGTAGCATCGTATGTTGGGGAAAATAAAATTTTTGAGCGCCAGTATTTAAGTGGTGAATTGGAAGTCGAATTGACGCCACAAGGTACACTTGCAGAGCGGATTAGGGCCGGAGGTGCAGGTATACCAGGTTTTTATACAGCAACAGGTGTAGGTACGCCAATTGCCGAAGGCAAGGAAACAAAAGAATTTAATGGAAAAACATATTTACTTGAAGAAGGGATTGTCGGCGACTTTGCGCTTGTAAAAGCATGGAAAGCAGATACACTCGGCAATCTTGTATACCGAAGGACAGCCCGCAATTTTAACCCACTCGCAGCGATGGCTGGAAAAATAACGATAGCAGAAGTAGAAGAAATTGTTGAACCAGGTGAACTAGACCCCGATGAAATACATACACCCGGTATTTATGTGCAGCGTTTGCTGCTTGGAACAAATTTTCAAAAAAGAATTGAGAGCCGGACAGTTGTTCAAGTTTAAACTTTAAGAAGTAGGGGGATTACCAAAATGAAAGATAAGCGTCTTGAAATTGTAAAAAGAGCCGTTAAGGAAATAGAGGATGGAATGAATGTAAATCTGGGAATTGGGATGCCGACGCTTGTTGCAAATGAAATTCCAGCAGATTTTAATGTCTTGCTTCAGTCAGAAAATGGTTTATTAGGGATTGGACCCTATCCGATAGAGGGTGAGGAAGATCCGGATTTAATCAATGCCGGAAAAGAAACGGTAACGACGGTTCTTGGATCGTCTTTTTTTGATAGCGCGGAGTCGTTTGCCATGATCCGGGGCGGACATATCGATCTTGCCATTCTGGGCGGAATGGAGGTTTCCGAACAGGGGGATCTCGCCAACTGGATGATTCCCGGAAAGATGGTGAAAGGCATGGGTGGAGCAATGGATTTGGTCAATGGAGCAAAAAGGGTTATCGTCATTATGGAACACGTGAACAAGAATGGAGAGTCGAAAATTAAAAAGAAATGTACACTCCCACTCACGGGACAGCAGGTTGTGCATCGGTTAATTACTGACTTAGCTGTTTTTGATTTTACACCCCAAGGCATGGCGCTCATTGAAACACTGGGAGGAGTATCTGTTGAAGAGGTAAAGGAAAAAACAGAAGCGGAATTCATAGTAGCTCCAGCTCTTGTAACCACTAAGTAACTTGTATTTTGGCTATAAATACAGGAGCTTTCCTAATCTTAAAACAGTTTAATCAGAAAAATGAAAAACCTAGGATGATATTTTCGTCATGAGGTGTGGGTAAAACCATTTGATTTTCTTATCCCCAATCGCACATAGGCTAATTTTTACCATATATATATAGCAAAAAAGGTAAAATGGGGAAATGATCATGTTCAAAAGGTTTAAATGGTTTAAAAAGGAAGTGAATCCATCCCTCTCACTAGATGTGAGCGCAGAAACCACTTTTCGGCAGAAGAAATCAATTGGATTAGAATCATCTAAGCGAAATGAGAATTTTATCGAGGAAAGGACTGTGTATCTTTTTCCTGTTTTGGTCAAGGAGGCTGGCGGCAGCAAGTGGGGCTATATCAATACAAAAGGGGAAATTGTTCTCAAGCCAATTTATGATCATGCCGGAGATTTTCAGGATAACGGAATAGCCATTGTTCGCTTAAACGGTCTTTTAGGTGTAATCGATATAAGCGGGTATTTTATTGTAAGCCCCAAGTATGAAACAATTCATCCATTTTCAGAAGGACGGGCAACGGTAATTGATTATCAGGGCTTTAAAGTAATTGATGAAAGCGGAAAAGAGCTCACCTCCAAGGCTTATTCCTTTATTGGGGATTATAAAGAAGGCAGAGCGTTATTCTCGATTACCGATGAAAAGGATAAGAGTTTGTACGGTTATTTGAATAAAAGAGGGAAGGAAGTTTTGCCTCCTGTTTATGAATCAGCAAGTGACTTCAAAGATGGTAAAGCAATTGTCAAACTAAAGGAAGGTTCCTACGCACTCATCAACCTTACCGGAAAGGTCCTGCATACGTACTCTTTTGTTTTTGTAGGAGATTATGGGGATGGTTTGCTTGCGTTTCAAAAAATCGCAGGTGATAAATTTGGATATATCGATGAGCAGGGGAAAATAAAAATTGAGCCAAGTTTCACGTGGGCTCAGCCGTTTCAAGAGAATGGCGCAATTGTTACTGTATCGGATGGCAAACAAGATTATTATGGACTAATCGGCAAAAGCGGCCACTATATCTTTAAGCCAAATTATCATCAGTTACTGTATCTTGGTGAAGGGAGACTGGCAATTGGTAAGGCTGTTGATCCCCAAAAGCCTTACATTGGGTCATTATTTGCGCTTGGAGATACAAATGGTCACATTCTTACAGGCTTTATCTATAACGGAATCGCAAAATTTGAAGAAGGGTCGTCTTCCGTTTACAATGACCAATTCACCTTTTTTATTGATAAAAAAGGAAATAGAATTCTCAATTTGCCCATCGTTACTGGAGGTGGAGAATTGCATTATGATAAAACACTCATTAAGGGAGAAATTGATTTTCGCCTGTTTTATTTTAAAAAAAATGGTGAACCTGTATGGAAGCAAAATACGGTCATTCCCTTAAAAGAACCCTATGAAGTAGTTGAAGAAAAGTATAAACCAAATAAAGATTTTTTGGTTTATTATCCACAGATCGCAGGGATGGTGGACCGGAAAACACAAACAAAGATCAATCAATCGTTAAAGGACTTAGCCGGAATCAAGGAAACGCAGCCACATCTTCAACTCGAGTCCAATTATATTGGAGATTTTGAGATCCCTTTTTATAAAAAAGACCTGCTAGTGATTGAAATAACGGGCTACAATTATCCATTCGGGGCCGCCCATGGCATGCCCATAAAAAAATATGTTCATATTGATCTTAAAACAGGAGAAATTTTTTCTCTAAAGGATCTGTTTAAACCGGTTAGTCCATATGTAAAGTTTATTAGCGAATGGATTGGTAATCAAATAAAAAATAACCCAAAATACTCATATATTTTTCCGGGAAGCTACAAAGGAATTCAAGTGGATCAGCCCTTTTCTATATCCGAGGAAGGAGTAAATGTTTACTTTGTTCCATATGAAATAGCTCCGTACGCAGCCGGATTTCCGACATTCACCATTTTCTTTGAGGATTTGGCTCAAATTATTGATCAGACTGGTAGATTTTGGGAATCATTTCATTGAGCATTCAAAGAAGCGCAACCTTGGCGTTACGCTTCTTTTTGAGTTTGTCTTTTTCTAAAAACTAACCAATAGCTCCCAATGCCGATCAGTAAGACAATGATTGCGGTGCTAGGAACAATGTATGAAGACCACGAAAGAGATTCCACTTTATTAGCATTTTTTGATGACTGCCCATGTTCTGCTGCATAAGCAATAGTATTCATTTTATCAAAAGGTTGTAAAATAGAGACGCCAATTTCCACGGATAAATTCTTTGAAGGTGCAAGAACATGATTTCCAACAAGAAGAAATAATAGGAAAATAATAAGGAAAACCTTTTTAAACATTATATCCAACTCCAAAAAGGTGTTATGGTGCTTGTCCTCATTCTATCATCGGAAAAGGTAGGAAGGTTCTTTTAGACGGGATTGTTCACAATACTTTCACAGGATAGTGCAGGACTCTAGTTATTTTCAAAACTGTGATATAAATCAAGGTTTCTAAATCAAAAAACCTTTAAAATATAGTAAAAAGCTGTATTGAAAGAAGTAAGAATGATCAAGTCAAAGGAGCTGGAGTAAATGAGCAGTTTTCAAATGGATGGAAAAAAGGCAATCATTGATGTGCGCGAAAGGGTATTAAAAGGTGAACACCCGCGGAAAGAAATCCTTGATTTTGTAAAAGCAGCTCCAGTTGGTACGGTATTTGAAATTCATTTACCACACAGGGGCGAGCCGCTCATTGCCGGTTTTCAAGCTGTTGGAATGAATGTAATTGCAAAAGAAGTTGAACCTAGACATTTCTGTTTAACAGCAGTGAAGTTAACGGAAATGCGCTAATTTTGTTATAAAAATTCCTCCCTGATTCATAATAAGAAAGTCAAGGGAGGAATTTTTTTGCAAACTGAAGATAATAAATTTGAAAGCAGCTTTTTGCCTGTGACATCAATCAGCAGCGGTGCCGGCATAACGGTTTTACCAGATGTATATTGTTATACTAATCAGATTGTCAATCTCTGCCTTGTTGGCAATCCGTTGGAGTCTCACGAATTTGTTCTAGTTGATGCGGGAATGCCGAAATCTGCTGATGAAATAATAAATGCTGTTGCTGAACGATTCGGCGAAAATAGTCAACCAAATGCGATAGTATTAACCCATGGGCATTTTGATCATGTTGGTTCATTAGTTGCCTTGTTAGAAGAGTGGGAGGTACCAGTCTTTGCTCACGAGTTAGAGCTTCCGTACCTTACAGGGAAAAAAGATTACCCCCCAGGCGATCCAACTGTTGATGGGGGGCTTGTATCAGAAATGTCACCGCTGTTTCCAAACCATGGGATTGATGTCAGCGGACATATACACATACTGCCACGTGATGGGTCTGTACCGAGTATGCCAGGGTGGAAATGGATTCATACGCCTGGGCATACTCCTGGACATATCTCCCTTTTTCGTGAAGTGGACCGAACGCTGATTGCCGGAGACGCGTTTGTGACGGTAAAACAGGAATCTCTTTACAAAGTGATTACACAGCAGCAGGAAATAAGCGGGCCTCCTAAATATTATACAACCGATTGGAATGCTGCGTACGAATCGGTCAAAATGCTGGAGGCACTGCAGCCAGAAACCGCGATAACCGGTCATGGTTTGCCCATGAGCGGCAGAGAATTAACCGATAATTTACGGAAATTAGTTGCCCATTTTGACGAAATCGCGGTTCCTAAAGCTGGACGGTATTTGAATTGAATGAAAAGATAGTTGGCCTCTTCTTATCTAGAAGGGGTTTTTTGATTGTATTTAAACTAACCTTTTTTAATAATTCAATTGTATCTGCATAGGATGTACAAGAAACAATGGATACTAGTAGGGGGCTTAATTAGGGGTGTAACTTTATGCAGGCTGGTATATTTTTGCTGATCGCTGGCTTTTTGGATGCAGTTTTAACTCACCTTGGCATTACTTTTGGAATAATTGAAGAGGGAAATCCAACTGTTAAATTTATCATGGAGAAAAGTTGGTCCCTCTTTTACCTGATCAAAATTTCCTTGCCGCTGCTATTAATTGGAATTATCCTTGTCCGCCCATTAAAGGGATGGTTAAAAAGCCTTATAACGGTTAGTTGTGTGGTTTACCTTTCCGTTCTTGCGTTTCATTTTTTCTGGATTATTCTTTATCTAAAGTCTATAACATAAGAGAAATTCTGCAAAGTCTGTTTTGGCTGGACAGTTCTTTTCCATTAAGTTAGTATCAGAACGAGCGATAATACGTAGAAATGGAAAGAATGAAAAGTGGATATTGATGATGAAGGAGTGTATTATGAATAACTTAGCAGAAAAATTGGAGCCATTTTTGCAGGAGGCTTGGCGTAAATCAGGGTTTGAAACGCCAACTTCGATCCAAAATACAACAATCCCCTTACTATTGGAAGGGAAAGATGTGATTGCAGAGTCACCTACGGGGACAGGTAAAACATTAGCCTATTTGCTGCCATTATTAAATAGAATAGATCCTACTTTACAATCATTGCAGGCAGTTGTACTAGCTTCTTCTCAAGAGCTGGTCATGCAGGTTTATCAGGAATTTCAAAAATGGTCTGAAGGCAGCAGCATTAGAGGAACATCGATTATCGGCGGAGCAAACGTAAAACGGCAGTTGGAGAAATTAAAAAAGCGCCCCCATGTTATTTTTGCTACTCCTGGACGATTATTAGAATTAATCAAACAGAAAAAGGTCAAGATGCATGAAGTGAAAATGATCATTTTAGATGAAGCAGATCAGTTACTTGTGCCAGAGCATCGTGGATCGGTTCAAAATATTGTTAAGTCAACTCTTCACGACAGACAGGTAGTTCTTTTTTCAGCAACCTTAAAACCAGAAACTGAACAATTAGCTAAAGAATTGGCGAAAGAGGCTGAAGTAGTCCGCATTAAAAAAGATGAAACCATTTCTACAGGTAAGGTTGAGCATCTTTATTTTATATGTGAACCAAGGGATAAAATAAAGCTGCTGGAAAAGATAGCCCGACTGCAAGACATAAAGGCGTTAGCGTTTATTAACGATATTACAGAGGTTTCGGTAGCCGCTGAAAGGTTAAATTTTAAGGATCTATCTGTGGGTCTCCTGCATAGTGAATTAAATAAAATGGAACGCGAGAAGGCGTTAAGAGAATTTCGGAGTGGCAAACTCACTATGTTGATTGCCACTGATGTAGCGGCAAGGGGCCTGGATATTCAAGGGGTGACCCATGTTGTTCATATTGATTTGCCGAGAGATGTTACCCAATACATCCACCGGACCGGGAGAACGGCAAGGATGGGTGCTAGTGGAACCATTCTATCGCTTGTGACGGAACGAGAAGAAAGACAATTGAAGCAATATTGCCGGGATCTGAATATCCCGCTTCACAAACGGATTTTCTACAAAGGCCAAATCGCGGAGGAAAAACAGCAAGAGCGAAACAGGAATGCTTAATTGACAGAATAACCTGTCTTGATTTCATCCATACTATCCTTGAACCTTTAAAAAAGGAGATGGGCAGCGATGGGAAGAACAAAACTAGGCAATCAAAATGCTCAACGAAATAATAATCGAAAAAAAGGCAAAACAAGCTCAGAACTAGTTGAATTTACAACAGGTGAAGGCTTTGTCAGAAATCGACCAAAGGATAATTAGCAGAAAGCCCCCATTTTGGGGGCTTTCGCTTTCTTTATAGGTCTGGTTTCATCTAGAATTTGGCAATATGAACCACTTTGAAGGTGTTATGAACGGCTTTCTTGAAGGATTGCACCATTCCTGCAGGTTATGCACCATTTTTAAGTAGTTATCTACATTTTTCTATAAATTGTAAAATAACACAGCTTTATAGTAAAACTAATTTACTCCTCTGAGAGATTGGTTAATGGCTTGACAGCAGGTCCTTCCACGACATCACCTGAATAAGCATAACGGGATCCGTGGCAAGGACAATCCCACGTTTTCTCGGCATGGTTCCATTCTGTTTCACAACCGAGATGTGTACAGGATGTATCAACTAGATATAGCTTGCCGTTTTCATCACGATAAGCGCCTGCTCTTTTTCCGTTATGCATGACAACAGAACCTTCGCCATTTTTGATATCATTTGAATCCTTTGGTACAAATTCCAGCTTCCCCTTTAAAAGGTGCTTCGCTACATCAGCATTTGTTGTGATGACGCTTCGTAAGCTCGGGTCGGCTGTAAATCGAGAAGGGGAGTACAGCTCCTTGTATGGATTATCCCGCTCCAAGACATAGTCTGTTAATAAGTGGGCAGCCATTATCCCTGTTGTCATGCCCCATTTTTTATAGCCAGTTGCCACAAGAATAGTTTCTTTTTCGTCTGTGATTGGACCAATGTATGGAACCTTGTCCAACGTAATCAAATCCTGAGCAGACCAGCGGTAAAGATACTCTTTTATTCCAAAAACCTCTTCAGCAAACTCCTCAAGTTCGCGATAATGTTTTAATGTATCAATTCCCTGCCCCGTTTTGTGGTTTTCACCGCCAATAATAAGTAAGGATTCCCCGTTCATTGGGGTCACACGTATCGAGCGGGTAGGACTATCTGCACTTATATACATACCTCCAGGGTATTCTTTGTCTGTCTTAATGCCGATCGCATAAGACCGATCAGCATACATTTTTGCAAAATAAAGCCCCAGCTTATCACAATAAGGAAAATGAGAGGCAACAAGTAACTTTTTACATGTAACCTTGTTTCCATTTCTTGTAATCACCTTTGGCTGCTCATCGTCATCTACTACGTCCATTGCGGTTGTATTTTCAAAAACTAAACAGCCTGACTGAACAGCTTCATTTAGCAAACTTCTTAAAAACTTAAGCGGGTGATACCTTGCCTGGTTCTTCATGACCAAAGCATTTTCAATGTTTATGTTAAAAGGAATTTTCTGGGTAATATACCCTGGAATGTCCAGTCTTTTGTAGGCCGCCATTTCAGTCTCTAGTTTTTCAGCATATTGTTCTGTTACGGAATAAATATAGGCATCCTCGTTGGCAAAATCACAGTCAATCCCTTTGTCAGTGGAAGTTTGTTGAATAAATTGAAGGGCATTGGTATGTGACTCGTAATAAAGCCTTGCTTTTTCTTCACCAAAGTGACCTATTAATTCATCATAAATTAGTCCGTGTTGAGCGGTGATTTTCGCTGTTGTATGGCCGGTTGTGCCATTTAAAACACTTCCACCCTCGATAATGGCAACCTTTAACCCTTCCTTTGAAAGCAAATAGGCGGAGGTAATACCTGTAATACCAGCTCCGACAATTGCTACATCAACTGAAATGTTTTCTTTTAACTGAACAAATGCAGGTAAATCAATTTCCCGCCAATACGACTTCGTGAATTGAGGGATATTTTCAGAATTGCTCATACTGAGGCCTCCCGATCAAGATAATGTCATTTTAATTTCTCCTATATTATGTAAATCATTCATTTCTCTTTTTCAAATCGGCTAAATAGTCCACTTCTTTAAGATTTACGCCAACAAAGGTTTCAAGGATTGATTGACCACCGGCAATTGAAAGAATAAGGATAAACACGAAGGTAACCCTTGGAAAAAGCAAATAGGCCCCACCGAGTAAGATGGCACACCAAATTCCGGCACACCAGTAGCACTTAAGTAAGTAACCGAACAGCGAGGTGGGAACTTCCTTGGTCTTTGTTCCATCTTCCGTTTCAACTTTAATTTTTTTTACAAATGGCTTGCGAATGAATTCCGTAATCTTATCAAAAACAATGAGATGTGTTAACCGATAGCTTGCCAAAATTAACATAATATACGTTATCCATGAAAGTTGGTTCATTTTCAAGTCCTCCAATGGGCACTGCCCCATAAAAATAATTTCTGTATATTTTGAGCCAGAAAGCAAAAATATATATTCGGAGGAGGCGAAAAAGTGAAAAAATCATTTCTTGTCAGTTTACTGTTGCTGTTAGCATTCGTCTGTGTGCCAAACGTATCTTTTGCCCAGCAGGTATATACCGTCCAGCCGGGCGATTCGCTTTGGAAAATTGCGGTCCGCTACCAGGTTGGGGTCTCGGAAATTATTCAGGCTAACCCGCAATTTAAAAATCCAAATATGATTTATCCTGGCCAAAAAGTAAACATACCAAACTTAGCTACTACGAAATCAATTGAAAATCAGGTCATACAATTAACAAATCAGCAGCGGGCTAAAAATGGTTTAAAGCCCCTTACGGCAAATTGGGAGCTTTCACGAGTGGCGCGGTATAAAGCCACGGACATGAGAGATAAAAATTATTTTTCCCATACAAGTCCTACCTATGGTTCTCCATTTACGATGATGAAAAGTTTTGGGATTTCCTATCGGGCAGCTGCGGAGAACATTGCAGCCGGCCAAACAACACCACAGGAGGTCGTTACGGCATGGATGAATAGTGCTGGGCATCGGGCTAATATTTTAAATGGAACCTACACCCAAATCGGAGTGGGGTATGCACAGGGAGGAAGCCAGCGCTATTACTGGGTTCAGATGTTTATAGCCCAATAATATGAAAGGTCAGTTCTTTAGGTGAAAAATACCTGAAGGGCTGACCTTTTCTACGTCTAGAGACCGAGATGAAAATCAAGCTTAAGCTCGTTATGAAAGAAAGGGTAGAAAGGTAGAATGAAGTCAAGAAAGGAGGAAACGAAATGAAAAAATTTGGTTTACTTTTAGTAGGTGGAATTGCAGCCATAGTGCTGCTGTCAACGATCGGCCCACTGGTGGGGCTGGCGGTCAGCCTGGTGATTCTTTACTTCATTTTAAAACAGTTTTTAAAGACGGAAAGAAAAATGGCGAAAGTGGGCTTAGCTATCCTTGGGATTATTGTACTGCTAGCTTCCATTCACAATGTGCCTGCCATTGTTGGGGTCATTGCAGCCGCAGTTCTCTATCTTGTATATAAAAAATGGAATACAACAAAACACACTGTCAAAAAAACTGAGGACGATCCGTTTGTTAATTTTGAAAAACAATGGAATGAACTCAAACATAATTAAGGAAAAAAGGAGAGAAATGAACATGGCAAATTTATTTACAAGAATTAAAGATGTAATCTCAGCTGATATAAATGAAGTACTTGATCAAAAGGAAAAGCAAAATCCAATTGCATTGCTCAACCATTACCTGCGTCAATGCGAACAAGAAACAGACAAGGTGAGAGCGCTGATTGAGCGCCAATATACCTTACAGGAGCAATTCACAAGAGAGTACCAGGCAGCACTTGAATTGGCCGGAAAAAGAAAGCACCAAGCAGAAGTTGCTTCAAATGCAGGTGAAACGGCCCTTTATGAATTTGCCGCCGCTGAACAGCAACAGTATACTGAGCGTGCTGAGCGCCTAAGCAGGTCACTCGAGCAAACGAAAGCACAGCTTGAGGAACTGGAAAGAAAATATCAAGAGATGAAACATAGGCTAAAGGATATGAACATCCGCCGGATGGAACTAATGGGCCGGGAAAATGTGACGCGGGCACAGAATCGAATGAACAAGGTATTGGATACCAATTCACTTTCAAGTATGTCGTCCGCCCGGTTTCAAGAAATTGAAAACTACCTTGATCGCCTGGAGTATCAGGTAAACAGCTCCTATTACCGCAGCACAATCGATGGCCGTATTGCAGAACTAGAAAAAGAAGAGAAAATAAAAGAAAGCAAATCAATTTAATAAATAAACATGGTATTCTAAAGAAAAGCGGAAGTTGCCCGTTTAGCGAAGTACACTAGTCGCTGGGCGCTGGCCGACTAAAAGCGCCGCCGTCCTGGCGGCAACGTCGGCACAAGCACATCCTGTGTGTCGAAGCCAGACAATCTAGAAAAGGGCGTAGTTTTCTCTGCGCCTTTTGATTGCTTTTTGCAAAGGAGGAAACCCGGGTGCTGAAAAACAGTAAGAGTGATTATATTAGCTGGATCATTTTAATAGGCGGCATCATTCTCCTGCTTGAAGTCTTATTTTTCAACCGGGGGCTTATTTTCTCCCTTATTATCTCTTCAGGAATGATTTATTTAGGACGGAAGAAAAAAAGCAAAAAGAGAGGGAAAATCCTATTTTGGGGCGGTATTTTCTTTTTCTGTGCAAGTATCTTTAATATGATGACCTTCAAATTTTTTCTTTTAGCTATATTACTCCACTTTTTTATTCAATATACTGCTTCTAAAAAGCAGCCTAGAAAAATTTCACCTACACTGACTGAGCCCAAAAAGCTTCTTGAAGAAGAAACAATTGTCCAGTCCAAACCACTGTTCGAAAACGTTCTTTTTGGAGAACAAAAAACACCAACTGAAGTGTTTGAATGGAACGATATAAATATTCAAGCCGGTGTTGGGGATACGATGATTGATTTAAGCTATACTGTTTTTCCAAAAGGGGAAACGGTTATCTTTATTCGAAATGTAATTGGTAATATCCATATATTGATTCCGTACGAAATGGAAGTCAGCATCAGTCATTCAGTTCTTGCTGGTTCGACAACAATTTTTGAATTCCAAGATTCTAAAATATTTAATAAAGTGTATCATTTAAAAACATTCGAATATGAAAAGGCTGAGCAAAAAATAAAAATCTTCACATCACTTGTTGTCGGAAATATAGAGGTGAGCCGGATATGAGTACGATTCAGCGTCAGATTGTCTGGTGTGCCGGCTTCGCCTTTTTAATAGCATGTCTATTTTCTGCTATCTTTTTTATCGTTTTCCCGCTTTCAGATTGGTCTGAGTTATGGAATCGACATTTTATGGACATCCCCATTGTCATTTTTGTTCCGGCATCAAGTATTGTGTTTGGGGTCTTGTTTGGTATCTTGTCAGGTCTTTTTTGGAAAAAACAATTTCAGTTCGTTGATGAGACACTGCATGGGCTTGAAGAAGGGAAGCATATGGATCATAAGGATATTCCTTCAATAGGTGAGTTGCAGTCTATTGCTGCTAGAATTGCAAAAATTGGTAAACAAATGTCTGAACAAGCAAAACATTCACAACGCTTGGCAACCGAGAAAGTAGAGAAACAGGAGCCAAGAATTCAAGAAATTATTTCACAGGAACGGAACCGGCTTGCGCGTGAATTGCATGATTCCGTAAGCCAGCAGCTGTTTGCGGCTTCAATGATGATGTCGGCTATCAATGAGACAAAAGCAGAAGCAGATGATTACGAATCGAAGCAATTAAAAATGGTTGAAGTCATGATTCACCAGTCACAACTCGAAATGCGTGCTCTGCTGCTTCATTTGCGTCCTGTAGCGTTAAAAAATAAGTCGCTTCAGGAAGGGATGGAAGAGTTGTTAAGCGAATTATCTCAAAAGGTATCGATGAATATTCATTGGAAAATAGAATCCTTCCAACTGGAAAAAGGGGTCGAAGATCACCTATTTCGCATCCTCCAGGAATCTGTATCAAATACACTCAGACATTCCAAGGCTGTCAGTCTGGATGTTTTATTAATCAAGCGCAATGATCTTGTCATCATGCGTATTGTCGATGATGGGGTGGGATTTCAAACAGAGGATACGAAAGCTGGTTCATATGGGATGCAAAGTATGGAAGAACGTGCGCTAGAAATTGGCGGTACTTTAAAGATTGTCAGTGTGAAAAATAAAGGAACACGGTTAGAAGTCAAGGTTCCTTTAGTAAAGAACGGGGATGTTGCAAATGATTAGAGTTGTATTCGTGGATGATCATGAAATGGTGAGAATTGGCGTTTCTTCTTATTTATCCGCACAGCCTGATATTGAAGTCGTCGGGGAGGCAGGTGATGGTAAAAAAGGCGTTGAGCTTGCTCTAGACCTTCGACCCGATATTATTCTCATGGACCTAGTGATGAAGGAAATGGATGGGATAGAGGCCACAAGGCAAATAATTGAAAAATGGCCTGAGGCAAAAATCATCATCGTCACAAGCTTCTTAGATGATGAAAAGGTCTATCCGGCACTTGAAGCTGGAGCAACCAGCTATATGCTGAAAACCTCTAAAGCGAGTGAGATCGCCAATGCTGTCCGTAATACATACAATGGCCAATCTGTCCTTGAGCCGGAAGTAACCGGAAAAATGATGGCGAAGATGCGGCAAAAAAATCAGCATTTCCTTCATGATGAACTAACCAGCCGTGAGATGGAAATATTATTATTAATGGCACAAGGCAAAACGAATCAAGAAATAGCCGATGAGTTGTTCATTGCTTTAAAAACAGTTAAGACTCACGTCAGCAATATTTTAAGCAAACTCCGCGTCCAGGACCGTACTCAAGCCGTTATCTACGCGTTTAAGCATGCACTAATCGAATAGGATGAAGCCTTCCAATTAATTTTTGGCGGGCTTTTTTTCATTTTTGCGGACAAATCATCGGTGGGATGAGAGAAAGAGGCCGCAGAATAGTTATGGCCGACCAATATTCTACATGTTTTGACCCGTATTCTACATATTTTTTTTAGATTCTACATAATTTCACTTCAATTCTACATAATTTCACTTCAATTCTACATAGTTTCATGTGGATTCTACATATTTCTAACTAGATTCTACATAATTTCAGTGTGATTCTACATTTCCTTGTAAGTTCATTAAAGTCACAGACAAAATCGCTCACAGAGCCAAAGAAACTGTCCACCATAGAAGCTTTTGCAAACAAAATCTCAAACTAATACGTTCAAACCTTCCCAAAAGTAAGATAAAGCACCATCACACTAAGAAAAGTTTAATTGAAAACTGGTAAATTTTAAATTTTTAAAAAATATAATTGATAAGCATTATCATTTACTGTTATTATAATTATAAATGATAACGATTATCATTAACAACAGGCGATGGAGGGTATACATAATGAAAACAGTAAAAATTTCAGGAGTCATTCTTTTATCTAGCAGTCTCTTATTTGGCTGTGGGAATGCTGAACAAAGTGCAACAAAGGAGAAAGTAAAAGAAACCAAGTCTGCTAGCTCTTCTGTAGCATTGAACAAAGTTACTACTGATTATCGGGAGTATGCAATCGGTGAAATTGAGGAATTTGTTAAAGCAACACAAGCCTTCACAACTGCAGTTCAAAATGGAGAAATAGATAAAGCAAAAGAATTATATGGACCAGCAAGGATGCACTACGAGCGTGCGGAACCGATCGCTGAGGTATTCGGTGATTTAGATCCTAAAATAGATGCTCGTGAGGGTGATGTCCCTGAACAAGAGTGGGGAGGCTACCATCGGATTGAAAAGGGATTGTGGGCCGAAAACACAACAAAAGGATACGAACAATATGCCACCAAGCTTATGAATGATGTGAATCTTCTTCGTGCCAAGACGGAAACCGTTAAAGTTACCCCGGATCTTTTAATTACCGGTGCGGTCGATCTTTTAAATGAGGTGTCTACTTCCAAGGTTACAGGCGAAGAGGATCGTTATTCACATACCGACCTATACGACTTTGCTGCAAATGTGCAGGGGGCAGAGAAAATTTATCAGCTGCTCAATCCGGTATTAAATGAAAAGGACGCAGCACTTTCAAAGGAAATTCAAACACGTTTTGATCATGTTTATAGTTTACTAGAAAAGCATAAAGCTGGTGATGGCTATAAGTCATATACGGAATTAAAGGAAGCTGAAGTAAAGGAATTGAGCCAGGCTATTGATGCATTGGCCGAGCCGCTTTCACAAATAGGGATAGTAACGGAGGAATCCAAATGACAGAGAATAAGACAACCAACATGAATGGTTCATCTTTACTAGATCAAAAGATTTCGAGAAGAAGTATCTTGAAAACTGCCGGTATTGGCGGTATAGGAATCGTGCTGGGAGCTTCCGGAATGGGTGGACTGCTTTCATTAACAGAAAAGAAAGAGGCACAAGGAAAGAGTAGCGAAATCATCCCCTTTTACGGAACACACCAAAGTGGAATTACAACCAAAACACAAAACCATGTTTATTTTGTTTCCTTAGATGTGACAGCGACAAAAAAAGAAGAGTTAGTGCAGCTATTCAAGGATTGGACAAAAGCAGCCGCAGCCATGTCGGAAGGAAAATCTGTCGGAAAGCTTTCCGAAAATGGATTCCTTCCGCCTGTAGACACAGGCGAAGCTGCCGGTCTTTCTCCCTCAAATTTAACGATTACCTTTGGTGTGGGACCAAGTTTTTTTGTAAAAGACAACCAAGATCGCTTTGGTTTACAGCATAAGCAGCCAAAAGAATTGGTCGACCTGCCTAAATTTCCTCTTGATGCATTAGAGGAAGAATGGACGGGGGGCGATCTTTGTATCCAGGCATGTGCTGATGACCTGCAGGTTGCCTTTCATGCTGTCAGAAATCTAATCAGAATTGCGAGAGGCAAGGCAACATTACGCTGGGCGCAAACAGGCTTCCAGCGTTCAAAACAAGCAGATCCGAAAAATGAAACGCCGAGGAACTTATTCGGCTTTAAAGATGGCACTGTAAACCCTGATGCAAATGATTCAAAAAGTATGAAACAGCATATCTGGGTCCAGCCAGGGGATGGTCAAAACTGGATGGTAAATGGAAGCTATCTGGTGGTCCGCCGCATTCAAATGTTTATTGAAGTCTGGGACCGGTCTACGTTAAAAGATCAAGAGCATACCTTTGGACGCTATCGCGAGAACGGTGCTCCTCTTGGTCAAAAAAGTGAATTCGATAAACTTGATTTAAAACACAAAAACGAAAACGGCGAATTGTATATCCCTGCAGATTCGCATACCCGTTTGGCACATGGGGATGGAACACAGCAAATACTAAGACGCGCCTATTCTTATTCCGATGGGATGGATGTAAAAACAGGCAGCTTTGATGCTGGCCTGCTATTCATGTGTTACCAACGCGCACCAAGCAAACAATTTATTCCAATCCAAAACCGCTTAGCCAAAATGGATAAGTTGAACGAGTATACTTCCCATCGTGGAAGTGCAATATTTGCCTGTTTCCCTGGAGTAAAAGAAGGCGGATTTATCGGAGAGACACTTTTTCATTAATATGGCTTTCGTGTAAGGAGAGGGAATTGTGATAAAAAAAACCAAATTATTGATCTTATTGATTGCAAGCTTAGTTGTTTTCAGTCTTAACGTTCATCCAGCCGCAGCTTCCGAAAGCCATGATGAGCTGTTTGTGCTAATTGGAGATAGTTTAATGAAGGCAAAAGACGGAAACCAGGCGGCTGTTTCAAAAAACATCGAGCAATTTGAAGCTAAATGGGAGTCTATTAAGAAAACTGATAGTAAAACAGCAAAGAGTGTAGCTAAAAGTCTTAAAGCGGTACAAAGTCTTTTAGCTAAGGAAAAGCCTGATAACGATGATCTTTCTAAAGGTCTGTCAGCATTGTCAACAGCTGTTGTTCAATATGACCAAGAACAAACCCCCCAGGATAAAGAAAAACAAAAGGATGAAGTCAAACGGATCTATCCAATGATAGACAATATGAAAAACTCAATAGAAAAAGGCAATACCTCTGTATTAAGTGCTCAATACCAATCTATCTTAAACCAATGGACCGCTTCTGAAAAAATCGTTCATGATGAGAGTATCGCTGCATATGGCAATATTGAAAAAAATATGGCGTTACTCCGGATTGCTATTACCCAGGACCCGGCGGATCTTGGAAAAGCAAAACAAAGCTTAGAGGATTTGACAGTTGTTCTTGATAACTTTTTTTCAGGCAAGGCTTCCAAACAGCACAAAGGCAGTTATAAGCTTGAAGATCTATCAAAACTGTTAAGCAAGGCGAAAAACCTGATTTCGCAAAATGAATATGCTAGTGCTAGCAAGCAGCTAAACGAAGTACTTACGATCTGGCCGATGGTAGAAGGAGAGGTTCAAACAAGGGACCCTAAATTGTATAGTGATTTAGAAACGAAAGTCCCGGCTGCAATTAGTATCTTAAACTCCCAAAAAGTAGAGGAAAAAAAAGCGGAGGATATTGTAAAAGATCTTAATTCAAGGCTTATTCCTTTAACCAGTAAAACCAACTACACATTTTGGGATGCCGCGCTTATTCTGCTTCGGGAGGGTTTTGAAGCATTATTAATCCTTGCAACATTACTGTCATTTCTTAAAAGAATAGGCGAGGAAAGAAAGCAAAAATGGATTTGGATGGGAGTTGCTGCGGGAATTACGGCAAGTGCTGTCCTTTCACTCGTCATCAATATTGCTTTTTCAAAAATCATTGCAGCTTCAAGCCGGGAATACATCGAAGGAATAACAGGTGTTATAGCCGTTGCTATGATGGTAACGGTAGGGGTTTGGCTTCATAATAAATCCAGCGTTAACAACTGGAATAACTATATTCATCAACAAATGAGCCAGGCGATCGCAAAAGGCAGCCTTATGTCGTTTGCATTAATTAGTTTTCTGTCGATATTCCGTGAAGGCGCAGAAACGATTATTTTCTATGCAGGAATAGCCCCCAATATTAGTCTGCAGCAGCTTTTGCTTGGAATTGTATTGGCTATTCTCCTTTTAGTTGCCGCGGGTTTTGTGATTATTTATTATAGCGTCAAGATTCCAGTTCGTTTGTTTTTTAAAGTGGCTACCATCTTCATTTATCTTATCGCCTTTAAGATTCTTGGAATCAGTATCCATGCTTTGCAGGTGGGAAAGGTACTATCCATTCATACGGCAGACTATTTTCCGTTTATTGATTGGATCGGAGTGTATCCAACATGGGAAACCTCCTTAACTCAAGTACTTTTACTTATTTTTATTTTTTCAATGGTGGTCATAAATCGGAAAAAGGATAGAACCCAGGTTGAAAAAATGAACTCATTTAAAAAAAGAGCCTAGGGCTCTTTTTTGCTTTATCCTGTTTGTAATTTCTACTACTAATCAGAATGCTTGTCTCATACCTTTATAAAGTAAGTTCTTTACAAAGGGGAATCGGAGAATTGGCTACATTATATAAAGGCGTATTCTTTTTAGCAGCTTCAGCTTTTCTGGGTGAAAGCATCGAGTTTTTTATTAATATGATATTAGCAAGGGAGCTGGGCAAACATGGGCTGGGGCTTTATATGTCCATTCTGCCATCCATTTATTTAATTGTCCTACTGTCGAGCTTTGAACTCCAGGTTTCCATTTCCAAATTTATTGCCGAAAAAGAGGGACGATATCATCGAAGCATCCTGCATCATGCAATCATGATTGCCATTGTATTTACAAGCGTCCTTTTGCTCATGACAACAGGAATCATCCCGTTTGTCCCCATTTTTAATGCGTACCACCCTTATACGAGATGGCTAGTAATCCTTTTAATTCCGGTTATTTGCTTTACATCGGTGGCAAGAGGATATTTTATGGGGAAACAGCAAATGGGAAAGATTGCAATTTCAAACTTTTTCCGAAAAATATTCCAATTAGCCATTTTATTTTTTGTGTTTCGTCTCTTCCAATTTGAAGTGAAATCAGCTGTTTTAATCGCGATAGCGACATTTATTGGGAGTGAAATTGTTGTTTTTGCTTATTTAATCTTTACCTTTATGACACAATTCCAACAAATTAAACGGCAGCCATTTTCAAACCTAAATCGCCAGGTAGTGCGTAAAAGCTTAATTGCCGTATCTGTTCCGACTACGATGATGAGGTTGTTTTCAGCGATTACAGGTGCCATTCAGCCATTTATGATTAAGCAGGCATTGATTCGGTCTGGGATATCATCAACGATTGCAACGGAGCAGTACGGAATGCTTGCCGGGGTCGCGTTAACGATTGGCTTTTTTCCCGCCTTTCTTGCCCATTCTTTAATGACCGTCCTTATTCCAGCGGTTTCAAAAGCATATTCCTCCAGAGATTTTGGCAGCCTGCATAAAATGCTAAATCAAGTAATGAAGTTTACGTTTCTATACGGTATACCTGCTGTTGCGGCGTTTTACCTTATGGCCAGTCCGCTGACATCGTTATTCTTTCATTCATCAACTGCCGCTGGCTATTTGCAAATGCTTTGGCCGTGCTTTTTATTCTACTTTTTTATTATTCCGATGCAGGCGTTTCTAATTGGACTTGGTTTGATAAAAGATATTTTTCTTCAAACGGTTTGGGCAACAATCGTGTCTTATTCGATTATCCTTTGGCTTGGTTCTATTCCTGAATGGAGGATGAACGGGGTTATTATTGGAATGAATGTGGAGGCTGTTTTATTGGCTTTGATGAATTATTTAACGGTTTGTAAAAAGATCGGTGTTTCAATGTTTATGAAAGGCTACATTCACAAAACAACCGAACACTAACAAAAGACCCAGGCAGGATTGCCCGGGTTCTTTGTTGCTTTTAGTCATTCTTCGGAAGAATTCCAAAAATGCGCAGGATAGAGAGAAACAGGTTAATGAAATCTAAGTATAAACTGAGCGCCATGAGCGGTACATCTTCGGGACTTACACCGTAGTGCTTCATTCGACTAAAGTCAAAAAGAATGTAGCCGCTAAAGACCATTACGCCGATAAAAGAATAAACAAGCATCGCAGTTGAGTTTAACGGCCAGAAAATATTAAAAATTGAAATAGCAACCAATGCCAGCAGGGCTGCCATTAGGAAACCGCCTAAAAATGAAAAGTTTCTTTTTGACTTTGTTGCGTAAATAGCAAGTCCTGTAAAAACTGTTGTTGTGGTGGCAAACGCAAGAATAACGGTATTTGCACCTGTTGTTGCTAAGTAATGGGCTACAATTGGATAAAGTGTAATCCCCGAAATAAACGTGAAAATGTACAGAAAGGCATACGAGACGGCTTTTCTGCGCCTTAAAAGGAAGGCGGACACCAGCATAACCAACTCCAAAATTGATAGTGGAAGGAATAAGCCGGCGGGAACATATACTCCAGCCAATGTCCCGAGTAAGGAGAAGGCAAGCGAGAATGTGAAGACTCGTAAGACGGACGGCATTATTTCGCTAGAAGTTTGTGAATACAATTTTTGTCACCTCATTTAAAGTTCTTACATGATATATACGATTAACTTGTCAGGATGTTTCATTTTTTCTTAAAATATCTTCTTTGAGTAAATCCCGTATTTCCATTAGAAGTGCTACTTGGGTGTCCGTTTTTGCAACTTCTTCAGCCTTTTCTTCCTTTCGTTTAAAATGATTGATGAATTTTATAAATAAGAAAATCGAAAAGGATATGATAAAGAAATCAACGACTGCCTGGAGAAAAAGACCATAATTTAAAACTGCTTTTCCAAATGTAAAACTAAGCTTGGTAAAATCAATCCCGCCAAGCAGTAAACCAACCAGCGGCATGATTACGTCTTTTACAAGGGAAGCGACAATTTTTCCAAAGGCACCGCCAATAACAACCCCTACAGCCAGGTCGATCACATTGCCTTTCATTGCGAACTGTTTAAATTCATTCCACATGAGATAACCTCCTAACATTTGGTTCTTAAATACACATTTTACCTTGTTCTCATGATTAGTTTCAACTATTTGAAAAATGTGCTAGTTGACAGCCATTTACTTTTTATCTATAGTAACTGATATTGAGAAGATCATCCCCGTATATACGGAAGAGGTTCATAGCGAACACCCTCTATAAAAAACTATGGAATGGCATGATCAACCATATCCTTAGGATATGGTTTTTATATTTCTATAGTTTCACAGGATACTCCCTGTATGGTACGGGTCATATAAGGAGGAGTTAAAGAAATGGCAGGACGTACAGAAGAAGAATTAAATGGGGTTACCCTACTTGGAAATCAAGGAACAAAGTATTTGTTTGAATATACACCAGATGTATTGGAGGCTTTCGATAATAAGCATCCAAACCGTGATTATTTTGTAAAGTTTAATTTCCCGGAATTTACAAGCTTGTGCCCAAAAACCGGACAGCCCGATTTTGCGACGATTTATATTAGCTATATTCCTGATCAAAAGATGGTTGAAAGCAAGTCGTTAAAGCTATATCTTTTCAGCTTCCGGAATCATGGTGATTTTCACGAAGACTGTGTCAACATTATCATGAATGACCTAATAAAGCTAATGGATCCACGGTATATTGAAGTTTGGGGCAAATTTACGCCACGTGGCGGAATTTCCATTGATCCATATGCAAACTATGGGAAACCAGGAACAAAGTTTGAGCAAATGGCTGAATACCGATTAATGAATCATGATTTATACCCAGAGAAAATTGATAATCGCTAATATAAAAAAGAGAGAAAACAACATTTCATTTTTTTGTGCCTTTTTAATGAAATGTTGTTTTTTTGCTAAAATTGTGACTAACTTGGTGGGGCGATGCTTCAATAACGAAGGATCTCTCTTTTCCTTTTTTTAGTATGGCAGAACTGTTAAAAAGGCCTAAAAATTTTCTGATACACTATTGATATACACTATCAAAAGCTTTATAAAAAAAAATAAGATTATAATGATTATGCCTTGTCCATTCGATCATCACTTACATATTATTTAAGAACTTAAATTTTATGAGGTGGTTTTTATATGGTTAACAATAATCAACCTTTGGAGGGATGTTGCCCACTTACTCCTATTCCAAGAGGTGTAAAACAATTCCCCCCTCAAGGACCTAGAGGACCTCAAGGGCCAGCAGGATTACAAGGTGCCACAGGACCACAGGGACCAGCAGGATTACAAGGTGCCATAGGACCACAGGGACCTCAAGGACCAGCAGGAACATTTTCTCCAGCCTATGGTTTTGTTTATAACCAATGGATTAACGGAACTGAACCTCAAACAGTTCCCCCCGGTGAAGACGTTCCTTTTAGCAATAATGGAAGATTAGAAGGAGGAATTATCCATACACCAAGTTCTTCTGAAATAACAATTACCAATGGCGGAGATTATCTGGTTAATGTTAATGTGGTTGTCTCAGCTGATACTAATCGTGCCATTTTGGCTATTGTCCTTAATCCAAATACCCCTGAGGAAATGGTAGTCGACTCCACCAGATATGAATACCATTACAATAACGATGATGATGCACCGGCTATTATCCAGGCAATTTTAACAATTCCTGACAATACAACCCTATCAGTTAGAAATGTATCATCGCCAACTGATTTTGACTCACCCATTGTACTAGGGTATGTTTTTCCTTTTTTTATTACAACCCCTGCCTCTGTTGTTAATGCAACAGTTACTCTTGTTAAGCTTTCGGCATGAGAAATTTGAAAAATTATGTAGATTAGCAAGCTCAACAGTTGAATCTTCTTCAACAAATTGAAACAATTACATTGATTTTGAAAAGAGTATTATCTATATTTGTCAAACACTTACTTTCATTAGATGATGATAATTATGGCTTTATTAATGAAGGTAAAACTACTTCAGCAATTAGATCTATATACATTCCAGAATCATTGATCCAAGCTCTAAATGAGCGTAGGACTATAATTGAAAAAGTTTGGGGCAAATTTACGCAGAAGTCCAGTGGCTGAAATGCAATACTGATTAGGTATTGGTAAACTTATCCTCGTTGATGATGACGTGATGGAAGGAAAGAACATTGGCTTCTAATTTTATCCCGGTTAGTTGGCTGTTTTATGAGCTTTATTCAAGATTTATGAAGTTTCATCAAAAAGACTGTGGGAAGATTGAAAGAAAAGCACAAAAATTATTTATAAAACAGCTTTTCTGGTTTTTGTAATTCTTTGTTATCAAACTGTTCTTTTCCATTAACTAAACTGTAAATAAACAATGATATAGTAAATACGTTCCAAATTCCAAACAGCTGATCCCTAGCAGAAGCCCGGTTCCCTCCTTTAATAATAGGAAAGCCGGGCTTTTATTACTTTGACAGCCAGAACAGCACACCGAATAAAATTTTTTGAGTGGTTGGTGCATGTGTATTCTTTGCAACATCCTATCTGATAAATTTACTTACGGCCAAAACGCCTGCTATCACGATTCATTGGAGCCTCAACAACTCGGCAAGGGTAAGGTTTCATCGTGAATCATTCGAAATCGTTCGAGGATATAGGTGGCGTAGAAAGAATCGAACGGATAATCATATGAGAAAAGTATATTTCGATGCGGTACAGAGCGAATCTCAAGCATATTGATACCAAAAAGGAACGTTGTCTTATCAACGCTCCTTTTGTATTAACTTAATGTTGTTGTAGGCGATTCAAAGCGAATTAACTTCAGTTAAGTGAGGGTGGAGAGTTAACTTTGTTGTAGGGAAGTCCTTTATTTAAGTGAAATCAATGTAACCGGAAAGAACTTTCTATTGCCAGGTAATACGGAAGGTGATATTCTAAGAAAACTGATTCGTTAACAGCTTCAAAAACGAATCTTTTAAACCAAAAATATTTCGTAGAAGTTTACAAATGCAAATTAGTATGGTACAATAGTCATTGTCGCTGATGAAAAATTAATCCTTTAAAAAAGGGTTGACGAAGTATTCGGTTGAGAATATAATGAAAAAGCTGATTCGTTAACAACTTCAAAAACGAATTTTTTAAACTAAAAATATTTCGTAGAAGTTTACAAATACGAATTAGTATGATACAATAGTTATTGTCACTGATGAAAAATTAATCCTTGAAAAAGGATTGACGAAGTACTCGGTCGAGAGTAAAATAAGAAAGTTGTTTTAAAGAGATTGTTCTTTGAAAACTAAACAAACAAAAACGTCAACAATAAAAAACATAGTGAAGCAAGACTTCACTAGCCAACGTAACATTATGAGCTAACTCATACTCTTTATTGGAGAGTTTGATC
>NZ_JAEVLT010000048.1 GCF_024494385.1 Bacillus sp. EB600
AGCTTGAAAATGATGAGCTTCAAAAAGTTGAATCCAAGGTTAACGACTTGATAAAAACTATATAGAACCGATTATAACTTTTGAACCTAAGAAAGCATCCTATAATTCTTAGTTATAGGATGCTTTTTAATTGTTTTTTAGAATAATTATATTTATATTGTACGATTCCAACGTTCTTAAGTGGTTATCTAGAAAAATCCGAAAATCGGCAGATTTTCAGTGCCCTCGGATAAACATGCCAGCTTTTATTGACTAACTGGAATAGAGGTCTAGCGAAGCGAGCCAGGAAACCGCGATTAAGTAAAAGTTCTTCTATTTCCTCTTCGTTATATGACCCTTTACGCATTTTCAAAAATGTTTTTTGCAAATCAAAGAGAATAACAGCATTCAGAAGACCAATCAATAATAAAAAGCACCCAGAAACTACTGTTCCAATTGTGCTGCCCATCTCTTGCCATTGTGGTAATTCTCTTTTCGCCCATTGAACTGATATTGAAAGGAGAATAGCCATAATAAACACAACACTTGAGTGCCCTAGGGAGAAAAAGAATCCGACCCCTACTGGATTTTTCTTTTGCTGAACTAATTTCCTAACAATATTATCGATTGCTGCAATGTGATCGGCATCAAAAGCATGTCTTAGTCCAAGAGTATAAGCAAGAAATGCCATTCCAAGTAGTAGAGGATGATCTTTCGCACCAATAAACAAAAAGAGCTCAACATGAAGTATAAGCAAAAAGACAAAAAGAATCAACGTATTCCACAAATTACCGAATAAAGACAATGATTGTGTGGCTAAATAAGTTAATCATATGCGATGCCCTAGAACTCCTTTTGTAGGCGTAATAAAGTTTTGGTTGTTTTTAAGAGGACCTCGATGTACCAGTGCATTCCAAAGATCCGTATTATTTCTTGTTAAGAAAGAGTACAATCGGTGAGAATTGCCAGCCATCCTCAATTTATTCCTGCTTTGAACAAATGTAACTTTTATATACACTCAGTTTGCTATTGTTGTGTGAATAGAAAGCAGAATTCCTTTTTTCCCTTTTTGGTAAGTAGGTGGAGGGAAAAAGAAAAAAGCTGACTCCCAAAAGTCATTTGTAACACCTTTTAGGGTCAACTTTTTTGATATTGGTTTCTTACTCTACTTCTAAAGAACAAGTATACTACTCTTCCAGCAAGTGGGCTACACACACCTTTCCAGTGGGCAAGCTAAAGAAGATTAGACAATAGGTATAAATATCTACATTTTAGGTAGAACCTTCCTCGCGCCTAGGAACATCCATGAACAAAGAACAAACGGCATTGTTAAGGCTGGAAGCCCATATGGCAAAAGCCATATGCTGAGACCCGCTGCAATAGGTACTGTTAAACAAGCTGCAATTATACCTGATAAAAGTGCAAAACGATTATGTTCACTCTTAAAAACTGCAGATACGGCTATCATCGTTAAAATCGCGTTATATCCATAAAGCCCTAGTACGATTAAAGAATGTTCTCCACCTAGAAAGTATGCAACGATCACAGAAACCAGATTTCCAATGATTGCATAAAATCCTAGTTTTCTTCCTGCAAAAAATACAGCAATAAATATTAAAATTCCAGACATTGTATTATCCAGGAAAAATACTTGTCCTATTCCATGAAATATTCCATCCGGCCAATCGATGTCTCCTGCTATATTTAGGTTCCAGTGTGTTAAATCTTGCGGTACTAATGCAGAACTTAACTTAATACTTTTTAATCTGTAGGTAGAAAGCAGTATAAACCATGTCAGGATTATAAAGGGAAATGTAAGAATCGGAATCTCCGTATTTTTCATAAAGTGCATCATGGTTGCTGTAAAAATTGCAGCTATTGCTGCCCCGGCTAAAGCAACAATCCACATATAAGGTCCACTTAAGAATAACGCTAGTGCCATTCCTGTTAACACGGAGTTATACCCTAATAAACCCTGATTGATACTTTTTTCATCTGCGCCTCCAAATTTCCCGACTAAAGTGCCGATAATTGCAGAAGATATAGAAATTATACCTAAATAATAGGAAGAAATGGTTATTGCTATAAGTATTAGAAGACCGGCGATGGCATTTTCAATCAGGATTACTTGAGAGATACCTTTGAGAGATGCCGATAATAAAGGGAAAAACCCACCTTTATTTAATAAACTTCGTTTCTTTGTTTCCATAATAAATCTCCTTTGCAAATATTAAATTTCTATTAATTTAGTATATATATAAAAAAATATATATATAACTCTTGTTATATACTAGTATTATGATATAGTATTACTTATAGGCAATCAATTACATTTCCTTTAGTCAATCTTAAAATTAATCAAAAATCTACATAACCAAAACTTTCATATGTATAAATTTTATTATTTCTAACAGAGTTTGACTGTTAGAGATTTTTTTGTGTCAGACAGAAAAAATAAAATTTTTATAGATTTTTATTAATTAGTTAAGAGTGATCAGAAGAGCAAATGCTTTGGTTCCTTTTAAATGTATAGAATTGTCCATCCTTTTATGGGGGGGCTTTTTTATTATTTATCAAAAAAACAAAAGGAGGTTTTACTATGCAATTAGTACCGCGTGAGATTGACAAGCTTATGATTGTAGTGGCAGCAGATCTTGCAAAGCGAAGAAAGGAAAGGGGATTAAAGTTAAATTATCCTGAAGCAGTTGCCATTATCACCTATGAGGTGCTGGAGGGGGCACGGGATGGGAAAACAGTTGCACAATTGATGGAATATGGAACCACCATTCTATCGAGAGAGGACGTAATGGAAGGTATTCCGGAAATGATTAATGATATTCAAGTTGAAGCTACTTTCCCTGATGGAACAAAGCTTGTAACTGTGCATAATCCAATCAAATAAAAATCAACAGGAGGTTATTGAAATGATTCCGGGAGAATTATTTTTAAAAGAAGAAGACATTATTTGTAATGTCGGAAGAACAGTTTCCAAATTAACTGTAATCAACACAGGGGACCGTCCGGTTCAAGTAGGATCACACTATCATTTTTATGAAGTAAATGAAGCCCTTCAATTTAATAGAGAAGAAGCATACGGAAAACGACTAAACATTCCAGCAGGAGCGGCTGTTCGTTTTGAACCTGGCGATGAAAAAGAAGTCGAACTAGTACCTTATGCTGGGGAACGCCGTGTGTATGGATTTAACAATAAAGTGGACGGATCATTAGAAAGAGGGGAAAACAAATGAGTTTCAAAATGCCAAGAAAACAATACGCTCAAATGTATGGCCCAACTACAGGGGATTCTATTCGTTTAGCGGATACAGATTTAGTGATTCAAATTGAGAAAGACTATACAACATATGGTGAAGAAGTTGTGTTTGGCGGCGGAAAGGTTATTCGTGATGGTATGGGGCAAAACCCACTTGCTACACGTGCTGAAGGAGTACCAGATGTTGTCATTACAAATGCCATTATTCTCGATTATACGGGAATTTACAAAGCGGACATCGCGATCCGTGATGGGAAAATTGCTGGAATCGGAAAAGCTGGTAACCCATTAATCATGGACAATGTCGATATTGTCATTGGTGCTAGTACGGAAATTATTGCTGGTGAAGGAATGATTGTAACAGCTGGAGGAATTGATACTCACGTTCACCATATTAATCCAGAACAGGTTCGAACTGCGTTAGCTGCAGGACTTACTACTCTAATAGGAGGCGGAACAGGTCCAGCTGCAGGATCAAAGGCGACAACGGTTACGCCAGGTGAATGGCATATTCACCGCATGCTTGAGGCAGCTGAAGGAATGCCAATCAATATTGGATTTACAGGAAAAGGACAAGCGGCTTCGAAAGAACCCCTTATTGAACAAGTACGTGCTGGTGCAATTGGGCTAAAAGTTCATGAAGACTGGGGCGCAACACCTTCAGCTATTGACCATGCATTAAGTGTGGCAGAAGAGTATGATGTACAGGTTGCCTTGCATGCTGATACCTTAAATGAAGCCGGATTTATGGAAAATACGATGGCCGCTCTTAAAGATCGTGTGATTCATATGTACCATACAGAAGGTGCAGGTGGCGGACACGCTCCGGATTTAATTAAATCAGCCGGTTATATGAATGTTCTTCCATCATCTACGAATCCAACTCTGCCATATACAGTGAATACGGTAGACGAGCATTTAGATATGTTGATGGTGTGTCACCATTTGAACCCATCCATCCCTGAAGATCTTGCTTTTGCTGATTCACGTATTAGAAAAGAAACCATTGCTGCTGAAGATATTCTTCAAGATATGGGTGTATTCAGTATGGTTAGCTCCGATGCTCAAGCAATGGGACGGGTTGGGGAAGTCATTCTACGTACATGGCAAACAGCCGATAAAATGAAAAAACAAAGAGGTCTATTGGAAGGCGATCGCGAGCTTTCTGATAATAACCGTGCGAAACGTTATGTGGCAAAATATACAATCAATCCTGCGATTACTCACGGTATTTCCGAATATGTCGGCTCCATTGAAGTAGGGAAAATTGCTGACCTTGTTATTTGGAATCCAGCATTCTTCGGTGTTAAGCCTGAAATGGTTCTTAAAAGCGGCTTTGCTGTAGAAGGGATGATGGGAGATGCGAACGCGTCTATTCCAACACCGCAGCCAGTTATTTCTCGTCCAATGTATGGACAGCTTGGAAAAGCTCTTTCTAGCACTTGTATTACCTTTATTTCTCAAGCTGCTTTCGATGAGAAAGTACACGAAAAGCTTGGATTGCAAAAAATGATTCTTCCGGTTCACGGCATTCGGAAATTAACGAAAAAAGATATGAAGTTAAATTCTGAAACTCCTGAAATTACGGTTGATCCACAAACGTATGAAGTAAGAGTAAATGGGGAATTAATTACATGTGACCCTGTTGACAAGGTTCCGATGGGACAACGGTACTTCCTATTCTAGAGGTGAAGATTTTGATGACAGAAAAAATCGTAACAAATAACATATGGGAAAGTAAGGAAAATTGTAGAAAATTAGATAGAAATAAAAATAGCAGATCCAATATCTTTGGATTTTTCTAGCCTCAAAATCGTAGCACTTGTAGAATCTAGGATTAAAATAACACAGTTTAGAAATGACTTTACAAGTCTATCATTCAATAAAAGGAGAGCATTGGTTAATATAAACCAATGCTGCTTCCTACTCTGAGGTGAAGATATTGATAGTAGAACACATCGTAACAAATAAAATAGTGGAAAAGAAGGATAAAAATGGAAAATCAGATAAAAATCACAACTGCAGATCCAACATCTTTGGGTTTGTTTAGTCTTGCAATCGTAGCACTTATAGAAGCAACCAGTGAACTGGGATTAGCACAAGGAATTGCTTTTATGGTACCTTGGGTATTTTTCCTGGGCGGCATAGCGCAATTATTTGCTGCAAGATTGGATGCAAGGAATAACAGTATATTTGGGACAACAGTATGGGGCTTATACGGAGCTTTTTGGATCTCTCATGCATTCATATTGTTGGCTCAGTCGGGAATTTTAGGCTCAGCTCTTCAGGCAAGCGGGGACGAAAGACTATTAGGTATGGTAGATTTGGGTTATTTAATTTTTACTATTTTCGTGACAATTGCCGCCATGGAAACAAATAAAGTCTTGTTCTTCATTATACTCTTACTTGATATTGAATTCCTAGGAGACTTTTTAGGTGCCTTTCATATCATGTCGAGTGCATCCTATGGAATTGCTGCCGTAGCCGAATTGTTAGTTGGTGTGCTTTCTTTCTATTGTGCAGGAGCCGTCCTGATCAACACATGCTTCAATAAAGCTTTGCTGCCATTAGGAAAACCATTTGGGGTTTTTGTGAAATAAAACGGTCTGAAATGACTATACAGTCTATCATTCAATAAAAGGGAAGCATTGGTTAGTATGGACCAATACTTCCTACTCTGAGGTGAAGAAATTGATAGTAGAACGAATCGTGACGAATATAGGAAATATGGAAAAAGAAGACCTTGAAAAACGTCATATTGAAAAAGTCTATCTGGAAAGCGCGAATTTAGTAAAAAGGATTCAACGAGTAACAACAGACCATGGTAACGAAATTGGTATACGTTTAAAAGAACCGCGTGACCTTGTTGCCGGTGATGTTCTATATATGGATGACAAAAATCTCATCGTGATAGACGTCCTATCCGATGATTTATTAGTCATTCAGCCACGCAGTTTAAAAGAAATGGGAACGATCGCCCATCAATTAGGGAATCGTCACCTGCCAGCCCAATTTGAAGAGAACGACATGCTTGTTCAGTATGATTATCTTGTTGAGGAATTACTTCAAGACCTGCAGATTCCATACAAACGTGAAGACAGAAAGGTAAAAAAGGCATTTCGCCATATAGGACATAGCCATGAATAATAAAATTCTGTCTTTATTCCAACTATGCGATTCAAATTTCCCAACAGGAGCATTTAGTCATTCATATGGTCTTGAGAGCTATATTCAAGAAAATAAAGTCCATGATCAAGCATCCTTCCTGCAATGGCTTCATGCGTATGTATTTGAGCAGCTCATTTATTCAGATGGGCTTGCTTCCCGCCTTGTATATGAAGCATTAGAGAAGGAAGACTTAGAAAAAGTGTGGAAATTAGACCGCATGCTGACTGTTCAAAATTTGCCTCGTGAAACGAGAGAAGGCACGAAAAGAATAGGGGACCGGATGTTATATCTTGCTGAATCTCTCTATGATATACCTATTCTTTCTAAATATCGGGAGCGTATAAATAAAAAACAATCATTTGGTCATCCAGCGATTGTTTTTACGATTGTAGGTCATGATCTGGGAGTGCAAAAACCAACAACCACTCTATATTATTTGTATTCTACAGTCGCAAGTCTTGTTCAAAATTCGGTACGGGCTATTCCTTTAGGGCAAACGGCTGGTCAAAAAACGATTCACGAATTTCAGAGTGATTTAATAGAAGCAACAGAAAAAATTCAAAGTTTAGAAGAAGAAGATTTTGGGATTGTTTCTCCTGGTCTAGAATTATCTCAAATGAAGCATGAACGAGTGAATGTTCGTATTTTTATGTCTTAATAACAGGCTGTGTTAAAGGCCAATGTTGATTTTTAAAACGGAAATCAACAACCAAGTTTAACAAAGTCTAATAAAAAGAAAAGAGGTAGTTTTCGTTATGGAACCAATTAAAATTGGTGTAGGAGGACCTGTTGGTGCAGGTAAAACAATGTTGGTTGAAAAGTTAACTCGTCACCTGCAAGATGAAATTAGTATGGCCGTTGTAACAAATGATATCTATACAAAAGAGGATGCAAAATTCTTAATGAAAAATGGGGTGCTTCCTGCCGATCGCATCATAGGTGTAGAAACAGGCGGATGCCCTCATACCGCAATACGTGAAGATGCTTCCATGAACTTTGCAGCAATTGATGAATTAAAAGAGAAGCATCCAGATGTTGAACTTATTTTTGTTGAAAGCGGCGGGGATAACCTGGCAGCTACATTCAGCCCTGAACTTGTTGATTTTTCTATCTATATTATCGACGTTGCTCAAGGAGAAAAGATCCCGCGTAAAGGCGGCCAAGGAATGATCAAATCTGATTTATTCATTATCAATAAAACAGATTTAGCTCCTTATGTTGGCGCAAGCCTGGAAGTAATGGAATCTGACACAAAAATTTTCCGCGGAGACAAACCGTTTGTTTTTACAAATTTAAAAGACAATAAAGGTCTTGATCAAGTCATTGACTGGCTTAAGAAAAATGCCCTATTAAAAGGATTGGAGTAAAATGAAGGACTGGACTGGAATTTTACGTTTAAATGCGGAAGATCGAAATGGAAAGACCGTTGCAAAAGACGTGTATTTTCAAGGGGCCTACAAAGTCATGCGTCCTATTTATCATGACGATTCCGGGCAGGCATGTTATTATATTTTAAACCCGGGCGGAGGCTATCTAGACGGCGATCGCTATCAAATGAAGATTTCATTAGAGAAACAAGCGAAACTAACTTTAACAACTCAATCAGCAACGAAAATATATAAGTCCCCTAATAAATATGCCTATCAGGAAGCTGAGTTTACTCTTAAGGATGGCAGTTATCTCGAATATATTCCTGATCCGCTTATCGGGTATAAAGATGCACGATATAAACAAAAAAATGTATTCTATATGGAAAAAGGATGTACTCTCCTATACTCAGATATCATTACTCCTGGATGGTCTCCTGATGGAGAAAAGTTCAGCTATGATACGCTTCAACTCATTAATGAGATCTATATGGACAATGAACTTGCAGTATATGATCATATAAAATTAAACCCAGCTCTGCAAAATATGGATAATCTGGGGTTAATGGAAGGGTATTCCCATTTGGGCTCTATGATTGTGGTTGACGAAAGAACGGATTCTGACCTTCTTAATCGGTTATATCAAGCTGTTCCTGAACAGATAAAGGAATATAAAATAGGCTTATCGTTATTGCCAATTCCAGGGTTTACCGTTCGGGTATTAGCAAATAAGACACAAAATATTGAAAAAATATTTTCTGAATTTCATAATATCCTTAGCCAGGAATGGTATAACAAAGCCCCTAGTTTTTTAAGAAAATATTAAATGATAAAACCCAGCAATTTTTATGGTTGCTGGGTTTTACTTAAAAAAAGTAAATACGAGGAATTTTTGTGATAGTTTCATTTTTCTCAGATGGACATGTTGGTATATATATATAGGGAATTGCAAATTCATAGGAGCACAGACCGATACAGGTGTTGAGATTGAAGATATGACCATAGGATATTGGAAAGAAAAATTCAATGGCCATAAGGTGCTTGGTTTTTAGTACCTTTTTGTTATAGGACCAACAAGATAAGATAAATGAATTTTTTTATACAGGATTTTATAGAATAGTATTAGGTTTAGGAACTGATTAAAACCCATCATAATAGCAATTTCGATAAACGAAGTGGTACCTCTAACAAGAGTTTGGGGAGTTACTCCGATCTAGAAAATTGACACTATCATTATATGTCGTGTTCCACTCGATTGGATTTTGTAACACAATCTAAGTAGATGGTTTAATTAGACAATATGAAGGTGATTCCGCAATGGACGATTCAATATTAAAACGTTTCGGTGTATCTATGGATGAACAATTATTAAAAAAGTTTGATGAATTGGTAAAAATTAAGGGTTACGAAAATCGATCGGAAGCGGTTCGTGATTTAGTGCGGGCTGCCTTGGTAAAGGAGTCATGGAAAAACGATGAACAAATGGTTGCAGGGAGTATTCTTATCTTTTATGACCATCATCAAGGAGATTTGCTCCATGAATTAACTGCTATTCAACATCAAATGCATGATGAAATCTTAGCAACCACGCATTTTCATCTCGATCATCATAATTGTCTGGAGCTAATTGTAGTGAAGGGAAGAGCAAAAGAATTACGTCAATTAAGCGACAAGATGATCTCTTTAAAAGGTGTGAAGTATGGAAAATTTACTGTAGCTCCAGTTAAGGAATAAATGGAGTTTTTTACAATACACGTGCTACGAATTAACGGATTCGTAGCACGGTGTTTTATGAATAAAAAAGGAGAAGGTTGGTTTGAACAAATTAAGAAAGGGTACAGGGTTACCTTATTTAATTATAGTAGCTGTTTTACACCTTATTGGATTCGCTTTATTGTATGTTGGGTGGAAGACTAGTCCCGTTCTTTTAGGCATGGGTTTTGTCGCATATACATTGGGATTGCGACATGCTTTTGATGTGGACCACATTGCTGCCATTGATAATACAGTTCGTAAACTAATGCAACAAGATAAAAATCCGTCGGGAGTCGGTTTTTACTTCTCTATTGGACATTCAAGTGTCGTTTTTGTTATGGCGATTATAACAGCTATTGCGGTTCAATGGGCACATAAGGAACTTCCCCAACTTCAAGAAGTAGGTGGACTTATTGGAATGATTGTATCGGGTAGCTTCTTATTGCTTATAGGAATACTCAATCTTCTGATATTAAAGGATTTGTATAAGGTATTTCAACAGATGCGTAACAGTACATATGATAAAGAACATGTTGAGCATCTTCTTCTTTCTCGTGGATTGATGGGGAGATTTATGAAGCCCCTGTACAAATTAGTGAATCAAAGTTGGCATGTATATCCTCTCGGGTTCTTATTTGGATTAGGATTTGATACGGCAAGTGAGGTAGCTTTATTGGCAATTTCAGCAAGTGCGGCCCAAACTTCCATTCCGTTTTTAGGAATATTATCTTTGCCCGTCTTATTTGCCGCAGGAATGAGTATGATGGATACTGCAGATGGAATTTTTATGATGAGAGCTTACCATTGGGCATTTGCTACACCTCTTCGAAAAGTCTACTATAATATGACGATCACAGCTATTTCAGTATCTGCAGCTTTAATAATCGGAATGATCGAATTAACACAAGTCCTAAGTGAAAAACTCGGTTTGAATCATGGATTTTGGAGTTGGATTCAAAGGTTAGATTTTGGGTGGCTGGGATACGCCTTAATATTGTTATTTGCCTTGTCATGGGGTATCTCCTATGGCATCTGGAGATTCATGAAGCTTGAAAAGCGTTGGGGATCGGATCATACATGATTTAGATAAGGAAGAGTGATGTTTACTCTTCCTATTCAAAGACTATTAGGTAGAACTTTCCTCGTACCTAAGAACATCCATGAGTAAAGAAAAAACAGCATGGTTAAGGCTGGAAGACCATATGGTAAAGGCAATGTGCTAAAGACCCGCTGCTATAGGTACTGTTAAACAAGCTGCAATTAAGCCTGATAAAAGTGCAACACGGTTTCTCCACCTAGATTGTATGCAATGATCATAGCAACTAAATCTCAGTTTTAATGGTATTAACTAGATATCTATTACATAATTAAATGTGGCATCTGAGAACATTGGAATTGCCACTATTTAAAAGTGGAGGTGAATACGATCAATACTCTTGGATATGCGATTCTCGGTGCTGTCAGTAGAAAGCCTTGTTCCGGATACGAGTTAGCAAAGTATCTTGAGGTAATATGGCCGGCAAAGCATAGTCAAATATATCCGTTATTAGCCAAAATGGAACAGCAAAAACTCCTTGACTATGAGCATGTAGAGCAATCGGGAAAACCTAATAAAAAGATTTTTTCCATTACGGAAAAAGGAAAAGAAGTTTTAGAAAAGTGGATTGCCCAATCCCCTTCTGATTCTATTAGTCGGGATGAATTTCTTATAAAGATCTATTCAATTAGGTTAGCGGAGAAGGAAAATTCCATTAAATTAATTCATGAGCGAATTTCCATGTTAGAAGAAACCATGAACAGACTATCAAAAAAAATTGAAAAGATCGAAAAAAACAAAGTACCAGATCCTATGTCAAAAAACTTTGGAAGGTATATCTTATTTAATCGAAGAATTAGATTAGCAAAGGAAGAAAAGACATGGTGTCAATGGGTTCTGGATCTAATTAAGAATAAACACTTAAGTATCCCTATTTTATGCATCAGTAGCAAAATAGTCGAAAAAGTTGTATTAAGTCTCTGACGATATATAGAAACTCGTCCAAAAAGCCTTTACTCATCTAGAGTAAAGGCTTTTTATCAATAGGAAAAATCTTTTATATACAATCAAATTTTTCGTTGTGCCATTTACATCAAATCATCAATAATAACCAAATCCGACTCTCTTACTTATGGCGTCCGTTTTGTGATCGGTAATGATGGTCTTTTTTTAAGAAAAGTTTTTAAACAGAGTTTAAATTTTTTGGGATAGGTAACTTTATTAAAGTGTGTTTATTTTGATTTACCAGAAATTAACTTGGATTGATTGAATAAGGAGGCTTTACGATGCAATTATTACCGCGCGAGATTGACAAGCTCATGATCGTGGTAGCAGCTGATCTTGCTAAAAAAAGGAAAGACAGAGGATTGAAATTGAATTATCCCGAAGCAGTAGCGTATATCACTTATGAGGTTTTGGAAGGTGCCCGGGACGGTAAAACCGTGGCGGAATTGATGGAATATGGCGCAACCATTTTAAAAAGAGAAGATGTTATGGAAGGTATTCCGGAGATTATTGATGATATCCAAGTAGAGGCAACATTTCCGGATGGAACGAAGCTGGTAACTGTACATGATCCAATTAGATAAAGCCATAGGAGGGAAACAAAAATGGAGACAGGAATGGAGCCAGGACAATTATTTTTAAAAGAGGAACCGATTATTATTAATGAAGGCAGATCAACTTTAAAACTTAATGTAATGAATACAGGGGATCGTCCGGTCCAAGTCGGTTCCCACTTTCATTTTTTTGAAGTAAATGAGGCATTGAAGTTTAATCGTGATGAAGCTTTTGGAAAACGTTTAAATGTTCCCGCAGGTTCCGCAGTTCGATTTGAACCAGGTGATGAAAAAGAAGTGGAATTAGTTTGTTATGCAGGGGAACAAAAGGTTTACGGCTTTAATAATAAAACAGACGGATCTGTGGAAGGAGGTTGTCATCCATGAGTTTTAAAATGACCAGGAAGCAATACGCTGAAATGTATGGACCTACTATAGGTGATTCCATCCGCTTAGCGGATACCGATTTATTTATTCAAATAGAAAAGGATCTTACAACTTATGGTGATGAAGTTGTCTTCGGAGGAGGTAAAGTCATACGGGATGGAATGGGACAGCATCCTCTAGTAACCAGAGGGGATGGAATTCCAGACGTTGTCATTACAAATGCGGTCATTCTTGACTATACAGGAATTTATAAAGCCGATATCGGGATCCGCGATGGAAAAATTTCCGGGATTGGAAAAAGCGGCAATCCTTTGGTTATGGATGGGGTAGATATTATCATTGGGGCTTCAACTGACATCATTGCCGGTGAAGGAATGATTGTCACGGCTGGCGGTCTTGATACCCATGTACATTTCATAAATCCTGAGCAAGTTGATACAGCTCTTTCTGCTGGCCTCACTACTGTCATTGGCGGAGGCACTGGGCCTACTGCTGGGTCAAGAGCAACGACCGTTGCTCCGGGTGAATGGAATATTCATCGAATGCTTGAGGCGGCAGAGGGGCTGCCGATCAATGTCGGGTTCACCGGTAAAGGACAGGCAGCAGCAGAAGAGCCTTTGGCAGAACAAGTACGCGCGGGAGCAATTGGATTAAAAGTTCATGAAGATTGGGGTGCAACGGCTTCAGCAATTGACCATGCCTTACGCGTTGCTGATCAATATGATGTTCAAGTAGCACTTCATGCGGACACGTTGAATGAAGGCGGATTTGTTGAAAACACGATGGCAGCGATTAAGGACCGGGTCATTCATATGTACCATACAGAAGGTGCAGGAGGAGGACATGCTCCGGATTTAATTAAATCGGCCAGTTATGCGAATGTTCTTCCTTCATCCACCAATCCAACATTGCCATATACTGTAAATACGGTAGACGAACATTTAGATATGCTGATGGTCTGTCATCATTTAAACCCTTCAGTACCGGAAGATATTGCTTTCGCTGATTCCCGGATTCGAAAAGAAACGATTGCAGCTGAAGATATCCTTCAGGATATGGGGGTTTTCAGTATGACAAGTTCGGATGCGCAGGCCATGGGACGAATTGGAGAGGTAATTATTCGTACCTGGCAAGTAGCAGACAAAATGAAAAAGCAAAGGGGATCCATGCAAGGAGACAGCAAACTCTCCGATAATAATCGAGTGAAGCGATATGTAGCTAAATATACAATAAACCCTGCGATTACACATGGGGTTTCTGAATATGTTGGCTCTGTGGAAGTTGGAAAAGTTGCGGATCTTGTTATCTGGAATCCTGCATTTTTTGGTGTGAAGCCGGAATTGGTGTTAAAGAGCGGATTCATTGTATGCGGCATGATGGGTGATGCTAATGCATCTATTCCAACTCCGCAGCCGGTTATATGCCGTCCAATGTATGCAGCATATGGAAAGGCTCTATCAAAAAGTTCGATTACATTTCTTTCCCAAGCAGCTGTCGAAAATAAAGTGCCTGAAAAACTTGGATTAGAAAAAACAATCCTTCCAGTCCAGGGAATCCGTAAACTAACGAAAAAAGACATGAAGCTTAACTCTGAAACACCTGAGCTTACTGTTGATCCGCAAACGTACGAGGTAAGGGTAAATGGTGAACTCATCACATGTGATCCGGTAGACAAAGTACCGATGGGACAAAGATATTTCTTATTTTGAGGTGACGAAATTGATCGTTGAAAGAATTGAAGCAAATATCGAAAGTATGGAAAAGGAAGAAATCATTAATCGTCATATTGAAAAGGTTTACCTTGAGAGTTCCCTCTTGGTAAAGCGGATTCAAAGGGTTAAAACAGACCACGGCAGGGAAATTGGAATCCGCTTGAAAGAGCCGCGTGATTTAACTTCGGGTGATGTTTTGTATATGGATGATCGAAATATAATTGTCATTGATGTGATGGAAGATGATTTATTGGTGATTAGACCGCGGAGTTTAAACGAAATGGGCACTATTGCCCATCAGCTGGGAAATCGTCATCTTCCGGCCCAGTTTGAGAATGACGAAATGATGGTTCAATATGATTATCTTGTTGAAGAGTTAGTAAAGGAGCTGGATATTCCTTTTACACGTGAAGATCGCAAGGTAAAGCAGGCATTTCGTCATATAGGTCACAGCCATGAATAAGATTCTCTCCTTATTTCAGTTATGTGATTCGAATTTTCCAACAGGGGCTTTTAGCCATTCCTATGGACTTGAGAGTTATATACAAGAAAATATTGTTCAAAATCCGGATACCTTCAAGCAGTGGCTCCATGTTTATTTAAATGAACAGCTCATCTATTCAGATGGGCTTGCTTGTCATTTAGTTTATCAAGCATTGGAAGAAGAAGATTATCTAAAAGTATGGAAGCTGGACCGAATGTTAACTGTCCAAAATCTTCCTCGGGAGACAAGAGAAGGCACCCAAAGAATGGGAGATAGAATGTTAAGTCTAGTTGAAAATTTATATGATGTTCCCATTCTCTCCATTTACAGAAAGAGGATTCATGCAAAACAATCTTTTGGGCACCCTGCAATTGTGTTTACTATGATTGCGCATGATCTTGAAATATCGAAACCGGAAGCGATTTTATCTTATTTGTACTCCGTTGTTTTAAATCTTGTTCAAAATGCCGTAAGGGCCATCCCGTTAGGGCAGACTGCTGGACAGAAAATTATCCATGATTTCCAAAGTGAACTAGTGTTGTCGGCGGAGAAAATACAACAACTTGATGAAGGGGATTTCGGTATTGTTTCTCCTGGATTAGAACTATCACAAATGAAACATGAACGGGTAAATATACGAATCTTTATGTCTTAAATAATTGAAAGGGAGTTTTTTTATGAGCGTTATTAAAATTGGTGTTGGAGGACCTGTAGGGGCAGGAAAAACCATGCTGGTGGAAAAGTTAACCAGGCACCTGAATGACAAATTAAGCATGGCGGTTGTCACAAATGATATTTATACAAAAGAGGATGCAAAATTCCTCATGCAAAATGGTGTATTACCTGCAGATCGAATCATCGGTGTTGAAACTGGGGGTTGCCCGCATACAGCTATTCGAGAAGATGCCTCCATGAATTTCGCTGCGATTGATGAACTAAAGGAAAAGCACCCGGATGTTCAATTAATTTTTATCGAAAGTGGCGGGGATAATCTTGCAGCCACATTTAGTCCGGAATTAGTTGATTTCTCCATCTATATCATTGATGTAGCTCAAGGGGAGAAAATTCCCCGAAAAGGCGGACAGGGCATGATTAAGTCTGATTTGTTTATCATTAATAAAACGGATTTAGCGCCATTTGTCGGGGCATCCCTTGATGTAATGGAATCAGATACAAAAGTTTTCCGCGGTGACAAACCTTTTGTGTTTACCAATCTTAAGAAAAACGATGGGCTAGGGGATGTCGTTGATTGGCTTAAACAAAATGCTTTTTTAGAGGGATTAGCTTAAAATGGGCGGCTGGACAGGTCAACTAAGATTAGCGGCTGAAGAACGTAAGGGGAAAACAGTTGCAAAAAATGTGTTCTTCCATGGGGCTTTTAAGGTAATGAGGCCGATTTATCACGATAATAGCGGCCAAGCTTGTTACTATCTATTGAATCCTGGCGGGGGTTATTTAGATGGGGATCGTTACAAAATGCAAATCTCTTTGGAAAAACAGGCCAAGCTAACCTTAACAACGCAATCAGCCACGAAAGTCTATAAAACGCCAAATAATCATGTCTATCAAGAAACTGAAATCATTCTTAAAGAAGGAAGTTTTCTTGAATATTTACCCGATCCGCTTATTGCCTACCGTGACGCAAGATATAAACAAAGAAATGTTATTCGTATGGAAAAAAACACGACATTTATTTATACAGATATTGTGACACCAGGCTGGTCACCGGATGGGGATCGTTTTAGTTATGAAAGTGTTCAATTGCTGAATGAGATCTACATTGATGATGAACTGGCTGCCTATGACCATATTAAATTGAAACCTGGTGTTCAAAATATTGGAGGATTAGGGTTTATGGAGGGGTTTTCACATTTAGGCTCAATGATTGTCGTAGGGGAACAAACGGACAGTACTCTTCTTGACCGGCTGTTTCATGCAATAAATGAACATTCAGCCTCCTTTAAGGTGGGTATTTCACTTTTGTCAAAACCGGGGTTTACGATCCGTGTATTAGCAAATTCCACACAAGTAATAGAGAGAATATTTGCGGATTGCCTTTATATAATTAGGAAGGAATGGTTTAGTACCGGTCTTTGCTTTTTAAGAAAATATTAAAGGTTACAAATGTTACAATATCTGGTAATCAACGCGATTACCAGGTTTTTCTATATTAGAGCAGGGGTTTTAGGGGAGGAATATTTATGGAAATTACGTTATTTCAGTTAAAACTATGGGATTTTTGTTAGGAATTAAGCATGGATGGAACCGGAACATGTGATAGCTGTTTCTACTGTCGTCAGTCAAAGTAAGAAGTTATCACACGCATCACTTACCGGGATTTATTGGGGGATTGGGTACACGGCTACTCTTGTTATTATTAGCGTTGTTTTTTAAATATTATGATTTATCGGTAAAGTGGTCACTGTCATTAGACTTTTTAGTAGGAATAACGCTGGTTTATCTTGGGATCACCAGTATTTTTTTCTGTAAAGTTAGAAATCATTCACATCATTTTTCAGTGATCAATCGGAAGAACTCTCTTCACGCCATATCAGACAAATAAAAATGTATCCTACTTAAAATCTTTAATTGTTGGGCTTATCCATGGACTTGCAGGAAGTCCTACAATGGTTTTGCTTACAATGAGTACGGTGAATTCCCAAAATAAACATTATACTTTATCGTGATAGTGGGAAAACTTATAAGGAAATAAAAATAGGGAGGGTTACTGATGTTTGAGAATTTTGAAGTAAATAAAAGATTTGAGGGCCGGGTACATGAGCGGCATGAATTTTCTTTGAATATCCAAGGTGATCAGTATAAGGGTCTTATACATGATGGAAAGATTCATTGGTATAATCCGCATCCAAAGCAAAAGATTGAAGAAGAAAATCTTAATGCTGTTGAATCACAAGTTTTTAATATGATGAATGATATCCAATAAAAAAGAAACATCCCGCAAACAAGTTGCGGGATGTTTCTTTTATCAAAGTGATGTGAGAACTTTCCTCGCACCGAGAAAAAGCCATGAACACAAAACAAAAGGCATTGTCAGCGCGGGAAGGCCGTATGGCAAAAGCCAAGTATCAACACTAGCCGTAATCGGAACAGTTAAACAAGCCGCAATAATACCAGATAAGAGGGCAAAACGCTGATTTTCTTTAAAGACAATGGATACAGCGATTATGGTTAAAATGGCATTGTAACCGTAAAGTCCCATGAAAATTAAACTATGTTCACCCCCATGAAGATAGGATGATACTAGACCTGCGGCATTTCCAATGATGGCATAAACACCAAATTTCCACCCTGCCCAAAAGATTGCGATAAAAATTAAAATAGCAGATAAGTTATTATCAAGGAAAAAAACTTGTCCGATTCCATTCATACTTCCATCAAACCAATCTGTTTCTCCCTCAATATTTAGCTTCCACTTGGTTAGTGACTGCGGTACAAGTGCAGGGCTTAACTTAAATGCGGTCAACCGATAAGAAGTCAGCAGCAGTGACCATGTAAGGATAATGTATGGAAACGTAAGCACAGGCAGCCCAGTGTTCTTCATTAAATGAATAAACATTGCTGAAAATATCGCTGCAATCGCTGCACCAATTAAGGCAATGACCCAGCGATCATCACCGCTTAAAAACAATGAAAGCGCCATTCCGGTTAACACGGAGTTGTACCCATATAATCCCTGGTTAATACTATCTAGATCTGCTCCTCCTATTTTTGCAATTAAGGTTCCGATGATGGCTGATAATAGGGTAATGATGCCTAAAGCTATAGATGAAATCAAAATAGCGACTAGAATAATGAAGCCTGTTACAGCATTTTCAATTAGTATAACTTGCGAAATACCTTTTAGAGAGGATGTTATCAACCATGCAAAGCTTGATTTATTTACGGCATTTCGTTTTATTTTTTGGATAGTAATCACTCCAATTTAACTTTATTAGAAGAATGTTATATTTACTTGTGTAATTTACCCGATTCGAGATATCTGATACATACTCTGCTATATTTTGTACACCTTATATTGGGAAAATTTAATTTACCAATAAAAATAAGTGGCGGCCCCACCTTTCTTACTGTCACGGAGTACACCTAAAACAACAGAGGAGAACATCGCTCCGACTTCTCGGATAAAATTACATTCCAAAAGCTGTACCTTGGTTGTTTTCAGGTATATTTCAGTATTCAAAGCATGTGAAACTGGCTGAAGATTAAAAAAAGAAAAGTCCAGATATAAAAAAATAATCAAACAGTATATTTTTACAATCCATATGACTTCTGCTAGTTTGAACGATGGAAAAACAGCCAATCCTCTCCTAAAGAGATCCAGGAAAGGCTTCCTTCTCTACCCATTCGTTACTGTCTTATGGAATCATCGCCTATAATAAGCGCAATGAATGTGAAGTCCATTGGCTTTGATGAGCATTTTGCCCCGACATGTGTGAGAAAACATCCTTATCGATACGAAAGTTATAATGAAAAGTATCGCTTGTTGAAGTACGAAGTACGTAAGACCAAAAGAGTGTGAAACCTGCCTATTATCCAATGGTTTTCTATGCTAAAAGGTCCATAAGGTGAAGATTGATACCGATATTCGAAGATATACAGCTCCAGAACGAGGTTCTGAAGCTTTGAAAAAACTTAGTGAATGCTTATTTAAAAGAGTTCTTCCAATTAAAAAATGTTCGATACCGAACTGGCAAAAAGGTAAAAGTTCATTTTGATTTAATTACTCTTGTGTACAACGCAACAAAATTGGCTGTAGATCGAATCAACAAACAAATGAAAAAAATGAAAATTTCTTAATTTTTTTAAAAAAAGCCTTGAAAATTCGGTCAGATTAATAATTAAAAAAAGTAATTATGAAATTAACTCAATTAGGAAAACATTAAAAGAGGGGACAATATGGAATGGGATCATTTAAACTTACATATTACTATCGAGGTGTATTTAATGAAATAAAAACCGCGAAAAGGGCATTTTACATTGAAGAATCTAATGGGAATATTATATCCATTAACGGTGTTTACTCCATTCCAAAAAAAATTTACATTGGGCTAGTTGAACATACCGTAACAAATATTGAAAATATGGAAAAAGAAGAAGTCGAAAAACATCATTTTTTCAATATACGGAATAAAATAACAACCTTTATATCACATAAACATTAAAGTATGTTTAAGGAGGATAATAGTGGAAAATGAAAGTCAAAGACAGATAAAAATAACAACAGCAGATCCAACAGCTTTGGGTTTGTTCACTCTTGCAATCGTAGCACTTATAGAAGCAACCAGTGAACTGGGATTAGCACAAGGAATTGCTTTTATGGTGCCTTGGGTATTTTTCCTGGGCGGCATAGCGCAATTATTTGCTGCACGTCTGGATGCAAGGAATAACAGTATATTTGGGACAACAGTATGGGGATTATACGGAGCTTTTTGGATCTCTCATGCATTCATATTGTTGGCTCAGTCGGGAATTTTAGGCTCAGCTCTTCAGGCAAGCGGGGACGAAAGACTATTAGGTATGGTAGATTTGGGTTATTTAATTTTTAGTATTTTCGTGACAATTGCCGCCATGGAAACAAATAAAGTTCTGTTCTTCATTATACTCTTACTTGATATTGAATTCCTTGGAGACTTTTTAGGTGCCTTTCATATCATGTCGAGTGCATCCTATGGAATTGCTGCCGTAGCCGAATTGTTAGTGGGTGTGCTTTCTTTCTATTGTGCAGGAGCCGTCCTGATCAATACATGCTTCAATAAAGCTTTGCTGCCATTAGGAAAACCATTTGGAGTTTTTGTGAAATAAAACTGTCTAGAAAGGACCTTACAAGTCTATCATTCAAAACAAAGGTGAGTATTGGTTAGTCCAATGTCTCACCTTTTTCATTTATGCTATATCATGTATGTTGAAACTTATTAAGGTTATTAAAATTAAAAAAAAGTATATAAAAATGAATTTTGGAAGCAAATTTAAGGCTTAGATTTGATTTTAGAAGCCAAAAAAGCAATTTTTGAAACAAAGATGGGGCTGGAAAAATGAATTTTGGTGATCTCACCTTTTTTTATTTTTGAATTACTCTTTGGATATCAATAACAAAGGAGTGATTCTTGTGAATCAATTAGTAATGGTGTACGAGTTTAATGTGTATAAGATGTTTAATTTTCACCAAAAAGGCGTACATTTTGAACGTAATGTACGCGGATTTTTATGGTCTGGTTAACTGTGGGAACTCTCTCCGTATTCCATCTAAAGAGCAACAAGAATTGAAAAAAGCAGACTGCTTCAGCAGTCTATTTTTTATTGTTTTTACTAATAAAATTAGCTCGCCATGCGCGAGCTTTTAATACTTAAATATCTTTATGTAACTTATGTGTCAACCTTTGTGCAAGTGAAAGCCTATGTTACTTTGAATGAAAAAGTGATCTAAAGTACTTCATTAGAAGGGCAAATCAATATCCGGTATAGGTGTATCATCCAACTGTTTTACCAACTCAGTGATATCATACTCACTATTATAAATCACTTCTTTCAATATCACACGATAGGACATATTCTTTTTAATAAGCTTCCACCATTCGAATGTGACTCGTGCAGCTTCTTTGTGTGGATCATGTTTAAATTGATAAGTATTGACTGGAAAAGAAGCACTTTGCTTGATTTTTGAATCTAAATCGCTTGTATAGAATATTTGGATGTTAATGTTCATTTATTTGCTCCAACACTTTTTCTTCCGAAGTGAAATCTACAAATTTATTTTAGGGGAACAGCACTACAGACTGATAAAAAGTAATGATTTTATTCAGTTGTTCCAACATCCTTTATATCAACCTTGACAGATACATCAAATTTAAGATTAGGATAAATCTGATTCCATTCATTCGCCCTATTCTGATTATCAAGGTGTGTAGCTTGATAGCGTAAACCAAAACCAATGGGATCCACTCCGTTCTTGTGCATGTCCGATAAGAAGGTAAGAATCCGCTTTTTAGCCTCTTTGCCTGCAAGTTTATTATATTGATTCAATTTGAATTGGGAAAGACGTATTTTTGATTCCTCCACAATGCCGGCCATTTTTACGTTCATCTTTAACACATATTCATGATTTGATAAAGGCTCGATCCAATATTTCGTATTAGTTTTCTCCATAAACGCGGAAAACACCTCGTTTTTTTTGTTCGGAATGGGGATGATCAGATTGATTGTATCCATTTTGCTCGTTAGGATATTATATATTTCCGACTGATCGGGGTTTAGTTCTACTTTCCCCTTTCTATCTTTGAAAACAATTGATTTATTCACAATCATTGTTTTTCTCTTCTTGTCCGTTTCAATGATTGGCAAAACCGCATCAATCCCATCTTCTATTAGTTGTCTTCTAAAGTCAAAAAGATAAGTTGAAACCGTATTGGAACTATTGGTTCCAACGCCAGAGAATAGGTTAAATAACACGTTTGCACCGGATACTTCAGCAGATGGTTTTGATTTTAATACGGCTTCAGCGGATGGGCTTCCAACTGAAACCCATGATATTTGTTGCAAATCTCGTCTTCTTAAAAAAAAGTCTGATAATACACGCATGTCCTCCTCTAATATTTTTTCGCCAAAGACAATTACTTTCGAATGGCCAAAGTCTAATTCTTTATCGATATGGGATTTTAATAACTGGACACCCCCAGCAACGGTTTTGGACTCCCTTGTCAAATAAGTATATTCCGGCTTTGGGGAGTTTTTCGTACTGCCTAAAAGGACAGCCAACTTTAGTGTAATTCGATAGGGTTTTCCCCTGGAGTCATTCTTATCTAGACCAACTCCAATAATAAATATACGTTTATCAATATCTTTAAATCCACAACCTACGCTCAAAAGGGGGGTGACGAACAAAAATAATAGGACCAATAATATATTCTTTTTCTTTACGAAGGAACTCATGATGTTTTAACCCTTCTGTGAATATACCAACAAACGAATAGAAAAATAAAACAAAAAGGAGGCATCATCTTAAATAAATAGCCTGCATATAACATGATATGATATTCCGAAAAATGGACAGAGGTCCATAGACTAATAATCCAAAAAAGAAGCAGAAATAAATAGGGGGTTAGGTCATAGCCACCCCGATTAAGTTGCCGAATGGAACCTAAACTTTTAAGAAATTCTAATCCCACATGCCAACTAATGATAAGGCCTAAAAAGGCTATCGATTGATACACAATTAAAAAGACAAACATGACTCGTTCAATAAAAGCAAAACCCACTTTGATGGAATCCGCCGTTAAAATCCATGGATACGTAATGAAATTAATATTATCAAATCCATTATATCCAATTGGGATAAAATAAGTGGTCAATAACAAACCTGCCCCTAATACACAAAAAAGCAAGAGCTGTAAAGGTGTATGATGTTGTTTGTTATTGAATTCACGATTAAAGATAGAGAGATTGAACAAACCTAAGAAAACAAATATGGCGGCAGAAAAGGACGAGTAGTTTGGTTGATGATAAAGATACATCCATGCCTTCCTTATGAAATCCCATTTTAAATTTTCATTAGCGTATAATTCAACAATGACGAGAACAAACAATGGCAAATTCAATAGTAAGATAATTTCCACGGTATATAAGACACTTTTTGTTGATAATAACACCCCAAAAGAAACAAAAAACAAAAGGAGCACTGCAATCCAAAAAATTGGGGTTTGTGTGGTTAAAAATCTTTTCATTAAAAAGGTATTTGAAATAAATGTCTCTAAACCGACGAAAAACCACATCAAACCAAAACAGAAAAGAAGAAAAGTAGAAATCCATTTAGGCATATGATTTTTCAATAATTCTGGGAATCCGACGCCAGGGAATTGATTAAAAAAGCTCGTGATCCAATAGATGAATAAAATCCCGATCGCAATGGCAATCAGAATGGAAGTGATGGTGCCAAAATCTTTTGTTTTAAACAATATTTTCGGAACAGAACCCACCATATTGACAATCATCGTTACTAAGGTTAAGTAATAAAAATAGCGATTCATTGTCTACATCCCCTTCTTTTCATCTGTCTTTCTTTGCATATATAACTTTAAATAGGGTTCGCCAAAGCTTCTAAGATGGGTAAGATACATGACAATTCCAATAAACGAAAGAAGTAGCCCTGCCACACCAGCAATCGATGCAAAGAAGATGACGATGTATTTCAACACTCGAACAGCATAATTTAACCCGCTTATGGGAATGGCAAAATTACAAATGGCCACAGCTGCAACGACAATAATCATAATATTGGATGCTAATGTTGCTTCCGTGGCAGCTGTTCCCAAAATTAGTCCTCCTACCGTTGTTGCTGCCCCACTGATAACTCGGGGGAGTCGAATACTAGCCTCAATTAAAAGTTCCATAAAAATTAACATAAACAGCACTTCCATATAAGATGGATAGGGTACTCCTAAACGACTTCCCGCAACGGATAAGGCAAGTTGCGATTGAAGAATTTCTGGATTAAAGGAGGTAGATGCTACGTAAAATCCCGGGAGAATGAGTGAGGTAAACAATCCCATATAACGAATGATTCTACTAAACTTTGTGACCCAGTATGAATTATAGTTGTCGTCCATCGCTGACATAAAGTCGAAAAAAACAGTAGGTGCAATGATGGTTGTTGGATTTCCATCTAAAAGTAAGACTACTTTTCCCCCAGAGAGGTTATAAACAATACGATCTGTTCTCTCAGTAATTATCATAGAAGGGAATAGGGAATACTTTTCTTCATTCATCATTCTTTGCAATTCAGCTGTAGATTGAACAATTGGCTCTTTAAGATTACTTATTTTTGTTTTTATTATTTGCAAGACAGCCTGATTAACTAAATCTCTGTCATAGATAACGGCCAATGATTGATTTGATTTTTCCCCAACCTCAAACATCTCAACTGATAGGGATGGCTGATGATATCTGTGTCGGATTAAATTTACATTCGTTTGTATATCTTCACTTAAGGACATTTGAGGTCCTTGTATGGTTGTTTCCAATAGGGTAGGTGGTACCGTGTTTGTATTTACGGTTTTCATGTCGAACATGAAGATAAGACCATGAATGCCCACTACCACACTACCTTTTGTTAACTCACCCAAAATCTGCTCTTTGGAGGTGGTCTCTTGTTGGTCAGGAAGGGAGGATAAATAGGCCCTCATATCATCTTCTGTGTCCATTTCAAAAAAAGGTTTGATGATCATTTGTTGAACTTTATCACCATCAACTAGGGTTTTGATGAAAAGAAGCTTCGCCCCTTTTTTTCGGTGTTCCAGGCGTTTTTCTATTAAATCGAAAGTTGGTTTTAATTGAATCGATAACCAATCAATCGTTTCTTTTGATTGGAATTTCCCATTTTCTATATCAAAGGTATCCATGAAATGTCCTCCAAGTTTGCAGAATCAATTATATGATTTACGAAAGGTGGTAGATTATTCATAATCTATATCATTCACTAGCTTGGCATAGGTGCAGAATGTGCAGTGTCATGTTACGGCTATTCTTGGGGATAGAATGTTAAAAAAGAAGCATTTGAAGGCTCAAGACTAAAGAGAAAGGATTACAAATGATAACCAATTGGGGATATACTAGTCCCTAGCGAAAGGGCACTTTTAACTTAGTCTGTTTCAATACCCTAAAAAGCAGCTCAAATGAAAGTAAACGTCAAAGTGTGTCCTGAATAGTTTCTTGTATCAAAAGGAGTGAAATCACGGGAAATTAATGCTTTGTAAGAGATGAGGGATGGCCCCTAGAAATCGGTATTCAGGTACAGGTTTCAAACCGCCTCTGGGTGCTGCAATCAAAAGTTGTGGTGCTGAGCGCAAATGGAAAAGGCTAACAAAAGGGTAGCAAGTAATACAAATACCCTTTAAGGGGTGGCAAAAGTGGTAAAGGTAATAGAGGCTTGAATTAAAATGAAAGCCAGCGCCTTTAGACGCTGGCCGGTAATATAGGCTTATAGCCGTTGTGCAAACCACCCGTTGGACGGGTGGTCATGATTTTATCCTCCGGTTGACTAAGTCAACTGGATGGGATAGGATGCAGAAACCAAAGGTAAATATAAAGGTTAGGCACTACAAGGACTATTATTCACTTGTTTATATTGCAATAAATCATTTAAGACTTGTTGATTAATTATTTGATTAAAATCAGAAGGAAACTCTAAGGAAAATCCTCTTCGGGAAGCAACAGAAATAATTACACCAAGTTCATAATACATAGTTTTTGTAATTATACCTTTTTCAATATTTTTAATAATTTCGTTGTAGAAACGAATAAGAAACTCAACAGGTAATTTTTCATAAAAATCCATTATTTGCTCACCTCTAAAAGAAAACGCTTACAATCTGTGTATCATAATTTTACCGGAAAATTATAAACAGATCAAATATTTAACATCTTTTAATTTGGGGATGAGCCAATACTAACAAAAAATTTTCAATTAAACTACGAGGCTGATAATATTGACGTTTGTCAGATCCGAAATGATAATTTTATAGTTTGTCCCCACTTTCTTTATTTGATCAACAGCATAAATAACCATATTTAGAACAGAAGCATTACGGACTGATCAGAAAGGAAAGGAGCCTTCCTCATTAGGGAAATCTCCTTTTTTATAAAATGAGATAAATCTGTCACCAAATTGTTCCTGTCCATTAACTAAACTATAAACGGTAATGATATAGTAAATGTGTTCACTTACCGTATCTCTGTCCGTCCAAACACTGATACCATATTTTTCTCTTAGTAAGAAGCCCGATCTGGAATAACGGGCTTCTTTGACGTTAGCTCTCACAATGTAAATATTATCTGCAAATTCTTTCACTTATTAGAAGACGAAGTAATCACACAATTTGTTCGTCTAATCGATAATTTCAGCAGCAAACATGAAGCCATTGAGTGGATCTAATCCATGATGGAAGAAGTAGAAGAAAGGAAAGAGGGGTAGCTCCTTCTTTTGTTGTTTAACTTTAAAAAGTGTATTGAAGAGCATGGGAAATTCATGGCTATCGCCAGGAATCGCGTCGCTCGCTTCGCTTTACTCCCAATGATTGAAAGGGTGCTGACGGCATTTAGGGGACATCTAATCCCCAAAAGCCGACTGCCTCCAAGTTGCGCAAGGAGACAGTACGCAATTTTTATTAGCAGTCTTTCTTCGAAATCTTTTTGATTAAAAATCTCTTTTTTTATTGAAAAGCTCGGCATCGAGCCTCGCCTTTCAACCGATGCTGCTCCCTTTCGGGGCCCGTTCGCCTCGGACGCTCAGGCCATGTTTTTAATGGCAAAAGGGCATCGAGCCCATTGCCATTAGGCGTTTTATACCTTCGGTATATACGACCGCCACGCTCGGACGGTAGTAAGCCTTCTTTGTTCTCCTCATTATAATGAATGGGCTTATGACCGCGTGAAGGGCGGGCGCCAGGCAAACAAAATCGGCAAAGCCAAGGGGAAGTAAGGAAGCAAAAAACGCTTCCCAACTGCCCCTAAGTCATTGGGATTCACCCGATTTACGCCCATCATTGCTTCCTTCTCAAACAAAGAAAGGAAGTGTTACATATGGAAAAGGTTTACGAAATTCAACGCATTAAACAAGTAATTCAGGAGGTAGAAGGAGGAGAAAATAGTAGGGGGCGGGACTAAAAAAAGTATGACTGATTGTTTAGTGCATACCTTAAGTTTAAAGATGTTAAGAGGTGGGTGAATCTTACTCTTATAAAACTGATAACAGCAAAAAAAAAGCGGGCTGTTGGGGGATGTTGACATATATGGATTCAAAGCAAAAAGAAGACAAATCACTACAGTGTCTAGTGGTTCGTCCTCATTTTCAATTACTATATTTTGCGTCTTGGAGTACAGAAAACAGTGTATCAACAGTCCAGTTGAGACCGCTCTTTTATCCAAAAGTTATTCTACTCTCTCAAGATTTCCGTTTTTGGCCATCTGAAATTTTGCCTTCTGATCATGATCTCTGTCTTGCAATGTAATCATTTTTCTAGCTCGTTCCATAATATCAATTAAGATGCGATAATCCTCTTCCATTGACTTGAACTTTTTTTCAAGTTTTTCATTTTCAACGACTAGTTCATATGTTTTCTTCTCTAACTCTTTTATTTTTTCCTTATCTCCCTGTTTGGAGAGTTCTGTCTTTTTGTACAGCTCATTCAAAAAACAGATGGTAGCCTGAAACGTTATTTCACCATTTTCTTTTTCTTCTTGAGAATATAGACTTGTTGCAGATTCAGAAGGTAATGAGGCTGGTTCGGGAAGGGTGGGTTGACTTTTTAATTGTTTCCACACTTTTTTGGCCGTTTCTATATCTGACTGATATTGTTTACGAACGGATGAATTCCAACGAAAACCGCACGCTGAGGCAGTACGGGAAAGACTTTTGCCGACTTCTTCAAATGCCTGTAGCTGTGTCCGGCCTTCTCTTAGATGCCGAAGCACAACTTCTGCAAGCAACAAATCATCATCCTGGGACCATGCATCTTGTCGTGTTGATGACATCAGAAAATCCCTCCTATTGTTTTTATACAATATTATGCCTCTGCTAGAAAGGATAGACTGATATTACTTCTTAGCTTTCCATCTATTTACCTTCAGAAAACAACTAACATAACAATCGTCTTTGTCTATGAAAGCCGGGCTTTTTTTACTTATCTACCAAAACAGCACACTGAATAGTTCAGGCAGATTATTTGGTTGTAAGTATTGCTGAAGTGAATTCATATCAATCTTAGGCTAGAAAGTAAGATTCAATGCTGTAATTACCCAATGAACAGTTAGGCCCCGCTTGTAAGATTAGCCGGAACACTATCAGTAATATTTCATCGGATAACGACTATTCTCCAACGCTTCCGACAATCAAAAAAATGATGAAAGTTATTCGCGAAGTAGGTCCGAGGGCTAAAACGGATGATTTCTTTGATATATATATAAGTTATCTGGTAGCAGATATCCGGAGAAGAAAAAGGAAAAAAGTTTTTAGAACATTTGTTCGTTTATTTTCTTTAAGTTATAATGTATCTATAACTGCATAAAGAGGTTAAAAGAAATGAATGTGACAATCGAAATACATTACACAGGTGACAGCAAAATAGCACAAAAAGGATCTTTCCCTTTAAGAGGAAAAAATTCCGTTCAAGTCGCCTTAGATTTTTGGAAGCCCTGTTCTAAGCTGTTTAAAAAACACAAAACAAAAACCATCCACATGGGATGGCCTGTCTGTTAACTGAGATGATGTTTTTTAAATGTCTTAATTTTACCCTGTTTGACTTTCTTCTACGGCCTGTTGCCAACTTGGGTAGTAATACAAAGCACTCCGCATTAAATCAGGATAAAGTTGTTTTACCTCTTTTTTCTTTAGAGTTTGACCTTCGTTCTGTAACTTCTGGATCTGAGTAATGACTTCCTTTGATGTTAATGGCACATCCAATCTTCATTCCTCCTTTTCCAAGTTCACATTATTATCTTGCCCTTTGGCTAACAACTGTAAACATATGGATATATTGCGTTGTCCTTATGTACAGCTTAATGACCCGGCTATGCCGGATAATCCCGAAATGGGAGTATTGAATATCTTAGCGCGATGTAATGAACAAAGTATGAATGAATTGTTAAGGTAGTGTTTAACTTATGTAACTTTTCTGAGTCCATAAAAATAAAACGCTCATAGGGAGTGTTTTTGACTGTCGACAAATTCGAAAAAATCGAGTTTGTCGGCGGTCTGCAACTAGCCTAAGGCTAGTTTTTTTCTTTAGAAATAACTATAAAAAGCCCTGATTGAAAATTTAAAAAATTGCGTTGGCCGGCAGCACTACAGGATGTAAGAAAGGGGAAAAGCATCCTTTCTAACATTCTGTACGTGTCGATTCGGCATTAAATGGACCGATAACCACGGAAAGTAAAGAAAGGTAAAAACATCTTTCTTAACTTTCCGTAGGTTCCTGTTCCATTTACGGCTAACGCCGCCATTCCGAACGAGCCGAAAATCAGAAAATCAAAAGATTGAAAGATCAAAAGAATAAAAGACAAAAGGAGAGCAGCCGAAACGGCTGCTCTTATTGTTTATTTTTCCCTTTTGCCTTCCGAATCGTTAAACAGCGCAAGTCTTCTAACCTTCCAGCCAGTAGGACACCCGAACCTTTCCGGCTGAAAGCTAAGAAGGCTAGTCAATGGGTCAAGGGGCAAAAAACTTTTTTGCTTAAGAACGCTACCGCAACAGCAAAAAACTTTTTGTGCGAAGAGCACCCTTGACCCATTGCCTATGCGTGTTTTTCGTTCTCCTTGCAAAAGACGAAAAATAATTCCCTTTGGGGAACTAACTCGCTTCGCAAGTCAAAAGAGAAAAGGGAAATCACAAAACCCAAACATCAAAGACCTAAAACCTATTAAAAATCAAAGGAGGAAAG
>NZ_JAEVLT010000049.1 GCF_024494385.1 Bacillus sp. EB600
TTATTTACTTCTTCTATATTATCTAGTTTTGAGGGAATGAACCTCAATATTATAGTCTGGTGGCGATAGCGAGAAGGTCACACCCGTTCCCATACCGAACACGGAAGTTAAGCTTCTAGAGCGCCGATGGTAGTTGGGACGCAAGTCCCTGTGAGAGTAGGGCGCTGCCAGGCAAATTGAAAACAGCTCAGTTTTTTGGGCTGTTTTTTTTTTACAGCGGTTTGTTATCCTTCAATCTGTATTCTTACATTTTTTTATTCTTTTGCGATTTATACCCGTTACTTTTAGCTGATCTACCATCACATCACCCTCTGCCACCCAACGTTCTTATGTTCGGACGGCTGTTATGAAGTTTCTCACAGGCCTTTGCTAATCGTTCATCGGGTTTACAAAAGTACAATAAATTATGGTAACTTGAATTTAACTGGGGATTTATACCATTAATAAAATCCTTGATATAGAAGAGAATATATTTGTCTACCTGGTTATTGCAGTAGATACATTTGGAGGTGCATTACCATATACGGAATGTTATTCTTCATTGTCATTTTGTTAGCTATTGCTATAGGAGCAATTTATTTAATTAGAAAATTAAATAAACCTATTCCAGCAGTAGAAGCACCTAAACCATTTTCAAACAATCGATTTAAGGAGGAATTTGCTATGGAAAAAGAGAAAGTTATTAAGGAAAGAGTTAGAACTGCAGAAAATGAAAAAATTGAAAGGGTAGCTGCTGCAAAGGTTGAAGAGGAAATTGGTGAAGAGCTTACGCCCTTAAAAAACCAGTTACACGTAATACAAAATGCTCTAAATCAACTAAATTCAGGCAACCAACAATCTACAATGTCATCATCTGGGCAGAATCAGCAGCATTCAAATGAACTATTAAAACAGTTACAACAATTTAGTTCACAAGCTCAACAACAACAGCAAAAAACATTCCAACAATTACAACAATCTATTCACCAGACTACACAAATGTTAAGTAATGTGGAGCAATCACTACAATCATTTAATATGTTAAATCAGATATCACAACAGATTAACCAATCACAGCAACAATTACAACAGCAATCTCAACAGCAATCTCAGCAACAGCAAGGGCTAGTAGGACAAATGGATATGAATCAAATGGGTATGAATCAAATGGGTATGAATCAAACGAATAGTTACCAACAATAAATGTGTGTTAAAATGTAGCTGGTATCCTTATGCCGGCTACATTTTTTTTTTAAAACATAGTGCCACTTAAATTAGATTTACTATTCCCAGAATACTTTATTTAATGTAATGGTTACTAAAAAAAATCTGAATTTGGGGTTACGGTATTCCAGAAGTTGACATTAAAAAGGGCCGCCTAATTAATATGAAAGCAGCATAAAATAAAAATGAAAGGAAGCTGAGACAATGACAAATGAAACAAAAGATTCTGGATGGAATTTTGACAATACGTATGCTCAACTTCCCAAAACATTTTATACCAGTCAGAACCCGATCCCTGTTCGCTCACCGAAGTTAATCATTTTTAATAATTCTGTGGCAACATCCCTGGGGTTAAACGACGAGATGTTGGAAAAAAAAGAGGGTATTTTTGCTGGAAACCGAATTCCCGAAGGCGCTTCACCGCTTGCTCAAGCATATGCGGGGCATCAATTTGGTCATTTTACTATGTTAGGGGACGGTCGGGCACTGCTGCTTGGCGAGCAAATTACTCCTTCGGGCGGACGGTTTGATATTCAGCTCAAAGGTTCAGGCAGAACGCCATACTCTCGAGGAGGCGATGGCCGCGCTGCTGTTGGTCCGATGCTGCGCGAGTACATCATTAGCGAAGCGATGCATGCACTTGGTATTCCCACTACCCGCAGTCTGGCAGTAGTGGCAACAGGTGAGAAAGTAATCCGTGAAACCAATCTGCCTGGTGCTGTACTCACTCGTGTGGCTGCAAGTCATATCCGTGTCGGCACCTTTCAATACGCTGCGAATTGGGGTACAGTTGAGGAATTGCGGACGCTGGCTGATTATGCACTGAAGCGCCATTTTCCTGAGATTGAGGAAGATCAGAGCAAATATCTTTTACTGCTTAAGGAAGTGATCAAGCGTCAGGCTGCGTTGATTGCTAAGTGGCAGATGGTTGGTTTTATTCACGGGGTCATGAACACCGACAACATGGCGATTAGTGGGGAAACCATTGATTATGGTCCTTGCGCCTTCATGGACACCTATGATCCAGAAACCGTATTTAGTTCCATAGACAGACAAGGCCGCTATGCCTATGGCAATCAACCAGCTATTGGCGGGTGGAATCTGGCAAGGTTTGCTGAATCCCTACTGCCATTGCTCCATGAAAATGAGGATGAAGCTCTCAAATTGGCCCAGGATGCCATTTCTGATTATCCTAAATTGTATAAAAGGAATTGGCTCGCGGGAATGAGAGCAAAGCTGGGAATAATGAATGACGAGCCACAGGATGAATCCCTAATCATAGACCTCCTCAATTTGATGAAAAAGTATCGTGCGGACTATACTAATACCTTCCGCTCCTTAACGTTCGATACGCCAAAGGATACAGTCCTGTTCGGAACCCCAGAATTTTCTCAGTGGTATGATCAGTGGGAGGCAAGACTAGGACGGCAGGAGGAATCAAGAACCTACTTGAGTCAATTAATGCGTAGTAGCAATCCTGCGGTAATTCCTCGGAATCACAGGGTAGAAGAGGCACTCGAGGCCGCAGTGAATGAAGGAGATTACAGCATTATGGAGCGGCTTCTTGAGGTTCTTTCAAGCCCTTACGCCTACACTCCCGAACAAGCTGAATACTGCACACTTCCCGCTGCATCAAAGGTGCCTTACCGGACATTTTGTGGTACATGAAGATGCTTCCGCCTTTTCTCAAACAGATTGATCGGCTGTCACGGAATAGAGTAATGAAGGAGAATGCTGCCTCTAGTTAGGGAGCATTACAAAATTGCAGAGAGATTTATTGAATGAACATTTTAACAAAAGAAAAACGATAGTGATTTAATTTTTTATTAAAAGTCAAGAATTAAAGTTATCTCTTTAATCCTCCAGTATTTTTTATAATGTATAACATTAAGGCGTTATTTTTAAGCTGAACTAATTTAAACAATTAGTTCAGCTTTTTTTGTGTTAGTACGGATGACATTGGGACTGACCCCAATGATCATTCTTTCTGCCAACGATAGTAACTGAATGAAATCTTCAGTTTCGAGTTGATATTTAGTAGATCTATGCCATTGTTATGAAAATTCAGAAAATTTAATATAAAGATAGCACTAATTTAGAAATGGAGGAAGTAAAATGACGGGATACCAAGAGCCAATTTATGAATTGGCCCAGCATTCCTAGAATTTTGGCTGAGTGGTACTCCCGTTATAACTCCAGAAGTGGTGAAACCTTAAGGGATAGATGAATAGAAGGGATGATCAGAAAACATGACCAAAATTAAGGTTGGCATTTTAGGCTCAGGAAATATTGGTACAGACCTAATGTACAAAATTTTAAAGAATGATGGGAATATGGAGTTAGCAATCGTTGCAGGTATTGACCCCCAATCAGAAGGATTAGCTAGAGCACGGGAAAAGGGTATTCGGACAAGTCATCATGGAATAGATGCAATCATGGAGGATCCGGAGATCAAGATTGTCTTTGATGCGACCAGTGCAAAAGCACATATGGCTATTGCTGGTAGATTGCGGGCTGCAGGAAAGATGGCGATAGATATGACGCCTGCAGCACTTGGTCCTTTCGTTGTACCAACGGTAAATCTAAATGAACATAAGGATGCAATGAATGTTAACCTAATTTCATGCGGTGGACAGGCAACAACACCTCTCGTGTACGCGGTCAATCGCATCGTGCCTGTACACTATGCTGAAGTGATTACGACTGCGGCAAGTCTCTCAATTGGTCCCGGGACAAGACATAATGTGGATGAATTCACGCAAACAACGGCGAGTGCCCTTCATAAAATTGGCGGGGCAACGATTACAAGAGCGATTCCGGTATTTAATCCAGCCCAGCCTCCGGTTAATATGTCCAATACTGTATATGCAGTAATTAAGGAAGACTTTGATGAAGAAACTGTAAAACGTTCGATTGAGTCCATTGTTGCTGAAATTTCCAGTTACGTGCCGGGATATCGTTTGAAGAGTGCTCCATTGGTTGACTATCGGGATACGCCATGGGGGCATTTACCAACCATTGTAATTATGAATGAAGTTGTAGGAGCAGGGGATTTCTTCCCTACTTATGCAGGAAATCTGGATATTATGACCGCATCAGCCCGTAAGGTTGGAGAAGTGTATGCCCAGCATTTTCTTGAAGCGAAAGAGGAGGTTAAATAATGAAAATTCCAAGACTTACAGATACGACACTTCGAGATGGTGATCATGCCATTGGTCATAGCTATACACCTGAAATGGTAAGGAAGATTGTAAGCGATTTAGATCATGCAGGGGTACCTGTCATTGAAGTCAGTCATGGTTCAGGATTAAAAGGTTCTTGTATCCAGCAGGGGTTTTCTGTCCATTCTGAATTTGATTTAATTGCAGCTGCGGTGGATACAGCTAAGCAAGCTAAAATCGCTTCCTTGTTTGTTCCCGGGATTGGGACAAGTAAGGAGCTGCGACAGGCAGTAGAAATTGGCATCAATATGGTTCGGATCGCTGTTCATTGTACTGAGGCTGATGTCACAGAACAGTATTTTAAGATTGCAAAAGAATTGGGCATTGAAGCAGTAGGTTTCTTAATGATGTCCCATACCCAGCCGGCAAATGTTCTTGTTGAACAAGCAAAACTAATGGAATCTTACGGGGCGGAATGTGTCTATGTCGTTGATTCTGCCGGTGGACTTGTTCAATCAGGTGTGAGAGAAAGGGTATCAGCCCTTAAAGAAGCACTTTCCATTGAAGTAGGTTTTCACGGCCATAATAATCTCGGTTTAGCTATTGGCAACACAATTACAGCGCTTGAATCTGGTGCTGACCAGATTGACGGTACATTAAGAGGGCTTGGAGCCGGGGCAGGAAACGCTCCTACCGAAGTATTGGTAGCTATTTTAAATAAAATGCAAATTGAAACAGGAATTAATCTTTCGATCTTAATGGATACAGCTGAAGAGGTTATTGCGCCGCTTACGCCAAACCCGATTGTGATTGATCGCGATAATTTATCAAGCGGATATGCAGGAGTTTATAATAGCTTCTTATTACATGTAAGACATGCAGCAGAAAAATTTGGTGTAAAGGCTTCGGAAATTATGGAGGAACTGGGAAAACGTCAGGCGATTGCCGGACAGGAAGATTGGATAATAGATGTAGCGTTTCAACTTGCTGAGAAGAAAAAGCTTAAAGTATAAACAGACGTAAGGGAAGGGACATTTTGAAAAATTAAAAACTAAATAGAGGAGGTTAACAAACAGTGATGATACAAGAAGCGGCTGGTTTTTTACTGGATGCAGAAAAAACCAAACAGGCTATTCAACCGTTAACCGCTATCTATCCTGACATTACAGTCGATGACGCGTATTACATCCAATTAGAACAAGTTCACCGAAAAGTGGAAAATGGCGCATTGATTGTCGGAAAAAAGATAGGGGCGACAAGCAAGGCAATTCAGAAAATGTTTGATGTCAGTCAGCCAGATTATGGACACTTATTGGATGATATGATGTTCGTCGAAGGAGAAACGATCTCCCTAGATCAATATATTCAGCCAAAAGTCGAATTTGAGATTGCGTTTATTTTAAAAAAGGATTTAAAAGGGCCAAATGTTTCCATCCTTGATGTTATAGAAGCAACCGATTACATTGCCCCGGCTATTGAGATAATTGATAGCAGAATTGAGAATTGGATGATTAAATTCGAAGATACGGTAGCGGATAATGGATCTTCTGCAGGGGCTATTATTGGTGGAAATCCAACCAAGCTTGAAGGAATCGATTTAACTAATATCGGCATGGTGGCTTATAGAAATGGGGAAATGATTGATTCTGCAGCAGGCGCCGCTGTGCTTGGAAATCCGCTTCGTGCGGTTGCATGGCTGGCAAATTCTCTGGGGAAATATGACGTAGCATTAAAAGCGGGAGAAGTTGTCTTATCAGGAGCACTAACCAGCGCTGTAGAAATCAGTGATGGCGATACGTTTACCGCTGAGTTTGCACACATTGGCTCAGTAACGGCTTCATTTAAACGATAACTACTGAAACGAGGTGAGAAAATGGTAAAGACTGATGTGATTGATCAAATTGCATTTGAATTATATCAAGCAGAACAGCAGAAAAAATCAGTTGACAAATTTGTTGGTAAATACTCTGAACTCGATGAAGCATTAGCTTATAAAGTACAAGAGTGGTTGGTTGAAATGAAATGTAAGGAAGAAAATACCCAAAGGGTTGGCCGTAAACTTGGATTAACCAGTAAAGCCAAGCAGGTAATGATGGGTGTTCATGAGCCATCCTATGGAGTATTGCTGGAAAGCATGCAAGTATTTGAGGGTGAGCCGATCTCAATTTCCCCTTTTATTCATGCAAAACTGGAGCCGGAAATCGCCTTTATTTTTAAAAAAGAACTAAAAGGGCCGCATGTCACGGTTGCTGAAGTATTAGAGGCAACAGCATATGTTGCACCTGCCCTTGAAATCATTGACAGCAGATTCCAAGGCTTTCGCTTTACACTTCTTGATGCAGTTGCCGATAATTCTTCTTCCTGTCGCTTTATCATTGGGGAACGGTTTTATTCACCTGATCAATTGGACTTGAAATTAATGGGAATGGTGTTCAGGAAGAACGGTGAAGTGATCTCCACTGGAGCAGGTGCAGCAGTTATGGGTCACCCGGCAAGAGCGATTGCCTGGCTGGCAAACAAATTGTATAAGGTTGGACAAAGCATTCAACCAGGTGAAGTGGTGTTAAGCGGCTCATTATCGGGAGCAGTAACCATTTCAGCAGGTGACTGTTTTACGGCAAGCTTTGACGGTATCGGTTCGGTTGGTGCTGTATTTAGCGAATAGAGGGAGAGGGAGAACGATATATGCCATTTATACAGATTACTATTTTAAAAGGCAGGCCTCCTGAAAAAAAGGAGCAATTAATTCGTGAAGTATCAGACTTAGTCTCTACTGTATTAGAGGCTCCCATTCAGAATGTCCGTGTGATGATTCAAGAATTGGAACCTGAGCATTGGGGAATTGCGGGAGAATCTGTCAAAAAGAGAAATGAGGGATCAAAATGACGAAAGTCCAAACTGGGGTTAGAGAAGTAGGCCTTTATATAAACGGAGAATATGTAAAAGCACGCAATGGCGCAGTCTTTGAAGTGAAAAACCCCGCCACTCAGGAGATTATTGCGTACGTTAGTGAAGCTTCAGAAGAAGATGTAGATAAAGCCTGCCGTGCAGCAAGGGAAGCTTTTGAGAATGGTCCGTGGCGGACAATGACTGTGGCTGAACGTTGTGCCAAGCTTCGCCGTATGGCGGAAATTATCCTTGCACGCAAAGAAGAAATCGCCCGTATCGATGCACTTGACGTGGGCAAACCCTTTCACTCTGCTGTTTTGCATGAAGTTCCTCGGGCAGCCAAAAACATCAGCTTTTTTGCAGACTTCATGGAAAAGCAAGGCGGTGAAGTCTATCCGATGGAAGAGGAGTATCTCAACTATACTCGTTATGAACCAGTTGGAGTGGCAGCCTTGATTACGCCTTGGAATGTTCCGTTTATGCTGACGACTTGGAAACTTGGCCCATGTCTTGCAGCAGGAAATACAGCTGTGATTAAGCCTGCGGAAATGACACCGCTTTCGGTATCCTTGCTTGGCGAAATTGCCAAGGAAGCAGGAATCCCTGATGGTGTAGTAAATGTTGTCCATGGTCTTGGCAGTGTCGTGGGAAATGCCCTTACCACACATCCGGATGTAGATCTAGTTTCGTTCACAGGTTCTACTGCTACAGGGAAAAGAATCATGAAGAGCGGGGCAGATTCGTTGAAAAGAGTTGCTTTTGAACTTGGCGGAAAAGCAGCCAATATTGTGTTTGAGGATGCCAATCTTGATAAAGCAATTCCAGTCTCGATTCATGCTGCTTTTATGAATTCCGGACAAGTCTGTCTTGCGGGATCCAGGATTTTGGTTCAACGGACAATTTTTGATGAGTTCCTGGAAAGATTTAAGCAGGCTGCAATAGAATTAAAAGTCGGTGACCCACATGATGCAGATACAAAAATGGGTCCGGTTGTCAGTGAGGAGCATTATCAAAAGGTTACAAGCTATTTAGAGATCGCAAAAGAGGAGAATGCGACTTTAATCTGCGGTGGAAAGCGGCCTAAACTTCCAGAATACTTGGAAAATGGATTTTATTTAGAACCAACTGTCTTTGTTCAGGAAAATTCGCAGGCGCGGATTTGCCAGGAAGAAATTTTTGGACCAATCGTTACCATTATCCCTTTTGATACAGAAGAAGAGGCACTGAGAATTGCAAACGATACAGAGTATGGACTAAATGGTGTCGTTTGGACCGAAAGTCTCCAGCGTGCCCACCGGATTTCTCATGCCGTTCGTGCGGGTACGATATGGGTGAATTGCTGGTTTGTACGTGACCTGAGGGCTCCATTTGGCGGATTCAAGAAAAGTGGTATTGGACGCGAAGGCGGACACCACAGCATGGAATTCTTTACAGAGGCAAAAAATATTTGCATTGCTTTAAAGTAGGTTTATATAAAACTACTTCATTAATAAATAAAAGCAAAAGGCATATAGACGCATTGTATAACTATATGCCTTTTTTATTAATCTACCAAAAGAAATAAAATAAAAAATCTAAAAAAGGTGGATTTTAAAATGACAAATAAAATCCCTGAATGGATTACTACCCAATTGGAACTTCCGATTATATCTGCACCGATGTTTTTAGTTTCAAGTCCTGAGATGGTTGTGGCAGGATGCAGGGCAGGAATTATTGGTTCATTCCCCCTCGCGAACGCTCGAACAAAAGAGGATTTAGAACACTGGATGAGCAGGATCTCGGAAGAACTTACAACCGCGAAGCAACTGGAACCAAACAGAAAAATTGCGCCTTGGGCTGTGAATCTTGTGGTTCACCGTACAAACAGACGATATGAAGAAGATCTGACCCTAATAATAAAATACCAGCCTCCTATCGTAATAACTTCTTTGGGCGATCCGAGTGAGGTGGTTAGTATTGTCCATGATTACGGCGGTCTCGTATTCTCTGATGTTATCAATCTTGCTCATGCCAAAAAAGCGGTCCAAAAGGGGACAGATGGATTGATCCTTGTTTGTAATGGCGCCGGCGGGCATGCAGGAAATTACAACCCATTTGCTTTTATTCGTGCGGTAAAAGAATTTTGGAATGGAATCACGATACTAGCTGGCGGAATCTCAACCGGACAAGACATTCTTGCGGCAAAAATCCTTGGTGCTGATTTTGTTTATATGGGTACACGGTTTCTTGCGACAGAAGAAAGTTTAACGGAGAAGGAAAATCAAAAAATACTTATTGAATCCACCGTCGAGGATATTATTTATACCGATGCCTTCAGCGGCATCCATGCAAATTATCTTCTTCCAAGTCTTAAAAGAGTTGGTATTGAACTGGAAAATATTCAAAAAAAGGAATCATTCGATTGGTCAGGAAAAATAGATTCCGGCCCGAAGCCATGGAAGGATATTTGGTCTGCCGGTCATGGGGTTGGGAGAATCAAAGAGGTTCAGACTGTCGCTGAAGTTATTGACGAACTAAAAAACGAATATTTTCTAGCGAATAAAGAAATGAGTTTTACCAGTTAAAAAGATTTATAAGAAAGCAAAATAGTGATGAGTGGGAATAAATGTATTTTCAATTATCGGAAGAACAAGAAATGATGAGGAAAATGGTTCGTGAATTTGCACTAAATGAAATCACTCCTACAGCAGGAATACGGGATGAAGAGGAAAGCTGGGATATGGGAATTTGGAACAAGCTGGCATCTGACAGGGATCCCATGGCCTGAAGAATAAGGAGGAGCAAATGCTGATTTTTTGATTTACGTACTTACAGTTGTCATTGCAGGAAATTTATTAAAGGATTAATTGATTTCTTTCGTATTGTTTAAAAACCTATCAGGGAGCCCTTTACAAGGTATGATAATCAATTGGACATGATCACACCTTGTGAAGTACAATGTAAAAGAATATTTTGAATTTTATAAACAAAGGAGAGTAAATATTTGACACGTACATCTTGGATAATCATGTGGACTGCATTTTCTGCAGGGGTGTTGGCAACATTTGTGCAATTTTCCATACCGCCAATCCTGCCATTACTTAAAAATCAATATCAAGTCACATATACAGATTCTGCACTATTAATGTCTTTATTTGCTTTGGCAACGGTATTGTCAGCTGTACCCGGCGGATTCATTGTACAGAAGTATGGAGTGCGGAAAATCGGTTTAGTAGGCCTGGGTTTCCTTTTTATGGGGATCGTCGCCAGTCTCTTGGCAAATAACTTTTCAATTATTTTAATTGGAAGAATTATTGGAGGGATTGGCTTTGGTCTGGTTTCCGTAGCTGCACCGTCTGCGGTTGGCCAATATGTTCCTCCAAAGATGATGAGTGTGGCGATGGGTATTTGGTCTACTTGGATTCCTGTTGGGAGTTTAATCATGTTTTTGTCCGCACCTAAAATTGTATTAAGTTTTGGAACGAATGTATATTGGATTCTTATCTTAATTGTATTAGCGCTTGGATTTCTGGTTTATGCTAAGATTATTCCAAAGCATGTTCAGGAGAGCGCGAATGATGAAAAATCCTCTTTACAAGCTGATAAACCGAAGAAAGATGTTATTTTAGACGAGATAAAAAATAAGAATATTTGGTGGGCAGGACTTGCTTTTGCTTCATTTACGTTTGCTTTCTTTTCCTTTAATACATGGATCACAACCTACTTAACGGAAACGACAACGATGAGCTTGGCAGTGGTTACGCTTATTCCAAGTTTAGTATCTTTGCTTACAATGACAAGCAACGTTTATTCAGGCTTCCTTTTAAAGAAACTGGGAAATCATCTAGTTGTGTTTTTAGTGCCGGCGCTGTTTTTCATCATTGTCTGGCCGGTTTTTACTTCAAGCTCACTGATTATGTTAGTTGGAAATGCGGTCATTTTAGGATTGTTCAGCGGATTTATTCCAACGATTGTTTTTGCTTCTGCACCTCTTTTAGCAAAAAGGAAAGAGTCGATTGGGATTGCCATGTCAATTATTATCATTGGTGAAAATGTTGGTGTGTTAATTGGGCCTGAAGTGTTTGGCCTGCTTCGTCAATGGACAGGTGCTTTTACAGCAGGATTTTGGTCACTTTCCATTGCTAGTGTTGTAATGATGATTGCCAGTATTCAAATTTGGCGGTCAGGTGTATTTGGGGAAAAGTCCGGAATAACGTTGAAGCAGAAAGAGAACTCGTTGCAAGAGGAAATCTAAAAGCTGATTATTGAACGTGCCTGTCCCCAGGTATAATGTGTGGGACAGGCACTTGTTTTGTTATATGGTTAGTTCGCCAGCTTATTCACTAAAAACTCTATTTTTGATTTTAATTTGCCTTTTATAGAATCATCCATTTCCATTTCATCAATGGTCTCTTTCATTTTATTCAGCCATTTTTCGGCTCTTTCGGGAGCAATATGAAATGAATGCCTTTCTTGAACCCTTGAAACCTGATTTTCCTGGTTTTCCTGGTTTTGAGAGGAATCCTCAGCAGCCAGCCGTTTTATAAATGTTCTTTGTCTGCTTTTTAACTGTTCTATATCCACGTTTCGTTCCGCAAACATCGAAATATAATAGGAATCCTTCAGGAGCTTTTCATAAAAGCGTTCTACTAGTTCATCTACTTTTTCCTGTTCTAATGTTATAGACATTGTCAAACCTTCTTTTTTAGTAAAATAGTTTTATTAACATCATTATAGTGGAAAGCGCTGGCGATATTAGTGATCTAAATCACAAAGTAGGATCTCTCTTTATAGCATTCTTAGTACGCGGCCTAATGAACGAAGGGGATATTACCAGTTCTTTTTCCAAATATTTGAAAGAAGATCATCCCCACAAAAACTAAAGGAGATCTACAGTTTTCAGTTCATATTTGGTAGATTCATGCTATTGTTTAGAATGTTCTGAAAATTTAAAATGAGGTTATATTAAATTACATCATTGAATGACATCGAGTTTGAATGACTATCGAATAGAAATAATGTGATGACTAAATGTCAGGAGAGAGTAAAGATGTGGGTGTAAACACCTAAATTGGAGTCAGAATATTAAATCTATTTAGATAGGGTTTTGAAGGAATGAAGTAAAAATAACAAAAAAGGAGTAATTTGATGTCAACAAAACCTGAGTTTAAAAAGACCATCAGAGATCAAGCGTGGGATTACAAAACGAAAAATGAATATGAGGATGTGACAGTCAGACAACAGCCGTATGTGCATATGCATTATCGTCATATTTTTGATAAACGGGATTTTGATATCTATGACCCGCGCTATACACGGTTAAAATCTTCTGACTGGGAAGCCTTCCGCGATCCAAAGAAATTTTGGTATACCACTTATGTGAATAACCGAAAAAAACTGGCGGAAGAAGTTGAAAACGGTTTCAATTATGCTCAGGAACTGGGAGTCATCAAAAACTTGTCGCCACAATGGGTAAATACCTTAAGAGATCTCTATACGCCACTGCGGCATTTAGAATACGGCGAGAATGTGCAAATGCAACATGTCATCCGTTATGCGTTGGGCTCAGCTATAGAGCAATGTGCAACGTATCAAGCGTATGACAAAACAGGAAGAGCACAATGGATTTCTCAATGGGCAATGAATATGCAGGAGCATCACGGCGATTTTCTTGTACATGGCAAGAATTTGTTCTTAAATGAACCGGCTTTTCAACCATTACTCCGTTATGTAGAAGAGATTCTTGTGACAGAGGACTGGGCGGAAGTTCTTGTTGCAGAGAATTTAACGCTTGACCTTTTATTAGGAAACCTTATGTATCGCGAATTAAATAAAGAAGCAATGAAACGGGGCGATACTCATTTGTCGATTTTGAACCTTGTGATTGCCAAGCAATTAGATTGGCATAGAGATTGGGCATTCTCACTTTTCAAACTTTTAGCACAGGATGAAGCAGAAAGCCGTTGGGATTATTTAAAAGCATTGGGCTATGAAAACTGGGAAGGGGATTATCGCTGGGGAAGTACGTTAAGTGATCCTCGGGAAACTCCGGAAGAGACCATTTCCAATGCAGAAATCATTCAAGAATGGGTAGATAAGTGGTATCCGAAGGCCTATGAAGCGGTACTTGCACTCGCACCATTGTTTGAAAAACATGGTATTGACATCAACCTTCAAGCCACGCTGAAAAAAATTGAAGAGGAAAGTATTATTCCTTTTTACAAAAAGTATAAACTGCCATTTACAAAATATGAAATGACTCTTAGTTAGAGGAAAGGAACAATAACGATGACGGTAAAACAAGCGTATGTAGGAATGGATTTAGATACAAGCGGGGGCAGTATCGTTGATGCGATTATCGCAGCAATTGAACAAGATAATGAAGGCGTTGTAGTGGACGACTTTGCTGTTTATAAAAAAGTGAAAGCACCCGGGAAAATGGTTTTAAAACGAGAAACAGTTGAAGAACATCTTGGAGCGGATTTTGATATGGATAAAGTGCATATTGTTATGTCATCCTATTTTGGATTTATAGCAGACTGGGACGAAGATCAGCTAATCATAGCGTGGGAAGATGCGGAATAAGGAGGAAAATGACGAGTGGCTAAAATGGGAATAAAAGAAAAGTATCATGCAATGACACGGGATTTAATGTGGGAACCAAAACATTTTGATATCCATAAAGTTTATCCTTTATTGGAAAAGGAAGGCATTATTTTAAAGGATCCAAGCAGATGGGAAGATCCATTTCGCATGGCCTACAACCAGTATGTAAAGATTCAATCTGAGAAGGATGGTATTTACCATGCTGTCCGGAATGCATTTGAAGCAAATGAGGGACATGCGAGGGTGGCAGATGCACGCTGGTATGAAGGAGTAAAGGCCTTTGCCTTAGCTGTACAGCCTGCAGAATATTCAGCACACCGTTTGATGGCATACGTGGGCCGAAACATTCCAATCGAAGCAATTCGCTTTGCGACCTTTAACCAGGCGATTGACGAACTGCGTCATGCTCAGATTGAAATTAAACACTATGCCCATATGAGCAAACAGATTGACGGGATTCATAATTTTGCCAATACAACTCAAAATTTATGGATAAGCACAGTATCAAAGTCGTTCTTTGATGATGCAATGACATCCGGTCCGTTTGAAGCATTGATGGCTATTTCTTTCTCCTTCGAGTACGTGTTTACCAATATTCTTTTCTTGCCGTTTGCTTCTTCTGCCGGTGCAATTGGTGATGAGAATTTCGCTGCGGTTGGTAAAACGGTCCAGTCAGATGAATCGCGCCACATGGCGTTGGGAATGTCGGCTTTAAAAATGCTGTTGGAAGAAGATGACCGAAATATTCCGATTATTCAAAAATGGCTTGATAAGTGGTATTGGAGAGCCTACCGCATGTTCTCGGTTGTTTCAACGCTTGTTGATTATTACCCGCGTATTCGTGCCATTTCATGGAAGAAGGCATTCGAAATATATGTAGAAGAGCAGGTTTTTAACGGTTTGTTTAAGGATTTACGAAAATACGGCATTCGGCTTCCAAAGTTTGCGGAAGACAGTATCAAAGAAAAAGGCCATTATTCTCATACAACCATGCGTATCCTTGATCACTACAAGCATGCAAGTCCTTTTAGAGGTTTCCAACTGCAGCCTGATGATTATGAATGGCTGTCAGAAGAATATCCGGAGACGTTCCCACAATATTATTCTGAGTATTTCCACCGGAATGATCATAATATTTTTGCAAACAAAGCTCCGGGATTTCCGACGATTTGTACTGTTTGCCAACTTCCTGCTATGTTCCCGGATCCGGATCATCCGACAAAAACGTGGACACAGTACAGTGAGTTTAACAATAAAACGTATGCAACCTGCTCTCCTGGATGTAAACATATTTTTGAACAGGAACCAACGAAATATATGCAGATTTGGTGGCCAGCGGAAGCCTATTTAAGCGGTGAATTAGGCGATGATCCGATTGGCGGATTTTTAAAATATACCGGGTTATCTCCAGATGAAATGGGTGAACACTATTCCTCCAATGATCACGCCCGCTGGCTTGCACATCGGCAGCATTTAGGACTCGATAAGAAATTTTTTTAAAGTGAATAGAAAGAGGTGGAGAAATTGGCAATCTTTTTAAAACAAGAAAATCATCTGATTGTCTGGCCGGTACTTAAAGAGCTTGCAGAAGGTGATATGCTGCTCACATCGATCGGGACGAGAGCCCGTTATGATATGTCAACGAGAGAATTGCTGGAAGCATGTTTAGAGGCATGGGAAGTAACGAAGGAACAGAACTATCGCTTAGTCCTCGTACGGGGTGATGGGAAAACCAAAATTTCTATCGATAATCAAACCGTTAAAGAAGCAGGAATCAGAAACGGGGATTATTTGGAAATCGTCGAAGCTTAAAATTAAGTATCTAATCCTGATGTTAAGGCTGTTTCAAAAGCATAAGTGTCAAATTCCACAAAAAATATTAATAGATTCTAGATAAATATCAAACGGTGAATCAAACCCTTAGAAGAAAGCTTCAAAAAGCTTACGGAGAGGAGAGAAAAAATGAATGCAACAAAAGCACCTGTTGGGACGTATGAAATCACATTAGAGCCGAGCGGCAAAGTCATCACCGTCAAGGAAGGACAAACCATATTAGATGGAGCCATACGTAATGGCATTCAAGTAGCATACTGCTGCCGTCATGGAAGCTGCTCAGCCTGTAAATGCCTGGTCCACAATGGGGAATATGAAATCATGGATCGTGTGTCAGAATACTCTTTAATGAGTTTTGAGCGCGAAGAAGGCTTTACGTTAATGTGCAGCACAGTGCCGGAAACCGATATGGTGGATTGAAGTAGAAGAAGACGAATCAGATCTGCGATTCTTTGCTATCTGTGATTTTGAAGCAGAAGTTATCGAAAACAAGCAATGTACCCACGATATTCATAATCAAACTTAAATTACTAGATCCAATCGATATTCCTTATGCTTCAGGGCAGTTTTTTGAATTTGAAATTCCAGGTTTAGATGATACACGCGCCTATTCACTGGCGAGTAAATATGAAGAAGGTCAAATCCTTGAATTTCATATCAAGCGTATAAGGGAAGGCAAGGGATCTAATTATATGTGTAATTTGCAAGCGGGTGATAGAGTCATAGGTTCAGGGCCTTACGGAAAAATGCAACTTCGCGATCGAAGTCGAGACTTGATCTTTGTTGCAGGCGGGTCGGGAATGGCACCAATAAAATCGTTGCTAGAAGAGCTTTTCTCGGAGACTTTTGAAAATGATGCCTGGTTTTTTTATGGAGCCCGCGCGAAAAAAGATTTGTATTTTATGGATGAGTGGAAGGAGCTTGAAAAAAAACACCCGAATTTTCATTTTATTCCAGCCCTATCACAGCTTGAACCTGGTGATGAATGGGACGGAGAAGTTGGCTTTATTGCTGATGTAGTCTCCCGAATGCTTGAAAACATGTCAAATATGCATGCCTACCTATGCGGTCCGCCGATCATGATTGAAACAACCTGCGACGCCCTTTCTAAAGGAGGAGTGAAAGGCGCGGTTGTAGCTTATGATGAATTTTAATGAAATAAGGTTTTTTAAAAAGGTTTCTGTTTTTATTAATATATAGAATTCTAAAAAATGGAACCAATAGGAAAAATGAGGAGGAAATAGTATGCCAAGAGTAATGCGGATGGGCAGGATTGAATTAAAAGTTTTAAACCTAGAGAAATCAGTAGATTACTATACAAATGTAATCGGGTTGGAAGAAACGGGACGTATGGGCAATAGTGTTTATTTTAAAGCATGGGATGAATATGATCATCACAGTCTGATTTTAACAAAATCAAATAGTGCAGGAGTAGCACATCTTGCTTTTAAAGTTGAGTCGCTTGATGATTTAGCTTATTTTGAAAAGCAAATTGAAAGATTTGGTTTAACAACAACCCGAATATCAAACAATACCAGATTGGCTGAAGGGGAAGCCGTACATTTTATACTACCAACAGGCCAGCATTGTGAACTATATTATGAAATTGATTTCTTGGGAACTAAAGTTGGAAATTTAAATCCGCACCCATGGCCACTAAACAAAAAAGGAATTGCCCCGCACCGCCTTGACCATTGTTTATTAACAGGTGATGACTTAAAAATGGTGACAAGGTTCTTTGTTGAAGCTCTTAACTTCAGACAAAGTGAAAGAATTACGACTGTAGACCAACAAGAGCTGATTGCAACATTCTTGTTTACTTCTAACAAAGCACATGATATCGCGTTTGTAAAAGGTCCGGATACAAAGCTTCACCATGTTGGCTTCCATGTTGAGGACGTGAACGCAGTATTCAAAGCTGCGGATATCTTATCAATGTATGAAGTTCCATTTGATGTGACTCCGACGCGCCACGGAGTTACACGCGGACAAACAACTTACTTCTATGATCCATCCGGCAATCGCAATGAGGCATTTGCGGGAGGCAGTATGGCTTTTCGGGATATGCCTGTGATTACGTGGACAGAAGACAAAATCGGGCAGGGCGTTTTCTACCACCGCAGAGAACTGTCTGAATCCTTTTTAAAAGCGCTAACTTAATTTGTCTCATTTAGTAAAAAGTGATATGAAAAATTCGGAGGGATACTATGAACAAAATAACACTACATGCAAGAGGACAGCAATTTGAATTTGCTTGTGGATCAAATGAAACTCCATTAAGAGCAGCCCGCGACCAGTTTATTCCGATTCCAACAGGGTGCCAGCGGGGCGGATGCGGCATGTGTAAGATGAAAGTGCTTGACGGAGAATATGTTCAAGAATTAGAGCGTAATCACGACGTATTATCGGATGAAGAATTAGAGAAAGGTTATGCGCTGGCCTGCTGTATGACGCCAAAAAGCGATCTTGAAATCATCACTGTGGAAGATTACCAGAAACAACAAAATGAAATAAAGGCAACAAAATTGTCTGAAGTAAAATAGTCGAATCGGAGGCTCTCCCCAGGTAAGGTACAGTAACCTAGGGAAAGCCTCCTGTTCATTTTGAATAACTCCTAACATAAAATTAAAGAGATCATTTGGTGTTAGTAAAATAGAAGATTTTAACCAAAAACAGCTATTAGATCTTTATGTAGAGTAAGTTCAGATCCTTATTGCTCTAAAACAAGTATAAAATAGAGACCCCCTTTCCAGTATTCAAAATATTCTGTTATAATAATTTATATATGAAAATAACAAAATAAATTTATTTTTTATAATCAATTGAAGGGGGGACAGAAATGACTCAAGGTTTTATTTTAAATAACTTATTAAACGTTCGCCAAAAAGATGGTTTGCTTTATGCAAATAATGAACGGCATCTTTTAATACCCAGCAGTTCCTTTGGAATTTTACAGCGTGATTTAATTGATAATATTGGAATCGAAAGAATGAAAACATTTTTCTATAAGCATGGATGGCATATAGGTGAAGAAGATGCTAAAGAGATCATGAAGGATTCATCCATGAGTTTGATAGAGAAAATTCTATATGGCCCGGTATTTCATTCTTTAAAAGGGCATGTAAAAGCCAAAATTACGGAAAAGGAATTGAAAATAGAAAATGGCAGTGTAATCTCATTAAATTTTAAAGGGATTTGGGAAGATTCCTATGAAGCCGAACAGCATATTAAAAATATGGGGATCGCAGACCATCCGATTTGTTATACACTAACAGGATACGCCGCTGGGGTTGTTTCGCATATAATAGGGGAGAAAGTATTTTTTAAAGAGCTCCAATGTAAAGGTCAGGGCGCACCATGCTGTACTTGGGAAGGGCGTTTACTATCTGAGTGGGAAGAAGAGGCATACAAAGAGGTTATCAATAGTAAGGAATTGCCAATCTTAAAAGAGCTGGAACAAACGAACGAAAAGCTTTTAAAGGAAAAAAATAATTTGTCCATTGTCATGAAAATTAATAATGAATTGACAGATGATGTTGTGAAAGGACATAATATTGAGTCTATTTTGGGAATTGTAGAAAAGAGGATCAGGAAGCCTGTTGTGGTAGAGGATTTGTATCATCAGGTATTTTTATTAGAGGGGATGACCGAAGATCAATATCAACCAATAAATAATGAATTTCAAAGTTTCTTGAAAAAAATGGTCCTATAAAGAAAATAACTGAAATAGATCATTCAAAATTTACCAGGCTGGTTGCTCCTATCTATTTGCAGGAAAAAATCGTTGGATATTGTTCTTTTTTGAATGAAAAAGAAAACAAGGTCAAAAATGAAACAGATTACATGATTATCGGCAGATTGTCTGCCATGTGTTCAGTTGTTTTACTAAATGAAAAAATTCAATTGGAATCGACAGAACGGATGAAGGGATACTTCCTTGAAGAAATCCTTAACGGAAAATATCAAACCGAACAGGAAATTATGAAAAAGGCATTTTTTATTCATTTGGACTTTACCGAAGGGTATCATGCTGTCTACCTTCAATATAAAGTGGAAAAAAATCAATATAAACATGATCATACTTTTCATAATGAAATTTTTGAAGCCGTTACCAAATATATGTCTGATAAAGGCATTAATGTCTTAATAGGGCAAAAAACAGATTGTTTATTATTCCTTCTGCCTCAAAAACAATTGGGTGAGAAAAAAGTAGAACATTTTATATATTCTTTTCTATCTTTTCTTAGAAAGAGCTTGAATAATGCTGCTTGGTCCGCAGGAATTAGTAGCTTGCGCAGTAAAGTGTTAGACGCAAATAGTGCTATAAAAGAGGCACAAACAGCCAATAAGCTGTCAACAAGAGAGTTTCCGGTAACTGCTTTTGTTGAATTAGGGATTCTTGGTGTGTTAGTGAATGATGACAATAAACAAGCGATTCGGCAAATCGCTGAACTTACACTTGGTAATCTTTATAAGGACCTTGATCAGAATAAAGTTGATTTGATTGAAACTCTCTATACTTTTCTTACAAATGGCGGGAGTTTTGAACAAACCGCAGAACAAATGGCGATATCAATTAGCGGGCTGCGTTATCGTTTGACCAAAATCACGAATTTACTGGGTGATGATTTTCGCGAACCTGAAAGAAGATTCCAACTGCTTTTAGCACTGAAAGCATTAATGGTCGTTGAAGAGGAATGGCTGGAAATAAAAGATTATTGAACTATCCCTCCCTAAAATTCTTTAGAATTTTTCACATAACACACCCCTATTTCGGAGAAACTATTCAAAAACGAAGATAGGGGTGTGGTTTTTAAGTTGGACGAAAAAAATAATCAGGACCATGATCGATATACCATTGTGGGAACAGATATCGAAGAAGTGAAAAGATTAAATGCAAATTCCGGCCTTTCTTATAATAAAGTCAAAGCATTACTTGCCAAAACCATAGGTGGTCGAGGGACAGCTATTTATAATGATATAGAAAAAGCTAGTAGAAAGAACCAGCTATTGGAAGACAAGTAGAGAAACAAACGGGTTTTTCTGTTTTAATCTAGGGGACCGCCCCCCAATTATTTGAGGTACGCCCCTTTAGTTTTTGTAGTTCCATATTTTGTTGCGATAGGGCTGTTAGTAAAAAGAGGAAGCGTCATTCTTCCATTTTTTGTTGCTATTTTTGTAACATCTTTAGGATGAATTATATGATATGATATATATGTGAAATACATCACAATATTGATAGATCCGGAAGGGGCGAACCGCCATGTTATTAAAAGAAAAGACCATCGTAATTGAGTTATTTGAACGGTATCAGAATCGAGAAGAATTGAGTCAGGCGGTGGTTCAAGACCTGAAGGAGAGAGGAAAGCAATGTCAAAACGTTGATAACTATACCATTTTAGTCAATAACAAACCTTACGCCTTATCGGAAAGAACACTTCCTATTATGGGATATATGCTCCGACAAGCGGTTTTAGATAGAATTGAAGCATGAACGGTTAAATTCAGGCGGGAGAGCATTCTTCCGCTTTTGTATTGTTTACCAGGAAATCATAAATTTCTAGACTTTTAGAAGCTATTTTAGCCGCTGTAGTTAAAGTGGAGAAGTACATCATGGGACTATCTTATGTGAATTCATAGATAATGATTTAGTTTCTGAAGCAGTTATAAAGAATATTTTAGTTATCGGTGAAGCTTACTAAAAATATTCCTGAAATATGACAAGGAAATTCTGTAATTAAATGGAGAAAGATCGCTGGCATGAGGGATATGATGATACACGGCTATTTCGCCATAAATTATAGAATCGTCTTGGATGTTGTTCAAAATAAAATTCCTACATAAAAAAACAAGTGGAACGACTACTACGGATCGAGGTTAAATTTTGTGGAGAATTAAAAACGTTGGTTGTTTATAGGTAAAATATAAGTATAATCGTGGCAAATTAGTAAGCAATATGTTAAAATAAATTTCCTTGGCAGGGGCATCAAAAATAGAATGAAGGAAGCAGGGGACATTGTTCAAATTCCCTGCTTCCTTGTAATATCTTGTTATTAAAAAATTACATCATTACTTGAGAGCGCATGTCGTCTCTGCTAGGTTCGATTCCTAGACAGTCCCACCAATCCGAGAAATAGGTGTTTTTAATCATATTGTTTGTTTATAGACCAAAGAGCATTTGGTCTTTTTTTAGGGGCGTGAGTTTTAGTTTGCATCATCCAGGGAATTCTCTATTTAAACAACCATCTTTCGCGAAATTTTGGGTTTCGCGAATTTTATCTTCGACTTCGTTTCAAATGCTGTCAGTTGCCATCGGGTGGCAAATGTATGCGTTAACGCATGATGCTTTTAGTCTCGGCTTAGTAGGGTTAGCCCAGTTTATCCCCATGGTGCTATTGACATTTATTGTCGGTCAAATAGCAGATCGTTTTGACCGCCGCAGGATTGTTTTCTTATGTTTACTCATTGAAAGCTTGACAGCTGCGCTGCTTCTTATCGGGAGTCTTGGAGGCTGGCTTGGCCGTGAACAAATCTTGTTGTTGGCGGCAATTCTTGGTGCCTGCCGTGCTTTCGAAGGTCCGACCTCCTCATCGCTGCTTCCACAGCTTGTGCAAAAGAAAATCTTACAGCAAGCCATTTCGGTAAGTACTACTGCAGGGCAAACTGCTCAAATTTTGGGTCCAGCCCTTGGCGGATTGCTCTATTCGATAGGACCTGCTTCCGTTTACAGTACTGCAATGATTGCACTATTGATTGCCGCACTCTTAATCTTTTTGATTCGCTCAGAATGGACAACCATTCGAAGGAACGAACCTGTAACATTAAGGTCATTCTTTCTTGGCCTGGAATTTGTTTGGCGCCATCCCATTATTTTAGGAACCATTTCGCTTGATCTATTCGCTGTTCTGCTTGGCGGGGCAACAGCGCTTTTGCCGATCTTTGCCCAGGATATTTTGCACACTGGTCCTTGGGGATTTGGACTAATGAGAACTGCTCCGGCAGTAGGAGCACTATTGGTTTCAATGATTATGGCCTATATACCTCTTAAAAACGCTGTTGGGTTGAAACTTTTTGCAGCACTAGCTGTTTTTGGTCTAGCTACCATAATGTTTGCGCTATCAACCAACTTGCTTTTATCGTTGTTTTCCTTGCTTCTTATTGGAGGTTCCGATGTAATCAGTGTCGTAATCAGATCTTCACTTGTACAATTACAAACACCAGATGAAATGCGGGGCCGAGTGAACGCTGTTAATTCGTTATTTATCGGGACATCCAATCAACTTGGCGAATTTGAGTCCGGGATGCTCGCCGGATTTATCGGGGCTGTTCCTGCTGTATTCATTGGCGGACTCGGCACCGTAGCAGTTGCCGGTCTATGGATGTACCTTTTTCCAGCCATTAGAAAGCTGAAGTCGTTGTCTGAGGCATAGATGGACGAGATGGTAACGAAAGGAATTATGAAAATTTCCTTCTTTCCTGAAAATCAGGTTGAATGGCTATTGGAGGAATCTGGATTTACGATTAAAACCAGATTTTTTCCACCGGACTTTTTGGGGATGGATGTGCCATTCAGAATGATTATTTGTGGACAATTTACTACGAATAAGTGTTAAATTGATTGATAAAAACAGCCGGACACTGATCTTGGCTGTTTTTTGAATTTGTAAAGTAATTTTTATTCAGTACTTTGTAGGGATTCCCTCAGTGTCACTTTGGAGTCAGACCATCGCTACATTTAAGCTTTAATCTGACGGGGGACTGACCACGAATCTCTCGAAAGCATAACTAAGTTCATTACGTTATTTAAGAAAATATTTACCGTTCAATTGTGAAAACTTTGTTATACTTTTATGTGATCTGTTGTTCTGATAAAAGTTAGAAAGTATACTTTGTTAAGTAATTCACAATTGATTCGCCTAACTTGTGATGTGTTAAACAAAGAGAACGAGCAATAAAGAATGATCTGGTGATGAAGAAGTTTTCCAGATTTACAAGTGTTTGATCAAAACCGGTCGTAAATACATATATACAAAAGTGTATATATATTTAGGAACTGTGAAATGTATGTTCATCCAATCTACGAAAGCTTTGCTTGATAATATAGAATTCTGTTATAATGAAAGTAACTAAATAGTTATCAAGAGTGGCTTAGAGATCTGGCTCCATGACGCCACAGCAACCTGCTTTACGCAAGGTGCTTCAACCAGCAGAGCAAACAATATGGCTTTGGATGATAAAACGGTGATTGAACCCTTTTGTATCCAATGCAAAAGGGGTTTTTGTTTAAAAAGCATAAAAACGATCAATTTTAATGGGGAGTTGATGGTGGATTATGAACGTTAGCGGGGAAGGCAGAAAAAATGTGGCTCATAATTTGAGGAGGGAAGAATTCCTAAAATATGTTGCCACTGCAATTGAAAAGCAGTTAAAAGAATGGGATGAAAACTATGAAGTGTGTGTAATGAAGCTTAAGAAATACGAGATTATGATTAATAATGGGGATCAATATTACCATGTGAACCTGGCAGAAAATGAATTAGATTCTCTGCAAAAGGCAAGTCCATTCGAACTTGATCGGAAAGTGTGGAAGGAATTACTAAAACAAGAACTTCCGATCAAAAGGGGAGATGGAGACGAAGGGAATTATATTGATATGGTTTTATGAGACTTACCTTGTTTTACCGAAAAGTCCGTAAATTCTCAGCGTTTAAGCAGAGAGTGTTACGGACTTCGGGCGTTTTAAAAGGCCATTTAAAAGTACATCCCTTTTCAACTTTAAACAGCAAAAAGGAAATAAAAATACATATTTGATTCATAACCATTTGGTTATGAATTGACTTCTTTCAATGGTCAAGAGGAGTAAATCATGGATTTACTAGCAGATAAAGCGTTGCTGTTCATAATCATTACTATTTTATAAGAGAAAATTACATGCCGAAAATGGCATACGGAATAAATTCAGGGATGTATTATCATATGTTATAGTAATTAAATAAGACTGACTGGTGCTTTAAGGTGGGAGATACAATGTTGAACGTGGAACATACTTATGAAAAAGTACAATTGGAAACAAATCTTAAGAATGCACTGGAAAAGAATGAGTTCCACCTCTATTATCAACCAATGCTCGATTTGGATTTAGGTAATATTAATGGAGTTGAGGCATTAATACGTTGGGAACATCCAGAAAAAGGAGTCATCTTTCCATCTGAATTTATTCCTTTCGCAGAGGCAACAGGATTGATTTTGCCAATTGGTGAATGGGTGCTACGAACGGCGTGTGAACAAAACAAAGCATGGCAGGAAATGGGTTTGCCACCTATGATTATGTCTGTCAATTTGTCTGCTCGCCAGTTTTTTCAACAGAATTTAGTGGAAAGAGTTAACTATATAATTAAAGTCACCGGACTTTCTCCAGAATACCTGGAGTTTCAAATTACCGAGAGTATGATGACAGATGTTCAAGCAGCTCTTCCTATTTTAAGGAATTTGAAACGTATTGGAGTCCATATTTGTTTAGATAACTTCGGAACTGGCTACAGTTCTCTCTATTATTTAAAAGAATTTCCGATAGATAAAATCAATATCGACCAGTGCTTTGTGCGTAACTGTACCGTAGATTCTAAGGATGCCACAATTGTTAAAGCGATTATTGCCATGTCCCACGAATTAAAACTGGAAGTAAATGCTGAAGGAATCAAATCAAAAGACCATTTGATTTTCCTTCAACAAAATCTTTGTAATCAGGGGCAGGGCAATTTCTTTAGTGAACCGTTGCCTCCTGATCAATTTCGGCTAAAAATTGATGAGTTGGAACATATTGTCCATCGAGAAGGAATTCCGCGGGAACAAGGGGAACAAAAGTCGTTGGAAGAAGCATTAGAGAACTCACGTCAAGAATTGAAGGAAACAATTCGGCAACAGCAAGGAATGATTTTTAAATTTATCAAAAAAGACGGCAGATTTATTCATACGTTGTGTGATGGCGAATTGCTTTATCGGATGAACCATACCCCTGAACAAATTATAGGTAAAGAACTACAGGACTTCCTACTTGATGAGGAGGCGGAATCGAAATTTCCGTACTATCAAAGAGCGTGGGAAGGAGAAGAAACTGTCACCTACGAAGGAAACATTAATGGTATTTGGTATTTAGCCTCATTACGTCCGATCCGAAGAGGAGGACAGGTAATAGAAGTCGTTGGTTCCTGTATAGATATTACGGAAAGAAAAGAAAGTGAAGAACGATATCGAAAAGTCGTGGAGTTTTCCCCTAAAGGGATTGTCATTCATCGAGATGGAACGGTTCTCTATGCGAATCCATCTGCTTTAGAGATAGTAAAGGAAACGAATTTGGTTGGGAAATCGATTTTCACCTATATGCTTGCCGATTTTCATGAGATTATCAAAAAGAGAATAGCTATATCTAAAATCGGAAAGGAAATGCCGATTATCGAAGAGAAAGTGATTCGAAAGGATGGAGAAGTCATTCACGTTGAGATGGGCGGCGTGGGAATCAACTATGATGGTAGTCCTGCAACCTTAGTTATGTTTAGCGATATAACGGTAAGGAAACAAGCAGAAGAAGCACTTCGGCAAAGTGAAGAAAACTATCGCCTAATTGCTGAAAACATGCAGGATTTAATTGTAGTCTTGGATACAAATGGTATTGTAACATATGCTTCTCCATCACATAAGACCGTATTAGGATTTTCACCCGATGTATACGAAGGGAATTTGGCTTTTCATTTAGTACATCCTGATGATATTCCACTTATTCAAAGGCAATTTGTTAACATGGTTTCATCGAGAACACCAAGTTCTTTTGAATTACGATGTAAACATGCCAAAGGTGACTGGATTTATGTAGAGGCTTATGGAACTCCTGTACTGGATGAAAAGAATGAAGTCGAGCATTTTGTTGTGGTAGCCCGTGATATTTCGGAACGTAAGAAAGCAGAAGAAATCATAAGGAAAACAGAAAAACTTTCGGTTGTGGGGCAATTGGCTGCTGGAGTGGCACATGAAATAAGGAACCCGCTCACATCTATAAAAGGGTTGGTTCAGCTTCAAAGGGAAATGGAAGAGCCCTTATATACTGAAATTATCTTGTCTGAGATTCAAAGGCTGGAAGATATTGTTACTGACTTTTTATCACTTGCCAAGCCCCAATTATTGCAAATGGAAAAAATGAATGTGAAGGATCTTTTGGACCAAGTGGTAAGATTATATGATGCCCAGGCACTATTGAAAAATGTCGAAATTGTCCAAGACCATTGTTTAGATGTACCATTTATTCATTGTGATAAAAATCAAATTAAACAGGTTTTTATTAATATTCTTCAAAATGCAGTAGAAGCCATGCCAAATGGAGGAGTCATTAAAATCCAGACACTTCAGCATAATTCGGACTCAATCATTTGCCGATTTATTGACCAGGGAATGGGCATTTCTGAAGAACGAATGAAAAAGATTGGAGAACCCTTTTACAGCACAAAAGAAAAGGGAACGGGATTAGGTTTAATGGTCAGTCAAAAAATTATTCAAGAACATGGCGGTAGGATCAACATTGAAAGTATCGTAAACAAAGGTTCAACCGTTGAAGTAATTTTACCAATATTACATAGGGACGGTTCTCGTGATCGCTCTAAAGCTTAAAGAATAGAATTTATTGGGGAGACGCTGTCAAACCATTTCCTTGTACAATGTGCTCTTGATTTCATGATTTAGAAGAGATAGAGGGGGGGATGATGAGTTAGCAGGCCCAGGAATTTATCATGTTAATAAGAGAGGCTGTCTCAAAAAACTTGTACTTTTGAGACAGCCTCTTTTTGCATACATATTTGAATTTCTATTATATTTTTGTGGGTTAGTTAAATATTTGATCATATGGTAAACGTACCTGATGAAAATAAAGAATCAATTTTTAAATGGTTCATTCTGTTTTTCTCTAAATTTAAATATCATAACTTTTTTCCAGTTAAAGGTACAAGACAAATGAAACCGCTTCCATTATAATAGAAAGTAAGAAATAGGAGAGGGGATACAAACAATGGAATTTTTAATTGAACAATGTGATCATAACCAATCAGAAGAACCTTGTGAAGAGTGTACCCCAAAAAAAGAAGTGGAAGAGAATTCCTCTATCTATGAATATGATTATAATAAAAGATTGTGGTTTTAATAGAAAGAGAGCCTCCCTTTGAACTGGTTTATGCGAGCGAGGATGGGGGATGTTCTTTACGGAAACTAGGATTTTTAGAAGCTGGTAAAGGAATTAAAAAATAAAATTGAAATTAAGTGATAATGACTGAAAATAATCTGTCTTTTATAAACTAAAAGCCCCTTCTAATGA
>NZ_JAEVLT010000005.1 GCF_024494385.1 Bacillus sp. EB600
GTTTAGAAAACTTTTTAAATAAATCCATTTAAACAGAATAGAATTTGTAGAGGTCATAGATAATGTCGGATTTTTCGGAGGGCAGTTAGTTGGTAAGGAGCTTTTTAAGGGAGAATAATTTAAAGCCAAGAAGGTTAATTTGGTCATACGGAGATTTTAGCTAATTTCTTTCTTTTTCCAGTGGTTTATGATAAGGTAATAGAAAAGCGAGGTGTCACTTTGACAATTTATAAAGCAAAAAGAAGTAATCTTGGTACTATTTTATCAAAAAATAAAACAAAGCTCGATACGTTAGCAGTTAACACGGGGATTCCAAAGTCTACATTAGATGACTACTTAAATAAAAAGGTTATGAGTTTGAATAACGCAATGACGATATCTAGGGAATTAAATTGCAAGATTGAAGATCTATATGAATGGAATGTGAAAGAAGGGTGATGAATTACACCCTTTTTTTATTTGAAAAATAGTGCAAAAATTTCAAAAATAAAGTTAAAAAATCTATTGACATACGTTATTGTAAATGGTATTATAATTAATTTGATAAAAGTTTGAATCTATGTTATCATTAAAATACAATATGTGGAGGTGGATTATTTGTTTGAAATAGGCGATAACATTGTATATCCAATGTATGGAGTTGGCGTAATAGAAGGAATTGAAGAAAAAGAAATCCAGGGCAATAGCCAGAGGTATTATGTTATAAACATACCAACTAATAAACTGCAGGTTTTTATTCCAACAAAAAATATCACAAATTCAAACATACGTTCAGTTGCAGATAAGCAGTCAATGGACGTTGTTTTGGACATCTTTCATTATGGAGAAACGGATCGGTCATTAACTTGGAAACAACGATATAAAATAAATACGGACAAAGTAAAAACGGGTAATTTAAAAGATTGTGCTGAAGTTGTCCGTGATTTAATGCGAATCCAAACCGAAAAAACTCTTAATCCCAGTGAAAAAACACTGCTGGATAAAGCGAAACGGATTTTTGTTGGTGAACTGAGGTTAATCGAAGGAATTACTCAAGTGCAGGCTGATGATTTGTTGGAAACTTGCATTAACGCCTAAACGACCCCCTCAAATTAACTAGTTGGACCACGTCACGTTCCTATCTATATTCTACCTCTCCGTTTCACAAACTTACCTTTTCCCCCTCGTTTAGGTAATCTTCGTTAAAAAAGTCCCTCTAATCATGTCATTTACACACATTCATTTAAAACCAAAAGCTTAAAAATCAAAAAAAAGCAGACCCTTTTAAAGGATCTGCTTTCTATTATTAATCTATATTAGGCTTTTTTAACGTTAGCTGCTTGAGGTCCACGTGCACCTTTTTCAACGTCAAAAGTAACTTTTTGACCTTCATCTAATGATTTGAAACCTTCAGATTGGATAGCAGAAAAATGTACGAATACGTCTTCTCCACCTTCACGTTCGATAAATCCAAAACCTTTTTCTGCATTAAACCATTTAACTGTACCTTGTTCCATTATTTGTTGCCTCCTAGTGCGTTAACACACAGTAATGATACTATCCCTGCCCAAAGTGATCATAGATGAAAAGTCAAACACTTATACTATCCTGTACACCGAACAAAAATAATTCTTTATTATCATAACAGAGATAATAAGGGAAAGCAAACTAAATCTCCCTTTGGAAAGTGATAAATTCATTTTTGTTCATAAATACTGAGCAAAAAAGTATGCTTTGTGCTTTTATTCGGTACGTTAAATTGGTAATATAGTTCTAGAGTATTTTTGACTTCAATATATATATAAATGGACAAAGCTATGTCATAATATAATGGCTAGTAGATAGAAAAGAGGTACAAAAATGAACGTGGTATTACAAAAAGGTCGAAATATTTTGGATAAATATATTGGCTTTTTCTTTGTTGCTGTCCTACTCCTATGGATCAAAACATACATAGCCCAATTAACACAATTCAAATTAGGAATTGAAAGTCCCTATCAACAGTTTCTTCTATTAATTAACCCATTAGGAGCTTCTATACTTTTCTTAGGACTTGCTTTCTTTTTTAAGGGTAGAAAAAAGTATATTTGGCTATTAGTCATTTATTTCATCTTATCCTTACTGTTATATAGCAATATTTTATATTATCGATTCTTTAATGACTTTATTACATTACCTACATTATCTCAGACCCAAAATTTTGGTGATGTAAGCAGCAGTGTTGTCTCCTTATTAAAACCATATGACTTTTTATTCTTTATTGATTTCCTAGTACTGAGTTGTTTGCTTGTTTTTCATTTGGTAAAAATAGAAGTGAAAGATGTGGAACGCGGAAAAGTATCTGCTATCTTTTCATTATCTTTGGCCCTTACTTGCGCAAATATTGGATTAGCGGAAATAGATCGTCCTGAATTGTTAACAAGGGGCTTTGATCGAAATTATATTGTGAAATATTTAGGCGTATACGATTACACAATTTATGATGCTTTGCAAAGTACGAAAGCATCTGCAGAGAGGGTCTTGGCGGATAGCAACGATATTACAGCAGTTCTTAATTATACAAAATCTAATTATGCTGAGCCGAACCCTGCGTACTTTGGTGCTGGAAAAGGAATGAATGTTGTCTATTACCATCTTGAATCATTTCAAAATTTCCTTATTAATTACAAATTACATGGGGAAGAGGTTACACCGTTTTTAAATTCATTGACAAAGGATAATAATACGATTTATTTTGATAACTTTTTCCATCAAACAGCACATGGGAAAACATCTGATGCTGAATTTATGTTAGAAAATTCGTTATATGGATTACCACAGGGTTCGGCTTATATGACAAAAAGTTTAAATACATTCCAGGCAGCTCCAGGTATTCTAGGTGAACAGGGTTATACATCTGCCGTCTTCCATGGTAATACAGGCAGCTTTTGGAATCGTAATGAAGTTTACAAATCATTTGGTTATGATCATTTTTTTGATTCCAGTTACTATAAAATGGACCCTGAAGATCTTGCCCAATATGGGTTGATGGACAAACCGTTCATTGAGCAATCGATTCCACTTTTGGAAACATTGCCGCAGCCATTTTATGCTAAGTTTATAACAGTTACAAATCATTTTCCATTTCCGATTGACAAAAAAGATGCAACTATTGAACCGGATAATACCGGTGTTCAAACAGTGGACAGGTATTTCCAAACAGCCCGTTATGCAGACGAAGCATTAAAGCAGTTCTTTGGATACCTGAAAAAATCTGGATTATCTGATCATACCATTGTTATTATTTACGGTGATCATTATGGAATATCAAAGGATAATGATAGTACAATGAGTCAAGTGCTCGGTAAGGAAGTTACACCTTTTGAAAGTACCGGTTTACAGCGTGTCCCATTATTTATTCGTGTACCTGGAATTAAAGGGGGAGTAAATCACGAATATGGTGGCCAAATTGATGTTCTGCCAACCCTTCTTCACTTATTAGGCGTCGATTCAAAAAAGTACGTACAATTTGGTACCGATCTGTTATCTAAACAGCATGATAATCTTATTCCATTCCGAAATGGTGACTTTGTAAGTCCAACAATCACATCGGTAGACGGGAAATTTTATGATTCGACGACGGGAACAGAATTAGGGGAAGACAAATTAGCTGATGCTAAGAAGGATCAGCAGATAGTAGAACAAAAACTATCTACCTCGGACAAAGTTGTAAATGAGGATTTATTACGCTTCTATACACCTAAAGATTTCATTCCAATAGATCGCAGTAAATATAACTATCATCAGATTCAAAATAATCAATCAAACCGATAATTTAAGGGACTGCCTGAGAAACGTTTCTCAGGCAGTCTTCTATTTTTAATGAACGTTCTTGAAATTAGTTTTAACAGGTAACTGTTCAGTTTTTTGAAAACTATTATACAAAGATACTTCGAGTATGAAAATACATTTAAATTATAGTATTATGGCAACAGTGAAATTTTATTATTAAATATACTGAGGAATATTCTTAATTCCGATGATGCAAATGGAGAGCGAACAATATGGAAACATGGAAGCGTAATTTATGGGTACTATGGATTGGTGTTTTTTTTACTGCAGCAAGTTTTTCGATGGTCGTTCCCTTTTTGCCACTTTTTCTACTGCAAATAGGGGTTCACCAACATACAGAAATGTGGTCAGGGTTGATCTTTAGTTCTGCCTTCTTTGCAGGAGCAATTTCATCACCTTTCTGGGGAAGTGTAGCTGATAAATATGGAAGAAAACCAATGATTATTCGGGCAGGTTTTGTTCTGTTTGTAATCTATACCTTAATGGCATTTGTAACAAATCCTTATGAAATATTAGGATTACGAATTTTGCAAGGCTTATTAAGCGGGTTTATACCTGGGGCAATCGCTTTAATCGGCACCAATACGCCAAAAAGTAAAGTAGGCTATGCGCTTTCCCTGATTTCTTCCGCTGCTGCTTCAGGTCAGATTGTTGGGCCCATTCTAGGCGGGGTAATTGCTCAATTAGTAGGGAATCGATTTGCATTTGCAAGTGCAGGCATAATTGTATTTATTTCCACATTCCTAATCATTTTTTGGGTGACTGAGGAAAATTTCATCCCTAGTAAGGAGAAGGGGTCAATAAAAAATGATTTTAATGTGGCATGGAACAATCGTCCCTTACTGTTAGTCCTTAGCTTAACAGTGGTAACATCTCTTTCGGTCATGACAGTTGAACCGATTTTACCTCTGTATATTGTTAAATTAGGCGGATCTTCTGACAAGGCTTCCCTTTTAGCTGGAATCGTATTCTCACTACCGGGAATCGCAAGTGCGTTATTTGCCCCATTCTGGGGAAAATGGGCAGACAAGGTTGGTTTTTATCGAGTGCTGATCATTGGGTTTCTGGGCGGAGGGATTGGAATGTTGGCGCAAATCCTATTCAACCATATTTGGGGATTTTCGATTATGCGCTTTGTGTTTGGTGTATTCTTCTGTGCGGTATTTCCTGCATTAAATGGTCTCGTCGTTAGGTCTACCGCAGACAATTTCCGGGGCAGAGCGTTCGGATTGAGCCAAACGGCTAATCAAATTGGCGGGATGATTGGTCCAATGATCGGAGGATATATTGGCGGGATTTTTCCAGCGCAAAGTGTCTTTCTTATTACAGGAATCTTACTCTTACTAGCAATGGGATTAGCATATCGAAAGGGTAATGATTTAAACCACAAATTGAAGATAAAAGAATTACCAGGAGAGTAAAGAAGCTTGCTACCATGCAAAAAAAAGAAAAGGACACGTGACATCTGCGACAAAGTCAAATGGTATTGTTCACTCTATGCCATTTTGGGACCAAGTATTTAAGGAAGTTAAGGAAGACTACCCAAATATCCAAACTGCATCCTACTATATTGATGCATTAGCTGCCTTTTTCGTGGCAAGACCACAAATCTTTGACGTAATTGTAGCCAGCAACCTGTTCGGTGATATTTTAACAGATATAGGCGGGGCCATCATGGGAAGTATCGGGATTGCTCCCGCCGCAAACATCAATATAAATGGTAAATATCCGTCCATGTTTGAACCTGTTCACGGTTCTGCTCCAGATATCTTTGGAAAAGGAATTGCAAATCCAATCGGACAAATATGGACAGCTAAAATGATGCTTGATCACTTCGGAGAATTCGAATTAGGACAAAAACTTCTCGATGTTGTAGAAGAAGTAACAAGTGAAGGCGTTTAACAGGCGCCTGCGCTTTTGTTCTTATCTCCATACTATTTTGAGTTTTCAATCCCTGAAGGTTTCCCACGGTTTTCTTTATGTTATAATAGAATCAAACAAAATTACTGCTTTCTTAGCACTTCATCTTTGTAATAGGGGGTTCGTGGAATATGAGTAACGAACTATTGTTGTCAACCGAAATATCAATAAAAGACAAAAAGAAAACGTTCATTGGGAAAGTTGTCCGAACAGCAATCATGGCAAATACTAAAGTCATGCAGGTAAGAACTGCAGATGCTGAGGACTATTATCTCGTTTATTATAGAAAGTCGTTTATCTTTGGGGATAATTTGAACAACGTCACCGAAGGTTCGTTTATTGATAAGGCCTTCCAGGAGGGAATCGTTTTTGAATCAGCCCACCCAATGCTATCAATCTTGATCCCCAAACAAGCCATTACGATTCCAAATCGAAGCAAGTTATTCCCACAGTTGCAAACCCATTTTTCTCCTCAAGAAATAGCCTATATTGCCACAACTCTTGACTCATTCTTCGAAAAAGCTGCTCTTTCAAAGCTAATTGAACAAATATATTTTGACCACAAAAGAAACGGAAAGTTTATGAAGGCTTTTCAAATCCTGCAAATTTTATCAGAGTTTATGCCACAGTTAAAATCTGCAAACGAGCGTATGTCTTCGCTTGAATTCAGTTCTTATCATGATTTTTATCATTCCTCAAATTTACCTGCAATTTTAAAAAAGGATCCTCTTTACGTTCAGCTCTACTGTTTCAAAAATCGAAATAATCCAGATGCCTATATATTTTTAGAAAATATCTTAAAATCCAATGAATCCTACATCGAAATGATTGTGCTTTGGCTGGAAAAAGTCAGACGATTCCAAAAGGCTGAAGAAATTGATTCCTATACAAGGATTGCCCGAAAATTTCTCACCATGAAAGAGTGGATCCTCATTTTAGCAGAGGAGAAAGTAAATCCATTTCAAGTACTGCCAGAGGCAAAGGCAATCATTGAGGAAATCATAATGGCAGGAAATTATGAAGAGGCAGCCACTTTTCTATTGAAATTTATGAACGATCTTCCTGTCACATATGACAGCATCCTGAAAAAACTTTGGGAAAATGTAGATGCTGAATTTGTTGGATCGCATTTAGACCATTTCATATCGATTCTTCAAAGACAAGGCAACGAAGAAAACCACAAACAATCAGAAGCACAGGTTTACCAATTGATTGTGAGCATGTTGAAGGGATATGATCTTAAAACGGTTTATGATAAACTTCAACCACTGCAAAAAGTTTTACCGCATTCCTTGATCTTCCGTAAATTGAGTAAAATGGCAAAAATGCTGGAGGATCCTGATCGAATGATGGAATTGGGTGATTATTTTGCGGAGTTTAAACAATATGATCCTGCCATTGATTGCTATTCCTGGGAAATGGAGCTTAAGCCCCAGGACCCTGATCCGGTATGGAAGATTTTTAAAATGTACCAGCAAAAAGGAATGGCGACTGAAGCTGCTGCTTATCAAAAAGTATTTGCTCAATTAAAAGAAATTCAGGAATCGGTTTAATAGAAAGGTGCGGAGACTTTTTTTGGTCCCGCACTTTTATTTATGTCCAGCTTCAGCGCCTAGCGACTAGTGCACTTTTCGCTAAACAGGCGCTTCCGCTTTTGTTTTTGCCGTGGCAACGCAGCCCTGTCCTAGTTTTTCGGCATAGATACGACAAATGAAAATTATCTAAAAAGTTTGTTGACAAAAAAACGCTTTCTCGTTATTATAATAGCAGAGATCAAAAATTTACGAATGGCATTCGCCAATGTCGAACAGAAAGAGGAATTTACAAATGACTGAGCGTTTGATTCAATCAGTTGAAAGGGCAGCCGATGTCCTGGAATTATTTTTGAACTCTACAGCTGAACTAAGTGTAAAAGAAATTAGTCAAGAACTAGTCTTATCAAAAAGTACCGTTCATGGAATCATCAAAACGTTAGAACATCGGGGCTATCTACAGCAAAATCCTGATGATTTGAAGTACAAGCTGGGGATGAAATTATTCGAACTGGGTATTGCCGTGGAAAATCAACTTGATATTGGAAAAGTTGCCCATCCGATTATTGAAAATCTTGTGGCAGAATTGAATGAAACCGTTCACTTGGTCGTACGCCAGCGGGATGAAGTGATCTACATTGAAAAGGTAGAAGGGCCGCATACTTTACGGATTTACTCACAGGTAGGCAAACGGGCTCCATATCATTGCACAGGAGTTGGTAAGGCTATTCTCGCCTTTCAAGATGATGCGGAAATTGATAGGGTTTTATCTAAGGGTCCTTTGGAACCGTACACGGAATACACTTTAACCGATAAAGTGGAAATTAAAAACCAGTTAACATTGATCCGCAACCAAGGGTATTCAATTGATGATGAAGAGATTGAATTAGGACTCAGATGTGTTGCTGCACCAATTTTCAATCATCAAGGGAAAGCAATTGCATCTGTAAGCTGTGCTGCACCAACAATGCGGCTTGATGAGGAAATGCTTGCTAAAGTGATTAAAGGAATTAAACAAGCGGCCGCTGATATCTCACATTGTATAGGGTATAAAATCAATTCTGCTATATAGCTTTAAGCTGCAGATTGTGATTTCACTAATAAATACTAAAAAGAGTAACAAAAGGGAATAAGGAGGAGAATTATCTTGGCAAAATTAAAAGCAGCTATTATTGGCTCAGGTAATATTGGTACAGACCTTATGGTCAAATTAGGAAGATCAGAATACTTAGAATTAACTGCGGTAATCGGGATTGACCCTAAATCAGACGGTTTACGCCGTGCAAGAGAAGCAGGTTATGCAGGTATTGACACAGGAATCGACGGTTTCCTTGCAGACTCTAATTTAGAAGCAGACATTATTTTTGACGCAACAAGTGCAAAAGCACATATTTACAACGACAAAGTATGTCAAGAGCGTGGAATTAAAATGATCGACTTGACACCTGCTGCAATTGGACCATACGTATCTCCAGCAGTAAACATTGACGAACATTTAGATAAAAACAATATTAACATGATCACTTGTGGTGGACAAGCTACTATTCCAATGATTCATGCAATTAACCGTGTAGCTAATGTTGTATATGGTGAGATCGTTGCTACTATCTCCAGTAAAAGTGCAGGCCCTGGTACTCGTGCTAATATCGATGAATTTACTGAAACAACTTCAAAGGCAATCGAAGTAGTTGGCGGAGCTGATAAAGGTAAAGCAATCATTATCTTAAATCCTGCAGAACCTCCAATCATGATGCGTGATACTGTATATGCACTTGTTGAAGAAGGAAAAATGGACGAACAAGCAATTCGTGAATCAATTGCAGAAATGGAAAAAACAGTTCAATCTTACGTTCCTGGTTATCGTTTACGTACTGAACCAATTTTCGAAGGCAATAAAGTAACTGTTCTTATTGAAGTTCAAGGCGCTGGAGACTACTTACCAGAATATTCAGGTAACCTAGATATTATGACTTCTGCTGCTGTTCGTGTTGCTGAAGAGTTTGCGAAAAATACAACAAAGGAAACAGTTTGAGCTGTAGAAAGGGGATAAAAAAATAATGACAACTGAAAGAGATATTTTAATAACTGAAGTAGCTTTACGTGATGGAAGCCACGCTGTTAGACATTCATATACAGTAGACCAAGTAGTTAGTGTAACAAAAGGATTAGCTGATGCAAATGTTCCTTATATCGAAGTAACACATGGTGATGGTTTAGCCGGATCTTCTTTACAATACGGTTTATCAAAAGTAAACGAAATGGAATTAATTGAAGCAGCAGCATCTGTTGCTGGAGATTCAAAAATCTCTGTTCTTTTATTACCAGGAATCGGGACTTTAACTGAATTAAAAGAAGCAGCAAGCTTAGGTGCAAAAATGGTTCGTGTTGCTACACACGTAACAGAAGCAGACGTAGCACCACAACATATCGCTATGGGAAAAGAATTAGGAATGGAAGTTGTTGGATTCCTTATGATGTCACATATGGCTCCTGTTGAGAAATTAATTGAACAAGCTAAATTAATGGAAAGCTATGGAGCAGATATTGTATATATGACTGACTCTGCAGGTTATTTTCTTCCTGAACAAGTAACTGAGCGTATCAGCGCATTAAGACAAGAACTTCAATGTGAAATTGGTTTCCATGGCCACAATAACTTGTCAATGGCAATGGCTAACTCTGTTGCAGCTATTCAAGCTGGGGCAACTCGCATTGACGGTAGTGTTCGCTGCTTCGGTGCAGGTGCTGGTAATACACAAACAGAAGCTCTTATAGCTGTTTGTGAACGTATGGGAATCAAAACAGGTATTGATTTATACAAAATTGAAGATTTAGCTGAAGAAGTTGTAGCACCACTTCTTCCGGTAACACCAACTATTACAAGAGAAGCAATCACACTTGGCTATGCAGGTGTATACTCAACATTCGCATACCATGCAAAACGTGCAGGTAAACAATTTGGAATCGATGCTCGTGATATCTTAATCGAATTAGGAAAACGTCAAGTTGTCGGCGGTCAAGAAGATATGATTATTGACGTAGCTGCAGAACTTGCAAAAGCAAAAGGTGCAGTAGCTGCAAAATAAGTAAATGAATCTCTCAAAATGGTAATATTATTTCCTTTCACTATAATTTAAGGGGTGAGATCGCTTAGAGCATCTCACCCTTCTTCTATTTTTCATCAATCAATCATCCCTCTTAACTTAAAACTATTAATATGTTTGAAATAATAAAATTCTTTATTTAAAATAGTAATATAAAGGAATAACTGCGCTTACAAATTATTTTAGAAAGTTTTAAACATATTACATAATTATTAAATGAAGAATAATAGGCAGGTGAGTAAGCATGGAAATAAAGATCTCTGAAAATAGTTATAAAGATATTGTTGCAGATACAAATGAGCGTAAAATTTTGGCATCGGCATCAGCTTTTGGAATTCTTCGCCAGCAATTGGTTGAGTATATTGGAATAGATCGAATCAAAGGATTTATGTTTCATTTTGGCTGGGGAATGGGCGTGGCTGATGCCAAAGAGGCTATGAAAACTGATTCCTCGTTGGAATATTTAATTAAGCAAGGACCTATTTTTCATATTACGAATGGCCATATCAGTGGGATGAACCATAACTGTGAGGTCAAACTGGATGAACAGAAAAACATTATGTCTATAAACGGAAAGGGAATTTGGGTTGATTCCTATGAAGCAGCCCAACATGTAAAATTACATGGTATTTCAAAAGTACCAGTTTGTCATACGCTTACTGGTTATGCAAGCGGTTATATGTCTACAGTTAGCGGACAGTCCTTGCTTGCGAAAGAACTAACATGTGTGGGCAAGGGAGATGCAGAGTGCAGCTGGGAAGTTAAGCCACAAAAGGATTGGAAAAGCGGCCTGCAGGATGATTTAGATTCATATAATGAAATGCCGATTGTGAAGGAATTGGAATATACGTATGAGCAATTGCTGGAGCAGCAAAATTTTGTCACTAGATTAGCCAGTTTTCAAAAAAAACTGACGGAAGAGGTATCAAACGGAAGTAACTTGCAAGAGATTGCAAATTTGGTATATGACATCGTTACCATTCCGATTATGATTGAAGATATTGACCACCGGACGATTTCGTATTCAGGTTTGCCGGAAGAAAAATATCTGGAACTAAAAGAAGATATGGAAAACTTTTTTCAAGAAAATGCCTCAAAAGACTTTTTTAATAGAAAGGAAAAGCAAAAATTACCATTCCGTAAAAAAACCATAAAAACATCAATCCAGGAACGTTTAATAACCCCAATTCTAGTCCAAAAGGAGCTAATTGGATACTGCGAATTTATTTATGAAAACGTAGAAACGAATCAGCATGATGATGATTATTTGTTTTTAGATCGTTTCGCTAATGCGGCTTCTCTTATTCTTTTAAATGAGAAAACTAGTTTTAAGTCGTTTGAAAGAATGAAGGGAAATTTCCTTGAGCAAATCCTAGATGGCCAGTTACCCGAAACTGAAATCATCAAGCGGGCGAAATATACAGGATTAGACATGACACAGCCTTTTTATATTACCGTTATGGAGTATATGAAGACGGAAGGTACGATCGAGGAGGAATTTCTCTTACAAGAACAAATTTTTGAAACGACCTTCCACTATTTTAATGCAAAAAAACACAATATCCTTGTCGGCCAACGTGATGGAAACATGATTTTATTCATTACCAACGAGACTTTCAAGAATAGCTCAATCACTCTTCTGATAAATGAATTTCATGATTATATGATGAAAAAATATCCTAAGGGTCATTTTAAGTTTGGCATTAGTAATTTAGGTGAAGCTATTACGAAGGCTTCAAAAAACTACGAGGAAGCGACAATTGCCTTACGATTAACAATTGGGAAGAAAATCGTTCCATTCAATTCATTAGGAATTGTCGGTGTATTGATAGACTCAAAAAATGTGAGCGGGATTAAAATGATTGCGGAGCAGGAGCTCGGACCTTTATATAATACAAGTGATCTAAAAACAGTTGAACTGCTTAAAACATTATACATTTTCTTGTTAAATGGCGGGAAACTTGAACAAACAATGATTGATCTTGCTTTATCGATGAGCGGACTGCGGCACAGAATTAAAAAGATTGAGAGTTTGCTGGAAAAAGATCTGCGCGATCCAAACGAGACACATCAATTAATCTTGATTATTAAATCATTAATTGCCATAGGAGAATTAAATATTGACTAGAACTATGTAGTGGAAACCTCCAGATTTGATATCTGGAGTTTTTTTTGTCGTCTAGGAAATTATAAAAAAATTACTTTTTGATAACTTCGAATGAAGTTGATCAGCTTTTGTTCCGAAACACAGCGATATTTATCACACATAAACGAATAAATTTGAAGGTTGGTTCACAAAATGGACAAAAGTTTGTTATGAATAGATAAAACATGAACAATTTTTGTTCTAGTCTGAATACTCAAAACAAATTACACTATTAATAAGCAATAAGTTATATAAACAAGTGATTTAAATTAGTAATGAAAACGGTATCAATCCCTTCCGTTAGACCGGTCGTAATGATGGTAATTTTTGAACAGAAGCAAGCCATAAAAGAATAACGAAATAATCAAAAGAGGGTGTAATAATGGGAAACTACGCAGTAACAGAAGAAAATGTAACAATTGAACAGTTATTAGCCGGTGCAGAAAAAATTGGACAACTTGCAGAACAGGAAGCACAAGAAGCAGATAAAAATGCAACCATTTCAAAAAATGTCGTCAATCTGATTAAAGAAACAAAAATAGCCAGGATCATGATGCCAAAGGAATATGGCGGTCCACAAATTGATTTGAAAGGATTTGCAAAAATTGTTCGTAAGGTGGCTAATTATAACATTTCAGCAGCTTGGCTGACGTATCTTTATCCACTCCATAATATTCTGCCGGCATACCTGCCAAAAAAAGGAAGAGATGAAATTTTTAATCAAGGCGGATTGATATGCGACGTATTTGCAGCAGTTGGGAAAGCAGAAAGGGATGGTGACGGATACCGTATCAGTGGTACATGGAACTTTGCAAGCGGTGTCTTATACTGTGATTGGATTGGTCTTGGTGTTGCAGTCCAATTTCCGGATTCTGATAAACCAGAGGTTTGCTTACCAATGTTAAAGGCATCTGAAGTTCAAATTGTGAAAAACTGGGATACATTTGGGCTAAGAGGCAGCGGAAGCAACCAGGTTATTGTCGATAATGTCTATGTCCCAATGGAACGGATGCTACGGCTAGTTGCAGCAGATACAACTGGACTGCCGCCAGAGGCAGTAATCGATCCAGATGCAGAATACGATAAACAATATCCTTTCTATCACGTACCATTTTATCCTACGTTCTATCTAGGTTTTCCATGCATGGCAATTGGTGGTGCAGAACGAATTCTTGCCGAATTTAAAAAACTTACCGAAAAACGTGTCCGGTTAATGGATGGTGTTCGCGAAAGTGAATCACCAAGAAGTCAAAGAGTGTTAGCAGAAATGACAGCGGATTTCCATGTTGCTGATGCACTTATGGATAAATATATTACTCTCTTAGAAAACTATGAAAAAGATGGCCAGATTACAAACCGTTCGGAATTCTTTGCAATCCGTACGAAGATTATCAAGATTTGTGTAGATATCGCTGTTAGAGCTTTGTTAACACTTGGAGGAGGAGCACTCTATAAAGGTGGTCCAATGGAATTGTTCTTAAGAGATATTATCGGAGTAGCTACACATAAAACATCTTTATATGAGGATTCCGTTGCAGCATATGGACAGGATTTATTTGGTTTTGCAAGCGGTGTGAGAGGATAATAGCCTTTACTTTAAGGATTCTTCAACAGCAAAGGGGTCAGCGGCTTTTTCGATACCGGAACTGCCCCTTCAAAAAATCTTAGATTACTAGCATATCAGGAGGATGAAACAATGGATGATCGTCGATTTCGCAATGCAATGGGAAAATTCGCTACAGGGGTAACAGTAATTGCAACAGAAGTAGAAGGTGACGTGCATGGAATGACGGCAAATGCGTTCATGTCTGTATCACTGGATCCAAAGTTAGTTGTGATTTCAATTGGGGCAAAAGCAAAAATTCTTACCAAAATTAAAGAAAGTAATCTGTTTTCTGTTAATATTTTGGCAGCTGATCAACAGGAGCTTTCGAACATTTTTGCCGGACAACTGAAGGAACACAAGGAAGTTGTCTTTGAACGTTTAGATGGAAAACCAGTTATTCCCGGCTCAGTTGTCCAGATTGCCTGTGAGGTTTCAGCCGAGCATGTCGAAGGTGATCATACGCTGTTTATTGGAAAAGTAACCGATATTCATATTGAGGACGTTGAACCACTTGTTTTTTACAGTGGCCGCTATCGTTCATTAACTGAAGAACAGGCTGTCACATTGTAGATGACAGAAAGGAGACTGTATGGAAACGATTTATTTGAACCGAGAAAACTTAGGGATTTGGCAGGAAAAAGCAAAACCGAATGTGATGGCTCTTGGCTGTTTCGATGGCCTCCATACTGGGCATTGTAAAGTGATCAATACGGCTTTCGAGAAGGCAAAACAAAAAAATGTAAAATTAGCAGTGATGAGTTTCTTTCCCCATCCCAAAACAGTAGTCACAAACGGAAAAAAACAAGTTCATTATCTAATGCCCTTGTCTGAAAAAGAGGAGAAATTACGTAGCTTAGCTGTTGATACATTTTATATTGTTGAATTTGATCAAGAATTTGCTGCGCTTTCACCAGAACAGTTTGCTGCCCAATACCTAGTTCAACTCGGTGCAGTCCATGCAGTCGCAGGGTTTGATTTTTGTTATGGATGCCGGGGTGCAGGCAATATGGATCGGTTAAACAGCGATTCAGGAGGACTTATCGATGTAACAAAAGTGGCAAAAGTGGGGTACAAGGGTGAGAAAATTAGTTCTACCTGTATTCGTGAAAGATTGTTAACGGGTAATGTCGAGGAACTGCCTCATTTTCTCGGTAACTTTTATGAAGTCCAATGTGATTGGGATGGCGAAAAATTAAAGCCTCTTCCGTACTATACATTGCCTGCACCGGGAAGTTATGCTGTTACATTAAAAAATGAAACACAGTCCATTAAAACAGAAGTGACTATAGAAGAAACGCCTATTGGTCCGTCACTAAAATGTACAACAGCGATTCAACCCTTTATAAAAGGGAAATTATCGATTGTCTGGCAGCGGCACCTCGAAGAAGGAAATGCCAAAACCTATAAAGAGAAAACACTAATATCATAGTGTTACACGATTTTGATATTGGATTTAATGACAACATTATTGAAAGGAAGTGGGAAAATGGCAGAAATTATCGCAGGTGTGGCCATGTCACACAGTCCGATGATCATGACGAACCCGGAGAGTGCCGGAGAAAAAGGACAAAGGTTTATTCAAACCACGGCCGAAATGAAGAAATGGCTTGAGGCTGCTGGCGCTGATATTTTGATATTAGTTTCCGATGACCATTTTAATAGCTATTTCTATGATCATATGCCTTCTTTTACGATTGGTATTGGCGAATGTGAAGGATGGGGAGATTGGCGGCTGCCAAAATACAAAATTCCTGTACAGCAAGACTTAGCCAAACACATCCTTCATACTGGATTAGAAAACAATATTGATTTTGCCTTTACGATGTCGATGAAGGTGGATCACGGCCATACACAAGCTATATATTTTTTAAACTCTGAATTGGAAATACCGGTCGTGCCGATCGCTGTAAATACAGCTGCACCTCCACTGCCTACAATGGACCGCTGCTTCCAATTAGGTGAAGTTTTACAAAAGGCAATTGAGTCATGGGATGCGGATAAAAAGGTAGCACTTGTCGCTTCAGGGGGAATTTCCCACTGGGTGCCAATTCCTAAAATTGAGAGTCAAAAACCAGAAGATCAACAGTTAATTCATGTATTAAAAAATGGCCGCCAAGAAATTGATCAGCTTGACGAGTATTTAAAAACGCGTGAAACGAGGGTAACTTCGTTAGTAACCGGTCCTGTAAATGAAGAAGGGGATCGGGAGTTTTTACGGTTAGTTAAGGAAAAAGACTTTGATTCTCTTAGAAAATGGACTTCCGAATATATTGAAGAAAAATTCGGCAACGGGGGACAGGAAATCCATAACTGGCTTGTCCTGCTTGGTGCTCTCCAAAGTTTTACACCAGATGTGGCCTTTTATGAGCCAATCCCTGAGTGGGTAACAGGTATGGCGGTGGTTCAATTTAGTCAGCCAGTTAAGGGAGAAAATGATAAGAAATCAACAGAGTTTGAAGTAAGCATGTAAGGTATGCGGAGTTTTTAATCCTTCTAGTATGTATAAAAAATGATAAATATTACTTCTATAGAAAATGAGGAGAGATGGAATATGACAATATGGTCAGAATTAGCAGATATGGAACTTAAACTTTATTATCTAAACGCAAACGGGGTAAAAACAAGAGTACTTGAAACAGGTAGCGGTGAGCCTCTCATTTTACTGCATGGTACAGGGGGACATATTGAGGCTTATGCAAGAAATCTAAGAGGCTTAAGTGAAAACTTCCGTGTCATCGTTATTGATATGCTGGGACATGGCTATACTGAAAAACCAGACCAACAATATGGGATCGATAGTTATAGTGATCATTTATTAGCGGTTATTCAAGCATTAGATCTATCAGATGTCTATCTTTCAGGTGAGTCATTAGGAGGCTGGGTGGCAGCATGGTTTGCAGCCTATCATCCTCAATATGTAAAAGCTTTAGTTTTAAACACTCCAGGAAATGTAAATAACAAGCCTGAAGTCATGAAAGGACTAAAGGATTCAACTTTAAAGGCCGTTCTTGAAGCCAACTATGAAAATGTAAAAACAAGACTCGAATGGTTAATGTATGACAAAAGCCAGGTAACCGATGAATTAATTGAAACCCGCTATAAAATTTATACCCAGCCTTCTTATCAAGAAGCTGTATACAATATCGTGTGCCTTCAAAATCTTGAAGTAAGGGAAAAATACTCTTGGGATCCATCTTGGTGTAACAAGATTAATGTTCCTACCCTATTAGCATGGACAGACCATGACCCTACGTCAACTGTAGCGGAAGCCAAACCGATTCAGGATATGATTCCTAATAGTGAATTAGTTGTTATTAAGGACGCAGGTCATTGGCCGCAATGGGAAAAACCAGAAGAATTTAACAGCATCGTTACAAACTTCCTATTAAAAAAAGATGCTAAGGTTTTCTCCAATAAATAAGGGATAGTATTATCTTAAGTTAAGGTACTTTTATATCGATTCTCCTGATAAACATAATGCTGAATCTTTTAAAAGTACCTTTCTTTTTTTTAAAAGTATTTTCAGAATATTACAAACATATGTTCTAGCCAGTTCCATTTTACGGAAAACTCTTGCCTTATGCTCGATATATATTTTTTAAATTTTAAAAAAATCATGGAGGTAATTTATGAATCAAACAAAAGCAAAAAGCAGTAAGATTACAAAAACAGCCTGGATTGTTATTGCACTATTATTTTTCTTAACAGTAATTAGTAATGCAGATAAGGCCATCATCGGCTTTGCATCAGTGCCGATTATGAAAGAATTAGGATTGTCTCCGGAGCAATGGGGATTTGTCGGCAGTGTCTTCTTCTTTCTATATTCGATTTCAGCGATCTTTGTTGGAATCCTTGCAGACAAGATTGGGACAAAAAAGGTAATTGCTGGAATGGCAGCGGTTTGGGCCATTGTTCAGCTATCAACTGTTTTTGTATCGAGCTATAGTTGGTTGCTGGTTACAAGACTTATTTTAGGGGCAGGTGAGGGTCCTTCCTATTCATTAGCCATGACGGCAGCTGCGAAAGCGCTTCCTAAGGAAAAACTTGGGCTGGGGATAACATTAGTATCTGTAGGCGGTCCACTTGGAGTAGCTATTTCGGCCCCAATTTTAATGCATATTATTTTGACGTATGGATGGCGCGCCGGTTTTATCGCGACTGGAATTGTGGGTGTTGTCTGGGTTGTGTTATGGTTATGGTTATTAAAAGAAACGAAAGATGCCCAGGCTGAAAATTCAGCAGTAACAGAGCGTTCAAAAGTAACTGCCCTTGAACCAGAATCAAAATTTACATCAGTATTATTTTCTAAAAACTTTATCTTAGTTGCTTTATGTGGTTTTGCCACTTATTGGTCATTTACGATTGGTTTAAACTGGCTGCCTAACTATTTACAGAACGTTCGTAAATTGAGCCCGGAAATATTAAAAATTGTTGTTGCCTTACCATGGATTCTTATTACCCTTTCACAGATCACATTCTCGTCGATCTCTGACCGCCTTTTTGCCAAAACGCAAAGCGTTGTCAAAGGTCGGGTGTTTGTGCTTGGACCAGTAATGCTGGCCGGTGCTGTCTGCTACTTTTTTGGAACGATGTTTACCTCTAACTTCATGGCGATTGCTTTACTATCGCTTGGCCTAACGTTTGGCTGTATTACTTTAGTGCTTGGACCAGCTATCTTAGTTGAACTTATACCTAAAAAACACAATGGTAAAATTCAAGGTTGGTTTATGGCCATTACTTCATTAGGTGGTATCGTTGGACCGTATGCTACCGGTTATCTGATTCAACACTCCGCCAATCCGGGATTGGGTTTTCAGCATTCGTTCCAGGCTACTGCATTAGTATTACTAGTATTTGGAGGACTTGTATGGGCTGTCGTCCGTCCGAAGAAAGCTACAGATACTTCCAATGTATTACTAGCTAAAGATGCACAAGCGGACTAACATAAGGGATTATTCTAGTAAACTTAGAAAATAGGCTGCTTAAAAGACAGAATGGAATAGTGCGAGACATTTTGATATCACTCATTTATAATAGTAAGAAAGTAGACACAATTTGTTGGGAAATGAGTGGAAAAATGGTTTTCGTTGAAGTAATTTTACCAGTTATTTTGATTTTTCTTAGTGGGTATATTGTTCAAAAAATTTTTAAGGTTGACATCAAGCCTATATCGACCATGTCCATCTATATTCTTATGCCTGCACTTGTCTTTGAAACTTTTTATAAGACGCCATTAAATAGCCAATTGCTTTACATTGTCATCACCTCATTATTGATATTTCTTGCTTTAGTTGTTGTAGTCATTTTTATTAATAGATTATGTAAACAAGATATAGAGCAGGAGAGTGCATTAATCCTTTCTTCTGCCTTTGCCAATAGTGGTAACTACGGGGTACCCATTGTCTTATTTGCATTTGGTAAAGATGGAATGAATTATGCGATCCCAATTATGGTATTTCATTCGATTTTGATGAGTATTTTTGGGGTTTATTTTGCAGCACGCGGTCAAGCGGGTATAAGAGTCGCGATAAAGACAGTTTTGAAACAGCCTACCAACTATGCAATCATTCCAGCCATCCTTCTTCAACAGTTTCAGGTGAAGATTCCGGCTAACTTTTACGAGAGTATACAATTAGTTGGAAATTGTGCAGTTCCTATCGTTATGGTGATTTTGGGTATGCAGCTTGCTGATGTAAACTCGAGAAACATAGATTGGAAGAATATTAGTGTAGCAAGTATCATAAAACTAGTTGCATCGCCGATCCTTGCTTACGTTATTTGTCTTTTATTCCCGATAGATCCGTTATTACAGAAAGTCATTATAATTTTAGCCGCGATGCCAACTGCTGCAACAACAGCAATGTACGCAATCCAATTCAATACGAAGCCTCAATTCGTTTCTAGTGGCACCCTTGTTACAACCGTACTTAGCTTTGCAACACTCACAGTTCTATTAAGTATCTTAACCTAATCCTAAATGGATTAGGTTTTTTTCTGTTTATAGGAACCACCAACAAGCTGATAGAAGAACTATGCATAAGCTTTCGGGTTGCTCCGTTTTATTATATTGTAATAACAAAATAAAAATCATAGTGTTTATAAAATAAAAAATTTTCTGAATATATTGACAAGTACAATGACCCATATTAGAATTACAGTAGTTAATGGAAGCGTTTAATTTGGCGTTAATTTGCAATAAATTTGCAAAAAAAGCCATTTCTAAAATTTTACCTAAACTCAGTTATTCTTTAGGGCCCAAAGACAACTGGGGTGGGAGAGGTATCGAAACAACGAAATATTTAGTTTTTAAAAAGTGAAGGATGGATTACTAACGCGGAAAGCAATTACAAGGAGGAAAATTAATGTCAAAAAGTATTAGTAAAAATCTGCTTAAGTTTTGTGTTGTAATACTTGCATTCCAAGATGTAGCAGCAGGGGTAGCAGGGTCAATAATGGCTGACATTATTAAGGCTTATCCACAAGTTAATCCTACCATCGTTATGTTGGTGGCAACCTTCCCAGGGCTTATGTCCATTATTACTGCACTCTTATATGGGAAACTTACTCATTTTATGAAAAAGAGAACGCTTTTGTTTATTGGATTAATTCTATTCATTGCTGGAGGAACACTGCCAACGTTCATGGATAGTCTTCCATTGATTATTGCAATGAGAGGAATTTTAGGACTTGGTGTCGGAATTACAATGCCGCTATCAATCGATGTCATTAATGATTTCTTTGAGGGCAGAGAAAGAGACTTTTTAATTGGATTTGGAGCCTCCACTGTTGCTTGTATTGGTGCGATATTCTTCCAATTAGTTGGCGGAATTTTAGCAGATGCCTATGGCTGGCACTATGGTTTCCTAACTTATCTATTCCCGTTATGGATATTAATCGTTACAGCTTTGTTCTTACCTGAGCCTGAAAAGAAACAAACGATCGCTACAGGGTCTACTACACATAAAAAGGTTAAAATTCCAGGGGCAGTCTATTGGGTTTGTTTTGCACAGGTAATCTTCTCGGCATTGCTATTCGGATATGTAACAAACATATCTGTCGTTATTCAGGCCGACAAATTGGGGACTGCGACCGAGGCAGGCTTGGCGATCTCTGTATTTACGTTGGGAACGCTGATCGCAGGGTTTGTATTTGGAAAAATAAAACATGCACTTCCAAGATTCAACATGCCGCTAGCTTTTCTATTGTCAGGTCTCGGAATGGTTATTTGTTACTTTTCACCAAGCTTATTGATGATTTTTATCGGTAGTGTAATTGGTGGGTTTGGTATGGGTATTGGTCTTCCAGGAGTATTTGCTAAAGTTTCAGACATTGCTCCTGCAGGCGCAATTTCGGCTAGTGTGGGTTTAGTCGTTGTCGGTCAAGGTTTAGGCGGAGCAGGGGGTCCATTTATCTTTCAAATTATTCAAAACATTTTTCACCAAGGAATTGGCCGGTTCCCATTGGCAATTAGTGCAATCGGACTCCTTCTATTAACGGTTATTTGGGGGATTTTGGTTCTAGCTCCGGCGAAACAGGATGTAGAGGCTACGCTCAATCAGTAAGCTAAAAAACTTTATGAGTGAAGCGAAATAGATTTAGAGATGAGTAGATTTCCATAAAATAGGCCGATTTTTAATATCAGTAAATATCGATCATTGGGAGGCAAACAGTGGATAAAAATCTAAAAGTACTTAATAAGTCACCATTACAGAAACTGACCGTTTTCGCTTCAGCTTTAGCCTTATTATCAGGTTGTTCTTATAAAAACCTTACTGACCAGAAAGTAAAGGCCGAGACCTTAAACCCGCAGACAAATGGCCAGATGGAGAATAGTCAGTACAAGGCTGGAGAAAATTCGCCAAAACCAAATATTGTTTATATTGTTTTAGATGATTCGGGCTTTTCTGATTTAGGAAGTTACGGTTCTGAGATCAAAACTCCCAATCTTGATTGGTTGGCGGAAAATGGACTTCGCTATAACAATTCTCATGTAACACCAGTATGTTCACCGACTCGTGCATCCTTGCTGACAGGAAGAAATCCACATGATGTAGGAATGGGGACGGTAGCGAATTTTGATTTAGGTCCTGATTATCCAAATAAACGTGGACGTATCAAACCGGAAGCTGGGACGATTGCTGAAGTGCTCAAGGAAAATGGGTATAACACCTATGCTTTGGGAAAATGGCACTTATCACCGTCCCATCAGGCTACTCCTGACGGACCCTATGAAAATTGGCCACTTGGAAAAGGCTTTGACCGGTTTTACGGCTTTCTTGAAGATTCCACAGATCAGTATAAGCCAGAACTTTTTCAGGATAACAGTCCTGTAGATGTTCCCAAAAAGGAAAATTACCATTTATCGGCTGATTTAGTGGATCGGGCTAATCAGTATGTAACGAATCATGCATCTGTAAGTCCTACTAATCCGTTCTTTCTCTATTTGGCTTTCGGTGCACAACACCAGCCCGTCCAAGTACCGCAGAAATACATTGATATGTATAAAGGAGTCTACGATAAAGGCTGGGATAAAGTCCGGGAAGATAGGTTTAATAAAGAAAAAGAGCTAGGAGTTATTCCAAAAGACACCAAATTACCTGATCTTAACCCAGGAGTAAAGCATTGGGATGCCCTTTCGGAGGATGAGAAAAAAGCATTTATTCGTTTGGAAGAAGCGTATGCAGGCTTACTAACCTATACTGATGAGCAAATAGGCCGCTTTATCGATAATTTACGTTCCACGGGACAATTGGATAATACGATGATTGTCTTTTTATCGGACAATGGAACGAGTTCTATGGGGAAAAATACCGGTTCAATTAATCATACACTACCATACAATAATATCCCTGAAAAACTAGAGGATATTGTGAAAAATATTGATAATATTGGCACCGATAAAGTTGGGGCTGAATTTCCGACAGGCTGGGCTGAGGTAAGTAATACCCCATTTAAATTTTATAAAGCAACGACATATGAAGGTGGAACTCACACACCGCTTATTGTTTATTACCCAAAAGGTATTAAAGATAAGGGAGCCATCCGCAACCAGTATGTTGATGTAAGTGATATTACCCCGACAGTTTATCAAGAATTGGGGATAGATGTACCAAAAGAAATAAAGGGCGTAAAGCAAATGCCCCTTGAAGGAAAGAGTTTTGCTGGTACATTTGTAAATCCTAAGGGTTCAGCTAGAGAAACGCAATACTTTGAAAACCTTGGGCAGCGGGCCATATATCATGACGGGTGGAAAGCGGTAACCCTTCATAAACAAGGGAATCCATACGAAAATGACCAGTGGGAACTTTATCATATAGCTGTGGATGCCTCTGAAACAAATAACCTGGCAGCTACTTATCCAGAAAAATTAACAGAATTAAAGAAGCTATGGGAGAAGGAAGCAAGGAAGTATGGTGTATATCCAATGTCAGACATAGCTGGGGAGGGGTTTTTATCCATTCCTTCTGATTCATCCCGTGCACGGAATACCTTTACTTTCTACCCAGGAATGTCTCATTTATCGGAAGGTGCCTCGCCATTTATTATCAACCGTTCTTACACCATTACGATTCCAATTGAGCGGAAAAGTACAGCTGATGAAGGCGTCCTTGTCGCTCTTGGAGGGTATGAAAGTGGTTATACGTTATATATAAAAAATAATAAGCTTGTTTATGAATACAATTTGGGGACTGTGGTTTACCGAATTGAATCAACTACAGAAGTGCCGGTTGGCAAATCAACAATTAAGTTTGGGTTTGCGAAAACAGATGCCAATAAAGGACTAGGTTCTCTATACATTAACGACCAGACAGTGGGGCAGGGGATGATTGAAAAAACATTCCCATATAAATTAAGTTTTGAAGGTTTAGACATTGGTAGGGATACCTTATATCCTGTTAGTCCGGCTTATCAAAATAAAGGCACGTTTGAGTTTTCAGGGAAAATAGAAAAAGTAGTCTACAATTTGAATTAGAGCAACTAATTTGTGCCGATTTAAAGAATTAAAGTTGGAAGCCAGTGACAATCAAGGTTACTGGCTTTACTTTTATGAAATGAGGGGAAAAAGAATGACAGTATCTCATGCACAGCCAAAAGGATTCCATATGCTAGCAAAACCATCAGGACCTATTTGTAATTTGAATTGTCATTACTGCTTTTACACCGAAAAAGAGGCCCTTTTTCCTGAAAAAAGTCACTTTAGAATGTCTGACGAGACACTCGAGCAGTTTATTAGCCAATATATAAATGATCAAGATGCACAGGAAATCCCATTTGTTTGGCAAGGGGGAGAACCTACTTTAATGGGCCTTGGTTTTTATAAGCGAGTAATTGAATTGCAAAGGAAATACGGAAAAGGAAAAAGAATCACCAATTCCCTGCAAACGAACGGTACATTATTAAATGAAGAATGGTGTCAATTTTTAGCCAAGCATAATTTTCTTGTTGGGCTTAGCATTGATGGGCCGGAATACATACATGATCGGTACAGAGTTGATCGTGGGGGAGAACCTACTTTTCATAAAGTCTATAAAGCAATGCAATTGTTAAAAAAATATAAGGTAGCCTTTAATGTGTTAGCATGTGTGACAAACTTTTCTTCCAAATATCCGCTTGAAATCTATCACTTTTTAAAAGAGGCGGGAGCCGAGTTTATCCAATTTATTCCTATCATTGAGCGGTTGCCGGATACAGAAGCAAACAAACTCGGACTAAGACATGGTACACCATCATCCATTGGTCAAAGCGAGGTTCCAAAAGTCGTTACCCCATGGACAGTGAAGTCAGAAGAATATGGAGATTTTCTGATTACCATTTTCGATGAATGGGTAAAAAAAGATGTTGGAAAAATCACTGTAATGAACTTTGAACACTCTCTCACCTCTTGGCTGGGACTGCCGTCAACAACTTGTATTTTTGCTGAAACTTGTGGAAGAGCAGCAATTGTGGAACATAATGGTGACGTATTTTCATGTGACCACTTTATGTACCCAGAATATAAACTAGGAAATATTGCCGACCAAACGTTCACAGAGATGATGGATTCTAATCAACAGCGTGCATTTGGGGAAAAGAAAAAATCATCACTTCCTAAATACTGTCAAAGCTGCGAAGTACGTTTCGCTTGTAATGGAGAATGCCCAAAACACCGTTTTCTCCTAGCTCCTGATGGGGAACCAGGATTAAACTATTTGTGTGCTGGGTACAAGAAATATTTCCATCATATCCACAAATATATGAAGGTGATGGTTCAATTGATTGAAAACGGTTTACCTGCTTCAGAAGTCATGGAGGTTATTAAACGACCTCTTGTTATCAAAAAATAGGGAAGGAAAGAAAGGTGAAAGCAATTGGAAACTAGTCTAAAGCGATTGAAAAATAGGGTAGCTATTGTAACAGGCAGTACCTCCGGAGACCACAAGTAAAAAATTTTCAGGGGAAGGTACGATCGTAATCATTGCCGACTATGATTTTGATTCGGCACAAAAAGTTGTCGATCAGATTCATACAGCTAGAGGAACGGCGCGTGCCTATAATAAGGTGGATGTAACCGGTCGTCTATCGAATAGGTAATAGAGAAATAGTAGGAAGTAGTAAACGAAAAGGGGAGGTATGAAGGATACATCTTCTTTTATTTTTTTATGAATAATATGAATTAAAATAATTTTTAGAATTGATTGACAATTATACATAACAGGATGTAAAATTATAGTTAATTAAAGAAAGCGTTTTCCAATAGGTTTTTCACTATATGAATGCAATAAAAAGTAAAACTAGAATTTTAGTGACAGGAAGTAAGAATGCTTTTAATTATTTTGCAAAGCGAGGGATTTCAATAATGTCATCTATTTCGACAAGGAAGATTCAAACGGGAAACTATCAAACATTAATTCTTGAAGGTGGAGAGAAGTCTTCTGAGACGATCATTTTTCTACACGGGAGCGGACCGGGGGTAAGTGCGAAGTCCAATTGGAAGGATGTATTACCTCGTTTTCAGGAACAATTCCATGTTGTTGCTCCGGATATGTTTGGATTTGGAAATACTGATCATCCAGAAACTTACCCAAACAATGGGGTTGAGTGGATGAACATTAGGGTAAAGCAAGTGCTCGACTTGATGGATGCTTTACAGATTGAAAAAGCTCATTTAGTAGGGAATTCATTAGGAGGGGTGGTTTCACTTAATTTACTGATGTACGCTCCAGAACGATTCGATCGTGTGGTTTTGATGGGGGCAGGTGGTGGATTGACAGAACCAACTCCAGAGCTGGCTAAATTAGCAAGCTTCCATAAGGATCCAAATCCAGTTGCCTTTAAAAATCTGCTAAGCTGGTTCTTATTTGATGAGAGTATTCTAGAGGATGAGCTTGAAAATATTGTCGCTGAACGGTTGGAGTTGTTTTTGCGGCCAGAGGTTCGTAAGTCGTATGAGGAAAACTTCTCTAAATCGCAGTTATCCGATATGCTGGTACCGCCATCTGCACTTAAAAAGATGGACGCTCCGATTTTACTGATTCATGGACATGAAGATCGATTTGTTCCACTTGAAAGCAGTCTGTACGTAATGAATTATTTGCCAAATGCACAGCTCCATACCTTTAAACGCTGCGGACATTGGGCGCAGGTGGAGCAAAAAAACAGATTTATCAAACTTTCAACAGATTTCTTCAACGGTGAATTATAAGTTTATTCAATTCAACTCACAGATAATACACCGTTTGATTCCCCTATCTAGGAAAGTGATAAAGATATTAATTTTCTAATAGACTTTCACTTTACTATTACCATAATATAGGGGTAACAAAATTAAAATGGAAATAGGTGTATGAATGTGAAAATAGATAAGGCTTACCGCTATATTAAAAGACAAATGATTGAAGGTGTGTGGGAACCGGAAACGGCTATCAATGTGAATGAAATTTCAGCAAAATTGGAAATAAGCCGGACACCCATTCATAAGGCATTATCGAAGCTCGAGCAGGAAGGATTTATTAAGATTATTCCTCAAGTAGGCGTGTTTGTGAAAAGACCCGATCCGGAGGAGATCATTGAACGATTAGTAGTCTGTGCCAACCTTGATGCGTTAATGACAGAATTCGGCGCCTATAATCTGACGGAAGAAGAATTTACCTATATGGAAAATACCTTGAAAAAAATGGATGATTTGGAAATATCAAGTGATGAGTATTCACTCTTAAATATTGAGTTTCATCGGACAATTTATGAAGCCTCCAGATTAGAATATACGATTAGTTTAACTAAACAGCTTTGGGATTACTTAAATTATGTTGGTAACCCGGATAATTTATTTTCGCAGGAGCGCAGAAAGCAATCACAAACGGAGCATTGGATGATTTACTATACACTCAAAGAGAGGGATGGTAAAACGGCGAAAAAACTTATGGAAAGACATATGCGCCGCGTAGCTGAAGCAGTTGGTGTAGAGTATCAAAATGCAGATTTTTTTCGACACGTGTTTAATTAATATAATAGGGAGAAACGCGGGTCAAGTGGAAAACTTATAAATTTTAGGAGTGATTATTAATGGCACAAAGTGTTCTCGAAACGAAGAAAATGCTGGTAGAAAAAGCGCGGACTCTCATTCCTAAACTACGGGATTTGGGTGAAGACATTGAAAAAAATAATCGACTTCCCGAGACGATTATTGATGAAATGAAAAATGACGGCCTATTAAAGGTCTTACGGCCAGAAATGTTTGGTGGCTATCAAACCAATATGCGCACTTATACGGAAGTGGTCACGGAAATTTCCCGCGGAAACGGTTCGGCAGGTTGGTTTGTATCCCTAAGTAATATTAGAGATTATATGGTCTCGTATGCATTTGGGGAAAAAGCACTTCAGGAAATATATGTTCCTGGTAAAGAAGTTATTTTAGCAGGGAACTTTAAACCGATTAAATGTGATATCAAAAAGGTAGAAGGAGGATATTACATCGAGGAAGCACAATGGCCGTTTGTATCCGGTGGTCCACATGCCGACTGGTGTTACTTTGGGTTTCCTGTTGATGATGGCAATGGTGGAATGGAAATGGCCATTATGGTAGTTCCACAGAAAGAACTGGAGATTCTTGATGACTGGTATGTAATGGGGTTAAAGGGATCTGGCAGTAATAGCGCCAGAATTAAAAATGTGTTTGTTCCGGAACACCGCGTGTCGCTTGACCGTTTAGCCAGCAAAGGGTATTACATGATTGAACCGCTTCACGGTGTACCATTATACAGAACACCTTTTGTTCCATCGCTGACACTTTCTATTGTGGCACCTGCATTAGGTCTTGCCCAAGCAGCCATGGATATCCATATGGAACGTGTCAAGCGGGCTGGAATTGGTAATACCTTCTATACAAAGATGAGCGAAGCTGCAATTACTCATTTCCAAATTGCTCAAGCCCAATTGAAGATTGACTCGGCGGAACTTCATCTCTATCGGGCAGTTGATAAACTTGATGACTTCTCTGAAGCAGACCATACGATGACTACTGAAGAAATTGTTCAAATGAAAGCAGACTTTGGGTATGTCAACCAATTGTGTAAGGAAGCAATTGATCTGCTTATAGCCGGCGCGGGATCCGTTTTTACCTACGACAACAATCCATTACAAAGAGTTTACCGTGATTTTATGACGATGCACTTACATGGTTTCATTACACCTTCTAGCTTAATTGAAACCTACGGCCGAGTTTTGTGCGGTATGGAACCGAATACGTATTTTGTTTAATCGCTGGTTTTATTTTAAAAAAAAGAAGATAGGAGCTTCGTAAATATTCTGATTATTAAAATCTATTAAAATATTCAATAAATAATATTTTGAAGGAGGATATATAAAATGAGTTTACCAGAAATCGCTAAGTTAGGTCACGTTGCATTAGTCTCCTCAGATCTTGAGAAATCCCTGTGGTTTTTCAAAGAAGTTATCGGTTTAGAAGAAACGGAAACAGTTGATGGAACTGTCTATTTACGGGCATGGGGAGATTTTGAACATCACACCCTTTCGATCACTGCCGGTGATAAGCCCCATATTGACCATATCGCCTGGAGAACAAAACGCCCGGAAGATGTTGAAGGGTTTGCGCAATTATTAGAGGAAGCTGGAACACAAGTAAAGTGGATAGAAGCAGGAGTAGAAGCTGGACAAGGAAGAGCGATCCGTTTCCAACTTCCTAGTGAACATCGTTTTGAAATTTATTATGACATTGAAAAACCATTAGCTGAACCGTCAAAACGATCCGTTTTAAAGAATCAGTTATACAAACCGTGGAGTCGAGGAGTTTCACCACGCAGAATTGACCATGTTAATCTTTTGACATCCTTAAAGGCCAATGTCATTTCTGATTATTTATCGGAAAAACTCGGATTTAAAATGCGTGAATACGTCAAAGCTCCTGACGAATCTCTTGTTGGTGCCTGGTTGAGTGTGACACCATTGGTTCACGATATTGCCGTCAGCCATGACCCGTTTTCACCGACGACACATCAAATTCACCATCTTTCTTATTGGCTTGATAATGCCCAGGATCTCCTTCGAGCTGCAGACATTTTAAAGGAACATGGAATTTTCTTTAAAGGCCCTGGTAAGCATGGTATTTCTCAGGCCATGTATATTTATGCCATCGATCCTGGCAGTGGTGTACGCATAGAGCTGTTCACAAATGGATATTTAATCTTTGAACCGGATTGGGAGCCAATCGAGTGGACGATAGATGAAATGGATATTGGATTTACCTTCTGGGGAGACCAAATGGATAATAAACCGGAAAATAATCCAACGATCGAAGCATAAGCTATAGTAACTTACTAGAAAACGATTTTTCTCATAACGAAAAACAGGAAGGGGTCTTAAAATGGAAGATCGTCAATTTCGAAACGCGATGGGTAAATTTGCAACAGGTGTAACTGTTATTTTAACGGATGTGGAGGATGGTGTACATGGGATGACAGCGAATGCTTTCATGTCAGTGTCACTAAGTCCTAAGCTTGTTACTATATCGATTGGTGAAAACGCTCGAATTCTTGAAAAAATTAAACAAAGCAAAACCTTTTCAGTAAATATTTTAGCTGCTGACCAGCAGGAGATGTCTATGATTTTTGCGGGACAACAAAAGGATAATGCTGAAGTAGTGTTTGACCGTCTTGATGGGAAACCGGTTTTGCCCGGGGCTATAGCTCAAATTGCCTGTGAGGTTGCAGCCGAGCATGTTGAAGGTGATCATACCCTGTTTATTGGCAAAGTAACGGATGTTCACCTTGAAGACTCAGAACCACTTATTTTTTACAGTGGAAAATACCGATCCTTGGTAGAAGAGAACACGGTTACATCTTAATTATTCTTAAAAATTTTCAAGACTCCTTGTATTTCAAAAATGTAAGGAGTCTTTATTCATATTTAGAGAAGGTGGAAGGTATGAATAATAATTTAGCCAAAAACAGAGAACAAACCGTAGCAGAAGATGGAAATAAAAAAATTTTAACGACAACGGCTGCGTTCGGGGTGCTGCGGAAGGGTTTAATTAAAAATTTGGGAACAAGAAGAGCGACAGGCTTTCTGCTCCGCTACGGTTGGAACCTAGGTGTCAGTGATGCCGAGGAAGCGATGAAAACAAATACTTCCATCGATTTTCTAATCAAACAGGCTTCTATTCTGCATTTAAGTACAGGACATATTGGCGATATGCAGTCGACTGAAAGATTAATTGAAATGACAGATTCAGACGAGATTAAATCGATTCGCGGGAAGGGGAAATGGATTGATTCATTTGAAGCACATGAGCACCTCAAGCATCATGGACAATCCGATACTCCAGTTTGCCACACACTGACAGGTTACGCAAGTGGTTACATGTCAACAATTTGTCAGAAAGAAATTTTTGTCAAAGAAATCAGCTGCATTGCCAAAGGAGATCCTGAATGCTGCTTTGAGATGAGACTGAAAGAAGACTGGGGAAATGAAATTCACGGGGATCTCCAGCTGTATTATGAATTGAATATCATTGAAGAGTTAGAGGGTACCTACGAGCAGCTGCTTGAACAGCGTAATTATATCGAAAAGGTCTCAACCTTTCATAAGAAACTGACAGAAAGTGTTTCCAACGGCAGCAACCTAAAGGATATAGCCGATTCTACCTATAAATTACTGCGCATCCCAATCGCAATTGAGGATTTGGGCTTTCAAAAAATAGCTATTTCAGGAATAGAAGAGGAAGAATACATTCAATTAAATAAAGATTTACGAAAGAGTTTAATGCAAAAAAACAGAAAAAATAACAATCTCCTGCCGTACTTTAAAGAGACAACCAAATTAAAAACAGGAAATCAAGAGCGGCTGATTACACCGATTATGGTTCAGAAAAAAATTATTGGATATTGTACATTCCTTTATTCAAAAAATGGAGTGAACTTCACAGAGAACGATATTATGTTTATCGAGAGAGTGGCAAATGCAGCTTCGCTCTATCTTTTGAATGAAAAAACGAGCTTTGAAGCAATTGAAAAAATGAAGGGATACTTTTTAGAACAAATTCTCAAAGGCCAATATTCTTCCAAAGAAGAAATTATCAAACGCGGCCGCTATATGGGCTTTGATTTTAAAGCTCCCTATCACATTGCTGCCATCGATTTTTCGGAGAAGGGTAGCAATCAAAAAAATATAGAGTACGCTGAACATCTGTTAGAAACAATTGCGAAGTATTTGGATATCCAGGGGTATAAAGCGTTAATTGGCCTGTATGAGGGGCGGATTATTATGTATATTCCTTCATCAGCTCATCTGTTAGCTGATATGGGCAAAATCCTGAAGCACATCGAAAATACAAATCCTTCCTATGATTATAAAATTGGGATAAGTGATGAATCCGATGATATTGAAATAGTGTTAGAGTATATTGATGAGTCATTTATTGCACTAAGAATGTCCGCAGAAAAGAAAATGATCCACTTTAGTGATTTAGGAATCGTCGGTGTGTTAATCAATTCGAAAAACATCAATGGGATTAAAAAAATTGCCAAACAAGAACTGGGACCATTATATAATTTAAGTGACGCGAAAATGTATGAACTGATCAAAACATTATATGTATTTTTAGCAAATGGCGGGAAGCTGCAAAAGACGATGGATGATCTTTCTTTATCGATGAGTGGTCTGATGTATCGGATTAACAAATTGGAGAAACTCCTAAAAAAGGATTTGCGGGACTCATCTCATAGCTACCAGCTTTTATTAATTCTAGACTCACTGCTCGCTTTAGGCGAACTAAAAATATAAAATCGGTTTGACAAAAGAGCGTCCAAACTTTTGGATCGCTCTATTTATCAATTTAAGGCTATTTTTTATGGTTTGTAAGGCTTATTTTTCGGTTAAGATGTTTTTTTTGATTGTTTTTAAAAAACCAATAAACATTAATGAAAAGTGAATAAGAACTTAGAGGGTTTTTACTCTAGATAAAAGTAATTGAATTTTCTAAAATTTATATATAAGCAACATCTTGTTCCACTACCGGAGGGGAATTTATTTTGTTGATTAATTCAAACACAAAAACAGGATTGTTTTCCTTTCATGAATGTCCAAATACCGGAAATGCCGATAAAACGAACAAGGAGAGAGGCAAATGAAAATCTACGTGATTATGAAACGTACCTTTGATACTGAAGAAAGGATCATAATTGAAAACGGTAACATAAAAAATGAAGGCGTTGAATTTATCATTAATCCATACGACGAGTATGCGATTGAAGAGGCGATCCTTCTCCGTGAGAAGCACGGTGGTGAAGTGACTGTTATAACCTTTGGGGAAGAAGAGACAGAAAAAGAGCTGCGTACTGCTCTAGCGATGGGAGCTGACAAAGCTGTATTGATAGATTGTGAAGATATCGAGGAAATTGATCAATTTTCTACAGCAACAGTACTAGCAGCCTACTTAAAAGACCAAGAAGCGGATATTATCCTGGCTGGAAACGTAGCGGTTGATGGCGGGTCGGGACAGGTAGGGCCGCGTGTAGCTGAAATACTTGGAATACCTCAAGTCACAGCGGTAACAAAGCTGACGGTTGATAGAGAGAAAGCAATAATCGTTCATGATGTTGAAGGTGACGAAGAAACACTCGAAGTATCACTTCCGGTTTTGGTTACCGCACAGCAAGGCTTGAATGAACCCCGCTATCCATCCTTGCCAGGGATCATGAAAGCGAAAAAGAAACCATTAACGACACTTGAGTTAGATGATTTGGATTTAGAAGAGGACGATGTGAAAGTCAAAATCGAAAAGGTTGACAGCTACCTGCCGCCAAAAAAACAACAAGGAAAAATCCTTGTAGGTGAATTAAATAATCAAGTTCAACAGTTAGTCACTATATTAAAGACAGAAGCAAAAGTTATTTAATTAAGGAGGTTTATTATGGCAAAAAAAGTATTAGTATTGGGAGAAATTCGTGACGGTGTTTTGCGAAACGTTTCATTTGAGGCAATTGCGGCCGCAAAGCTCATTGCGGATGGAGGAGAAGTTGTTGCGGCATTATTTGGAGAAACAATCGGTGCTGAAACCTTAACAATGCTGCATTATGGAGCAGACCGTGCTGTTAAAGTAGAACATGCGGATTTAAAAATGTATACAACCGATGCCTATCAACAAGCATTACTACAGGTAATAGAAGAAGAAAAACCAGAGGGTCTTGTCATGGGCCATACGGCACAAGGAAAAGATTTATCACCGAGAATTGCAACAAAATTAAATGCCGGGCTAGTTTCTGATGTTGTAAATGTAGACATGGACAATGGAGATGCAACTTTCACAGTTCCGATTTATTCAGGAAAGGCATTTGAAAAATTAAAAATCGCTGATGGTTTCGTTTTCGCAACCGTTCGCCCAAATAATATTGCACCATTAGAAAAAGATGAATTACGTACCGGAGATGTGAGCGATGTCCAAGTTGTCATTAAGGATCTACGGACAATCATCAAGGAAGTCGTCCGAAAAACAGCAGGCGGGATTGACCTATCCGAAGCAAAAGTTATCATTTCAGGAGGTCGTGGTGTAAAAAGCCAGGATGGATTTAAGATTTTAGATGAACTTGCCAATGTATTAGGTGCTGCCGTTGGAGCTTCCCGTGGTGCATGTGACGCCGGGTATTGCGATTATGCTTTACAAATTGGACAAACAGGTAAAGTTGTCACACCAGATCTTTATATTGCAGTAGGTATATCAGGGGCGATCCAGCATTTAGCTGGTATGTCTAATTCAAAAATAATTGTTGCCATTAATAAGGATCCAGAGGCACCAATTTTTGATGTTGCCGACTATGGAATTGTTGGAGATTTATTTGAGGTAGTGCCATTGTTTACCGAAGCAATGAAAAGTGTCGCCGTAGGGAGCTAAGAAAAAAGTTTCGAGTCAGGTGGAGACCCTTCTGCCTGATTACTCTAGTTTTACTCTTAAATTTTTCGGATGGGAAGAGATTACAATCAGTCCTTTACAAATAGCAAATACCGTACTTTTTCTCCTTATAACGTGTTATGCAATCTATTTATTTATCAAACTCGTAAGAACACGGATTGCTTATATAAAGTTAGGGAAAAAAGCTGAATTTAATAAAACCGTAAATGAACGTATTGAAGCAATTATTGTGAATGTGCTCGGGCAAAAAAAGCTATTAAAGGATAAAAAAAGTGGTACGATGCACGTTATGTATTTCTATGGTTTTCTGCTCGTACAATTTGGGGCAATCGATCTTATTTGGAGGGGGATTCGGTTTGACTCTCATCTGCCATTAGGACCTCTTTATCCATATTTTTCTTTCTTCCAGGAAATTATCGTTTTAATGATCCTGGTGGCAACATTTTGGGGTTTTTACCGCCGCTATATTGAAAAACTTGTCCGACTAAAGCGGAGCTTTGTATCCGGTCTTGTTTACATGTTTCTTGGCGGTCTTATGATTGCAACTCTTTTTGCAAATGGAATGGCAATCATTTGGCATGGTGAGGAATTATCATGGTCTGAACCAATCGCTTCTTTGATTGCTTATTCATTTAGCTGGCTGCCTCAAAACGCGGCTGCAGTCCTTTTCTTTGTTTTTTGGTGGTTGCATCTATTATGTTTACTCGCCTTTTTAGTTTACATTCCGCAAGGAAAACACGCACACTTAATTGCTGGTGTTGCCAATGTCTTTTTAGGAAGAACACAAAAGGTAGGCCAATTATCAACCATTAATTTTGAGGACGAATCAGCAGAAGCTTTTGGTGTTAGCAAAATTGAAGACTTTAATCAAAAGCAGCTGCTTGATCTTTATGCATGTGTAGAATGTGGAAGATGTACAAGCATGTGCCCGGCCACCGGAACAGGAAAAGTGCTGTCGCCGATGGATCTAATTGTGAAACTGCGTAACCATTTAACAGAAAAAGGGGCGGCGGTCACATCGAAAAGCCCGTGGATGCCAGCTTTTGCGTTTAGTCATACAAGAGGCAACCAATTAGCCATGCAAAGTGCTTTAAGCGGGGAGGCAGCTGCTGCATTAGAAAGTGATGTTAGTTTAATAGGCGACGTCATTACAGAAGAAGAAATCTGGGCCTGTACAACCTGCCGCAATTGTGAAGATCAGTGTCCGGTAATGAATGAACACGTGGATAAAATTATTGATTTACGCCGTTACCTTGTTTTAACAGAAGGCAAAATGAAGCCCGATGCTCAGCGTGCGATTACAAATATCGAACGCCAAGGCAATCCATGGGGCCTTAATCGGAAAGAACGTGAAAATTGGCGTGATGGCCGTGAGGATATTCATGTGCCAACTGTTAAAGAAAAGGAAAAGTCCGGTGAAGAGTTTGAATATCTTTTCTTTGTTGGTTCAATGGGTTCTTATGATAACCGCAGCCAAAAGATTGCCCAGTCATTTGCCCGTGTAATGAATCTAGCAGGCGTTACATATGCAATCTTAGGTAATAAAGAGAAAAACTCAGGCGATACACCACGAAGGATCGGAAATGAGTTTTTATTCCAGGAATTAGCCAATGGCAATATTGAAACATTTCAAAAGCACAACGTGAAGAAAATTGTAACGATAGATCCGCATGCCTTTAATACGTTCAAAAATGAGTATCCGGAATTTGGTCTTGAAGCGGAAGTCTATCACCACACAGAATTGCTCTATCAATGGATCAAACAAGGTAAAATTAAACCGACAAAAGAAGTAAATGAAGTGATCACCTACCATGACTCTTGTTATCTAGGGCGCTACAATACCGTCTATGACCCGCCGCGTGAAATTTTAAAAGCGATTCCAGGCGTAAAGCTTGTTGAAGCCGGCCGCAACCGCGAAAGTGCCATGTGCTGCGGGGCTGGAGGCGGTATGATGTGGACAGAAGAGGATACTGGGACTCGGATAAATATTGTAAGAACAGAACAACTTCTTGAAGCAAAACCAACCATGATTGGCAGCGGATGTCCGTACTGCTTAACGATGGTCAGCGATGGTGTAAAGGCAAAAGAAGTTGAAGAAACAGTAGCAACCTTTGATATCGTTGAAATTTTGGAAAAAGCATTGTGATTTATGCAGTAACTAACTTCATTAGAAAAGCAGTGATAATTTATTGTTAAAATTAAAAAGCCATTAAAAAGGATTTACGAGATTCATCTGAGAGTTATCAGCTATTATTAGTTTTAGACTCACTGCTTGCTTTGGGTGAGTTGAAAATATAGGTTTTTACTTGTGAATTATATTAGACAAAAGGGTATTCCGAAAATTGGAAACCCTTTTGTTTTACATGAAAAACCAATAAAAAGTACTTGAAAATAGTAAAAAATTCAATAGTATCCACTCTAGAAATACAATTCTGAATTTTCTAAAATTTAACAATGTAAGGGTTTTTGCTTTTTATGATCTTAAGGAGGGATTTATTTGAATCAAGCTGATTCGATTCAGGAAATTGAAAGAAGTACGGTTAAGAAAACGATGAAAAGAATTTTACCCTTTATTATGCTCTTATACGTTATTGCATTCTTAGATAGGGTAAATATGGGGTATGCAGCCTTAAAAATGAATGCCGATTTGGGATTAACGGCTGAGGCGTTTGGTTTGTTGTCAGGTTTATATTTTCTCAGTTTCTTCTTCTTTGAAGTTCCCAGTAATCTAATCCTGCAAAAAGTCGGGGCGCGATTGTGGATTTTCCGGATCATGATAACATGGGGGATTGTTGTTATATTATGCGGCTTTGTCCAAACACCAACGCACTTATATATTCTCCGCTTTTTACTAGGTGCAGCTGAAGCAGGCTTCGTCCCGGGTATCGTTCTTTACTTAACCTATTGGTTCAGAGTCCAGGATCGAGGAAGAGCAACTGCGGCATTTTTCGTTGCCTTACCATTAAGTGCCTTGTTTGGTGCTCCATTGTCGACTTGGATTATCGCGAATATCACTTGGGGCGGTTTAACTGGCTGGAGATGGATGTTTATTTTAGAAGGGATTCCGGCAATTCTTTTAGGTATTGCGGTTTTGGTTTTCTTGAAAAATCGACCAGCAGATGCAAAATGGTTAACGAAAGAAGAAAAAACATGGCTTGAAGGTGAATTAACCAAAGAGCGGGAATTAAGTGCAAAAGTAAATAAAACCTCAGCCCGTGCAATGTTGAAAGATTCGAAGGTTTGGAAGTTAGCTGTATTTAATTTTGGAATGTATGTAGCCGTGAATGCTCTATCATTCTGGATACCAACGATTCTTAAGTCCTTATCATCTTCTTCCACAACGATTACCCAAGTCGGCTGGTTAACGATGATTCCTGCTATTATTGCGGTTCCGTCTATTCTTTTTGTCGGCTGGAATGCAGATCGAACAAAATCACATAAAAAGCACTTGGCAGTGTGTATCATTATTGCCATGATTGGATTTATTGGTTGTGCAAATGCTTCGAGCGTTACGATGATGGTCATAATGCTTACGATTACTTCAGGTGGATTGTATGGGATATCAGGTTCATTTTATGCATTTTTAACGCTCTTCTTTACAGAATCAACCGCACCTGCAGGTATTGCAATTGTTAACACCATTTCCTCATTAGGGGGCTTTTTAGGACCGATGATTATGGGAATGGTCACCTTAACGCAAGGAATGTTCATCATTGCCGGTTTCATGCTCCTCAGTCTGCTCTGTCTTGCTACCTTAAAATTGCTAGCTAATAAGCGAACAGAGATTGTAGAAGACGGGACCGTAGAGATACCGAATTAACCAGCCTTTTTCAGTTCTAAACAAAAAAACCAATAAAAATTACTTAAAAACCGTGGGAAAATCAAATGGTTTTTCCTCTAGAAATAAATGATGGAATTTTCTAAAATTTAGTTATGTAAAGGGTTTCATTAACATGATTTTAAGATCGTTCCAGATCTAGAAGGAGGAGTATATAAACCTATGGCAAACATTACGCAAAAATTAGTAAAAACGGGAAAATATGAAACATATTTAAATCGCACCGGTGAGGGGAATTCAGAAGTGATTTTATTTCTGCACGGTTCTGGACCAGGTGTTTTTGCTTGGGCCAATTGGCGCTACGCATTAGCTGCCTGCGGCGAACAGTATGATTGTTTGGCCCCAGATTTGTTTGGATTCGGTAATAGCAGTCATCCAGAAACACTTCCGAAAAACAGACAGGGCTGGATGGATCATTGGGTAAACCAAATAATTGAACTTCTCAACGAGCTTGGAATTCAAAAGGCTCACGTCGTTGGGAATTCGTTAGGCTGTTCAGTTGCACTAGAGCTTTTACTAGAACATCCTGAACGATTTGAAAAAGTGGTCCTGATGGGACCGGGGGGAACACCAAATACGAAGATAAGCTTAGAGCTTGGCCGGGCTAAAGGATTTTATGATAATCCTTCCGAAAAGAAAATGCGTCAAATTATGAGCTGGTTTGTCTATGATGATGAGAAGCTTGCACCAGAGATTGATGCACTTGCCGACACTCGGTATGAAACGGCTATGCGCTCTGAAATCCAGGCTTCGAATAATTCAATATTTGCAACAGCAGCTGTACCCGTGCCAGTGACTGCGTTAAGACGAATCCAACAGCCAATTTTGCTCGTCCATGGCCGTGATGACATGGTATGCTCTGTAGAGTCCAGCTATTACCTGCTTTCCCATCTGCCCAATGTCCAAATGCATGTGTACGGACAATGTGGGCATTGGACACAAATTGAGAATCGGGAAAGCTTTAACAATTTAATTCTAAATTATTTTGGAAATTCGATTTAATGAATCCCAAGTTGTGATTTGAAATAACGCACATGTGTTGAAATAAAGGCTTCCAAAGATTTCAAATCACAACTTTGTTTTTATAAGAGTAAAAAGGGAGTGGAATAAAATGGCTGAAATCATTGCTGGTGTTGCGATATCGCATAGTCCTTTAATCATGACAAGTGAGGAAAGGGGAGGTGAAAAAGGGCAGAGGTTTATTCAAAAGTCAAAGGAAATGAAGGAATGGCTGGAAGAGGTTGGGGCAGATGTACTTGTATTGATTTCTGATGACCATTTTAATCATTATTTTTATAATCATATGCCAACCTTTGCCATCGGAATTGGTGAATGTGAGGGCTTGGGGGATTGGCTGCTGCCAAAATACAAGGTTCCGGTCCAACAGGATTTAGCGAAACATATCCTTAATACGGGACTGGAAAATAATATTGATTTTTCGTTTACCATGTCGATGAAAGTGGATCATGGTCATACACAAGGAATTTACTTCTTGAACCCTGACCTGAAAATTCCGGTTGTGCCAATTGCCATTAATACTGTTGCCCCGCCGTTACCGACAATGGAACGTTGTTTTCAATTAGGTAACGTTCTACGTAAGGCGATTCAATCTTGGGATTCTGATAAAAAAGTAGCGATTGCGGCTTCCGGCGGATTATCTCATTGGGTACCGGTTCCTAAAGTTGACAGCCAAAAACCGGAAGACCAAGAAATGATCCATTTGATGAAAAATGGACTTAGTGTTATTACCGTGCCGAGAGAGGAATTTTATAAAGGTCGCATTGAGAGAGTAACCAAAATCGAATCAGGACCTGTAAATGAAAAAAGCGATCGTGAATTTTTACAGCTTATTGCGAACGGTGATTATGAAACAATAAAAAATTGGAGTTATGAAGAAATTGAAGAGAATTTCGGCAATGGGGGACAGGAAATCCGCAACTGGATTGCTCTGCTAGGGGCAGTGCAAAACTTGGAAGCTGACGTTGTTTATTATGAGCCGATTCCAGAGTGGGTAACAGGAATGGGAATTGTTCAATTCAAGCAGCCAATCAATCAGGACATGCAGAAAAAAGCGTCTGAAATTGAAATTAGTTAGCCATCTTTCGGTTAAAAGTTTTTCGAAACAAAATTTTGAAAATTAAAACAATTTTATTCATGACACTCATTTAAATGAAAAGGAGAATTTCCTTTGAACAGTATTTTTGAAACAGATGTCGTCGTCATTGGAGCAGGAAATGCAGCGATGTGTGCTGCCATTGCAGCACGGGAAAATGGCGCCAAAGTCATTGTCCTGGAAAAAGCGCCGGAAGAGGAAAAGGGTGGAAACAGTGCCTATACCCATGGCTCAATTCGGTTTGCCTATAACGGTGTAGAGGATTTAAAGCAAATTATGCCTGAACTTACACTGGAAGAAATCGAGACTTCCGATTTCGGAACCTATCCGGATGAAGATTATTTTGAGGATATGTGCAGGCTTACTGAATACCGGACGAATCCTGAGCTGGCCTCACTTTTAACAGGTAAGAGCTTCGAAACGATGAAATGGCTCAGATCCCATAAGGTAAGGTTTGTGCCAATTTACGGGCGCCAGGCTTTTAAAGTAGATGGAAAATTTAAGTTTTGGGGCGGCATGATTGTAGAATCAGTCGGTGGGGGACAGGGTTTAGTCGGGGCTCTTCATCAGGAAGCTGGCCGTTTGGGGGTTCAGGTATTGTTCAATGCAATGGCGACTGAACTGATCCATGATGATGACGGCGTGCATGGAGTGGTCTTTAAGCATAATGGCAAAAGGTCGGAGATTCACGCGAAAGCTGTTATCCTGGCATCAGGCGGTTTTCATGCGAACACCGAAATGCGGACGCGCTATTTAGGACCGAAATGGGATTTAGCAAGACCAAGAGGGAGCCGTTTTAATACTGGTGAAGGGATTCAAATGGCTCTAAATATCGGCGCCATGTCACATGGACACTGGTCAGGTGCCCACGCTGTCGGCGGCGACCGCTATGCCGAATCATTAGGAGAAGGATTCCAAAAGCTTAGCTATCCATTCGGAATTATCGTAAATGCAGAGGGAAAACGCTTCGTTGATGAAGGGGCTGACTTTCGAAATTACACGTATGCAAAATTAGGAAGGCTGATCCTTGAACAGCCGGACCAGTTTGCCTGGCAGATTTTCGACCAAAAAGTAACACATTTGCTCCGTGACGAGTACAAATTAAGGAAAGTGACGAAGGTAAAAGCCAATACCTTGGAGGAATTGGCTGAAATATTGGAGGGTGTCGACCCTGAGCAGTTTTTGCAGACAGTAAAAGCATACAATGAGGCAGTCCGTCAAGATATTCCATTTAACCCAAATATTAAAGACGGTCGCTGTACAGAAGGGTTAGAGGTACGCAAATCAAACTGGGCCAATCTTCTGGATGAAGGTCCATTTGAGGCTTATGCTGTCACTTGTGGCATTACGTTTACATTCGGCGGCTTAAAAATTAATACACTTACTGAGGTACAGGATCTTATGTCACAATCGATTCCTGGTTTCTATGCAGCAGGCGAGCTTGTTGGCGGGTTATTTTATTTCAACTATCCCGGCGGAGCCGGCTTAATGGCAGGCTCGGTGTTCGGAAAATTAGCCGGAGAGAATGCAGCACAATTTATAAAGCGGCCTCTATTAAATAGATAGTTGGCAGATATGTAGAATCCAATGGAAAACATGTAGAATGACACTAAAAATATGTAGAATCCATTGGAAAACATGTAGAATGACACCAAAAATATGTAGAATCGCACTAAAAATATGTAGAATCCATTGGAAAACATGTATCATCCCAATCAAAGCCTAAAGAATCCTTTTGAATACAAGCAGATTTTTTTACGATATCTTTACATTTTATAATTTATATTCGTTTTTCCGTAGTTTACTAGTTTTTAATAAAAAGGAGATGGAAGTATGAACCAAATTGCCCAAGTAGATACCACATTTACAGAAAAAGCCCGTGCGTTGATTCCAAAACTGCGGGAGCGTGCCGCGGAAACGGAAAAGATTCGGAGAATTCCCGAAGCAACTATGAAAGAATTAAAAGAAAGCGGTCTCATGACAATGCTTCGACCTAAAAGGTATGGCGGACATGAAACCAATATGAGAACCTATTCAGATGCGATTGTTGAAATTTCTAAGGGCTGTGCCTCAACTGGCTGGATATTAGCACTATGCAGCATCCGTGAACTTATGGTAGCTGAATCATTTTCTGAAAAAACCCATGAAGAAATTTTCGGGAAAAATGAAGATGTTGTCTTTGCGGGAGTATATGAACCGAGAAAGTGTATTGCCCGCAAAGTAGACGGCGGCTATCTGATCGAAGAAGGCTTTTGGGGGTTTTGTTCAGGTTCTCTACACGCAAATTGGGGATACTTTGGCATGGCGATTGTTAATGAAAATGGTAATCTCGTTGATCAGGCTTTGATGACGCTGCCATTTCATGAGGTTGAGATTATGGATGACTGGAATACGCTGGGCTTAAGAGGAACAGGCAGTAACAGCATAAAAATGCATAATGTTTTTGTTCCTGAACATCGGGTTGTTTCGTTTGATGATGCATTGAATGGAAATTTCCAATCGAAGCACCTGCGTGATATACCGTTATACAATACTGCACTTTTCCCGGGGTTAATTTTATCTTTAGGTTTGCCGGGTTTGGGGCTAGTGAAGGCAGCATTGGAATTTTTCCAAGAGTTCCTTCCAAACAAAAAAGCTGCGCATATTGGTGTTGAATATTTAAAAGATTCACCAAGTCTGCATGTACAGGTAGCTGAGGCTTCTTTAAAAATTGATAGTGCTGAAATGCATTACTACCGTGTAGCCGACGAAATGGATGCATGGGCAGCAAGTGGAAACTATATGGATCGTCCGGCGAGGGTAAAAGCTTTGGCTGATATTGGCTACGCCAATCAGATGTGTAAAGAAGCGCTTGACATTTTAATGCTTGCGAGCGGTTCGGGATTTGTTTATGATGGTCATCCGCTCCAAAGAATCTTCCGGGATTTCTGGACATTATATTCCCACAGATCGCTCTCACCAACGATCACAAAGGAAAATTACGGTCGGGTTCTATCAGGACTCGAATCCAATGCAATGAGGTATTAAAGTTTAATTAATTAATTAATTAAAGGCTAAGACGGTTGACTGCACAAGAGTACTATCGTGCAAGTAATACCGTCTTTTCTTTTGCCAGTTTATACGAATTAAAGACCTTTTTATGGTTTGAAGACGTTAGTAACCTGTTAAAAGCGTTCTCCCTTCGAACATTTACAAAAAAACCAATAAAAATTACTTAAAAAAGAGCGAAAACTCAAATGGTTTTTACTCTAGATAAAGATGATTGAATTTTCTAAAATCAAACTATAAACAAATTACAAAAACATCTTTTTCTACTACCGGGTCTCGTAAACTTTTTTAGGTAATTAATTTAACGTTTGTAAAAAAATGATTGAAGGGAAGATGCAATGATGATAAGCACAATGGTTGAAACAGAAAACGAGCTAGTTGAAAAAGCCCGGTCGTTCGTTCCGAGATTACGTGCACGGGCAAGCGAAACGGAAGAAATTCGTAGAATACCGGAAACAACGATTAAGGAATTAAAGGAATCAGGACTATTCTATATTCATCGTTCAAAAAGGTTTGGCGGTTACCAAACGGATATGAGAACCTACACGGATATCATTACCGAAATATCGCGCGGCTGTGGTTCAACGGGCTGGGTCGTGGCACTCTGTTGTCTTCGGGAATTAATGATTTCTGAATCATTTTCTGAACAAACGCATGAAGAAATTTATGGATCCAGTGACGATATTGTTTTTTCTGGAGTATTCGAGCCTAGAAAAATTAAAGTTCATAAAGTTGAAGGCGGTTACATGATCGAAGAAGGGTTTTGGCCATTTTGTTCCGGATCACTTCATGCAACATGGGGCTACTTCGGAATGCCTCTCGTAGATAAGAACGGCGAAGTAGTAGACCAAGGCTTGATCACATTACCGATGAGTCAGGTCGAGATTGCTGACGATTGGCACGTCGTTGGCTTGCGTGGAACATGCAGCAATAGCATAACCATCAAAGACGTTTTTATTCCTGATCACCGTGTTGTATCGTTTACAGAAGCAATCGACGGAAAATTCCAATCCGAGCATTTTCGTGATATTCCGCTCTATAATACCGCACTTTTTCCAGCGCTGGCGATGTCAATCGGCGTGCCGGGCTTAGGGATGGCTAAAGCCGCCTTAGACTTATTTATGGAAAAATTACCAAACCGAAGAGCAGCCAATTTAGGGGTGGATTATTTAAATGAGGCCACAACCACCCACCACCAGGCAGCCCAAGCATCGCTGAAAATTGAAACGGCTGCTATGCATTTTTACAAAGCGGCTGATCGAATGGATGCTTGTGCCCAAAGCGGCGAGTACATGGATAAAGCTGAGCGGGTAAAGATGCTGGCCAATATCGGATTTGCCGTTCAAGCATGTAAGGAAGCGATAGATATTCTTATCCTGGCAACCGGATCAGCGTACGTAGGAGAAGGTCATCCAATGCAAAGGATCGCCCGTGATTTCTCAGCACTTTATACGCATAGAACGGTATCCCCGATTACTTCAGTAGAAAACTATGGCCGCGTTCTTTGTGGTTTAAACAGCAATACGAAAAATATTTAATACGATCGAGGCGAAATAAAAGAAGGAGAGGAACTGTATGGAAGTGATTTACTTGAACCCTGAAAATTTGGCATATTGGCAGCAGCATGCAAGACCAAACGTTATGGCCTTAGGCTTTTTTGACGGGGTTCACAAAGGACACCGTGAAGTGATTCAAACGGCTTTGGTGAAAGCGAAGGAAAAGAATCTATTACTCTCTGTGATGAGCTTCTTTCCACATCCAAAAACAATTTTATCCAACGGGAAGAAACAAGTAGATTACTTGATGCCGCTTTCGGCTAAAAGGAAATTGCTGTCACAGTTGGGTGTAGACATCTTTTATATTGTTGAATTCGACCGGGAATTCGCTTCGTTTTCTCCAGAGCAGTTTGCAGCGAAATACTTAATCAACCTTGGTGTCGTCCATGCAGTTGCCGGATTTGATTATACGTACGGATTTCGGGGAGCGGGGAATATGGAGCGGCTAAAAACGGATTCCGGCGGGCTTCTTGAAGTTACCAAAGTAGATAAAGTTGAGTGCCGCGGCGAAAAAATTAGTTCAACTTGTATTCGTGAAAAATTAGCAATCGGAAATGTGGCCGACTTACCGGATTTACTTGGAAGGTCATATGAAGTGGAATGCGAATGGGACGGTATTTCCCTAAGGGTAAAACCATTTTATACATTGCCTGCACCAGGCAGGTATGCCGTTACAATCAGAGGGGGGGTCCATTCACTTCAAACAGAAATAATTGTAACCGGCGAAAAAGAACTGATTTCGCTTTCAGTGTTAACCACACCCTCTCATGGAATCCATTCAATTGTTTGGCATCGGCGGATCAGCAAAGCAAAGAATGTGCCCGCATATGAACATGATTGGATGAGAATTGCTAGCAGCAGTTAACTTAACGATAAATACGCTTTATTTTTTCGAAAAATTTGTTTTGTAAAAAGGGGATTACATGCAATGAAAAAAACAAACGACTTCCAAACGCTGCTCCAGGAACCAGGATCTTTTATCCTGCCAGGCGCTTATGATGCAATGTCAGCTAAATTAATAGAAGAAATCGGCTTTAAAGCGGTTTACGCTACCGGGGCCGGCATTTCGAATGCCCAATTGGGCTGGGCTGATGTAGGTTTAACATCGTTAAAAGAAGTGGTGGATATTGTCACCCGGATGGCCGATGTTACTACCGCCCCAATTGTCGTTGATGCAGATACTGGGTTTGGAAATGCCATTAACGTAATGCGGACTGTCAAAGAATTTGAAAGAGCGGGAGTCGCGGCGATTCAAATGGAGGACCAGGTTTCACCAAAGAAATGCGGCCATTTCAGCGGCAAAGATGTTATTTCCAAAGATGAAATGGTAAATAAAATCAAAGCGGCCTTAGATACACGGATCGATGAAAATTTGGCGATTATTGCCCGAACAGATGCATTAGCCGTTAACGGAATCGAAGATGCCCTGGATCGAGCCCATGCTTATGCCGAGGCCGGAGCTGACGTTATTTTTGTTGAAGCCCCGACGACGATTGAGCAATTAAAGCAAATTACTTATTCATTAAAGGGAATTCCGCAAATCGTCAATTTGGTTGAAGGTGGGAAAACACCACTTGTTTCATTAAATGAAGCCGAGGAATTTGGTTTTAAAATTATGCTTTGTGCAAATACGGTTCTTCGTTCGGCAATTAAAGGAATCACTGACTCTTTAAAAATATTGAAGGAAACAGGATCACAAGAAAATCTATTAAATCATATTTGTACATGGGAAGAAAGACAGTCACTTTTTAAACTAAATCAAATTAAAGAATGGGAAAAGGAATATTTATATTCTTAATATATTTATAGAAAAATCTCTATAACAATTGATACGAGGAGGACATGAAAGTGGGAAGAGAACTAGATTATGACATTGTAGTAATTGGTTGTGGAGTAGCAGGAACGGCAGCGGCATTGTCTGCTGCAGAGAATGCAAAGAAAGCGGGCCAGAATCTTAAAATCGCCATCCTCGAACGCGCTGATTACGATCACAGAGGCGGCAACTCACGCTGGACAGCTTCCTATATGCGAATGAAAAACCTTGATGAACCAGCAGATAATTTTGTCGAAGACATGATGGCTTTTTCAGACAATTATTCGGATCGCAAGTATATCGAAACCCTTGCAGCAAACGCCGGAAGCACACTTCGCTGGGTAGAGGAAAAAGGGGTTGACTTCGACTACCTGCCAACGATGTTTTTAACCGCTTCAAGGCCGCGTTTATTGCCAGTGGGAGGCGGACGTGCCATCGTTGATACGTTATCACGCCGCGCTGCTGGTCTTGGGGTTGAGATTATTTATGAGGCAACTGCCTGGAAACTACTGCTTGATGATGATGGTGTTGTTAATGGTGTCAATGTGCGCGTTAAGGGAGGAACTTCTCTGCAGCTGAAGGTCGGAGCAGTTGTGCTTGCAGCAGGGGGCTTCCAGGGAAATCAAGAGATGATGGCCCAATATGTCGGCAGAGATGCCCACAAAATTCCAACCGTTGCCGAAGGCGGGTTATACAACAAAGGTGAAGGGATTCGCATGGCATTAGCAGTCGGCGCAAAAACGGCCGGACAGTTTGATTCCTTCCATGCTGAGCCGGTTGACCCAAGAAGTAAGCGGGAAGAAGCGGCTGTCATGACATATCCGTATGGGATTTTGGTCGATAAGAATGGCAAGCGGTTTGTTGATGAAGGGATCTCCACTGTAGATGAGCAATATGAACAAGTAGCCAGGACAATTTTTCACAACCTTCCAGGTCATATCGCTTATATGATCAGTGATCAAAAAATGTATGATATCCCTAAATACGAGCAAGCAATCGAAACAGACAAACCAGCGATTGAGGCAGAATCTATCGAAGAACTGGCAGGGAAAATTGGAGTTCCGGCAGATCAATTGAAGGCAACAATCGATGCTTTTAATGCAGCCGTTCAGCCGGGTGAATTTTATTGGGACAAAAAGGATGGTAAACAAGCAGTAGGAACTACTCCTCCAAAATCAAATTGGGCGATCACGATTGATAAGGGTCCATTTATCGCCTATCCAATTGTCTGCTCGAATGTTTTTACGAACGGGGGTCTTGCAACAGATATCAACGGTAGAGTTTTGTCACAAGACGATGATGCCATTCCTGGTTTATATGCTGTGGGTGAAACGGCCGGACTTTACTACGGAAAATATCCCGGCGGAACATCAGTCTTAAGAGGTCTGGTATTTGGCCGCCGTGCCGGTGAGCATGCTGTTACATATGTAACGAATTCAAACGGCATTGAGGTTTAAAAAGTAACTGAAAAATACGTTTGGCGAAAAAAACTTAAAATTGGCGAAATCAGTCCTAGTATTGGCGAAATAAATGAAAAAACGGCGAAATCAATTAGAAATTTGGCGGAATTATTGTAAAAATCGGCGAAATAATCTGGTGCTCCAACGGAATCAGCCTGTTTTTGCTGCCCATTGGTGCACAATCAAATAAAAATAGAAAATTTTAACTATTGTTTTTGCATGGAAAGGGTGGTTTTCTTGGAATTAAAAAATAAAGTAGCTTTTGTAACCGGTGGCAGCCGGGGGATCGGCAGAGAGACCTGCATTCTTTTAGCAAAGCAAGGCGCAAAAGTAGCTGTTTTTTCTCGCAGTGATAGTGAGGAAACAGCAAACTATATTAAAAATGAAATTGGCGGCGAAGCAATTGCCCTCCATGGGGATGTTCGTTTCGAGGATGATGTAAATAGAGCGGTTCAACAAACAGAAGAGCAATTAGGCTCGATCGATATTTTAATTAATAATGCCGGTGTGATGAGCTTAAAACCGTTTCAGGAAACAGCAATCGAGGAGTGGGATTTTATCCAGGATGTTAATGTACGTGGACCATTCTTATTTTCAAAAGCGGTTGTTCCCAAAATGATTGAGAAAAAGGAGGGTGTAATTATTAACATCTCCTCTATTTGGGGGACAAAAGGCGGTCCTGACCGGAGTGCCTATATTACTTCAAAATATGCGGTAATCGGATTTTCAAAAGCACTGGGTGAAGAACTGAAACCATACAGAATTAGAGTGAATGCCGTATGTCCGGGTCCTGTTGATACAAAAATGATGGAGGACATTGCCCCGAATTTTAATAAAGATAATTGGATGCAGCCAATTGATTTAGCAAATGTCATTGTTAATTTGTGCTTACCAAAATCAAAGGCAATTACCGCTACAGCGATTGAAGCGTTTGGCTACGGGCGGCCGGTTGGTATTTAACCATTTTTAGAAAAAGAAAGGTGGATGAACATGGAAAATTTAAAATTAACGGTTGAAGCTAATACGATTAGTCTAGACTTGGCAGATAAAATGATGGAGGCAGCACGTGCAAAAGCAAAAGAAATGGGCATCAATTTTAGTATTGCAATTGTGGACCGGGTTGGAAATTTAAAGGAGTTTGCGGTCATGGATGGAGCACCCGTTTTAAGTGCAGAGGTCGCACAAAATAAAGCATTTTCGGCAGCAGCCTATAACCGTGCCACACATGAGTGGTACGACAGAATCAAGGATGACCCGCCATTGCTGCACGGGATTGTTCATACTCCAAGATTAGTAACGTTTGGAGGCGGATATCCAATTAAGCTTGGTGATGAACTGATAGGCGGTATTGGCGTAAGCGGAGGGCATTACTCCCACGATATGGAGGTTTGTCAAGCAGCTTTATCAGTGCTGGAAAATCTGGAAATAAAGAATGCCTAAATTAGATTATGATTCTATATTATTAGCTGATTGTATGAACAAATAAGGATGTGAACACGAATGGAACACTTCGATTTGATTATTTTGGGCGGAGGCCTTGCAGGTATGTGTGCAGCCGTAGAGGCCGGCGAGCAGGGGGCAAATGTGCTGCTGCTTGAGAAGCAGGATGAGCTTGGCGGAAGCACAGTACTTAGCTCGGGATATATGGCTTTTGCCGGGACTGATATGCAGGAGGAGGCAGGCATAGTCGATTCGACTGAATCACTGTTGAATGACCTGGTTGAAGTCGGTGGAGGGGTAAATGAAAAGTCCCTTGTAGAAATCTATGGCCAGCACCAATTAGAAACCTATAAATGGATGATCAATCACGGAGTTGAATTTCGGACGATTGAGGCAGTAAGCGGTCACAGTGTTCCGCGCGGACACATTATCGACCCGCATCAAGCAATCCAGGTGCTTTATCGAAGGACAAAGGAGCTTCCAAACGTGACAATCTGTATCAAAGCACCTGCCTTAAGACTAATAAAAAATAAAGAGGGCAGGATTGACCGGGTTTTATATAAGGAAGACGGAGAAGAACGTACGGCTGCAGCAGATAAAGGAGTCATCATCGCTTCAGGAGGGTTTGCAAAAAGTGAACAACTGCTTAAGCAGTTTGCACCACATTTGGATGGCGCCCTCAGAATCGGCGGCGCCGGCAACCATGGGGATGGCATTCGAATGGCTTGGGAGCATGGAGCATGGGTTCAAGATTTACCCTATTTAAATGGGACATACGGGTTCCATCCAACAGCAAATGGTGCTGTTAAATCTCAGGGATTGGCTTTTTATAAGGGCGGCATTATCGTGAACCAAAATGGAAAGCGATTTGTCAACGAGTCAATCTCTTATAAGCTTTTAGGAAACGCAGCCTTCCAACAGCCTGAAAAGGTAACTTTCCAGATTTGGGATCAAACGGTGATGGATAAGACTGTGGCAGATGATCCTCTCTACGATTTTGAATTGCTTCAGCGCCGCCGGCTTCTATACAAGGTGGATACTCTAGAAGAGCTTGCCGACTGCATTGACGTGCCACTCGAAATATTGGAAGAGACAATTTCCAGATACAACGAAGGAGTTTCATATGGTGAGGATCCTGACTTTGCCCGAAAGACACTGACTCATCATTTTGGGAAACCTACACCAATTGAGAAGGCACCGTTCTATGCGTTTGAAACCACTGTTGCGATGCTTGCTACGTACGCAGGTTTGGCCGTCAACCCGGAAGCGCAAGTATTGAACCCATATGGTGAAACGATCCCTGGCTTGTATGCAGTCGGAGAAGTAACAGGAGGATTCCACGGGGCTGGGTACATGACGGGAAGCTCATTAGGGAAAGCGGCTGTATTTGGACGGATTGCGGTGCAGAAAGCACTGGCAGAAGTTGAAGTAGGTTGATTTTTCTATCTATCAGTGAGCAAGTTAAGTAAGTTTTTTGCAGAAAATGGAAAAATGTGCAAACAATCTAGAAAATGGTGCATAGGTTGCATAAAATGGTGCAAGATCCGATTAAAATGGTGCAAAACTTACCGAAAATGGTGCATATCCCAAATTTTGATCAGAGGGAGTTATATTTTCCTTCTAAAAAGAGGTAATATTGGCCTTATTTTATAGAAAAATATTTCAATTTAACAAAATTTCTTAATAGAGTAGAAGTTTTAGAGAAAAAACAGCTTAAAATACGAGGAGGTCTTTTATGAAAATCTGGCATCAGAGCTTAACTAGCATTAACAAGGTTCCGCAATACCGGAATGCTATTAGTAATCATATCAGCCGGATCGCCCGTCCGGGTGTCGAGGTTGTTTTACATGGCATGCAGGATGAGACCTATCCAACTCATTATCCAGGCCATTTTATTACCCATTCATATCTGCAAAATTTACACCGGGAGCAGTTCGTCAGGGCTGCATTAATGGCGGAAGCAGCAGGCTATGATGCGATGTTTATCGGGACCATTCCTGACGTGGGACTATTAGAAGCTCGTACGCTGGTAGATATCCCGGTTGTCGGCTACGGTCAAGCCTCTTTTCATATGGCTTCAATGCTTGGTGACTGTATTGGCGTGATTAACTTTTTGGCTCCGCTTGCGGATGAACTGAGACAAAACGCTGCCAGGTACGGACTTGGTGGTAAATTGGGTCCGATTATTCAACCGGAGTTTGGTTTTGACGATGTGCTTGCCGGGTTCAATAATCCTGAACCAGTGATTGCGGCTTTCCAAAAAGTAGCAGAATCAGCAATTGAACAGGGGGCAGACGTTATTGTTCCAGGAGAGGGGCCGATGAATGTATTCTTGGCTACAAACGGAATCTCAAGAATTGGCGATGTGCCAATTATTGACTCCTTTGGAGCAGGGATTAAAATGTGTGAGTCGTTAGTTGATTTAAAACAGGTATCAGGTGTTTATATGACCCGCAAAGGCTATTTTAATTCCAAGCCACCTGCCGAAGCAGTGGCAAGACTTCGTGAATTGTACAGACTAGAACCAGTCCCGGACCCCAAAAATGATCACGGAGTTAGCGTAAAGGCCGCCGAAAAGGTCCAAAACACTTAAACGTTAAGAAGAACATTGTTATGAATGAAATGGCAGAACTAATAAATGAATAAAAAAAAAAGAGGTGAACTAGTGATGCATATTGTCGTGTGCTTAAAGAAAGTATTGGATCCGGAGATTACACCGCGCTATTTTAAAATTGACCCAGAGACTAATCGCCCCGTGAATGAGGACTCCGATATGGTCCTTGATTCCTTTGCCGAAAACGCACTTGAGCTCGCGATCCAGCTTCGGGACAAAACACCTGGAGCAACTGTGACTGCACTTTGTTTAGGTGATGAATCCTCAGAGGATGTGCTGCGCCGGGCGCTAGCATTTACAGCAGATTCCGCTGTACGCGTATGGGATGAAGAGTGGGAAGATCTGGATGGCCAGGCTGTAGGGCATATTCTTGCCCAAACAATCAAGACCATCGGTGGAGCTCAGATAGTCCTGACCGGATACCAGGCAAGTGATATTGAGGAAGGCTTAGTCGGGCCTGTTTTGGCTGAAGAACTTAGCATTCCCTGCGTGACGCTTGTTTCTGACCTCGAGGTCGATGGCGACAGCGTGAAGGCTACCCGTGAAGCAGAAGGCGGCTATTCCGTTGTGAGGGTTCCCATTCCTGCGGTATTTACAGTGATCAGCTCTGAGACAAATGTTCCACGGCTCCCAAAGATCAAGGATATCCGCCTTGCCAGAAGCAAGTCAATTAAGAAGTTGGAGACTGAGGAAATGAATCTGGATACTGAGCGCTGCCAGCCAGGGGTAAAACTGGAGCGGGCCTACATACTTAACAAGGATATAAAGTGTGAGATCTTGCCTGGCAAGGATGGAGCTGAACTGGCAGATGGATTGGCTGGTAAGCTCTTGGCCTTGAAGATACTTTAGGAGGTGATCGTTAACATGTCCAAAATTCTTATATATGCAAATCAACAGGGAGAAAGCCTAAGTCAGGGCGCCCGGGAAGCATTGGCATTTGGTTCAAGGCTTGCAACCTCCACCGGTGGGGAAGTAGGAGCTGTTTTATTAGGACCTAAGGCAATTGTTGGTGCCAAGGAAGCAATTGCCTGTGGAGCACGCAAAAGCTACATCATTCCAGATCCATTGTTGGTAGAGTACGATGTAGACTTATATGTTAATAGTCTTAATACTGTATTTCAACAGTGTGACGCCGAGGTTTTGATCTTACCATTTGACAGAATGGGTAAAGATCTTGTAGGTCGTCTAGCCACCCGTATCGGAGCATCTGCGATTACAGAAGTCGTTGATTTTGTATCGGAGGGCACTAAGCAAAAGTGGATTCGTCCAATTTACGGTGATAAGGCTTTTGGGGAGTATACGACCACTCGTCCAAAGGTTGTTGTGGGCATCCGCCAAAAGAGTCAAGAACCGGCTAACCCTGACGCAGCCCGTTCAGGTGAAATCGTTCCGGTTGATTTTTCCGTTTCCGAAGATATGGTTGTAACCAAGCTGGTTGTAAAGATTCAGTCAGCCTTATCTGATATTCGGCTTGAAGATGCTCGGATTATCATCTCAGGCGGCCGCGGTCTCGAAGGTCCCGATGGTTTTAAACATCTAGAAATCCTCGCAGATCTATTGGGCGGGACGGTCGGGGCATCCCGTGCCGCCTGTGACGCCGGGTGGGTTCCGTCTAATCTGCAGGTCGGTCAAACTGGAGCGGTTGTTGGTCCGGATCTTTATATCGCGGTTGGAATTTCGGGGGCCAGTCAGCATCTGGCGGGCATTACCAATGCGAAAACTGTTGTTGCGATCAACACAGATCCTGAGGCAGCTATTTTTAAACGGGCCAATCTTGGAGTGATTGCTGACTACAAAACTGTCATCCCGGCTCTTACAGAAAAGCTGAAAAAGGTGTTAGTTTAGAAGTAATATATGAAGGAAACTTCAGCACAAAACTAAAATTCGTCACTAAATTAGGTGACGAATTTTAGTCAAAATTTAATGTAAACGCATACATTGTTTATAAGACAATGGAGGTGTTGAAAATGCTTTTTTCCTATAGCTCCGATTATATAAAATATCTAAATGACCCGGATTGTAATGGAATGAATTATGATCAATGGAAGGATAAGAAAATGCGTCAAGAATTGAAAAAAAACAGCAATAAGAAAAAACCTTTCCATGGATATTCAAAATATAACTACTAAGCGCCAATTGGCGCTTTTATTTAATTTCACGTTTTGCTCTAAAGGTATCGACTTTAGGGCTTTTTGTATATAAAAGGAATACATTTGCAACTAAAAATTATATACACTCAATTTCAAGTAGTGGGAAATAATGACAACGAATGTTAAAATAACAAAATAGACAAATACTCAACCATTAACCATTTAACTAAATGAGGGGATTGTAGGAATAATGTTAAAAAAAATAACAGATGACATTTATCAACTTGTTGTCCGTTTTCCTTTTGGTATGCGTGAAGTAAACAGTTATTTATTTAAAGGAGAAAAGGGCTTCACAGTTATCGATACAGGCAGCTATGCCAAAGAGTCAATTGATATCTGGGAACGAACACTTGCATCCGGTGTTAAGGTAGAAAAAGTAGTATTGACTCATGCACATCCAGACCATATTGGTCTTGCCGGCTGGTTTCAGGAGCGTTTTAATGTTCCTGTTTTTATCTCTTCATTGGGTTATAAAGAAATGCAGAGATTAAGACTGCAAAAATACGATAAAAACAAGCTTCATCTCTTATTCCAACAGCATGATGGTCCGGAAATACCTGAAAATATTATGCAGATGGAAGAATCTGCTTATGATTTTGAGCCTGATGGATTATTTGAAAAAAATCAGACCATTCAACTTGGCAGTAGCTTTTATGAAACGATTTGGACTCCAGGACATGCTCCGGACCATATCTGCTTTTATCATCATGATCAGCAAATTATGGTTGTGGGGGATCATGTTTTAAATAACATATCACCAATTATTCTCATTCCATCAGAGGATGATGGGAATCCACTTAAGGACTATTTTTCCTCATTAGAGTCAATTAAAAGATATCCCATTGTATTTGCTCTCCCTGGACATGGTGATTTAATTTACCATTTTAAAAATAGAGTTGAAGAAATTACTGCCAGGCATCATCATCGTTTACAGCAAACATTGGATTTAGTAAAAAGCGTAGAAAAAACAGCTGGGCAGGTTTGCCAAGAGGTTTATGGAAAGCTTAGTATCAGTAAGTTGATCAGCCCATTTATTGCGACAATTACGCGTTTCTTATATCTTGAATCTATAGGAAAAGTTGAAAAAGAGATGAAGAATGGGAAGATCTATTACCGGGCAAGCAGTAAATAACGAAACCATTATTTCTTTCAATCAATCTATTTTTTTCGTCTAGTAAGGTTATTCGTGCCCCTCGACATGAAAAAAGGGGAGGGAAAGCATGAAAAATGCTGGATTACCTAATTATTACCTGTCTTCGTGAATAATGACCACTACTAAAACTAACCAACTAGTTATAAAACTGATTGGCCTTAATGCTAACCAGTTTTTTTGCATTTACATATGATGTAGGTAAATATCCTTTTATTAATTTGGCCATTTGGCATTTAGCGCATCTAGAAACGTTATCACGTTCTTCTTGTCTTGCATAATTGGGGAGTAAATATAGGATAGCGTTCGCGTAAAGGAATGGTTTTTTAACTTTATAATCGAAAGATTGCCATGCTGGACATCTCGCTCAATTACGCTGCGGGATAGGAGCGATAGACCTAACCCGTTCATAAGTGTTTCCTTAATTCCTTGATTACTGCTGATTGTAAGCAGGGATTTTACCTTCAAGCCATTTGAACGAATAACATGGTTTAGGTATTGACCCGTTCCAGAACCAATTTCTCTGGTTACCCATGCTTGATTCTGAAGATCAGCCATTGTAACTTTAGATTTTCTGGCGAGGACATGATCGTTCGATGAGACAATAAATAATTCGTCTTGCATAAAAGCGTGGACAGATACTTCCTTTTCGTTTGTATGTCCCTCAATTAAGCCGACGTCTACTTGGAATAATTTGACGGAATGAACGATTTCTTCGGTATTGCCGATGACCACATGAAGTTCAAGTTCTGGATAGTTTTTTTGAAGATCATAAAGTAAGGAAGGCAGTATGTATTCACCAATCGTAAAGCTGGCACCAATTTTTAATTTCCCTTTTATGGAGTTATGATGTTCTAAAATGTCTTGTTTCGTTTGTTCGTATATCGTGATCATTTGCCGTGCCCGTTTGTATAAAATCTCGCCAGTTGGTGTGATTTTCAAGTATTTTGGTGAACGTTGAAATAACTTCGTCTGGAATTCTTTTTCTAAATTTTTTATGTGTAAACTGACACTTGGTTGCGACATTAGAAGGATTTCGGCCGTTTTGGTAAAGTTTTTTACTTCCGCAAGGGTAACAAGTGTTTTTAACTCTTCATAGTACAAAAGGATCCCGCCCTCTTATTAGTAATTTTAATAGTAATGATAATTTATATGTATTTTACTAATGTTTTGTCTTCGGGTAAAGTACAAGTAGAAAACTTTTTAAGAATCTAAACGGGAATAAATAAAAATTATTTCATTTTTTAATTAATTAAAACCAACTTGACTTATAGGAATAGTAAAACTATTATAATAGTAATAACCTTTTACTGAAAAATGAAAAGATTTGTCGAATCCCGTAAGTTCTAATAAAATAAATAATGGAAAGTTATATTCCTTTGTGAGGTGGAAATCTTTGCAACTTCAAGTATTAAATAGTCCCTTTAATCAGGAACAGGCAGAGCTCCTAAACCGGCTTCTGCCAACATTAACCGAATCGCAAAAAATCTGGCTCAGCGGTTATCTGACTGCTTTCCAGCCAGCATCTGTTCTTGGAAAAACTGAGGCAGTAACAGGAGTGCTTCCTACGGAGAACGCCGGGAAGGTAATTTCAAAAGAAGTAACAATTCTGTTCGGATCACAAACAGGAAATGCAGCTGGACTTGCAAAGAAAGCTGCGAAAACTCTTGAGGGGAACGGTTTTCAAGTAACTGTATCTGCCATGAGTGATTTTAAACCTAATAATTTAAAGAAAGTACAGAACCTGCTCGTAATTGCAAGTACACAAGGAGAAGGCGAGCCGCCTGATAATGCCATTTCATTTCATGAGTTCCTTCATGGTAAACGGGCTCCAAAACTTGATGGACTGAACTTTTCTATTCTGGCGCTTGGCGACAGTTCGTATGAGTTCTTCTGTCAAGTGGGAAAAGACTTTGATAAGCGATTGGAAGAGCTTGGCGGAACCAGGCTTTATCCGCGCTTTGACTGCGACGTTGATTACGATGAACCGGCTGCAGAATGGCTTGAAGGTGTACTTGGCAGCTTGAAGGATGCTCAAGGCGAAAGTGTAGAACCTATAGCAGCAACTGCACCTCAAGCAGTGGAAACTGAGTACTCAAGAACGAATCCGTTTAGAGCTGAAGTGTTAGAAAATATAAATTTAAATGGGCGTGGGTCAAGTAAAGAAACGCATCATCTTGAAATTTCTCTTGAAGGATCCGGTCTTACCTACCAACCGGGGGATGCCCTTGGTATCTATCCTGAAAACGATCCGATACTAGTTGATTTGCTATTAAAGGAATTGAACTTAGATCCACAGGAAACGGTAACCATTAATAAACAGGGAGATGTTCGTGCGCTTAAAGAAGCACTTACTTCTTACTATGAAGTAACAGTCCTAACCAAACCACTTTTAGAAAAGATTGCACAGCTTTCTGCAAATGAGAAATTAAAAGAGCTTCTCTCAGCAGGTAATGAAGATGAAGTGAAAGCTTATATCCATGGACGTGATTTAGTTGATTTAGTTCGTGACTTTGGTCCGTGGGGCAGCTCAGCACAAGAGTTTGTTTCTGTGCTTCGCAAAATTCCAGCCCGTCTTTATTCGATTGCCAGCAGCCTCGCTGCAAATCCAGAGGAAGTTCATTTAACGATCGGTGCGCTTCGCTATGAGGCAAATGGCCGTAAGCGTAAAGGTGTATGTTCGACATTATGTGCAGAACGATTAGAGCCAGGGGATACACTGCCGATTTTCATTCAGCATAACGATAATTTTAAACTTCCAGCCAATCCGGATGCGCCGATCATAATGGTTGGACCGGGAACAGGTGTAGCACCATTCCGCGCCTTTATGCAGGAACGTGAAGAAACTGGGGTATCAGGAAAATCCTGGATGTTCTTTGGCGACCAGCATTTTAGAACTGATTTCCTTTACCAGACTGAATGGCAAAAATGGGTCAAAAATGGTGTGCTGACAAAAATGGATGTGGCATTCTCACGAGATAAAGATGAAAAAGTATATGTACAGCACCGTATGCTTGAGCAAAGCAAAGAATTGTTCGAATGGCTGCAACAAGGTGCATATGTTTACATTTGCGGTGATGAAAAACATATGGCACATGATGTTCATAACACTTTACTTAAGATTATTGAAACTGAAGGCGGCATGAGTCCTGAAGCAGCCGCAGACTATCTTGCTAATATGCAACAGCAAAAACGTTATCAACGTGATGTATACTGATTTATGATTGAAGGGAGTAATTTAAATGGTGAACCCAAATTTAAAAGCGCCGGATGGACCGCCAAGTGATGTGGAGCGGATCAAAAGAGAAAGTAATTATTTGCGCGGTACCCTGAAGGAGGTCATGCTTGATCGCCTTAGCGCAGGAATTCCTGATGATGACAACCGCCTGATGAAGCATCATGGCAGCTACTTGCAGGATGACCGGGATCTTCGGAATGAACGTCAAAAGCAAAAGCTTGAGCCTGCCTATCAATTCATGCTCCGCGTCCGCTTGCCTGGGGGGGTAGCTACACCGGAACAATGGCTTGTTTTGGATGAACTTGCTGATCAAAATGGTAACGGAACCTTAAAAATAACGACACGCCAAACATGGCAAATGCATGGAATTTTAAAATGGAATATGAAAGACACGATTCAAAGAATTCATGCTACTCTTTTAGATACGATTGCTGCCTGCGGCGATGTGAACAGGAACGTCTTGTGTACACCGAATCCATATCAATCGGAGATCCATTCCGAAGTATATGAATATGCAAAGTATTTAAGTGATTATTTATTGCCGCGGACAAGAGCGTACCATCAAGTCTGGCTTGATGAAGAATTAGTTGCTGGGACACCAGAAGTGGAAGAAGAAGTTGAGCCGATGTACGGACCGCTTTATTTACCGCGGAAGTTTAAAATTGGTATTGCTGTACCGCCAACAAATGATATTGATGTCTTTGCGAATGACCTGGCATTGATTGCGATTATTGAAGATGGCAAGCTAATTGGCTTTAACGTAGGAATCGGCGGCGGTATGGGTTCAACTCATGGTGACAAAGCAACATATCCACAGATCGCCAAAGTCATCGGTTTCTGTACACCTGATCAGATTGTTGAATTAGCGGAAAAAACAATTACGATCCAACGTGACTATGGAAATCGTTCTGTCCGTAAAAATGCCCGTTTCAAATATACAGTTGACCGTCTTGGCCTGGAAACAGTAAAAGAAGAACTTGAAAGCCGTCTTGGCTGGAAACTGGGTGAAGCAAAACCGTATCATTTTGAAAGCAACGGAGATCGCTATGGCTGGGTTAAAGGAGTTCAAGGAAAATGGCATTTGACCTTGTTTATCCAAAACGGCCGCGTTGCTGATTTTGAAGATTATAAGCTGAAGACCGCATTGCGTGAAATCGCTAAAGTCCATACTGGTGAATTCCGTTTAACAACAAACCAAAACGTAATCATTGCTAATGTATCAAGCCAGAAAAAGAAAAAGATTAATGAGCTGATCGAGCAATATGGTTTGACTGATGGCAGTCAATATTCCGCACTACGCCGTAGCTCAATGGCCTGTGTGGCATTTCCAACATGCGGTTTGGCAATGGCCGAATCAGAACGTTATTTACCTAAGTTAATTGATAAGATTGATGAGATTATCGACGAAAATGGTCTGCGAAACGAAGAAATTACAATTCGTATGACCGGTTGTCCAAACGGTTGTGCCCGCCCGGGTCTTGGCGAAATTGCCTTTATGGGTAAAGCGGTTGGCAAATACAACATGTATCTAGGTGCCGCTTTCGACGGCAGCCGTCTAAATAAAATGTACCGTGAAAATATTGGCGAAGAAGAAATTTTAAGCGAAATGCATATGCTTCTTTCCCGTTATGCGAAAGAGCGTGAGGATGGCGAACACTTTGGTGACTTTGTTATCCGCGCCGGCATTATTAAAGCAACAACAGACGGTACTAATTTTCACGATTAATTATAATTGGAGGCAGGAATTATTTCCTGCCTCTATTTATTTTGATTAAACTCAAACTACATTAATCCTATAAGAAAGGTATTAATAATTTTCAAAAACTTATTGATTTTAGAGAAAGTCTATATTATGATATTTAAAATAGTATTCCCATCTAGTTAATCGGAATTAATTTTTCTAAAATTGTGGCTGATCAGAAAACCTGAAAGACACTGTTCTTTTTAATTAGGTTAGGAACCCTTTAACCATTTAATTGCATATATTTTATTACTGACCTAAAACATGTTTGAAACTTTTGTCCCAGGAGAATCTGGGATACATTCTTATCAGTGAATCTTGACTGAAATACTCAACATTCAATTTAGGAGGATCACAATGAAGGTATCGAGTAAAGGAGAATATGCATTGCGTGCATTACTCTTACTTGGAAACCACCAAGGAAAAGTACTAGGGATTCAGGAAATTTCTGATAAGACGTTAGTTAGTGTTCATTACTTGGAACAATTACTCCTTCAATTAAAAAAGCTGAGCTATGTTACCAGCAAAAGGGGAGCAAAAGGTGGTTACATGCTTCATATGAATGCTGAAGAAATCATAATTGGTGATGTGATTCGAGAGCTGGAGGGTCCTTTATCACCAATGAGCTGTGCTTCCATCACGAAGTATGAACCTTGTCCTTTAGAGGTGGGATGTCAATTAAAGCCGTTGTGGACTTTGATAAGAGATACAATTGCATTTGTTTTGGAGCGAACAACACTTGAAGATTTATTGCAAAATCGAGTGACAAAGCTAGAAGGAGATGATTTGGTTGTCATTAAAAGGAAGTTTGGACCAACAGGTGATTGAAAAAATAGCAAGCTTATTGGAAGGTTTGGAGTTTGGTACAGTGCAAATAACTGTCCATGATTCCCAAATTACTCAAATTGATCGAGTAGAAAAGTATCGTTTTCCACTACAGAAAAAAACAAGTCCACAAATTGCTAACAAAAAAATTGGAAATTAGCATTCGCTTTAAAACGGTGGATAATCCAATAAATGATACTGCCGATCGGACAGCCGAAGGCCCTTTAGTTTAGTACAGTACATGACCATTGTACGTCTATTAAACTATGGGGCTTTTTATTTTGTAAAAAGCCTCCACAAAAATGGGCCATTTAAAAGCCCTCAAACAAACAAAAAGGGGAGTCAAACCAATGTTGAAAAAAATCTTGATTACAATTTTCTCGTTATCCTTACTAGTATGGGTAGCTGGGTGCTCAAACCAAACGTCTAAATCGCAAGATAACACAACAAAGACCGAAGCTAAGAAAACAACAGCAAAACAGCCTGTTGAGTTATTAAATGTTTCATATGATCCTACAAGAGAATTTTATGCTGATTTTAACAAAAGCTTTTCAGCTAATTGGGAAAAACAAACAGGCCAAAAAGTAACAATTAAGCAATCACATGGTGGTTCCGGAGCACAGTCCCGTTCAGTTATCGATGGGCTTGAGGCTGATGTTGTAACATTGGCGCTTGCCTATGATATTGATGCGATTGCTCAAGCAGGGAACCTCCCAGAAAATTGGCAGCAAAGACTTGCTTCTAATAGTTCACCATACACATCTACGATCGTGTTCCTTGTTCGCAAAGGAAATCCAAAAGGCATAAAGGATTGGAATGACTTGACAAAGCATGGTGTATCGGTGATTACTCCAAACCCGAAAACCTCGGGGGGAGCAAGATGGAACTTCCTGGCGGCATGGGGGTATGCATTAAAGCAAAATAACGGTGATGAACAGAAAGCAAAGGAATTTGTGACAAAACTCTATAAAAACGTGCCGGTGTTGGATTCTGGAGCGCGTGGATCTACAACTACTTTCGTTGAAAAAGGTTTAGGAGATGTGTTGATTGCATGGGAAAATGAGGCATACCTTGCCATCAATCAGTTTGGAAAGGATAAATTCGAAATCGTGAATCCTTCCATTAGTATCCTAGCTGAGCCGCCAGTAGCCGTTGTTGATAAAGTTGCAAAAAAACATGGCACTGAAAAAGTGGCAAAGGCCTATCTTGATTATCTGTATACAAAGGAAGGACAGGAAATTGCTGCACAAAATTATTACCGTCCACGCTCAAAAGAAGTTGCTGAAAAGTACGCTAAACAGTTCCCGGCAATTAACCTATTTACGATTGATGAAGTTTTCGGCGGTTGGACCAAGGCTCAAAAAACTTACTTTGATGATGGAGGAGTATTTGATCAAATTTATAAACCATAATAGAAAAGCGGACGCGCCCGTACAGAGAAGGAAAATAGTCTCCGGGCGCAGTTGCTTGACATAAAGGGGAGCTTGCACGTGTCAACAAAATCAAAACGAAATAGGGTTTTACCAGGGTTTGGACTTTCGATGGGTTATACCGTTATCTACCTTAGCTTAATAATCTTAATTCCGATTGCCGTGCTATTTTTAAAAGCATCGACGCTAAGCATGTCTGAATTTTGGAATACGGTAACCGAAGAGAGAGTAGTAGCCTCCTATAAACTTACCCTCTATACGTCCTTTGTGGCTGCGACCGTAAATGCTGTTTTCGGGACGCTGATCTCATGGGTACTGGTTCGATACAAGTTTTTTGGGAAACGAGTCGTTGATGCCTTTGTCGATCTGCCATTTGCATTACCGACCGCTGTTGCAGGTATCGCTCTTACTTCTATTTATGCCCCTAATGGATGGATCGGACACTATTTTGCAACAGTAGGAATTAAGATTGCCTATACACAGATAGGGATTATGATTGCTTTAACATTTATCGGCCTGCCGTTTGTGGTCAGGTCTGTCCAGCCTGTATTGCAGGAGCTTGATCAACAATATGAGGAGGCAGCCTCAACACTTGGAGCTAATTCTGTTCAGATTTTTTTAAAAATAATCCTTCCAGCAATATTCCCAGCCATTTTGACAGGCTTTGCCCTTGCCTTTGCTCGTGGCTTGGGGGAATATGGATCGGTCGTGTTTATATCAGGTAATATGCCAATGAAAACAGAAATTGTTCCACTACTGATTATCACGAAACTAGAGCAATTTAATTATGCGGGAGCAGCCGCAATTGCTTCCGTCATGCTTCTATTTTCATTTATTCTGCTTTTTTTAATTAACTTTTGGCAGTGGAAAATGGCTAAGAAACATGAAATAGCCTAGAGGGAGATTTAAAAAAATGATTGTCAGAGAACCGACTATAAATGATGTCACCGTCAAAAGCCTGAAATCGAGCTTCGGGCTTGCTCCATTAAGAAAATGGCTCCTTATTGGTATAGCGCTCGTTTTTTTAGGAGTATTTATCCTGCTGCCATTGCTGGTTGTTTTCTCTCAGGCTTTAAGCAAGGGAATTGAGTTATACTTTTTAGCTTTTACAGAGCCAGATGCTCTAGCTGCGATTCAGCTAACCTTAATTACCGCTGTGGTTGCTGTAACGATCAATACTGTTTTTGGGGTGATTGCGGCTTGGGGGATAACAAAATTTGATTTTAAGGGCAAAAATGCACTGATTACCCTAATTGATATTCCATTTGCGGTTTCACCTGTAATTGCCGGACTTGTGTTTGTGCTTTTGTTTGGTTCTCACGGCTTAATGGGACCATTTTTTGAAGCCCATAACATTAAAATTGTCTTTGCGGTTCCAGGGATTATCCTCGCAACGATTTTTGTCACCTTTCCATTTGTGGTTCGCGAATTAATATCGGTCATGCAGGAACAGGGATTCGATGAAGAGCAGGCCGCAATAACCCTCGGAGCGAGCGGGTGGCAAACGTTTCTTCGCGTGACTCTTCCTAACATAAAATGGGGCTTACTGTATGGCGTGATCCTTTGTAATGCAAGAGCTATGGGTGAGTTTGGAGCGGTTTCAGTTGTTTCTGGCCACATCAGAGGGGAAACAAATACGATTCCTCTTCACGTTGAAATATTGTATAACGAATACAACTTTACAGCAGCATTCGCTGTGGCATCCATACTGGCGCTACTTGCTCTAGTCACTTTGATAGTAAAAAGTGTAGTCGAGTGGAAATTAAATAAACGCTAAGAGTAAATAGGGGGGCTTTGGAAATGGGAATCACAATTAATAATGTAACAAAAGTGTTTAGTAATTTCCCCGCAGTCAAAAACGTCAATTTGGAAATACCAACTGGGGATTTTGTCGCACTTTTAGGACCTTCAGGTTCAGGAAAAACAACCCTTCTCCGGTTGATTGCAGGGTTAGAAACTTTAGATTTGGGACAGATCTTTTTCAACAACTTGGATTATTCGAATAAAACTGTAAAAGAACGGAAGGTAGGCTTTGTTTTCCAACATTATGCCTTGTTTAAGCACATGAATATTTTTGAAAATATAGCATTTGGGCTTAAGGTAAGACCCCGTAATGAACGTCCATCCAAAAAGGATATTAAAGAAAAGGTATTTGGATTATTAAAGCTTGTTCAACTGGAGCATCTTGCCGAGCGGTATCCAGCCCAGCTTTCCGGGGGACAAAGGCAAAGGATCGCCTTGGCGAGAGCTCTTGCTGTGGAACCAGAGGTTCTTCTCCTTGACGAACCATTTGGAGCATTGGATGCAAAGGTACGTCAGGAACTACGCCATTGGTTAAGAGAAATTCATCAGAAGCTATATATAACAACGATTTTTGTTACCCATGACCAGGAGGAAGCCCTTGAAATGGCAGATACTGTAGTTGTTATGAATAATGGTCAGATTGAACAAATTGGTTCACCTAAGGAAGTTTATCAATACCCAGCAAATGCATTTGTCTACAGTTTTTTTGGCAGGGTGAATGAAATAAAGGGAAATGCTCTACTGAAGGGCACTCATGATTTACAGGCGACAGAGAATACCGTAAGCTACATCAGGCCACATGAAATTGCACTAAGAAAAATATTTCAGGGGAACAGCATTGCCTCAGAGGTACTGCATGTATATTCGGTTGCTTCTACAGTCAGGATTGAATTAAGACGGCTTGACACAGGAGATCTCTTTGAGGCTGAAATGAGTACAGAAAAATCTCATGAACTTGGCCCCATTAAAAAAGGTGATATCCTCTATGCCGAGTTTAAAAATGTAGTAGTGTTTGGAATGAATCGGGATAGTATCAATACCCATTCTCGAGGGGAACAACTAAAAGTTGTTTATTGAATAGAAAAAAATGGGAGGTGCATTGTGGCACCTCCCAAAATTATTCATTTTACACAATGAGTTTAATTCCACTAAAAATGATGATTGCAGCAATGACGGTACGTAACGGCTTTGTTGGAACTTTAGCTGATAGCGTACTTCCGACGAGCACTCCAGGAATAGATCCTATTAATAGGTTTCCTGCAAGCATGTAATCTACACTTCCAGTACTAGCATGGAGGAGTCCTGCAACTGTTACAAGAAAAAATGCATGGGCAATATCAGTACCAACTAATTCGGACCCGGTCATACGGAAAAGAAACATCATTGCTAGAGCGAATAAAGACCCTGATCCGATCGAGGTTAGCCCGACAATGAAACCGAATAAAGCTCCAAGAAAAATCGTTAATCCGCGCTTTTGTTCGAGAGGTTTTAATTGCCAGCGGTTTGGCTTTAATTTATTATCAAAGAATGTTTTGATCAGGGTTGATATAGCAACAAAAATGAGAATGAATCCAAGAGAGTGCTTTATTATTTGATCTTGATTATGAAAGGTGGAGTTAAAAAGCTGCAAGATGAAGATAGCGGCGGCCGCACTTGGAACACTGCCAATTGCCAAGTATTTCACTAACTTGAAATTAATTGTTTTTTGTCTCCAGTGCTGAATAACCCCAAAAAATTTCGTGAATGAGTTATAAAATAAGTCTGTTCCCACTGCGATAGAAGGATTAACTCCAACCATTATTAGAACAGGTGTTAAAAGGGCTGCACCCCCGACACCTGTAAGCCCGACTAAAAAGCCAACCAACAAACCCATCAATGCTATACCAATACTCATCTGTCTCATTCTCCTTTTAAATCCCAGTAAATATATATGAATTATAAAGTTTTATGCTTTACTTGTAAACAACAATTTTCTGAAAATTATATATTGATTTCATTTAAATAGTTGACATGATTCAAGATCACCCTGAAGAATTGTTTGAATTTTAATACCGTTGCATGGGTAACAATGATATTATTAGAAAATGGCATAAAAGTGGAGGAGCTAAGTGGTAGACCATTAATTATCTGGAATTTGCAAAGGTTATCTGCCGTTTAGTTTTCCCGCCTGATGATAAGTGTAACAGAAAGGATTGGGCATTATTATGGAAGGAAAAACAGCACTTATTGCCGGTTCAAGTGGTTTAGTCGGAAATGAATTGCTGAATCTCTTGCTAGAGGGAAAAGAATATGAACAAATTTATGCAATTGTTCGAAAACCGCTTAATCTATATCACCCAAAACTAACCGAAGTTGTTGTAGACTTTGAAAGGCTTGAAGAATATAAAGATTACTTTGCTGTTACTGATGTTTTTTCTTGCCTAGGAACGACGATTAAGAAAGCCAAAACTCAAAAGGCAATGGACAAAGTTGATCTAGAATATACATTGACCATTGCAAAGCTGGCTAATGAAAAAGGTGCTAAACAATTTACAATAATAAGCTCGATGCATGCTGATCCTAATTCCCAAAATAGCTACCTTAATATGAAGGGAAGATTGGAACAGGAACTTATAAAGATCCCATTTGAAACAATATCTATTTTGCAGCCATCTCTTCTATTGGGAGAACGGAAGGAATTTAGGTTTGGGGAAAAGCTTGGAAGATTTTTTATGAGATTAATCTCCGTTATTTTAGTAGGTCCATTAAAAAAATACAAAGCGATAAAAGGGGAAACCGTGGCTTTAGCGATGTATTGGATAGCCCAAACAGAAAAAAAGGGGTTAACCGTTTATAAATCTGAAGAAATTGAATTCATTGGCAACAATATTTATATAGAAGAAATATAGTCGACATGGAGGAAGCAAATTGAAAGAAATAAAGCCACCGAAAAAACCAATTATTTTTTACTACTTAGTCATACTACTTGTCATTATGCTTTTAAATACATTTATTTTTCCGGCAATTGTTAATCGTTCTGTTAAAGCGGTGGATTATGGAACATTCTTAACAATGGTTGAGCAAGGAAAGGTAAAAGAGGTTGAAATAAAAGATAATTCTATTGTCTTTGTACCTGAGAATAAAAGTGAGGCCAAAATTTATAAAACAGGGGCAGTAGATGATCCTAAATTGGTTGACCGGCTCCATAAGGCCAACGTTAAATTTACGAAAGTAATACCAAAAGAAAATTCCCCGCTGCTAAATTTCTTTTTAACGTGGATTTTTCCATTGCTGATTTTTATTGCGATTGGTCAATGGCTAATGAGAAAGTTACAAAATAAGCTGCCAGGCGGGGGAGGGGCATTATCCTTTGGGAAAAGCAATGCAAAGGTTTATGTAGAGGCCCAAACAGGTATAACATTTGCAGATGTTGCTGGTCAGGATGAAGCAAAAGAAGCGCTCCAAGAAATTGTTGACTTTCTGCATAATCCGAAAAAATATAAGGAAATTGGCGCGAAAATTCCTAAGGGAGCTTTGTTAGTAGGCCCTCCTGGAACAGGTAAAACCCTTCTTGCGAAAGCTGTAGCTGGGGAATCAAAGGTTCCGTTCTTTTCGATCTCAGGATCTGAATTTGTAGAGATGTTTGTTGGTATGGGGGCTGCGAGAGTACGAGACCTATTTAAACAGGCTCAGGAAAAAGCTCCATGTATTGTTTTTATCGATGAAATAGACGCAATTGGGAAAAGCCGTAATTCAGGAATGGCTGGCGGCAATGATGAAAGAGAACAAACATTAAATCAGCTTTTAACGGAAATGGATGGATTTGATGCTGATAAAGGCGTCGTCATCTTGGCAGCAACTAACCGACCTGAAACCCTGGATAAAGCATTGCTCAGACCAGGTAGATTTGACCGTAGGGTACCAGTTGAATTGCCTGACCTTGCAGGCCGTGAGTCCATTTTGAAGGTTCATGCCGTAAAAGTGAAGTTAGCTGATAATATTGATTTTAATGTTATTGCCAGGGCTACATCAGGAGCTTCCGGAGCTGACTTAGCGAATATTATCAATGAAGGCGCCTTAAGAGCGGTAAGACTGGGGCGTAATCAAGTGACCCAAGCAGACTTGGAAGAGTCGGTAGAGGTGGTAATTGCGGGGTATCAAAGGAAGAACGCGGTGATTTCAATGAAAGATAAATTAACAATCGCCTATCACGAAATAGGACATGCTTTGGTTGCTGCAAAACAGAATGATTCAGCACCTGTCCATAAAATAACCATTATACCACGGACCTCTGGCGCTTTAGGCTACACAATGCAGGTGGATGAGCAGGAACAGGTGCTGATGAGCAAAGAGCAGGCATTAGATAAAATATCCACTTTTATGGGAGGCCGCGCTGCCGAAGAGCTTATTTTTAATCGAGTGACCTCTGGCGCCTCCAATGATATTGAACAGGCCACGAAGATTGCCCGATCAATGGTGACTAGATTTGGGATGAGCGAAGAATTCGATATGATGGCATTAGAAACTGTCAATAATCCTTATTTAGGTGGAGATACATCCTTATTGGTGTCCGTGGAAACGGCATCCAAAATAGATGATGAGGTTCTTAGAATCATTAAAACCTGTCACCAAAAAGCAAGAACTATTTTAGAAGAAAATAAAGACAAACTTCATGAACTTACCAAATATCTACTAGAAAAGGAAACAATCTCTGGAGACGAATTCATGGGCATATTGTCAGGAAAATAGTAAAGGCGCAAAAAAAGTGAAGGAATCTGGCACCTTTCACTTTTTTTTGCATATTATTGATGCCCACCCATTTTCACATCAATGCTATAATCATTTTATAAGCATGAAGATTCTGTAATTTCAGTATTTTTTGAACCAATTGTTACCTAATTTGTGATTTATTTATCAGAGGGAGTGGGTAGGAATGAGAGTTGACATTAGTCGAATGGAGGAGGAACAAGCAAAAATTATCCTTCAAGAAACAGGTGGTTTAGCAATTATTACCATTCATCGACCACATAAAAGGAATGCGTTAACAGCTAATATGTGGAATCAGTTAGCTGAAATCGGCGAGAAGGTTTTGGATAATCCCAAAAATAAAGTACTACTATTGAGAGGTCACGGGGAACAGTTTACCGCAGGTTCAGATATTGGGGAATTTCACGAAATGTCACTTGACGAAGCGGAAAATTCGTTTATTTTAATGGAAAAGGCAATATCTACAATTGAAAAATTACCCTTGCCTACGATTGGCGTGATCAATGGCCCTGCAATGGGGGCCGGTCTTGAGCTCGCGCTTGCTTGTGATTTGCGGATTGGGTCGGAAAAAGCAAGACTAGGGATACCTGTTGGGAAATTAGGTATTACCATAAATAATAAATTTGCCAAACGAGTGGTAGATTTAGTGGGGCCAAGTGTAACGAAAGAGTTAGTGTATTTAGGTCGGATTCTAAAAGCAGAGGAAGCTTACTCCTTGGGGATGTTGAATTATTTGGCAAATGAAACGGAACTAGACCGTTATGCCCTGCGAATGGGAAAATTGGTTGCTTCTATGTCTCCTGCATCGCTCCTTGCCGTCAAACAATCTGTTAACGAATGCATAAATAGTACTCCTGCTCTATGGACAGGGTCTACTCCTTTCGTCGACCAACAGGATTTTTCCGAAGGTGTCGCTGCTTTTGTCGAAAAGAGAGCACCAAAATTCAAGCGTAGAACGAATTCCTAAATAAAAAACGGAAAGCTTATTTAACTGGTAAGCTTTCCGTTTTTTTAGACATTTGAATATAAAGATTGATGGAAGAAAATTCAATATTTAAGTGGTTTAAAAAATAGATACGAATATCGCTTTGCAGTCTCTCAGACATCTCAAACAGATTGAAACGGATTGGCTGTTTGATCGTGATACTAACATTAAGAATCGGCAGACCTTGCAACTGAAATTGAGCGGATTTGCAGTCTTCAATTTCTTGATAGCCCTTACAGATAATCTTTACCAAATCTATGTACACCTTTTTATGGATGATAATGCTGCCGCGGTGAAAATCTGGATGAACAATCGTTGTTTCTCCAATTCTTTCCCGCTTTGGAGAGAAAATTTCCCTGCCCTTAAGAATAATTTTTTTAAAGAAATTCGGATCCACTTGTTTATAGGGAATCGGGATAATATGTTTTCCTTCCGTTTTTCGCACAAATTGAGCAATCTTAATTTCACTAGAAGAACGAATATCTTCTACATGAAAATAGTGTTTAATTTCACCTAAATTCAGTCGTAAAGCGATTGTCTTCGTCATCCGTTCTGAAGTTCCAATAATTAAAATTCTTTCGATATAATAGTTGTTGATGGCCATTTGAATTTCTTTGACGTGATCTTCAAAAAAGAATGTTGCCCGTTTCACTGCTGTTAAAGAGTTTTTTTCAAATTTTGCAGAAGTACCAGCTATTTTCTGACCATTAAAAATAAGCAGACCATCATCTATGATCGCTGGTATCTTGTGTTTGTGTGCAAAAGTTAATGCACTTGTACTTTTCCCTGTTCCGCTTGGACCACTTAATGAAAATACTTCCATATCATCACGCCGCCTAACATCCGAATTTTTGCCTAATCAATCGTTATTGACCATTGACATATGTATATTATTGCAAATTTTCAATCTATTATACCACAAAATAATTGGGGATAAGAGGTGTTTATGTCTGAATAGTTAGCAATAGTGGTGAGATACTATAATAAAAAAAGGAGTGCTGATCATGCCGAAAAATACTGACTATGTTGCAGCCGATCTCTCGAATAATTTAGTAAGTGAGCTCAAATTGTTCGAAGAAAAATTAAGTGAGGAATCTCAAAAGAAGTTAATAGTGATTGCTTACGAAAAGGATGATGACAAAATGCAAGGTTAAAAAAAGAAATAGGGAGCTCCCTATTTCTTTTTTTCGTAATATGAATAAAATAATAAGGTATACTAATTTGCGTTTATTTGTAAAGTTACAAAGAATCTAAGGGAGATTGGCAATGAAGAAATTATTGTTACTTGCTACAGGTGGCACCATCGCTTCAGTTGAGGGAAAAGAAGGACTCGTTCCTGGAATGTCAGCTGAGGAACTTCTGAAATATTTTGAGAACCCATCACAGTCTATTGATGTGACTTGTCAAATTCTTATGAACAGGGATAGTACTAATATGCAGCCAGAGCATTGGGTTAAAATGGCGGAAATGATTGCATTGCATTACGATCAATATGATAGCTTTGTCATTACCCATGGGACAGACACATTAGCATATACTTCAGCAGCCTTGTCCTATATGCTGCAGGGATTACAGAAGCCAATTGTTATCACGGGTTCACAGGTTCCCATAAGTTTTAAAAAAACGGATGCGAAAAAAAATCTCTCTGATGCGATACGCTTTGCTTGCGAGGATATAGGGGGTGTATTTGTTGTATTTGACGGCCGCGTGATCATTGGCACAAGGGCAGTAAAAATAAGAACGAAGAGCTATGATGCATTTGAGAGTATCAATCATCCATATGTTGCCAATATAAAGGATAATAAGGTTGACTATTTTTGGAAGCCGGCAGCTGGAGAAGAGAAGCTAAATGTTGACACGAGTCTTTGTCCAGACGTGTTTCTGTTAAAATTATACCCTGGGATTAAACCGGAGATTTTTAATTATATAAAAGCTTCCTATAAAGGTGTAATTATTGAAAGCTTTGGAAATGGCGGAGTACCATTTGAAGAACGAAATCTATTACCAAAAATTAAAGCGTTAACCGAAGAAGGAATCCCCGTTCTCATTACCACGCAATGTCTGGAAGAGGGGCAGGATTTGTATCTGTACGAGGTAGGGAGAAAAGTCGTTCAATACGATGTGATTATCTCAGGGGATATGAACACAGAAGCAATTGTTGCAAAGCTTATGTGGGTGCTTGGAAAAACAACGAAACTAAAAGAAGTTAAACATATCATTGAAACCCCCATAGCTTGGGATTTATCAACAAATTGGGAGAACGTTGAGTAACACTTGATTTGGAATGAAGTAAGACTTAACCAAGCCCGCAATTATTTTAAACGGCACAAGTAGATTGAAACTTGTGCCGTTTTTTTATTTTTACAAAAACTTAAAGAAAATTTGCTCCTCTTTAACAAAAAGATAACGTTACGACAATACTTTTCTTGTTTAATAAAGTGGTAGATAAAGAATCGAGGAGGAGAATCATGAATAAAAGGCGTTTTGGTAAAAAAGGGGCAACAATTGCATTAGCACTAGCACTAACAATTCCTGCTGTAACACCCGCAGCGGCCATGGCAAATAAAGGTCATGTAACAATAGATTCCGTAAAATTTAATGGGATGGATGCACCAAAAACGATTGAACAAATGGTTCAAACCTATTCGAACGCATCACTGGATGTAAAGTATAGTAACGGGGAAGTAAAGAAATTTCCACTTTCATATAAAAGACTTTTCAAATCTGAAGATAAAATAGCGAGTAACAAAGGGGAACTCATTCCGGCTGGAACACCGATTGATGTGAACGGAAATCCAATTATCGATAAGAGTGTTGAAGGAAAGCCTACATATTTTGTCTCAGATGCTCCCGATTCTAATAGTCTATTAAATCCTATTGGCGGGAAGCTATATATGGTCACCCACTATGAATATCAGACCTTTGATGCAGCAGGAAAATCTGCGTATGGTGTAGTACCAGCTTCGATGTCATTATCTACTTTGGAGCAGGATAAGAAAACGGGTGAATTAACACCTAAAGATGTTAAGAAAATAGATTTTTCAAGTGTGAACGGACTTTGGATTCCATGTAACGGATCACTTTCACCATGGAATACTCATTTAGGTTCAGAAGAGTACGAGCCGGATGCCCGCAGCTTTGAATTAAATCCTACTTCCTCGGCAAGAACTCAAGTTGAAGGTTTTGCCCAGCTTTATTTTGGAGACAAATCAAAAGCAAATCCTTATTTTTACGGATTTATTCCTGAAATTAAGGTGAATGATAATGGATCAGCTTCCGTTTCAAAACATTATAGTATCGGCCGTTTTTCACATGAACTAATGAAGATGATGCCTGATAACCGCACAGCCTTCTTTGGTGATGACGGTTCTTATACGACGATGTTTATGTATGTAGCTGATAAAGAGAAGGACCTTTCAGCCGGTACCCTTTATGCTGCTAAATTCCAACAAACAGGAACGGAAAATGGCGGTGCTGGAAACTTAGAATGGATCAAATTAGGACATGCTTCTGACAAGGAAATAAAAGCTATTATCGACAGCAACGTTAAGTTCAGTGACATTTTTGAAACATCTGATGCCCCTAAGGAAGGCTTTAAAGCTATTAAGCAGTACACCTATGGCAAAACAGAATACTTAAAAGTAAAGCCGGGAATGGAAAAAGCAGCAGCATTTTTAGAATCTCGCCGTTATGCAGCAATACAAGGTGCTACCTCTGAGTTTAATAAAATGGAAGGTGTCACTTTAAATGAAAAGGATAAGAAAGTTTACATTGCAATTTCTGACCAAAGTGCTGGAATGCTAGCTAATTCTGCAGATCCTGCTGATGATATTAAATTGCCAAAAATTAAATCTGGTGTTACCTATCAATTGGATTTAACCAAAAATCAAAAAGACAACACAGGGCAAAAAATTAACAGTAACTATGTTGCAGGTAAAATGTCTGGCTTAATTACAGGTGAAGATTCGACCGCTGCAGATACCTATGGAAACACTGCCAATGTAAATAAAATAGCCAATCCTGATAACTTAAGCTATTCCGAAGCATTAAGAACATTATTCATTGGCGAGGACAGCGGAATGCATACAAATAACTTTGTCTGGGCCTATAATGTTGATACAAAGGAATTAACGAGGATTTTGTCGAATCCAGCCGGGGCAGAATCAACTGGTTTGTTTGCAGCAGATAACCGGAAGGGACACTCATACATCATGAGTAACTTCCAGCATCCAGGTGATGAATTAGAAGGTAAGTCAATTACAGCAGTCGATAAAAATGAGTTAATCAAGGCGATGGAAAAAGAAATCGGAATTGATCGTACTGGTGGGGTAGGTTATATTTCCGGTCTGCCCTCACTTGAAGATTTGCAAAATAAAAACCGTGATGTAAACAGCATTTTTCATAAATAAGATATTTAGATCCGTTGTTACCCCTGGAACAAGTATCCAGGGGTATTTTGTTATTGTAAAAAATAAATAAGAACTAGTTAACTAGTAATATAGTTGCGGATAAAAGGTCTTGGTTTTCTTTATCGCTATTTTACCAGAGCTCAATAAGAGATTAATAAATTAAGAGTACCCTATTTAGGTAAGAGAAAAATAAATGGTGGGAGTGATCAAGTTGTTAAAGAAAATGAAAAAAAAGAAAAGGATGCTCGCTGGACTAGCCTTAACTAGTGTATTAATGGGGTCTGCAGGGGTATACGCAGCTCAAGATGGTGCTTTTGGAAACAATCTTGTTGGATTACAAGCAGATGGCTCGGTTCAAACGCCTGTAAACCAGTTGATCACACCAGCAGGGAAGCAAATTGAATTTGGCGGCAACCCAATTTCTGTCGCCGTTCATCCAAATGGAAAGACAGCTGTTACTATGGTTGGCCGAAATAATTACGGCGGTAAAGGAATCAACGTCGTCGATCTTGCAACGGGAAAATTGACTGCGTCAGATTTGTCTTTAGGCCTCACAACGATGTGGGGATTAGCTTATTCCAATGATGGAAGTCAGCTTTATGCAACTGGCTCTAAGAGTAGTAAAGGTAAGGTTGTCGTTATGTCTATTGGAGCCGATGGAATTCCTGTCATCCAAAAGACTTATACCCTTCCAAATGCAGCTGTTGGCGGAAATATAAATCCGCTTGATTTAGCGGTAGGACCACAAGGACAGCTGCTCGTTGCTCTTAACCGCGACAACAGCCTTGGTGTAATTGATCCTCAAACAGGGGCAGTAACCGCTAAAATTTCCGTTGAAAATGCTCCTACGGGTGTATTAGTTGATGGTGATACGGCCTACGTGACAAACCAAGGCGGTAGAGTAGCGAAACCAGGAGACACAACGGTTGATTCTTCGGGGACTCAAGTGGTGGTAGATCCTAAAACAGGTGCCACTACAACAGGAACTGTTTCTGTTGTTGACTTGAAAACCAACACGGTTACAAAAAACATTGAAGTTGGCGTACAGCCTGAACGGATGACGCAATCAGGCCAGTACATATTCGTAACCAACACAAACAGTGATTCGGTTTCTGTCATTGACACCAAGACAAATAACGTTGTCCAAACAATTGACATTAAACCCTACCCCAATTCACATAAAGGTTCTGCACCAAACGCGGTGAAAATGGTTAATAATCAATTAATGGTCAGCTTAGGACGTGATAACGCGATTGCGGTCTATGACTGGCAAGGTCCTGATAAGACACCTGAATTACAAGGCCTTTTACCAACAGCATGGTTCCCAGTCGATATCGCAGTTGATTCTGCAAATAAGAATCTCGTCGTTGCAAATGCGGATGGAATTGGCTCACAAGGACCAGCACGTAATTTAACCATTCAAGGAATTACTGTATCGGGCCACTCCTCTTATGCTCAAATGGGGTCCCTTTCATTGATTCCATTCCCTTCAAAAGAAGATCTTGTAAAGGGAACGAAGCAGGTATACGCGGACAATAACTGGTATGGCTTAAAGGATCTAAACGCTAAACCGCGCAACAACAAGAAACCAGTCGCCATGCCTGAAAGAGTTGGCGAGCCATCTACAATTAAACACGTATTCTATATTATTAAAGAAAACCGGACCTATGACCAAGTATTAGGAGACCTAGGAAAAGGAAACGGCGAACCAGCTTTAACGCAGTTCCCTCAAACAGTAACACCAAACTTGCATAAACTTGCAACAACCTTCCCGCTTTTGGACAACGTCTATACTTCAGGTATTCAGTCAGCAAGCGGACACCAATGGGTTATGCAAGGGACAAACGTTGACTATGAAGATAAAGAGACTGATTCAGCGAATGTCCGAAGCTATCCAGGCGGTGCCGGTGACCCAATGGCATATGCTCCTACCGGCCATCTGTGGGATCAAGCCGCAAAACATAATGTATCCGTAGAGAATTTCGGGGAAGATACGATTTCTTTCGCCGGTTCGGCACCATTTGGTACATGGACGGATTGGTATAACGATGCCTTAAAGCTTTCCGGTCAACAGCAGGGTGATCTTCATGTCCCAATTGGAAACTATCAGACAACCTATGACATTCCTTCGCTGGGACCGATCACCTATAAATCCTTCCCGACGTTTGACATGAACATACCGGATCAGTATCGTTTTGAGATTTTTAAACAGCAGTTTGAAAAACACGTTGAAAATAATGATTTACCAGCATTAAATACAATGTGGGTTACGAATGACCACACCTCTGGAAGTGCAACCGGTTCTCCTACACCACAGGCAATGGTTGCAGACAATGATTTGGCCGTTGGTAAAATTGTAGACTTAATTTCACACAGTAAGTATTGGAAAGACTCTGTTATCTTTATTACAGAAGATGATGCACAAAATGGCTTAGACCACGTTGATGGACACCGTGAACCGGCATATGTAATTAGTCCTTGGGTGAAAAAAGGAATTACCAACAGCCACTATTGGACTGTCATTAACATGGTTCGCAGTATAGAACAAATTCTTGGACTTCCTGCTATGAACCAAAACGATGCAGCCGCAGAACCAATGAGTGAGCTTTTTACAAACAATCCAGACTTTACGCCATACAACTTTGAACAAAACCAAATACCGCTTGACACTTTAAACGGACAACCGAATTCCAATACTGCAGCACTTGCCAACACAGTACAAGTGACACCAGAGGCACAGGAGCAATCGAAGCAGTGGACGGAATGGTCTAATAAAAACAAGGACAAGCTTTCTGGTAAACACGCTTCACCGGACGAAGTCAACGCCAACATGCTAAACCATGCAGTTTGGTATGCAACGAAAGGCTTTGATAAACCATATCCAGGTGATAAAAAAGTTCATACACCAGCTGAAGTAGAGCAGCAGCCTGAAAGCTTTGCACCATCACCTGCAGAAAATGACTAATGGTCTAGTTTTAATGTTCTCTTAGCAAAAAAAAAGTTAGCTACCCGACAAGGGTAGCTATTGTTATAAAGACTGTCGCTTAAAGGTAGCTGTTCTGGTATCAAGACATTCAGATGTGAGGTATTGAGTCCAGTTTGTTGCCTTTGCACAATAGGGATTTTCCAAGATCTCATTTCATTTTAATCACTTAGAAGAGGGGGGACGATTCGGGTTCATTCTTGCCCGGATCAAATGAAATGAAACGATTGATAGACGCAACGATGAAACGTGCGATTCTGATCGCAACCTTGATTGTATTGATCCTCGTTTGGGGAGTTATGTCAGCAGGACAAATTCAACGGGATTACCTGCCGGAGATTAATAATCCCACGTTAATGGTCACAGTCCGTGCAGAAAATTACCAAGCAGAACAAATAAAAGCAAAGATCTCTGAACCAATCCAGCAGGCCTTAAGGGTAGTAGACGGTCTTCAGGATGTCGAGACGAACTCATTTAATGGGGGTTCAATGGTCAGCCTCAACTTTCCAATGAATTATGATATGAAGCAAGCGGAGGAACAAGTTACGAAGGCATTGGAAGGGACTTCATTGCCGACTGATGCAGGAAAACCTCTAGTAACACGTCTAAGTACCCATTCCCTGCCGGTAATGAGAATTAGTTTAATGAGTTCCTCTAGTAATATTACAGAAAATACACTCCGTACTGGGATTCAAGAAGATGTGGTCAATCGTTTGAAAACAGTCCCAGGGGTAAAAGATGTCCAAGTATCAGGTGGAGGTAGTGCTGGATATGCCGTAACGCTTCGAACTGAAGATCTGAAAAAGGCTAGGGTAACAGTAAGTGATGTAAAACGGTCACTCGAAGACAAAGTTACAACAGGAATCGAAGGAAACGTCTCGAATAATCAGATTTCTATTCCTGTCACAGTATCGGGGTGGGTTTTAAACCAGCAAGATCTATCGCAGTTGCCGATTCATACAAAAGATGGGAAAACAATTGCTCTTTCTGATGTGGCTGATATTTCAAACTCAATTGTAAATCTGCAGACGATTTCAAGAACAAATGGAAACCCGAGCGTTCTTTTAGATATACTGAAAACTCCATCATCCAATATTACGGATGTGTCTGACCGGATTCAGACCAAAATAAAGGATATCCCTGCACTGAAAAATAAGGATATCCAGCTATCCATTCTATTTGATCAAGGGGTGCAGGTCAATGCAGCGTTAAAAGGTCTTATTAAGGAAGGCTTGTTAGGCTGCTTGTTTTCGATCGTTTGCGTGTTTCTCTTTTTCCGCAAGGTCCGTTCTACCCTATTAATTGCCATCTCACTGCCTATATGTCTATTAGCGACAACAGGTATCTTAAAAACGATGGGAATCAGTCTCAATATTCTTACCGTTTCCGGATTGATCGTCGCTATGGGAAGGGTAGTCGATGACTCAATTGTCATCCTAGATAATATGAACCGTAAAGTAGATAAGGAAAAAGGCATCACAAGTGTTCGGTTATTAACACAAGCTGTTTCAGAAATGGTTCCAGCAATCGTATCATCCACCGCCACTACCGTTGCCGTCTATGTGCCAATTGCACTTGTTGGTGGAATCGTAGGTTCAGCCTTTTCAGGTTTTGCCTGGTCTGTTGTGATTGCCCTCATCGTTTCATTAGTTGTTTCCATTTTAGTTGTGCCGACACTGTACAATCTATATTGGAAAGGCAAACCGAGTGCCGTTAGTGATGCTTTTGAACCGGCAGCCTATAAAATACTTACCTGGGTGTTTAAACGCAAAGGAAAAGTCGCGGCTATCTGTCTTGGCTTGTTTTTGATTAGTGTGGTTGGAGCAGCATTTTTACCAGTTAATTTTTTACCAATGACCAATAAAACAGGGCAAATCGGCGTTCAAGTTGAGATGCCACAGAATACTTCCTTAACAGAAGTTGATCAGGAAGTGCAAAGATTAGAAGCTTTATTTAAATCAAATCCTAAAGTAGTCTCCTTTTCGTCTGGTCTCGGTTCCTCTTTTACGCCGCAATCAGATGATGTATTTGATGCTGGAGGCGGTTGGTTACAGAAACCGAACATTGCCAACCTGTCGGTAACCGTTAAAAAAGGGACAGATATAAATGCTTTTATTCCAGAACTTCAGAAGCAATTAAATGCTTTGTCAGGCAAAGCTGTCTATACGGTTTCGAATTCAAGTATAGCAGGAGACGATACCCAATTAAAAATTAATCTTACGGGGGCAGATAATCAGACATTGGAATCAATGGCTCTAGCGATCCGAAACCAGTTGAAACTTGTCCCTGGATTAGCTGTGCAAGGGACAGCGGAAACTGATGATCATTTCACACAATATAATATAACGCTTAATCGAAAGGCGATCGAAAAGTATGGTATTAAGCTTGAGGATGTTTTAAATCGGATTCAGCAATATACTGCAGAAGGAACGAAAGGAGTCATCTCCATTGACCAAAATACCTTCCCTATTGTCATCCACTCGGATGTGCAAAAAGACGCCTCTAAAGATATCTTTTCTTTAATGGGTGGAGAGGTCTTCCTAGATAAAGATGGGCAAAAAGTGACATTTGATCAGCTTGCATTACTTACACCATCTGGTTCATCAGTAATCCAAGAGAAGGATGGACATCCTTATGCTGTCATTACTGCTAATATTATTTCAAATGATATTGGAAAAGTGACAAAACAGGTCAAAGCTTCTTTGGACAAAACACCAATACCGGAGGGCGTACATTATTCCTTTGCTGGAGCGCCGCAACAGGTATATGAAATGATTTTTGAAATGGCAATTGCATTATTCTTCTCAATCTTGCTGGTTCTGTTGATCGTAAGTTCCGTTTTTCGCGGGTGGAGGGCTCCGCTTTCGGTTTTAATATGTATTCCGTTAGCAGCTATCGGATCCTGCATTAGCATGGTAATCTTTAGGCTGGAATGGAATCTTGCTGCGTTGGTTGGATTATTAATGTTAACAGGAATTGTGGTGACTAACGGCATTGTTCTCGTGGATAAGATAGAAAGGAATCGGGCTGAAGGAATGGAAATAAAGCAATCCATTTTACTTGGAACAACAACAAGGGTAAGACCTGTGCTCTTAACAGCCGGGACCACCATCCTAACATTGCTTCCTTTAGCTGTCTCAAGTTCTGACAGTTCAATTATCTCCCAAACACTGGGGCTTGTAGTTGTAGGTGGGTTGATCAGTTCAACGCTAACTTGTCTTATTGTCATTCCGATTATGTATGAATGGCTGAGTGGAAAAGCAAGAAAAACAAAAAACAACCAGCACTATCAAGATCTAGAAAGGTTTACCGAACATAATTTTGGATAATCCGAATTTATGAATTGAAAATCTGAAACTTCTTACTAACAAAAAATAGCTTGGGAGACTAAGCTATTTTTTCATTTCGATTAGCTTTACCGCATATACATTCATAGGTGATATGGAGGTGGAATATGGCAAATTTTTTTTGGGGAGTAGATTCAGCAGTTGCCGTTGATGAAGAAATATTACGGTGTCCAGAATAATTTTGGTGCCCCTGATTTTTGGGGAAGATATTTAAGCACGGTTCCGAATGCTAGTGATGGGCTAACTAAAGTGGAACTGCAATATTTAAGGTCAAAAGGAATTATAGTGGTGCCAATCTTTAATAATTTTAAAAGCTCTGTTGGCGATCAAGCAGGAAATGTTGCGGCCCGTAATGCCATATATAATGCCAATCGGCTTGGAATTCGAAAAGGGACAGTATTATTTGCCAACGTCGAGCGTTTTTTTGAAGTGGATGCAAATTGGTTAATTGGTTGGGTTGAAACGTTTTATACCAGTCCTATCGGCCGGGATTTTATCATGATCCGATTGTAGGTGATTTTAATCAAGCCTATTGTCAAGCTATCGCAAAAGATGAAAGGGTAAAGAATCAGGCTGTATTATGGAGTACAAAACCTGAAAAGGGTGTCACTTCGAAACGAAGCCAGCCAAAATTTAGTCCAAGAAAGCCGAATTGTCCTGCAACAGTTTGGGGATGGCAATATGGAAGGGATGCAAGAGTGCGCCCTGTTGATACGACTTTAGCAGATAGTAAGCTGTTTGATTTGATGCACTAAGCAATCGTTACTATTTTCTGTAAATAGTAAAAAAAGGATGGTAACCATCCTTTTTTTAACTATTTTTGTTTTTTATTATTGTAATGAGGACTGTTTCTAATACGTTAAGGTCTTGTTTTTCTTATTTTAGATCTTCAATTGAATTAATTTGCATATATTTTGGAACTACTAGTCCAATTTTAACACCTGTCATACTTGTACCAATATCATCAAATTTCCCATTGTATTTTTCAGCGTACGTTTTGTGTGTGACAGGAAGCCACCCTGCAAGGAAGGCATCTGCACTTCCATCAGCTATTGCAGTCCACATAGGACCTGCTTCGACTTGAGAAAGAGTTACATCATATCCAAGATCTCCAAGAACTTTTCCCATTACATTTGTACTTGCAATGGTACTATCCCATGCAACATAGACAAGTTTAATTTTTTCTCCGTTTACTTTGTTAGCGCCAACTGTCCATTTAGATACTTTATCTGAATTTTCCTTCACCCAATTTGCTGCAGCTTCTTCTGGTTTGATGCCTTTTTGTATATCTAACATGACCGCACCCATGTCTTCTTCAGTCCATTTAAACTGACTAAGTACTTTATAGGCAACCGGATGATCTTTATCTAACCCTTTTCGAGCAATCGTATGGATTTCTTCCGCCGACCCATATACACCTTTTGGATCTTTTAGGTATTTTAAATCATATTTAGAAAACATCCAGTGGGGATTCCATCCAGTGATGATGATCGGTTCTTTTTTATCGTACGCTTTTTTTAGTGCAGCTGTCATGGCAGCACTTGAACCGGATACAAGCTTCCAATCACTAAGATCGTAGTCCTTGATCGCTTTTTCAGTTGCTTGCATAATTCCAGCTCCAGGATCGATCCCTACGATTTTATAATCTACTTGTTCTCCAATTGTTTTTGCTGCTTTAGCATCCGAGCTAGTTTTTGTAGTCCCACAGGCAGTGAGACTAATTGCTAAAACGGCTACTGCACCAATTCCTACTATCTTTTTCCACATTATAAAGTCCTCCTTTGTTTTTTCATTCCAACATTTTGGGTGATTCGATCTAAAACAATTGCCACAATAACGATTGCAAGTCCTGCTTCGACACCCACCCCTGTTTTTAATTGGGTGACCGCACGGTAAACCTCTTCACCTAACCCAGGTGCTCCGACCATAGAAGCGATAACAACCATTGAAAGAGCTAGCATGATGCTCTGATTAATTCCAGCCATAATGGTTGGAGATGCGAGCGGGATCTGTACTTTAAACAGTCGTTGGCTTGTTGTTGAACCAAAGCTTTCGGTAGCTTCGATAATATCTTCAGGAACCTGCTGAATTCCCAATATTGTCAGCCGGATCGTCGGCGGCATTGCAAATATGACAGATGCAACAACTCCTGGAACGACACCAATATTAAAAAAGAAAATGGCAGGGAGTAGGTACACAAACGCAGGCATCGTTTGCATAAAATCAAGGATAGGTGTAACAATTTTACGAACTGAATCCTTTTGCGAAGCCCAAATTCCGATCGGAATACCGATAATTATAGAAATAATAACCGACGTTAGGACGAGAGCTAAAGTATTAAGCATAGCTTCCCAGTAACCTAAATAATCAATAAATAGGAAACCTATTAATGAAAATAAGGCGATTCTTTTCGTTGTAAGCCACCACGCGATTAAACTTATGATGACGGTAAGCAGGATAGAAGGAATGAATCCGAGACCAGATACAATTCCATTAACGACATTCTCTACACCATTTGCAACTCCGTCAAAAACTCCTCCAAAATGGGATGTTAACCAATCGACAAACTGATCAATCCAATCTGCAAATGGTACTCTGGGTAATTTATTCATTTTATTTCACCTCCCTTAAAGAGGAATCGGAGGTCTCAGGAGAATGAATAAATTGGTTATTTCCTGCAAGTGCACCAATCAGCGCCCCTTTTATGACGATACCTTTCATCCGCTGGTGTTCATCTACCACAGCAATCGGTATTGTTGCCGTTGAAACAAGCTCAAACATATCCATTAATAATGTCTCTTTTGGTACAGTAGTAACGTTTCGATGGATTGCATCGTATAGAGACAAGCTATTTTCAATTGCGTCCCCGGCCATTAGTGCTGTTACTGCGCCAACAAGGCGATTATGTTTATCGGTAACGTAAATAGAGGAGATTCCAAGATTTTTCATCAGTGCTAATGCGACTCTAGGCCCCTTGTCTATTTGGACGGTTTCTGCACGTTTCATAATATGGCCTGCTGTTAATACTTTGGAGAAATCTACATCTTCAACGAAACGTTCTACATATTCATTAGATGGGTTCATTAAAATTTCTTCTGGTGTACCAATTTGGACAATATTTCCATCCTTCATTAATGCAATACGATCACCAATTCTTAGGGCTTCATCCAAATCATGAGTTATAAAAACGATAGTTTTTCCAACTGTACTATGTAGTTCAAGCAATTCATCTTGCATATTCTTCCTGATCAGCGGATCCAAAGCACTAAACGCTTCATCCATTAACAAAATATCTGGATCATTCGCTAATGCTCTTGCAAGACCAACACGTTGCTGCATTCCGCCGCTTAGCTGGTCGGGATATTGATCTTCATAGCCCTCCAAACCTACAAGTTTAAGAGACTCAAGTGCAATATGTGTTCTTTTTAATTTTTCAACACCCTGGATTTCTAAACCATATTCGGTATTTTGTAAGATTGTCCGATGGGGAAGGAGTGCGAAATTCTGAAAGACCATACTGATTTTTTTACGACGCAAATTGCGAAGCTGTTCTTTATTCAACTTTATTACATTATGGTTATCGATTAGGATCTTACCTGCAGTGGGTTCAATCAGTCTATTTAACATTCGCACCAATGTCGATTTACCACTTCCAGATAGACCCATAATGACAAATATTTCATTTTCAAAAACCTGAAAGCTTGCTTGATTGACACCAACAGTGGTCCCGGTTAATTTTAATATTTCTTGTTTTGATTTTCCTTCTGATAAAAAATGTGAAGCTTTTTTTATTTGTTTTCCAAAGATCTTTGTGACATTCATCACATCTATTTTGACTTTTTTATTATCATTATCCATTATGTCCCTCCCGATTTTTTTCTCTTTTAATTGTAACGAACATTAAATAGTTAAAACAAACAGGAAATTCACTTATATTCAGCTTATACGGTTCGTAAAGTATTGACTGAACGAACTTAATAGACTGTTTTCTTAAAATTCCTGCGAGTTCCTCCAATTTTCTCTTGTTTTAAACACTTTACTTTATTGCTTCAAAAGGATAGATTAATTATTGACCTCGTGTTTAACAATGAATACCACTAAATGGGGTGTAAATATAAATTGGATAGTATGGAACAACTGCATAGAGCAAGAGAAAGGGTTATAGATGCGATTGCACAGAACATGAACTTATATGGTGTGATTCCATCAATTGGGAGATTATATGGGATGATGTTTTTTCATAATGAGCCCCTAACACTCGATGAGATGAAAGAAGAACTCGGCATGAGTAAAACAAGCATGAGTACATCTGTGAGAACCCTCCTTGATTTAAAAATGGTCGATAAAGTATGGAAGAAGGGCTATAGAAAGGATTTATATGCAATTGAAGGGGATTGGTACCAAAATTTCACTGATTTATTTTCAATAAAATGGAGGAATGCGATCTCAATTAATATAAATGCGATTGAAAAATCCTTAAAAGAACTTAATGAAATCAAAACTAATGAAGAATTTGATCATGAAGTGGGAGTGATAGCCTCGAGTGATATTGAGAAATTACAGAGCACATTAGAATATTATGATTGGTTGAATCGATTAGTTGATAAATTTGAGAGTGGAGAAATTTATGATTTTGTTCCGAAAAAAATAAACGAGTAGTTAATTAAAGCACTTGAAATACATCTTCAAGCGCTTTTCTAATTTTATAGATCTCTATAAATTCTTCAGTTCACTTGGGGGCTAATTTTTAGATTTCACTCATAATGTATAGTACTGTAAGAAGTGTAATCAATAGTAAAAGTCTTATTTTAAAAAAGTGTTCAGAGGAGTGTTTCCATGATAACCTATCAAACTCGGACGGATGTCCCCGAAAATGAAAAATGGAATTTGAAAGATATTTATTCAGATATGACCAAGTGGGAAGAGGATTTTCAGCAGATTGAAAATATGGCGGTAAAACTGAAGGGATACGATGGCTCTATACATGATGGTAAGAGCTTATTTCAATATCTAAAACAAAGCGAAGAGCTATCCTATAAGTTCAACCATCTTTATGCTTACAGCATGTTGAAGGTGGATGAAGATACGAGGGAATCAAGTTCACAATCTTTTCTGGACAGAGCAAAAGGTCTAAGTGTAAAGGTCAGCGCATCAACCTCATTTTTCATGCCTTTTTTATTAAGTCTGGATGAGGAAACGTTAAAAGGATACATAGCTGAAGAGCAAGGTCTAAAATATTTCGAGGAGGATTTGTTTGATTCATTCCGATATAAGACGCATGTTCTGAGCAAGGAACAAGAGTCTGTCCTTTCTCAGCTCGGTGAAGCTCTCTCTGTTCCTTCTACTACCTTTGGCATGATCAATAATGCAGATATAAGGTTTGGAGAAGTAACAGGTGAAAAAGGTGAGAAAATTGAACTTACGAGAGGTCTCTATTCAAAATTAATTGAGGATGAAGATCGGGAAAAACGCCGGGAAGCCTATAAAGCCTACTATAAACCATATGTGGAAGCAAAGAATACCATTGCATCCACTCTTTCAGCAGCGATAAAAAATAATGTCATACTCGCAAAAATCCGTAACTATCCTTCCGCTTTAGAAAAAGGCTTATTTGGGGACATGGTTCCGAAAGAAGTATATGAAAATCTCATCATTTCTACTAAAAACAATATTGCACCGTTGCATCACTATTCCCGTTTACGGAAGGAAAAATTGCAGTTGGATGAGCTTCGCCAATATGATATGAGTGTCCCGCTCGTAAAGGGTCTGAGACAAGTCATTCCCTATGAAGAAGCATTTGAAACAATGCTTAAGGCCCTTGCACCGCTTGGGGAGGATTACCTCACTATTTTAAAAGAATTTAAAGATGCGCGCTATATTGATGTCCGCGAAACTCCTGGCAAGCGGTCGGGTGCCTACAATTTGGGGATTTATGGTGTTCATCCATTTATCCTTTTAAACCACCAGGATGATTTGGATAGTTTGTTTACACTTGTACATGAGTGCGGACATGGAGTTCACAGCCGCTTAAGCTCCGCCAATCAACCGCAAATCACTGCCCGTTATAGCATCTTTGTGGCAGAAGTGGCCTCTACTGTAAACGAGGTATTGCTAATCAACTATTTAATAAACAACGAAAAAGATGATGAGGTTCGGAAGCATCTGCTTAATCATTTTATTGATCAATTTAAAGGCACATTCTTTACTCAAGTAATGTTTGCAGAATTTGAAAAGATAACCCATGAAATGGCTGAGAAAGGGCTGCCGTTAAATGTCGAAGTGTTCAATCGCACCTATGAATCATTATTTCGGGAATACAATGGGGATGAAATTGTCTTTGATGATGAAGTGAAATTTGGCTGGTCCAGAATTCCTCATTTTTATCGCCATTTTTATGTCTATAAATACGCAACCGGCTTTGCGTCAGCAATCCATTTGGCAACGAAAATAGTTGAAGGCGATAAAGAAACACTGCATTCCTATTTAGAATTTCTAAAGAGCGGCAGTTCGGATTATCCACTCGAATTGTTAAGAAAGACTGGAGTAGATTTGACAACACCAACTCCAATCGAGAACGCCTTAAAGAAGTTCAAAGAGCTGGTAGAAGAGTTTTCTAAATTAGATTAATGAATTTTTAAAGTAATATAAAATTATGCAGAGGCTAAAACTTAAGCTGACTTAAGTTTTAGCCTCTTTTTTAATGGAATGAATTATGCGAATAAATAAGACTAAAATAACTGATTATTCAAAAAATAGTTAGAAAACCTTTCATCTTTTAAGACATCTAATCTACCATTTATTATACTGAGAAAAAAAGAGATCTCTTCTACACTTTTCCACTATTGAGGAAGTGATGCTTCGTTACATAGAGATCGAAATATATTTTAATTAAAGGCTCTGTTATAACGGAATGTTGATTTCATTGTGTTTGAAAAATAAACGGTAAAATTCCGTTTAAATTGGGATTAGCCCAATTATAGTTGAACAAATTTTTGAAATTATCCAAGAGCTGAATAAAGAAGGTGTGACGATTTTACTTGTTGAGCAAAATGCCTTTCAGGCTCTGCAGATTGCTGACCGTGGCTATGTGATTCATACCGGTGAAATTGTTCTGAAAGGAAATGGCAAAGACCTAATGAGAAACGAACAAATACAAGAGGCGTATTTAGCCTGAGTCACAAAAACATATGTTTACTTCAAATAAAATATTCATTTAGGCCATTAATGATGATAAAAAAGGATGGTGATTCCATGGCAAAAGTACAAATCAACCTGGGCGGCATTGTATCGCCTAAGACAAATGCATTACTTGTAATAAATGCTATGTTTCCTGTGACGATGCAGCAAACCAAAGCATTTTGAAAATAAAAAAACAGGGGTTCAAAAAAGACCAGCTGATTGTAAACGAAGATACCTGCACAGGCTGTAACTTATGCGCACTTGTTTGTCCTGTCGAAGGGGCAATGGACATGGTAGAAGTACCTGCAAAGGAAAAACCGGTAACCTGGAATGAAATAAAAGCATTTAGTTATTTTAAGTGTGGAAATTAAGTTGAAAAGAACTTCCAGTTTTTTTGCTGTAGGAATTTCGACAGTATTCAATTTAATCAATCTGATTTAGCTTGAAGATTGACACACAAAAAAACTATTATTAAAATAATTATTAGCACTCCTCTTTATAGAGTGCTAATAATACTTAAAAGATTAAAATTCATGAATTTGGAAAGGAGATATCACCGTGGAAGTTAAACAATTTCAAGCCGAATCAAAAAGACTCCTGGATATGATGATTCACTCGATTTACTCACAACGGGAGATCTTTTTAAGAGAATTAATTTCAAATGCAAGCGATGCGATTGACAAAATCTATTATAAAGCATTAACGGATGAGTCATTGGCGTTTGACAAAGATAGCTACTACATAAAAGTGGAAACTGATAAGGATAGCAGGATATTAAAAATTAGTGATACCGGAATCGGAATGACAAAGGAAGAACTTGAAAACAATCTTGGAATCATTGCCAAAAGCGGTTCATTAGCCTTTAAAAGTGAAACAGAAGTAAAAGACGGACACGAAATCATTGGTCAGTTTGGGGTTGGATTTTATTCTGCATTTATGGTTGCAGATGTTGTCACGGTCATAAGTAAAGCGCTAGGCAGTGATACTGCATATAAATGGGAATCAAAGGGTGCAGATGGGTACACCATAGAGCCATCTGAGAAAGATTCTGTAGGTACTATTATTATTTTAAAGATTAAAGAAAACAACGAAGATGAAAACTATGATGAGTTTTTAGAGGAATATCGCTTAAAGTCGATTATCAAGAAATACTCCGATTTCATCCGCTACCCAATCAAAATGGATGTTTCGGACAGAAAACTTAAAGAAGGCAGCGAAACTGAATACGAAGATATTCAGGAAGAACAAATCATCAATAGCATGGTTCCTATTTGGCGAAAGAACAAACAGGAATTGACCAAAGAAGACTATGACAATTTTTACGCTGAAAAACGTTACGGCTTTGACAAGCCAATTAAACATATCCATATCAGTGTTGATGGGGCTGTAAGATACAATGCGATTTTATTTGTACCTGAAAAAATACCTTTTGACTATTATTCACAAGAGTATGAAAAGGGCTTAGAGCTCTACTCCAATGGTGTTTTGATAATGAACAAATGTGCAGATCTGCTGCCTGACTACTTCAGTTTTGTTAAAGGAATGGTCGATTCAGAAGATTTGTCACTGAACATTTCGAGAGAAATGCTCCAACAGGATCGCCAATTAAAGTTAATTGCCAAAAACATTAGCAAAAAAGTTAAAAGCGAACTGCAAAGCTTGTTAAAAGAGGATCGTGACAAGTATGAGGAGTTTTATCATTCCTTTGGCCGCCAATTAAAGTTTGGGGTCTATAGTGATTTTGGCAGCAATAAAGAACTCTTGCAGGATTTACTGCTGTTCTATTCATCAAAAGAGAAAAAACTAGTCTCCTTGGATGAATATGTGTCAAGAATGCCTGAGGGTCAAAAGTACATTTATTATGCAACAGGTGAATCAAATGAAAGAATTGATAAGCTGCCGCAGACAGAGGTAGTGTCCGACAAAGGCTATGAGATTTTATACTTCACCGATGATATCGATGAGTTTGCCATTAAAATGATAATGACCTACAAAGAGAAGGAATTCAAGTCTGTCTCAAGTGGCGATTTAGGGATTGAAGACGAAAATAAAAATGCCGAAACCTCAGTTGACATCGAAAATAAAGACCTCTTTGACTTTATGAAAAATATTTTGTCTGATAAGGTAAAGGAAGTTCGCGTATCAAAAAGATTAAGGTCACATCCTGTTTGTTTAACAACTGATGGCGAAATCACATTAGAAATGGAAAAAGTATTAAAAGCAATGCCTAATAGTCAAAATATAAAGGCTGAAAAAGTATTAGAGATAAATGTAAATCACGACATATATCAATCATTAAAAGCTGCTTTTGAACATGATAAAGAGAAATTAACTCTATATACCAATCTTCTGTACAATCAAGCACTTTTAATTGAAGGATTACCAATCAATGATCCAGTAGAGTTCACAAATGATATTTGTAAAATTATGATTTGATGTAATAGAGGATTAGGGCTGTCTTTGGGACGGCTCTTTTTTTATACAAAAGTTTCTTTAAATTTTGCATAACGACAATGGAAATTGTGAAAGAAAGAAAAGGTTTCGTATAAAAGCAGAAAAGTTGCTTAATCTATAGGCAATGCTAGAAAAAAGTATAAAATCGTAAATTAAACAAAGAATTATATAGGTGGTGGGAAAATGGGTTTTTGGAGCAAGTTATTTGGAAATTCCGAAAAGAAGGAGGAAGAAATAATGGAAAAATTAAAAATTGGTATCATTTTAGGAAGCACCCGTCAGGGACGTGTAAGCCCACAAGTGGGTGACTGGGTAAAGGGAATAGCTGACAAACGCGGCGATGCAGATTATGAAATTGTTGACATTGCAACCTTCAACTTACCATTCGTCGGCACAGGTACTGGTGAAGAGCCAAAACCTTGGGCAGAAAAAATTGCAAGCCTGGATGGGTATATTTTTATTACCCAGGAATATAACCACAGCGTTACAGGAGCACTAAAAAATGCACTTGATTCAGCATACGCTGAATGGAATAATAAGGCAGCAGGTATTGTTAGCTATGGTTCCACAGGAGGTGCTCGTGCAGCAGAACATTTACGTGGAATTTTAGCTGAATTGCAAGTTGCAAGTGTTCGTGCACATCCAACATTGAACTTATTTACAGATTTTGAAAACTATACTACTTTCAAACCAGCTGATATGCACGTTGATAATGTCAACACAATGCTTGACCAAGTAAAAGCATGGAGCGGAGCATTAAAGACTTTGCGATAAAGTTATTTTAAATTTATATAGTAGCGTAAGGGGTAATGGAAGGAGGGATGGAAATGATCCCTCTTTTTGTAATAATAAGTGATAAAATTTTAGCTTGGTACAGTCCTTATATGTATAGAACTAGGAGATATTTGCTAGCAAGAAAAAGAACCGGGCTGTTTTGCCCGGTTTTTCAAAGTATATAAACAAAAGGAATGTCAAAATTGATTATTCAGGTTGTTTTAGAGGGTCAATTCTTTTGGAATCTTCCGGATTGAGTGGACCAGCTCTTAAAAAATAAAAAAATACCCTGCCAATGAGCCCAAGTGAAATAACATACCCTAATGTTACCGTCCATAAATAAGCCACGAAAATCCCCTCCCTTAATTGATGTATATGCCAAGTTAATCAAAAATATCAATCACGTCTCGGAAACCACGTTAGAAAAAATACGCTCAATTTGTGTCAAATTATTGACACAGTATTTAAAAAGAGTATAGTAATAGAAGTTATTAATAGTTACTCAAGGTAACTACATTATTGGAGGGAACTATGCAGGGATTTTTTCAACGTTATCTTTTATTGTATCGGCCGCTTATAAGTCAATTAAATGAGCTGCTAGGCAAGTATGACTTATCCTACTCCTTATGGCAGGTAATGCTTTATGTCAAAAATAATGGACCATCAACGCTGGTTGAAATTTCTATCTACTATGATGTAGAGAAGCCTACCATCACAAGGACAGTTCACCGCCTAGAGGAGAAACTCGTTGTTAAGGTAATACCTGGAAAAGATCGGCGTGAAAAAATTATACAGTTGACCGAATTTGGTGAAGAGCTTTATCTAATCTGCCGCCAAAAGATAACGGAGATGGAGCACAAGGTCATGCGCAATATTCCAGAAAATGAACAAACTGCTGCGTTTCAAATTCTTCCAAAAATACGAGAAAACATCATTAATCGAGAGGGAGGCCGTCATGAATAAACCAAAATTATGGACCAAGGATTTTTTTATTGTTTCGTTAGCCAACTTTTTTCTTTACTTTACGTTCTACCTATTGATGGTTTCCATTACCGTCTTTGCAACTGAAAAATTTCATGCTACACCAAGCCAGGCAGGGCTTGCTTCAGGTATTTTCGTCGTGGGGACGTTAATCGCACGTCTTTTTTCCGGAAAATCAATTGACAGGGTTGGCTGGAAAAAAATGCTTTATATTGGGTTTATTTTCTTTTTACTAACAACATGCTTCTATTTTTTCATCAATAGTTTACCGCTCCTATTAGTAAATCGTTTTTTAAATGGTGCTGCATTAGGGGTTGCTTCAACGGCAACGGGAACAATTGTTGCAAAAATTATCCCACATGAACGCAGGGGAGAAGGTACAGGCTACTATGCTTTAAGTGTTACTCTTGCAGCAGCAATTGGGCCTTTTTTAGGAATGTTTCTTGGCCAGCATGCAGGCTATAACATGAATTTCACTTTGTGTATTATTCTTTTAGCCTTGAGTTTCGTCGCTGTATTTTTTGTGAAGGTTCCAAAACTAGAATTCACAAAAGACCAATTAGCTAATATGAAAGGTTTTTCATTTCATAATTTCTTTGAACCAAAAGCTTTTCCCATTGCCGTTATTGGCTTCTTCATTGCTTTTGGCTATTCAAGCATTCTTACTTTCCTTACTTCCTATGCAAAGGAAATCAATTTAGTGGATGTCGGAAGTTTCTTCTTTATTGTCTATGCAGTGTTCATTCTCGTTTCGAGGCCTTTTACTGGCCGCTGGTTTGACCAAAAGGGAGAAAACTTTGTTGTATACCCATCTCTCTTATTGTTCTCAATTGCCCTATTGGTCTTAAGTCAAGCACATCATGGGTTCACCCTTTTAGTAGCAGGTGCATTGGTGGGCCTTGGATACGGAACGTTCTCGTCAAGTGCTCAAGCCATTTCTATTAAAGTTTCACCGAAGGATCGAATTGGTTTGGCAACTTCTACCTGGTTTATCTTTTTAGATGGTGGGATTGGAATGGGGCCCTTTATTATAGGCTTTTTAATTCCATTCATTGGTTTTAGGGGACTGTACCTGTGTATGGCAGTTGTTGTCTTTGCTTGTATGTTTTTATATTTTTTCATGCACGGCAGAAAAACAGGGAAGCGGAAACCGGTTATGCAAGCAAATCAGGTTACAGGTGCCAAAGTTTCAACAAAATAGATTTGGTAAAAAGCGGTTGATTTCTTAAGAATTAACCGTTTTTTTTGGAATACAGAATTTCAATTGCTGAAAAAGAATCGATGTGGCTTCTAGAAGTGTAATTTTTCTCACTGCAACCAAAACGCAATCTTACTTATATTTAATTGTGGAGGTGGGATTATGAAAGTAAATTATCTAATTAGCGACAATGCTGAAATCAAAGTAATCAAGGAAGAACTTAAGCCATTCGGTGGGCGTTGTGCAAAGATTGTTGAGGGGAATTTAGAGTATCAAATTAAAGATGAAAATAAAGACGCAGCCTATAAGCATTTGAAAGATAAAGGGATTATTGCATAATAAATTGTAAAAACATGAAAAAATAGAACACTTAATGGAGGAAAACTTTATCTAAAAGTTTTGGATTCAGAAACGGGCAAGTATTTACGCTGGAATCTGTTTTTTCACCAGATTCCACCTTAACTAAAAATAAAATAAAAAATTCCTAGAATGCAAATGGACTTTTTCTAGGAATTTTTTATTTCATTAAGAGACCTGAAAATTTGGGTATTCATACTCCCTTCAGCGATATGCTGGAGGAAGAAGTCACCAATCAGCTTTAAGTAATTCTCATCGTCAAACATCTTCTTGTCTTGAAGTTCCATCTCTGCTAATCCTTCGTATTTAGTTAAAAGTGCATAGGTATGATCAGCACCAGTAATAGGCGATAAGATCTCTACTGTGTGATCGTATTGCTCATTTCTAAATTTTTGAATCGCCTTTAAATTTTCGATTGCTTCTTTAAATTTATCCTGTTTAATAACAAAAATCTGATAGACATAAATAGACATTGGAGCACCCCCAAGCATAATAAAAATGTAAACTTATTCTTTGTCATTTTCCTACTTTTATTCAAAAAATGTAGTAGACTACGTTCATTTCTCTACGGATATTGACTGTCATGTCTGTCCGTTCTCAGCAGTTTTAAAAGGGTAACAGCCCACTATTCTTTTCATAGTCATGCCAAAAAAAGCAATCCCTTCATATTATATAGAAAGGGCACAAATTGAAAGTGCTACATTAAGAGGGGGCTTTCAAATGGAAGGCAATAAATTGCGTTTCGAAACAGAGGTCATTCACGGTAGGTATTCTCCAGAACAACATCAAGGAAGCTTAGTTCCTCCAATATACCAGACATCAACCTTTACTTTCGATACGGCGGAACAGGGGGAAAGAAGATTTGCCGGAAGTGAAACTGGATTTGTTTATTCCCGCCTGGGAAATCCAACTGTAAAAATGCTTGAAGATCGAATGGCAGCATTGGAGAATGGAGAAGCAGCCTTAGCTTTTTCCTCAGGAATGGCAGCTGTTTCTGCTGTATTAGTGGCTCTTACCAAAACGGGAGATCATATTCTTTGTTCGAAGGGTGTAAATGGATGTACCTTTGATTTATTGAAGCTATTTAAAGAAAAGTATGGGATTGAACACAGCTTTTCACCCATGAACACCGTGGAGGAAATGAAACGTGACATCAACTCCAATACCTCATGCATTTATATTGAGACCCCAATCAATCCAACAATGATGCTTGTTGACTTAGAAATGGCTGCCAAAGTGGCAAACGAGATAGGCATTCCCGTTGTGGTGGATAATACCTTCTGCTCCCCTTATTTACAAACCCCTCTTTCCTTTGGATGTGAGATCGTTATTCACAGTGCAACAAAATATATTTGCGGTCACGGCGATGTGATTGCCGGAATAGCAATTGGAAATATGGATTTTATGAAGAAAATAGCTCAAACAGTTCAAAAGGATATTGGCGGTATCCTTTCCCCGTTGGACGCATGGCTGTTAGTAAGGGGGTTGAAAACACTTCCGATCCGAATGGACAGACACTGTGAAAATGCAAACAGGCTATTTCTATTTTTAAAAAACCATCCAAAAATACAAACCATCTATTATCCGGGAGACGTGCATCACCCAGATTATTCGATTATGAAAAAACAAATGAAGAAACCAGGTGGACTGATCTCTTTTTCAATAAAAGGAACAAAGGAGACTGCTCAAATATTTATGAATCAGTTAAAGCTTATAAAATTGGCGGTGAGTCTCGGTGATCCTGAGTCATTGATTCAGCACCCCGCCACCATGACCCACGCTGTTGTTCCAAAGGAGGAGCGGGTGAAAATGGGGATCGAGGATACGTTATTGCGGCTTTCCGTTGGACTTGAAGCATGGGAAGATATCCAAGCGGACCTTGAACAGGCACTTGATAAAATCTAAAGGGATATTTTTCTATGATAGGGAGATATTAAAAAATATTGGTTTTTATGGTTGTAACCTTGACGATGTTAATTTAGCCATAAACTCTTTATTCATTAAATTTGTACTTGCGGAGTTTTCCAATGAAAAAATATCGAAAGTTTATGGAAACCAAACAGCCTGCTCTTTCTAGTGATCAAACGAATAAACATATCCAAGCTGATATTGAAAAGAACATTGAGATTTTAAAGGGGTTGTTTAAGGATTGTTCTGATGTTGTTTTTCGTCCATTTAAAGCTGGAAAATTAAAGGCATATGTTTTGTTTGTTGATGGTTTTATTGATTCCGCGGCGATTGAGGTTAGTGGAATCAAGCAAATTTTAAATGAAGTCAGTGACGAAGAAATAACAGCCGATGCTCTAATGGATCAAATCATTTCTTTAAGTGCTGTAGAAGAAACCTGCAAACTTGATGCTGTTGTCTCAAATGTTCTAAAAGGAAATACACTCCTTTTGGTTGACAAAGCCACAAAGGCCCTCATTTTTGATGAAAAAGGGGGGCAAAGAAGAGGGGTAGCAGAACCGACAACCGAAACTTCAGTGAGGGGACCACGAGAGGGATTTACCGAAACCTTAAGAGTAAATACCGCTTTAATCAGACACAAAATCCGTTCGAACCGATTAAAGATTCTCTCAAGAGATATTGGAGAGGAGACAAACACAGAATTAGCAATTCTGTATATCGAAGGATTGGCTTCGCCTGATCTTGTAAAAGAAGTGCTAAGCCGGATAGACCGGATTGAGATTGATGGTGTTTTGGATAGCGGCTATATTGAAGAGTTTATTGAAGACAGTCCCTCGAGCTTGTTTCCGCAAATCCAAAATACCGAGCGCCCTGATACGGTAGCAGCCAACCTGCTGGAAGGCAGAATCGCGATCATTGTGGACGGGACACCATTTGTGCTCATTGTTCCAGCTACGTTTTGGCAATTTCTTCAAGCAAGTTCAGATTATTACAACCGTTTTCATATTTCCATTTTTCTCAGAATTCTTCGTATAATATTGTTGTTTTTTGCACTCGAGTTACCGAGTATCTATGTAGCTATTACCACTTATCACCAGGAGATGATTCCAACAACCCTGCTGTTTAGTATTGCAGCAAGCCGTGAAGCGATACCATTCCCCGGGTTTATCGAAGCTCTAATTATGGAAATATCATTTGAAGCATTGCGGGAAGCGGGAGTAAGGCTTCCGCAAGTTGTCGGGCAGGCTGTCAGTATACTCGGTGCTCTAGTGATTGGGCAGGCGGCAGTTGAGGCTGGAATTGTATCTGCTCCAATGGTTATTGTTGTATCAATAACAGGGATTTCCTCCTTTACAATGCCAAGATACAATATGGCTATTTCTATACGACTGCTTCGATTTCCATTAATGCTTTTGGCAGGGATGTTTGGTTTATTTGGAATTGTCCTTGGAACGGTGATTATTCTGACACACCTTTGCAAAATGCGCTCGTTCGGTGTCCCATATTTCTGGCCGCTCGCTCCAATGAACCCACAATCGCTAAAAGATGTATTTATTCGTGTGCCATGGTGGGCGATGGATCAGAGACCCGATCAAACGGTAAAGGGCGATGTGACGAGACAAAATGATCATTTACAACCAAGTCCTAGCCAAGGAGAAGAAGGGAATCCATCATGAAAAAACAGGCATTTCTATTCATTTTGATCAGCTTGCCTATCTTTTTGACAGGATGTTGGGACCGTACCGAAATAAACGATTTGGCGATAGTAGTAGCTACTGCTCAAGATAAGCTAGAAAAAGAAGGATATAGAATTACGGTTCAAGCCCCCTTGCCAAGTTCATTGGGCGGCCCGGGGTCAAATGGCGGGGGAGGAGGTACAAGTGGAGAGGGACCATTCCTAGTCGCGCAAGGGAAGGGTAAAAATATCATGCAAGGTATACAGGATATTCAAAATAGACTATCAAGAAAGCTTTACTTTCCCCACCGCAGAGTCTTGATTATTGGTGAAGAATTGGCAAAACGGGGCATTTCGAAGTCCTTAAACGCTATTTTAGTCGAGCCGCAGTCAAGATTAACAACGTTTCTGTTAATTTCAAAAGGAGATTCAATGAAAATGTTAACAGCACAGCCGCGAATGGAGCAATTTTCTGCAGAGGCAATTCGCGAAATGGCCAAAGCAAGGATCGATGTGACTGTTAGAGACGCGATGCTTGATTTGGAGCGACCAGGGAAGGAGGCTGTAGTACCCTTGATTGAAACGACTTCTTTGCTGATGAATGAAAAAAGTAAAAAAGAAATTCGAATGAAAAAATTTGCCGTTTTAAAGGGTGATAAACTTTCATTTATTACAAATGAAATGGAAACCCGAGGTATTATATGGCTAAGAAAAAGGATGGCAGAGAAAACCTTTTCCTTCCCTGTTACAAATAATAATGAAGTCACTGTTCAAATTATTGATAATCATCTAAAACAAAGTTTTCATACTGTAAATGGAAAACCAGCATTTACTCTTAAAGTCAGAGCAACTGGAACCTTAATCGGTAATGAGGGGAACTACCGGTTAGAGGATCCGAAGACGTACCATATGGTGATTGGAAAAATGAAAAAGGAAATCAAAAACGAGATTTATGCTATATTGGATCATGCCCACCCGCAAGGGGTGGATATATTCGGATTTGGCTGGTACCTATATCGGGTCCATCATCAAAAATGGGTAAGCGATTGGGAAAATGGTTGGGAGAATACACTCCAAGGTTTAAAGGTAAGTGTTGATGTCGAAGCTGATATTCAAAGGACAACGACTTCCGGGAATGTAGAGAAGGAATGACAAAATGGATATAGGAATTATTGTGGTATGGCTTAGTCTGATTGGTTATATAATTATTGTTCTTAAAGCCAAGATTGTGGAGAAAAAAGAGCGGAAATGGGTGTATTTTTTAGTTATTGCTACAGTAGGGCTTTCTTTTTTGATAATGCTCAATATTTCATTAAACATTGTTATCTCATTTTTAAACAATACCTTTGGAGGAATATCAAGAATGGTTGTGAACATATGAGCCAAAAAATATCTAATTTTCAATTAGTATTTTTAGTGGCTAATTTTATCTTTTCCGCAAGTGTCATTAGTCTGCCTCAGATAATTGTCGCCATTTCAGGGCAGAATGGCTGGCTTGTCCCGATCATTCAAGTTCCTATTTTATTGCTGCTTGGTTTCATGATCTTTGGGAATAACCAGAAGGCTGCAACGTTAAAAAGCCTATTTTTAATCGGGGATAAAAGCATTTTTTTGGAGAAAGCTTTTCTTTTTTTCTTTCTCCTTTTTGCTGTATTAACCTTTCTGCGCGATTTACGTGGGTTAATCGATTTTGTCGCATCTGTTCTCTTACCATCCACTCCGATTGATGTTTTAATGGTTCTATCGATTTTAGTCATTTCGTATATTGCTGTGTCAGGCATCGAGGTCATTTCGAGAATTAATATGATTTACGTTGTAATTATGACAATCGTTGTTCTAATGCTTCCTTTCCTTTTGTTAAACGAATGGGAGCTGCAAAATTTACAGCCGCTTCCCAGTTTCCAAACGATTTTGTCGCTCATTCAAGCTGTTTACTTTTCCTTTTCCTGGTTGGGTGAAATGTTCATTTTTTTAATTATTATTGCTAATTTGAATCCCGTTCGGCAGGCTAGAAAAGCAGTTTTAACAGGAACGGGCCTTGGACTCCTCCTGTTTTTTATTGTTCTGTTTCTCCAACTTTCAGTGTTGGGAACAAAAATTGTAAAAGATACTACATATCCAACTTACATTCTAATCCAACAAATTAATTTAACTGATTTTCTTGATAGAATTGACTTAGTCATTGTAGTTGTCTGGATTCCGACGATTATTGCAAAGCTGTCCTATCTTCTATTTGCAATAAACCATTGTTTAAGTTATTTTCACAAATCAAGTACCACCAAATTTCTATTCCCCATTTCCATCATCTTAGGGCTGCTATCTGTCCTCTTATTTGAGAATACGATGAATTTTTTACATTATTCCTTTTATACATGGGCATCCTTGGGGTTAATTTTGGAGGGAATTATCCTTAGCTTGTTCCTCCTCGTAAAAAAGAGCTCCGCGAAGAGGGTGGAAGAGATTAACTGACCACCCTAAAAACCAATCGAGTGATTGGCTTTTTTAATACTTCCGCTTTTCTTATTACTTAGAAAGAACCGCATAAAGGATTAAGCCAATCCCGCAAAACACCAACAGGATTTTAACATAGGATATTTCACCAGCAATCCCACTCAAGCCAATCGATGTTGTTAAGATAAGGATAATCGGACCTACAAGCACAAGTGAACTATTCAAAAGCAATGCTTTTTCAATACTGTTCAATTTTAACATTAGAAACGCCACACTGATTTCAATACTCCCAGATAATATCCTTAATAACCCCATAGCTAAGACAACTTTTTCAATTGTAGAAAACATAGCCCACCCCAAACAGAATAAATTCTTTCTACATTTATATGCAGGTAAAGGACGAGAAAGGACAAGTTTTACGGGAATATAAAAAAGGCTGCTTGAAAAATCAGCCGCCTGAAAGAATTAAAGTAATTTTATCCCACTAATTAAAAGCATTACTGCTAAAATGGCCCTTAATGGTTTTGTTGGGAGCTTGGAGGATAAAGTACTTCCAATAACAACACCAGGAATAGAGCCCAGCAACAGGTTCAACACTAGCATGTAATCGACATTACCAATTCCTGCATGGATAATTCCAGCTGAAGTTACCAATAAAAATGCATGTGCAATATCTGTGCCCACTAGCTCGGAAGGTGTCATTTTATAAAAATAAAGCATTGCCAGTGCAAATAAAGAACCCGACCCGATTGAGGTTAACCCAACAATAAAGCCTACAATGGCGCCAATCGCTATCGTTAACCCCCGTTTTTCATGCAAAGGCTTCATTTGAATCCGATTCCATTCAAATTTATTCTTAAGGAACGTTTTAGCCAGTGTCGTGAATGCAACTAAGATCAATACATATCCTAGTGCATGTTTAAGGATCAGCTCTTGATTATGAAAAAAAGAATCGAAAAGGTGAAGTAGACCTACTGCGATAATAGCGCTTGGAATACTTCCAATGGCGAGGTACTTTACTAGCTTAAAATTGATTGTTTTTTGTCGCCAATGCTGTACAGAACCGAAAAATTTTGTGATGGAATTATATGCAAGATCTGTTCCAACTGCGATTGATGGATGAATTCCCATTAATATTAAAACAGGTGTTAACAGGGCTGCACCTCCAACACCTGTCAGTCCGACTAACGAACCAACTAGAAACCCCATTACAATGATACCTAAACTCATTAGGTGCACACTCCCGACTAACCTTTATCTATCTAGATGAACCTATATGTCAATTTATGAAATAGTTATTCGCCTTGTTACTGGTAATTTTAAATAAAAAAAAGATCCGGCAAATGAGCCGGACATTCAAGGGAAGTTTATTTTTGTTCCCTATCATTTAGTTCAATTTTTTTACAGCCAACGTACAAACAGGAAAAAATATCCAGTCCAGGCTTAGCTTTTGCTAATCCTTTTAAGTACGGGGTGACCAAATCTCTAAAATCCGCACCAACATCTTCTTCTTCCAAAATTCCATATACATATAGCTTTTTTTCGGCAAATAAAAATGCGATATTTCCAACCCCTTTATTTGTCGAATCAACAACATTTAAAACTTGGTATTCGGGTGTTATAACCTCTGGTGAGAAATAAATTTGCAACGTCATCGACTCCTTTAAAATTCTGGCTCCAACAGCTTAAACTTACGAAAATTGTAATTTTTCAAATAGGGTATCGTTATTTTTAGATGGTTCCTTTTTCGGAACATGTATAAGGATCATGCAAAGTAATCCAGCAAACAAGGTTAAACCGGCTGTTGATAAGAACATTCCTGTTCGAGACCATGCCATTAAAGCACTGTAAACCGGAGGTCCAATTGCAACCCCTAAAAATCGTACAGATCCATATAACGAGGTGACAAATCCACGGCGGTCGGCAGGAACGGACCCAGTAATAAAACTGTTGATACAGGGGAGTACAAGTCCTGTACCGATACTGCTGAAAACAAGAACAGCGAAAAACGGCACTAGCTTTGTAAAAAAAACTAAGCATGAAAAGGAAGCCGTCATTAGCAGACAACCCATTACAATTAACGTTTTCATTAACGACATTTTTTTGCCGATTTTGCTTCCGGTTATATAAGAAGTGGTTGTCATAAATAAAAGTGGAATTGCCAGGATACTGCCTTTTAAGATTCCATCAATATGATGAGTTTTTTCAAGAATATCAGAAATATAAAATAATATTCCAAATAAAGTAAATAAACAAGTGGCACCTGTTATATATGCAGCAAAAAGCCAGCGCCCTTCCGTTTTAAAAACAGAAACAAGGCCTTTTACATATTTACCCAGAGGTGGAGGTTCCTTCTCTGCTTTCTTTTCCTTTACAAAAATAATTGTCAAAATAATGGAAACGAGACAAAAAATCGGAAAGGCGAAAAAGGCTGCGTACCAGAATAGGATGGCAAGCAATGAACCCAAAATTGGACTTATTACCTTACCAAACCCATTTGAGGCCTCGACTAAACCTAAAACCTTGCTTTGCTCTGCCCCCTTAAATAAATCTCCTGTTAATGCCATGGCAATTGGTGCAGTTCCGGCTGCTCCGATTCCCTGTAAAACCCTTCCGGCAAGAATCCACATATATTCATTTGCAAACCATTCTGCTGCAGCTCCTGCTAACAGTCCGCCGAGTCCATATAAAATGAGTGATGGAATTATCACGGCTTTTCGTGAAAAGCGGTCTGATAAATAACCCAGAACTGGAATGCATGCCGCAGCTGCAATCGAAAAGACGGTAATAATTAAGCTAATTTTAAACTGAGAAACACTCAGCTCTGTTTTCATTTTTGGAAGGACCGGAATCAACATGGAGTTCCCCAAAACAAGGATCATTGGGATTGAACTGATGGCAAAAATAGTCATACCTTTATGCTTTTGCTTTGGCAACGATGTACACCCCTATCTATGTGAAATAACTTTTCCTATTGTTTGAAGGAAAGTGCTTGTTTATTCAAGGCTAATGCCTAATTTGGATAGAAAAAAACGATTGTTTACACATTCACCCAATTTTTGAATACTCTATCCTAGAAAAAAAGAGGAGGCGTTTTCCCTATGGATTTTTTAAAAATACCAGATAGGACTTTAAGACCTAGATCCTATGGCTTAACCTCGGTAATTGATTTCGGAACCCCAATTGGTGAATTGAAACATATTTTAACCGACTACAGCCATATTATAGACATTGCAAAAATTGGTATTGGTTCTGCCTATGTAACGCCTAACTTAGAGAATAAAATTAGCCTCTACAAGGAAAGTGGTATTAAACCTTATTGTGGAGGAACCTTTTTTGAAAAATGTTATTATCAAAAAAAAATCCCTGAATATCTAAAGTTTTTACGGCAATTAGGGATAAATTGGATAGAAATATCTAATGGAACATTAGATATTCCGCTTCAAGAACGCCTCAATTTTATAACACAATTAAAAAATGACTTTCATATCATTGCTGAGGTGGGCTCAAAGGATGCAGATAAGGATATGCAGGTTTCTGAATGGAGAAAGGAAATTATTCTCCTATTAGAAGCAGGCTGTGATTACGTGATCACAGAAGGCAGGGAATCAGGTACTTCCGGGATATATGAAAAAAACGGTGCGATAAAACCTGGATTAATTCGTGAATTAACAAATACTGTTGATGACAAGAAGATTATTTTTGAAGCCCCTACTTCTAAGCAGCAAATGTATTTTATTAGGGAAGTTGGCCCAAATGTAAATTTAGGGAATGTAAAACTGAACGATGTCTTAGTCTTAGAAGCTCAACGTTGTGGACTAAGAAGTGAAACGTTTTATATGGAGGACCAGTATGCAAATTACCTTAATCCGACATCTTCCAACTGAATGGAATAAAAAAACATGGCTGCAAGGAAAAAGGGATATTGGCATTTCGTCCCCGACAGAAGAGCTCAAAGAAATGATAGAAGCTAATCAACGTGATTTAGAAAAGCTTTCTCCCTTCGATTTGGTATTAGCCAGTACATTAAAACGAACCCACCAAACAGCCAAACTGTATGGGTACGAAGCAGAAACTGATGCACTATTAGATGAATTGGATTTTGGCCAGTTTGAAGGGATTCCAAAAGAAATATTAATGGATAAATTTGGAGATAAATGGCTGAAAAATCCGAAGGCATTAGTTTTAGGAGAAAGCATTCAACATCTTGAAGAACGAATTAGTACGTTTTTAGGGAAATACAGGGGATATCAAAACCTTTTGGTGTTCGGACATGGTTCGTGGATCCGAGCCTTATTATCATATCAGAAATATGGCGATATCAATGCAATGAATAAAATAATTGTTCTTAACAATGAACGTATTACCATATCAATAAATCCGACATCGCCTTGGAACGGAAATGGGGATGGGGGGCTCTAAAATTGTCAGAGATGTTAACATATGAAAATTGGGATGAAAAAAAAGTAAAGACCATTTTTAAAGGTCAGCCTGACTTTTTAGATATCTTAAAATGGGTGTATCGGGAATATGGAGAAGAGATTATTTATTCGTGCAGCTTTGGCGCTGAAGGCATCGTCTTAATTGACCTAATTTATAAAGTGAATAAAACAGCAAAAATAATTTTTCTAGAAACAGGGCTTCATTTTCCAGAAACCTATGAAGTAATTGAACAGGTTAAGGAACGTTACCCTTTATTACACATTAAGTTAGTAAAACCAAAAATTTCGTTGAAAGAGCAAACGAAGTGGTATGGAGAAGAGCTTTGGAGGTTTAATCCTAATCTTTGCTGCCACATGAGAAAGGTTGTCCCCATGAAGGAAGCATTAAGTGATGCAAAAGCATGGATCTCTGGTTTAAGACGAGAACAATCTCCCTCAAGGTCGAAAACACAATATATAAATAAAGATGATAAATTTCAGAAAATAAAGATTTGTCCACTCATTCATTGGTCTTGGGACGACATCATGACCTATATCCAGTTAAACAAATTGCCATATAACCCGTTGCACGACAAAGGTTATCCAAGTATCGGATGCGCCCCTTGTACATTTCCTGTTATGGAAACGGATGACTTTCGTGCAGGTCGCTGGACAGGTCACAACAAAACGGAGTGCGGACTTCACCAACAATAGTGGTCTTTTGTTCAAGGGATCACATTACTAGGAGAGATGAACTGTGAAGGAAAGTGTGCCACATGGCGGTATATTGGTAAATCGAGTCGATCTTGATTTTTCGAGCGATCTTTTGCTAAATGAGGTGGAACTAGATAATTTGGAAATTAGCGATTTGGAATTAATAGCAAATGGGGCATATAGTCCATTAGAAGGATTTATGGGAGAAGCAGACTATAATTCGGTTGTACTGCAAATGAGACTTTCAAATGGACTCCCGTGGTCCCTGCCGATTACATTAGCAGTAAACCAAAAAAAAGCAGATGAGCTTTCTATCGGGGAAACCATCAATCTTATCCATAAAGGCACGATTTATGGTGTTATGCAAGTAGTGGAAAAATTTTCTCCTAATAAAAGATTAGAAGCAACTTTGGTGTATCGAACTGCTGACGATGCCCATCCAGGAGTAAGGAAACTATTCGAACGGTCTGATGTCTATATTGGCGGACCTATCACCATGATAAAAAAACCCGAAAAAGGGATGTTTTCAACTCATTACCTTGACCCTCTTCAAACAAGGGCTAAGTTTAAAGAATTAGGCTGGAAAACAGTTGTTGGCTTTCAAACAAGGAATCCAGTTCATCGTGCTCATGAGTATATTCAAAAAACAGCATTGGAAACCATTGATGGCCTTTTCTTAAACCCACTTGTGGGTGAGACAAAAGCGGATGATATCCCAAGCGATATCCGGATGAAAAGCTATCAGGTTTTACTTGAAAATTATTATCCGAAGGGCAGGGTGTTTTTATCTGTATTTCCTGCAGCCATGCGCTATGCGGGGCCTAGAGAGGCTATTTTTCACTCGATCGTCAGGAAAAATTTTGGCTGTACCCATTTTATTGTTGGTAGAGACCATGCTGGTGTAGGGAACTACTATGGAACCTATGATTCCCAAAAAATATTTAGCCAGTTTAGTGAAGGAGAACTTGGCATAACACCGCTCTTTTTCGAAAATAGTTTTTACTGCAAAAAGTGTGAAAACATGGCATCTGAAAAAACATGCCCGCATGAAACAAAATACCATGTGGTATTATCAGGTACAAAAGTAAGAGGGATGTTGAAAAACGGTGTGCAGCCACCAAAAGAATTTAGTCGTCCTGAAGTAGTGGAAATACTTATCCAGGGAATGAAGGAAGTATATTCGATTAAATAAAAGGGTGTAGAAAATGGAGAAAATAAACAATATAACCTGGCATCAATCTACTGTTACCAAAAAAGACCGCCAGCTTTTAAATGGCCATAAAAGCTGTGTGCTTTGGTTTACGGGATTATCGGGGTCAGGGAAATCCACCCTGGCTAATGCTGTAGATTATCAATTATATAAACAAGGTTTCAGGAGTTACGTTCTTGACGGTGATAATATCCGCCATGGGTTAAATAAGGATTTACGTTTTGGAAATTACGATCGAAAAGAAAACATTCGACGAATAGGGGAAGTAGCTAAACTGTTCGTCGACAGTGGTCAAATTGTTTCTTCGGCCTTTATTTCTCCGTTTCGAAAGGATCGTGATGTTGTCCGAAGCATGTTTGATGATCAAGAATTCATCGAAATCTTTTTAAATTGCCCCATCCAAGTATGTGAAGACAGGGACCCAAAAGGTTTATATAAAAAGGCTAGGCAAGGTGAGATTCCAGATTTTACAGGAATCACCTCCCCTTATGAGATTCCTGATCACCCGGAAATCATCATTGAAACCAATGCAACAACAATTGAGGAATCGATCCACCAAATATTCGCCTATTTAAAAGGAAAGAAGATCCTGTAATAGAGGGTCTTCTATTTTTTTCGCCAAGTTGGAGAAAGGCTATTCAATTTTGGAAGCTTAAATGTATAAATAAAATCAATAATATTGGTTGAAAGAAACTGACAAACAATCGCATAAATCACAATTTTATAATCAATGATAAGTCCAGTTAACAAAAAAATGAACAGATTAATGCCCATCATCACTTTTCCAGGGCTCCATTTCTTGTAGGAAGCGATCATGAGTGCTGGTATGACCATCCCGCCGCTAGAAGCTCCAGCGCGAATGAGAATGCCCACCCCAATTCCAAAAAAAATACTGCCTCCTAAAATATCGAATACAATGTTGACGTGTTCCAACGTAATCTGAGCACTTAAAAGCGTAATGGTCATTGAGGTTGTTGCGACAGAAATAATCGTTCGCAACGTCCATGTATATCCAAAATAGTTCAAGGCAAAAAAAAGAAAAACAACATTTGCTAACCATAAGGAAAAGCCTAAGGAGAGATGAAACCAATGATTCAACAGGAGAGCTAAACCTGCTGCCCCTCCTGAAGGGATTGAGTGTGGAAACAAGAACAAGGACATGGACGTTCCTTGTAAGAAGGCTCCAAAAAATAAACAAAAATAGACGAGGAGCTTTTTTTTCATCGTTAGTAAAAATAATCCGTAAAATAAAGTATAGACTCCACATTCATTCCTCCCCTTCCTTGTCCATTTTATGAATGAGGATGATTGAATATGTTGATTTTTTATGCTCTTTGCTAATCCGGACAGAGATTGTGTTTTTAATGGCAATAATCCCAGGAGGAAGCATAAAATTTATGGGGAGGCGATAAGATGAGATTCGACCAAGTGCGTAGGGAATTTAAAAAGACGCTCTGGGGAGAAGAACTAGATAATGAAAGGTACAGTAGCCCAGCTGCTTCTTCCATTGAATTAGATTTTATGCATCAATATGATGGAAGGAAATACCAGTGTGTTCGGTGCATAAAAGAGCATGAGGAGAATAAGACAGTTATTACCAATCAGGGGACTTATTGTACGGAATGCTATCAGGGATTATTTTGCAAGAATCAACAATAGGCTTAGAAAAGTATTATCCTAATTCGGCCTTAAATCAAAAAAATCGCGGAATAGGAGCTATTCCGCGATAATTAAAAGTCCGCTTGTTTACTTAATGTGTCATGTTATTATTTGTTTGCATTTGCGGCTGCAATTGAGCAGGCGCAAACATATTGAGCATTTGCTGAACATCCTGCTGAGCGAACTGTGGAACTTGATAATAGTGATGCTTATTTTGGTAACTAGAAAGTTCGTAAGCCATTTCAATACAATTTGGAATCGAATCAGCAAGAACGCGCCGTACGACAGGGTTTGTCGTTTCAAGTGCTGCCATTGTTTTCATGGTTGCAGTAGACTTTACAGCCCCCAGCATGCTGCATGAAATATTTGCATCGGTGATTTCAGAAAGAGATTGCACCGGTTTTCTTGGCTGAGTAGGTTTCAGACCGTAGATAAAATCATTACTTTGTTTCATTTTATAGCTTTGGGTTGGTTTTGATGGATCTTGCCCTGATTTGAAGCAATCTAAGGTGATGTTATATTCGTCGGCTATAAACTGATATTGACGATCAAGAATATCGATTAATTCTTGGTCTTTTATTTGTGGGCGTAACATCATATATAAATTCAATGTATCAAGAGCACCAGACAACACTTCTTGGACATCCATTATCTCATGACCGCCGTGATTCAATTGTTGTGGGACAGCCCCTGTGTTCAAATTTTCGTGCATTTGACCTTGTTGGTTTTGCATCAATTTACATTCCTCCTTTTTTAACAATGAGATGGTACGAAGTTAGTATGTTTTACGACTTAAGAATTATTCGTTAATGTTATGTGTCTCTGTTGCTGAATATAAAAAAGCGAAGGAATTTGGTCTCCTTCGCTTTTTAAACGGATACTTTTCGATATTGATGCTTAAATTGGTAAATCATTTGCTCTGAGATTGCTGCGTAACCAGAAGAATTAGGATGAACGCCATCGGATGATAGGTTTTTCAACTTTTCACCGTTAATTACCTTCGTTGTCTCAACAACAATCGACGATGAATAGCGATTTGCGACCTCATAAATTTTAAAATTCCACTTTGGCAGCAATTTATCAGCAATGGGGTAAAACTGATCAGATGGAACCAATGGATTATACAGCTCTAAAAATACTATAGTAGTGTTTGGATTTAACTGATTAATTCTTGCTGCTATCTGGGCCAGGTTATTTGAAAAAGTGGTTTGCAATTGATCAAATTTTTGGATGGCGTTAGCGAAATTGCTTTCATTTACCATTTTAAGAATATCATTTCCGCCTACATTAATTGTTACAATATCCGACTTCTTTATTTCCTCATCAAACCTGCCTGCTTGAACCAGGTCCTTTAGCTCACCGCTCGTAATTCCATTTATGCCTTCATTTTGAAATTGGATTTTTTTATGAGTTTGGTTCCCTAATTTGTTCGAAAATTGGAAGACAAGATCTTGATTTTGTTGCGATCCCACTCCGTGAATAACAGAATCGCCAATAGCAAGATGATTAATAAACGGTGCTTTAGATTTTCGGAAAAAGTTTAGATAGGTAACTTTTGCACTGTCTGTATTTACTTCAATCGTCTCGTTTTTCATTTTATGAATTTGATATTGAGGATAGTAAATCCAAGCAGATATCCCAAGGCATATGATCAAGGCAAATACAAAGAGGTATTTTAAAATTTTCATGTTTTCACTCCCTGATGTCTCTATTATAACAATTATCCTAACAAAAAATAATCGGGGCATTTTTTTCCAACATAATTAAATATGTCAGTTGGGTAGGAGAGCTTTACAAAAAAGTAAAAGGCAGGGAGAATGTAAATTTTTCAACAGCTACATTAAAAAAAAGTGATACAATGAAATCGTATCCAAAATTTTACCGTATGGGGGAATACATAATGTTCAACAAAATTCTGGTAGCAATCGATGGTTCTGATATGAGTAATAAGGCATTTGAAACAGCATTAAACCTGGCAAAAGAAAACCAATCAAAGCTTAGTCTAATTAATGTGGGAAAAAGTTTGTCTATCCCACAAGGTATGGTAATCGATTCAATAGACGAGGTTTATGATTCCATGCGTAAGGAAGGCGAGGAACTGTTAAACAGAGGAAAATGGATGGCTGAATCACAAGGGATTCAAGCGGATATTCATTATGTTGAAGGTGATCCGGCCACACAAATTATTAAGCTGGCAAAGGATGGTCTTTTTCAGTTAATTGTCATCGGGAGCCGCGGCTTGGGACCATTTAAGGAAATGATGCTAGGCAGCGTCAGTCATAGAGTTTCTCAGCTCTCCCATTGTCCAGTATTAATCATAAAATAGGTTTAGATTCTTCAATAGCTCTGTGCACTAATTAGTAAAACGGCTCAGTAGTCCTTTTGTAAATAAAAATCCGCTATTCCTCAATGGAAAGCGGATTTATTTTAGCTAACCTCATTTTCCCATAACCTTTCTGGCAAGCAATAATTCATCTTGTTTGTTCCCAGTCCTGGTACAATCCGCTCCCCTGACACCCTGGGCATTCATACGAATTAAAGTAGGCAAATTCATTATAGGGGTAAACCGTATATCCTCGACCTTGGCAATCAGGGCACTTGCCTTGTTCCTTCATTCCAGTGACAAAGTTCTGATATTTATTTTCTTTCCATTGATTATAAGCGTTGAGTAATCCCATTTTCATCACCTCGTTTTTAAAGTATGGGGAAAAAATGGAATATTTATGCAATTATATTTAAATATAAAAAGGGAGGCTGTCTTCTTTTTCAATCCATTTTTCCACAGCAATAGTTTCTTGGAAAAATATTGTAAGTTTATTCCTATTATTATCATATGTTTTTTGTATTTAATATGTGATTTTATCTAGTTTTATTTATGAAATTAACAAATATGAATATAATAAATTTCGGGAACAGAGGCTTATTTCCCAAAAATTTGATACACGAATTGATGTATAGATTTCTCCCTTTTTTGGATACTAACAGTAAAGGTGGAGGGATAAGTGAAATGGAAAAATTGAATGAAGAGGCAGCACCGAATAATAATTTATCTCCAATAACGATCAAAACATCAAAAAGCCTAGTTGGAAATAAGAATGGACATGAATTTTCTGAGGAGCTTTCAGATGGCGGCGAAAGAGATCAGATTATCCAGAGGCAAACACGGAAAAAACCACTTTCAGAGTATAAATGGTAATAACGCAAAAGTAATAAACTATTTAATTCCGCAGGTAAAAAAACTCCTGCGGAATTTTTTTCAATTTAATTATTTACAAACCTTTCCTTCTATTGTAGAATTTCTATATACCTAATATATCTAGGTAGGTGAAAAAATGTTTAATCGCGAATTGGTAAAAGGAAGTACATCATTGATTTTGCTTCAGCTCTTAAATGAAAGGGATATGTACGGCTACGAGCTTGTTAAGGAGTTAGAGCGGCGCAGCGACAATGATTTAAGCGTAAAAGAAGGGACGTTGTATCCTGCACTGCACAAACTAGAAAAGCAAGAGTACATTGAATATTATTGGCATGAGCAGGAAAAAGGCCCGGCACGTAAGTACTATCGAATCACCAAACCCGGTAAAGAGCTTTTACTCGAAAAAACCCGCGAGTGGCAGGATTTTGTTCAAGTCATGAACAAGGTAATGGGGAGATCAAAGCATGGAACGGCTGAAGAGTAGGTTTTTAGATGAACTGGCAAAGGGACTTGAAGATCATCAAGATAAAGAGAATATTTTAAGTGAATATGAGATACATATTGATGAAATCTTCATCGAAATTTTAGGCGAGAAAAAGGAAGCAACAATGGAATTGCTTATTTCCAGACTCGGAGAACCTAATGAGATTGCCGAAATGTGGAGAGAAGAACTGTCCTTTACGCCAAGCAGGATGAAATGGCTTTTTATTCTTTTTAACATTTTCCTGTTTGCTGGCGGCAGTCTTCTAACATTAGTACATAATCTTTATGAATGGAAATGGTTATCCATCATTTGGAACCACTTGACCTCAATTCCGACGATGATTGCTTTTGTCTATCTCTTTTTTTGGGCCTTGTTGGGTTATGAAATTGGGAGGGGGTTTGGACATGGGGGGAGAATCCTTTTGCGAAAGACGTTTTTGTTTTCCCTTATCCCCAACCTGATGTTAATGGTTTTGACTGTTTTTAAGATCATTCCGCATTCGTGGTTTGCGCCGTTATTAACAAAATCATTTATTATTGCTTGTATCCTCTTTACCATTATTCTTTATCCTGTTTGCATTCTCGGTTATCGATGGGGAAAGAAGGCGTCGATATAAGCAAATTTTTTTACCTATATACATAGAATTTCTATGTATATAGAATTAAAATGTATCAGGGGGAGTTCCTTATGGAAAAAGAAATCAGTAAATCAGATTGGCTCTTTTTGTTAGCCTGTTTATTTCTTGGGATAATTTCGGAAGAGTCATTTTTTCGCGGTATTGAAATTGGTATCTCTTATATGGTGTTTATTGTTGCTTTTTATGGTGTGTTCTATTGGAGGTATCACCACTTTTCATTTTCTCACCAACGTTTGGGCTGGTTTGTATTAATTTGCATTTGGCTGTTGGCAGCAACCTATTTCGTGCATAACACCCCATTTTTTTACTTCCTAAATATATTGGTTATTCCAGGGTTGGTTTTGTTTCACATTGTTTTAGTCACAAGTCCGCATCAAATGCAATGGAATCGGCTGCCATTTGTAGCATATTTATTTTCAAGATTAATTGAGGCCATCAAATACAATGGTGCGTTTGCTTCCTCCTATCGAAAAAATGCTAAAAAAGGGATGGATCAAAGCCATTTGCAAATATTGAAAAAAGTCATAATTGGTTTAATTATCTCAATTCCTATCCTGGCTGTTGTATTGACGCTGTTAATGTCGGCGGATTCTAAATTTAAACAACTGGTAGGGGGATTTCCGGAATGGTTCAATATAGTAAACGCTGAAACAATTACAAGAATCATGATTATTTTGCTAACAACTGCTCTATTTTTTGGCATCCTCCAGGTTCTCCTTAAAAAGCAGATAAAAATAATTGAGACCAAACCGGAAAAACAATTTTTTCAACTTGATGGGATTATCGTTTTTACCATCTTAGTCGTAATGAATCTTGTTTATCTTTTATTTACTTTTGTGCAATTCAAATATTTTTTTGGGGGAACCTTACAAGGGAACTTTACGTTTGCGCAATATGCACGGAAAGGGTTTTTCGAGCTTTTGTTTGTTTCGATCATTAATTTGTCAGTGATAGTAGCAGTTTTGACGTTTGTAACCCGGGGCTCAAAGGTATTCAATCGACTTACACAAATAATGCTGACAATTCTTGTTCTATCAAGCGCAGTAATGCTTTGTTCCGCCTTTTTGCGCCTAGGTATGTACGAGGATGCTTATGGGTTTACTTTTACAAGAATTCTCGCTCACTCGTTTATGATTTTTCTAGCCATTATTTTTGCCTATACATTGGTCAAGGTCTGGATCGAAAATTTGTCATTAGCCCATTTTGTCTTTATCATTTCACTCGTTTATTATGTAGCAATTAATGCGGTCGATTTAAATCAATTGGTTGTAGCGAAAAATATCAATCGATTTGAAGCGAGTGGCAAGGTTGATGTTCAATACTTGAATTCTTTGTCATATACCGGTGTACTTGGTTTAATTTCCTTATATGAAAAAGATAAAACTATTCCAACTTTAGAAACCATCCTGCAACAACGACAGGAACAATTTAATCGAGAGGAGGATTCCTGGCAATCGTATAACCTGAAAAAACAGCAGGTGAAGAAGGAACTTCTTAAAATGAAACTGAATTAGTGGAAGAACGAATTAACGAAGGCATACCTCTTCACTGTACTGTTAAAGTTGCTACTTGAAAATTAAGTTGAAGGCCAGATAAATTGTAACATGTAATTGAAAAAATTAAGGTTTAGTAAAAAAGTGGACCGTCCTCAAGTACTTATAGTACCGAGGAATGGTCCTTTTAACATACACAATAAACAAGCGCTTTGTCTTTCTAATTTTCTAGCTGCAGCGCCAAGTGGACTTGCACAGGATGTGCTGACGTCGACGTTCGCAAAAGGACGTGGCGTTTTTAGTAGACATTCCGTAGTTCGTGGGCTTCCACTTTTCTAGTCCCCATCGAACATTTCGAACAAACCGCGGGCGATACTGCCTTCATCTTTGGCACCCCCACGTTGTGGAGCAGCTGCAAAAACGCGGCTTGCCAGCCGGCTGAACGGCAACGATTGAATCCATACTGAGCCAGGACCTCTTAAAGTAGCAAAAAATAAACCTTCACCACCGAAAAGAGCCGTTTTAATCCCTTTTACAAATTCAATATCATAGTGGACGCTACTTGTCATTGCAACTAAGCAGCCAGTATCAACTCGTAATGTTTGTCCTGGGAGAAGATCTTTTTTTAGGATGGTGCCTCCGGCATGCACAAATGTTAACCCATCACCTTCCAGTTTTTGCATGATAAATCCTTCGCCGCCAAAGAAGCCGGCCCCAATTTTTCGCTGGAATTCGATGCCAATTGACACACCCTTTGCTGCAGCTAAAAATGCATCCTTTTGGCAGATAATTTTCCCGCCTAATTCACTTAAATCCATCGGAATTATTTTTCCAGGGTATGGTGCAGCGAAGGAGACGCGTTTTTTTCCAAGCCCTTGATTGGTGAAAGCAGTCATAAATAAGCTTTCGCCTGTAAGCATTCGCTTACCGGCACTGAATAGTTTCCCCATTAAGCCACTGCCGCCGCTACTGGAGCCATCACCAAAAATTGTTTCCATCTGGATATCATCTTCCATCATCATGAAACCGCCAGCTTCGGCGACAACTGTTTCATGCGGGTCTAACTCGACTTCAACAAACTGCATATCATCGCCGTAAATTTTGTAATCAATATCGTGAGTGTTCATGGGTTACCTCCTTCAATTGATATTTGTACTCAAGCTAATTTTAAAAGAATAAGGAAAAATATGCTATCTTTTCATACATTAAAAAAGGCACCTGATTAACAGGTGCCTTTGTCGATATTGAGGCGAAAAACCACACTCCACATAGTGTGCTCCATAAAGGAATGTTCTTCGACTTACACAACTCAGCTCATCGCCTATCTAATATACCATGGCATCGAGAAAATGGCAAGACTCTAAGAGAAAGTTGAAAAAGTGAGATGTTTTAGAATTGTTAAAATTTATGTAAAATTTTATTCAACATTATAAAATAAAAATAGAAGGGAGACTAAATGATATTGGACCCGAATGCGAAAGAAATAGTAAATAACCTAAAATGCATGCTTGGTAGAATCGATCTGAATATAGTTAAACAATTAAAAAGTGAGACCACAGTATAAGTAACATGAACCTTCAATACGAAACAAAACCGACAAGATAAATTTTGTCGGTTTTTGTTTGAATCTTTGGAAAAATTTGTGACATTTTTGTGAAAAAAAGTTCTTGATTTGCCAAGCTAATTCATTTATATTCAAATAATCAGATATACAAAAATACAAAACTAAGAAGGGTTGTTATGTTTTTTGACAAGCGATTTCAGCACTATTCGTTAAGCAGTCTTCCAAAAGATCTTATTTCTGGATTGATTGTGGGCGTCATTGCAATTCCACTGGGTATGGCTTTTGCCATTGCTTCAGGTGTAAAGCCTGAGTACGGGATCTACACAACTGTTGTTGCAGGGATTTTTATTTCATTGTTTGGAGGATCTAAATACCAAATTGGTGGTCCTACCGGAGCTTTTATCCCCATCCTGTTCGGAATTGTAATGACATATGGGTATGAAAACCTTCTTATCGCTGGTTTTTTAGCAGGTGTTATCCTGCTTTTAATGGGTATTTTTAAATTGGGATCATTAATTAAGTTTATCCCAAGACCAGTGACAATTGGGTTTACTGCTGGAATTGCCGTTACCATTTTTGCCGGTCAACTTTCTAGCTTTCTTGGACTCGTTGGTTTAAAAAAGCACGAAGAATTTATCCTGAACCTAAAAGAAATTATTATGCATATGAACACCCTGAACATCTACAGTGTTTTGACCGCTGTTATATGTTTGATTACGTTAATTCTAACACCAAAATTAGTGCCAAAGGTCCCTGGACCGCTGATTGGTTTACTTTTATCTACTGTAGTTGCGACACTCTTTTATCCAAGTCACGTTGCAACAATAGGAACAAGTTATGGTGAAATTCCAAATTCATTGCCACATTTTCATATTCCTAATTTGGATTTAGAAACAATTATTAAACTGTTAAAGCCAGCTTTTGTCATTGCCATGCTTGGAGGAATTGAATCATTACTATCAGCTGTTGTGGCAGATGGGATGACGAACAGCCGTCATAATAGTAATAAAGAACTAATAGGCCAAGGAATTGCCAACATGATTACTCCGTTATTTGGTGGAATTCCAGCTACAGGAGCAATAGCACGGACAGCAACAAATATTAAAAATGGTGCAGTTTCACCTCTTTCTGGAATTATTCATGGTGCTATTGTCTTACTAATTTTAATATTTTTTGCATCGTATGCTTCATATATTCCATTGGCAAGTATGGCACCAATTCTAATGGTTGTGGCTTGGAACATGAGTGAAAGAAAGGTTTTTGCCCATATATTAAAGACAAAAACTAGTGATTCATTGGTTCTTTTGGTCACATTTATTCTAACCGTATTTGTTACCTTAACAGTAGCGGTAGAGGTTGGTTTGATCATGTCGGTAATCATCTTTGCAAAACGAATGAGTGATGTCATGACTACTCAAAAAGCGCTGCCAAATCCAGATAACAAACATAAAAGGATAGAGACTCAAATGGTTACCGATACACATGATTGCCCGCAAATTAGTATTTTTAATATCGAAGGTCCATTATTCTTTGGCGCTGCCCAAATGTTTGAAAAAACCATTATGAGCACAATCAATTACCGGCCCAAAATACTATTACTGAGAATGGGCAGGGTTCCATTTATGGACACTACAGGGGAAGCGAATTTAGCCAGTATTGTTAAAAATTTCTCGAAAAGTGGTATAGTATTAGTATCAGGAATAAATAAGCAGCCTGAAAATGTGTTGAAAAAGACCGGATTATTTGAGAGTATAGGCCCGGAACATTTCTTTGAACATACAGGAGAAGCGATCGATTATGGCCTTTCCCAGTTGGAAAAAAACAAATGTTTAGGCTGTAAACATTTTGCATTTAAGGAATGTAAAAAGCTATCGGCAGTTGAGACTGTTGAAAGCAAACGAGAACTCTCTCCAACATACTAGGAATAGGAACGAGGAGGAAGTAAGATTTGAATCTTGAAATGCAGCGTTTTAAAGCGGATTTTTTTAAGGCACTTGCACACCCACTAAGAATTCGGATTCTTGAACTATTGTCTGAAGGGGATAAAAATGTAAATGAACTTCAATCCCTTATTGGCAGTGAAGGTTCTGCTGTTTCCCAGCAATTGACTGTCTTGAGGGCGAAAAATATCGTATCGGGAACAAAGGATGGTAATAAAGTGGTATATACCTTAAAGGATCCAATGATTATTGAGCTTTTGGCTGTTGCGAAACAAATTTTCAACAATCATTTGGTAGATACCATTACCATGCTGGATAAATTTAATGAGAACCAAGAATCATCAGAAAATTAGTATTTTATACTATCAAAGACGGCATTCTCTCATTGTCGCCTTTGATTTTTTATTGAGTTACGAAGGGTAGAGAAATTAGGGTTCTACATTGACTTTTCACCTAAATTATGTTAAATTTAAGGAAGCCGTTACACGTGTTAGGTTTTATGTATCAGGCTTGTTCAAAGTTTTAACCAAAGTTTGGATAAGATAGTGAAAATAAAGCTGTCAACGTTGTTAATTGGTGAATTTTACACATGGCTTTATGGTAAGCCAATAGGAGGAAATTTTTACATGAAAAACGGTAAAGTAAAATGGTTCAATTCTGAAAAAGGTTTCGGATTCATTGAAGCTGAAGACGGAAACGACGTATTCGTTCATTACTCTGCTATCCAAACTGAAGGTTTCAAAACTTTAGAAGAAGGCCAAGAAGTTTCTTTCGACGTAGTTGAAGGTGCTCGTGGACCACAAGCCGCTAACGTAGTTAAAAAATAAAAATAATGGTGTGTAACCATTTTATAGCAGTCTGGCTTTTATGCCAGGCTGTTTTTTATTGTTTATTGTTAATAGTAAGATTATAAAAATAGTTTTCCCAATTAATGAACAAATAAACCCGGATTACCAAAAAAATCTTGGCTTGTTATTTATGGTACTGTTTAAAATTATTAAAAATAAGCCTAAAAACCAGTGATAATGAACCCTTCAAGTGTCTTTATCTTAAAAATGGTTTTTTACTTTGTTCGGGACCTCGAAGCAGCTCCCGATTTCTCTATACGGTTTTTGAGAAAAAGCTTTAAAGGAGGAAAGACACTTGCTACAAAATTCGATAATGCCGCTTGATCCTTCCCTCGATGAAATGTCCTGTTAATCCTAGTAGCAGTCCAATAATAAGTCCGGAAAAGACTGGGGTTGACAGAAATTGGACTGGATTAACCTGACTTTGTGGAATAAAACTAAAATGCCAAAAAATCCCTAGATCCATTCCGAATGTAAACCCAAATAATAATCCTACTAATTCATATTTTTTATTTACTTTTCCTTTGAGCTGTGCATTTATGGCCAAAGCTCTATTATAGGCCTGCCACATGGAGAAGCACCAAATAGAGGGATAATAGATTCCCCATTGATAATTAATTAGATCATGTGCTTTCTTAAAGTCTCCGTGAAAAGATTCCATTATCGATAAATTTAAATGGGAAAAATTATTCACACCAAGCTCACAAAACATAAAAATAATTCCTAAAAAAAATTGGTCATTATAGATTTGTCCAAAACCAGGTAGGGTGAAAGACCATAATAAGGCTGCAAGTGGGCATTTATATTCTTGTATTTTTGTTTTTTCCATCGGTTAACCTCATGCCTTATAGTAACTAAAAAACAAAATACCAATTATTTGGTAATTTATTCTTTAGCTATAATTACCAAATAATTGGTACTTATAGCTAAAGTTGAAAAGTATTTATCGACATTTAATGACAAAAACTGTCGTACTCCTTTATTTATTGAAAAAGAAATGAAAAAAAAGACGCCTGAGCGTCTTTTTTTCGTTTCTTTTGCTGCATCCTACCAACGGTGTGCCTTAGCGTTGCTTCGCAAAATGATGTTGTTTTGGGAGCGTTTTGTTTCTCCGTTTACTTGTGATTTTTGACGCTTCGGCCTAGTCCAATTTTGGTGAAAAAGCTCAGAGTGTTCATCTAACTGATCTCGATAACTCATTATTTTATCACCTCAACGTTAGGATACTGTGAAACGAGTCGATATCCATTTCTGGAATATCAGTTATATCGTTTGTTAATTAAAGCGGAAATATAAATGAAGAAAAGTTCAAAATATTATCTAAAGTTAGGATTCAGGTCAGGGGGAATTAACCAAAATAATAAGGAAAACAAAAAATGAGCCTAGAATTTCTCTATGCTCATTTAAATTTAACAATTGATGAAGTCTTATTCCCGATGGAAGTATCCTCTAGCCTGCAAAGGTCTGGAAAATTAACCATATGTTTAAACCTACTATTAGCAATGCACTTGCAGTTGCTAAAATTGTAATGTACTTTTTATTTGTTAAGACACCCATTAAATCTTTCTTTTGTGTAAAATAAATTAATGCAATTACTGGAAAAGGAAGTACAATGCTCAATACAACTTGGCTGATAACAAGGGTAGAGGTTGGATCTGTCCCTAGGGCGACAATGACGACGGTTGGAAGCATAGTGACAAGGCGGCGGACCCATAACGGAATCGTAAAGCCAACGAAACCTTGCATGATTACCTGTCCAGCCATTGTTCCAACTACAGAGCTTGATAAACCTGATGCAAGTAAAGAAATTAGAAATACACTTGCAGCTGCAGGTCCAAGAAGCGGTGTTAACGTGTGGTATGCCGATGTAAGGTTGGCAATTTGACTATTCCCACTGCCATTAAATACAGAGGCAGCCATATACATCATTGATAAATTCACAAAACCAGCGAGTGTCATGGCAATGATAATTTCCTTTGTACTAAACTTTTGGATTTTGATTTTATCTGAATCATTTCTGGGAATTATTCTGCCTTGTGTCAAACTTGAATGAAGGTAAATGGCATGCGGCATAACCGTTGCACCAATTACACCAACAGCAAGCAGGATACTCTCGTTATTCCCAATCCAAGGAATGACGCTGTGATAAGCAATTTGCGTAAAATCTGGTTTAGACAAAATGGTTTCGACTAAATAACAAAGTCCAATTAAGACAGCGAAGGCAGCAATGAATTTTTCTAATGGCCTAAATCCATATTTTTCTAACATTAAAATTAAATAGGTGACAATCCCGGTCATGATTGTTGCATATAGCATTGGAATCCCTATTAATAAATTTAAAGCAAGTGTAGCACCCAAGAATTCGGCGAGGTCGGTGGCCATTGCGGCTAACTCTGAAACAATCCACATTGTCATCGTTAGTGGCTTTGGCATGTATTCCCGACATATTTCCGGCAGGCTTTTCCCTGTAGCAATACCTAGTTTTGCTGACATATTTTGCAAAAGCAAAGCCATTAGGTTGGCAAGAACAATAACCCAAAGCATTTTGTAGCCAAAACGGGCACCAGCTTGAATGTTAGTGGCGAAGTTACCTGGATCTATATAAGCAATTGAAGCGATAAAAGCTGGTCCAAGAAATGGTAAAAGGGCACGAATCCCTTTTACTTTTCCATTAATGGCATCTCTTGCAGCCGAAATTGTCCGTTGTTCTTTGGAACGTGCGCGCTTGATAGCAACTGAGTTTGATTGGCCCACAGGACACCATCCTTTTCTATTTTTCATTAATGCAAGCTTTGTGAAACAATGAATAATTGTTTCCCTAATGCAACTTTATAAATCCATTATAGTAGACTTCTTATCATTTGTGTAAGAAAGTGCTTAAAAAAATAAAAAACTTAAGAATATTATGTTGAAAATACACATAAGAAGGCTATGGATACACCAATATTATTTGGAAGAATCGTCAATATAATTATGTGAACCACAATTTAATGAAAGTTTTCTTGAACAAAATCCGCTTTCACGCTACATTAAATTATGAAGATAGGCAAAGTAGGTGACAAATTTGGATAAAAGGTATTTTACGATCGGTATGGCAGGACATATTGACCATGGGAAAACTTCCTTAACAAAGGCGTTAACGAATGTTGATACAGATCGATTAAAGGAAGAAAAAGAACGGCAAATTTCAATTGAGCTTGGTTTTGCTCCATTATTTGAAGATGAAGAGATCCAAATATCCGTTATCGATGTTCCTGGCCATGAACGTTTTATACGCCAGATGATCGCGGGAGTTGCCGGAATAGATTTAGTGGTTCTTGTTGTTGCTGCTGACGAAGGAGTTATGCCGCAAACAAGAGAACATCTTGATATTCTGGGCTTTTTGGGAATTAAGAAAGGCATTATTGCCATTACGAAAATAGACCGAGTTGAAGAAGAATTTATTGAACTGGTTAAGGATGATATTTTAGAGGAATTGCAAGGGACTGTTTTTGCAGATGCTCCATTTGTGTTTGTTGACAGTATTTCTCATAAAGGTATCGAGGAGTTAAAGACATTTATTATCCAAACTTTAAAGGAACAAGAAATGCGTGATACGAAGGGTGCTTTTCGTCTTCCGATTGATCAGGTATTTACAGTAAAAGGACAAGGTACTGTCGTCCGAGGCACAGTGTATGAAGGAACTGTTGAGGAGGGACAAAGCTTGCTTGTTATGCCCAGGGGATTAGAGGTAAAAGCGCGGCAAATTCAAGTGCACCACAAGCAGGCTCAAATGGCTTTTGCTGGACAGCGAGCGGCTATAAACCTTTCAGGGGTACCGAAGGAAGAGTTAGAACGAGGAGATGTTCTCGTTTCCTCTGAACATTTTATTATTACAAGAACGATTGATGTGGCAATCCGAGTTGTGGAGGACCTTGAACATATGATCAAACAGCGGATGCCGATTAAGCTCCATATTGGCACGACGGAAGTTATGGGTCGGATTGTTTTTTTTGATCGAAATGAATTAAAGGATGGGAACGGTGAAATCCTCTGCCAGCTCCGACTTGAAGAAGATATTTTAACGAAACGAGGAGATCGGTTTATTATTCGCCGGCCAAGTCCGCAGGAAACAATTGGAGGCGGCTGGGTGATTGATCCAAGAGGTCAAAAATACCGATTTGGAAAGCAAACAATTGAAGAACTTGAAAAGAAAAAGGTTGGTTCGCCAACAGAGCGAATCACAGCTGCCCTTTATGAAGCAAAGTCGTTGCCACTCAGCGAGTTAATCAAGCGCACGGCACTTGAAGAAGATCTCTTAATGAGCCATTTAGAAAATCAAGAATTTGTACTTTACAATGGAAAGGAATACACCCTAAGAACAACAATTGAATTGATTGAGGAAGATATTTATGATCACCTTCAGTTATTTCATCAAAAAAATCCGATGAAAACGGGTGTCAATAAAGCAGAGCTTTTGCAAACCATGCACGCGAGATTTAGCAAACAGCTGCTTGATTATGTGATTGAAAATGCAATTATTACTAGAGTTTTTACCAGAAAAGGGCAATTTGTCACATTAGCAAGCTTCAGTCCACACGTTCCGTCGAGCTGGCAAAAGCGGGTTGAAAACATGCTGGCCGATCTGAAAAAGGATGGCTTAAAGGTTCACTATTTAAATGATTACCTAACGAGTGCAGGTATTCCTGAAACACTTGTTGGTGATTTAAGGAGATTCCTAGAGGAGCAGGGACAGATTGTTATACTTGACGATCAATTTGCTTATTTCGGAGAGCTGTTTGGGCAGGCCGTGGAAAAACTTCGCAGCCAGACAAGTTCTGAGTTTGAAGTGGGCGATGCAAAAGAAATTCTTGACCTTTCCCGAAAGTATATAATTCCATTTTTAGAAAAATTAGATGCACTCAAGCTGACAAAAAGAGTGGAAAATAAAAGGATTTGGCAATAAAAAGCTTTATTAACGAGTTCGCATTGCATTTTCAGCTATAGGATAAAACATCCTTCCTATGTAAGTAAGGAAGGATGTTTTATTTGCTTAATCTAGAAATTCTGCGGGGTTTAAGCCGAGTTCTCGGCAAATTTCACTAACCATTTGCTTTTCATTTTGATCAAAATGACCATCCGCATAGCCGATTGCAATACAAAAGCGAGCAATCAGCCTGGCAATTTCTGGCTTTGACCGTACCTTACCCAAGGCACGATAGGCCTCAGCCCGGCCAATAATGGGATCATTCTCCATTCGCTTAACGAACTGATTAAATTTATCCATGACTTTTTGGGAATCAAAGACACGTAATTCCTCGCTCTGATGGATAAATTCCATCATTTTTTGCCGTTCCGAAACATCTAAGCGGCCATCTGCCATCCCCACTAATGCACATGCAGCCACAACTGCTTCCAACACATCTTGACTTTTGTATCTAGTAAATAACTCTTGTGCCCTTCGTTTTTGTTGGTTTGCCCATTCCATATAATCCGTTTGGTTAGGAGACCATGATCTTCCGCAAGCCTGGCAGGTGAGTTTTAACTGATTTTTGCCGATGAAACCGCCAAGTAAACCAATTGGTCCGAGAATTAGGCCGCCAATCGCTGCCTTTCCAAGTCCAAAGCCTTTTTCCCCGGTGCGAATATTTGTTGAACCACAGCGAGGGCAAACAAGATGTTCCCCACCATAGGTTTGAGCTGCCGGAGATGCTGCTGGATAAGAAGGTGTTGATGGATAGGCTGGGCTTGTCTGCTGTGGATACGCGTACCCAGACTGGTTTTGCCTATTATAAGAAGACTGTTGAATTGGAGCATCTGTATTAGCAGAAGTTGGCTCATCATCAACATGCACACCAAAGTTACCGCATAGTGCTGCCAAACCGCCTTGGAAACCGCTCGCAACCGCATTGAATTTCCACTCGCCGTTATACCGGTACAATTCAGCGGCAACAATGGCTGTTTCAACTGTAAAATCTCGACCAAGGTCAAATCGCAAAAGTTCTTCATTTGATTTCTCATTGAAAATTCTTACATAGGACTGTCCGATTTGACCGAAGCTTTGCCCTTTTACTTGAGCATCGTGAATCGTGATTGTAAAAGCAATTCGCTGAATATGGGCCGGAACTTTATTTAAATCGACCCTAATTTGCTCATCATCGGATACACCTGTACCGATTCGATTGTCACCGCTGTATATGATCGAACCGTTCCCGCCCGTCGGATTATTATAAAAGACGAAATCAGCATCACTTTGGACCTTGCCTGTTGCTCCTAATAAAAAAGCAGATGCATCTAAATCAAAGCTGGCGCTTAGGTTACTAGCATTCCAACCTAAGCCGACAACAACATTTTGTAAACCAGGATGTACTTTGGTTAAATCAACTTTTTGGCCTTTACTGAGTTTAACACCCAAATTATTCACTCCTTAAGATAATATGTATGATCCAAAATAACCTTTGTCAAGATGTTACTATATACGGTTAAATGGACAAAAAGTTTCAAGCGATTATGATCATATACCATTTTATATCCGGAGTTGGAGAATTTCCTCTTTCCACAGGTTCCATCCCCAACCGTAAAAAATCCAGAAATACTTAGGCTCCTTTTATTCGGATTTTACTTGCTTTCAAGCAAGTTTGCAAAATTTTAGAAGTCAATTTTTAGCCAAAATCAATGGCTCTAAATCTAATTCATTTGGATGTTCCACGAGTTGTGTTCCCCGATGAGGAATAAAAGAAGTTCATGCAAAGGAAAACAGCGGCAAGGATGTTCAGACAGCACTTGTTTTTCACAGTGACAAAAAACTGACAACCGAAGATTTCTCTGAGGCTCGAAAAGCAGTGAATCAGCTTGAAGATCACGAAAAACAGCTTGGTATTACTTCAATTACCTCCCACTTTAAGCAAAAAAAATTAAAGAATGAGTTTGTTTCAAAGGATATTAAGACTATACTTGTTTCCTTAAAGGTATTGACAAATGGCAGGGAAGGAAAAGAAATATCAAAAGATTTATATAAAGCTATCGACAATACGAAACTGGAACACTATTATACAGGCAGCTGGATGATAGACGGGGATCTGGTGACCAACTCCCAGGAAGGCTTGAAAAAAACAGAGGGAATTACTGTTGTCTTTATTCTTGCTGTATTGCTGTTAGTTTTTCGCTCGGTAGTTGCCCCGCTCATTCCTTTGGTAACAGTTGGAATAAGGTATTTATCCGCACAATCGATTGTTGCTATGTTAGTAGACAAAGTGAATTGCGGGCAAATGGACCAGTTAACAAATGGTTTAACCCAAAGCGTAGACGGCCTTAACCAGGTTTCGACGGGTTTAAATTCTGTACAGGATTATCTTGCAGGTGTTTCTAACCAAAAGCAAAATGGATTTTATATTCCCACAGGATGTATTAAATGGTCAGGACTTTGCCAAAGTTTTGGATACGTATATGTCAAAGTGTGTCCTGAATAGTTTCTTGTATCAAAAGGAGTGAAATCACGGGAAATTAATGCTTTGTAAGAGATGAGGGATGGCCCCTCGAAATCGGTATTCAGGTACAGGTTTCAAACCGCCTTTGAGTGCTGCAATCAAAAGTTGTGGTGCTGAGCGCAAATGGAAAAGGCTAACAAAATTAGTCAGGTGCGTGCCATGAAGCTGAACGAAAGTGAACAATCCGATGAAGCGTCGTTACTACTTCCATACAGTCAAAACTAGGGGCTTTTGACACCTCTAGGACCAGTCTGAAAGAAACCTGATTACTGCTCAGATGACTGTCGGCGTAAAGGTTGCAGGAGTGTGGCATAGGCTCTTACAAGGAACAGGAGAAGTCTGTATTTTGATGATAAGCGAAAAACCCAAGCGATGAACTGACAAGGGTGAAAGTAGTGATGCTGAATACAGATACGGAAGAATTCGTAGTAGTGATGAAATTGCTGTAATGGCAAAGGAGCGAAGGAATTCTGTTATCTATACTTCGGAAATTGAGCAACCAGAAATGGGAGGATTTAATGAAAGAAGGAAAATCGTTTGAGATTTCACAACATCAAGTACTGGAAGCGTACAAACGTGTAAAAGCGAATCGAGGCGCTGGGGGTATTGATGGAGTCGACTTCACAGAATTTGATAAGGATTTGAAGAATAATTTATACAAGCTTTGGAATAGAATGTCTTCTGGTAGCTATTTTCCTAAACCGGTAAAAGGTGTTGAAATCCCGAAGAAGAATGGGAAAAAGAGAATGCTTGGTATACCAACTATTGAGGATAGAATCGCACAAATGGTAGTTCGAATGAAGTTTGAGTCCTTTGTGGAACCGATATTCTGTGCTGACTCTTATGGTTATAGACCTAATCGTTCAGCAATTGATGCAGTGGGAATAACTCGACAAAGATGTTGGAAAATGGCATGGTTAATTGAATTTGATATCAAAGGGTTATTTGACAACATCGACCACGAACTGATGATGAAAGCAGTCCGAAAGCACACCAACAATAAATGGGTAATTCTATATATTGAAAGATTCTTAAAGACTCCTATATTAATGCCAGATGGTACAATAAGGGAAAGAAACTCAGGAACACCGCAAGGTGGCGTGATTAGCCCAGTATTGGCAAATCTCTTTTTACACTATGTATTTGACAGATGGATGGAAATAAAATATCCACTGAATCCATGGGCAAGGTATGCCGATGATGCAGTAATTCACTGTCAATCCAAAGAGGAAGCAGAAGGACTATTAAGAAATCTCGATGAAAGGATGTTGTCTTGCAAGTTAGAATTACATCCAGATAAAACAAAAATCGTATACTGTCGAAGTGATAAATTTCCAAATAGACACGAAAATGAGTCGTTTGACTTTTTGGGTTACACATTTAGGCGGAGATGGGCTAAGTCAAAATATGGTAACTTCTTCCATTCTTTTACTCCCGCTGTTAGCAAAAATGCAGGACAAAGCCTAAAGGGCAAGATATGTGAAATTAGAAAGCAAAATAAGCTATATTCGCTAGAGGAACTAGCAGAGATTATGAATCCAATCTTACGTGGTTGGGCAAATTACTTTTCTAAATTCTGTGCAAGTGAAGCAAGAAAGATACTAGACTTTGTGAATCTTACATTAGTCAGGTTTATAAGATTTAAGTATAAGACAGTGAAAAGAAGTAAAGCTAGGGCTTTTAGATATCTGGTGCGAGTGGCAAAAGCGCAGCCAAACCTGTTTTATCACTGGCAAATGGGGATACGCCCGACAATTGGATAACAAGAGCCGAATGAAGGGAGACTTTCACGTTCGGTTCTGTGAGAGGCTCAGGGTGAAATCCCCTGGGCCTACTCGACTGATCGCAAAGTAATGACACTTGATGTGGTCTTTAGTAAAAACTCGTATTCTAATCAAGCGATCAAGCGTGTCCCAGAATTGAAGCAGGCTGTCAAACGGGCAGTGAAGGATACAAAGCTTGAGAATGCCCAAGTGGCAATTGGCGGTGTGAGAAGTACATACCACGACCTGAACACCATATCGCAGCAAGATTATTCCCGTACCGTTGTTTTAATGCTGATCGGGATTGGCATTATTTTAATGATCTTACTCCGCTCTTTGATAATGCCGCTTTATTTAATTGGTGCATTAGTATTAACCTACTATACATCAATGGCGATTTCAGAAACAATTTTTGTCGATGTTTTAGGATACACAGGCATTAGTTGGGCGGTTCCGTTCTTTGCATTTGTCATCTTGATTGCACTTGGAATTGATTACAGTATCTTTCTGATGGACCGATTTAATGAATACCGGCATTTACCTGTAGAGCAAGCTATTTGGCTTTCAATAAAAACAATGAGGACAGTCATTATCTCAGCAGCTATTATCTTAAGCGGTACGTTCGCGGCAATGATGCCCTCAGGTGTGCTCTCGTTACTTGAAATTGCCACAATTCTGTTAATTGGGTTGACTTTATATTCACTTTTCATTCTGCCTTTATTTGTGCCGGTTATGGTTAAAACATTTGGTGAAGCCAATTGGTGGCCGTTTATAAAACATAGAAATACAGAGAATCAAAACTCAGGGACTATTTTACATTCGTAAGTTAACATAAGGTATTCCCCATAAAGACCTAACCTTTCTAGTAACATGTAATTGTTTTATGTTGCGATGAAAGGATTGGTCTTTTTATTTTTAAGGAGGAAATTATTCCGTTGAGCACCCAGCGCCTAGTGACTTCGCCAAACGGGTACTTGTGCTTTTGCTATGATATTAGTCATTTAAAATACTCTACAAAGACCCTTACAATAACTTAAGGAAAAGTTAAGAAATGTTCATCATAATCAGCTTATCCAAACAAAGTGTTTGTTATGGATCTGAGGGCATCGAAGTAATCCATGTAGGAAAAGGAGCAGAGAAGATGAAAAAATGGATTTATATTATTATTGGAATTCTTATTGTTGGATTTGCAGGCTATTATTTTCTTGTCCCTAAATCAAACCAAAACAATCAACAGTCTATGATGCAAAACCGAACAGCTACAGTTCAAAAAGGTAAATTTGAGGTGAATGTGAGCGGTACCGGAACGGTTCAGCCGGTAACAAGTCAAGATATTCTGTCACCAATAAACAATAATGCAATTGCTGAAGTATTAGTATCTGCCGGAGAATCCGTTAAAAGCGGGGAGAGCTTAATTACGTTTACCGATGGCAGTGATCCGATAACTGCACCTGCTGATGGTGTCATTACAACGCTAGCTGTTACGCCTGGTGCCCGTGTTCAAGCCGGAGGTGTCGTAGCACATTTGACAAACTATAACACTTTAAAGACAGTTGCCTCAATTGATGAGCTTGATATTCCCAAAGTCCAGGTAGGTCAAACTGCAACCATTAAGGTTAGTGCCCTTCCTGACCAAACTTTTACAGGAAAAGTTACCGGGGTTGCAAACGAAGGAACTTCTACAAATGGAGTTTCAAGCTTCAATGTTGATGTTTCAATCGATAATCCGCAGAATTTAAAAGTAGGAATGAGCACTGAAGCTGATATTTTAACAGCAAGTAAAGATAATGCTCTTTATGTTCCGCTTGATGCTGAACATTCAATGAATGGCCAAAAATTTGTCATCTTAGCTTCCGGTAATTCAAACCAAAGCCAAAAAGGTCAACAAGGTCAACAAGGTCAACAAGGTCAACAAGGTCAACAAGGTCAACAAGGCCAAGGTCAAAACTGGTCTGCTAACAGAGTCACTGTCAAAACTGGTCTTGCTAATGCAGATTATGTGGAAATCACCCAGGGGTTAACCGAAGGTCAAACTGTTCGCTTACCAAATCTAGCTGTCAGCAATCCGACAACTGCGAACGGTAACTCTCGTGGATTGATGGGCGGATTTGGCGGAATTGGCGGCGGAGGCGGTCAAAACCGTATGAATCGCGGAAATGGCGGCGGAGGAGGAAATTTTGGCGGAAGGAGTGGTAATTAATGAACACACCGATGATCCAAATTTCCAACTTAATGAAATCCTATAAGCTTGGGGGTGAGACAGTTCATGCATTGAACAATGTCTCACTAAATATTGATAAAGGCGAATTTTTAGCCATTATTGGACCGTCGGGATCAGGAAAGTCTACTTTAATGAATATGCTTGGCTGTCTTGATCGGCCGGATTCAGGGGAATTACATCTTGACGGGAAAGAAATAGGAAAGATGAATGATAATGATTTGGCAACGATTAGAAATCAAAAAATCGGCTTTATTTTTCAAAACTTTAATTTATTAACCAAACTGACTGCACTGGAGAATGTCGAACTGCCGCTTATCTATAGCGGGGTTTCAACAAAAGAGCGGAAGGAAATGGCAATCGAGTCTTTGACGAAAGTAGGTTTGAAAGAAAGGGCTGGCCACTTACCAACTCAACTTTCAGGCGGTCAGCAGCAAAGGGTAGCAATTGCCCGGGCACTAGTAGGCAAACCATCAATTTTATTGGCTGATGAACCCACAGGGGCGCTTGATTCTAAAACGAGTATTGAAATTCTTCAGTTGATGAAAGAATTAAATGAAACAGGTAATACCATTATTTTAATCACACATGACTTATCAATCGCGAAGCAAGCGAAAAGAATGGTTCGCATACAAGATGGACAATTGTTTGAGAATGAGGGTGAACGAATTGGCATTCCTACAATCTATTAAAATGGCCCTTCGGAGTATTAAAGGCAACAAACTGCGTTCTGTCCTGACTATGCTAGGAATTATCATTGGAGTATCCTCCGTCATAGTACTTGTGTCAATTGCTCAAGGTTCAACCGCAAATGTGACTAGTCAGATTAATAACTTAGGTACCAATCTAATAACGATTAATACATTTGGTACAGACCTTTCGTTAACGGAAGATAAGATTAACAAGCTAGGAAAATTAACTGGCGTTAATGCTTTATCACCAGTTGTTTCTGGCAGGGTAAGTGTCAAAAAAGATCGAACATCAACACAGACAACACTGACTGGAACCAATGCTGCTTATTCGACCGTCCGAAATACTCAAGTTAGCAACGGCCGTTTCCTTACTGATATCGATACAGAATATCGGCAAAAAGTAGCTGTAATCGGTGCAACGACTGCCCAAAATCTTTTTGGAACAGAAAATTCGGTTGGACAATATATTCAAGTAGATGGCAACTCTTTTAAAGTAGTTGGTGTCTTGGCTTCTAAAGGAAGCTCTCTGGGCCAAAGCGGTGATGATGTTATAATTGTTCCGTTAAGCACGGCTGAACGACTAGTGAAAACAACAAATATTAATCAAGTTTACTTGCAAGGAAAAGATAAGCAGGATATGAATATAGTTATGGCTGAAGTTCAAAATGCAATGGCAAGTATGTACCCAAATAAAACGGACAGTTATAGTGTCACGAATCAGCAGGATTTAATGAATACATTGGGTTCTGTTACCAATTCGATGACCATGATGCTTGGCGGTATTGCAGGGATTTCCTTGTTGGTTGGCGGTATCGGCATTATGAATATCATGCTTGTGTCTGTTTCTGAACGAACAAAAGAAATTGGTATAAGAAAAGCTATTGGCGCAAAAAGGCGCGATATTTTGTGGCAATTTTTAATTGAATCTGTTGTGTTGAGCGCAATGGGAGGTATTATCGGTATTTTGTTTGGACTCGGCATAGGGAAGATTTTAGGCTCTGCCTTAAGCATGACCGTCACTTTTTCAAGCTCTATCGTGATATTCTCATTCCTGTTTTCGCTTGCTGTCGGGGTCGTGTTTGGCGTATTCCCAGCCAATAAAGCTTCAAAATTAAATCCGATCCAGGCTTTGCGTTATGAATAAAGCGATCGCATCTTGCGACCGCTTTTTTCCTAATATAATATTAAATAAGGATATTCGATCTTATTTTTAGTAGTGGAAACTCTATAGAGGAGCGATAAAAATGCGTTTATTAGTAGTTGAAGATAATCTTCCATTGCTGGACTCGATTGTCCAGCTTTTAGCAGATGAATTTGAAGTAGATCAGGCCTCGAATGGAGAAGATGGCTTATTTTTAGCACAGCAAAATATCCACGACGTAATTATATTGGATGTCATGCTGCCCGGTATGGATGGATTTGAAGTGTTGAAAGCAATCCGAAATGAAGGTTCAAAAATTCCTGTCCTTTTTTTAACGGCACGGGATTCATTAGAAGATCGAGTGATGGGACTCGATAGCGGTGGGGATGATTATTTAACGAAGCCCTTTCAAGCTGCTGAGTTAAAGGCACGCATTAGGGCGCTATTAAGAAGAAGCGGAAGCTTAACCACTAGTCAAACAATTCAGTTTCGAGGGATAGAGCTGTTAGGAAAAGAGCGGGATGTAGTTGTGGACGATAACTTAATAAAGCTTACGGCTAAACAATATGAGTTATTAGAATTTTTGATCCAAAATAAAGGGGCTATTTTAACGAAGGAGCAGATTTATGACCGGGTCTGGGGTTTCGATTCGGATACAACCATTGCTATTGTTGAGGTGTTTATGCACCATCTCCGTAAAAAATTAGAGCCGTTCGGTTACCATACTGATATTAAAACGATCCGTGGCGTTGGCTATATGTTAAATGAAGAATAGAGGAGCAGCAAATGTTTCAAAAAACACATGTCCGGCTCACATTAATTAATTCGGTGGTTTTTATTGTATTAATTAGTATCTTGGGATCGATAATCTACTTTTTCACCCAGCACCAATTATATCGTGATGTTAATATCTCATTAATAGAGTCAGTCAGTCATTTTCAAAGTCACAATTCAAACCAGGACATAGGATCGGTTCCAGACCAGGGAATAGGGGATGGAACCCAAGTGCCGATGAGGAGAGACCCTAGGATTATTACTTTATTATGGGATAAAAAGCATCAGCTTATAGAGCAAAACAGAGGTTCGGATCTCTTTATGGGGAATGAAAAGCTGATCGAGCCAAAACTAGAAAATAAGCTGACAGATATTGAGGTAGGCCACTTTTCATATCGATATTATGCAGTTCCAGTTGAAACCAATATTGGGAAAGTCACAATTCAGGTTATTAGGAATACAAACTCTGAAAAAGAATTATTAGACAGGTTATTGTTAATAATGACGATTGGCTGTGGTGTTGGGATTTTATGTGCGGTTGGCTCAGGCTATTTTTTGGCAGGAAGAGCGTTAATCCCGATTAAAAATGCATGGCTAAAGCAGCAACAATTTGTCTCAGACGCCTCCCATGAATTAAGAACACCCCTGGCTGTTATCCAGGCAAAGACAGACCTGTTATTTCGGTCCCCGTCTGCAACCATTAAAGATAAAAGTATTGATATATCGACAATCTCTAATGAATCAAGGCGACTCTCTAAGCTAGTAACAAATTTATTAACACTGGCAAGATCAGATTCTAATCAAATTGAGGTAAAAAAGGAAGTTTTTCAACTAGACGGATTGTTACGTGAGATTTCACAGCAATTTGAGGAAATAGTTTCATATCAGGGAAAATCGTTAGTGCTCAATGCATCTGAGCCAGTAACTTTTCTCGGAGATATTGAAAGAATCCATCAAATGATTGTTATTTTGCTTGATAATGCGATCAAATTTACAAGCGAAGGTGGGAGAATTCGACTTTCCTGTAGTCAAAGCCATTCTTCTATTGTCCTTCAGGTAGAGGATAGTGGAATTGGAATTTCTGAAAAGGATATTCCAAGAATCTTTGATCGTTTCTATCAAGGCGATAAATCACGGACAGGCGTCGAGGGAACCGGTCTTGGACTTTCAATTGCCAAATGGATTATCGAAAAGCACCATGGCAAGGTAAAGGTGACCAGTAGTCTAAGAAAAGGCACCTTGATCGAAATTACTTTCCCAAAAATCCAAAAAAGAGAAAATAAAAACATTTCTTAAGAATAAGTTTAGAATCTCCTTTGATAATGTGTCTATTCCTGATGATAAAACAGGAATCAGTTAATCATCAGGAACTTATGCACAATATTAACGGAAAACTGGTTTGATTAATAATAAAGAGGCACACTGCAGTGAACGCAGCGTGCCTTTGTTCGTCATGCAGTTTCATTCAACGATGATTTTCCCGTTAAACATATTCATTCCACAACTAAATTTATATTCACCTATACTTGAAGGTGTAAACGTTAAAGTTGTGGTTCCCACTTTCAGGTTTACGTTATTAATGTTAAAGTTTGGCATTGACAAGGTTGATAAACAGCTGTTTTTCAGAGGATTGTGAATGTCTAATTCCACTTGTACTCCCTTTTTTACCCGCAATACGTTTGGAGAATACCCAGTTGGAGTTACTTCCATCTTAATTTTTGGAGAACTTTCTTTTGTTACGTCAACTTCACCCGAAGCAGTTGTTGAACCACTTGAATTACTCGTGGTTGAAGTATTGCCAGCAGCTTCATTTTCTTGAGCATGGGCAGTTGCTGCCATGTTACTAACTTTAATGATGTCGCTGCTATAAAGAAATAAAAATATAGATAGTAGAACAATCCCTGCTGATAGAACGACAAACGGTGAGATTGTTTGTGTATCTAGGATTAATTCTCCACTCGCTTCCACATGAATTAATAAAATAACGAACCCAAGTAAAATTACATAGAAAACTAAAAGAATAATCAAGAAGATAAAAGGGTTTTCTGTATTAATACTTACACCCAATATTGCCCCCATGAGACCGCCCATAAGACCAGAAAGTGATCCAAGTAGAATGGGCATAATTCCGATTGGCTGTCCGCCTAGAAATCCAATTATAAACCCTATAATAATCCCGATACCACAAGACAGGAATAGGTCCGCGGAAAGAACCCCGCTCAAATATCCACTCATAATCCCAGTCATGGCTGCTGTTGTCATGGCAATGACAATCCCATGAAGTTTTGTTAATTTCTTTTTATGCTGACAGACTTGGTATATTGTATAGCCACTCATAATGGAAACCACTGCAATTGCAATAATTGTTATCGTATTCATCTTTGTCTCCTTTAACTGCATTAAAAAACATTATATCTATATCATTAATGTAGTAATTAAATGTGAAATTAACAATACCGATTAATGGATTATTTTGAACGTTTCATGAAATTTATTTTAAGAGAAGTATAAATATACCAAACTGATAATCATAACTTGTGAATAATGATTTTAAGCTATTATTTTTTCAAAAAATAATTCGAAATGTGATTTAGATCACTAAGTTGCTGTGTAATGTCCCATATAATAACACTATGAACAAAGTGCTAACTAAAGAGGAGTGTTAATTTTGTTAGATCAAAAGAAAGTAGACATTATTAAATCAACTGTGCCTGTATTGGAACAATATGGGGAAAAAATTACAACACGTTTTTATCAATTAATGTTTGGAAACCATCCAGAATTACTAAATATTTTTAATCATGCCAATCAAAAACAAGGCAAGCAGCAGCGAGCGCTTGCAAGTGCAGTTTATGCAGCAGCAATGTATATAGACAATCTTGAAGTTATACTTCCTGTCGTAAAGCAAATTGCTCATAAGCACAGGAGTTTGGGAATTAAGCCGGAGCATTATCCGATTGTCGGAGAACACCTATTATTGGCCATTAAGGATGTTTTAGGAGATGCTGCAACAGATGAGATCATGGACGCTTGGGCAGAGGCCTATGGTGTTATTGCGGATGCTTTTATCAGTGTTGAGGCTGGAATGTATGATGAAGCAGCACATCAACGTGGAGGCTGGGAAGGCTTCCGTCCATTCATTGTCGATCGTAAAGTGAAAGAAAGTGACGTAATTACCTCATTTTATCTTAAACCGGAAGACAAAAAGGAAATTGCGAGCTTCCAGCCAGGTCAATATATCAGCATAAAACTAGAAATCGAAGGGGAAAGATTCACCCATATTCGTCAATATAGCCTATCAGATGCACCCGGTAAAGATTACTATAGGATTAGCGTTAAACAAGAAACAGGAACGGCCAATCCAGATGGAAAGGTTTCAAATTACCTTCATGAGAGTGTAAATGAAGGAGACCGTTTAAATATAAGTGCTCCTGCTGGAGACTTCATTTTGGATTTGGATAAAAAGTCACCTGTTGTCTTATTAAGTGGCGGTGTTGGTCTTACTCCTATCCTAAGTATGTTAAAAACTGTAGCAGACGTTCAACCAGAGCGGGATGTTACATTTATCCATGCTGCGCAAAATAGCAGCGTTCACGCTTTAAGAGATGAAGTCGACGAAATATCTGCTAATGACAAGGTGAAAGCATTTGTATTTTATGATTCACCAAATGAAGATGATCGTATCAATAAAAAATTTGATGTCGAAGGCTATGTAACGAAGGAGTGGTTGAAGGAGAATACAGCCATTAACGATGCGGATTTTTATTTCTGCGGGCCGCAGCCATTTATGAAGGCAATCAATCGTTCATTAACAGAACTAGGTGTTGACGAAGCTAAAATCCATTACGAGTTTTTTGGACCGAAAGGTAATTTGTTAGAAAATCAGGAGCGTCCATTGAGCGAAGTACAATAGTAGTAGGCGGCCTCCATGGAAGAACTTACTGTTTTTCTTCGTGCAAGGTATCGTCTCCGAACCTTATACCAGGCTAGGCAGTTTTCAAGGTTCAAAAATATAAATTCCGCGACTATAAATTTAATCGAAAAAAGCCGATTTCCACGAGTGGAAATCGGCTTTTTACATTTATGCATGGCCATTGACTAATCCAAAGGTCCCAAAATTTATTTATAACCGAAATATTTTTTCCAAATGTTAACGATTATCGAATGTCGATAAGATTGGATAAAAAATAAGGTATCCCTGTTTTGATTCCCTTGCCAAATATGTTTAAATGGAAGGTGGATAAAGCCTGAAAGGATGAAGCTTTTTGAACAAGAACAGCATACGATTGATTACCTTTTTCTCAGCATTATTATGCCTGCTCTGGCTATTTGGGCTTGGGTGGACAATCACCAAATATTACGCATCCACACCTGGTAAAGTTTCTCAAGTTAAAACAGCATCCAAAAAGGCAGAAAATAAAAAAACAATAAACATTGTGGCACTGGGAGATTCACTGACGAAAGGTTTAGGGGATGATACAGGCAAAGGTTTTGTCGGCGATATTAAAGATCAGGTCAAAAAGCGGACCAACAAACAGGTCAGTTTATTAAACCTTGGAATAAATGGACAGACTTCCGATGAACTTTGCAAACAGGTGAAGCAACCCGAGGTATTGCGGCAAATTGGCGGTGCTGATATGGTATTAATTACAATTGGTGGCAACGATTTGTTTAGAGGCGGCCAAGGCTTAGTGGATTATAAAACGGACAAAATCATGGTGATAGAGAAAAAGTATTTAGATAATTTAAAGTTTATTTTTACAGAGATTCGAAACGTAAATCCCAATGCGAACGTGTTTTTTGTTGGGTTGTATAACCCGTTTATCAATTTAAGTACTGGAAAAGAGACATCAACAATAGTTCGCCGTTGGAATTATGATAGTGCAGAGGTCAGTGCCGCATTTCCAAAAGTTGTCTTTGTTCCAACCTTCGATCTATTCGAATTAAAAGTAAATGATTATCTGTATTCAGATAAGTTTCATCCAAATTCAAAAGGCTACCGACTGATTGCAGAACGGGTAGCAGCATTGCTTACATGGTGAGGAGACACGAGATCGAATGGAGAATATCACATTATCTGTAAATAATCTCAAAAAAGTAATTGGGAAAAAAGAAATCATTAAAGGAATCACATTTGAATTAAAGGAAGGTGAGGTTTTCGGATTTTTAGGACCAAATGGTGCCGGGAAAACTACGACAATCCGGATGCTCGTTGGGTTAATTAAGCCAACCTCTGGCATGATTAAAATTTGTGGTTACAATATTCAAACTCATTTTCATAACGCATTAAAAAATCTCGGCTGTATTGTCGAAAATCCAGAGCTATATCCGTACCTGTCAGGCTGGAATAATCTTCTTCATTTTGCGCGGATGCTTGATGGGGTTGGGGAGGACAGAATCAAAGAGGTTACAGAGCTTGTCAGGTTATCGGAACGAATTCATGATAAGGTAAAAACCTATTCCCTTGGGATGAGACAACGCCTCGGAATTGCCCAAGCACTCTTAGGATCGCCTAGGGTCTTGATCCTTGATGAACCTACAAACGGGTTGGACCCCGCAGGAATTCGCGAAATGCGGCAGTTTATTCGGTTTCTGGCAGAGAAGGAAGGATTAAGTGTATTGGTTTCAAGCCACTTATTAAGTGAAATCCAACTTTTGTGTGACCGTGTGGCAATTATAACAAAAGGGACCATTATTAAAACCGATACGGTCCAGCATTTATTATCTAACCGAGAAAGAGTCGAATGGCACCTTCACCCTTTTAACAATGGAAAACAAATTTTGGAAAAATTGACCAAAGTGGAAGTGAAGACTGATGGTATATTGTTGACAGAGTTCGATGAGACCAATATTGCAGACTGGAATAAACAGCTTGTTGATGCAGGCGTTCAAGTGACGGAAATGAATCGAAAGCTTCCTGTATTGGAAGATCTTTTCCTCGAGCTTACAGGGGGTGCGAAGATTGACTAAATTGATTGAAAACGAAATGATGAAGCTTATCGCAAAAAAACGTCTGGTTGTGATTGCACTCATTATAGGTGTTCTTGTCATTTTGTTTACATACGCACAATATAAAACGGTTCAAACCCAACGTGAGAAACTGGGAACAAGTGATTGGCGAACCATTTTGCAGCAGCAAATTATTGACACCCAAAATCGCTTAAGCTCAAGCAGGATATCAGCTGAATGGAAGAAGCAGCTGCAAATTTCTCTTCAACAGCAGCAATATTATCTTAACCATAATATAAATCCTTCGGAGCCTGGGGCTCCAACATTTGTCAGGATGTTTCTTGAGAATTCAATTGATTTATTCATCCCGTTAATGGTGATGGTGATTGCAAGCGATCTTGTTTCATCTGAGCACAGTCTTGGGTCGATTAAGCTGCTTTTGACGAGGCCTGTTCGCAGGTGGAGGGTACTTTTAAGTAAATATATTACCCTATGTTTGGCGATCTCATTAATCGTGTTTATTTCAGGTGTTCTTGCCTACGTGCTTTCTGGGGTGGTTTTTGGCTACAAGGGATGGCAGGCGCCTATTCTAACAGGTTTTTCGGTAAATGAATCGGGGTTAAATACAGCTGCGGTAAAACTTCTTGATACGTGGCAATATTTGTTGATGGACTTTGGTTTGGTTTGGTTTGTTGCCATTGTCGTTGGGACGTTATCTTTCATGCTTTCGGTCTTGATTCGTAGTACGGCAGCTGGAATGGGTGTAATGCTCGCAGCTTTAATTTCAGGAGCTATTCTCAGCAATATGGTGTCGTCATGGCACTCAGCAAAGTATTTCTTTATGGTTAATTTGCGGTTAACTGATTACTTAAAGGGTACTGCACCTCCAATTGAGGGTATGACCCTTTCCTTTTCGCTGATTGACCTCTTAGTCTGGTGGGCAGCAGCATTATTTGTTGCGTTTTTGTTCTTTACCAAAAAGGATGTATATTAAATTTATTTGAATTTAGATAACTGTCCAGCTCCAGCGCCCAGCGACTAGTGTACTTCGCCCACCTCCCTACGATAAGTCAAGCACGAATGCGCTTCCGCTCTTCGTGTTTCCTTTATCTCAGTCGGTGTGCCCCAGTCCATACGTCGCTAAACGGTCGCTACCGCTTTTCTATTTCTCCACTTATTTTACCAACCATATTTTTTATGGTTAGGAAAAAAATAAGGATGACCTTTTGAGGTCAAAGAGGAGGTTTTAACATTGGAATCTAAAAAAGTAAAGCTGGTTATCGCGGCAATCTTAATGGCAGCACTCTCGGGCTGTGCCAATAATACCGATAATGTAAATGGTCCCAGAAACGTGTCAACAGGTGACTTACAGCATCCAATTCGGAATACAAATGTGTCAAATCCAACAGGTAATCTAAACGTATCAGACCGTAATCGGAATGGTCCAAACGTGAATCCTCTCTTCACGGCTAATGAAATCCAGCCTATGAACAACGGCTATATAACCATTGACCCAAATTCCTATAGCACCACTACACCGAGCCATCAATTTCCGCACACTAGACAGGTGAACAATGGGCAGTATTGGTACTATATGTTTGAATCTGGAACAAGACAGCCACAAACCGGAGGAATTACACAACCAGGGCAAAATATCATCACTGCGCCGAATACACAAATCCCGGCGATACCTGGAAAGCCACCTGTACAACAGCCTAATACGGCACCATCGGCTAGGATCAGTCAAATAGCTCAACAGGTGATCGAGCTAACCAATAATGAGAGAAGGAAAAATGGTTTACCTCCGCTCAGTGCAGATGCTTCACTTAGTAAAGTAGCCCAAACCAAGACAAACGATATGAATGCAAAACATTATTTCTCGCATACAAGTCCTACCTATGGTTCTCCGTTTGATATGATGAGGGACTTCGGTGTTACTTATAGGGCCGCGGGAGAAAATATCGCAATGGGTCAGACAACCGCGCAACAAGTCGTAACGTCGTGGATGAATAGTGAAGGACATCGCAAAAATATTTTAAGTACAAATTATACAAACATTGGTGTAGGTTATACATCCAGCGGCAACTATTGGTCACAAATGTTTATTGGAAAGTAACAAAAAGGAACTATCCCAACTAAACCGGGATGGTTCCTTTTTTATGGTAAAAAATTAGTCCATTTATAATTAATATAGAAGAGTTCTTTTTCCAATCTAAAGCTAAATACTCAGGAATTTTTGAAAAAGGATAAATTTATTTGAATCAATTGGGGAATGATAAATCTCGTTCCATTTGGAAATGTTTGAGAAAAAAGGAGATGTTTTTATTAATGAGAAAGAAAAAGAAAGTGATTGGATTGGTTCTAGGATTATTTTTAGTTTTACCAGGGATGGCTTTTGCAAATGGCACGATGTCAAATACTACTAATAAGGGGGAAAATAGTACTGAGAATCGTCTTGATCAAAGACACTATCAAATGATGGATAAAAATTGGCAAGAAAAAATGAAACAAAAACAGCAAAAACTTCTTTCATTCGTAAACAAGTATACACCTGAAAAAACGCAGGAATGGGAAGCAGTAATCAAAGATAGAAATAGAATTATCGAAAAATGGCAAAGTCCACAGTTTGCTGAAAAAAGACAGCAATGGAAAAAAGAAAAAATGGCAAAATTCGAGGGACTCCATAAACAGTATGAAGAGGGGAAAATTACGAAAGAAGAGTTTGTTAAAAAAGTACATGGCGGCAAGGAAACGGGTCATTGGAAAATATATCATGAGCTTAAGGACTCAGTAAAAAATAACAATCACAAAAGAACAGCCCAACTGTTAAATCAATTGCTCACACATTACAAAAAGCAAAATGAAATAATGAATGCTGCCATGAAGAGTTAATCATTTTATAAAGGAAAACGCTAGCTGTAGGCGTTTTCTTCTTACATATTTTTTTGGGAATTTCATGCTTAATTGCTCTTAATTTGAAGGTGTAAGGGAAAGGGTTATGGAAAAGATAAAAAGAAGACATAACATCAAGGGGGATTTGAGAATGGGTAGAAAATTAATGATGACAACTGTTGCTTTAGGTACAGCTTATTTACTGCGAAATAAAAAGAACCGCGACAAATTAAAGGAACAATTTAGGGATTTTGCCAGCATGGCAAGTAGAAAATAACCAAAGTAAAAGGAGTGCAAGAATGGTTGCACTCCTTAAAACATCGCTCTATCGCTCTTATTTCTTATTTATATCAATTTTGTTCTCTTTTACTTCTTTACTATCTTCCTTTATCTCTGCTTTAATATCATCTGTCAATCCCTCAGTAGCTTTTTTAAATTCGCGGATTGATTTTCCAAAAGCGCGTCCAATTTCTGGAAGTTTATTTGGTCCAAAGATAACTAAGGCAACAATTAATAGTAAGATTAATCCTGGTACACCAATATTAGATAACATAATTTTACTCTCCCAGTGAAAATTTTTATTTTATGATCATTATACCCTTGTTCTGTGGCTAGTACTAGTTGAAGATTGGAGATTATTCAAAAAAGCATCCTACAATTGGATGCTCTTTTGGGTAATGTGGTCATCGTTATAAAAGTCTTTAATGGCTTTATCAACATAAACCCAGCCTTTCCAGCCAATATGAATGGTATCCTTCATAAAATAAGGGTCATACTCATGTTTAGAAAAGTCAGCAATAGGGAATCCTTCTGCTTCTATCTGGTGCCTAATTCTTGTGTAATAGGATGTGCGTCCTTGCTTCGGAAATCCGGTATAATCATACCATTTCCCGTTGACAGGAACTGATATGAACAATGGCTTTGCCCCTGATTCTTTTAACAGGTCTAATACAAGTTGAAAATCATAATATTCAACTGAACGGCCGTATGAGGCTCCTCTTTTATATCCTTTCAACGAGGGTACCTTTTTCTTAATTTTATCATACTGTGAGTTAATCACAAGAAATTGATTGTTCGTAGCTTGTCTGGAACCTTCAAGTGTTGCTTCATGTTTAAGCTGAGCCCAATCCTTTTGTTTAACTGCACGTGTTATTTCACGGTTACGGCTTGTACCGCCGATAAGGGAGTAGTAAAGATCTTTTTTCTGTAATATCCCTCTATAGGCATAAGCAAAAGGTCGTGCAAGGACAGCTTTTCTTTTCACCCAAGGGTCATTAGAAAGTTCCCCCTGATAGATAGTAGTAAGTAACAGGTCATCTCGAACTGGGACAAAATGAAGTAATCGCTTTATTGCTTTCTTCTTCGTATCTGAATCAATTTTATTGTTAAGGGCCAAATCATATCCTTGCAGTGAGGAATAATTAGGAACAAAATGGGATTCATCTGCTCCTCTCGGCTGGAACCACTGTGGGGACAGGATAAAAACGAGCTTTTTCCCTTTAAGCTGTTCTGTATGTTCTGCAAAGTTTAGAAAATGGATAATGGATATAGAACCACCACGACCAACTAAAAATGGGACAAACCCATCGGGGTTTTCTTTAAAATAATTCGATGGGTGGAAGGCATCAAGTCTTGCAAGCTCTGATGAACCATACATAGGCAAATAGCGATTATCTTCAAGCATTTTTGACTGAATATATTTACCTTGAAACATAACCGGATTTAGTTCGGTTGCCGCTTGACTGATTCTACTCTCGGGAATTAGTTTTTCAATCCAACTATTTGGAATAATAATAAGCAAAAGTAAGACGAGAAAAGCGAAAATGATTGGTGAAAATAGAGACTTTCTGGTCATCTAAAATCAGCCAGCTGGTTTGCGATATTTTTTGGTGTATTCCAAGTGTCACGGTCAAATTCAGTAATAGGTACAGTAATGCCAAACCGTTCTTCGATTTTAACAAGCAGTTCAACCGTTCCAAATGAATCAAGAAGTCCACTGTTAAATAAGTCAATGTTCGGATCTTCCTTAACAGCATCATCCTGACAAACTTCTGCTAAAAGCTCAATAACTTGATTTTCAAATTCCATGATAATCATACTCCCTTTATTGTATCTATATTTTTATTTTTTTACTTTTTTACTTTGATCATTATTAGTTAATAGCCGAGCGAACTTCGCTATACAGCCACTTTGCTTTTCTTAGGAATGAATAAGGTGTCCAGAAAAAATATAAAAGCCAAAGCAAATAAAATGGAAAGTGATAACGATAGCAGCAATTTTTGTGTACCTATTGTTTGGCCACCACTTATGCTTTTTATTAAAATGTTCAAAAGAATTGTAGAGAACCATAATCACCGCATGATAGATGCCGTAAAGTATATACTGAATAGCTAATCCATGCCAAACGCCCATTAATAAGAATAGCAAGATGTAACCAAGGTTTGAGCTGACATTTCGATTCTTAATCAATTTTTTCTTTGTTACCCAAAAAATAAAACGCATATAAACATAGTCTCTGAACCAATAAGAAAGACTTAGATGCCAGCGGTTCCAGAAATCTTTAATATTACGGCTAATAAAAGGTTTATTAAAGTTTTCTGGAGATTTTACTCCCATAATATAGCTGACGCCAATTGCAAACGCACTATACCCGGCAAAGTCAAAAAATAAATACAAACTATAACCATACATATAGAAGAGGTTATTTTGAAAATGACTATTGGCAATGGATCCTAAATTTGCGATGAAATAATGATTTATCGAATAACCAATGATATATTTGTATAAAAACCCAAGGAAAATCTTGTTAATTCCATCGTAGAGAAGTATTTTATATTGTTCTTTGGAAATCTCAGCTTTTACATCTTTTTCAAAACGACGATACCGGTCAATTGGTCCGGATGAGATGGTCGGGAAGAATAGGATAAAATAGAGCAAACGAACGATCGGAATATTGTTTTTAATCAAGCCATCCCTTGTTTCCATGATGAGTTGGGTTCCTTTAAATGTTAAATACGAAATACCAAGGAAGCCAATTAAATGGACATGGAAAAAATAGGGCGAAAGTTTAGATATACTTAGTGGCAATATTGATAAGATAACTGCCATGCAGAAAACAGTGGTACTGTTTTCTTTCCTTCGGTAAGCAAGATATCCTTTAATTAACAAAACCTGCCATATGGTAAATAAGATAAGTACAATTGCCTCATTCCAAAATGAACCAAAGATGAGTGCCAGCACGATGACTGACACCACAATGTTATAAGACTGAAACCTTTTTCCCCTAAGGCCTAGAATAACAGTTGGAGCTAAAAGAATGGCGATGATGATAAAGAATGAAAATGAACCATATGGTGTCATACTAAAACCTTTTCTTTAAGAAGTTTTCGATCGATTTTACCATTGGGGGTCATTGGCAGCTCCTCACGGTACGTAAACTTCCTTGGGATCATATAAGAAGGAATTTTTTCGCCCAGTTCTTTCTTAATCGCACTAGTAAGCTGATATTCTTTTTCAAATCCATGCTTATCAGGGACTATCGTTGCTGATAAATAATCAATTTTTTCATTATGATAAACAGGGACAACAACCACGTATTTTACATATTGAGATTCAGCGATATGATGTTCGATTTCTTCTAATTCCATCCGATAACCGTGAAGCTTGATTTGAAAATCCATTCTTCCTTTATAGAAAAGGAGATTATTTTCCATGTAACCAGCATCACCTGTACGGTAGGCCATTTCTCCATTAATGGTAAGAAAGGCTTTTTCTGTTAATTTCTGTTCGCCTAAATATCCCTTACTTACACTAGGACCAATAATGATGATTTCACCTTTCTCACCTTCAGCAGCTTCTGTGCCATCTTCATTCAGGAGCATAAGCTTTGTATCCTTTTTTGGACTGCCAACAGGGAGACTTTGGTATTGGTTTAGAATTTCTTGAGTAACTTCTACAGAAGTAATGGCAACTGTGGCTTCTGTAGGTCCATAGGTATTATATACCTTTACTTTAGGAAAACGTTCTAATAATTGGCGAGCGATTGTAACCGGTAAAATTTCTCCACAGAATAAAAAGCAAGTTAATTCAGGAAGTAATTCTTGGCAAAATGATGGATCCATTAGACACATTTGTACAAATGATGGGGTAGAAGTCCAAACTTGAGTTTCTGAAGTCTTTAATGCTTCAAAAAGTATTTTGGGCCTTGCGATCATCTCTTTTGTGATTGCAAATATACATCCACCAGTTGCAAGTGCGGGGTAAAGGTCCATTACCGACAAGTCAAAAGAAAATGGAGCCTGGTTTAAAAATCGAAGCTGGCCATTGATTGGAAAATCATCCATCATCCAATTTACAAAGCTTTGCAAATTATTTGCAGAAATTTGAACGCCTTTTGGATTTCCTGTACTTCCGGAAGTATAAATAATATAAAAACTTTCGTCCTCTTTAACCCAATTTTTTGAATCCACCTTTGTTGACTCTACTATCGTTGTTCTTAGCTCTTCTATTGTAATAATCGGCACAGATGAATTATCCAGCTGCAAGGGTAAACTTGAAACATTAATCAGTAATTCGGATTGTGAGCTTTGGCCGATTCTTTCGATTCTCTCCAATGGAATGGAAGTATCAATTGGAACATATGGATGCCCTGATTTGACACACCCCAAAAACGAAACAATCATATCTGGCTGCATGTGTCCATAAACCAGTATGGGTGTACCTTTTGTCAAATTTTTTGTTAAAATATTACTAGCGACTTGTTCTGATTGCTGCCAAAGCTCTTTATAGTTGATTTCATTATCGGGAGAGATAAACGCGGCAGCTTCTGGATGTGTAACGGCAAAATCATGTATAGTTTTAAGCAATTTCATCAGAGGATTCCTCCATGTTAAAATTCATTATAAATATAGTTACCGGCATTGGCATCGTTAAACCCATACATAAAAAACAGTAATATAAGGATGAGTAAGTAATAGATGAAATGGGCAAACCAATTCACTTTTTGATTTTCATAAAAGTCTTTTATTTTTTGGAACACAACTTATTCACCTCAACTGTTAACGAATAAATTAGAGATTGAGCCATTTATATAGTAGGAAAAATTTCTGTATAGATTTTCCTAGATAATCATAATGCTGTTTTTAAGTGCTTGCATTAAAATTAAATGAGAAAAAGATTAAATTTAAAAAATTCGAGTCCTAACTTTTGATAATATAATTTTCATTAAAAAGGAATTTTACGTTCTCAATAAAGAATATATGGCAATTTTACCTATATAAGGATAAACTAGGATCGTGTTTTTGAAAAGTGTTTTTTGTAAAAGTATCGCAAAAATTATCGTTTTTTTTTGAACTTTTGATGATGATAATTAGTCTTTTCTATATCAGGCTTAAATATAAGCAGGATTCGGGGCAGGGGCTGAAAAAATGTGGAAATTGATTTACATCAAATAATTTTAGAGGCGAAACAAGGTAATCAAGCTTCCTTTCGACAATTGGTCACTGCCTATAAAGGCACTGTGTATCGACATGCATATGCTCTTTTGAATGATCGGATGGAGGCAGAGGACGTAACACAGGAGGCTTTTGTTAAAGTTTATTATTCCTTATCAAAACTAGAAAATGAATATGCCTTTGTTTCTTGGCTGACAAAGGTTGTCACAAACCTTTGTTATGATAAAAATTCAAAACTTAGTAAGAAGAGAATAATCTTATCAGAGGAGTTAAGTGAAAATGTAGCGATTCAGAGGGGTCCTACACCAATTGAAAGTGCAATAACAAAAATGAGTATAAATGCTGCAATGGAAAAGATACCAATAGACCAAAGAAATGTCTTAATTTTAAGAGAGCTGCAAGGTTATTCCTATGCGGAAATTAGTGACATGCTACATATCCCATTAGGTACTGTCAAATCAAGGATTAGTGCTGCACGGGAAAATTTAAAGAAAGAACTTCAAAAGGGGTGAGAGAAATGTCTGAACATATTAAGGAATTACTTTCTGATTACATGGACAATGAAATAAACGAGGATGAAAGACAAATGATCGAAAAACACTTGGCTGTGTGTATAGATTGCAATAATTGGTTTCGTGAATTAGCCACTCTTCGTCAGCAAATCTTAGCGACCTATGAAATAATTGAAATTCCAAGCACAATCGAAGATAAGGTACTTGAAAAAATACAAGGGGTTTCCATAAAAAAATATTCAGGAGTTTCAAACCGAATCGCTATCATGATGTTTTTTGCATTTGGAATCATGTTCTTGGTTACGACAAGTCCTTTTCTTACTGTTGGGTTACCAATTTTTCATACAATCTATAGTATTGCACGCGGGCTGATTTACGCAATACCATCAATCATTTCTGCTATTCCGTATGTTGTTGAGGTTATCACCGTGGTCATCTTCATCTTTATTGCCTTGGCAGTTATTACATTGAGGTATCTGGTTCATTCAATGGGAACCACAGTTAGAGCGGAGGACATCTAAATGTGGAACAGAAAGCTTGTCCTTAGTTTGATGATGCTGTTTTTAATGGCATTTCTCCTTGTAAAGCCAGTTTCAGCAATGGATAAAAATATCCTAAATGAGAAAAAAACAGTGATGCCAGCTTATGAGAAAGTGGATAATATAATTGTAGTTGGCCATGATATCGACATTAAAGGTAAAGTTGATTTTTCAGCGATTGTTATTAATGGAAATTTAAAAATTTCAAAATCTGCTAAAATAAATGGAATTGTCATTGTTATTAATGGTGATGTCAATCAAGAAAAAGGTTCTTATGTAAAAGAAAATATTTTAGCTTTAAAATTTAAAAATGATACGATTAATCATTTCCTCATTGGTGTTGCTTTACTTTTTACAAACTGGATTTTACGGTTTGTCTTTAGTGTCGGTTTAGTTCTGCTTACAGTTTTGGTGGGTCTTCTCTTAAAAAATAGTGGTGAACAAAGGATACGGATTTTTAAACAGCAAATAGGAAAGGTATTTCTTGTCGGAGCAATTGCGAGCTTTGTACTACTTGCAATCATATTGCTGTTAATTATTACTATAATTGGAATTCCAATTGCCATTATCTTAGCAATACCGCCGCTGATTGCATTTTTAATCGGTTTATCAATATTCAGTCAGTATTTTGGTGAAAAAATGCTCTCGGGAGGATATACTACTAGATGGATTACCATTTTTGCTGGTTCCTTCCTTATAATATCTATATTTAATTTTCCGTTTTTTGGAGCGATTGTTTTACTCTGTGTATTCTGGCTTTCAAACGGTTTAATGATTTTATGGACATTTAACAAACTAAGCAAAAAACGAAATAAAGAAAATAATCGAAAAGAATAGAAGCAAAAATGAATAATTATTTTCAAAACTAAAAAAACCAGGCAGCGCCTGGTTTTTTTAGTTAACTAGCTCGGATTGAACATAGTGGTATAAAAGCTTCGCAGTATAATCGATTGAGTCTTGGTGTGTCCTTTCAAATGCGTGGGATGAATCAATTCCGGGCCCGATTAATCCATGTACGATATCATGACCTGATCGGATGGCGGCTGATGCATCCGAGCCGTAGTAGGGATAAATATCTAATTTATATAGTATATTGTTATCTTTTGCAAGGCTGGTTAATTTTTTTCTTAAACCAAAATGATAAGGACCACTTGCATCTTTTACACATATTGATACAGTGTATTCATCCGTTGCCTGACCATCACCGATGGCTCCCATATCAACCGCAAGATATTCGACTGTCTCGGGAGAAATATTTGAGTTTCCTCCATACCCAATTTCTTCATTGTTTGAAATGAGAAAATGGGTTGTATATGGAAGTGAAATGTTTTCCTGCTTTATTTGTTTTATTAATTGAAGAAGAATTCCAACACTTGCTTTATCATCTAAATGGCGGGATTTAATGAAACCACTTTCTGTTAGTACAACCCGCGGGTCAAACGATATGAAATCACCAACCTCTATTCCAAGCTTTCTAACGTCATCCTCGTTATGTACTTTTTCATCTATCCGTACTTCCATATTTTCTTGGTTTCGTTCTACCTTTTCTGCATCCTTATAGACATGCACGGAGGTCTGGTGCAAAAGAATCGTTCCAGTGTATTTATTTCCATTGCTAGTTTCAATTTGACAGTATTCACCCTCGATTGAGTTATACTTGAAACCTCCAATTAGATCAATCCGAAGTCTCCCGTTTGCTTTAATTTCCTTTACCATTGCCCCAAGTGTATCGACGTGCGCAGTTAGCATTCGGTGCTTGCTTGAATCTTTTCCAGGAAGTGTTGCAATTAAACCGCCTTTCCGGTTTTTTTTTGTTTGGACACCCAGGTTAGTAAGAAATTCTTCTACGAAAGTAATTACTTCGTTTGTATTTCCGGAGGGGCTTGGCATAGAGACTAAACTAGCAATTAATTTAATCGTTTCTGCTGTATTTGGATAAGCCAAAGGACATACTCCTTTCAAAATAAAACTACTTTCATCTTATTATATATCTAATTAAAAAGAAAATTTGAAAAAAATGTTTGCAAAATAGTTGCAAATTTTCCTAAATTTCTGCATATTCTAAATAAGGACTTATAATTTTCGACTAAATTAAATAAACAATAATGCAGCTGGGAATTAATGATGTCATTCATCACGTTCTCAAAATTAGAGATGAAAATAGAAAATAGCTTTTAGGTTGGAGGGAAAGCATGCATGTCAAGAATTGAACTATATCATAACAAAAACAGTCAGATTCAATGGAGGGTTCCGGTCCTTTCTCTATTGGTAATGACCCTGATTCTTACCGGAGGAATTTTACTATTTCAATATTTCGACAAGAGTTCGATTCGAATTGATACCCCAGATGAAAATCCAGGTAGAAAAGTGGTGGTGTCCCTGCCAAATGGTCAAGAGGTGTTTACATATGAAAAATATATCGTTACTAAAAAGGGTAAAACCTACTATAAAGGAGAGCGAAATACCATTGATTTGACAGGTGGAAAAGTTGATTACAAAAATTGGTGATAAAAAAGGCCAGCCCAGGCTGGCCTTTTTTTATCGCTTTATATTATCCTGTGACAATTTTGAATCAAAGCTATTTGCCTGTCCTATTTAAACCATCCCTTCTTTTTAAACCAAAGTGACATCCCCGCACCAACTAGAAACATAATGACAAGTGCTCCGAAATATCCATATTTCAAGGTTAACTCAGGCATATTACGAAAGTTCATACCATAAATTCCAGCAATAAAGGTTAATGGCATAAAAATGGTTGTTATGACGGTCAAAACCTTCATCACATGGTTTGATTCATGAGAATTTATAGAAATATAGCTATCGCGAATGTCTTGGGTTAGCTCCCGATTTGCTTCAATCATTTCGGTTAATTTTAGTAAGTGATCGTGAATATCTGAAAAGTACTCCTTTCGTTCCTGAAGTTCCTCAAGGCGCTGCGAATTAATAATCCGGTATACAAGATCACGCATTGGGGTAATCGTGTGCCTTAGTGAGAGGAGTTCATGTCTTGTATCAAATAAATCCTCAAGCAGCATTTCCATTGATCTTCCCTTTGAATTTTCGTCAAGTTCATTTAACGTATCCTCAATTTTATAAACCAGTGGAAAATAATTATCAACCATCTTGTCTAAAACATAATAAAACACTTGGGGAGGGTCCCAATCCTGTAGATTAGCTGCTGCCATTAAGCGATTCCAAACCTCGTCTATTTCAGGTGATGGTTTATGATGAAAGCTTACAAGATATTCTTTGCCGAGGAAAAAATCAACTTCCTCTCTTTTCATCGTTTCTGGATTCAATCCCTGGGTCACAAAAAAAGTATTAGCAGCATAATAATCAAGTTTCGGTCTTTGCAGAGTGAAAATACAATCTTCAATGGCCAAGGGATGAAACCGAAGAGGCTCCCTTAGCAGATCCGTTTCTTCTTTAGTTGCTTGAGTAAAATCAATCCAATACCAGTGAAAGCTTCCGGAAACTAACTCCGCTACAGTTATGTCTTTTACAAGTTTATTTTGCAGACTTAAGGCGATCGTTCTTATCATTGCTTCTCCTTTATCGTTAGTACAACTGTTGAAAAGAGAATTTTTAATCCTACTCAAAGCATTTCCACTATCAGTATAAAATATTGGTCGATGTATTATTGAAATCATTTAGAACCAACTAGAAAATTTACTAAGGATATGAATTGGGGGATACTAATAGTTATGCCATCTGGTTTCAATTTAATAAGAAAAGAGGCATCCTAATGATTGATAGAAATGCCTCTTTTCTTATTCTTAAGATATAGGAGCTGTTTCCTTATTTCGCATCGCTTGTGGAATATAGACACAGAATGGTTCACTTTCCATATAATCTCCTGTGACCGCATATGTCCGCGAACGAGAACCGCCGCAAATTTTATTGAATTCACAAACACCACATTTACCTTTATAGTTATCAGGCTGACGGAGATCCTTGAAAACATTTGCTTCACGATAGATTTCTGCTAAAGGATTCTCGCGAACGTTTCCTGCAACGATAGGAAGTAAGCCGCTTGGCATAACATCCCCGATATGTGATACGAAAGCAAATCCATTTCCATCATTTACACCTTTTGGAGCACGCTTTAAGCCGTCATGCATGGAAGCAAAATCGGTTGTAATCGAATCCTCATAGTGAATTTCTCCTTTTGCAATCAGATGCTCACGTGCCTTTTCCTGCAGAACAACCCGTCGGTAGTGCTGTGCTGCAGTTGTTTTGATATCGTATGGAACTTTTTTGCTAAGGTCATAGAGCCAACGGAACACCTTTTCATGTTCAGCAGGGGAGATACAGGCATCAAGTTGCCCTCTTCCAGTTGGAACCAGCAAGAAGATGTACCACATGACAACACCAAGCTCTTCAACTAACTTCGCCATTTCTTCAAGATGATCATAATTATAGCGTGAAATAACTGTGTTGATTTGCAGCGGCATGTCTAATTCATGTATATATTTAATTTTTTCAACCGTTAAGTCAAATGACCCTGGAGTACCGCGGAAAAAATCATGAATTTCCGGAGTAGGTCCGTCAAGGCTGAAGCCCCAGCGTGAAAGACCAACATCTTTAGCCCGTTGCATTTTTTCTTTTGTTACATTATCTGTCGCACTTGGTACCATTGAAACGCGCATGCCCTTTTTAACAGCGTAATCAGCAAGTTCGAATAGATCTTCCCTCATCATACAATCTCCGCCAGTGAAAACTAACATCGGATTGTTCATATCATAAATTTCATCGAGCAGCTTAATTCCTTCTTCATGGGTTAATTCCCGTGGATCAGCAGATAATTGTGCATCTGCACGGCAGTGAACGCATTTAAGCTGACACGCTCTCGTTACTTCCCAAATTACAATAAATGGGTTTTTATCATAGTCGATTTCCTTGCCCATACCATGGGGATGTCCAATACCCTCTGGATGCCCTATTCCATGCATTTTCATCACCAAGCTTCATAAATTTTTAAAAGCATTACTGACAATATTACTATTTTAATGATGCTTCTATAGATAATTATAGTTTTCTTATCTCAACGTGCGTGATCGGTTTGTTACAAAATTTCTACATTCCCATGTCAAAATAAGCAAAAGAGATGATTCAACTATAGTAACAGTAATATAGCACTTATTTTTTGGGGGATTAGAATGTAAAAAATAGATTACAAAAATGTTACAAAACTGAATAGAGGAAAAAGAAAAGAAGGTTTAAACACTTTATTAATAAGGTTTGATAGTTTTCTACTGTTTGTAAATTGAAATACTGCTACTCCCAAAAATGGATCTAAATTCCTGAATAACAACATTTTATCGATGCTTTTTATCGATTAGAATCCTTTATGATTAATATGCAAACAATCGAGAAGGAAGTGCTATATGAAAAAGCATCTAATGACAGCAGTGGCAACAGGACTATTATTTACGGCTTTTGGGGCGTCTGCAATGCAAGTGCAGATGTAAACACCTATACGGTTCATTCTGGTGATAGTCTTTGGAAAATCTCGCAAACCTATCGTGTTACGGTTGTTCAATTAAAGGATTGGAATCATCTTTCTTCTGACACAATCTATCTAAATCAATATCATTAATCGTACCTCCCGTTATTCAAACTTCTAAAAACACTGTTGCTTCAGCTTTGAATCTTAGTTACTCAGTTAAATCAGGCGATACACTGTACGGCATTGCTAATACCTATCACACAAACGTAACCGATCTTAAAAGCTTGAATGGCTTATCCTCAGATCTAATCCGAATCGGCCAGCTGCTAAAAATTCCAAGCACCACCTCAACACCCGCTCCAGTTGTGTCAACGGCTTCAAAAGTACAAGCGGTTATCAGTGAAGCGCAAAAATACATAGGTACACCATACCTTTGGGGGGGAACTACTCCTGCTGGTTTTGATTGTAGTGGTTTTGTAAATTATGTGTTTAATAAGGTTGGAGTGTCGTTGCCAAGAACTGTTGCCTCTCAATGGACAGCAACTGACCCGGTAAGTGCACCAAGCCCCGGGGATATCGTTTATTTTGAAACCTATCAAACAGGACCATCGCATAACGGAATTTATATTGGGAATAACAAATTCATCCATGCAGGTTCTTCAGGTGTCACTACATCTGATTTGACAACTACTTATTGGAAAACAAAATACCTTGGAGCAAGATCCAGCACTTTAATAGATTCTGTAAAATAATAATTTATTTGTAAATTACTCCTAAATACGGCATAAAAAAGAGCAAACCTTATTAGGCTTGCTCTTGTGCTTTTGCAGTAGCTTTATTTTTAGCTTGAATTGGCTGTTTATTTTTCGTTTGGACAAAATACAATAGACCCGCAATGATGACTAAAATTCCCCCGGCTAGGAATACGCTGCGATATCCTGCGCCGGTTGCAATCATCCCTAATCCATATGCACCAATAGCCATTCCAGCATCCATTGAATTAAAGAACAATGAGTTGGCGATTCCAACCCGATGTGGCTCGACGGCACTGATCGTCAATGTCTGGAAAATCGGTGTTATCGAACCATAACCAATACCGATAATTGCACCTGCGATTACCATCAAAGCTCCGGTATGCGTTTGATTTAACATGAACATCCCAATCGCAAAAAGAACGAGACAAGGATAAATAATAATTTTTGAACCATATTGATCGGACCAACGTCCTGTAAATGGACGGAAAATAAGAATGAAAACGGCGTATACAATAAAGAAATAGCTTGCTGCTTCTACTAAGCCTAAGTCTTTTGCATACAAAGATAAAAATGCGGAAATACCAGAATAAGCACAAGCCAAGATAAAGGTAGCAAGAGCGAATGGTGCTGCTTTTTTATCAACTAGGTCATTCCAAGAAAACTTTTGATTTTTTTGCTTACTTGCCTGTTTCTTGTTTTCTGGAACTTTAAGAAAGAATGCAAATCCAATATTTACAACTGAAATGACCATACAAATAACAAAGGCGGTGTTGTAAGCATCAATATTCGCCAGGTTAAGCCCAATGTATGGACCGAATACCATTGCAAGACACATAGCTAATGAGAAATAACTTAATCCTTCTCCACGTCTTGACGCTGGGATTAATTCGGCGCAAATGGTTCCTTTAACTGTCGTAATAATCCCAAAGGTGATTCCGTGAAAAATCCTTAGAATAAATAATGCCCATATGTTTGTTGCGAATGGGTAAAGCAATGTTCCGACTAAAAAAGCAATAGCCGAGTATACAAGGATTTTTTTCTGCGACCCCTTACTAACCCATTTACCAGCAAAAGGACGAATGACAATGGCTGCACCTAAAAATAGGGTAACCACCAAACCGACTTTATCTGCACCTGCATGAAGATTGCCAACTAAATACAGTGGTAATGCTGTTAACAAAACGTAAAAGGCTAGAAAAATGAAAAAGCTGATCACTGTTATACTAATAAAATCTTTAGTCCATAATTTTTCTTTTGTCATCTAAATCCCCCTATTTATATGTTGTTTATGTTTATTAGAAAAATACGATGTTTTTATTATACCTCGAAATGGTATAACAAAATAATTGTCTTTTTTATAGATTCCATGCATAATTGTAATATTAAATTTGTTTGGGGGTATTCCCATGGATTGGCATCAACTTAAATATTTTCAAACATTGGCTAACGCAGGAAGCTTTACAAAAGCATCGGAGGAATTAGTTCTCTCACAACCAGCTTTAAGCAGATCAATATCCCGGCTGGAGGAAGAGGTGGGGGTTCCTTTATTTGAAAGAAAAAGCCGTGGTGTGGCATTAAACCGCTATGGAAAAATTTTTCTCCGGCACGCAAATAAGGCGTTATCAGAAATCGCCGATGCAAAGCAAGAAATTAATGATATGATCCACCCAAACCAGGGAACGGTTTTCCTAGCTTTTATTGAAACACTAGGATTCAGCTTTGTACCCGATTTAATTAGTAAGTTTCGGAAAATAGCACCACAAGTAAAGTTTCACCTCTCACAAGATACAACGGTGAACATTCTTGAGCTCTTAAATGCGGGGAAGATTGATATTGGTTTCTGTTCCCCTCAAGTTACATTGGAGGAGATAAGTTCTTTTCCGATTGTGAGGGAGGAATTATTCTTAATCGTTCCAATCAGTCATCCATTTGCTGGTAGGGATCAAATCGATTTAGCTGTGGCAGCGAATGAACCATTTGTTCTTTTTAAAAAAGAAACGGCACTCCATGACGTCATTGAAACTCTTTGCCATGAGGCTGGATTCAATCCAATAATGTCTTTTGAAAGCTATGAAGAACAAACAATTGCCGGACTCGTTGGCGCAAATTTTGGCGTTGCCCTAGTTCCACGCATTCACGGTCTGGATAAACGAAAAATTTCAATTATCCGGGTCAGCCAACCTAAATGTTTTCGGGAAATCAAAATGGTTTGGAGAAAAAATGGGTATTTATCTCCGGTTGCAGCCCAATTTAAGGATTTTGCCGAAAGGGATATCAGACAATCGAAAGGATAGTAAGAATATTTTATAGGACATGTTTGACCGAATGAAAATATTGTTTAACATATAGGGCTAGGTTAAAAAGCTGATTCAAAGATATATAAAAGTGACTTTAGAATCAGCCTATTTTTCAAAATTGCATTTGGTTGGCACATTGTTCAACCATAATCACTTTGTTAAAATAGCTTTTCAGCATTAACCATCGTGCAGGATACGTTGTAATATAATCCTCAATGATTTGTGGAGAATACATAATTAAACAATCTAATTGGATTCTTTTCTTTTTTAAATCATAGTAAAGGGCATGCGGAATTGTGTAATAATCATTTAACTGGTACGGATTTAACTTGGCTACTTTAATTTTTTGCTCCTTAATATAGGTCAAGAGTGCCTTTTTTTGCCATTCAAAGCTCTCTTGTGCAGGTAGCCCATTTAGATTTAATCTTTCATTAATAAGCCAGATTCCGCTCAATTTGATCACTCCAGTCCAAAAATTGGTTTAATACCTTTATGGACAGGGCTGATTAATTATATACTATATTTGTTCCACATAGGATAATTCATCTTGGCCTTTTCTTTGTAAAAAAAAAGACCCAGCAACTAGCCGGGTTTGTGAATTCTATATATGATGGTTAGGAGGAGGTTCTCTAGGAACCTATTATGATCATAACTAAAACTAATGAACAAACTGTGAACGGAAATTTAACTTTTTTGAAAGAGTGTAAAAGAACTATTCAAACATAAGGAAAGGAATTCCTGATGAAAAATTTCCATTGCTGTGCAACATGCAGGCATTTTAAATCAGAAAAGAAGGAGAAAGGGATGAAGTATTTTTGCTCACGGCTTGGTTTCGAAACAAAGACAAATTTTCAATTTAGCTGCTGGAACCCACGAGAGGATATTAAGAACCGAATTAAGGAAGACCAGTCTAAAAATCAGTTCCGTTTTTAACTGGTCTATTTTTGTATAACGAATGAAAGCGTATAAGCCACTTACTGAATACCAAAAAGTCGAAAGTTATGTAAGCCGTGCTGATTTTGTGGTAGCAATTTTAGATGAAATTGAAAATCCACAGCATATAAATGAAAGTTTACACTAGTCTCAGAAAAAATATAAGAAGTAACGACACCAAAGAGAAAAAAGAGCTATGCTCCTATTTAAAAGTTTAAAAAGGGATCATACCTCCAACCACAGTCCTTAGACTGTGGTGTTTTTTGTATTTTAGAGGCTATTTACCTATACACAATTTTTGCTTTATTGCCAAGCCGACTTGTAAACCAGAATCCCATTAAAAAGCTAATCGATCCGAAAATAATTAATATAAAGCCGAGAAAATGCATGTGGCTCTCAGTAAAGGTCTTTCCAAATACAAGTCCAAGAACAATAGAGGATAAAATGGATCCGAAATAACGGCAGGTTTGGAATAAACCGGACGTTGTTCCAATCATCCCCGACGGGCTTTCCTTGACCATTGCTGCCTGCAGAACAACGTTTAGAATTCCATAGCTAACCCCTAATATAAGCATGATGAAACCCATCCCTAAAAACGGTGCATGTACAAAGTAAAGAGTAAAAACAACTGCTCCGGCCATTAAAAGGAAGGAGCCAGCTGTAATCGGCTGCTTCACCCCAGTCTTATCTACCCATTTTCCTGTAATCGGGGAAATTAAAACACTTGCACCCGACATAAATAACATAAATAATCCACTGGCTTTCACACTATAGTGCATTTCGTCTTGAAAGTAGCTGGGGAGACCAAAAAATAAACAATAGAAAAAAATATTTAAGCAAATAAATTGCAGGTAGACCCATGATAGGTTTGGCAGTGAGCGAAATAAGCGAATATCAATAAATGGCTCTTTTGTCGTTAATTCCCGCCACACAAACAAGGCAAGAAAAAGGATCCCCGCAATCCCTGAAGTAAGATGGATTGTTGTTTTAATGGAAAGCAAAAACCATAAAAGAAATACGATTCCAACTGTAAACAGACTAATCCCAATTACATCTATATGGGAAAGGATGTCTTTAAAATGGGTCTTTTCTTTCTTTTGGTCTTTTGGAAATAGAAACCATCCAAGTAGAAAACCGATGATAAGGAACGGAAAATTGATTCTAAAAATGGCTGGCCAATCACCCCAAACGATTAAGAAGCCACCCACTGTCGGACCTAATGATGTCATCGCAGAAGCAAAAATAGCTAAAACGGCCAACGCCGATGCTTGGCGGTCATGAATATGATTCTTTATTAAGGTAACCCCTGATGGGTAGATAGCACTGCTGCCGATGGCTTGAATTAAGCGCATAATGATTAACATAAAAAAAGACGAAGAAAGCGGGGCACCGAAGGCAGAAATCGCGACAAGAAGTAACCCTATTAAAAACGTTTTTTTGCTGCCGATTAGGTCGCCGATTTTTCCAGTAACAGGCTGGGCAACAGCGCTGGCTAAATAAAACGATGATATTAGCCATGAAACCGTAGTAAAGGAAAGATGAAAGTCCTTTTGAATACTATGCAATGCTAAAGATATCATCGAAGAATTAAGTGGATTTAGCATTGTTCCTGATGCAACTGCTGTTAAAAATAAAGCACGATTCTTTTTCATTTATTGTCCTTCCTCTAGCCCGAAAAAATAATTAGTTTGAAATAAAAAATTTATCTGCTTTCCTTAGTTTGCCAATACGCGGAAAAATACACAAGCAGTTTTTTGGAAAATCAATAGGTAAGCTGTTCATTAAAAACCTCCAATGTCTATCATTCTCTCACTAATGTATAGTACAGCTGTGGGGTTAGGCAAATTTCAAACCTGTGCAAGGCAATGGTTTCAGTATGAAAGTAAAAAATCTAAAATGTATTCAATTCAAACAATAAGGATGCGGTGGATGGTTCAAAGTGACAGCCAATCAGTATGTCTTTTTTTGCTAAAAAAACTGCATGGGAAATTGTAGGCCATCAGGTTAAATCTTAAATAAGAATACATAAAGGATCTTGCATGATAGGACGCTTCTTTACATAAAATTAATCATTCTAGGATAAGAATCATGATGATATATATAAATTAGAGCTTTTTTGACCTAAAGTAGGGGGAGTGAAATGGAAGACATTTATTCCATTCTTGATGTGATCGACCGACCTGGGGGGAAAGTTTTAGCTACCATCATTGATGTGGAGGGGTCTGCCTATAAAAGAGAAGGTTCTTCCATGGTCTTTTTAGAAGATGGGACCCAAATCGGGATGATTAGTGCTGGGTGTCTTGAAGAAGATCTTGCTAGTAAAGCTGCAGAAGTTTTAAAAAAAGGGACAGTAGCTACTGTTCAGTATGATTTGAGTGAGGAAACAGATTTTACTTGGGGGCAGGGTACAGGTTGTAACGGATTAATTACGATTCTATTGGAATCTATAGATGATAGGCTAACTGCTGATTTGAAAAAATTGAAAAGGTATCTTAAATCTAATATTCCTGTCTTGGTGTTAAAAAAAATCGGGGATCTTGGCGAGTATTTGTTTTTACCACGGGAAGGTGAACCATTTGGCTGGTGGAATGATGACTTTCCAGATGACTTTTACGAAGCCAGAAGCGGGATGATTCAGGAGCAGTCAATCTATTACCATCTCTATCTGCCAAAACCACGCTTAATCGTTTTTGGAGCGGGGCCTGATATCAAACCGCTTGTTACTCTTGCAGCCAAAACAGGTTTTTCTGTACTACTTTGTGATTGGCGTTCAGAATTTTGCGAAAAGGAAAATTTTCCGGAGGCAGATCGACATATAGTGGGATTTCCATGTGAAATTGTCGCTAAAGTAAACTTTCTGCCGACTGATTTTATCGTCATTGCTTCTCACTATTTTCAGCGGGATCAAGAATTTCTTTTGAATCTTTCTGAAAAAAAGGTTCGTTATGTTGGAGTATTAGGACCAAGAGAGCGAACAAAAAGGTTGCTGCGTAAACAGAAAATACCTGATTGGATCCATTCACCTGTTGGCTTATCAATTGGTGCAAAAGGGCCTGAAGAAATTGCGATAAGCATTTTAGCCGAATTGATTGACGTTTGGCGAAAAACAGTCCAGCAGGTCATTGGAAATGTTTGGGCTGCTTCAAAATAGTTGTCGTTATTTTCCTTGATGGAGAGGCGGAATTTGCAAAAAAAACGTGAGAGACTTCCGTCTGTCCCTATTTAACTAGGATAGTCTTTCTGTAGGTTGATCAATATGAGGTTTCTACTGGGGAGGGATGAAGGTGGATGTCATTGGAAAAAGTGTTATTCGCAAGGATGCCTACGATAAAGTGACAGGAAGAGCAAGATACACAAATGATTATCAATCCATCCCGATGCTTTCGGCGAGAATCGTCATAAGTCCATACGCCCATGCAAGAATTATTGAAATTGACACGAGCGAAGCCTCAAAAATACCCGGCGTAAGGGCGATCATTGCCGGAGAACATTTTCCGCTTACAGGTGAAGCCATTCGAAATCGTCCTCCGATTGCTGTTGACAAGGTGCGGTATCACGGTGAGGCTGTCGCTTTAGTCGTTGCAGATACACCTGTTCAAGCCCAAAAGGCAGCAAATCTTATTAATGTGAATTATGAACAGCTGCCAGTAGTAAATTCTCCGACTGAAGCGTTTCAAAAAGGTGCACCCCTTGTGCATGAGCATGTAGAACAATACAAAAAGGAGGAAAATGTTTATCCTGTAACGGGTACGAATATTGCAACACAGGCAAAAGTTCGTAAAGGCAACATGGAACAAGGATGGGCTGAAAGTGAAACGGTGGTCGAAGAGAGCATTTCATTTGCCCCCTCAGATCACGCTGCAATGGAGACTAGATGTGCCAGTTGTGAGATTTTACCTGATGGAACAATTTTGATCACAACTTCGTCCCAAGCACCATATATGGTGAAACGATTAATTGCGAAGTATTTTGATGAAGATCAAGGCAAAATTGTCGTCCATACCCCGTTGGTAGGCGGAGCCTTTGGTGGAAAAGCCTCTGTCCAGCAGGAAGTCTTTGCCTATTTAGCCTCAAGAGCGGTGGGCGGGAAGCCGGTTAAACTGTTTTATACAAGGGAAGAAGATATATTAACTGCCCCCTGTCATATCGGACTTGATGCGAAAGTTAAGTTAGGGGCGGACCGGAATGGAATGATTAAAGCTGCGGAAATCCGTTTTTTATGGGATGGGGGAGCTTATTGTGATAAATCATCCGATTTAACCAGATCTGGCGCTGTAGATTGCACGGGGCCATATCGTGTGGATAACCTGGAGTGTGATTCCTATTGTATGTATACCAACCACCCCTATGCAGCCCCATACCGCGGGTTCAGCCACTCGGAGCTTTCGTTTGCAATTGAGAGAACAATGGATTTGTTGGCACAGAAACTGGGAATGGACCCGCTAGAGCTCCGTTATCGCAATGCCATCAAACCGGGGGATACGACACCAACAAGGGTGCGCTTAACGAAAAGTAACGTTGGAAATTTACAGAAATGTATTGAGAGATTAAGAGAGTTAATACGTTGGGATGAAGGTCAAATAATTAAGATCAATGACCGTTTGGTTCGGGTAAAAGGGGTGTGTTGCAGCTGGAAAACCTCCACAATTGAATCGAATGCTCCATCAGGGGTCATTTTAACGTTTAATCGAGATGGTAGTGTTAATTTAATGTCAGGTGTGATTGAAATTGGTACAGGAACAAAAACGGTGCTCGCCCAAATACTTGCTGAAAAACTCAAAATGGATGTGGATCAGGTACATGTCCGAATGGAGGTCGATACACAAACAACCCCGGAACATTGGAAAACAGTCGCAAGCCGGGGAACCTTCATGGCCGGTAATGCAGTATTACGAGCAGCAGAAGATGTGATTAATCAAATAAAAGGGATTGCTTCCTGCGTGTTAAGGGTCTCAAAAGAAGATTTGGAGATTGCAAACAGCCGGGTGTTTCTAAAGGATGATCCTGCGATTGGTCTTGATTTTAAGGACATTGTCTACGGTTATAAATATCCAAATGGCAATGCGATCGGGGGGCAAATCATTGGCAGTGGTACTTATATTTTACGGCGGCTCGGAGGGATCGATCCCCAAACAGGTGAGGGGCAGCCTGGTCCAGAATGGACCGTGGCTGCATACGCTGTGGAGGTTGAATTTGACAGGAGAGATTATACCTATCGCTTATTAAAGGCAGCTACAGTCGTTGATATAGGGACCGTTATGAATAAAAAAGCAGCCTTAGGTCAGGTCATGGGTGCAATGAGTATGGGGTTGGCTTTTGCCGGCAGGGAAACATTTTATTTTAATGAGGATGGTCGGGTCCTTAATCCCCAGCTTCGCACGTATCGGCCGCTCCATTTTCCAGAAAAGCCGGAATATCTCGTCGATTTTGTATTGACTCCACAGCTTGACGCCCCGTATGGTGCTCGTGGTGTCGGTGAGCATGGTTTAATGGGAATGCCGGGTGCTTTGGGAAATGCATTGTCGACTGCTGCCGGCGTGTCACTCAGTCATCTTCCATTAACTCCAGAGCTAATTTGGAAAACGAAGGAGGGAAGAGTCTAGTGCTGCCATTTGATTTCGATTACTATAAGCCGGGTACGTTGCAGGAAGCGGTCGAGCTTTATCAGACATTGGACCGGCAAGGTAAACAGCCAATTTATTTTTCAGGTGGAACGGAACTGATCACATTAGGACGTATTGAACTTGCTTATACAGAAGCAGCAATTGATATTAAAGATATAAGAGAGCTTCAGATCATGCAGGTAACGGAAGAACAGCTTATCCTCGGCAGTGCATTAACCTTGACTAAGGTAGAGGAGGCAAATTTATTTCCGTTGTTGACAAAAACCGCTAGTGAAGTGGCTGATCATACCGCAAGAGGGAAAATTACACTTGGCGGCAACATTTGTGCCCAAATTTTTTACAGGGAAGCTGTATTGCCATTCCTGCTTGCTGACAGTCAAGTGGTGCTTGCCGGACCCGAGGGAGTGAGAGTTGTCCCAATAAATGACATCTTCCATGAACAGCTGCAGCTGGGCCGTGGCGAAGTTCTTGTTCAAATAGCAACGGAGAAGCGGGCAATAGAAGCGCCTTTTATTAGTATCAAACGACGTCAACAGTGGGAAACTGGATATCCGCTCGTGACAATTGCGGGGTTGGCAGTAGACGGTGAGGTCCGCGTTGCTATAAGCGGACTTTGCCCATTCCCATTTAGGTCGAAAGAGATCGAGGCAACTCTCAACAACCGGCAGATATCGATGGAAGAGCGGGTTAGAGGTGTACTTGGGGTTTTACCGCAACCGATTCTTGACGATGTAGAAGGCTCCGCGGACTACAGGATTTTTGTATTGAAAAATTTACTGTTAGACGTGGTATCAGAATTAGGGAGTGGTAGAGCTTGAAATCACAAACAATTATTTTAAATATCAATGAAGAAATCCATATGGTCACGGTGAGGTCAGGTGATACATTATTAATAACCTTACGCGGAAAGCTTGGATTGACCGGTGCCAAGCCAGGCTGTTTGAATGGAGATTGTGGGGCTTGTACGGTAAATGTTGATGGTTGGCCGATGAAATCCTGCTTGATGTTAGCAGTGGAAGCAGTTGGAAAAAAGATTACCACGATTGAAGGTTTGAAAAACACACCAATTCAGCTAGAATTTGTGAAGAATTTTGCGTTTCAATGCGGTTACTGTACCCCAGGCTTTATTATGAATTGTCATTCATTAATTGAACAACATCCTGATGCTGATGAGAGGACGATAAAGGAATGGCTCGAATCGAATATTTGCCGCTGTACTGGGTATGCGGAGATTGAAAAGGCAGTTAAATCGGTATTGAAACGGGAATGAATTGTCAGATTGGGTATAAACTTAATAGGCCGAACGGATGGTTCAGCCTAATTTCAGTGTGATTTTCCTCTTAATTTAAAGTACGTATCTAACACTCTCCGTCCAATCTTTACATTAATACGATTGTCTTTTTCACCTTGAAATGCCCAAGGAACCAGAACAGCCATGGCTACTTCCGGATTACTGCTCGGGGCATATCCTACCAAACTAAGATTCATGACTGCGGGTGGTTCTTTACCAAATTTGGTCCGTTGTGGTCCATCGTAGAAGGCCTGGGCAGTTCCTGTTTTTCCCGCAGGAGAATAGGGTGCATCCTTAAAAAATTCATAGGCTGTACCACCAGGTTCCTGCATGACCTTTTTAAATCCGCGGTGAACCCTGCCCAACCACTCTTTTTTTACATCGATACTATTAAGAACAATTGGATGCATCTCTTTTAGAACGGGTCCTATTTTATCTGTTCCGTCTTGGGGTTCGCGAATTTGTTTGACCAAAAAGGGCTTCATACGGTATCCGCCATTGGCGATAGTTGATACATATTGGGCTAGCTGCATAGTAGAGTAAGTATCATATTGACCGATGACGAGGTCAAGCATGAACCCGGGGAGGGTACTCGTCCCTCTTAATCCACTTTGTTCATTTGGCAGGTCAAGGCCTGTTCGTGTTCCAAGCCCAAATGCTGCGAAAGAATTCCTGATCTTCTCCATTGCGTCAGGGTCATTGAGCCTTAATGGTTTATCATATTCATAATGTCCCTTTGCCAATTTAATGGCGGTATGGAACATATAGACATTGGATGACTTTTTTAGAGCATCAACATCATTTAGAGTACCTAAATAAGCGTATGATTTTTTTATGGGAGTGCCCTTTATTTTTAAACCTTGATCATCAAAAACTGTGCCTGGGGTGATTGCTCCTGCTTTAAACCCTGTTAAGATTGTAGCACCCTTAACGGTCGAGCCAACATTATAGGTGGTTGTATACGTTCCGAGTGCATCATCATTCAATTCTGTTTTTCCGGTTTGTTTGTTCCGTTCCATTCTTTTTCCGGCCATTGTCAATACTTCACCAGTGTATGGGTCGATTAGGACCACATATGCTCGGTCAAGAAGGATGGTTCCAGAAAAATTTTTAGCTGCTAATAATTCCTCTTCAATAATTTTTTCAATCGCCATTTGTAAATCCATATCAATACTTAAGACTAGGTCCTTTCCGCGCTGACCATTTGCTACAACTTGCGTTTCGATAATATTGCCGTCAGCGTCGGTTATATTCTTTACCTTAGATTGCTGGCCGTGTAAAACATCGTCATATTGCATTTCTAGATAACTCTTTCCTACACGTTCATTATGGCTATAGCCTTTTGTTAAAAAATATTGTAGCTGTTCAGCCGGCAGTCCTTCATCGGATTTTGTTACTACACCAATAACAGATTTAAGTGTTTTATCAAAGGTGTAGGATCGTTCCCAATCTGTTATTGTATCAACTCCTGGAAGTGATTGGAGATTTTCACTTACTACCGCAAATTCATGGGGACTAACACGATCATTTTTTACGATTTGCGAGGTGCTTTCATCAGCAAGGTTAAACTCACGGTAGATGGCTAATACCTCAAGATCATCATTGCTCAATTGCTTTACTTCATTATCGGAAATGCGGTTTAGCTTTAGGTTATAAATATCCCTATCAGATAATCGATTTAATTTGTATAAAGCTTTTTCTCGGTTGGTAATTTTGGCATCGGCAAGCTTAGGATTTTTGAGGATCCAAAAGTCTTTCTTATCTCGGTCCGTTACTTTTTCTGTATTTTTATCAATTAATTTTGAAAGCTTTTCGGCAGTCTTTAGCATTTCTTCTTGGCTCGGGCTGTTTTTTCGATAGATAATGGCACTCAACGGAATATTATCTACAATTACTTTTTGGTTTCTATCGAGCATTTTTCCGCGAGGGACAGGATTATTAATGATAAAATCCTCTTTACGTGCTAATTCCCGTTGAAAATTTTCTCCAAAAATAATTTGAACAAAGCCGAGCCGTAGTATAAGTAATGAAAATAATAAAAAGACGCTAAATATAATGACATTTAAGCGGAATGGAGAAACGTTTATCTTCTTTTCCAAGCTTTTCTCACATCCTTTGCTTTGTAAGAATAGAAGGTTCAGACTTAGGCTAGTATTGCCGTTCATATTTATAAACATGTATGGTTTTTAACAAACAAAAAAAGCCAGCCCTGAGGCTGACTTTTTTTAAAGATAAGAAAGTATAACGTTTTGAACTTAGATAATTGTCTAGCTCCAGCACCCAGCGACTAGTGTACGTCGCTGGGTGCTGGAGCTTTTCTTATTAATTACATTCCAAAGGACATCACCCAAATGGAACCGAAAACGATTACGAGGGCTAGAAAAATTGCGTAAATTATGTTGACCATTTTTGGACCGTTTTCTTCACCATCTTTTAAATGCATGAACATGAAGAGCTGCAAACCTGCTTGAACAAACGCAAGGGTGCCGATAATCCAAATAATCATATTTGCTGACAAAGACGTTTTTAAAGCTATGAAAAGGGCAGCAAATGTTAAAACTAACGATAAAATAAATCCATAGATTTGTGTGACTGGAAATCCTTTTGTATGATTATCCATCGTTTACACCATCCTTGCTAAATAAACAAATGTAAAGATAAAGATCCAAACAACATCAAGGAAATGCCAGTACAAACCAATAATAAAAGTTTTTCGTGCAGTTACTGGAGTTAACCCTTTTCTTGCAATCTGGATCATGACCATAATGGCCCAGCCGATACCCATGCTAACGTGCAGACCATGTGTGCCTAATAAAACAAAGAAGCTTGAAAGGAAAGCACTTGTTTGCATCGTAGCACCTTCGTGGACATAATTGATAAACTCAGTGATCTCCATGCCGACAAAGCCAGCACCGAGTAATAGAGTAAGAGCCAACCAGGCTAATAAACCCTTTTTATTATTACGGTGCATTTCATAGATTGCAATACCACATGTAAAACTACTAGTTAAAAGCAGGATTGTTTCAGTCATAACACCTTTAATTTCGAATAGTTCTTTTGGTGTCGGACCACCTGCATATTGGCTTTTTAAGACGCCAAAAGTAGCAAATAAAGTTGAAAACAAGATAATTTCCGCACCTAAGAAAACCCAGAAACCAAGGATATTCATTTTATTTTGTTCTGTTTGGTATTCGAGAGGCATGGATGTATTAACATTAGCCGACATGGTTTTTCACCCCTTTATCAGTATTGCGCCATGCAGTTTCAATCTTTTTAATTTCGTCAACATGAACATGGAAACCACCTTCATTATTTTCGAAAGAACGAGCAATTAAGCATAGAATAATGCCGATTCCCACAACAAGAGCAGCGGATTTCCACTCAAATATCATCAAGAAGCCTGCGATGCCCATTATAGTAGCTGTTATGATAGGAATGCCAGAATTGCTTGGCATATGAATTTCTTCTAGTTCATTTTCGTCCAGTGCTAAACCTTCTTTGTTTTTCTTCATGTACCAGAATGCATCAAGAGATTTAACTTCAGGTACTTTTGCAAAATTGTAAAATTGAACAGGTGAAGCTGTTGCCCACTCAAGTGTTCTTGCATCCCATGGGTCACTGCCGATATTACGGTCAGCATATCGTGCACTCCAATAAATGTTGTATACAAAGAATCCAACGCCAATTGCGAGTATTCCAGCGCCAATTGCGGATAATAGCATTAATGGACCAAAACCGGTTTCAGCTGAGTACGTGTAAGAACGTCTTACCGCTCCATTTAAACCAAGGAAGAACATTGGCATAAAGGTTAAGTTAAAACCAATGACAAAGAACCAGAAATGAAGTTTTCCAAGTTTTTCATTTAGTAAATGACCGAAAATTTTTGGCCACCAATAATAGAAACCTGCGAATATTGCGAATACAACCCCAGGAATTAAGGTGTAGTGGAAATGTGCCACTAGGAATAAGGAATTGTGATACTGATAATCTGCTGCACCCATAGCTAGCATAACACCAGTAATACCGCCAATTAAAAAGCATGGAATAAAGGCAAGTGCCCATAGCATGGCAGTTGTAAATCGAATTCGGCCTTTTCGCATTGTAAACAGCCAGTTAAACATTTTAACACCAGTAGGTATTGCAATCATCATCGTTGTTAATGAGAAGATGGAGTTAACTGCAGGTCCTGCACCCATAGTAAAGAAGTGGTGAACCCAAACTAATATACTTAAAAACGCAATTGCAATAATGGACCAAACCATTGACTTGTAGCCAAATAACATTTTACGTGAGAAGGTTGCAATAACCTCTGAAAACATTCCGAAAGCTGGTAGGACTACGATATATACTTCAGGATGTCCCCATAGCCAGAACAAGTTAACCCACAACATTGGATTACCGCCGCCGCCGACTGTAAAGAAGTGAGTGCCGAAAAGACGATCAAACATCCCTAATGCAAGGGCTACAGTGAAAATTGGGAATGATGCCCATATAATGACAGATGCAATGAAAGATGTCCATGTGAACATTGGCATTTTCATAAGTGTCATGCCGGGAGCTCTCATTTTTAAGATTGTCACGATAAAGTTAATCCCGGTCATTAACGTTCCAATCCCGGCAATTTGAATCGCTATAAAGTAAAAGTTATTCCCGATACCCGGTGTATACTCTTTACCTGCAAGCGGGAAGTACGCTGTCCAACCTGCATCAGGAGATCCACCCATAACGAATGAAAGATTAAACAACATTGCACCAGCAAAAGTAAGCCAGAAACTAAGAGCATTTAACTGCGGGAAAGCAACGTCGCGTGCACCAATTTGCAATGGTATAATCACGTTCATTAACCCAATTAAAAATGGCATCGCAGCAAACAAAATCATAATAACACCATGTGTAGTAAATACCTCGTTATAGTGCTGTGAATCAAGGAATTGGTTATTTGGAACAGATGTTTGAGCTTTCATTAATAGTCCGTCGATACCGCCGCGGGCAAACATTAATATCCCCATAAGAATATACATAATTCCAATCCGTTTATGGTCTACGGTTGTAAACCACTCGTTCCATAACCACTTCCATTTTTTAAAATAGGATACACCAACAAGAATGCCAAGCATAGTTAATACAATCGCAATTTGTGATCCAAATATTAGAGGGTCACCCTTAATCAAAACTTTATCCCATTGAATTCCCATTAATTTTCACCTCCGTCTGAATCTTTGTTACTCATGTTCATCGATTTTCCCTCTGCCTGACCATCCATTTTCATTGGTTTATTATCAGGCTCTTTAAAAATTTGTCCAGGATAATCGTGGTTTTTGTAGAGTTCAGGGAATGTATACGTTTTTGAATCCATCTTTGAATGGTCGACAAAAGCTAAGTGTGTGCTAGAGAAGGTTTCTCGTCCAAGGTTAGATGGTTTTAAAAGGTCCACATATTTTTTTTCAGTCAGTTTCGGTTCTTTGGCCTGAACATCTTTAACCCACTTATCAAATGATTGCGGAGATTTTGCCTCAACTGTGAATTCCATACCGGCATAGCCTTTGCCGTTAAAGTTCGTGTTTCTACCAATGTATTCTCCAGGTTCATCTGCAGTAAGGTACATTTGTGTTTGCATTTTCGCCATGGTGTACTTTTGACCGCCTAATTGTGGTACCCAGAAAGATTGCATTGTTCCGGCAGATGTTAGTTTGAATTTAACAGGTGTACCAACAGGAATGTTGACATAGTTCACTGTTTCAACCCCTTGTTCCGGATAACTGAAAATCCACTTCCAATCTGCAGATGTGACATTGATGGTGATAGGCTTTTTGTTTTCGTAGCCTTTTGGAACCTTTTCAAGGTTGTAAATTGTAGTGAAAGTTGGAATTGTTAATGCAATGACAATAATCACAGGAATCATTGTCCAAATGAACTCTAATTTTGTGCTGCCATGTTCTTCCGGTGGTTCGTAGTTTTTATTGTCTGGTCTCTCACGGTATTTCCAGATAATAAAGCCAAATAATCCGAAAATAACAATAGTAATAAGTGCCATAAATACGAGTGACCAGTTAATTAGGCCGAGGATCTCTCTTGCAGCAGGCCCTTTTGGATCAAAAACAGCCATGTTGTAGCTACAGCCACTTAGGATAAAAACTGGTATTAGAGCTAAAATCGAAATAAGTAAGCTCTTTTTGGTCATGTTTGCCTCTTCCTCCCATTGTTCTGATATTGTAATAAAGTTTTTTGTAGTTGTGACATTTTTCACATACAAATTATAATTTTTGTGGTACCATGCTTAGATCTTATCAGATGTTGTAACAATTTTGTGAACGTAATTGTGACAAATTTTTAAACTTTTCTGGGAAATTAATGGGAATTAATAATTTTTTATAATAATAAGTAGATGACATTCAGGATATTTTCTTTTTTGAAAATTTCATGAGATAATATAATGTATACATATGCTAAAGAATACATAGGAATAGGAGAATAAAGATGAAATGTAAAATAAACCGCAACGCTGCGAAGGAATTAAAGAAGATGCTTGCACAAGAAAAAGGAGAAGGGAAAATATTTCGTGTCTATGTTACCCATATGCATGGTGATCATGCTCATTATGACTTAATGTTGGACACTCCAACAGAGAACGATGAAGTTGTTCCTACTGATAAGGATATAAACATTATTCTTGAAAAGGGCAATGAATATTTGGATGGTGTTTGGATTCAGTATTTCTATGTACCGAAAGAAGAGTGGGTCATTACAAATCCAAGTAAAGATGTTGAAGGTCATGGACACCATCACTGAAATGTAAGAGGTGCGTCCCTTTAGTGAAATCCATCAGTTGCTGGGCGTTGTAGAGGGGCTAATTTATGTAAGTTCAAAGATTTTAATAGTGATTTTTGTGTTTATTAAATCGAGGCCGGAGATATTTGTTGATATCTTCGGCCTTTTTATATATATTCTTCATAAAAAGCTAGAACCTTCCTGTTTATTATAAAAATATTATGTAAACAAAAAGAGAGGTGATCGCTATTAATCATGTTACTGCTTCGAAACACATTTTAGGTGGATTCCAATGGTTGTTTTTTATGTTTGCAAATACTGTGGTCATTCCTATAACAATTGGTGATGCCTTTGATTTATCTGCGGGTGAGGTAGCCGGTTCACTGCAGCGTTCTTTTTTGTATACAGGTGCGGCATGTGTTCTGCAGGCGTGTTTTGGTCATAAATATCCGATTATGGAAGGCCAATCAGGATTATGGTGGGGGACGATCCTGAGCCTTAGTGCTTCAGCTTCCGCTGCAGGAATAAGTCTTAGTGATCTAGGAGGTGCACTCACAACCGGGATTATGTTGTCCGGTGCAATTGTCCTTATTTTAGGTGCACTTGGAATAGGCAATATTTTAAACCGATTATTTACTCCTGTTGTGATGAGTACTGTTTTGTTTTTGCTGTCAAGTCAGCTAATTGTTATTTTTACAAAGGGGATGCTAGGTTTCACAGCTGATGGGCAAATCAATATAACTATGGCATTACTATCAATATTTTTGATTATTCTCGTTTCTTTTCTTTCTATAAAAGGAAGAGGCATTCTAGGTAATTTTGCAATTCTCATTGGAATTGTCACGGGGTGGATAATTTATGTGGTTTTATTCCCAAACAATGCTTTTGCTCCCGCAGAACCAGAAATAATCAATTTTTTTCCTTGGGGAAAACCCAATTTTCAGATTGGAATTATTATAATGATGATCCTAACAGGTCTTATTAATACAACCAATACAATCGCTGCAATTAAGGGAGCAGAGCCGCTGTTAAGAAGTTCAACGTATGATCGACAATACCGTCGTTCATTTGTTTTAACTGGGATTAATTCTATTATTTCAGGTTTGTTTGGTTTGGTGCCTTATGCTCCATACATATCTTCCATTGGGTTTCTGCAGTCAACACGTATAACGGCATTGGGTCCTTTTATCCTCGGAGGAATATTGTTTATGATCCTGGGGTTGGTTCCTGTGTTAGGCCATTTTTTTTCAACTATGCCAATTAGTGTGGGTGATGCGGTTTTATTTGTCGCGTATTTACAATTATTTGGCGGGGCACTTTCAAACTTAAAGGGACTTCAATTTAGTTCAAGAACAATTTATCGAATTGCCGCGCCCGTCCTTTTAGGAATTTCGATTATGAATCTTCCCGCTCAGATGTTTTTGTCAATACCGATCTTGGTACGGCCGCTCTTAAGCAATGGTTTAATTATGGGAATTCTTACAGCAATTATTCTTGAAAATATTGTTAATTGGGAGAAAGTTGACACTGTCTTATTAAAACATGACGATTAAAAGCAAAAGAATTGTTTTTATAAAATTGTTAAAGGGGATGAAGTTATGGAAAAATATTTAACTAATCAGTTAAACGAATTGGCAGAGGATATAAAAGTAGAAGTGGTCAACTGGAGAAGACATTTACACCAGTATCCTGAATTATCTTTTGAAGAGGGAAACACAGCACAATTCGTTTATGATATGTTAGCCTCGTTTGGAAATCTTGAACTTTCACGTCCGACAAAAACAAGTGTTATGGCCCGTTTAATTGGCAAGAGGCCAGGAAAAACATTGGCGATTCGGGCTGATATGGACGCGCTGCCCATCCAAGAGGAGAACACGTTTGATTTTGCATCAAAAAATCCAGGGGTCATGCATGCCTGCGGTCATGATGGACATACAGCGATGCTGCTTGGAACAGCAAAAATTCTTTCAAGCTTAAAGGAAGAAATTAACGGAGAAGTCCGCTTCTTTTTCCAGCATGCCGAAGAGCTTTACCCCGGGGGTGCTGAAGAAATGATTCAAGCGGGAGTAATGGAGGGTGTCGATCTTGTTATTGGTGCACATCTATGGTCACCAATTGAAATGGGAAAAGTAGGAGTAGTGTATGGTGCAATGATGGCTGCACCTGATACATTTTGGATTACTGTGAAGGGGCAAGGGGGACATGCTGCCATGCCGCACCAAACCGTTGATTCGATTGCAATTGCTTCGCAAATTGTTACAAACCTTCAGCATATTGTGTCCAGAAATACAGACCCCCTGGATCAATTGGTTATTTCGGTTACACAATTTATTGGGGGAACCACGAGTAATGTTATTCCCGGATCGGTGGAACTTTGTGGAACCGTCCGTTGTTTTGATGAAAACCTCCGCGAATTGATCCCTCAAAAGATGGAACGGGTAATTAAAGGAATAACAGCTGCTCATGAGGCGGACTATAAATTTAAGTATGAGTTTGGCTATCGTCCGGTCATTAATGATGAAGAAATTACCAAAGTAATTGAAGAGACAGTTCGTGAAGTTTTTGGTGAAGAGGCACTTGATCCTACTCGTCCAAATATGAGTGGGGAAGATTTTTCAGCATTTCAGCAAAAAGCACCAGGCGCCTTCTTTTTTGTTGGAGCAGGTAATCCAACAAAAGGGATTACTTATCCACATCACCATGCTCGCTTCACTATTGATGAAGAGGCACTTGAAATAGGTATAAAAACATTTATTCATGCAACATTTAAATTTTTATAAGAAAAGCGGAAGCAATTCGATGTTGACTTATTGTAGGGAGATTGGCGAAGTAAACTAGTCGCTGGGCGCTGAAGCTAGACAATAGGAAAAGTGGAAGCGCCCTGGCGCTTCCACTGAAATTCAAAGTTTCATTTATGAGTCTTATCATTGAACAAAAAAACAGACTCGATAAAAGAGTCTGTTTATACTATTCTTATGTTAGGCTTTGTGTACATTTGTTGCCTGTGGTCCACGCTGACCTTGTTCAACGTCAAAGGTAACTTCCTGACCTTCATCAAGAGTTTTGTATCCTTCTCCTTGAATCGCTGAGTAGTGGACAAATACATCTTCGCCGCCTTCTCGCTCGATAAAGCCAAAGCCTTTTTCACTGTTAAACCATTTTACTTTTCCATGTTCCATTACGAATGCCTCCTACAAATTACCTGAATTACGATTTATACACTTACCAATATTGAACAGTTTTGTTCAATAAACATAGCTTGACCTGATCAAATAATTTTTATACTTTAAACATAAAAATTTTTCAACATGAGATAAAAAAAGTATGCTATAAGAAGGGGGGCTTAAAATGATCCGGAAAAGAATTCGTCACCTTCAACGTTACCGCGAAATCGTGAATGCTTTGATCCGTCACGGCTTCGGCTACATTATTAAAGATTTGGGCCTTTCTGAACTACTATCTAATCCAAAAAGATTTTTTCCGTCGAAGAGTACATATAACAAGAAATCAACAGGAGAACGTGTACGATTATTTCTGGAGGAGTTAGGACCAACCTTTGTTAAAATAGGACAGGTTGCCAGCACTAGATATGATTTACTTCCCGCAGAACTGATTACTGAACTGGAAAATTTGCAGGATCAGGCATCCCCGTTTTCAAATGAGATTGTTCAAAAGATAATTGAAGAGGAACTAGGTCAACCACTCAATCACCTTTTTGCAGAATTTAATGAGATACCAATTGCTGCTGCCTCGATTGGGCAAGTCCATTATGCTTTATTGAAGACCGGAGAAAAAGTTGCCATTAAAGTTCAACGTCCAAACATGAAACCGTCGATTGAGACAGATTTGGAGATACTCCAAGATCTAGCATTACTAGCCGAACAACGGCTCGCATGGGCAGCGCATTATCAAATTAGGGATATTGTGGATGAATTAGCTAAATCCCTGCTGGAAGAATTGGATTATACGATTGAAGGTCGAAACTCTGAAAAAATAGCAAGACAATTTGTTGATGATCCTAACATTGTGATTCCGAAGGTGTATTGGGATTACACAACGAAGAAAGTTTTAACAATGGAATACGTGGAAGGGATTAAATTAAATGAAGCCGAAAAACTAAAACAGGCTGGTAATAATCCAAAGGTTTTAGCGAAAAACATTGTCGATTCCATTCTAAAACAAATATTAGTTGAAGGCTATTTTCATGGCGATCCCCACCCTGGAAATGTTTTGGCCAGAACAGGGGATGTTATTGTTTTTCTTGACTTTGGAATGGTTGGAAGGTTATCTCCCGAAATGAAACACCATCTGGCCTCATTAGTTATTGCCTTGATGCGAAAAAAGACTGATGATGTCATAAAAGCGATTATGCAAATGGGCGTAGTTCCGGAGAGTATTGATATCGTGACACTTAGAGTTGATGTTGACCGGCTTTATGAAAAATATTATGATGCTGCCTTAAGTATGGTCAGCCTTGCTCAAGTAATTGGAGATTTATTTTCAGTTGCATATCGGCACCATATCCGCATTCCTCCTGATTTAACCTTACTAGGAAAAACATTGCTTACGATGGAGGGGATGGTCGTTAAGCTGGACCCGGAGATAAGTATATTAAAAGTAGCAGAACCCTTTGGAAGGCAACTGTTATTGGACCGATATGATCCAAAGAATGTTGCCGGAAATGTATGGGATCAGCTTGTTGAAATGGGTGGACTTGTAAATGATTTACCTAAAACTTTGAAGGACATCTCGCTGATTTTAAAAAAAGGGAAAATCAAGCAAGAGCTATCTTTTCCAGATACAAATAAGCTACTTAAAAAGCTAGACCGGATAAGTAACCGCATTTCTTTCAGCATCAGTCTGTTAGCGTTTAGTATTGTCTTTATGGGTCTAATTATCGGTTCATCCATGGCTGGAAATAAATCGCTGTTTTTATTAAAAATACCTGTTGTAGAAATAGGTTTCGGAGTAGGAACGTTTATGTTTTTATGGCTTTTATATACCATTTTTAAGTCGGGTAAATTTTGAAATGACCAGGGGAACCCTGGTCGTTTTTTTTCTTAGGAATGAATCCTCACTTTCATTAATAACTTGTATTAGACACCTAAGTAGGATATTACAGTCCTAATTCCCCCAGCAAATTTGATGATGGGGGAATTTTTCAACAGTATTTTTCAGTATCTTGAAAATAAATAACAGCCGGTAATGACGATGATGCTTCCGCCCAGCTCTGACCATGTCATCGTTTCCTTCAAAATAAAAAAAGCAAGGATGGCTGTAAAGACAGGATTAAAGTTTAAAAAGATTCCTGATTTGGTCGCACCTACTTTTTGGACCCCAATATTCCACAAGAGCATACAGACAACGGTTGAAACTATTCCCGTATAAAGGAGCGAGAGAAGGAAGGGAGTGTCGATTGCCGTAACCTGAAAAGTTGAGAGGTTAAATGGAAGGAGCATTATTACTCCAAAAACTCCGGAATAAAAAGTTGCAAAAATTGGCGACACTTTTTTCATTGCCCATTTTCCACAAACAGAGTACATACCCCACAAGATCACTGCAGCAATCATCCACAAATCGCCTGAATTAACATGAAGGGATAATACACGGCTTATCGTACCTTTTGATAGGACAATCACCACCCCGAAAAGTGAGAGCAGCATTGCAAACAGTTGGCGGAAATTGAGCTTTTCGTGAAAAAAGAGGACAGATGAAACGGCAATTGAAAGCGGATTTAAGGTCGAAATTAAGCCAGCATTGATCGACGAAGTCCGCGCCAATGCTAAAAATTGAAAGATATTAAAAAACACGACACCTGTTACCCCCATTAGCAATAACGGAAGAACGGAATCCTTAGGTGGCAGCAGTTTTTTCTCTTTCTTTACTAACAAGGGAAACAGAACGATAATAGCGATGATCCATCGCAAAATAGTCAACGTCATTGGGGATGCATGACCAACAAGAAATTTGCTGTAGACAAAATTCCCTCCCCATAAAAAGCTCGTTAACAACAGAATCAAAATGTAATAAATGGGCATTTGAGTTACTCCTTACTATTTGAGAAAAGCTAGAAAATTTCTAAAAGAAAGATTAAATTTTACAATCACATTTTAACAGATTTTAAATATTTTAATGTATGATTATTTACAGATTGTAAAAAACAACCATTTGTAAAAGATTGGGTAATTGGAGAGGAACATGTATTTGATGAAAAAACAGAATATTCCTGAAAAGTTCTTTTGAAAAAGAAAAATATCGTTTCTTTAAGGGATAAAACAATTACTTACTAAATTATGATGGGATAAGGGGGATTTTTTTGGACATTCGGGTGATTAAAAGGGAAGAGATAAAGGTAGTCGGTATTGCATGGAATGGCAGCTATTCACAATTAGACCAAATTCCAAAATTGTTTTCGCAGATGAATGAACGATTGGAAGAGGTGGTGTATCAAAAAAATCATAATATTTTTATTGCACCTTTCCATGGGAGAGAGACAGAACTGACTTATTATGTGACTGTTCCAGTCGAAGAAATTAACTATGTACCTGAGGGAATGCTTGGTTTTACAATTCCTGATAAAAGTTATGTATTTAGTACCCACTCTGGAAATGCAGCAGAGATTGAAAATACATATAAACAAATGCTTGCGTGGATGGAAGAGTATGGTTATGAGCAGGATCATCAGGCACTATGCTTGGAGGTTTACAAAGCAAATATGATTGAAAATCGAGCTTATGCTGATCAGTTCCAGGTTGAAATCTATATACCCGTAAAAAAATATGCAAGGATTCATTATTAATAAGCTGAATTAATGAAAATAATCGTTCTAATTCTAAACATTTTCTAACAATTGGATGTCTATTCACTAAATGACCTAAGCATTTGGTAAACTAACTTCACGGGGAAAGAATATTTTTCTTTCTTCCTTTTTCGAAACATAAATGTGAAGTATTGAGCAATTGACAAATTATGGATTTTGCGTGAATGGGTGTGCTAAAAATGGAAAATAAAAAGGTAGTTGTGGTTGGTGGCGGTATTTCAGGGATGACAGCTGCATACTTTTTGCAGAAGGAAATTAAAGAAAAGTCACTTCCAATAGAGGTTAAACTGATTGAAGCAAGTAATCGGCTTGGAGGTGTTATTCAAACCATTCGAAAAGATGGATACATCATTGAGAAAGGGCCAGATTCGATTGTGGTTACAAAAAAGAGCGGGATAAAGTTGATTGAGGAGATGGGCTTAAAGGATCAAGTCATATGGAACTTTGCTGGAAAGTCCTTCATTTACGCAAGAGGGAAATTACATTCAATGCCTGAAGGTTCTTATATGGGAATTCCAACGAGAGTGACTCCATTTGCGGTTTCAAGTTTATTTTCTCCTCTCGGAAAAATAAGAGCTGCAGGTGATTTTATTTTACCAAAGGGAAAACCACAATCAGATCAATCTCTTGGTCTGTTTTTTAGAAGGAGATTAGGAGACGAAGTTGTTGAAAACTTAATCGAACCTTTATTATCAGGAATTTATTCAGGGAACATTGATGATTTAAGCTTGATGGCACTGTTTCCGACCTTTTTTGAAATGGAGCAAAAACACCGTAGCCTTGTATTTGGTTTAAAACATACAATTCCAAAACCAAAAAAGGTTGTAAAAAAACAAGGTTCCCGAAAAGGAATGTTTATTTCACTGAAAAATGGACTTGATACATTGGTGGATGAATTAGAAAAACGATTAGGCAGTGTAAATGTCCTTAAAGGAACAGGTGTTGTTAAAATTTTGCGAAACCCTGCTGGCTATGAATTAATTTTAGAGAGTGGTGAGGTTGAAAGCGCGGATATTGTTGTGGTTGCAACGGATCACCGTCATGCACAGCAAATGCTCGACAGCTACTCCTTTATGGATGTATTTAAAAAGATGCCTGCGAATTCGATTGCAACTGTATCGATGGGATTTCCAGATACTGCAATTCACGATGATATTGATGGTACGGGCTTTATTGTATCCCGTAACAGTGATTTTAGAATTACAGCCTGCACATGGACGCATAAAAAATGGGCGGGGACCACGCCTAAAGGAAAAGCGTTGCTGCGAACCTATGTCGGAAGACCAGATGACCAGGAAATTGTAAACCTAAGTGATGATGAAATAGTTGCTATTGTTTTAAAAGACTTAAATAAAACAATGAATATTACTGAAAAACCTGAGTTTACTAATATAACACGCTGGAAAAAAGCGATGCCACAATACAATATTGGGCATTTAGAAATGATGGAAAGCATCAAAAATTCATTGTCTAAAGAACTACCAGGGGTTTTTTTGGTAGGGAGTTCGTTTGGTGGAGTTGGCATCCCAGGATGTATTGACCAAGGAGTAAATGCAGTCCAAAAAGTCATAGAATTTACGAATAAGCAATAAAAATTTTCTGGAAATAATACTTTTTGTTTCCTTTATTCCTTTCAAAGTAATATAATAAAGCTAATCTAATTGAATATTCCTTCGGGGTACGGTGAAATTCCGAACCGGCGGTGATGAAGCGTCAGCTTCTTAGTCCGTGACCCGTTTAACTTTATGGTAAACGGTGGATCTGGTGAAACTCCAGAGCCGACAGTTAAAGTCTGGATGGGAGAAGGAAAAACAGGAATAAAATCGGGTGGAAATTACCCATTTTAAGCCTTTATTTCTTATTGCTTTTTAATGACCCTGAAGTTTTGAATTCAGGGTCATTTTTATTTTGAACAGAGGTAGAGACTTTGAATCATTCAATAGTTGATGCAATTCCGTTAACGATTAAAGAAGTTGAAAAAATAGGAAATGTTCTCCGTGTGATTGCAAAACCTATTAAAGAAAGAGGTCACTGATATGTTTACCGGCATTATTGAGGAAATTGGCTTAGTCGAAAGCATCAAAAAAACTGGAGAATCATTTGTGCTAACGATTGATGCGAAAAAGATCCTTGTTGGAGTTCACCTTGGCGACAGCATTGCTGTAAATGGCGTTTGCCTCACAGTAACATCCTTTTCAAGTAATCGGTTTACAGTTGATGTAATGCCTGAGACAGTTAAATCAACAAGCTTAAGGATGGTTAACAAGGGTTCCAAGGTCAATCTCGAAAGGGCGATGGCAGCCGGGGGAAGATTCGGTGGTCACTTTGTCTCGGGCCATGTTGATGGAACTGGAGTTATTAAGCGTAAAAAGGCATTTGAAAATGCTGTCTATTATGAAATAGAAGCGCCCAAAGAGGTGCTGAAATTTATAATTTTAAAAGGTTCGATTGCAATTGATGGGACAAGCCTAACTGTTTTTGGTGTAACAGAGGATTATTTCACAATTTCATTAATCCCGCACACGCTGTCTGAAACGGTGTTGGGACTTAAGGGTCCAGGTGAAATTGTTAACCTTGAATGCGATATGATTGGCAAATATGTCGGCCATTTTTTAACAGGTTTTTCAAATCAAACCGAGCCACAGAAGAAATCGAGCATTACAGCTCGTTTTTTGGAAGAAAATGGATTTAAGTAAAAGGAGTGATTTAGATGTTTGATAAAATTGATGAAGCCCTTGAAGATTTAAAACAAGGGAAAATGATCATTGTTTGTGACGATGAAGACAGAGAAAATGAAGGAGACCTGATTGCATTAGCCGAAAAAGCGACCCCGAATGTCATTAATTTTATGGCTACTCATGCCAGAGGGCTTATCTGTGTCCCAATCGAGGAAGAATTGGCGCAAAAGCTTGATTTAATGCCGATGGTTTCCGTGAATACGGACAACAACCATACTGCCTTTACGGTAAGCATCGACCATAAATTTTCAACCACAGGGATTTCAGCTTACGAACGGTCTGCTTCGGTTTTAAGTATGCTGGACCCAGGTGCAAAAGCAGACGATTTCAAACGTCCAGGGCATATCTTTCCGCTAGTTGCCAGAAAGGGCGGCGTTCTTCAAAGAACAGGTCATACCGAGGCTGCTGTTGATTTAGCCAGACTATGCGGTGCCAAACCCGCTGGTGTCATTTGTGAAATCATGAATGAAGACGGAACAATGGCAAGGGTTCCGCAATTGCGGAAAATCGCTGATCAATTCGGCTTAAAAATGATTACTATTAAAGATTTAATTGAATACAGAAATCGCGAAGATAAGTTAGTTAAGCGTGAAGTTGAAGTTAAGCTGCCAACTGAATTTGGTGAATTTAGGGCAGTGGGCTATTCAAATATCGTAGATGGGAAAGAACATATTGCTTTAGTGAAGGGCGATATTGACCCTGAAACGTCGACCTTGGTGCGAGTACATTCCGAATGCTTAACGGGGGATGTTTTTGGCTCCTACCGCTGCGATTGTGGTCCGCAGCTCCATGCAGCTTTATCGCAAATCAGCGAAGAAGGCAAGGGTGTCCTTTTATACATGCGCCAAGAAGGGCGCGGGATCGGCCTTTTAAACAAACTGAAAGCCTACAAGCTTCAGGAACAAGGGTTTGATACGGTTGAGGCAAATGAAAAGCTTGGATTTCCTGCAGATTTACGGGAATATGGAATTGGAGCACAGATATTAAAGGATCTTGGTATTACCAAATTACGGTTATTAACAAATAACCCTCGCAAAATCAAAGGGTTAAGTGGCTATGGGCTTGAAGTTGTCGAAAGGGTCCCATTGGAAATGCCTATGAGGGCTGAAAATGAAAATTATTTAAGAACAAAGCATGATAAATTAGGGCATCTATTGCATTATTAAAAATGCCTTGTTGTAGAATCCCAACCGATGCTAAAAAAATACGTGTAGAAAAATTGGAGGAATAAAAATGGGAAACATTTTTGAAGGAAATTTAGTTGGCACAGGGTTAAAAGTCGGAATTGTAGTTGGTCGTTTTAATGAGTTTATCACAAGTAAATTATTAGGTGGTGCACAGGATGCCCTAAAACGCCATGGAGTAAACGAGGAAGACGTAGAGATTGCATGGGTGCCAGGTGCATTTGAAATCCCACTAATCGCCCAAAAAATGGCTGAAAGCAAAAAATACGATGCAGTGATCACACTTGGAACAGTCATTCGCGGTGCAACACCCCATTTTGATTTTGTTTGTAATGAAGTTGCAAAGGGTGTGGCTGCAATATCTCTTAAGAGCGGCATACCAGTTTCTTTCGGTGTCCTGACTACCGAGTCGATTGAGCAGGCAATTGAGAGAGCCGGAACGAAAGCAGGGAACAAGGGCTGGGATGCTGCTTCAGCTGCAATCGAAATGGCAAACTTGTGCAGAAGCTTTGAAAAGTAAAAGCTTATTGTCCTCAAAGGAAGAAAGTAAGGGGGAGGAACAATGAAGCTAGGATTTGATGTAGATGATACGTTAATTAACTTAAGAGAGTATGCGTTTCATTTGTATAAGCGAAGGTTGAAAAAGGATATCCCAATTGAGGCATTTCGCGAACTTAAAACAATTGCGATCCACAAGCCATTTGGATTAACAGATGTGGAAGGAAGAAAGATGTGGATGGATCTAAGGGAAGAAATCTATTTTACAGATTGCCCGCCTTTTCCTTTCGCGGTAGAGGTATTACAAGAGCTCGAACACGCTGGCTATGAAATCTATTATGTAACATCAAGGGATGGAGAACATTGTGAACAGACGAAAGCGTGGCTGCGTAAGGCAGGTTTTCCAGTCCATGATGACCGTTTCTATTGCGGAATGAAGGATCCCGAAAAAGTTCAAATTATAAACCAACTTGGGATTGATTATTACTTTGATGACAAGCCTGCTGTTTTAGAAACACTTGCAAACTCACCGACAAAAGTCTATGTGAAAAATCATCCCTATAACCAGCATTTAGAGCTGCCAAGAATTGATAGCTGGGAGGAACTAAGAGAGATCCTTTTAAAGGATAGCAAATGATGATTATCTATCGCTAAAAAATAGTACCGTCGAGAAATGATGCACCTATTTTTTAGCGAAGTTTGCATTAATATTCCGAAAAAAACATGTACAAATGGATCAACTTGTAGATATAATAGCTTTAGCATAAAAAATAGATTTGAAACAGGTGCTAAAATCTTTAAAAAGATTCTTAGCTTAATAGGGAAGTTTGGTATAAAAGCCAACGCGGTCCCGCCACTGTATATGGGAGCAACCTATAATTGCCACTGTCAAATAATGATGGGAAGGCATAGGGCGCGATGATCATAAGCCAGGAAACCTGCCTGTTTTTACTCCGCCAAAAACCTACGAGGATAGGGATGTGTAGCATGCTAGATTCATTTTACTGAAAAAATAAGTAATTGAACCTACTCATTCCAACATCTCCATGTCATCATGGAGATGTTTTTCGTTCCCGGGGATTTAGAGAATTTAGAGTTGTTTGGCATAACAACAATTTTATTTTTCTTATGCTGCAAAATAAAAAAGATTTAAAACAGGAGGAAAAAAATGAAAAAATTATCTTCATTATTGTTAATACTATTTTTAACAATAGGCGCTTTAGCAGGCTGCGTAGAAAAGAAGGATCAGACTAACGGAGGAAATAAGACTGGTGTTGAGAAAACAGGAGAAGCGGTATTTCCGGTTACAATTAAGGATGCTCTAGGCAATAATGTTGTCATAAAACAAAAGCCTGAAAAAATCGTTTCCCTTATGCCAAGTAATACAGAAATTGCATTTGCCCTTGGGTTAGACAAGGAAATCGTAGGTGTTTCCGATTATGACAATTACCCAAAAGCCGCATTGAAAAAAGAAAAAATTGGCGGGCAGGAATTTAATACTGAAAAAATTATTGGTTTAAAGCCAGACTTAGTTTTAGCCCATGCCTCATCGGCAGCTCTTGCAAAAGATGCGCTTCAGCAGCTTCGGGATGCAGGAATTACGGTTCTGGTAATCAACAATGCCGAAAACTTTGATCAAGTCTATGCCTCTATTGAGATGGTTGGGAAAGCTACTGGTGAAACAAATAAAGCAGACGAGATTGTTAAAGGAATGAAGGAAAAATTGGCTGGAATTAAAGAGAAGGCTACAAAAATAACAGAAAAGAAAAAGGTGTATATCGAGGTAGCTCCGGCACCGGATATTTATACAACAGGAAAAAATACATTTATGGATGAAATGCTTCGAACCATTAATGCCGAAAATATCGCAAACGATCAACAAGGATGGATTAAGGTTGATCAAGAAGCAATGATCCAAAGAAATCCTGATGTTATCATTACTACATATGGATTTTATGTAAAAAACCCTGCTGAACAAGTGTTAACAAGAAAAGGCTGGGAGAATGTGAAGGCAGTAAAAAATAAACAAGTCATCGATGTTAATTCTGATCAAGTAAACCGTCAAGGACCTAGGATTGTTGAAGGAGTAGAGGATCTTGCCAAGGCAATCTATCCAGAAGTTTTTAAATAAGAAGCTCTTAGCCTATGCGGCAGCGGGGCTAATCTTGATAGTTTCTATACTATTGGGTATTTCGATTGGAACTGTTTTCGTACCGATTAAAACTATTATCGAAATTATTGGCGCTAAGTATTTTGGTCTATTTTCGTTTAAACGGATAGACCCTATGTACACGAGTATTGTTTTAAACATTCGTCTACCTAGGGTAATATTATCCGGCCTTGTTGGGGCGGCTCTTGCAATTGCAGGAGCGGCCTTTCAAGGTCTTTTAAGAAACCCGCTGGCGGATCCTTATACATTAGGTGTTTCATCTGGGGCCTCAGTTGGAGCGGTGCTTACCTTGTTTTTTCATTTATCCATCCCATTTGCTGGTTCGTTTACACTTCCGTTACTTAGTATCCTCTGCTCGTTTGTGACGATCCTTGTTGTCCTTACTTTTGCTCGGAAAATTGAGCGTTCAATGAGAGTAGAAACCATTATTTTAACGGGGATTATTTTTAGTTCTTTTCTTGGCGCAATTATTTCACTCATGATTGCCCTGACGGGAGATGAGCTCAGACAGATTATTGGTTGGCTGTTAGGAAGCGTATCGATGAGAGGCTGGGATTATATCAAGATTATTTTGCCATTTTTCCTTTTAGGATCAGCTATTCTCTTATTAAATGCGAAAGAATTAAATGCGATGTCGTTTGGGGAGGAGAAGGCTCAGAACTTAGGGGTCAATGTTCAAAAAAGGAAGCTGATAATCCTAATGGCAGGGTCAATTCTAACAGGAGCAGCTGTTGCTGTTTCGGGAACAATCGGTTTTGTTGGATTAGTCATTCCCCATCTGTCAAGATTATTATGGGGACCGGACCACAAGCACCTGCTCCCCTTGTCAATTTTAACGGGTAGCGGATTTTTAATTATTGCCGATCTTATTTCCAGAACGATTATTTCCCCGACAGAATTGCCCATTGGGGTGATTACAGCTTTAATTGGGGCACCTGTGTTTGCCATCATCCTTTTACAACGAAAAAGGACAGAAAGAAGTGGTTAGGGATGCTTAATGTTGAACACGTATCAGGAGGGTACACGAACGAATCTGTTTTGAAAGACATATCTTTTGAGGTGAACAGAGGGGAATTATTCGGGATTTTGGGTCCAAATGGAAGCGGTAAGACAACCCTATTGAAAATGCTGAGCGGAATCTTGCCAATTTATAATGGTGAGATTTATTTAAAGGGAAAAAGGCTCCAAGAATACTCAGTGAAACAACTGGCACAAATTACAGCAGTTCTTTCACAACTCTCTTCGCAATCATTTTCATATACAGTAAAAGAAACGGTTTCGCTTGGCAGATATGCTCATCAGAGAGGCTGGTTTCAAGCTTGGAGTAACGAGGATGAAAACATCGTCCAAAGGGTAATGACCCAGACTGGTTTGTCCCGATTACAGAATAAGAACATTCAAGAACTTTCCGGTGGTGAGAGACAAAGGGTTTTTCTTGCTCAGGCTTTAGCTCAAGAGCCGGAAATTCTTCTTTTAGATGAGCCAACAAACCATTTGGACCTATCCTATCAAAAGGAATTGTTAGATCTGTTAAAGCATTGGACGGCAGAGAATGATTTGACGGTCATTTCGATTTTTCACGATTTGAATCTTGCCGGGCTCTATTGTGACCGCTTGCTCCTGTTAGAAAAGGGAACAATCAATATTCAACATATTCCTAATGAGGTTCTGAGGGAAGAGAAAATAAGGGAAGTATTTCACACCGATATTCAAAAGCATCCCCATCCAAGGGTTGCAGCTCCGCAAATGGTATTGCTTCCCGATCTATTTAAAGAAAAAACCATTGTTAAAATTAATGAAGAGATGCTGCATGCTTCTAATGAATTTATCGAATTAAGATCTCCGGCCCCCTTAAGGACAATGTCTTCTGGCGTCCTTGGGGCAGGAACAGGCTGGTATCAGACATTTATAAATCGGCACGTTGACAAGGACTACAACTGCAGTGATCATCGCGGAGAAATGGCCTCTTTTCTTCGCTTAAAGGGCTTTGAGCCGTCGGAAATAGTGGGGATGATGACAGCAGTCATCCTAGAGGATGCTGTTTACCAATTGTATGAACAGCAGGAATTCTCGATATTTATAGTTGTCACCGCCGGAGTCGGTAATGCAATTGATGCATCTAAAAGTGAAAGTCATACATTTGTGTCGACACCTGGAACGATCAATACATGGATTTTTGTAAATGGGGAGCTGACAGAGGAAGCATTTATTCAGAGTATTGTGACAGCGACGGAAGCAAAGGTAAAGGTCATGAATGACCAAAAGGTAATCGACAATTCTACAGGAACGATTGCGACCGGAACTTCAACAGATAGTATTTTAATTGCGGCAACGCAACAAGGAAAAATTTTAGAATTTGCGGGAACGATTACTCCATTGGGAAAGCTCATTAGTAAAGCCGTGTATGAATGTACAACAAATGCCATTCAAAATTCGCTGAGAAGGACAAAAAGATGATGATCCACCATTTACTTTCCTTAACCATTGCCTATTTTCTTGATCTCCTGATTGGAGACCCCTCCAATTGGCCACATCCGGTAAAATGGATCGGCAGGTTGATTTCTTTTTTTGAAATCCGCTGGAATAAGGGGAAATCAAAAAAGCAGAAGGGGGTAGTCATGCTTTTGCTTGTATTATTTACATGCTTTTCGATTGTTTGGATTTTGGTATTAATAGGTTATAAGATTTCACCAGTTGTTGGAGTGTTGCTCGAAAGCATCATTATTGCTTCAACCATAGCTCAAAAAAGCTTAAAGGAAGCCTCTGTTGAGGTTTATCAACCATTAAAAAGAGGGGACCTTGTTGATGCCCGTAAAAAGGTATCCTATATTGTCGGCCGAGATACTCAAGCATTGGATGAAGCGGAAATTTCCCGGGCTGCGGTTGAAACAGTTGCGGAAAATACAAGTGACGGTGTGACTGCCCCGTTGTTTTGGGCTTTTGTAGGCGGTGCTCCGCTTGCGATGATGTACCGGGCAACAAATACTTGTGATTCGATGGTTGGATACATAAATGATCGGTATAAACAGTTTGGCTGGGCCTCAGCAAAATGGGATGATGTAATGAATTGGATCCCAAGCCGCCTAACTGGAGTGATTATGCTTTTAGGTAAAAAACCCGAAAAAACAAGCTATCGCAAGGCGTGGAAAATTCTGTTCCGCGATGCCAAAAAGCATCCAAGTCCAAACAGCGGTTGGGGGGAAGCGGCTGTTTCCGCTATTTTAGGAATTCAACTTGGAGGTATAAACTATTATAAAGGGCTGGTATCAAACCGGGCAAAAATGGGTGAACCGCTTCAGACAATTAATAAGGAACATATTCTTAAGTCAAATTTAATTTTAGGTAGAACAGCCTTTTTATTTTTACTTTTTTTATGGATCGGAGGGACGGTATTTGATTTGGCCTTCACATGGTTCCAATCCGCAATATCTTTATGAAGCAGTGGGACTCTCATTACCGCAGAAGTATCTTGATTTTAGTGCAAATATTAATCCGCTTGGCCCGCCCAATGCAATAAAAGATAACTGGGCCGACTTTTATAATGATATAACGGTATACCCGGATCCTTATGCCAAACGTCTAAAGAAACTTATCGGTAAAAAAGAACATGTCTCAGCTGATTCTCTTTTAATTGGAAATGGCGGGGCCGAGCTTATCACTCTTGTAGCCAGGATGCTTACTGACAAAAATGTTTTATTGGTGCAGCCAACCTTCTCAGAATACGAAAAAGCTTGTCGGGCCAACAATTGTCAAATAGTGTCTCATCAGTTAGCGGAGCCAAGCTTTGGGTTGAGCCTTGACGTTTTGCGTTCGAAACTGATGGATGCGGATGCCGTGTTTCTTTGCAATCCGAACAACCCAACAGGGATTAGGTACCAAACACCAGCTATACTCACGTTAATCGAGGAATGTGCATATTATCATTGCTATTTCATCCTGGATGAAGCCTTTTACGACTTTTTACTAGATTATGATTCTTTTCTTCCATACGTTAACAGGTTTTCCAACTTAATCATTATTCGCTCGATGACGAAAATGTTTGCAATCCCGGGGATCCGGCTTGGTTATTTAGCTGCCCAGCCGCACATTATTGCTGAACTTAGCAAGTTACAATCGCATTGGAGTACAAATGCGATTGCATTATTAACTGGTGAACTGTGTGTACAAAATAATTCATTTATTAAAGAGACCCAAGTTTACATTAACAATGAACGAACCCGGCTTTTTCAATTTTTTCGAGAGCTGGATTTTATGGTGTCCCCCTCTGAAGTTAACTTCTATCTATTGAGGGATCCTCATTTAGAAGATCAATTTCCGTTTTTTGAGTTTCTTTTAAAAAAAGGAATGATTCCCCGCCATACATTTAATTTTCCAGGTCTAGAAGGAAAATGGCTTCGGTTTGCAATTAAGGGCATTGCTGAAAATAATCGGCTGATGGAGGTGCTGACCGAATGGAGGCGGGACCATCGTTAATTTTTATTTCAGGTGGAGTAAGAAGCGGAAAAAGCAGCTTTGCTGAAAAACTCACTATTAAAATCGCTTCTGAAGAAGGTGGAAGGCTCCATTACATCGCTACCGGTGTCCCTTTTGATAAAGAGATGAAGGAACGGATCAAAAAGCACCAGCATGATCGAAAAACAGCAAAGTACCAATGGATAACAATAGAGCAGAGCACAAATATTGGGACAATCGCTGACCGTTTTAATAACCGGGATGTTCTTTTACTTGATTGTGTTACAACACTACTAAATAATGAATTGTTTTCTTCGGAGCATAGATGGGATCCTCCTTTTTTGGAATCAATAAGGGAAAAGATTATTACTGGGATTATGTTGATTAAAAAGCGGGTAAGAACGATGATCTTGGTAAGTAACGAAGTTTTACATGAGCCGATGCTTGAAAATGAACTTGTTTTTACATACACCCGTTTGCTTGGACAGATCCATCAACAGCTAGTTAAAGAAGCGGATCAGGCCTTTTTAGTTGAAGCCGGGGTACCGCTGGTAATGAAGGGAGCTTTACTACAAGGGACGTTATAAAAATCTAATGGGTATCTTCTTAAAGATATCAATCAATGGAGTATGGAATATGAAGTTTATCAAAGGCTTTTTAATCAATCTGCAATTTTTTACGGCAATTCCTATTAAATTAGAACTGCCGATGGATAAGGAACATCTCCGCAAAGCTGTCCAAACTTTTCCGTTATTAGGATTATTTCAGGGGATTATCTATGCATATATCTTATTTTTCTTGTTTGAATGGACACCTTTTTCTCATCAGGCTGTTGCTTTCATCCTTTGGCTGACGACGATTCTGCTTACAGGAGGGATCCATTTAGATGGCTGGATGGATACGAGTGATGCTTATTTTTCGTATCAAGATAAACAAAAAAGGCTTGAGATCATGAAGGACCCCCGCATGGGTGCATTTGGAGTGATCTCGGTGATTATCTTATTAAGCTGCCGGTTTCTATTTTTCTATGATATAACCTATAAAGTCAAATTCTTGTCATACATCCTTATCGCAACGGTTCCGATTTTAAGTAAAAGTGTGATGGGTATGATGCTGCTAACTGTGAAAACAGCTAAAAATGAGGGACTGGGGCGGATGTTTCAAGCTGCGGCCAATCCAAAAGTACTGTGGATTTATCCTGTCTATATCATCGCGTATCTTTATATAGCTTTTTTATTAGGGATAGGGTTAATTAGTATAGGAATATTGTTTCTTGCTGCACTTGTCAGTTATTGGATTTGCCGGCGGAATGCACGTAAATGGTTTGGCGGGATTACAGGTGATGTATTAGGAGCTTCCGTGGAAGGGACTGAGTTACTACTATGGATGACCGTGTGGTTATTGCATTATTTCGTCACGGGTTAACAGAAGCGAATCAACGAATGGCCTATTTAGGCTGGTCAGATTCACCCCTATGTGCTGAACCTCAAATTATATCATCAACTAGCCGATACGATATCTATTTTTCAAGCGATCTAAGCCGTTGCGTTAAAACTGCAAATTTATTGTTTCCTAACGAGAATGTTTTCCTGCTTCATCATCTCCGGGAATTGAATTTCGGAAAATGGGAAGGAAAAACCTACGAGGAGCTGAAAAATGAAAAACAGTATCAGCTATGGCTCTCCGATTTCTTCCATTATTGTCCGCCAGGAGGAGAATCCTTTCAGCAGTTTACGAACAGAGTTCAAGCAGGCTGGAAAAAAATAATCAAAGTGATTCAAACAAAACAGCTTGATCGCTGTGCAGTTATTACACATGGCGGTGTCATTAAATATCTTTTATCGCAATTGGCACCAGAACAAAAAGAATTTTGGAGCTGGCAGATACCTCACGGTCATGGATTTGAACTTATTTTTGACCGGGAGTCGTTAAGGAGGAGCGAGCGGTGCACTTTATTACAGGTGGTGCCTTTAACGGAAAAAGAGCATGGGTGAAAAATACTTATCAAGTAAATGAACATGATGGTTGGATATCTGCATATGAAAACGAACTGTTGCCTTTGGATTTAACAAAAATAGACCAGGATTTACTCATTTTTGAAGGAATTGAAATCTGGTTAAAAACGTTAACGGAACAATTTGACCTTAACGAATGCCGTGCGTTTTTTAATAGGTGCTTGGATCATTGGCTGGCTTGGGAAAAAAGCAAGGTAGTCCAGCAATTAGTTTTGATCGGAACGGATATCACAAAAGGGATTGTTCCCTTGGAAAAAGAGAATAGAGTATGGCGGGATTTAACCGGCTGGGCATATCAAGATATCGCTGCTAAATCGGATAGAGTTGACGTTATCTGGTACGGACTCAGTAAAACAATAAAATAAAGGGGAATCGATTTGATGAGAATTTATACACGTACTGGTGATAAAGGGAAAACAAGTATTATTGGCGGCCGAGTTGACAAAGATGATACCCGAGTAGAAGCTTACGGGACGGTGGATGAAGTGAATTGCTTTGTCGGGCAAGCGATGACAGAGCTTGACAGGGAAATCTTCCGTGACGTGCTGGCCGATCTTGAAAAAATTCAGCATGAATTATTTGATTGCGGCGGTGATCTCGCAAATGTTTTGGAAAAACGGGAATTAAAGCTGCAACAAGAATCGATTGATTACTTAGAAACAAGAATTGATGAGTATACTGCTGAGGCACCAGAATTGGAACGCTTTATTTTGCCTGGAGGATCAAAGCCTGCGGCATCAATCCATATTGCAAGAACGGTTACTAGAAGAGCGGAGAGATTAGTTGTAAAACTAGTAAAGGCAGATCAAAAAGCACCTGAATTAGCACTTAAATATTTAAATCGTCTATCAGACTATTTTTTTGCATTAGCAAGAGTTATTAACTGCCGGATGCAGGTTAAAGATGTTGAATATGTGCGCAGTGCAAAGGTATTTAGGGATGGTAAACGAAAGGAGGAGAAGTAGAATGAAGGGAAAAATGCTAAGCCTGCTTGCTCTGTTCATAGCATTGTCTGCTGTTGGAGCTGCGATTAAAATTCCTGCTGTGGTTGGGAGTGTGGCACTAGATGCTTCTCCTGCCTTACTTGCAGCAGCATTAGTAGGAGCGGGTCCGGGAGCGGTTGTTGGGGCATTCGGGCACCTATTATCTGCCTTATTAAGCGGTTTTCCTTTAGGTCCGATGCATTTGTTAATTGCAGCAGAGATGGCCGTCCTAGCTTGGATTTTTGGGGTCCTCTATAAAAATAACAAAAAAATCATTGCGGGTTTGGTCTTTATATTTGGAAATGCATTCGTTGCCCCAATACCGTTTATTTTCTTAATGAATATTGGTTTCTACATTTCCATTGTTCCTTCTCTGTTGATCGGGTCTATTATCAATACCCTGATATCATTAGTGTTAATACCAAGACTTTCATCTTTGATCACGCCTAACGTGAAGAATAGAGAGATTGAACAATGAGAGACGTTTTGACCATTCCTTTTCATGGGAATGGTGCCCTCATTATAGCAAGCGATAATAGTGGAGCAATTGGATTGAAGCCGGGTGACCTTGTTCATGTACAATATGAAACAGTGGCGTATTACTCGTTCCGAGTGGCGGTAATGGAATGTATAGCAGCAGGGGGCGAACCCTTTTCTGTTGTTCTCCATAATTTTTGCGGGAATGAGTCCTGGGCAATGCTTACTGGGGGAATTCAAAAAGGCTTGGTTGAACTTCATTTAGAGGATGTTCCGATTACAGGGAGTACAGAAAGTAATTTTTCTATGCAGCAATCGGCAGTTGGCTTATTAGTCATTGGAAAAAAGTCGATTTTAAAAAGAACAGAGTTTGATTACTTTGATTCATTGAAATTTGCCGTGGTTGGGACGCCTTTAATTGGAAATGAAGTAGTAGAACAAGAAGAACGAATTGTTCCATTATTACTATTCCGAGAAGTAAGCAAACTTCAGGATGTAATCGTCTGGCCAGTTGGTTCGAAAGGAATCTTGTATGAGATGAATCAGATGTTTCGTAACAAGAGTTTTTCTAAGGAAATGGTTGTCACAAGCGTTGATGTAGGTAAATCATCCGGTCCGGCTACATGTTTTATTGCGGTGTATCTGGAAAATCAAGAAGCTGAAATAAATAAGCTTACAAAGGGATTTTTTCACCCCGTTCAAATTTTGACATAGAAAAGCCTGCCTACTGGCAGGCTTTTCTTCATTGTCTAAGGCCTTGAAGTTTATCAACCAGGGTATTAACCGCCCTGCCAATTCCATCTAGTGTTTGGTGGATCCCTTCTTTCCACGCAGGTGCCTGTTCTTTTATTGATTGGCCAATTTTTTTTGCGTTATCTTGGAACTCCTTGCTAATTTTTGCAGCTTGCTCTTTAATCGCTTTTTGAGCCTGATTTCCGTTGGCAAGCTGTGTATTGATCGAATCAACATCAAAATTCGCATGTTTTACATACGGACTCGCCGCTTTCATGATTTCCCTAAAAAGAGGCACAACGTTGGCTGAACTGTTACTAGGCAAATAATGTTCACGGTCAGTTTGGTCGTAGCCAATCCAGACGGCACCAACAAGGTCTGTTGTATAGCCTGCCATCCATTGATCCTTTGTTCCGTTTAAGTCTGGAAAGGGGAGTTGTGTAGATCCTGTTTTACCCGCAATCTGTACTCCTTCAATACTGGCGCTTTTTCCTGTTCCTGTTTCAACGACATTTAAGAGCATGGATGTCATTTTATTGGCAACGGACCTGGATGTCACCTTTGTTGTTTTCTCTTTGTGCTCAGCAATGATGTTTCCCGTTGGGCCAACAATTTTTGTAATCAGATGGCTATCCTCACGGGTTCCGCCATTTGGAAATGCAGAAAAGGCATCCGCCAGCTGAAGGGGAGAGATTCCCTTACTCATTCCGCCCAGAGCAATCGCCAGATTTTTGTCCTCCTTGTGAACTGGAATACCAAAGCGTTTTAAGGATTCCAATCCCTTATCCAGCCCTATTTCATTTAAAAGCCAAACCGCAGGAACGTTTAGTGATTCCTCGACTGCCTTATACATTGGCACTTTTCCAGCATAGGTCCGGGTGTAGTTCTCCGGTTTATAATTGCCAAATGAGATGGGTTGATCGACAAGCTCAGACGAATAATCATAGCCTTTTTCGAGTGCTGGTGTATAGACAGCAAGCGGCTTTATTGTTGAACCAGGCTGGGCTGTTAATTGTGTAGCACGATTAAAGCCGCGAAACACGTGCTCACCCCGCCCTCCGACAAGGGCACGGACACCGGCGGAAGCAGGATCCATCAGAACAGCACCGCTTTGAACAAGTTTCCCTCCCCGGCCGCTTGGAAACAGATAATTCCTGCTGTATACTTTTTCCAGCCCTGTTTGAATGTTTTGGTCCATTTCAGTATATATACGGTACCCCCTGGTTAAAATTTCATCCTGGGTCAAGCCGTACTTTGAAATGGCTTCGTTTAATACAGCATCAACGTAATATGGGTACTTTCGGTCAACGTTGCTTCCTCCACCATCACGGAGCCGGATTTTCTCTTTTATAGCAGCGGAGTATTCACTCGCTGTTATCATTCCAAGTTCCTTCATTTTCGCTAAAACAACATTTCTTCGTTTCATTGCAAGATCATAATGCTGATACGGGTCTAAATAGTTTGGAGCATGCAGTAATCCCGCCAGCATAGCTGCTTCGCTTATTGATACATCCTTGATGTTTTTCGCAAAGTATTTTTTTGAGGCATTGCCAATCCCCCATGCACCGCTGCCAAAATAAACTTGGTTTACATACATTTGCAGGATTTCATCTTTTGTATAGACTTTTTCAAGCTTGACAGCTAAGAATAATTCTTCCGCTTTCCGCTTATAGGTGCGTTCCGGTGAAAGCAGAGCATTTTTCGCAAGCTGTTGGGTAAGCGTACTACCACCAGCAGTTACTTGGCCGGCGAACAGATTCCCGAAAAATGCCCGGGCAATCCCTCTAATATCAAATCCGCCATGCTGATAGAAGCGCTCGTCCTCAATGGCAACAACCGCATTAGGTACATATTTAGGAACATCCTTAATGGAGATTCCTGTCGTTCGGTTTGTTGCAACATTGCTGGCAATTGCACCGTCCTTATCATAAATAACGGTTGGTTGACTTAAACCTTCTTTTAGTGATTGGACATTAGCTCTGCTCGCTAGCCAGCCAAAATAAGAAATTGTTACGAGAAATAAAACTAGTAAAATCAATAAAAGAATTTGTGTTAAATGCTTCCTTTTCCAGAAACGAACAATCATACTCCAAAATGGAGAAAGTAAACCCATGTGTATCTCCTTACCTTCAGTTTATAATGTAATTGTTTATTCATTATAAATTTAATTTTAAAAAAAGACCAATAAATGCTATAAGTAATCACTTCTTTTCAAAAGGAACCCGCTCCTTTCTAAACCCTCTCTATGCTTAAATAAGCGACTAATTTCATTGTTTAACTGAGGTTTACCTGAAAATACCAGTCTGTTTTTTTGCCAAGGACAACCTATTCACTTTGGCTGCATATATTATACAAACGAAAATTGTAGTGTATTAAGGAGGTGCAGATTGGTAAACTGGAAAGTGCGGTTTAAAAACAGAAGTTGGGTTGTTTCATTTATTTCACATATTTTGATTATCGCGCAAATTGTCATTTCAGGGCTAAATTCGCTTGGAATTATCCACTTTCAATTAACAAACACAGTAGTGAATGATATTATAACCTGTGCAAATGCCATATTTATTGTTTTATCATTGCTCGGTTTTGTCCAGGACCCTACAACCAAAGGGTTTGCAGACAGTGAACATGCCTTAAAATATGAAAAGCCTAAATAATTTCGGTTTTTGCTTTACGAACGAAAAAAGTAGGGATATTATTGTTTTGTAAAAATAAATAGATAAACTACTGGGGGTGCCCTTCAATGGGCTGAGAAAAAAGCGTCAAGTTTTTTAACCCTTTTCACCTGATCTGGATCATCCCAGCGTAGGAAAGTAGTGAAAAAAACAACTTTCACTTACTCATGCGGCTAGGTTCTATTGAATCTGGCTTTTTAAATTTTATCAATGGAGGTTTTACTTTGGAAAATAATTCAGTTAGTCAATTGCTAGCAAAAGTAAGAGAAGCAAATCCGCTTGTACATAACATTACCAATACGGTTGTCACTAATTTTACAGCCAACGGGATGTTAGCAATGGGTGCATCACCTGTCATGGCCTATGCTGTCGAAGAAGTTGCCGATATGGCAAGCATTGCTGGAGCGCTTGTTTTAAATATAGGCACTTTAACAAGTGCTGTCGTTGATGCAATGATCATTGCGGGGAAATCAGCAAATGCTAATGGTGTACCTGTTATCCTTGATCCAGTAGGGGCTGGAGCAACAGCATACCGTACAGAAACAGCCAAACGATTATTAAATGAAGTAAAGATTTCTGTTTTACGGGGAAATGTCTCCGAGATTGCGAACGTAGCTGGTATTCAATCTGCAACAAAAGGAGTAGACGCCGGGCAGGTTCAAGGCAATAGGATTGAGCTTGCTGCTGATACTGCACAAAAATTAAATACAGTAGTTGTTATTACTGGAAAAGAAGATATTGTCTCAGATGGAAAAAACACCTACATTGTCCGTAATGGGCATCCTATTCTTACAATGGTAACAGGAACAGGCTGTTTGCTATCATCCGTTATCGGGGCTTTTACAGCTGTTGAGAAGGATTTCGTAAAAGCTGCTGTAGCCGCATTAACCTATTATGGTGTAACAGCAGAATTTGCTGCCAAAAAAACAGTCGAGCAAGGACCAGGAAGCTTTCAAATTGAATTCATAAATCAACTCTCCATCGTTTCTGAAAATGAATTGAATCAGCATGGAAATTTTGCAAAAGTAGAGTAATGAAAGGAGCCAAAAAAAATGGCGGTAAACAAAGCATTAACGATCGCAGGATCAGATAGCGGCGGCGGGGCAGGTATTCAAGCAGATTTAAAAACCTTTCAGGAGTTAGGTGTTTTTGGGATGTCAGCAATTACGGCAGTCACTGCCCAAAATACGCTGGGAGTGCAGGCAGTATATCCAATGACACCTGAAGCGGTTGTAAAACAGATGGAATCAATTGGTGATGACATAGGTGCGGAGGCATTAAAAACAGGGATGTTGTTTAATGCTGAAATCATCGAGGCTGTATCAGCAAAAATTAAAGAATATAACTGGGAAAAGGTCGTTGTTGATCCCGTTATGATTGCCAAAGGCGGAGCGTCTTTGCTGCAAATAGAAGCAGTCACCTCCTTGAAAAAGTGCCTTTTGCCGCTATCACTTATCATTACACCGAATATCCCTGAAGCTGAGGTTTTGACAAACATGTCAATCGTGACGATGGACGATAAAAGGGAAGCAGCTAAAAAACTGCTTGATTTAGGGGTAAAGAATGTGGTGATTAAAGGCGGCCACGACGAGGAGCCAAACCAAGCGGTTGATGTGCTGTATGATGGGAATGAATTTTCCTATTTTACAACAGAAAGAATTGTGACGAACAATACACATGGGACAGGCTGTACCTTTTCAGCAGCACTTACTGCAGAACTGGCAAAAGGCTCCTCGATCTATGATGCAGTAGCAACTGCCAAGAATTTTATTCAGGCAGCAATCGAAATGGATTTAAGAATTGGCTCAGGGCACGGACCAACGAATCACTGGGCATACAATCAAAAGAGGGGTAAATAACAGTGGCAAGAATCGATTCACAAAGATTAAGAGACGCATTAAAAGTTTATTTTATTTTTGGCAGTGTGAATTGCTTGAAAAATCCATTAGAAGTACTAGAAGAAGCGATAGAAGGCGGAATTACAATTTATCAATTTCGTGAAAAAGGTAACGGAGCACTAAATGGTGCAAAAAAATATGAATTAGCAAAAGAATTACAAGCAATTTGCCGCAAAAGTAATGTTCCGTTTATCGTAAATGATGATATCGAATTGGCGCTTGAACTTGATGCAGATGGTGTTCATATTGGCCAGGAAGATGAACAGGTTTCAGATGTCCGCAAAAAAATCGGCGATAAAATCCTTGGGGTATCAGCCCATTCAATCGAAGAGGTAGAATTTGCAATTGACAATGGGGCTGATTACCTCGGACTAGGACCCATTTTTCCTACTTCCACAAAGGAAGATGCGAAAGCTGTTCAAGGAACAAGGCTGATCAAAGAGCTGCGGGAGAAGGGCTATGATATTCCTATCGTGGGAATAGGCGGAATTAAGGTTGAGAATGCACGGTCGGTTATGGAGGCCGGAGCAGATGGGGTCTCTGTCATTACAGCCATTAGTCATTCAGAAAATATTAAGGAAACAACAAAAAAACTAAAGGAACAAGTGCCATTCAAATAAATAATTAATTTCCATTGAAAGAGGGATGTTTAAAGGGGTTAACCTTTTAAGACATCCTTTTTTTTTATGGTTATTTGTTTGCTGAAGTTTTCGTTATTTTTTTTAATAGAAAAGTAATGATTGGTTTAAGGATTAGAAAACCTAGTAATACAAAGATAATAAAATATTCTGCAGGTTCAAAAACTTGGAACGGGTTAAGTAAGTTAGGTAACATGTGGTCAAAACTTGTCCCCAATATCAAATCAAGCATTAAAATTAATGAAGTTAGGGCGATTGCCAATAATATCGATACGCAAAATAGTTTCATGGCTTTACGGCTTCACCTTCATGCGTTTTATCTTTTATATTTCCGCACCAGTTTATTTCTATACTAGACCTTCTAAGATAACACATTGTAATAGCACATTATTGATAAATAGGTTGAAGATGAATGAATTGCAGCAAACTTGAAAAATGAAATTTCTGGATAAAAGAAAAAGTTTTGGTAACGATAAGCATAACTTAATTTCCTTAAGTGAGGCGGGGACTGTGTCGATTTTGTCGAGATTGAATAAGAAACAAAAAGCTAAGCAAAATGATAATTTCCGGCAGAATCAAGATCCGAACGAGCCATCAAAATTGCTGATCCTTCCGAAGTATAAAGACAATTTAAACCGGATCCAATCGGAACTTGGAAATAGCGGTGATGTAGCCCTTCGTGAATTTCATCTTGGTCCTGTAAAAGGAATTGTGATCTACATCGATGGCTTGGCGAATAATACCATGATCAGTGACTTTTTTTTAGAAATAGTGGTGAAAGAAGAGGACAAGACCCACGAAAACGTTTTCCAATATATGGTTGAAAAAGCAACTGGTATGGGAAATTTAGAGGTCATAAAGGATTGGAACGCAGTTTATGATTCATTGCTCTCAGGTAATACGCTAATCTTTATGGATGGCTTTGTTGAAGCGATAAGTGTAGAAACAAAAGGTTGGGAAAAGCGGGCCATTAGCGAACCAACGACCCAATTAGCGATCCGGGGGCCGAAGGATTCGTTTACTGAATCACTGCGGACCAATACAGCATTAATCAGAAGGCGGATTAAAAGTCCTAATTTGTGGCTGGAGTCGATGAAAATCGGAAAGGTAACGCAAACGGATGTTGGAATCATGTATATTAAGGGCATTGCCGAAGACAAGATTGTCGACGAAGTAAAAACAAGGTTAAAGCGGATTGATATGGATGGTATTCTTGAATCAGGATTCATTGAGCAGTGCATCGAAGATCAAACGCTGACCACCTTTCCTACCACCTTTTCGTCGGAAAGACCGGATGTAGTGACTTCGCAGATTCTTGAGGGGCGGGTTGCCATCATTGTGGATGGCACTCCATTTGTCATAACGACACCTACTGTGTTTATTCAATTTTTTCAATCACCCGATGATTACTATTTTCGCTATGATATCACATCAGGCCTTCGTTTATTAAGGATATTATCCTTTTTTACCTCTCTGGTAGGGCCTGCATTATACATAGCAGCGACCACCTTTCATCAAGAAATGATGCCAACTCCGATGGCCATAGCGATTGCAGCACAAAGAGAAAATGTTCCGTTTCCTGCCTTTGTCGAGGCATTAATCATGGAAGTAACCTTTGAAATATTAAGGGAAGCCGGAATAAGGCTCCCAAGGGCAGTCGGTCAAGCCGTTTCGATTGTTGGTGCTCTTGTCATCGGTCAGGCAGCTGTCCAGGCAGGTGTTGTTTCGCCAGTCATGGTTATTGTTGTTTCAATGACCGCGATCGCTAACTTTGCAACTCCATCTTTTGCAATGGCGATTTCCTCTCGGTTGATCCGTTTCTTTCTTATGGGGCTTGCAACATTTTTAGGCTTTTTTGGAATTACGTTAGGGCTGCTTGTTATGTTTATTCATTTATGTTCTTTGCGCTCGTTCGGGGTTCCCTATATGTCTCCGTTAGCACCTTTTAATCTTAAGTATCAGCAGGATACGATTTTCCGCTTTCCAATTTATATGATAAAAGAACGGCCTCCATTAATGACCGAAGGCAACGTGACAAGAGCTGGGAATAATCAAAAACCAGGACCGCCAAAGTAACCGGAAAATTAATTTGCTTCCAAAAAAGGTGATCAGCGATGAAAAAAAAAAGCATAATCTTTTTAGTGATTGTTTTAACAATTCCCATGCTTGAGGGATGTTGGAACCAGGAGGAATTAACGGATTTGGCATTCGTGACGGCGTTAGGGATTGACAAAGCTGAACATAATCAGGGTTATACGCTCACGTTTCAAATTGTAAATCCCGGAAATGTTGCATCCCCTTTAGCGGGAGGGGGTCAAGGTTCTCCAGTCGCTATTTATAAGAGTACTGGGAGAAACGTATTTGAGGCTGCACGGAAGGCTACAAAAGAACTTTCAAGACGGATTTACTTTCCACACCTGAGTGCACTTGTCATCAGCGAACAGGTTGCGAGAGATGGGATATACGATCTACTCGACATTCTCGACCGGGATCCGGGGTTTCGAACAACATCCCAAATTTTTATTGCGAAGCATATGAGTGCAGAAAGTGTCGTCTCAACCTTGACAATTCTTGATAAAATCCCTGTTAATAAACTCGTCAAAGCGATGGATGTAACTGAAACAATGCTAGGCGAAAATACAAAAATTACAATTGATGATTTGCTTAAGAGTATGGTTAGTAGTGGCCAAGAGCCTATTGCTAATGGAGTTACGCTTATCGGTAATAAGAAAATGGGAAAAAAAATGAGTAATATTGCCTCAGATATGCCTGAAGTGATTATCAAGATTGATGGGTTAGCGATTTTTAGAGGTGGAAAAATGATAGGCTGGATTAAGGGAAATAGGGCCAGGGGGATCGTATGGGTCATGAATAAAGTGAAAGGTACGGATGTTTTTGTTGATTGGCAGGGGAAAAAGCAAGCGATCGGTGCGACCATTAGAAGATCGAAAGTAAATGTATCGGCTGCCATGAAAAATGGGAAACCTTTCATCCAAGTAGCGATTAAAGCAGAAGGGGATATCGAACAGGTAAATGGAGCAGTGGATATTACAAACCCAGCCATAATTAAAAAAATAGAGGAAAAGCTTGAGCAGGAAATCAAAAAAGAAGTTAGCCAGTCAATCCGAACGGCTCAATCCAAAAAAAGTGATATTTTCGGGTTCGGTGACAAGATTCACAAAACTTATCCAAAAAGGTGGAAAAAATGGAAGGGGAATTGGGATGAGCAATTTGCTGCTTTGGAGGTTTCCGTTAAAGCCGATGCTTATCTTCGACGACATGGCATTCGCAATAACCCATTTTGGTTGAATCTAAACCGGTGACAGTTGGCTAGGGAAGTGAGTAAAAATGAATAAAGTAAAGATTAATGCTTTTCAATTATTTGTCCTCGTTTTTTTATTTGAAATGGGCAGTTCTATTCTGGTCGGGCTTGGATCACATGCCCGGCAGGATGCATGGATTGCAATGCTGCTGGGAATGGCAGGGGGATTAGTACTTTTTTTGATCTATCACCGCTTATTTTCTTATTATCCGGACCTTCTTTTGACAAGTTATGCTCAAAAAATTACCGGGAAATGGGTTGGGCGGATAATTGGATTCCTTTATATCATTTATTTTATTTATATTGCGGCGAGGGTTTTACGTGCTTTTGGGGAGCTGTTAACTTCGACAATTTATACGTTAACTCCTCAGTTCGTTGTCATAACATTGATGATACTGACAATCCTTTATGCGATTTATAAAGGAATTGAAGTTTTGGCACGATTAGGGGAATTGCTTTTCTTCCTTGTTTACTTTATGGCGATTGCCGGCGGGCTGTTAATGGTCTTTTCAGGATTAATCCAGTTAGATAACCTGAAACCGATACTTGAATATGGAATCATGCCGGTTCTGAAGGTTTCATTAACCCAAACAATCAATTTTCCGTTTGGAGAAATGGTTGTGTTTACCATGATCCTTCCGTGCTTAAATGAACCGAAAAAAGCAAAAAAAATTTGCCTGCTTGCGATGTTCTTAAGTGGACTCAATATTACGATTACATTTATCATTGATATAGCGACTTTAGGGGTCGATTTATTTATACGGTCTCCTTTCCCATTATTAACTGCAATCGAAAAAATACAACTTTTAAATTTTATAGAACGGCTGGATGTTTTATTTATGCTCTATCTTACGATCGGCAGTTTTATGAAAATCGCCATTTACTATTACGTCGCCGTGGTTGGGACAGCAGATTTATTTAAGTTTAGCAAACCTAGTAAAATTATATTTCCTATTGGACTGTTAATCCTATTTGCATCAGGTGCAATTTCTTCCAATTATTCTGAAGATATAAAAGAAGGCCTTGAAGTAGTCCCTATTTATTTACACTGGCCCTTTCAAATTATTATTCCAGGATGGCTGCTAATTGTGGCCATTTTTAAGAACAAAGGGAAAAATTCGCAAGTAGAGAAAAATCTTTAATTTATTTGTTTTTGATTTTTAAAAATAAGAAAACGGCAGCATTTTTACATCCCGCCGATTTTTTTATCTCATTTTTGCTCTGCAAGGACATTATTTTTAATGGGAAGACCAATGATGACGGTTGTTCCTTCCTTGGGTTCACTGTCAAAATGAATTGTACCGTGGTGGGATTCAACGATTTTAAAGCTTACGGTCAGACCTAAGCCTGTTCCTTTTTCCTTGGATGAATAAAATGGCTCACCAAGTCTTTCTAGAAGTTCATCAGAAATACCCTCACCATTATCTTTTATAGAAATGATGACCCGATCACTTTCTGCTTTTTGCAGAAATATTTCGACCGTATTCCCAGCGGATGATGCTTCAATCGCATTTTTGATCACATTAATAAACAACTGCTTCAGTTGATTTGGCTCGCATTCGGACCAAACTTCTTTTTCAGAGGAATGATAGTTAATCCTAATATTATACATACTTGCTTCTGTGCCTAATAAGGAAATAACATCTAGTAGAATCTTTTCAATATTTGCTTTTTCAAATCTCAAATGCTGTGGCTTTGCCAAAAGCAAGAGTTCTCCGACGATGTGATTAATTCGATTTAATTCATCAAGCATGATTTGATAGTAAGTTTGATGCTGGGTATCGTCCTTTTGAAGAAGCTGGACAAATCCTTTTAAAGATGTAAGCGGGTTTCTTATTTCATGGGCTACACTTGCAGAAAGTTCGCCAACTACTGAAAGCTTTTCTGTTCTTCTTAGCTGCTCCTCCGCTTGACGCAATGTGGTAATGTCCCGCCCGATAATCACTAAGCCCTGCCTGCTGCCATCATCGTTAAAAAGAGGTACCTTAATCGTATCAAATGTCTTAACAGTACCATCTGGGAGAGGTACAACTTCCTCAACACGGGTTATCTTCCGATTATTCCAAGTTTCCTCGTCCGACTTTTCACAGTACCGTAATGCATCTGAGTAGAACTCTGTATATTGGGCTAATTCAGAGTCTCTTTTTCCCCTATAGTCCACATTTTCGAGTTGGAATAATCTTAGGCCAAATTCATTGGCTTTAATCCATCTTCCTTTTCCATCCTTAAAATTTACAAAATCAACCATTGTATTGATTAAGGTGGACAATCTATTTTCCTCTTCCTTAGATGTAGTTAGTTCCTCAGATTTTTTGATCAAAGAATAGAAAAATCCACAAGAAACAACCACGTATAGGGCTTCTTTTAACCGCTCAATAACAAATCTAAATGAAGAAGGGACAAACTGCTGAACAAGATAATTTGACCCAAAAATCCATATTAAACTAGTGACTAAAAAAAGAATAACTAGTTTTTTCTTTTGCATGTTTTTAATTCCTCATTTAAGTTATAGTTTATTTCTAAAAAAATTCCATTTTCAATATTACAGGATTTCGGGCTGGATTGGAATGCTAGTTTTATGGAAATAGAAAGGAAATTATCAAAAATGAAGGAGACCAATTCTAAAATAAAAATCGCCTCTGTATACAAAGAGGCGATTTTCTAACTGTTAAGGAAATTCTAAAAGAATAACCTGTTGCTAACTTTGAATGAAGGTAATCAACATCCAGCTCCAGCGCCCAGTGACTAATGTACTTCGCCCACCTCCCTACGATAGGTCAAGCACGAATGCGCTAACGCTCTTCGTGTTTCCTTTATCCCGTATTAACGGGCAGTAGATTCTCAACTGCCCGTAAATACCCGATTGGCTCAACTAACAATCAGCGAATAAAACACTCGCTGATTGAAGTTTCACCTTATCTCAGTCGGTGTGCTCCAGTCCATACATCGCTAAACGGGCGCTTGCGCTTTTGCTCCTATCTATTTACTTAACTCTTTTTCCGAGAATAATCAAATCCCGCTCAATACCATCCAATTCAGCAACGTTTGGCAGATGCGCCCATTTCTCAAAGCCAAAGTGGGAAAAGAGCTTTAAGCTTGGCTCATTATGGCCAAAAATAAATCCAAGTAAGGTTTTAATATGTAGTTTAGGGCAGGCATCGATTGCTGTTTGCATAAAATATTTTCCTAGCTTTCTTCCTCTTAGGTCCTGGTGGATATAAATGCTGACTTCTGTCGTAGCTTGATAGGCCGGTCTGCCATAAAACGATTGAAAGCTTAACCACCCGCATATTTTCCCTTGTGATTCGACTACCCATAATGGTCTTGATGAAGGTGAATGATCCTCGAACCACTTCTCTCTGCTTTCAACAGAAACAGGTTCAGTATCTGCTGTGACCATCCTGCTAGGAATCGTTGAATTATAAATTTCGACAATCGCTGGCAAATCACTCCGTTCGGCGTCTCTGATTATGAAATCTTCAAACATGGCTGTCACCTCTATATTTTCTTGGTATAATATTCTTTCATGTTAACTTTCCTTACATAAAAAATCAATATCCTGGTAAAACTTTTAAAAAAACAATCCGGAATTTCCTGAAGAATAAAATGATTTTCACCTACCTATTTAGATACTTGAAGGAAATTAATAGAGTAACAGCGAAAGCAAATATAAGGGGGTGATATAGGATTGTATAAAAATTTAATTGGGAAACACTCAACCAAGATAAAAAACAGCGTTGAAAGAGGTGCAGTAAAAAAGTTTGCCGAGGCCATTGGTGACCTTCATTCGATTTATATTGATGAGGAGGTTGGCAAAAACTCAAGGTATCATCGCAATATTGCTCCACCAACTTTTCCACAGGTTTTTGATTATGGAGTTATCGAGGGGTTAAACCTACCTGCTAAAGGATTGATTCACGGGGAGCAAATCTTTCATTATAGAAGACCTTTATTGGTAGGGGAGGATCTATTTTGTTATTCTGTGCTTAAAAATTACCTGGAGAAGAAAAGCAGCAAGGGTACGATGGGGATCCTTGTGATTGAGAACTATGGTGAAGACATAGAGGGTAACCCGATTTTCTTTTCACAAATGACAATTATCATAACGGAAGCCGTTAGGCAGGTGATGAGCTTTGAAAGCACTTAAAGACCTGCAGGTAGGTGAATCACTTCCAGAGATCACACTAGACCCTGTCTCAAGGCTTAATCTGATAAAATTTGCTGGTGCATCAGGAGACTATAATCCCATCCATACGATAGATGAGGAGGCAATAAAAGTAGGCCTGCCGGGGATTATTGCTCATGGAATGTGGACAATGGGAAATCTCACCAAGTTATTTACCCCTTATTTTGCAGAAGGATTTCTCGAAAACTTCTCGATCCGCTTTCGGGGAATGGTCTTGTTAAACGATGTGATTACCCTTAGAGCCACTGTAAAGGAAAAGCAAGGAGATAGATTAAAATTCAATGTTTCAGCTGGTAACCAACAAGGAATAGCAGTGTTAAAAGGTGAAGTTCTTTATCAGCTTTATTTAACCTAGTAAACTATTTGAAGAGAAAGCTTGTCAATGCTTTCTTCTCAAATAGGATAATGAATATTATGTGTTACAGATTCATGCCTCCGAATATGTAAAAGAGTATGTTATAGTGGAATAAGAACGTTTTTTTCAAAAAATCACGAGGATATATTTTGAAACCTATTTTAGATTCATATATAATTTCGGTAGGGAAAGTCTTATTACATATAAAATTGTGTAGGCTTGATCATAATATTTTAATTGTATAAGGAGAAGTGACATGGAAAAAGTACTTATTTTCGGACACAAAAATCCGGACACAGATGCAATATGCTCTGCCATTGCGTATGCAGATTTGAAAAAACAATTAGGAATGGATGTAGAGGCCGTTCGCCTTGGCAATGTAAACGGCGAAACTCAATATGCTCTTGATACTTTTCATGCTGCTGCACCACGATTAGTTGAAACGGTTGCAAATGAAGTGAATTCTGTTATTTTAGTTGACCACAACGAAAGCCAGCAAAGTGTAAGTGACCGAAGTGAGGTTCGTGTCTTGGAAGTCATTGACCATCACCGGATCGCAAACTTTGAAACAGGGGATCCATTATATTATCGCTGTGAACCTGTTGGCTGCACGGCTACCATTTTAAACAAAATGTATAAAGAAAATAGTAAACAAGTCCCTAAAGAAATTGCAGGACTTATGCTCTCAGCAATTATCTCTGATTCGCTCTTATTCAAATCACCTACATGCACAGAGCAAGACGTGGCAGCTGCAAAGGAATTAGCCGAAATTGCGGGTGTAGATGCTAACCAATATGGTCTTGAAATGTTAAAAGCAGGCGCTGACCTTGGTGATAAAACGGTAGAAGAGCTTATTTCTCTTGATGCAAAAGAATTTACAATGGGCAGCAGTAAGGTTGAAGTAGCCCAAGTAAATGCAGTTGATACAAACGATATTCTTTCACGTCAAGTTGATTTAGAAGCAGCGATTACCAAAGTGGTCGCGGAAAAGAATTTAGATCTTTTCTTATTTGTTGTAACAGATATTTTAACAAACGATTCCGTAGGTCTTGCACTAGGAAGCAAAGCAGGAGCCGTTGAAAAGGCATATAATGTTACACTTACCAACAATACAGCAACATTAAAAGGCGTTGTTTCCCGAAAAAAACAAATCATTCCAGTTTTAACTGATGTTCTCACAAAAGGTGAAATCTAAAATAATTTAGATTATAGCGAGCTTGGAGCGTTTATCCAAGCTCGTTTTTTCATTTTAGGAAAAAAATTATAGGTATAAATTTAGCATTGGAATGGGGATAAACTTATTTTTTTATGGTCATTACTTAAAGAGGAGAGGACCATACCTGTTGGGGAAAAAGTGATTATTCTTACCATTCAATTATCATTTAGAATTCAAAATTCCTTTATTATTCCTGGTATTGACAGCAAGTATTTGCAGTGCAATACTTGAATTGGAGTTCATATTTTGTCGACTATATGTCGTATATGCCATTTGAAATCAATGGAACGAGGTGCCTGCTATGAATATGAAGGTAAAGGATTTTATGATCAAAGATGTGATTTCTGTTCATCCCGATGCGACAATTAAAGAGGTTATGAAAACTTTTGTCGATAAAAAAATTGGGGGATTACCGATTGTTAATGATGAAGGAAAATTAGCGGGAATTATTACAGATGGGGATATTTTACGGGCGATAAGACCGATCGACCGCCATATTCAAGATTACTTTAATTTAATTACTTATATTCAAGAACAAAATATGGAAAGTCGTTTAAGTGAATTAGCTGATTTAGCAATTATTAAAATTGCCAAAACAAGAGGGATTGTGACTGTTTCACCGGAAGACGAAATGAAGCAGGTTGTTGTTATTCTTGCAAAGCATCACTTTAAAAAGCTGCCTGTAATTGATAAGGAAAACAAAGTTGTTGGTGTAATCAGCCGGGGTGATGCTATCCGGAACATTCAAAATTGCATTATAAATGATTTGTGACTTTAGTAATTTAAATAAAAATCCCTACAAGCAAATGTTCTTGTAGGGATTTTTTTAAAATCATTTTATAGGATTAGTTTTATCAAGCAAAAAATCAGAGGTTGGGAGCGTGATAATTTTTCCGCCAATTTGCACATGAATTGTATCATTGAAAATGGCTTTAACGATTCCTTTTAAGGAGATAGTTGAATTAACTGAAATATTTTTATCTTCGTTTTTTTGTACCATTTTATTCAACACCTTCCAACTTGGGTTATAAATCTATTATAAAATAAGAAAAACAAATAATGCGAGGCTAAAGAATCAAAAATCAAAAAAAAATTATTGTAACCCTGAAAGAGCATTCCCTAACCTATTACATAATGTGATCAAGGGGTAAAAAACCAAGGGAATGGATATAACATGAACCGTATTTCAAGTATCACAGGTTTGTTGGAATCTGTCAACAAAAATACGAACTGTAGTTCATGTTTTTGTTTTATGTTATGATGTGTTTGAGGTGATCTTATGTCAGATCGAGAAGAAGGACTTGTTGGCAGCTTTCCGTTTATTCCAAAACAGGAACGTGCCCAGCAAAAAAGAAAAGCATTACTTACTAGCGGTCGTATTTTATTTCTTACAAAGGGATACGAGCAAACAACTGCAAAGGAAATTGCCTCACATGCTGGGGTGGCAACAGGCACCTTTTATCGGTACTTTGCAGATAAACGCCAGCTTCTAATGGCCCTTTTGGAAGATCACTTAGAGCTGTTAACACCGCCGGAACCGGTATGGTTTAATTATAATCCTGAAAGCCTGTTAGCTTCCTTGCTTGAAACACATTATAAACAACTAAATGAGCTTGGGTTGTATCGAGTTCTTCCTGAAATACTGCCCAAGGATTCCGAACTACTTGAAGCACTGACAGAGGCAAAGAAAAAAATTCATGGTAAAATTTTAACGAGGCTTGAACAAGTAAGGGAAAAAGGACTTACTTGGAAGGATCTTGATTTAAATACGGTTGCATGGACGATTATGATGTTAATGGATAATATCAATGAAATTGAAGAACAAAGTGGATGCCCCATAAACTTTAATGAAATTGCAAAAATTATTTGCCGATTAATATACCCGCCAGTGATATTGGAACAATTAAGGAACGGCGAGAAAAAAATTTAGGAAAAAAATAATATATCCCCAAAGTTGAATATTATTATATTCTTGTCTTATCTTCAATAGAACTTGTCAAATGAGAAGAAATAACTAGCTACATTCATAGCAAAAGTCCAAGTTCTTTTAAAAAAGAGCCTGGATTTTTGCAAGGTCACGATTTAATTTTTTAAAATAAACCTGTGTTTAGTGCTGCAGCATAGCTGTCTTTAGCAAATTATGATTGGAGCGGTAATCTACAGACAGGTTTAACACAACTCCAAAAGTAAAAACGGCCTGTTATCCTTGGAACGGCCGTTTCTAACTGTTTTTTACCGATGAACTGTCCTAGTTATTTTGTTGCTTCCATTTATATTCCGAAATGTTCGGAACATAATGAATCATCATTGAAAGAAGTGTTTCCGGATTTGAAGATGAGTTGATGATCCTTTCAGGAGCATCATTTGAAAAGCCTGATTGGATACTGTGACTCACAAGGTTAAGAAGGGGATCATAATAGCCATTAATATTAAAAACACCAATTGGTTTTTGATGAATTCCAATTTGTGCCCAGCAAAGAACCTCGAATAATTCTTCAAAGGTGCCCAATCCACCTGGTAAGGCAATGTACCCATCTGCTAATTCACTCATCTTCGCCTTTCTTTCATGCATGGTATCTACCTCAATAAGTTGAGTTAGCTGCGAATGAACATTTTCCCCTTTTATGAGACCTCTTGGCATAACTCCAATCGCTTTACCGCCATATCTTAGCACCTCATTAGCAATTTCACCCATTAAGCCGTTTTTGGAACCACCATAAATAATTGAAAAGCCTTTTTTGGCAATTACTCTTCCAAGCTCTTGCGTTTTTTTCGTAAATACAGGGTTGTTACCAAGATTAGAACCTGCAAAGATACAAATTGTCTTCATTAAAGCACCTCAGTTCTAATATATTATTGCTATTTTACAATATATGCATTCTGAATGCGATTAAATGATTAATCTATTACCATATATCTTTTCCACACATCCAGATGAAAAAGACAAACAATTAAAATCGCTTCCTCAAATGGTTAATCAACAAAAAATCGTCCCGCAGTCTGCGGGACGGATTTTTTTACGACTTTTCAATGACACTGCGATTGAATTTTTTTAAAAGTTGACTAAATTCCTCGCACTCTTCAGCAGACCAATTTTCCAAAACCTCCGTTACCCTGATCAATCGGGCTTGTTTGGTGCCAGTATATTCCTTTATACCTAGCTCCGTTATTTGAAGGGAGTATGACCTGCCATCCTTTGGGTTGGGAATTCTGTTTATATAACCTTTTTGTTCTAGGGAAGCTGTTTGTCTGCTAACTGTGGAAATATCTAATTTGAATTCATCGGCCAAAGCTTTTACTCCAGCAGATCCATGAGAATAGATTTGATGAAGTATTAGATAGGCAGATCTGTCAAGGGTACCGAGTTTGTTATGAGAGGTGATTGAAGTGACGCGGCGGTATAGAATCGCTAATTCAAGTTCAAGGTCTTCTACCGAATGATTTTGCATGGTTATTTCCTCGCTTTATCTTTCCTTCTAAAAATCATCGTAACATAGATACAATTGTTTTTAAATAATGAACAACGATTGAAAAGTAATAATAATATGGTTAGTAAGAACGAGATTGCTAGTAGACAAAATAAAATAACTGACTCTTTAGAAAATAGAGAAAACGATGTTGACAGGATAGAAAATAGTTGTATAATACAATCATAAACTTTATTGAAAGAATATTTTTAAAATTACGTTAAATATTTCTAAGTCAAGCAATGCTTAAAACAACCAACCACTTGTGGTACTAAATTTTAATAAAAGGGGAGAAGAAAAGATGTCATCAACACCACGATCTATGGCGACAACATCAACTGCCGCCATGTCTTCAACTAAAACAAAAGCAGGTATATTGAATCAACCAAGGTCAGTTTGGGCCGTCTTTTTTGCGTGTGTGATTGCATTTATGGGACTTGGCTTAGTGGATCCAATCTTACCAGCGATTGCGAACAATCTTCATGCTACGCATAGTGAGGTAACATTACTGTTCACTAGCTATAATGCTGTAATGGCTGTAGCGATGCTCATTACCGGTGCCATTTCAACAAGGATTGGCATTAAACGGACATTGATTATAGGAATTATCGTTATTGCCTTATTTTCCGGGTTAGGAGGTTTTTCTAACAGTATATGGACACTTGTTGGCTTGCGGGGCGGCTGGGGGTTAGGAAATGCCTTATTTGTTGCTACCGCATTAGCTGCCATTGTGTCGCTCTCAACCAGCGGAACCGCACAAGCAATTATTTTGTATGAAGCAGCGATTGGCTTGGGGATTTCAGTAGGACCGTTGCTTGGAGGTTGGTTAGGGGCAATTTCTTGGAGAGGTCCGTTTCTTGGAGTGGCAGCCCTAATGGTGGTTGCATTTTTTGGACTTATTACACTAATGCCGAAAACAAATTCTAAGTCTAAGAGTTTTGTTAAATCAAAAGCGTCCTTACTGGACCCTTTCCGTGCTTTAAAACACCGTTCACTTTTAATATTTGGCATTGGAGCTGCACTATATAATTTTGGATTTTTCACCTTGTTGGCTTATGCGCCCTTTGTAATGGGCTTAGATATCCACGGTATAGGCTATGTTTTTCTAGGCTGGGGGATATTGCTGGCTTTTACTTCTGTTTTCATGGCGCCAAAACTGCAACAGTGGTTTGGAACAGTTAAATCAATGTGTTCGATGTTGATCCTGTTTGCACTCCTGTTGCTAGCGATGGGGATTTGGACATCTACACAGTGGGTGGTAATTGCATGTGTAATTTTAGCTGGAGCTTTATTGGGTAATAATAACACACTCATTACGACTGCAGTCATGAACGCGGCCCCAGTTGAACGATCGACTGCTTCTGCCGCATATAGCTTTTTACGTTTCCTTGGGGGTACAATTGCTCCATTCCTTTCAGGAAAACTTGCAGAGTGGTACCTTCCGAGTACACCTTTTATCGTTGGGGCAGGATTTGTGTTACTTTCAGTTGTATTCATCGGATTTAATTATAGATATTTGAAGCATGTCGATGAGGTTGAAGTGGGGCATTAGTAATAGGCTCAGCGAAGAAATGGAAGTGACCGTGTCACTCACCATAAAAAAAGTAGTCTAAAAAAGTTTAGACTACTTTAAAAAGCATTATTTTAGGAATTTCTTAATTCCACACGACGTATTTTTCCTGAGTCTGTTTTAGGAAGTGATTCTGCAAACTGTATGATCCTTGGATACTTATATGGTGCCGTTAATTTTTTAACGAAATTTTGCAGTTCTTTAGCCAAGGAGTCAGTGCCAGTAACGCCGTCCGTTAACACTACAAAAGCTTTAACAACATTTCCGCGGATCGGGTCTGGGGAAGCAACGACAGCACATTCCTTTACCGATTCATGTTTCATCAAAGCATCTTCAACTTCAAAAGGTCCAATCGTATACCCGGAGCTGATGATGACATCATCATTTCTTCCTTGGAACCAATAGTAATTGTCTTCATCCTTTGAAGCCCTGTCTCCTGTTATAAAGTAATTACCGCGGATGGCATTTTTTGTTTTTTCATCGTCTTTATAATACTGTTTATAAAGTGCAGGAAAATCTTTGCGAACAGCAATTGTTCCAACTTCATTAACAGGAAGGGGTCCGCCATTTTCATCAACGATCTCAACAAACTCTTCGAGAATTGGTTTTCCCATTGAACCAATTTTATTTGCATCAACATTCAAATTGGCAATTAATAAAGTACTTTCCGTCTGACCATATCCATCACGGATAAGAATGTCGAAATGGCGTTTAAAAATATCAATAACTTCTCTATTTAGTGCCTCACCTGCGGAAACAGCGGTATGTAAATTTGAAAGGTCAAAGGTTGAAATATCCTCCAGTTTCGCCATCATCCGATATTCCGTTGGTGTGCAGCACAAAACATTAATTTTGTTTTCTTGAAGAATCTGTAAAAACCTGTGAGGCTGGAACTTTCCATTATAAACATAGCCTGTAGCTCCTGATCCTAATATTGCAAGAAATGGACTCCAAACCCATTTCTGCCATCCAGGTGCAGCGGTTGCCCAAACGGTATCTTTTTCATTAATATTAAGCCACAGGGGAGCGGAAATTCTTAAGTGAGCGTATCCCCAGCCATGACTGTGGACAACCCCTTTTGGCATTCCTGTTGTTCCGGATGTATAGGCAAGAATAGCAAAGTCCTCTTTTTTTGTATCTACCGTTTGAAAGGTTTCCGACTCCTCGTTCATTATTCCTTCCATTGAAAGCCAATTTGGACTTTCCTGACCAAACGCAATTTTATATTTTAAGAATGGAGTTTCTTCTTTAATATTTTCAAATTCATCAATAAATTGATAATACGAAATAATTGCCTTTGCTTCGGAGTGATTTAACCGATAAACCAAATCTTTTGCCCGAAGTAATTCAGAAGAAGGGCTAATAACGATGCCTGCTTTTAAACAAGCTAAATAAATAACATATGATTCAATCAGGCGAGTGGTCATAACAACAACTCGATCACCTTTTGTTATTCCCAGTCTTGTTAAACCATTGGCGAGCTTATTCGCTTCTTTTATTAGTTTAGAATAGGTAATGGTCTTATGTTCCCCGGATCCGCTTTCCCATTTTAATGCAATTTTGTCTGAATTATGCTTATCAATTTCATTCGCAATATTATAGTGTTCTGGTGAAATCAGTGTGTTTAAATCCAATTTTTTATCCTCTTTTCTTATCCGATAACTCAAACAAACTCAACCTCGTTTACCGGAAAATTAGTGCTCAATGGAATGAATTGTGACCAGGTAATAATGTAAATATATTATATTTATAACAAACAGTACGATATTTAATCGGTTATTATGACCACATCACAAATCACTCAATAATCATATGACATTTGGTACCCTAAAGTAAAATGATAAATGTCATATTTTTCGGGAAAAATTATTTTTTTGTTGAAATTTGTCATATCTTTATTTTATAAATTATCCGGGAATAAATTTAATATGGTTATAGGAGGAATTTTAACTTTTAAATAGGAATTAAAAAATAAAAGAAAGATTTTTTTGAAGATATAGAGGTTCCGAGAATAAGGAGATTGGTTTTTGGGTAAAAGAACGATTTCAGCAGGTTATGATGCTTATTATCGTATAACTCCTTATGGAATAACCTAACCCTTAGTTTTCACTTGTTTGGGCTAGTTATTCCAATTATAGATTGCTTAAATAGTAAATGAAATTAGCTTCGATAACCCATTCTTTTGGAAATCTCCATGCCTGCATTAATAGCTTTTTTGGCATAACCTGATATTTTATTCGATTGGATTCTTTGAATTGGTCCTACGATTGATAAAGCTGCAATGACGTTCCCTTTGTAATCGTAAATGGGTGCGGCTATCGAAGTAACTCCTTCCGTGAACTCTTCTATACTATAAGCAAATCCGTTTTCTCTAATTTGTTTTAAATGATTACGTAATTTTTGAGGATCTGTAATCGTATTTTTCGTGAATTTATGCAATCCTTTTTCAATCACTTGATCAATTAACGAATCTCCTGAGTAAGCCAATAGTATTTTTCCCGAACTAGTGCTGTATGGAGGATTATGCTTGCCAACATGGGTTAAAAAGCGGACAGGATGATTGCATTCTACTTTCGAAAGGTAGACGACCTCGAGCTTGTCTAATACTGAGATGTGGGCAGTTTCATCAATGGCGTCAACGAGCTTCATTAAGACAGGCTGTGATTCCCGGTAAACGTCGATGCTGCTATTGACGACTCCGCTCAAAGACAGGATCGAAAAGCCTAAACGATATTTTTTTGTTTCAGGATCCTTAAAAACAAAGCCTTCGCTCGCGAGCGTTGCCATTGTTCTACTTACAGTACTCTTGTTTAACCCAAGCGATAAACTAAGATCACTTACTTTTTTTTCTGGTTCATCCATTGTGAAGCTTTTTAAAATACGAAGCGCATTTTTTACAGAAGAAAGATATTGGTCCTCTTGTTTTTTTTCATTGATATCCAAATAATTACCCCCTATATTATAAGTGCATTAATTTCATTATTAGAAACATAGTTGCTTTATAGTAGACAATATAACAGAAAAGCCTATAATTGAAAAGGAAATCAACATAATATTGTCACGATTAGATAAATTTTTAAAAATAAATTTACATTGTTTCATATATAGCAACAATGTAGTTGTATATGAAACACGTAAGCTTTAACATAAACATGTAAGCAAAAACATTATATTTAGAAAATATTTAAATTTTAATTATCAAGGAGGAATTTTGACGATGCAAGTCGAAACTAAAAGTGTAGTAGAACCAATTGTAAAAGCATTCGATTGTTTACATTTTATTGACGGTAAATTTGTTCCATCTGTGGATGGAAAAACATTTAATAATGTAAATCCTGTAAATGAAGAAGTATATGGTACAGTCGCAGAAGGTAGCGCAGCAGATATTGATTTAGCGGTTAAAGCTGCTAAACGTGCTTTTGAAGAAGGACCATGGGGAAAAATGAGCACACAGGAACGTTCAAAAATTATCCGCAAAATTGGTGATATCTTAGAAGCAAGACAAGAAGAAATCGCTCAATTAGAATCATTGGATACTGGTAAACACCTTAAATTCTCACGTCACGTTGATGCTCCACGTGCGGCAGCAAACTTCCAATTCTTTGCTGACTACATGATTTCTGTAGGAACAGAAGCATACCAGGATGAAGTTCACAATGCACTTAACTACGGCTATCGCCGGCCAATTGGAGTAGTTGGATTAATCCAGCCATGGAATCTTCCATTATTCTTATTAACCTGGAAATTGGCTCCAGCTTTAGCTGCAGGCTGTACGGTAGTTATTAAGCCTTCTGAATTAACTCCAATGACTGCAACAAAATTAATGGAAATTCTTAAAGAAGCTGGTGTTCCAGATGGAGTTGTAAACTTGGTTCATGGTTTTGGAGCTGGTGCCGGCAGTGCCATCAACAAACACCCTGACATTGCAGGTATCGGCTTTATCGGACAAGTATCTACAGGTGCTCGGATCATGGCCGAAGCTGCTCCTACATTGAAGAAACTTTCTTTTGAATTAGGTGGTAAAAACCCTAACGTCATTTTCGCTGATGTTGATCTTGATGAAGTTGTTGAAACAACGATTAAATCAAGCTTTACCAACCAAGGTGAAGTCTGTGTCTGCGGTGAAAACGTCTTTGTTGAACGTTCCATCTATGATGAATTCGTTGAAAAGTTAGCAGCAAGAACAAGACAATTAAAAGTTGGTAATCCATTTGATATGGCATATGACCAAGGCGCATTAGTTGCAAAAGTACATTACGACAAAGTAATGAGCTACTTTAAACTTGCTGAAGAAGAAGGCGGTACTTTCGTTACAGGCGGCAAGCGTCCTGAAGGATTAGATAAAGGATATTTTGTTGAGCCAACGATTATTACTGGTTTAGAATATGGTGCTCGTTGTACTCGTGAAGAAATCTTTGGACCAGTTGTTTCAATCATTCCATTTGATACAGAAGAAGAAGTAATTGCGATGGTAAACGATTCTCGTGTGGGCTTAAGTAACACAATCTGGACAAACGATATCCGTCGTGGACACCGTGTAGCACAGAGTATCGAATCAGGATTATCTTACATCAACTGCTGGTTCGTACGTGATTTAAGAACTCCATTCGGTGGTACGAAAGACAGTGGACTTGGTCGTGTTGGTGGAAGTCACAGCTGGGAATTCTACACTGAAATAACTAATATTTGTGTTAAATTATAATTCGCTTTTTAAAAATATTATGTTGCACGGTTTAATTTGTTGGACCGTGCAACATTTTTAAGAGCAAGTTTGCTAAAGATAAGTATGTAAAAATTACATAAATTATAGAAAGGATGTATTCAATTGACTAAAATCCAAGATTTTGCAGCTCAATTAGCACAAGCAGAAGCAACTAAAGTTGGAATTGATCCACTTATTGTAACGGATCCAGAGCTTACTCTTGATGAAGCGTATTACATTCAATTAGAAAACATTAAAAAGAAATTAGAAGAAGGTCAAAAAATTGTCGGTAAGAAGATTGGGCTTACTTCAGTAGCTGTACAGAAAATGTTAGGAGTAGATGAACCTGATTATGGTCACCTTTTAGACACAATGGTTGTTGAAAATGGTGGAACTATTGACACAAAAGATATGCTCCTACCGAAAGTTGAAGGCGAAATCGCGTTTATCTTGAAAAAAGATTTAAAAGGACCTAATGTGACTGCTGTTGATGTTATTCAAGCAACAGATTATGTAGTTCCTGCTCTAGAAATCGTTGACAGCCGTGTCCAAGATTGGAAAATTTCTTTACGTGATACAGTTGCAGACAATGCATCATCTGGTTTGTATGTATTAGGTGGAAAACCAACAAAACTTGAAGATATTGACCTTGAATTAGTGGGGATGGCATTATATCAAAATGGTGAAGTAGCAAATACCGGTGTTGGTGCAGCAGTACTTGGAAGTCCCGCTACATCTGTCGCATGGTTAGCGAATCGATTAGCAGACTATGATATCACTTTAAAAGCTGGGGAAGTGATCCTTTCAGGAGCTCTTTCTGGTATGGTTGTTGCAAAATCTGGAGATAATTTTGTTGCTAGATTTGCCCACATGGGACAAGTAAGCGTCAATTTTAAATAAGATATTTTACGATTTTTTATAAGGTAAAACAAGGAGGAAACATAATGTCTAGTGAAATCATAAAACAAATTGCTGATTATCTTGAATCAGCAGAATTAGAAAAACGTGAAGTTGTAAAAGTAACGAAAACAATCAAACCTGATCTGACAGTAGCAGAAGCATATCAAGCTCAAGAATTGCTTGTTCAGAAGAAAATAGACAAAGGCCACAAAATTGTTGGACCTAAAATGGGCCTAACAAGTAAAGCAAAATGGGATCAAATGGGTGTTTCTGAACCAATTTACGGATATGTATTTGATTATATGTTAGTTGATAATGGTGGAGTCGTTCCTTTTCAAATCCATCCAAAAGTAGAAGCTGAAATTGCCTTCCTTATTGGCGAAGATATTGAAGGACCTGGAATTACTGGTGCACAAGTATTAGCTAAAACGGAATATGTTTTACCTGCACTTGAAATTATTGACAGCCGGTACGAAAACTTTAACTTTACACATACAGATGTTATTGCTGATAATGCCTCTACTTCAAGAGTAGTATTCGGCAATACGCTAAGAAAACCAAGCGACTTTGATTTGGAGTTAGTAGGTGCTACACTATCTCTTAATGGTCAAATTAAAGAACTTGGCGCCGGTGCAGCTGTTTTAGGGCATCCTGCTAATGCAATAGCTGTATTAGCAAATATGCTTGCTAGAAAAGGGGATAAAATTAAAAAAGGTGAAATTATCATGTCTGGAGCTTTAACAAGTGCAATTCTCTTAAAAGTAGGGGATTTTGTTTCTGGTAAATTTGACGGCTTAGGGGAAGTTACTTTCACAGTTGGGGAATAATTAAATTTAATTTAAAAAACTTTTCACTTTTGGAAAACGTGAATTTTAGAAAGGGGTATTATAATGCCATTAATTCAAGTTAATATTATGGAAGGCAGACCGCCTGAAAAAATAAAAGCTTTAATTGAAAATATTACAGATACAGTTGTTGAAACATTAGATGCACCAAAACAAAGTGTTAGAGTACTGGTTAACGAAATGCCAAAGACTCATTGGGGAATTGCTGGAGTACCGGCTTCCGAAAGAAAATAAAAGAAAAAAGCGTGGCAGTGATATCTTATAAAACTGTCATGCTTTTTTTTATTCATTTAATACAGTGCTAAAATAACTTTTTTTCTATTTTCCATTTTAAAGTTGTATAATTAGAAAGAAAATCATCTCAAATTGATATAGAAGGAAAAGTAAATGGAAATTAGACAATTAAAATATTTTATTGAAGTAGCAAAACAAGAACACATTTCTTTAGCAGCAGAGAATTTACACATTGCACAATCAGCAGTCAGCCGGCAAATTGGAAATTTAGAGGATGAGCTTGGCGTTCAACTAATTGAAAGGGAAGGCCGCAATATTAAACTTACTCACATTGGGAGATTGTTTGCCGAGCAAGCTATTATCGCCATTAAGGCAGTTGATAACGCAAAGCAGCTCATTGACGAATATGTAAATCCGGAGCAGGGGACGATTCGAATCGGTTTTCCCTCAAGTTTAGCTAGTAATACTCTTCCGAGAATTCTTTCGGCCTTTAAAAAAGAACATCCGGATATTCATTTTCATTTACGGCAAGGCTCCTACTCATTTTTGTCTGAGGGTGTGAAAAAACGAGAAATAGACTTGGCATTTATTGGACCTGTTCCGATACATGATCCCGATGTCCAATCAGATATATTCTTTATCGAAAGGTTTGTGGCTCTTTTACCGGAATCACATCCACTTGCGAATCGAGAAGTTGTTTCACTTAATCAATTAGCAAATGAACAATTTGTATTATTCCCTAAAGGCTTTGTTCTTCGTAAAATTGTCGCAGATGCTTGTCTTCAAGCTGGATTTAATCCTAGTATTTTATGTGAAGGCGAAGACCTTGATGCAATTAAAGGGTTAGTGTCTGCCGGAATCGGGATTACCCTATTACCTGAGCTTTTTCTAAACGAAAATCTGCCAGGCAGTACGGTTAAGGTCAGAATCAACCATCCGGATGTAAGAAGAACCGTTGGGATAATTACTCCGAAACATCGTGACCTATCTCCATCAGAAAAAATTTTTTATGAATTTGTAAAAAATTATTTTGCTGTATTAACAAATGGAGGGAACTCGTATATCTACTCGTAAAAGGAAATAAATGGTTACAAATGAATGAAAAAGTGCAAATTTATTTGATGAATGATAAAAAAGGGGATCGGGCATTTAATTACTGTCCGATCCCCTCTTACAATATCATAATTTATATGTTTGAACTTTGAAAATTGGCTAACTTTAGCTTCTGGAACTATAGTTTACACAGATCTCACTACAATAAGTAACCATTGATTCCCTAGAGCGTGTCTTATTTATAAAAAACTTTCTCGATGTTGTATTTGGCATGTTGTTTATTAATAATAAAGGTTTCATAAATTTCCCTTTCCATCGGGTCTTCAACAACACAAACAGCAATTTTATGTATTTCATCTCTGTGCATTTTCAGCGGTGAAACGGTATCTTCAAAATGCTTTTTGACTCGGGGCCTTAACTTTCTTGCTTTTCCGACGAATAAAAGTTCCTCATTTGCATCAAAAAATAAAATAATGCCGCCTTTGTCACGTGGAATCTTATTGTAATCTGTAAATCCATATTCACTACTGATGACTGACTCAACTTTTTCTCCCAGCTGTTTCTTTCTAGTGATAACTACATCTGGAGAAGGAATTTCTATTTTAATCATAAACAATCGCTCCCTATAGGTAAATATGTCCTTTTTAACTGACACTCCATTATAGCATAACCATCCTAAATCAATTAGTTTCAATTGATTTAGAAGCGAGTAGCAAAAAAAGGTTGTATTTCACTTTGAAATACAACCTTTTAGCAAAAATGCTCATACCGCTGTGCTTACTGTTCTTCCTCCTGTTTATCTTTAAATGTGTAAAAAGTCAAAGCCTGATCGGAGCCAGTTATTAATTTATATACATACGAAGAAGTCAGCTTGTAGCGGTCTTCAATTTTTTCGGCAAGAAAATTCGTTCGTTCAAAAAGGATAGAACGAATATAATTTATTTGCCTTGCAATCTTCTCTGTTAATGCTTCTTGCTTGTCTAGTCTCGTAAGTACTTCTGTTTGAAAAACCTCCTGTTGTGCTTGTTTTACTGTCAGATCCTGTTGAAGATTCGTTTGCTTTTCAATTTGTGCTGAGAGATGTTGAGTCATTGCTTCGTGTTGCTCCATTTGCTTCGCCATTTCTCTACTTGTACTGCTTTGTATTTGTATTTCATTAATAATTTCTTGTTTTAGTTGTGCTTCTTTTTCCATAAAGGAGTGAATGATACTATTCTTTTCTTCCAAGTTCTTTAGCCACTCAAGCACGTTAGCTTTAAATTTATGATGGTCAAGATTTTCTTTTTTTATCTCATTCAACTGATCTCTTAACTCGTGCGATTGTACTGTAAGTGATTCCTTTTGTTTCTGGTGATGCTCTTTGAGTTCATCCAAAGATTGGCTAAGAGATGAATTTGTCCTTTGTTGCAATTGTACTATTTCTGTTAAAAAGTCAATTCTGTGTATTTCTTGATTTTGTACATGGATGCTTTCTGTGTTTTTATAAACTTCCGGATGCTTTCCGTTATTAATAAATAATCCCACTTCAAACCCCGCCCTTTTTTATTTGAATGAACTATTATATGCTAATGCTAGAAAATTCGGGACCACTCACAACGGTTGAATGAAACAGGCAAGGTTTGTGATTTTTTTCGGATTTTAAAAATCGGAGATGCATAATAATCCCCGCGTATTTAGTTACTTGCTATAATAGTAAATGGAAACAAAATCAATAGGCTAAATGTAGGGGAACCGGTGTTGCCGGTTGAGATATCGTCCGTGAGCGGTGACTCTTTGAACCTGAACTGGTTGAGACCAGCGGAGGGAACAACATATTTAAAACAATCATTGTTTTTGATATGCACTCAAGGCTCTCTCTTGAGTGCTGTTTGTTGTTATTGTTCTAAATCCTTATTTAATCATTTGATTTGTTTTCAACAGTACGTTATTGAAATAATTAAAAAATCAATATGGGGAGTGAAAATGAAATGAAAATGATTGATTCCCATATTCATTTGGATCATTATCATGATGAGGAAATTCAATTAATGCTTGCGGATTCGGTAAACATTGATTATTTGCTTTCCGTTTCATTTGATCTGGAGTCATGTAAACGAAATTTACAATTGGCGAAAACATTCCAGAAGATAAAACCTGCGTTTGGCTATCATCCGGAACAGTCCTTGCCAACTACAGAATATTTGGAAAAACTACTAAATTGGATAGACGAGCATCAAAACGAAATGGTTGCCATCGGAGAGGTGGGACTTCCCTATTATTTAAGGAGCGAACAAAAAGTTTCCTGTGAGCAATATTCACAGTATACTAGTCTTCTAGAAACCTTTATTCAATTAGCTAAGGTTTTAAAGAAGCCAATTGTTCTTCATGCTGTCTATGACGATGCTCCGGTTGTTTGTGATCTTTTAGAAAAATATAGCGTAAAAAAAGCTCATTTTCATTGGTTCAAAGGGGATAAAAAGACAATTACAAGGATGATTGCTCATGGATATTATATTTCGATTACACCAGATGTTTTATACGATGAAGAGATTCAACAATTAGTTCATATCTATCCATTAGCGCAAATGATGGTTGAAACGGATGGTCCCTGGCCATTTAAAGGACCTTTTCTTGGTAAAATGACACATCCAAATATGATGATGGAATCCATTTGCATGATTGCAAAGATCAAGAATCTTCCAAAAGAAAAAGTTTTCAAAATCATTCTTCAAAATACAAAAGGATTTTACCAAATAGTAGAATAAAATTACCTTTCGCAATAAAATGAAGATAAACTTCCATTTGCTACAGAAAAAAAGGTATAATTCCCTAAATAATGAGGTATTATACCTTTTTTACAATTGACTATTTTAAAGCCCTCATTGATGACTTTGCCATCCTGTAAATTGGAGCGCAAATTTATATTCCGGGAAATGGCAATAAAGATTTCTCTAACTACTAAAGCCTATCATCTTCCCAAAGTTTGTAATAGGCTTCCTCTAATTCTATATCATCAACTTCAGAGACGTGGTCTCCAATTTGTTCATTTAATGGTAGAATTTTACTCATTTGATAGTTCCTCCTAGATAGATTATTTGTTAGTATTTTTAGATTTTAGCAAAATGAGATTGGATTGGAAATCAAATTCTTCCGACTAATTAACGTGTCAATCGACAAAATCATAAACAACAGACAAAGTAAAAGAATGAAGATAAAGGAACCACGTCGAAAATACGAGTATTCGAAAAGTTATGTCGAAAAAAACATAGTAGGATACGGCAACAAACCATTTCTATCAATTCATTTTTACGCCTATATTCCAAGGGTAAAGCAATTACGAAAAAAATAACTTAGATTGAGCTTTCAGCTCCAATGCTTTTATTTAAAACAAAAAGAAACGACTAACCCCTCATTTTGTTAGCTCTTCTACTTACAATTGAATATAGGTTTTTGAATAATTTTATAAGATCTATAACAATATCCAAATCCTTATCATCCAAGTTTTCCTTTAATATGTATCCAGACTTTTCAACAGTTGGAAGAATTTGATCCAATTCATTAACTAATAACTCTTTCTCGATTTGATAAACCTCTGCAAAGCGGACCACAGTCTGATATGTGGGGATGCTTTTCCCAGTTTCATAGCGACTAATCGTTGAGCGGTCGACGTTCATACGATCTGCTAAATATTGTTGTGACCAGCATCTATCATCTCGAAGCATTCTTAATTTTTCTGATAAAGACAATTTTTTCTCCGCCGTTAACTATCTGATGATTTTACTTAACGGGAAAAAGATAAAAGAAGCCGAAATGTGTGTAATATGCACAAAATTAGCAGTGTAAATATTACAAACGTTATGAAAACGCATTCAGAACCAGCAGGATTTTTTGGGAAAATTGTCGAATAACGAATTAATATATATAATTGTAATTATAGGGGGATGTTCATGAAAGGTTATTTTTATCTAACCACAATTAATAAGGAAAACTCTATTATAATATTTGGAGAGAGATTATGTAATAATGAAATTATTTTCAAGGGTAAGCTAGGCTTTTTTGATGCCTTGAAGTTTTCTGACCAGTTACCTCCACTAGATGTCAAATTTCCGTATCAATTCATTCCATTAACAAGTACTTCCAACGAGACCATTCACTTCCTTGACCCGATATTATTCCGAAAATTTAAATTTTCCGTTGAAAATCACTCACTAATAATCATCGACAGCGATAACAATTTAACTCAGGGAGCAGTTTTCAACATCTTTTCTTACTTCCTTATTAAGAAGGGAAATCGAATGCTATTTCTGACAGATGTACCAAATAATAAAATTACAAGAAGAAGAAAAGCCAAACACATAGAGGAAAAAGGTGAGCAGGAAAGAGAGTTGTAACAGTTACAATTTCTTGTGAATTTTGCAGCCAAACTCCGTAATCTGGAGGGGTACAGCAAATATATTTCGTAAAAAAGAAATTGGGTGAAACTAAACATAAATAAGCCAAAACTGAATATGTTAGCTCAGCCAGTCGTATGAAAACTAGCTGAGCTGATATTGAGTTCTAATTAGGATTAAATACAATAACATCACATCATAAAACAATTTATGGACAAATTGTTACATTTGTACAGAAGGAAAGAAAATGGAACCAATTAAGATCATACTTTTCTAGACATTATTTCAGGAGAAATGCTTGGGACAAAAATTGTTGTGAAAGGAATGAAAAGAAGATGATCACTCATTTTGAGTTTTCATTACGGATGATCATCCACATGCAAGGCAAGCAATAAATGAAAGTTTAGAAAAAAGAAAACGGGTTATATTTGTTATCCTTCATTTCGGTTGATAATTGTTTTTTATAAATATTTTTGTTAATTTTTACAAAAGAACTAGAAATTGAGATAAAATCGTTTTACAATAGATTGTAAGTTTTATATTCTTTTGTAAGACCCGCAGAAAAGTGAATAAAACGAATGTTCATATTTTCTTGGTCCAATAAAAAGTTTAAAACTGTATCAAGAAAAGTCTGATTAGTGAAAATAATACCGCTTTTATAGTAAAAGGACTCTGGTATTATTTTTTTGGAACATTTCGTAAACAGCGTTGTGCAATAAGCAACAGAATTTTGATGGAAATCTTACGAAATAATTTGAAGGAGGAAATGTAAATGACGAACTATACTAAAGTAGGTAATTTACAAGTGGCACATCAACTTTATGAGTTCATTAACTCCGAAGCTCTACCTGGGAGCAACGTGGATCAAAAGCAATTCTGGGCAGGTTTAGAAGCTATTATCAAGGATTTAGCCCCTAAGAATAGAGCACTGCTTGCACAACGCGATGATTTTCAAAACAAAATTAATACATGGCATCGGGAAAATAAAGAATTTGATTTTCATAAATATAAAGCTTTTCTTGAAGAAATTGGCTATTTAGAACCAGAAACTGAAGATTTTAAGATTACAACAGAAAATGTTGATGACGAGATCGCCCTTCAGGCTGGTCCCCAATTAGTTGTTCCGGTTAATAATGATCGGTATGCCTTAAATGCCGCAAATGCCCGTTGGGGAAGTTTATATGACGCTTTGTACGGATCAGATGTAATTAGTGAAGAAAATGGGGCACATCGTGAGGGAGGATACAACCCAATTCGAGGCGAAAAGGTTATCGCTTTTGCAAAAAATTTCTTGGACCAGGCTGTTCCTTTACAAGAAGGATCTCATAAAGATTCCGTGCAATATAGGATTGCCGATAGAAAACTCCTTGTTACCCTTAGCAGTGGAGAAGAGGTCGGATTGGCTCAACCAGAAAAGTTTGCGGGATATCAAGGAGACTCCCAGTTTCCTTCAACTGTCCTAATTAAAAATAATGGAATCCATTTTGAAATTCAAATAGACCGCACCCATCCGATTGGAAAAACAGATGATGCAGGGGTAAAAGACATACTACTTGAAGCAGCCTTAACAACGATTATCGACTGTGAAGATTCTGTTGCTGCTGTAGATGCGGAAGATAAGGTACTTGTTTATCGAAACTGGCTCGGGTTGAATAAGGGTGACCTAACAGCAACCTTCGCTAAAGGGAATAAAACTATAACACGGACTATGAATCCTGATCGGATCTATCTTTCTCCAAATGGAGAAGAATTTCCCCTTCCCGGCCGTTCGTTAATGTTTATCAGAAATGTTGGCCATTTGATGACAAACAGTGCCGTTATCGATCAGGATGGTGAAGAAGTGTATGAAGGAATCCTTGATGCTGTATTTACAAGCTTGATTGCAAAGCATTCATTGCTTAAAACCGGAAAATTTCAAAATGGCTCCAAAGGGTCTATTTATATCGTTAAACCGAAAATGCACGGTCCGAAGGAGGCTGCTTTTGCAAATGAACTATTTGATCGGACAGAGGATCTTCTTCGCTTAAAACGCAATACAATTAAAATTGGGGTAATGGACGAAGAGCGCCGCACATCCTTGAATCTTAAAGCATGTATAAAAGCAGTGAAAGATCGGATTGTCTTTATTAATACTGGTTTCCTTGATCGGACCGGAGATGAAATGCATACCTCGATGGAAGCTGGCCCGATGATTCGCAAAAATGAGATGAAAAATACTACCTGGCTGCAAAGCTATGAAAAATCAAATGTATATAGAGGTCTAGAAACAGGCTTCCAGGGCCGTGCCCAAATTGGAAAAGGAATGTGGGCAATGACAGACCTAATGGCTGCCATGCTCGAGCAAAAAATTGGTCATCCAAAAGCTGGCGCGAATACAGCTTGGGTCCCTTCACCAACGGGGGCAACCATTCATGCTCTGCATTATCACCAGGTAAATGTACCAGAGGTACAAAACGGTCTTTATAAAGATATTACAGATTTACGTGATGAAATTTTACAAATTCCAATTGAGGAAAATCCCAATTGGAGCCCAAAAGAAATTCAAGCAGAGCTTGATAACAACTCACAGGGGATCCTTGGATATGTTGTCCGCTGGGTAGAGCAAGGTGTTGGTTGTTCGAAGGTTCCAGATATCAACAATATTGGTCTGATGGAGGACCGGGCGACACTGAGGATTTCCAGCCAGCACATTGCAAACTGGCTCCATCACGGCATTTGTACAAATGAACAAGTTATGGAAACAATGAAACGAATGGCAATAGTGGTTGATAAACAAAATGAAGGAGACGCTAATTATCGTCCAATGGCAGCTGATTATGATAATTCCATTGCTTTTCAAGCAGCTTGCGATCTTGTGTTCAAAGGTTATGATCAACCAAATGGCTATACCGAACCAATCCTGCACCGCCGTCGAATCGAAGCAAAAGCAAAATTTGCTATTAAACAAATATAACATCAAAAAACCTAGCTAAGTATTTTGCTGAGCTAGGTTTTTTGATTTGATCTTCATGATGGAATATAAATATCCAAGCGCTCAGAACCATTTGTTAAAACATAGTAATTCGGAAATTGATTGTCAACGTACTTATCAGAATAATTCTTAATGGAAATGGTGCAGCAGCTTCCATCAATTTTGGTAAATAAAAGTTCGTCACTTTCCCTTAAAACTTTAATCGAGTAAAAGTGAAAGCCGTCCCGCTGAAATAAAACGTCTTGATCCTCATAGTAATTTAGAACAACTTGCCGGTCTTTATAGCTTTCAAAAATGGTTATATCTGTTATTATTTTTTCCATACTCGTAGCACATACCCTCCACAACCACATTGATCAATAAACTTTGTTTTAATTTTATCGCTGAAAATTAAATCTAATGCTTCTGTTAAATAATCATCAGGATTTCCTAATGTTCCTGGTGTTACAACGTTTACATAACATCCACTAGAAGTCTGTTCGATAGCATCAATGGCATCTTTTACAAGTAAATCAATGTCATTTTCATATTCTTCATGTTCGAGCGAAACGGACCAACTTTTCACCATAATGTCACCTCTATGTCTATTTTAAAATGGTCGAAGTATCGGGGTGGTGATGTGTATCACATACTGCAATAAAAAGTTGATTTTCTTATTCGGATCTCTTGGCACATAAATAAATTCAGCAAACAAGAGAAAGCCCTATGACTTTTATATGGTTATTTTTTATAGCTCTAGTTAAATTTTTTAGGATAGTTAAATCATATAATGGTTGTAAACAGCAAAAGAGGTGAGGACGATTGGATGCAAATAAACCAAATCCGAGAGTGATAACAAATTATACGGGTACTCAATTACATGCAAAGGGGTGGATACAAGAGGCAGCACTACGCATGCTGATGAATAATCTCAATCAGGAAGTAGCTGAAAAACCAGAAGAATTAATTGTCTATGGCGGGATTGGAAAGGCCGCTCGCAATTGGGAGTCATATGATGCAATTGTTAAAACACTTCTTCAATTGGAAAACGATGAAACACTTTTGATTCAATCAGGGAAACCTGTTGCCGTCTTTAAATCACACTCGAATGCTCCTCGAGTCTTACTTGCTAATTCAAATTTAGTCCCGGCATGGGCCAATTGGGAACATTTCCATGAGTTAGATCAAAAGGGGCTAATGATGTACGGCCAAATGACCGCAGGAAGCTGGATTTATATTGGCAGCCAGGGAATTGTTCAAGGCACATATGAAACATTTGCCGAGATTGCTCGTCAGAAATTCAATGGCACATTAAAGCATACGATCACATTAACTGCCGGTCTTGGTGGAATGGGCGGAGCTCAACCGTTGGCCATTACGATGAACGAAGGCGTGTGTTTAGCCATTGAAGTTGATGAACGCAGAATTGACCGCCGAATTGAAACAAAGTACTTACATGTTAAAACAAATAACATGGAAGAGGCACTTAAACTGGCTCTGGAAGCAAAGACAGAAGGAAAAGCGTTATCGATTGGGCTAGTAGGAAATGCTGCTGAAATGCTGCCGGTTTTGCTTCAACAAGGGTTTATTCCTGATGTTTTGACAGATCAAACTTCAGCACACGATCCCCTCAATGGCTATATTCCGAGCGGATTTTCGTTACGTGAAGCAGAAAAGTTAAGAAAACAGGCACCAGCAAAGTACGTAAGCCTTTCAAAAGAGAGTATTGCAGTGCATGTGGATGCAATGCTGAAAATGCAACAAAAAGGAGCCGTCACCTTTGACTATGGCAATAATATTCGTCAGGTCGCAAAGGATCAAGGTGTCGAAAAAGCATTTGCATTCCCTGGATTTGTACCTGCATTTATCCGCCCTTTATTTTGTGAGGGGAAAGGTCCATTCCGCTGGGCGGCATTATCAGGAAACCCTGAGGATATTAGAAAAATTGACCTAGCTATCCTCCGCGAATTTAAAGATGATGAACGCCTTTGTAAATGGATTACAATGGCAGGAGAAACAATCAGCTTTCAAGGTCTTCCTGCCCGGATTTGCTGGCTAGGTTATGGAGATCGAGCGCGTTTAGGAAAAATGATCAACGATATGGTAGCGTCTGGTGAAATATCGGCCCCGATTGTGATTGGCCGCGACCACCTTGATGCCGGCTCGGTAGCGAGTCCAAATCGTGAAACAGAAGCTATGAAGGATGGTAGTGATGCGGTTGCTGATTGGCCGATTTTAAATGCGCTCATCAATGCAGTGGGCGGTGCAAGCTGGATATCGTTTCACCATGGTGGAGGTGTAGGGATGGGCTATTCCCTTCACGCAGGAATGGTCATTGTCGCAGATGGTTCTAAGGAAGCTGAGGTGCGGCTGCAAAGGGTGTTAACGACTGATCCTGGTATGGGAGTTGTTCGGCATGCAGATGCAGGCTATGAATTAGCAATTAAATCAGCCAAGAAAAATGGAATACACATGCCAATGCTGAAAAAAGAATAAAGAGGGTGGACAAATGAAGAGACCCATTTTTATCAGGAATGCCTCCCAGCTTATCACATTAAAAGAGAGTTCGGCTGGTCCGCTTATTAAGAATGCAATGTCCGAGCTGAGTATCATCGAGAGTGGAAGTATCTGGATTGAAAACGGAAGAATTAAAGCGGTTGGAAAGGATGAAGACCTTTCTAAACAGTATACTGAACGTTTAGAAGAAGCACTTATCATAAATGCCAATAGGAAACTCGTTACACCCGGCTTAGTAGACCCGCACACGCATCTTGTTTTTGCAGGCAGCAGAGAAAAGGAATTTAACATGCGGCTGCAAGGTGCAACGTATATGGAAATCATGAAAATGGGCGGAGGAATTCATGCTACGGCAAGACAAACACGAGCGGCTTCACCAGAAGAGCTTTATCAGGAAAGCTATGAGCGCTTAAATCAATTTCTCCTCCACGGTGTTACAACAGTTGAGGCGAAAAGCGGGTATGGGATGGAATGGGAAACGGAACGAAAACAGCTTGAAGTAGCAAAGTCTTTAAATGAACATCATGCCATTGATGTCGTCTCTACCTTTATGGGGGCACATGCTGTCCCAAAAAAGTATAATAAGAACCCCGATGACTTTGTTGAACTCGTGATAAAAGAAATGATACCAAAGGTTGCTGAACTCAAATTGGCTGAATTTAATGATGTTTTCTGTGAAAAAGGTGTATTTACACTGAAACAGGCAAAGCGAATCCTTGATGCTGGAAAGTGTTATGGATTAAGGCCCAAAATTCACGCGGATGAAATAGAGCCATATGGAGGTGCAGAGCTTGCAGCTGACGTTAATGCCATTTCAGCAGATCATTTATTAAAATCCTCTGAAAAAGGAGTCAATCTCATGGCTGAAAGAGGAGTGGTTGGAGTACTGCTTCCAGGGACAGCTTACTTTTTAATGGCCAAGTTTGCAAATGTAAGAAAGATGATTGAAAGCGGGGTACCGGTCGCATTGTCAACCGATTGCAATCCAGGCTCTTCACCGACTGTTTCATTGCCATTCATGATGAATTTAGGCTGCTTAAAAATGGGGATGACCCCTGCTGAAGTGATCACAGCCTCCACCATTAATGCAGCCCATGCAATCAACCGAGGAAAAGAGATTGGCAGCATCGAGGTAGGAAAAAAAGCGGATATCACGATCTTCAATGTGCCGAATTATATGAAACTTCAATATTCTTATGGGATCAACCATACGGATACAGTAATTAAAAATGGCCAGGTTGTTGTAATGGGAGGTTGTTTAGTTGAAAAGCTTCCTCTATCCTAATATTCATCCCCCTAGCTTTACTTGGATAAACGCAGAAAAAACGCAAATTGAAAAGGTTCATGAATGGATTAAGCCAATTACGAATAAAAGTAACCCGGTGGAGTGTAAAACCGCTGAGATTATTGTCCTAGGCGTTCCACTATCACGTTCTTCCATAAGTGTGTCTGGTGCATCAGAATTTCCAGAAGCATTCAGACGATCGTGGCGAAGTTTCACAACCTACAATCTAGAGGATGATATTGATTTATCTTCTATGGAGATACTTGATGCAGGTGATGTTCCTATGCATGTCACAGATATTAGGAAGTGCCATCAGAATATCATCCAGGCTTCAACTGCGCTTTATAATCATTTTCCAGCTTCTACTATATGTGCAATTGGCGGAGATCATTCGATTACCGCTATGATGGTCAAAGGGATGCATCGAGCTTATCCGGTGAAAAAAATTGGAATTCTTCAATTTGATACTCATTTTGATTTACGAGATTTGTCTGATAACGGGCCTTCGAACGGAACCCCGATGAGGAACCTCATCGAAAGCGGAGATGTAAATGGCACAGATATGTACAATATCGGTCTGCACGGTTTTTTTAATTCGCAAGATTTAAAGAATTATGCAGATGAAAAAGGGGTTCATTATTTTACGCTTCGACAAATGAGAAAAGCAGGCGTGCGAGAAACTGTCCACCAATGTCTGGAGGAACTATCATCAAAAGTAGATGTAATTTATTTAACCGTTGATATGGATGTGTTAGATATAGCATATGCTCCCGGGGTACCTGCTTCAACCCCTGGGGGGATGACAACAGAAGAGCTGCTTGAGGGTGTATTAGAAGCAGGAAAACATCCAAGCGTGATGTCGATGGATATCGTTTGTCTAGATCCTTTAAAGGACGCGCATGCACAACCAACGGTTAAGCTTGGCACACATGTTTTTTTAACCTTTCTCACTGGGGTCATGCTGAGGAAGGTATAATATGAGACAGGTGTGAAAAATGCTATTGCAAATAAAAGACGCCTGTCACAAGAAGGTTAAATCCAGGGGGCAGGCTTGGAGCTTTTTTCATTTTACCGATAAAGTGTATTCGGATCATCTTGTTATTGAAATATAATAAAAACAATACATAAATATGTGGAGGTCTAATATGGGTAAGCTTTTTGTTGAAAAATCTATTAATATCAATGCTTCTGTTGAAGGAGTATGGGAAACAATTACCAAGCAGGAATATACAGATGAATGGGCCATTGAGTTCTCCAGTGGGGGTCCTCAATTTCACATCGAGTCTGTTTGGGAGCTAGGCAGTGCTGTACTATGGAAAGGGGAAGATGGGAAAGTGATTGTTGAAGGAAATGTCACTGCACTTGAGGTTAACAAATTACTCCGGTATACCGTATTTGACGTACGTATGGCAGAAAGGCCAGCAGTAACCGAAGAGGACGGCATTACTTTTCAATTAGTTGAGGAAAATGGAGAAACAAACCTCCATATAAGACAAGGAGACTTTTCAGTTATGACTGATGGAAGGAAATACCAGGAGTTAACCGCAGAAATTTGGGACAAAGTGCTCGCTAAAATAAAACGGCTTTCGGAAACCGAAAAGTAATTAGTCATGATATTTTCAGAAAACAACAAAATTATCATATCTAATAAAAAAAGAAGTATTTTTTTCCTTAAAAGAATATAATATTATTTTGTGATATTTATTTTGCTAAGGAGCACACTGTATGTACCAGACTTTTACATTAAAAGAAAAGATAAAACTCATTTTCATCATGTTACTTCCAATTTTAATTACCCAACTAGGTATGTTTTCAATGGTCTTTTTTAACACCATAATGTCAGGAAAATACAATTCTGTTGATTTAGCAGGAGTTGCAATCGGCTCTTCAATATGGAATCCTGTTTTTACAGGATTAAGTGGAATTTTACTGGCTGTTTCTCCAATTGTTGCTCAACGATTTGGGGAAAAAAAGACCAAAGAAATTTCGTCTGTTTTAGCCCACGGAGTTTACTTAGCAATAGCCATTTCGTTTATTGTAGGAATCCTTGGATATTTCTTATTGAACCCACTTCTAGATAAAATGAATCTATCTTCACCTGTCCAGCAAACAGCTCATGATTATTTGGTAGGCCTGGCTTACGGAATTTTCCCATTATTTCTTTTTAATGTTTTACGCTCGTTTATTTATGGATTAGGAAAAACTCGAGTCGTAATGGTCATCTTACTTATATCTCTGCCAATTAACTTATTTTTAAATTATGTGTTGATATTTGGAAAATGGGGATTCCCTGAGCTAGGTGGTGCAGGTGCTGGATATGCTGCTTCCCTGACAGAATGGTTTTTTGTAGGCTTTACGTTGTATGTAATAAAAAGTTTTAAACCGTATACTGCTTATACATCTTTATCCATATTTAAAGTATTTTCAATGAAACATTTTATCGAGATTTTAAAAATTGGCGTTCCTATGGGGCTTTCGACTTTTTTTGAAACGAGCATGTTTGCCGTTGTAACGATATTAATTGCAAAATATTCAGTTACAACGATTGCTGCTTTTCAAGCAGCATTAAATTTTGTTTCCTTCATTTATATGATTCCATTCAGTATGGGGATAGCCCTGACTGTTTTAGTTGGATTTGAAGTTGGGGCAAAAAGGTATAGCGATGCAAAAATATATAGCTGGCTAGGAGTTTCACTGGCAGTTTTAATTGCTATTGTGTTTGGTGGGTTGGTTGTTTTATTTCGAGATGAAGTTTCTGCCTTCTATTCCAATGAACCCGCTGTGATTCGATTAATAGCTCACTTTTTGATTTATGCACTATTTTTTCATATTTTCGATGCTATCCAAGTGACCGTACAATCGGCATTAAGAGGCTACAAGGATGTGAATATTGCCTTTATTATGACCCTGTTTGCTTATTGGATCATTTGTCTTCCGGCCGGATACCTTTTAGCTAATTTCATGAACCTTGGTGCAACAGGATATTGGTTTGGATTGACGATTGGTCTCCTCGTTACAGGGATCTGTTTATCAATTCGGCTTATATATATACAAAAGAGCAAGTTTACGGCTTTAAACGTAAAAGAAGTAGTATAAGGAAAAACACTTTAATCAATTAATAAAACGTGATGAAGCAGTGGATGTGCCTAAAATCATTGGGAGATCCTTGGTGAATAGTAATTATTTCACTGCCATTCCACCAAGGAGAACACATGATTTTTCTCAAAATCACGGATAATATTTGGAGCCAATAATAATCGCAATTGGTCCTTGGTTACCCAACAATAGTCCATATGTTCTTTTGAAAGAGACACAGTATTGTCGTCACTTCTACATAAGTAGGTAAGAACTACGAATTGCCTGGAAGGATTAGAGGTAAAGGTGGAGGCGTACAAGATTTTCTCAACCTTTACATTTAGTCCAGATTCTTCTTTTATTTCTCGTTTAAGTGCAGATTCTAATTCTTCTCCAAATTCTATTTTTCCACCCACACATTCCCATGTGCCTTTACCTATTTTTTCGCTCTGTGCCCGTTGGACAATTAATACCAGCCCTTTATATAAAACTACTCCTTTGACGACTACTACAATGCTATTTGCCATTACACACACACCAACCTTAAAAAGTTTGCTTTACCATTTTTTGAATATGAACAGATTCATTTATATAATAGAATATGAATCCACTATTAACAAAGATTATAATGACAAATAAAATAAAAAAATGTTAAAAAATTGTGTTGTCATAATAAATGGCTAAATCATGGGTGTTTTAAATTCAGGAGGAAAATATGGAGAAAAATCAATATGTATTTTGGGGTCTTGTTATCACTACCCTTATTTCAGCGCTTGATTCCAATATAATGCAAACAGCAAGTCCAACCATTGCAAATCAACTAGGCGGAATGCATTTATTTGCATGGATCTTTGTTGTCTATATGTTGGCTAGCACGATAACTGTACCACTTTATGGGAAATTATCAGATATGTATGGTAGAAAAAAGCTATTAATGATTGCGGTAGCATTTTTTACATTGGGCTCAATTTTAGCCGGCAGCGCCAATTCTATGGTTATGCTTGTTATTTATAGAGGAGTGCAAGGTCTTGGGGCAGGTGGGATGCTTACGCTATCAATGATTATAGTCGGAGATTTATTTACGATCGAAAAACGTGGGAAAATCCAAGCTGTTTTTAGCAGTATTTGGGCCATATCCTCCATCGTCGGACCCGTCCTGGGATCCTTTTTTGTAGAGACATTAACATGGAGATGGATTTTCTTTATCAATATTCCGATTGGAATTGCAACAGTTCTTTGCTTGGTTCCTTATAAGGAAAAGTTAGAATTCAAAAAGAATTTAATTGACTACAAGGGTTTTGTCATTTTTGGAATTGCAATTGCACTACTACTATTATCAACAAATGTTAGAAATGCGATGTGGTACTTAATCTTTGGAGTAGTTGGATTGATCATATTTGGTCTCGTTGAACGTAAGGTAGAGGAACCTTTCTTGCCTGTTTCATTGTTTAAAAATAAAGGGATCCTAATTGTAAATCTATTTATGCTTCTTTACAGTGGTTCCTTTTTCGGAACGTCTAATTTTATTCCATTGTACTTACAACAGGGAAGTCATATGAGCATATATAAAAGTGGACTTATTCTTTTAAGTATTGCAGTAGGCTGGATGTTTGGAAGTACTCCATCTGGAAGATGGATTATTAATTTTGGATTTAAAAATCTGTTTATCATAGGAAGCTTTATAACCACTCTATCCGGTTTGCTGTTATATTTGTTCATTGATGATTTATCATACATTGGGTTATTTTCCATTTTACTTGTCCAAGGATTTTCATTTGGTTTGCTGTTTGCAATTGGAACAATCGCTTCTCAGGAACTTGCAGAGCCTGATATCAAAGGAATATCTACATCACTGCAAATGTTCTTAAGAAACATCGGTACTTCCATTGGTGTTACAGTAATGGGCTTATTAATTAATCATGCTGCTTCCCTAGTAATTGGCATAAAAAACGTTTTTCTTTTTGCTCTATTTTTGAGCATTATTACAATTATATTTAGTTTTTTAATCCCTTCAAAGGAAACAGTTTTAAAAGAAATAACCGAATGAAAGAATCAGTGACTATGCTAAAAAGAAAAAAACCAGGCTGCTCAGACGGCTTTGTCTTTTTAGTTGACTCTGTGGATGAATAACTTTCCATTTGAATAAAATAAAAAAGGACGAAGTCTATGGGGTGTACTACAATGCAATGCTCAGCAAATAACTTATTTTAAACCGATGCCAAAGACAAATAAATTAGGAGAAAAACATTCATTAACAGAGGGAGGAAAAAATGCCACGTCGAAATGATTCAGCAAACGATGAGAACATTGAAAAAGAAACGAAAATTGATCATTTACTTAATAAAAAAAATGGTGATGAAGATGAAAAAGCTCATCTTAACCAAATGCTTGGTGAGGTTATGAGATATATATCCGATGACCAGATAGTAGAAATTGATATTGAATATTTACTTGATCACACAGAAGGTTTACGAAAATGGTGGGAAGAATATAGGGAAAAAGACCGTAAAAGAGTTGAAGATGAAATAAAAAAATCTCTAAGTGACCTATCCCTAGAAGAGTTAGAAAAAATTCGTGAACAAATCCAGGAAAAAGCTTAGTGGGTGTCGTATGGATGGGCCATCACTCAACTGTTACTAGGCACAAAAAGGACAACCCGGGAGGTTGTCTTTTTTGTTACTCCATCTTACAGAATTTCAAATAAAGACATCAAAATTATTTATCCAGCTTTTACGAAGTCAAGAAGGATACAACCTCATTTCGTGAAATTGGGTTAAAATGGAAAATACCACCTTTTACTTTATGAAAGGAATGAATCCACATCTCATGAAAGTCCAAGAAAAGAAAGTAGTTATAACATTGTTTAATGGAAAGTAATTCCTTTAATGTTATATACTATTGATGAGAAAGGAGTGCGTATATTTTGAAAAAATCACTTTGGGGGATCGGAATTGTTATAGCCATGCTTGTTGTTATTGGTCTAACGTTGATGTCCAGTTATAACAATTTTGTTAGTTTAGAAGAAAATGTGAATCAATCCCATGCGCAAATCGAAAATCAGCTGCAAAGAAGACTGGATTTAATTCCAAACTTAGTTAATACGGTAAAAGGATATGCTTCCCATGAAAAAGAGGTCATTGCCTCGATCTCAGATGCGCGGGCAAGGCTTGCCGGTGCCAAAACTCCTCAACAAGAGGCAACTGCTAACACGGAATTATCCAATGCATTGAGCCGTTTGCTCGTTGTTGTTGAAAATTATCCGAATCTTAAAGCCGACAGGCAGTTTACACAATTAATGGATGAACTGGCTGGAACGGAAAATAGAATTGCCGTAGCCAGAAAAGATTACAACGATCAGGTAGCGATTTATAACAAAAAAGTAAAGAGCTTTCCAGGAGCCATTGTAGCTAGACTTTCTGGATTTGAGCAAAAAGAGTATTTTCAAGCGGATCCGAAAGCCCAGGAAGCGCCAAAGGTTGACTTTGGGGGCAAATGACCATGAAACCAAAAAGAGTCTTCAGCTTTCTTTTGGTGCTTTTCACCTTTTTTCTGTGTGCAGCAAATGTACTTGCTGAGAATGTCCCAATTCCAACTCCTTCTGGCGACATTTATGTTCAGGATTTTGCTCATATCTTAAATGAAGCGGAAAAAACAGAACTCATCAATTTAGGCAGAAGCATTGAAGATCAAACCACTGCCCAAGTAGCTGTGTTAACGGTCCCGACAATAGGGAACAAAACGATAGACCAATTTGCAAATGAAGCGTTTCGGCAGTATGGAATCGGAAACAAGAAAGAAAACAACGGTGTCCTGCTCGTTTTAGCAATGAAAGAACGCAAAGTAAGGATTGAAGTAGGATATGGGCTCGAAGGTAGAATTCCAGATGGAAAAGCGGGCCGGATTCTTGATGAATCTGCTACTCCCTATTTAAAAAAACAGCAGCCGAATCGAGCTGTAGTTGAAACCTATAAAGCACTAACAAAAGAAGTCTTAGCCGAATATGGTAAGGGAGACGTTGGAAAGAAAACTACCCAAGATAAAGGTGTAGGAATTCCCACATGGCTAATTTTCCTTGGTATTGCTGTTTTAGTGGTGGTTGATTTTATATTTTTTGGAGGCACTTTAACACGTCTTCTTCTCTTCATGTTCTTCCGAGGAGGCGGAGGAGGAGGTGGCGGCAGTGGCGGTTCCCGTGGTGGCGGTGGTGGGTCATCAGGAGGAGGCGGTGCCGGACGAGGGTGGTAGATGTGTTCTTAGGGACAATTTGTGCATTTGGTCGGATCATAGTAAAGGATCAGTCGATTATAACGGTAAAGTTATGGTGGAATGAACCCTTTTTCTCCATTCCTTCTAGGGACAGAGTTTTGTTTTCACTTGTAAAATGGGGAAACATAATGGAGGAAAATACCAATTTTCATCTTGTTTTGAATTCGTGATACTATTTATTTTGTTTAAGAAAGGAACTTATGATGAGAAAAACTACTATCGCTCCATGGCTTTCGGTGAGAAATGTAGAGAAAGTTTTAGTTTTTTATATGGCTGCTTTCGGTGCGGATGAGGTTTATCGTCTTGAAGACGAAACTGGAAAGCCAGTTGTCGTTCATCTAACGATAAAAGAGGCAGACTTTTGGATTCAAGAAGACCTTGACTCTACCTTCGAGTCAGCAATTCAAGGATCCGTCCGGATGATTCTCACGGTTGAAAACCCAGACTTGGTATTCCAACAAGCTCTCTCAGCAGGTGCAGCTGAAGTTTCTGCTGTAAGCGAGGAACACGGCTGGAGAATAGGACATCTCATCGATCCGTTTGGATTCCACTGGGAAATCGGAAAACCGCTTAATTAATTTAGTAACAATGAAATGTCATAAAAAGCCAAACGTTAACCAAATATTAACAATCAAATAACCACCATCCAAATTTACAACATATAATTAAAGTGAGAACAGAATATTTCACTAGGATGGTGGTTTTTATGTTAACGATCTTCTCAAGAATAGTGATTCCATATGATCATTCTCCATTAAGCAAAAAAGCCTTGGAAACGGTAATCAATCTGGCCAAGCAAGACATAGTAATTGAACTGGATATTATCACTGTTGTTCATGTAACAATGCCTTCTTCCTACTACGTTGCTTTTAATGTCGAGGACGAGGTTGAGGCTCAGATTAAAGAAGCAAAGAAAAACCTCAATGAGGCAGAGAAGTATGTAAAAGATCATCTTCCAAATAGGGTAAGTACATTCGTTTTAGAGGGAACCCCTGCTGAAATGATTGTTGAGTTTGTGAAGCAGAATGATGCGGACCTAGTTGTGATGGGAAGCCGTGGATTAAGTGGACTTAAGGAATTGTTCCTTGGCAGTGTCAGCCATAATGTTGTACAAAAATCACCATGTCCGGTTTTCATTATTAAATGATCATCAAAATTGGAAAACAAGTATTTGAGATAGCAATGGTTAAGAAGAAGGCATTATGAGAATTCTTCGATGGTTTGGTTGCCAGACATCCATTGGCAAACTTGGTAAAGCTGGAGGTTGCTCATACGATTTCCCTCCTTTTTGAAAATGAATTTGTAACGGGAAGTTCTTTAATGGTTGATGGTGGCTAAACAGCTCAATAAATCAAAAAGGGTGACAAAGTCATAACCGATTCCTTTAATGAAGTGCAAAAATGTAGAAAAAACATAATTTCCCTTCAAATATTTGTTTTCGTTGTTCTTTCACAAATAATCGAAAATAGATTATACTGGAATAACGATCATATTAAAAGGAGGGATTTCCTATGACTGAGAATAATCAACCCGAAGAACAAAAAAAGAAAATCAGCCTGCAAGAAGCAATGAAGCAGCAGCTTGAAAACAAAAAGAACCAGATCTCCGCTAGTAAAGGTAAAGCAACTGCCAACCTTTCAACAAAAAAATTGAAAAGCCAGCAAACGAAAAAACCAAGCAATACCCGCAGAAAGATGGGTGTCTAATGAACGGGCAAAACCGGAAAGATGTATTACCTGGTCTTACTGTTGATATTGTTTTAAAAGCTGATCAAAAAACGGGAAAGCTTACGAGAGGTATCGTAAAAGATATTCTCACTAAATCGAGCACCCATCCCCACGGTATCAAAGTCCGGTTAACTGATGGACAGATTGGACGAGTACAGGAAATTCACTCTAAATAAGTTCAGTATACAAGCATTCAAGGACATTTCCTTGAATGCTTTATTCATTTCTTATTCCAGATGGACTTCTTGTTCCAAAATGTGACTGTATAGTGTATAAATTTATCACCGCAAAATGACTGTGTGGAGCGGTTTTTAAAACCCTAAACATTCTAAACTGGATCAATTCTTTCTGTTGACAATGCATTTCTTTTTCCGCTTGGTCCCATGATACCGTTTGCGTTACTTTTTCGTAAAGCCACCTCGATAATCTTAAGCCGTTCTTCCAATTATTTTACCGAATTTGAAATGCCACATTAAAGATAGTAATAGCAAACCAGATATTAACAACTTTATCACCATTATCCAGAAATAATCATGTATAATAGAAGGGAAAACAAGGTTCGGATAGGGTAAATTCAAATTTTGTTCATTGTAGACATTATTTCTATTTATATTCTCATTAAGATCGGTAGTAGTAACATCAATCTATGATTCTAGTGTGTTGTCCGCTGAAATCCTTTTTTAATGATTATGAGGTCTCGTGAGTTTTTTGAAAAGTTTGACTTTTTGTCATTTTGTAAACTCAGAGTTAGGTCGATAAATATTTATAAAGAACTGTAGGAAAAAGAAAGGGAGATGCTTGTTAATGCAAAAAGAATTAATGTATGAGGATATTCAAATAGGGGATATGGCTGTTTTCTCCAAAACCATAACAGATTTTGATATTTATCAATTTGCTGGATTGACTGGTGATTTTAATCCGATGCATATTGATAATGAGTTTGCGAAAAAGACATTTTTTGAGGAAAGAATTGCGCATGGTCTGTTAACAGGAAGTTTTATTTCGACTGTTCTTGGAATGAAGCTTCCTGGGCCGAACTCCATCTATTTGTCCCAAAACTTTAAGTTTACAGCACCGGTCAAAATTGGGGATACGGTTAAGGCAACGGTAGAGGTAGTGGAAAAAAGGGATGATAAGAAAATCATCAAGTTAAAGACACAAGTATTGAATCAGCGTCAGGAAATGGTGGTAGATGGGGAAGCGGTCGTCATGAAGAAATAAGCAGGAAGGGGAAATAGGATGGAGAATTCATTTAAACAATGGTTAAGCATGAAAAAGAAACTGGCGGAAGAGGTATTAACCTTCATAAAAGATGGAGATGATCTGATTCTCCCGCTTGCCAATGGAGAACCGAAGGTATTAATGGACGTCCTTGAGGAAAATGCGGCCCGCTATCAAAATATCAAAATTCATCAAATGCATGCGTTAAGAGAAAGATCGTACATTCAAGGAAAATTGAAGCCTTCGCTTTCATATGTTGCGTATTTTTTAAGTGCTGCATCCAGACAGGCCTTTTTAAAAGGACAGTGTGAACTGGTCCCCAATCATTTTCATGAAGTTTCGCGGATTTTGAGTGAGTCAACGAAAACTTCACTCGTGTTAGCTTGTGCAGCTCCGATCGATGAACATGGGTACTTTTCGTTAGGTACCCAGGCGGATTATGTTGCCTCATTTATTGGTAAAGTTCCTTTTTTTTTAGAAGTCAATCAACAGATGCCGCGCACCTTTGGAGGAAATCAAATTCATATTAGTCAAATCGAGGGGTATATTCATGTTGATTATCCTTTACGTGAGGTACAACCGCCCCCAATCACGGAAACAGACCGGCGTATTGCGTCATTTATTACGGAGCAAATCGGGGACGGAGCGACGATACAATCCGGTATTGGGGCAATACCAAATGCGGTTATCAGTTTGTTAGGGAGCCATAAAAATCTGGGAATACATACAGAATTGCTATCTGACGGAGTGATTGATCTAGTAGAAGCAGGGATTGTAAATGGAATTGAGAAAAAGACATATCCAGGGAAAATAGTCGCCACATTTGCATTGGGAACCAAACGCTTATATGATTTTATCCACGAGAATACAGGTGTAGAATTTCTTCCAGTCAATGTGGTGAACGACCCACGTGAAATTGCAAAAGAGGACCAAATGATTTCGATTAATGCGACGACAGAGGTTGATTTTTTTGGACAATGTGCTTCGGAAACCGTTGGCGGAAAATATTATAGTTCAAGCGGGGGGCAGGCTGACTTTGCCCGGGGGGCACGTTTTGCAAAAAATGGAAAAGGATTTATTTGTTTGCATTCAACCGCAAGAGAAGGGACGATCTCAAGAATTCGTCCTTGCCTGTCGCCTGGATCAGTCGTTACAACCTCCAAAAATGATGTGGATCGCATTGTCACGGAATATGGTGTTGCTGAACTAAGAGGAAAAAGTATTACACAACGAACGAAGGCCTTAATCGACATCGCCCATCCCCAATTTCGCGAAGAGTTAACCTTTGGAGCCAAAAAACTTGGCTTTTGGTAATAACTGGATCAGCCTGAAGGTAAAATGAAGCAGCCTAGAAAAAGAATTGTTTGTACACCAAATCCCCCCGCTTAAACGTAGTAAGCGGGGGGAGATTAATGTTTTAAAAAAAGTGGTTGACGAATAGAATAAAAAATTATAAGATATAAAAGCTGTTCAAGAGAACATTTTGAAAAAGAAAAAAGGTTGAGCTATCATGATAAGATTGGTAAGGAAATTTTTCGATTTATTAAGGTAGTTTAATAGGACTTGTTTTTTTAAAAAGTGTTTTCGTGGAAGTTGACAGTAACGAAATACTGTGGTAAGATAGCTTATGTCGAAAAGATGATTGTTCTTTGAAAACTAAACAAACAAAAACGTCAACAATAAAAAAACATAGTGAAGCAAGTCTTCACTAGCCAACGTAACATTTATGAGCTAACTCATACTCTTTATCCCGTATTAACAGGCAGTAATATCCTTGCGGATAAACTGCCCGTAAATACCTGATTGATTCGACTAACCATCACGGGGAAACAACGCCCCGTGATGGAAGTCTCATCTTATTGGAGAGTTTGATCCTGGCTCAGGACGAACGCTGGCGGCGTGCCTAATACATGCAAGTCGAGCGGATCTATGGAAGCTTGCTTCTAAAGATTAGCGGCGGACGGGTGAGTAACACGTGGGCAACCTGCCTGTAAGACTGGGATAACTTCGGGAAACCGAGGCTAATACCGGATAATCCTTTTTCTCACATGAGGGAAAGCTGAAAGACGGCCTTAA
>NZ_JAEVLT010000050.1 GCF_024494385.1 Bacillus sp. EB600
ACAAATTTCCAAATATGAAAGAAGGTCAGATAGGGTTTGCTATCAATAGAAAAGAAGATTGTATGGAGTCCGTATCAAATTTTTAACAATAATTATATTATGTAAACAAAAGCTCCGGAGAAGGTTTTGCATTTCATAATAAGACTTTTAACAAAATTCACAAAAAAATTAACTAATTTCACAATGTGCTAAAAACAAAATGAAATGCATTTAAATAAAAAGCAGTTAAATGAACGAATGTTCTGTTTGTAACTTTTCTGATTGATCAAAGTGAACAAGAAAATCACCAAACATTCTACTTTAGTAAAAAAATTTTTGGAGTATAATAGGTAAGGAATTTAACAATAGGAGAAGTGAAATTGGAAAAAAAGAATAGTTCTTACAGATGGATTGTGTTTGGTGCAGTATTATTTGCTTATTTTTTAATCGTCAGCCAAAGAACGGCACCTGGGTTGATTACAGATCAACTGATGAAAGATTTTACGATCACTGCCTCTATGGTGGGATTAATGACAAGTATTCAATTTTTTGCCTATTCAGGCTTACAGATTCCCGTTGGTCTCTTATCGGATCGCTTTGGCCCAAATGGTCTCCTTGTCATTGGTACACTTCTTAATGGCTTGGGGACAGTCCTTTATAGTGCAGCATCTAATGAGTATGTCTTATTCTTATCTAGACTAATGGTGGGAATGGGAGATGCGACTATTTGGGTCAATGTGGTTTTAATCTTAAGTCAATGGTTTAAGGCTGCAGAATTTATTGGGTTGCTTGGATTCGCAGGAATGGCTGGAAATCTTGGCTCACTGCTTGCGACAGTTCCATTTTCAGCTTGGATTTCCGCATCAGGCTGGAGAATTTCCTTTTTTACGAGTGGTATTGCGCTTTGTTTAACAAGTATTCTTCTTTATTTTGTACTCGTTTTAAAACCTAAGCAACTTTTTAAAAATGGTTCAGAAACAAAAAAGCCTCAAACTAAAAAACGTGAAAAAACGGTTTCCATTTTAAAAAGAGTGATTACCACCCGCCAAGCATGGGCGACGTTCTTTTGCCATTTTGGCGTTATGGGTACATATGTCGGATTTATTGGTTCGTGGGGAGTTCCTTTTGGAATGCATATCTATGACATGAGCCGTTCATCTGCAAGTCAACTGATTATGTATGGTCTTTTTGGAGCGATTATTGGCGGCCCATTAATAAGCTGGTTTACTAGCAAGCGTGAAATGATTAAGAGTACTTATCTTGTCATACAATTGATTATTTTTCTTAGTTGGTTGACTTTCTTTTTATTTGCCGGGAAACCACCGCTTTTTCTGACAGTCATTTTATTCATCGCAACAGGCTTCGGAAGCGGAGCAGGTTCTCTCACGTTCGCGATTGTTCGAAAATCTTTTCCATTAACAGAGGTTGGAGTCATAACGGGGTTTGCTAATACTGGGGGATTTATCAGTGCGGTATTGTTGCCATTTCTGTTTGGGTATGTGTTAGACCATTTTCATCATGCTCCAGTAAATGTTGGTTATCACTACGGATTTGTCATCCCTGTATTGTTTTCATTTGTTGCCGTAATCGGTGGTATCATGATAAAAGAACAAAGAAACGAACAAACCCAGTTGTCCGTCCAAACCAATGGTCGTTAGTCGCATAAAACTTTATAAATATTAAAATTAACGAGGGCGATGCTTTAAACGGGCATCGCCTTTTCCTTTTACGCCGAACAAAGCACGTGAAGGAAATTTCAAGTGATTCACCAAAATTATTTTTCTCACACGCAAGTGCGATGATAAGAATTTATGATAAAAAGGTTAAAAATAGAAGGTTATTTAATGGCATTCTTTTATACTTTCTAGACACTTAATTATTTACACATGAATCCATGATACAATCATATAAAATGATAGTAATAGAGTGAATGTAGGATGATGACGTTTGGGAGAAAACACGGTGAAACTGCCTTCCCCTGTAGCATGGGGGGCGGTTCACTTGAGATTTCAAAGGCAGTCTCAAGTGAACTGCCAATAGGGATGGTGCCTGGTGTCACTCCTGGTAATAGGTTGAAATTTCATTATGTTCCCGTAAATGTTGGATATCAATTACACTTTACACATTTGAGAGGGTAGTTCTGCTCGAAAGAAAACAAATGACAATTTAGAGCGTAAAGCTAGTTATCGCAACTAAGAATATTATCTTTTTATAAAAATTTAATATTTTTACATAATATACATTTAATAGGAAATATATAAGACTGTGGTTTAAGTTGAAGGGCTACCTTTCTCATAGAGTTGTGCTAATGGTTTTTCAGTTGATCGAGAGAGGTTGTCTGCTTGTTATGAAGCCATTTCGGCAATAACTCATGATAATGATTGTGTGGAGAGATAGTTTACATTGAGACAAATATTTTTACATGATAGAAAAAGCAAATCATATCTAACTTTTTTAATAATTCATTCTCAGCTCGCAACAATAGAGTTTGAGCTTCTAATTTTGAATTTTTTTCTTCTAAACTAAACTCCCTTTTAGTCGGTCTTCCTGAATTATCTTTACGTGTATCTCGAAGTCCCAATACTCCAGATTTATTATAAGCAGCTCGCCATCTAGAAGCAGCCCTATGTACTCTCACTATACCGAGAACTTCAACATCAAAACCATTTTCTTCAAAAATCTGTCTTGGTAATTTTCCTTTCTCATCTTCAACTACAAAAATCCTTTTAAACTCATCAGTGTATGTAATACCCTTAGAACTAACAGATTTAACATAAGGATTATTGGATAGAGATTTTACTTCCTTACTAGTGAAATGTTTTTTTGGCATCCATCATTCCTCGATTTCCCCATTTTTTATCCATTATACATAAATGTACCCTATAGAGCTGACCTTTTTCTTAGTGTCTACTCTATAGGGTACATTTAAAATTGTTTTGGAACCGGAAGAAGCTGCATCCCTTTCAAAAGGCGTTCCGGATATTCTTCATGGATTTAAAAGCTATGTCCTAAAAGATGAACAAGGGAATCTGAACCTACCCATTCGATTGCGGCAGGTCTGGATTATCAAAGTGTCGGTCCCGAACATGCTTTTTTAAGGGACAGCGGCAGAGGAGAATATGTAGCGGCTACCGCCCAGGAGGCATTAGAAGCATTTCAAACATTGTCTAAAGTAGAAGGGATTATTCCAGCTCTCGAAAGTTCCCATGCTGTTGCCTATGCTTTGAAATTGGCAAAGGAATTATCGAAAGAAGATAGCATCATTGTAAACTTATCAGGACGCGGTGACAAAGATGTTCACCAAGTATTTGAAATGTTAAGAGGTTAATATCATTCTGAATCATTCCGAACCGTTAGAATTGATAGAATAGTCAGAAAAATCTGTTCCATTTAATTTTAATAGATTATGAATCTAAAATATAAATTATCCCCATCGCCTGCGATGGGGATAAGATGCTTTTAAGTTCTCTGCTGCTACATAATCTTCAGGTATTTATCTAGAATCTATTACGGCCTCTGCTTTGACGATGTCTTATAGTGCGACGTCTGGTACGGCGTCTGGTGCGACGATCTCTGTCACGTTCTCCATCGGGATCGTAATCCCAATCTTTATCGAGATCGTAATCCCAATCTCTAGTCCCACGATTTCTGTTGCGACTACCAAACATCAAATTGTCCCAGAACCCCAATATGATCACCCCCTTAACTTTTATACAATAATATATTCAATTAAGAGAAACATAGCTTGGACAAATAGCTGAAGATAATGGTTTAGCTGCAAATTCAAGAAGAGATTTGAGATTAAAATTTCTGTCATTGATTCCGGAAGGCGCCCCGTATGCCGATGATGGAGCCAATATTATGATTAAAATTCAACGAAGAAAAGATACTGTAATCACTTTGGTGTTCAGGTATACGTACAAATACTCTTTATTCTCTTCTTTTCTTGTGTTTTGGTCCTTTAAGAGTCAAGTGACTTCTGTCTGGCTTATGTATACTATACGGGCTATTTTAAGAACATAGCTTGAATACCTGTAGACAGGAGGTTCAAAATGAAAAGTGCGACGATTACTAAGACCGTTGTGATTGGGCCGAAAAGTGCAACGGAGTCATTTCATGACATGTTAAGGGAATCAATCATGCCGATGAACAGAATGAGGGACCGAATGTGGGGGGGGCAACAAGGTCGCCGAAGCTATTTTTTGATGTTAGTGATAATCTTACCTTTGAGAGGAATCCTGAAAACGTTCTTTATGAAGTTACCTCCGCTCAAATACCAATGATGCAGAATTTATCGTTAGGAGACCTTTTTCTAAGCAGAGAACATATTCGTGAGCCCCACTGGCATCCAAATGCGGATGAACTCGATTTTATTGTTTCGGGTGAAGTTATTATTTCAATTCTTAATCCTTTCAGGCTTGAACTGCAGACCTATCATGTTAAACCAGGTCAGGTCACCTTCCTGCCAAAGGGATGGTGGCACTGGATTACTTGTGTTACGGAGGAAGCCCATCTTTTAGTTAATTTTAAGCCACTAACCACTTAAGACCTTTGACAATCCGTTCCGCCACATTTGCAAAATGATTACCCTGATTGACCTCATAAATGGTATTTATTCCAAGGTATTTTATATATTGCTCTGCCTTCGTGGTCGCAACCTCCACCTGGGCCATCCTGGGATTCTTCGTCTTCTTCTCTTTTTCTCCAAGTGAGAAATAGATACGCTCCACCGGACTCTGCAGATCATGTGTCTGCATGTAGTTCAAAAATCCATCAAACCATAAAGAACCTGACATGGACGCTGCAAGCTGAAACAAGTCAGTCTTATATAAAGCATATAAGGAAAACAGTCCTGCCATAGAATATCCAAAAATCCCTCTATTTACTGGTATAAGACCAAGATCCTTCTCTATTTCAGGGATCATTTCCTTTGTAAGTACCTGCAAATAGGCATCTGCACAACCTGCGAAATCTTCGCCACCTTTAAAGACTTTCTCTGCCTGCCATGGTGACAAATCCCTGTTCCAGTCGATTCCGTCAATGCTTATCAGCGTAAATGGTGCAGCATGATGACATAATTCCATAATTTTGTCAGCTTCCACTAAAGCAAAATGCGTGTAAAGAATTGGAGCGTTCTCTGGTATAGCAGATGGATATATATGAATCAAATAATTGTTGAAGTTAAATGTCTGCATTTTCTTTACTCCTTTAAACGACATTGTATCACAATGACGACCATACTTTTCCAATTTTGGTTCAGATTCACATGATGATAAAAACTGGATTAACTTATAGTAATCCAATTGGATGATTACAAAAGGATTTTTTAGATTTACTATATTCTTGAGTGATTAACACTAAATGGATCATAAGCATAGAAAGGAGAAACGGAACATGTTGACAAAGGAAAATACGATTATTGGGTTTATCGGGATAGGTGTTATGGGGAATAGTATGGCGAGTCATCTCTTGCGTGCAGGTTATTCGCTCATTGTCTATAATCGTACAAAGGAAAAAGCGGCAGAACTGGGGAAGCAGGGAGCTGTATGGGCAGATTCTCCTAAAGAAGTTTCAAAGAAAGCCAGTGTCATTTTTACGATGGTCGGGTATCCTCAAGATGTAGAGGAAGTATACTTGGGAGAGCAAGGGGTTATCACCAATGGAAAAGCTAATACATATGTAGTTGATATGACAACCTCTACTCCTACTCTCGCGGCGAAAATCTATGAAGAAGCAAAGAAAAAGGGCATTTTTGCCGTTGATGCACCCGTTTCCGGCGGCGATATTGGGGCAAAAGAAGCACGCCTCTCGATCATGGTTGGCGGAGACAAAGAGGTATTCGAAAAATTAGAGCCTTTATTTAAACTCCTTGGAACAAATGTGGTTTATCAAGGGGAAGCAGGGGCCGGACAGCATACGAAAATGTGTAATCAAATTGCCGGTGCTGCCACCATACTGGGTGTCTGTGAAGCGATTGTCTATGCAGAAAAAGCAGGATTGGATCCGAACAGAGTATTAACCAGCATTGAGTCTGGTGCAGCAGGAAGCTGGCTGCTGTCGAATATGGGTCGTAGAATGCTTGATGGTAATTTTGAACCTGGATTTTACATCAAACATTTTATCAAGGATATGAATATCGCACTTCAGGAAGCAGAAGCCATGGGCATGGAAACGCCAGGATTGGCTGTAGTCCAAAGGCTTTATAGTGAACTGGCAGAAAAAGGTGAACAAAACAGTGGACATCAAGCATTATATAAATACTGGAAGAATGAACAGTAAGCATTTTTCTTGAAAATGTTGAAAACTCGCCGATCAATAGCGAGTTTTTTGCTTTATAGAGAGGTATTCTTGGTCTGCCAGTGTTATCAATAGACAGGTTAATCTTTAGACCCAAAATGGATCCCGGACATGATATAAGGAATGACCGATTTGATAAATTCTTGAGGAGGTATTGTTTGACTGTTTCTTCGCCATTCTACAGAGGCCCCGTAGATCCCCCAGCTTAGCATGACCGCCGTAATTTTAAGAGTTTGCTCATTTTCAGTTGAATGTTGTTTCTCCAACATTTTATAAAAGACGATTTCAAGCTGATCTCTGATAATCCGGGCTATGGTATCTTCGTATCCTCTATGGCAGCGATTGGATAATGACTTTTGAAAATTGGTTACAGCTGTGAAAATTCTAACGAACGCTTCTTCATTGAGTTTATCATTTTGGTAGAAATCATAATTCAAATTAACTAAGAGTACTTCTGACAATACCTTCTCTAATAAGTCATATATATCATCAAAATGATAATAGAAAGTGGCACGATTGATCATCGCTTCTGTTGTAATATCCTTTACAGTTATATTCTTGAATTCTTTTTTAGCTGAAAGTTCAATAAAAGAATCCATTATTAATTTGCGAGTACGAAGAACCCGTGGGTCCGTCTTTGATTGAGTCATTTTGCTGTCACTCCCACTTTTTCAACATTTTCTTGAATGTGTTGTATAAACAACAAATTCAAAGAACTATTGGTATGAATGATTTTCATTATTTACTAAAATACGCTTATAAAGCAAATATGAAGCTTCTTTAAAGAACTGGTATGATGATCGAAGCGCAAGTAGTGCTCAAGTTGCAGAAGATATTAAAGCGTAATGGAGGAAAAAATTGATGAACAATCATAATATGATTTGTGATTTAGAAACAGGTGTTTGTGGAGTAGCTGGTGAAGAAGAAATGGGGTTCATTGATCTCAATTTAACTAAAAAATCGATTGATCTTTATTATGTGACCGACCCGATCTGCTCTCATTGCTGGGCACTTGAACCGGTTCTTCGCCGGTTTGTCGTGCAATATGGTGAATATTTTAACTTCCATACGGTTATGGGAGGCTTGCTGGAAAAATGGCATGATGGACCAATTGATCCTGCAAACGGAATTTATAAACCAGCTGACGTTGCTGGCCACTGGAGGGAAGTGGGGGAATATTCGAGGATGCCGATTGATGGGAGCCTTATGATTGGCAATCCCGTTCAATCTTCCTATCCTCCTTCCCGTGTCTTTAAAGTGATACAAAAAAATCATCATGTTGAATTAGCCTATGATTTTTTAAGGCGTGCCAGAGAAGACCTTTTCGCATTTAATCGAAATATCTCGGAAACATCTGTGATGATTGAAATCGTCAATAATATTGGACTTGATGGAGAAGCCATTGTAAAGGAGGCTGAACAACCAATCGGTCAACAATTATTAAATGAGGATTTCAGTCTTGCCAGAAATTTGGGCGTCAGAGGATTTCCAACCATTATCATGATCAATGAGGAAAATAAAGGGGTAAAAATTGTTGGCGGTCGACCGCTGGAATATTATGCTGCTGGCTTAAAACAAGTTCTAAACGAAAAAGAACTTCAACCGAAACCACAACCATCTCTTTCCAGCTTGCTTGAAAAAGAAAAACTTTTATTTTCAAAAGAAATTGAAGTAATGTATGATATTGAAAAATCAGATCTTAACACTTTTGTTGAAAAAGAGCTTTCACAAGAAAGTTATCAACAGAAGGAAGTTCTTGGGGAATCATATCTAATAAAAAGTTAATTCTAAATTGCTGGTGACTAATTTAATTTCCTAACATAAAAAATATGATTGATCTATAAAAACTCATGCACATATTTTAATATCTGTCATATATTATCCACTGTGTGAGAGAGAGCTGTTAGGGGGAAGTAAGAACAATGGATAACAACCATTTAATAAAATTGAGGAAAAACGAGTGCAAAGATGGAGGAAATGGATATCAGATAATTGAATTCAATGTATCTGATCCAGCAGAAAATTTATTTGCAGTAGTGACTCCTATAAAAAAACAATAAAATACAAATTCTCTAACTAGAAAACTATCTTTTTTGTAATGATACATAGAAAGATGGTTTTCTTTATTTTTTCTATTTTGGGCAGAATAGTATCGTAGACGATACTAGTATAGCAGAAAGATTTTCTGATGAAGTAGGAAAGGATAGTTATCAAATAAACCTGCTCCCCGAGTGTTCAAGGGATTAACTTAATCCGATTCAAAATACTATCCTGCATAGTAGTCCCATAAACATCGCAAGGAAATGTTTATGTCGATCATGTCTCCTGACGGACTTGAAAAACTAACCGACATTGCAAAAAAAACAGTGGGAGATAGCAGTGGCTAAATGGGGACAGATGGATAAGGTTATTCTTTATGAAGAAGCGCAGGAAATTATGTGCAGGACAGCCTGTCAGTGGGCAGGAATACCTGTACAAGAAGACGAAGTTAAGAGGCTGACAAAAAATCAAACAATCGGGTTTGTTTTTCAAAACTTTAATCTATTAACCAAGCTTACTGCGATAGAAAATGTGGAACTGCCTTTAATTTATGCGGGGCTGTCAACGAAAGCACGGCGGGAGCAAGCGTTGGAGGCGCTTAATCAGGTAGGGTTGAAGGATTGGGCAGAACATATGCCTACCCAGCTTTCAGGCGGTCAGCAGCAAAGGGTGGCTATTGCAAGAGCTCTTGTTGGAAAACCATCTATTATCCTTGCAGATGAACCAACAGGGGCACTCGATAGCAAAACCGGCCAAGAGATTATTCAAGTAATGAAAGAGTTGAATGAAATGGGTAGTACGGTTATTTTAATTACACACGATTCCATAATTGCAAAAAAAGCAAAAAGAATGGTCCGTATTCAGGATGGCCGTCTTATTGAGAAGGTGTTCGATTAAGAACTACTTACTAAAAGAAAACTGTATATTGTAATTTTATAAGAAATCTGTTCATCGTTGCATGAGCGGATATTTTCAAGTTAAATGAGAAAAGACCTCCATGGAAGTCTTTTCTTGAACTATGAAATTAAGATAACACAGAGGGATTGTATCGATTCTCTAATGCTAGAATCTCATAAGTATTAGAAAAAGGCTTGCGATTTAATTGCTTACTGCGCCGTGTATCCGCCATCAACGAATAAGGCACTTCCAGTAACAAAATCATTTTCACAAAGGAAGACCATGGCATGTGCAATTTCTTCGGCTTTCCCAAGCCGTCCAATTGGATGTCTTGCAACTAACCCTTCGTAAAAATCACCTAGTGCTTCTTTGTTGACCATGCCAGTTTCAATATAACCAGGGCAAATACAGTTGACCCGAATGTTATTTTTTGCATACTCAAGGGCAAGTGATTTGGTCATTGTGTTGACAGCACCTTTTGAAGCATTATAAGCAAAGGCTCCCGCTTCTCCAACATGACCCAAAATTGAGCACGTGTTGACGATCGAGCCGCCGCCTGTTTTCAGCATTTCTTGTATGGCATATTTCGCACCGAAAAAGACCCCATTCTGATTGATCGAAATGACTCTGTTGTAATCTTCAAAACTTAATTCGTGAGTAGGGGAAAGGGTACCAATCCCTGCATTGTTGATGATAATATCCAATTTGCCGTAGGTTTTAACAGTTTCTGCTACCAAATTCTTAACCGACTCTTCTGACGAAACGTCGGCTTTAATGAATAAAACATCTGCCTTTTTTTCCAGCAGGCTTTTTTCAACTTCTTTGCCCGCTTTCTCGTTATAATCTGCAATAACGACTTTAGCCCCTTTTTCCACAAATGCATTCACCGTAGCAAGCCCAATCCCGGAAGCACCGCCAGTTACAATTGCAATCTGACCGTCTAAATTTCCCATTTAAAGTCCCCCTTTGGATATATAGAAACCGCTTACATTTCTATGATATTCCAAAGATATTATATTGTCAAAATAAACAATATGAATATGTTAATGGATTCACAAACTACTAAAATAGTGTAAATAAAGTGATTACAAAGCATGTTATCTTCAAAAGAAATATTACATTTTGAGTTAATATCAGGAAGGAATCAAAGTGAAAATTTGGAATTGAATAACTGGGATAGTTTGACTAGTTTTTCCAAAAAATATTGGTGCTTTGATTTTTATATTATAGAAAGGAGGTTAAAAAAATGAGCAAAAAGGTTATCCTTATTTTAACTTTAATGTTAATGATGTTACTTAATACTTCTCCGGCCCTCGCAGTTAATAATCCGAGGAATACTTATGAAGTAAAATCAGGAGATTCATTATCCAAAATTGCCAAAACCTATGAAACGACAGTCAATGATCTTGTATTGATAAATGGAATCCAAAATCCTGATTTACTTTTAGTTGGGCAGAAATTGCGGGTTCCGATTATGTACGAAGTTGTTACAGGGGATACACTTTGGAAAATCTCACAAGCATTTAATTCGACGGTTCCATTAATTAAATCAGCAAATGGACTTACCTCTGATATCATTAATGTAGGGCAAAAATTAAAGATTAATCCCACCAAACTGACAATGAGTGGAGAATTTGTGCTAATGACGAGGGAGCAATTTAGGGATTGGTTATTTAACCAAAAAATCACCAGAAAAATAACGTTTTTCCAGGAGCATCACACATATTCACCGTCATATCAGAACTTTAATGGTTCCAATTATTTTTCATTAATGAATGCGATGAAGGAATATCATGTTAATACAATGGGATGGTCAGATATAAGCCAGCAATTAACGACATTCCCTGATGGAAAAGTAGTAGTGGGGAGGCCATTTAACACTCCTCCTCAAGGTTCATTTGGTCTGCTAAATAAATCGGTAACGCCAACCATTGAAGCAACAGCAGTAGCGATTGAAAATGTCGGCAACTTTGACATTGGAAATGATCAAATGACTGCGGAACAAAAAGAAACCATCATTACGGTTGCTGCTTTACTTTGCATCAAATTTGGACTAACCCCTTCCATTGACAGTATCACGTACCATCATTGGTGGGACATGAATACTGGTGAAAAAGTGCTGGATAACAGTAAGGGACATGTTGTTAAAACTTGCCCGGGTACTGGCTTTTTTGGCGGTAATAGCACCACGGATGCAAAAAGTAATTTCTATCCGCTGGTAAGAAATAAAATGCAGGAAATTTTAGCTACTATGTAGTTGATAAAGTAGAGAGAATACGGATACCGCTCAATATGCTATGCAAAAATGAGGTTCGCATAGCGAACCTCATTCTATTATAACCGATATTTCGCTTACTTCTTTCCGGTTCATTTTCTTTGGTGATTCCTCCGGGTATCCCAGGGCGATGACCATATTGATTTCCTTTTCCATATCGATCTCTAAAAATTCGCGGATCTTATCTTGGGCAAGCAATACAGGTCCCGTCATTGGGCAAGTTCCCAGACCTTTTGCAAAAGCTGCAAGCATTAGGTTTTGGGCTGCTAAGCAACTGGACTTGATTCCTTCTTCCTTCCAAACTGCATCATCCACGAGTTTAATAGGGTCAAATATTTTCGCTCTGAACTTAGATGTATAAGGGGTCGCGAGACAGATGATGAGGACAGGTGCATCGCTAAAAGCGGTAGCGTATGGTCCAAACGAACGTAAAAGTAGCTTTGCTTCTTTTGTAAGTCCTTTTTCCTCTGCATCTCTTGCACGATCCCGAAGTGCACCCCATGTCATTTCCTCGATTTTTTTAATTATTTCACGATTTTTAATGGCGATAAATTCCCAAGTCTGTGAGTTGGTATCGCTTGGTGCATATCTTGCACAGTCGAATAATTCGTTAATGTCCTCGTTTGACACTTCACGATTTTGGTATTTTCTAATGCTTCTTCGATTTTGAATTAGTTCTTTAATTTCATTAAAAGTCACAGTGTTTTGTTTTTCCTTTCAACATATAATTAACAGATTTAATTATATGTTATTTTCGTAAAAAACAAAGTATTTATCTCCACTTTTGTGTAATTAAATTTAAAAATGATTGGAATTTCCTACCCCGGGTTGGATTATCTTCCTCTTTTACTTTAAGGAAAGGGGACACAGCTGCGATTAGGGATAGTTGCCAATAGCGTTTTCGTGAGACGCAGCACCGTCCCCACGTGAGGAAAACTCCTTATTAACATATAATTGGTAAAAAACAGGAACGCCAATAACAGCAAAAAAAGGCAACCACTAAAAGTGATTACCTCTTAAACTACTCTAAAATAAACCTGCTTCTAATGCTGCAGCAAAGCTATCTCTTGCAAAAGTAAAAGGATTTTCAACTTTCTCCCAGTGCATGTACATTAGTCGAGGATTATCAAATAGCCAATGGTTGTGTACAGCAGTAACAGTAATTCCTCTTCTCCGAAGTGCAGTTAAAAAACGATTAATTTCACTTTGGAGAATAACTGTTTCTCCTAAATTAAGTGTATGGCCGTTAATATTGTTCTCGAAAGATAATGCAAATGGAAGTGCTAATGGGGATCGTGTTTTGCGGCCTAGGATAGTTGCATTAATATTACGAAGACGTATAACAGCACAAACTGGGGATGGTGTGATGACTGCACCACCAATAATATTTGCAAGCTGTTGACAACTAGACATTGTATTACTTGGCATTCTAGAGTTAGACATTCTAGCTTTAGGCATTCTAGAGTTAGACATTCTAGAACGTGAAGAACTTGATCTTCTATTATTTGACATTGAGTTCCCTCCTTTCAAATTTCTTGTAATAATATATTCGAAAGGGTGAGGCTTGTATAGGTTTATATAAGTAGGTGAAAAAATCTTATAAATTTCCTAAATCTTGCTTTTAATTCTCATAAAAAGTTTCTTCTAGTATTTATCCTCAAGTGCAGGTTCGTTTAATATGGTTTGCACATACTTTTGATATATTTTTTTTGCTCGTTTAAGTCATTCGTATATTTTTTTGAAAGGGACTCTTGTCCAATCAAAATCGTTCTTTTACACGTAAATTGTATAAAGATTAGGTTAAAATTTATCAACCTTTTCTAAACAATATGTGAGGTGTACTTAATGATAATGAGTTCCTATCAGGCAGAAGAAATCGAGAGCGGAGTTGCAACAATGATTGAAAATGGTTTGGATACATTCCTATTTCAAGAACCTGTCGCTCAAAGATCCAGTCGGTCTCAAAGAAGAAGAAGCAGCAGCAGTTCTCGCAGTAGGAGAAGTTCGGGCAGTTCCCGTAGCAGTAGCAGAAGTACGAGTCGTTCGCGTAGAAGCAGCTCAAGATCCCGTCGTAGTTCGAGTAGTTTATCTTTAGGATTTAGATTTAAATGGAATTTTCATCAATCTAGCCGTTCAAGCAGCAGTTCTAGTTCGAGCTCTAGATCAAGAAGCCGTTCAAGCCGCAGTTCTCGTTCGAGCCGCAGATCAAGAAGCCGTTCAAGTAGCAGTTCAAGCCGCAGATCAAGAAGTCGTTCAAGTAGCAGTTCGAGCCGTAGATCAAGAAGTCGTTCAAGTAGCAGTTCGAGCCGTAGATCAAGAAGTCGTTCAAGTAGCAGTTCGAGCCGAAGTCGATCTAGAAGTTCTCGTCGCAGTAACAGTTTAAGAATGCCTCAACGTTCCTGCAACTCCAGAAGATCTGGGTCAACAGGTGGTAATCCTGAATCCATGCCCAGCGACCCTTTTTCTAATCAAACGAGCTACTGGGAAAACGGCAATATGTCAGAATTACGTATACGTCTTTAAAAAGTGAAACGATCAAGTATTGCAGGTAAATAATCCTAATGGCGAGGGGCAGTTCGCTGCCCTCTTGCCATGTTCGTTACACTCTAGGAATAATTTTTATATTTTTCATTAAATATGATGTACAAGCACTAAACGATACAGTGGAGTGATAATTTTTGTTCAAAAAAAACAGGGAATCTAAATATGAACGAATAGGATACGACGAGAATATAGGTTATGAAGGTGGAAGTCTAAATAATCCTGACATTCACTTCATTAACAGCAGAAATCCCTCAACATCCAAAAACATAAATTACGCAGCTGCCTCTAAAAGCCGTAAGCCATATTTTGTTACTATTTACGTATTTTTTGTAGGGAGGGCTTTTAGGGCTGTAGACTTTGCACGAGTTAAGAGAGACTTTGTAAGAGCAAATGAAATTTGGAATAGATGTATGGTGTTTATAAAAATTGCAAATGGTAATGGTGTTCCAATTATAAATAAAATGACCTATCCAGATTATCTAGTAGATGATCTATGTGCAGAAAATTTAGGGCATCAAGATCGCCGAGGTCCAGCTGATCCTATAAGAGACGCATTAATAAACGATTTTACACCTAATCATAGTATTGCTTTATATTACATTCCTGGTACAACATTTTATAGAAGTGATACGACATGTGCTGTTACAGGTAGTGAAGCAAGTGGTTCCTCTTTTAAATCCTCAATATTCATGGCTTCAGACTCTGATTATCCGTATATATTGGCCCACGAAATAGGTCACGCATTATTTTTTAGACCAAGTAACTGCAGCAGGACAAATCCAGGACCGACATATGTAATTCCTGGCACTAGGCGTGTAGACCCCTCTCATGATAACAGATCGGATAATCTTATGTATCCCTCAGTTCCTAACACTAATCCCATTATCACGAATGACCAATGCAACAAAGCAAGAAAAAGTCCTTACATTTATCGCAACGCTCAAGCTCTTCCGAATTTATGAATGTATTTATATTGTCAATAGAGCAAATCATATGATAAAGTTTGCTCTATTTTAAATTTCTGGTGTATGTTTCAGTAAGTAAAACAGTCTCTCTAATCAAAGTGTTCAATCCGAGGTGAACACTTTGTTTATTTTTTACAGTATTAATTTTCGTTTTCTGTAAATTGAGCTTGAATATTATTTTTTTCATCAGATTTAAATGCACTGACTGCGCAGTTTTTCTTAAAATGAAATCTGTATAATCTAAGTTCTTTATAGGTTGGCATAGAATTTGCATATTAAAATATGAGATTACATTTATTCTCAACTCTACTCCATGTTGTTGAAAGCGAATACATGGAGTGAGTTTTACAGATTCATACATTACCTTATTAACTGATAAATGGAGGTGGAAAAAGAAAAGTTTCGATCAAGGGGGAACAAAACGTAAAAACCATACATGGAAAGCTTTAAAAAAACAAAGGGGGATATTTACAATGGAAATTAAAGCAATTGTTACAACATTAGAAAGTAATTTTGATCATAAAACAATCGTATTGGACGATCCAAAAGCTAATGAGGTTTTAGTAAAAATCGTTGCTTCAGGTGTTTGCCACACTGATGCAACAGTACTTGACGGAACTTTACCTGTACCATATCCAGCTGTATTAGGACATGAAGGATCAGGTTTTGTGGAAAAGGTAGGAAGCAGCGTCTCTACAGTAAAACCAGGTGACCACGTTGTATTAGGTTTTGCCTATTGTGGTCACTGTGATAACTGTTTAAGTGGGAATGCAGGTGCATGTGAAAACATGATGGAATTAAACTTCTCAGGACACAATGAACATGGTACAACTCCATTACATACACACGATCATCAAGATATATCTCAATTCTTCGGTCAATCTTCATTCGCTTCATATGCAACGGTTGACGAAAAAAATGTTGTAAAAGTTGATTCTGATGTAGATTTAAGATGTTTAGGACCTTTAGGCTGCGGTATTATGACAGGAAGCGGCGCTGTATTAAACTCACTTGATCCTAAAGCAGGTAGTAGCATGGTTATCTTTGGTACAGGGGCTGTTGGTTTAAGTGGTTTAATGGCTGCCAAAATTGCTGGCTGTAATCCAATTATCGCTGTTGATATACACGATAGCCGTCTTGAACTTGCAAAAGAACTTGGCGTCACTCACACAATTAACGGTAAAAATGAAAATCCAGTAGCAAAAATTCGTGAAATTACTGGCAAAGGTGCAAATTACGCATTCGAAACAACTGGAGTACCAGCAGTAACAACATAAGCTATTCAATGCCTAGGTGTAAAAGGGACAATGGGTACAGTTGCAGTTGGTAAAAATGATTTAACCATAAACGTGACAAATGAAATCGTTGTTCGTGCAATCACTGTAAAAGGTATTGTCGAAGGCGATGCAGTGCCACAATTATTCATTCCAAAACTTGTAAGCTTCTTTAAAGCTGGCAAATTCCCAGTTAATCGTTTGGTAGAATTCTACAAACCAGATCAAATTGCTCAAGCATTTGAAGATTCCAAGGTTGGTAAAACTATAAAACCAATTTTAATACTTGATCCATCTTACAAAGCATAACTACTCTTTTGAAGAAATCAATCAAACAATGGAAGATTCTCATAGCAGCAAAACGATTAAACCTTATTATAAAAGTGTGATTAGGCAAACAATGGAGGAGAAAACACTATGGAAAACATTTTTAGCGAGTTTACGAGACAGTTTATCAGCGGTGAATGGAGGGAAGGCAGTAGTCAAAATAGGTATTCCAACACCAACCCTTATGATCAATCCGAGTTGGTAAGTAATCAGCTTGCTTCCGTCGAAGATATAGATGAAGCTTACCAAACAGCAAAAGCCGCACAGGTAGAGTGGGGAAAAACCAATCCATTTGTTCGTTCGGCTCTTATTAACAAAATAGCAGATGCCATGGAAAGAAACCGAGAACTGTTGGTTAACATTTTAGTCGCTGAATCAGGAAGTACAGTAGCAAAAGCACAAGCGGAAATTGATTTTTCTGTGGGAGATATTAGGGAATTTGCTTCGTTTCCGATAAGGATGAAAGGTGAAATCCTGCCTTCCGTGATACCAGGAAAACAAAACCGCGTCTATCGTCTTCCGGTTGGGGTAGTAGGCGTGATTAGTCCATTCAACTTTCCATTGTACTTATCGATTCGTGCCATTATCCCTGCATTGGCTGCCGGAAACGGTGTTGTCGTTAAACCAGCTATCCAAACGTATATCTCCGGCGGAGCGGTGATCGCGAATTTAATAGAGGAAGCGGGTCTTCCAAAAGGTATATTTAATGTTATCGTCGCAAAAAGTTCGGAAATCCGTGACGCATTTGTCGAAAATCCGATTCCAAAAGTCATTTCCTTCACCGGGTCGACCGACACTGGCCGCAAGCGAATTGTTTGGCTATGGCCCTGGAACGTTTACAGGAGGGGTGAAGGAAGGGAAAGCTGGGCTTTTTGAAGCGGCAAAGGGTGGTACGCTGTTTCTTGACGAAATCACTGAACTTCCGCTTCCTGTTCAGGCCATGGTGTTGCGAGTATTGCAAGAAAAACAGGTTACCCGTATTGGTGAATATAAGCCCCGTCCTGTTGATATCCGAGTAATCGCAGCAACCAATCAGGATCTTAAAAAATGGACTGAAGCAGGGAAATTCCGTTTAGACCTCTATTATCGCTTGAATGTTATTGAACTGAAAGTTCCTTCACTAAGGGAACGCAAAGAGGATATTGTTCTGTTAGCCGAGCACTTTTTGAGTAAGCATAACCAAGATCTATTCGAATATTATTTGATGCCGGAGACGATCGAGCTATTACGTTCATATGATTGGCCGGGGAATGTCAGAGAAATGCAAAATGTAATGGAATATGCCGTTGCATTCGCTGATGATTTCCGAATATTCCCAGAGAATCTGCCAGATTACATAGTGGAAGCTGTAGGGAAGAAGGTAGAAAACTCACAAGGCTCTCCGATTTCCCCATTTGAAAATGAACGGACGGAAATCGTGCAGGCTCTGGAAGATAGTCGTTACAATTTAACAAAAGCAGCTAAACGACTGGGTATTTCACGTGGGACACTGTATAAAAAAATGGGGAAGTATCAGATTACATAGACGGTTGCTTTCTTCATTTGTTCAATTCTATACTGGTTCTTCAGAGTTAAGAAAAATCAATTTGCAATCTTAAAAAGGTTGCAGCTAAATGATCTGCTTGTTGTTCAGGAACTCCCCGATTGAAACTGGAAGAACCTCTTGTCTTCAAGTGCCCCGCGTACCCTTTTCATCGTCCCAGTCCTATACAGCTTACTGACCCCTGTGAAAAAAGCACCTAACACAAAATTTTTACTTTCCCACTCCCCATTTAAGGGACTTTTTAAAAGGTGATTTAGTTAGGTCTAATTAGGGCACCTTAAATGGGTAATCGTGTATTAAATGAACCTTCTTACATTTTTTTTTAAAAGAAGGGGAGACATATTGAAAAGACATATTTTAAGGATATATAGAATCAGGATTCTAATAATTATGAAGGCTTTTGAATATCCCTTAAAACGTTTTGGGGAATCGGGTAGTTCAATGTTAACACACCATGCCATAATGAAATATTTTTGTAAAAAAAATTTAACATAACACCGCAGAAAAACCTCTTTCATTGTAAATTAGGTGGGAGTAAAATGTACAATGGAGACTTTTTGATCCATTGGAATCATTTTGAACTATTACATTATGTGAAAATAGTATCTTGTACTCTTTAATCGTATCCAACAATATAATTGGAACATTCATAAATATAGGATTCTGCTGAGGATTATGGTTCATTATCGCGGAGGTACTTTATGTCTAAAGTCAATAAAATCATGGCATCCGTGCTGTGTATCCTTTTAAGTGTCACTTATTTACCATCTATTCATGTATGGGCTGATGAGACACCGCCCCCTATAGCAGGTGAATATGGGATCGCCATTGATGCGGCAACGGGTGACATTTTATACAATAAAAATGCAGATGGCCTAGCCTATCCTGCCAGTATGACAAAAGTGTTGACAGCAATCATATTAGATGAAAAAGTACAAGATACCCAAATGCTAAACGTCAGTGCTAATGCTGCTGGACAGGAATGCAGTTGCTTTGGTCTAACAGCAGGAGAACAAATTTCGAAAAAAGATGCGATGTATGGGTTGCTTTTGCTAAGTGCAAATGATTTAGCTGTTACGATTGCCGAAAATGTAGGTGGAAGCGTTGAAGGATTTGCCCAATTAATGAATGATGAGGTCAAAAAATTGGGTTTAAAACATACACATTTTGTTACTCCAAACGGATTACACGACCCTAACCATTATTCGACACCTCATGATATCGCCTTAATTATGAAAGAAGCATTAAACCATCCGAATGTGTTATATGCCTTGTCAACCCAAACTATACCGATCCATACGAGTTTACAAGACAAAACGATAAAAAACAAAAGCCAAGTTCATAACCAGCCTGCGTCAGCTCATGTCATAGCAGGGAAAACGGGTTTTACAGATCAAGCTGGAAACACGTTAGTAGAGTATTTAAAAGCTGGCAATAAAGAGGTTATTGCCGTTGTGATGAAAACTCATAAAATAGAGGAATATAGCGATATACAGACAATGGCAAATTATGCATTTGCCCATATGAAAACAAAAAAGATCGCTTCAAAGGGCGAAGTGGTTGATATAACGAAAATTAATGGTGAAAAAGTAAATTTAATGGCACCAGTTGACATAGCGGTCGGATTGAAAAATAATGACAATGCCAAACTTACAACTAAAATAGAATTAGCATCTACGGTCGGGGAGGATATTAAAAAGGGACAGATAATGGCGAATGTAAAAGTCATAAAGAATGGTGCAATTGTAAAAGAATTTCCGCTTGTCACGGATAAGGCAATAAATGCAATCAAGACAATTAAGAAGCCAGAGTCAAGAAACACTGCACTCAAAAAATCAAACGGTTTTTCTGGGAATGCTACAATTCTTGGTGGGATTATATTATTCTTTGTAGTTTTTTTCTCAATGATCACTTTGAAGAATGGACAATATCGCAAAAAAAAGTCAGTTAATACAGTCCAAAAGAATGTTTTTTAAATTACTATGACTTGAAAAAACAGGGGAATTCTTCATTGGAATTAGCCCTGTTTTTTTGCATTGGTGTATAATGGATAAATATTGAAATTTTTAGTAAAGGAGAATGTATGAAGCCTTATCTAATGATTGTTCAGGTGTTTTATTTACTTTCATTGGTGCCCTGGTTTGTCATTTGGGGATTGTCGTTTATGAGCTTTGACAGTGGTATTAATCTATCCAATGTTTCTTTTGTTCTTGCAATCTCATCCTATCCGGTTGCTGTCATCATCTGTTCAATTTTTGCCTGGTTTTTCCGAGTTAAAAAAAACCGCTTTGCCATCATAATCAATTTAATCCCGATGTTTTGGATCATTGCTTTTTTAGGATTCATCTCACTAAATAATTAAAATAGCTGCACGTTTTCCAAATAGTAAATCATCCCTCTCTTTATACCCTCTTTTGGATCGGTTGTAGGTTTTCTCTACTTTTTTGGATAAAATAAGAATGGAAAATAAAATAGAAAAGGTGATAAAATGAGTCAATTATCTGAGCTTTTATCAAAAAATCAAAATAAAAATGTCGAGGAATTAAAAGAATTGCTCCGTATTCCAAGCATTAGTTCCTTATCTGAACATAAAGAGGACATTCAAAAAGCAGCTTCATGGATTTCAAATAAGTTGAAAACCATCGGTATGGAACATATTGAAATCATTCAGACAAAAGGGCACCCGATTATTTATGCCGACTGGATTCATCAGGATAATGCCCCAACTGTCTTAGTTTACGGCCATTATGACGTACAGCCAGTTGATCCTGTTGATTTATGGGAAACCCCTCCTTTTGAACCGACCATCCGTGATGAAAAGATTTTTGCCAGAGGGGCAACAGACGACAAAGGACAGATGTTCCTACATATCAAAGCAGTGGAATCCTTATTTGAATCAGGTGAAAAATTGCCTGTAAACATAAAATTTTGCATCGAAGGCGAAGAAGAAATCGGAAGTCCGAATCTTCCGCAGTTTTTATCCGAAAATAAAGAAAAATTATCCTGTGACGCGGTCATTATTTCCGATACGGATATGTGGGACAAAGGGGTTCCAGCCATTACTTGCTCTTTAAGAGGTCTATGTGCTCTGGAAGTTACCCTGAAAACGGCTAATTCTGATTTGCATTCAGGCATGTACGGAGGGGGAGTTCAGAACGCTAACCATTTATTGGTACAGTTGCTTTCAACCCTTCATGATGCAAACGGAAAGGTAAATGTGGACCATTTTTATGATGATGTCATTGAACTGACAGATATTGAAAAGAAAGAAATTGCAGCATTGGGTTTTGATGAAGAAAAACTCAAACAGTCGTTAGGGCTATCGGAATTGACCGGAGGAGAAAGAAATTACCCTTACCGTGAGAGAATCAGTTCCCGGCCGACTTTAGAAATAAACGGCTTATGGGGCGGATTTCAGGGAGAAGGTACAAAAACCGTCATCCCGAACGAGGCCCATGCTAAAATAACCTGCCGTCTGGTCAATAATCAAAATCCTGAAAAGATTCAGGGATTGGTCAAAAAGCATCTGGAAGAATATGCACCAAACGGAAGCTTGGTAAACATATCTCTTGGTGATACGGGCAATCCATTTTTAACGCCGATCGACAGTCCGATGATTCAAAAAGCTGCCGAAGCTTATCAAAACGTATACGGGAAATCACCTGTTTACAAAAGAGAAGGCGGCTCCATTCCGATAGTATCGGATTTCAGCCAATCACTAAATGCTCCCGTTGTCTTAATGGGATTCGGTTTACCAGGTGAAAACCTTCATGCTCCAAATGAACATTTTCACCTAGAAAACTTTGATAAAGGCATCTTAACAATTTGCACCTTTTTTGAACTGATTTCAAAATAAAATATGGGGACGGTTCTCTTGAGTCCTTCTGCGGAACGTAAGAACCGTCCCTTTGTGTTTATTAAAAAGAGGAGGAGTTACTAATATGATTCGAGTTGTATGTAAGGGTAAACTTAAACCTGGTGTAAATGTTGAGGAGTATTTAAACCTTGCAAGAGAAGTTGTGACAGAAACCAGAAAGGAAAAAGGATGTATCATGTACACTTATCATGAAGATATCAATGATCCATCCATCCTGACGACGATTGAAGAATGGGTGGATGAAGAGGCTATAAATCAACACAATAATAGTGAACATGTCAAGAAACTTGTTCCAGAGCTTAGGAAACTGAGAGAAAGTACAGAAATCAACCTTTATAGAGAGGTGGAATAATTACGGTTTCACTTTCTGTCTAAATTTAAAAGGGGCAGACCATCTATATTTCAAGACAGATCTGCTCTATTTTAGCTTTTATTATTCTGGTAGGTAGGCAAGGGCATCATCGGTGTATCGGATTTCGGTTCGTCCGTCCTTTCGCGATTTTCCGCGCCATTTTAAAGTGTTTCAGCAAGATTCTTTACCCGCCTTCACCTTGTAATATAGAAAAAAGGTAAAGCTATAAGATTGTGTTATACATTCCTTTTACGGTGAGTTCAACGACCCGAATTTTCCTAACAAGATGGTCGTTTATAAAAATCTCTACAGACTTAGAATATTTGTCAGGAATCACTCTATTTATACTCCATATGTTCCCAAGTCCCAGTGCGCAGTACATATTCTCCCGTCCAGGTTTTCTCCCCTCTCTAACAAAAATTCGAGCTGAACAAGGATTCGCGAAGTCCATTACGGTGCCCGGAAACGACCCGACTTCCGCAGCTTCATCACATTGTGTGGGCAATTGACCAAGGAGTATTACAGTTATTAAACCATCTGTTCTAAATGCATCGGCATCAATTAGCATTAAATTTGCTCCTTGTATTAATTTTATCATGTAACTGTAGTTATTATATTTTTTCAGCAATCGCATGGTACCTGAGTTCAAAAATAGATTATTCATTTCCCTGTGATCCTCTTTGGATGGGAGCTGGCAGAAATTACTAACGACTATTTATTATTATTTAAATAAACAATATCCCGGCTTACTACTAACAGAATATTGCATTAAAATCCTTGAAAAAGATATTGGAACAATTGTAGGTATCATTTATATTCTATCTTTTATGAGGCGCAGCACGTGACACGAGAGATGCAATGGAACTTGTTCCATTATTCCTGGACGGCACTCTTATGTGGGCTTATTTTTAAGAATAGAAGCAATTAGCAGAACAGGGGAGACTTTTCTCCCTCATATTATTGAACGATGATCCACTCCACATGCGATCCATCAAGGACTGAATCATGTACTCTAAGTTATGGTTAAACCAACTATATAAAAAATTAAGAATATTGTTACAGTAAGAAGGTTTTTTTCTCATAACAAAGAATATAAGTACATATCAAAATTTCATCCAGCGGAGCATAAAGCATAGATTGCCTAAGCGAATGTTAAAACAGCTGCATTGATTTCTTTAGGTTTGAGAGACGGAATGATTCTTTTGGAAAATCAGCCAGTGCCAACAAAAAGAAGGTTGTCAAATCCTATACGGGAGGTTATTTTTCATGTTTCGATTTATCTTTCAATTCGGTGCTGCCTCTGTTGTTTTTTTATTTTCTACTCTTGCTGCCTGGTATGAAGGCAGTGCTATTCTGGATCATCCTTCGGAATGGCTAAATTCCACACCTATTACGCAGTTTATGGATGGAACTGTTCATGAATCAAGCAATATTTTACAGTGGGATTTTTTTATTTATGCAGCAAAATACGAGCCTACCTTTCCCATGATCATGACTGTGAGCGGTTTATATTTACTTATTTTTTTAGGATACTATATCCTTAAGAAAGTGAGAAAATGGTATGCCTATTATTTATTCTTGATTAGCGGTGCTTTATTCTTACTCAGCTATTTCAGTTTTGAAACTTCAACAGACGGTGGTCAAAAAATGTTTGTTCTGTTTTCTGTTTGCGGTTCATTTTGTATGTTGATCGGGCTTATAACCTATTTGAAGACCACAATAAGGATGAAGAGGATGACAACGGAATAAATTGTGTAAGCAAGATGTTTCCACAAAAAGAATATATGAGGGGACGGTTCTTTTGCATCTTTCCATTGGAAATTTCAAATGAACCGTCCCCTTGTTGCATTTTACAGCGAGTCTGATTGCTGTTGGCTATTATTTGCCTTTTTTATATGCCTCTTCATAGATTTTACTAGGAAGCCACCTTTAAATCTTCGTGGTTCATAGGAGATGATAAAAGCTTTAGGCTCATATTCCTCGATTAATTCCATTACTTCATTTTCACGATTCCGTTTTGTCAATATTTCTAATTGGTATCTTTTACTGTCACGGCCCTTTCCTTCAAAGACAGTAACACCAAATCCTTTGGTTCTTAAAACAACAATAAGTTCTTCATTTAACTCCATTAAATTAACAACTAGACAAGTGTACCCAATGGCTAACTTATTTTCAATCCGTGTTCCGATGTATAATCCTACGCCAAAACCAACAGCATAAACCACCATTTCAGCTACGCTTTGATGACCCGAAAAAACTAAGGAAAGACCGAAAACATAGACCAATGCTTCTAAGACTCCAAACGATGAAGCCGCTATACTCATATTTTTAACTAAAAAGATTGTACGAAGTGTCAGAATCGGGACATATACTAATTGAAGTGCAAAAATCAAAATAATATTTAACATAAGTGCCTCCTCTGTAAAAAATAATCTTTGGCTAACCCAGTTTTAGTAGCCCATTTATTTTAACATCATGTTAAGACGCAAGCGGTATCCACCATAGAAAAATATTCCTTTTAAGGATCTTAAAATGAATTCATCATATACTTGAAAGAAGATATGATAAAATAAAGTCTCTAAATAGTTATAGAATAGGAGCGATTACTACTAGAAAAAACATTTGTTTTACAAGTTTTATCAAACGCCTTAAACTTACAGAAAAAATGACTGAGATCCGCCCTATTGATAACATATTGAAATGAAAATCTAAAAAACTATCATTCCATACTGAAAATCGGAATAGCATATAACAGACCTACATTCATTTGGGATAGTTTTATGTATTTTATAGAAAATCGGTAATTAGATAGTCTACTATAATCAAAAGAGGGTAGAAAATATGGAGACCATTGAAAATTACTATCACATTTTAGGCGTATCCAATTATGCAACTTTCAATGAGATTAAGGAAGCTTATCGAAAAAAGGTAAAAGAATTGCATCCAGATAAAGTAAACGGCAATGCAGAACTTTTTAAAAAGATAAAAGAGGCATATGAAGTCCTTCAAAATGATGAAAAAAGAAAAAGGTATGATGATCTACTTTTTAAAACCGAAAACTACATGGAACATCATCCTAAACACGTTGATCCCTCCAAAACAACCCCAAGCCTACTTATAATTAGACCGAGAAAAAGTCAAAAATTGATTTCCTTATCGATAAATGTTGCTTTCATTTTGATTGGAATTTTAGGCACAACTTATTTTAATAAAGATAAAGAGTAAACATGATATGGGGACGGTTCTTTTGATTCTTTCAGTGGAACGCAAGAACCGTCCCCTTGTTTTTTATCTACCTACAAATTTGGGCTTTCTTTGTTCAAAAAATGCAGCCATTGCTTCTTTGCGGTCTTCTGTTGCAAATGCGCTATCATAACAATGTGCCTCAACCGTCAAAGCTGATTCTAGATCTACATTTGAGCCTGTATTAACGGCAGTTTTCATCATTCTTAAAGCAACAGGTGCTTTCTCTGCAAGCTTTTCAGCCCATTCTTTTGCTTCAGATAGAACTTGATCATGTGCAACCACTTTATTAACAATTTGCAACTGAAAAGCCCTCTGTGCATCCATTATTTCTCCAAAATACAATAATTCTTTTGCAATGCCTTGTCCGACTACTTTTTGAATACGTTGTGTACCGCCGCCTCCTGGGATAACTCCTAAACTGATTTCAGGAAAAGCAAATTGCGCTTTTTCAGAGGAAATACGCAAATCGCATGATAAAGCCAGCTCAAAACCTCCTCCACGTGCGACTCCATTGATCGCAGCAATAACTGGTTTGTTCAGCTTTTCTATTTTTGAAAAAGAATTTCTCGTGATTTGAGTTAAATTCATCATTCCGACTGTATCCAAACCCGCTATTTCATCGATGTCAGCTCCAGCGACAAATGCCTCTTCACCATCCCCGGTGATTACAATGACATTTACATTTTCATCAGCTTCTAATTCCCCCATTAATTGGGTTATTTCTTGATATACTTGTGTATTTAATTTATTACCAGGTGAATGACTGATCGTCACAACTGCTACTTTATTTTCAATATCACAAAGTAAAAATTCATAATTCATTACTTTCCCTCCCAAGACATATTTTTCGATAATTCGTTATTCTTTGTATATCTTACCAAGTTTGCAACAAATTTGTAAATGTTTCATGAATATTCTTTCTTATACAAATATAGTATGGGGACGGTTCTTTTGTTTTGGTGAAAGAAACGTCCCCAGAATTTTATGTGCTGGGGCAGGGCAGACTACACTTACGCTTGGCATTATAGGGATACAAAGAAAAGTAATTATTGCCTAATGTTCTTTTTATTACGTTAAAATTAGTTAAATTTATAGCTAAAATTGATGCTATTTTTAAAAACTCTGGGTTAAATTGTTAAAGGAGAAAATAATTAGGATAGAAAATAAGTGGTTGACGAATGTAAGGAAAAATAATATAATCATAAAGCTGCTTGTGAGAACAGCTTCGGAAAAGAAAGCATATTGAGTTTACCATACTGGTAAGGAATTGTGAGAAACATAAAATTCATTTTTGCCGTTATTTTCTCTCATTATTAAAAAGTGGTATAAGTTCTCAGCAGTATCATACCACCTCCAGTGCTATGATAGGAAAGTTGATTCATTACTTGCTGTAATAAGTATGAAAGAAAGTGCAGAAGGATTTTATTCGGTTGGAGATTTTCGTAGAAGTTGACATTAATGAAATAACGTGATAAAATAGTTTGTGTCAATAAGATGAGTGTTCTTTGAAAACTAAACAAACAAAAATGTCAACAATAACAAGCATGGTGAAGTAATTCTTCACTAGCCAACGTAAAGGTAAGGATCGTCGACTAAGAACGCCACATCCTGTGGCAGCTTTGACGTCAGCGCATCCTTGCGCAAGTGAGCTAACTCATACTCTTTAATGGAGAGTTTGATCCTGGCTCAGGACGAACGCTGGCGGCGTGCCTAATACATGCAAGTCGAGCGGATCTTTAGGAGCTTGCTCCTAAAGATTAGCGGCGGACGGGTGAGTAACACGTGGGCAACCTGCCTGTAAGACCGGGATAACTTCGGGAAACCGAGGCTAATACCGGATAATCCTTA
>NZ_JAEVLT010000051.1 GCF_024494385.1 Bacillus sp. EB600
AATGAGTTTAAAAACAAACTGATTGATGAAGCCCTAGAGACTTTTAAGATAAAACGTTCCCTCAGTATGAAAGGATGCCCCTATGATAATGCAGTAGCTGAAGCCACGTTCAAAATCATTAAAACAGAGTTTGTCAAAGGACGTTCTTTTGATTCACTGGAAGATCTGACACGTGAGTTACATGATTATATACATTGGTTTAATCTTCTTCGTATTCACGGTACGCTAGACTATTTAAGCCCGATTGAATACAAACTTACACACCTTAAAAAAGTTGTCTAGTTTGATGTTGACAATCCAGTATCTTCTATTGTCAAGAACAGAGCTGGGTCATCAACTACACCTCTGACAGCAATATACTTCTCCAGCACCTCTTTCATTTTCTTTTGAATTGGAACCACTCGCTCAAAGTTGTTTTTAGTGTTCCTTATTACTACTACACCCTCCTTAAGCTTTACGTCTTGAACATCAATACCTATCAGCTCATTAACCCTTACACCAGTATCCAAGAGAAGGAGCATAAGTGTATAATCCCTAAGACCAGTGAAAGTCTCTATGTCTGGAGCCTTGAGAAGCTTGTTTATTTGTTCTTTGGTGAAGGTCTCAATAATATGCTTCCTATCCTTCAAGAGCTTCACGTTCTCTACTGGGTTCTTTTCAATATGTCCATGTTTATGAAGGAAGTTAAAATAAGCTCTAATTGCTCTTAAGCGTGAGTTAATGGTTACTGTTTTAAGTCCTTGGTCTTGCATATAAACAATGATATTCTTTTCAATTATCTCCTCAGTGACCTTGGAAGGTACAGCTCCAATACCTTGCTCAACTAGATAACGGTTATAGACCTTTAGCTCATTAAGATAATATTTGATAGTATGCTCCCTCAAGTTCCTCAATTTAGCGTTTTGGATAAATAGCTCTAGTGAGGTAGCAAAGTCAATTTCATTCTCCTTGTTTTCAAACTTGTAAGTTACATCTGTGGTGAGTTTGTTGCTTCTTCTTCCCATTGTATTTCCCTCCTGTATTCTGGTTCAGTCCATTACCACCAGAGCACACGACTCATCTATTACATAGGAATAAGACTCAATTTCTCAGCCTTACACGACTCATAGACACTACTCAAGGAAACGACTTGTGTAATACGACTCCTCAAGGAAACGATTATAACGCACGACTTGTCATGCAAAAATCGTGTCTGTATACAACAAAAAAGAGTCCAACAAATGAGTGTTGAACCCTTGATACAAAGCTATTTAGGAATACCGGTGGTCGGGGTCGAACCGACACTCCAGAAGGAACACGATTTTGAGTCGTGCGCGTCTGCCAATTCCGCCACACCGGCAAATATATTATGGAGCGGAAGACGGGATTCGAACCCGCGACCCCCACCTTGGCAAGGTGATGTTCTACCACTGAACTACTTCCGCATTTTATTAAAATGGTGCGGGTGAAGGGACTTGAACCCCCACGCCTTTAGGCGCCAGATCCTAAGTCTGGTGCGTCTGCCAATTCCGCCACACCCGCATGATATGAATAAAAGGTGGGCCATGAAGGATTCGAACCTTCGACCCTCTGATTAAGAGTCAGATGCTCTACCAACTAAGCTAATGGCCCATCTTCAACTAAGATTATTAAATGGTGGAGGATGACGGGATCGAACCGCCGACCCTCTGCTTGTAAGGCAGATGCTCTCCCAGCTGAGCTAATCCTCCATAAATATAAAAACGTAATGGCGGAGAGCAAGGGATTCGAACCCTTGAGACAGTGTTAACCGTCTACACGATTTCCAATCGTGCTCCTTCGGCCACTCGGACAGCTCTCCATAATGTTATAACTAGTAATCTAGTAAAATGTTCTTTTAAACCCAAAGTTTACTAACCTTTTAAAACACCGTGCACCTACTATTGATATGACCAGATAAGCGTTTCTTGTGCAGTTAGCTCGACTAGGCTTATCTGCGGCACACAAAGGATCCACTTATGGCTGCTTCCTTCCGGATCTGACCAAGTTCATGGGTTTCTGTTGCGCAGGACCCAGTTGTCAACACCACTTGCACAAGGCAAGACCTTACGAGAATCATACCTCTACTAGGAATTCAATCCTGCTAAGGCGGATTGCAGGTTACAGGGCACCGCCAGCTCCCCATCTAGCACGGTATGTATTGTAAAGTAAATTCCCACCTATGCCGTCTGACCAATCTGTTTTAAGAACCCGCTCTCGCAGGTGGGTTTCCGCATGCTGACCTTCCTGCGATCCTGTTTGTTAAGCAGGCATGGCATCGATCGGCAGATGTAAGAATCCCGATTAATCTATACGGTTCAAAACAAATAAGACATAACGTACATCGTAGGATAAGTATTCAATTGAGTGATTGTCTTTTGTTGATGACAACGATTATATTACACCCATGTTTCGTAGAAGTCAACATCCGAAAAGGTATAAAAAAATGGAAATTGCAAACTGTGCTTCTCCTTTATATTTAGCCTCCTCCGCTGCGATCTTTTACTTTAAATTAGCATGTAATAAACCTGCCACCCTTTACACATCCTAGAAGTGGAGGTGAAGAAAATGGAGGACATCACTAATCAGAACATGAAAAATAAAGATACGAATACGGACCAAGAAGCCATCATGAATCGGGTAAATCAAACCTTTGAGCAAATTGTTCAAGATGTAAAAAATATGCTGGATGAAAATAGCCAGGAAAAAAACGATCAATTATCCTAACGCCTAAATGGCGTTTTTTTTTGCTGAATTCTGTTGTTTTTTTATGGAACAAGAAAAGAAATTTTACCTGTTTCCTCTTCGAGTACTAAAAGTCCACCCATAACCTCTAAAATAGAACCTATCGCCACAAGGGAATCCCCTGCAATCGCTATTTTTTGTTCCTCTAGTAGCCGAACCTTATCAGTTTCCCTTATTTGCTTCGATACAGAAACTGCTTCTAAGATTTGCCCAATCGTCCTTATCCAAACCCCACTTACTATTTGTTTTTCCCCTGTTGAATTTGATTCATCCTCAATTTGTAAAAGGTCTGATAAGCCTTTGAGTTCTATAATCTGACCAATAACTTGGATCCAAAGCCCTAAGGAAACCTGCTTTTCCAGCTGTAATATTTTTTTGCTTTTTTCATCGTTTTGGTTTTTATTGTTGTAACTTGAATTTTTTGGGTTTTCCAATACAACCACCCCAGATTAAAGTATGCTGTATTGTATGTTATAAACCTTGCAAAGAACATAATATATTTGACTAATTCAATTGGTCCCCATTTTCGTGCCTATTCCTCAGTTTCTATCACAAAATCTCAGTGCTTTTTTCACTCATTTTCAAAATACTATTATATTCGACATTATCCACTAAAATCTCTTATTTTTTGCAGTTTCATATGCAGCAACTTAAGAAAGATCATTCAATACAGCAAATATTTGAATTTTTTGACTTCTTTTGTAGAAAGGCTTTTCTTTTTCCTTAAAATTGTTCATAATATCTTCTGTTGGCCCTTGATTATTCTATCAAAAGGGAACAAATATCTATTAATGGAGGTAATTTTTTTAAATGTGGGTAATCACTGTCTATTCCAAAAGAAACACCACTATGTTTGAATTCAACACAGAAAAGGAAGCAAGAGAGGTATTCAAGAACGTGCAAGGCTGCAAGATTCTTACTGAGGTTGTTTATTATAATGATCCCGCTTTTGCTTCCATTGTTGGATAAAATCTTACAAATGAAATCTCAGCTTTACTACTAATCGTAAAAAGAATCGAATCAAAAGGAGAGAAATTGTTTGTCAACTTTACGTAACGAAGCATTAAAGATGCATAAAGAAAATCGAGGAAAACTAGGAGTACATTCAAAAGTTCCAGTAGGCAATGCAAAAGATTTGAGTCTCGCCTATTCCCCTGGTGTAGCAGAACCATGCATGGACATCTATGAAGATGAAAACAAAGTCTATGATTACACGATGAAGGGAAATCTCGTAGCCGTTGTATCTGATGGAACAGCTGTTCTCGGTCTTGGGAATATTGGTCCAAAAGCTGCGATGCCGGTTATGGAAGGGAAAGCCTTATTATTCAAATCGTTTGCTGATGTAGATGCCTTCCCCATTTGCTTAGATACAACAGATCCTGACAAAATAGTTGAGGTTGTTACATTATTGCAACCGACTTTTGGCGGAGTGAACTTAGAAGATATTGCAGCGCCACAATGCTTTGAAATTGAGGAGCGGCTGAGAAAAATTTGCGATATTCCAATTTTCCATGATGATCAGCATGGTACAGCGATCGTAACTGCAGCTGGGTTAATTAATGCTTTGAAACTGGTTGGCAAAAATATAGAAGAAATCCGCGTTGTTGCAAACGGTTCAGGTGCGGCAGGCGTTGCGATCGTTAAGTTGCTGCTTACTATGGGTGTTAAGGATGTCATTTTATGTGATACCAAAGGAATCATTTATAAAGGACGCCCAGTCGGGATGAATCGTTTTAAAGAGGAAATGGCGCGTATCACCAATAAAGACCAAAAACAAGGTACGCTCGCTGATGCACTTGTTGGGGCGGATGTATTCGTCGGGGTTTCTGCCGCCGGTGCTGTGACAAAAGAAATGGTTCGTTCCATGAATGATGATTCGATTATCTTTGCCATGGCAAATCCGATGCCGGAGATCATGCCAGACGATGCCAAAGAAGCAGGTGCACTCGTAATCGGGACAGGACGCTCTGATTTTCCAAATCAGGTCAATAACGTATTGGCATTTCCTGGTATTTTCCGTGGTGCTTTAGATGTTTGTGCAAAAGAAATCAATGAAGATATGAAACTTGCAGCCGTATATGCGATTGCCGGATTAATAACCAATGAAGAGCTTCAGCCTGATTATGTCATTCCAGATCCGTTTGACCCTAGAGTAGCAGCACACGTTGCCGAAGCCGTAGCAGATGCTGCAATGAAAACAGGTGTTGCTCGTAAGCTCGTTAAAGAAAACGAAATAAAAAAACGCTTATTAGCATTGTCAGGAGCTATCCAACCTGATCACCAATTAGTCTAGGCTTAATTAAAAGATTAACAAGGTTTTTGTTTGAGGACAGGTTGAGCTAGTAAGAAGCTATATGCTTAAATGCAAGCTCTCACATTTTTTTATCAGGAATAATCCACCTTTGCTGCTGTCGGCAGTTTAGGTGGATTATTTTTTTAATGCATTAGGAAAAATTAACCATTATAATGAGAAGTGCATACAAAATATTTAAGAATATAACTATTGCATAATAATTCTTAACCATGTATATTTATTACTATGATTCTCTTACAACTCAAACCATTCAACCAAAAATTCTTTAACATGTTTTAAATAGATACATATAAATGTGCAAAAGCTTAGGGGGATTGAAATATGCAAATTAGAAAAGCCAATATGAGTGATACAGAAAGTATTTTCCAATTAATCTTACATTATGCAAAAGAGGGAAAACTGTTAGCTAGATCCTATAATTCTATTTATGAAAACCTACAAAGTTTTTATGTTGCTGTAGATGACAATGAAGTAATCGGTATTTCTAGTTTGTGTATATTGGATCGTGATTTAGCAGAAGTCCGATCATTAGCTGTCAATCCAGATCATGGCCGTAAAGGTGTTGGAAGTGCACTTGTTTCAGAAATCATTAAAGACACGAAAATGTTAGGGATTGCTAAGTTAATATCATTGACTTATCAAATTGACTTTTTTTCAAATTTAGGATTTAGTCTGGCAGACAAAAATGATTTACCTCAAAAAATGTGGAAGGATTGTTTAAACTGTCCGAAATTGCATTCTTGCGATGAGACCGCAATGTTAATCAATGTTTCCTCTAAAGACTAAGATTCTGACTTCTGAAGAAACCTGGGAATGAATTCGAAATTCTCCGCACATGCCCAAACCTTTTTCTATGATTGGGAATATGATATCCCAACCTAATGAAAAGGTGGTGTTTTTATGTTTGGTTATGGCGGTGGTTTTGGCGGCTATGGCGGTTGTGGTTGCGGTGGATTCGGTTACGGCGGTGGTTACGGCGGTGGTTTTGGCTTCGGCGGTGGATTCGCTTTAATCGTGGTTCTTTTCATCCTGCTGATTATTGTTGGTGCAGTCATCTGTTTCTAAGAAAAACTTGTTGACATAGAAAACCTAATCTATGTCTAACTAAAACGGATTTAATCGAAATGAATTCTAGCGTAAGGCGGGATCCAAATAATGGATCCTGCCTATTTTTGTGTGAACAGTGGATAATCATATTTTTAAGTTAACATAATATAATTATTTTCTAATAATTTTTCATTTTTATTATCGATTTTGTAATCTTACAGATTAATTTTATGTGTTTTAGGATTTATTTCCAACTTTTGTTGAAAGCAGCAACTATTAAGAAAACAGCTTTCCTTTTTGGTAATATTGCATCATGATATCTTTGGGAACCATGCCTCCGCCTGTCCCCCAGATCACATGTGTTCCATTCATCATTTTTTCCGTTAGTTGATGATCTCGTAAATATTCCGTTCCCTCTGTTACTAATTTTACAGGTCCAATCATCCCTGCTAATGCTGAAGGTTCCATGTGAATTCCCTCCGTATCAGCTAATGCTGAGAGTAACCTGTACAGTTGTTCATCCTCTACTGTAAAGCAGCCGCTCAAAAACGGTTCAATTGTTTTTGCCACAAATCCAGATGGTCTGCCAACCGCAAGCCCGTCCGCTTCAGTAACATTGTCTAAACCAACGTCTTGTACAGTAATTTGATCATAAAGACCCGTCATTAAACCGAGTAACATACAAGGAGAGTGTGTCGGCTCTGCAAAAAAGCAATGGACGTTGTCTTTAAACAATAGTTTCAAACCAAAAGCAACACCTCCGGGACCACCGCCAACTCCGCACGGAAGATAAACAAACAAAGGATGGTTATCATCGATGTTGATCGTAAACTCTGCCAATTGGTTTTTCAATCGAGATGCTGCGACCGCATAACCTAAGAACAGATCATGAGAATTTTCATCATCGACGAAATAGCAAGTAGGATCTGCTTCTGCTTGGATCCGTCCTTCCGCAACTGCTAAACTATAATCTGCTTTATATTCAATCACTTTAACATTTTTGCTCCGAAGCAGATCTTTTTTCCATTGCTTGGCATCTGCTGACATGTGGACTGTCACCTTAAAACCTAATTTTGCACTTATAATCCCTATGCTCAAACCTAAATTTCCGGTGGATCCAACAGCAATTGAATAGTTTGCGAAAAAATCTTGGAACGGAGCACTTGCAAGTTTCGAATAGTCATCACCAGGCGCTAACAATTGCTGTTCGAAGGCTAGCTTCTCTGCGTGTTTGAGGATTTCGTAAATTCCTCCCCTTGCCTTAATTGAGCCAGAAATCGGCAAATGACTGTCGCATTTTAACAATAATTCACCGGTTAATGGCTGTTTGTTTCTCTGTTGTATGTATTTTTTCATGGAAGGAATTCTTACTAAAGGAGATTCAATTATCCCACCCGCCTCTTTCGTTTCCGGAAAAACCTCAGCAATATAGGGTGCAAACCGCTTTAATCTCTCCTCTGCAGCAAGAACATCCTGCACTAAGATTGCTGATTTCTGAATCCCTGTTTGAAATTTTTCAATCTTAGGATTGAGCCAAAAAACCTCATTCATTGAGAGCAGTCTTTTCATTATAGGATATTTTTTTTGTCTCTTTTGAAAATCTTCATTTCCAAATATTTTTATAGGTCATCCCTCTCCTTCACTTTTACAAATCCCATTAGCAGTTCTGCTTAGTTAATTTTCGCCCCTGCACGAAATGATACTCAAAACCGAATCAAGTAATAATCCGGACCTACCCTTTTTTCCCTTTCTGATAACCTAAATAAAAAACAAGCAAACTATATACTCCAATACCAAGAATAACCTTGATAGTTTCCTGATGCTGATTCCATTGATAAACAATCGTGGATAAAAGAATCCCCTTTGTGAATAAATAATAAAGATAAACTAGTAAGCATGCTAGGAAAATAAGAAAAATAAGCCTAACTATCTGAATAAAATGTAAATCATTTAGAAAAAGGGGGTTCTTTCTCTTCTTTTTTGCTTTTCTTGTTTCTGCCATTAAGCTCTCCTCTAGTATATTACTAAAAAATTAAACTATATGAAGCATATACGATTTCTTTTTTATCCACTAGTTCCGTATAGCTTAATTATAATACTGTAAGGATGATAGTTAAAAGACCTAATATAGGTGACCTGTAATAAGGATACAAAAAAAAGCATGTTTCTTATTATGAGAAACACACTTTATCAATTAAAGTTTTCCTATCTAGCAGTCAAGGATATCTGGGGCAGTTTCACACCGATGGTTCTTGCTGCGCTTTGCCATATAACCGCTCATATATCTCCTCAATTTCTTCGCCGGTTAAATCACCGCACTTAAGCAGTTCTTCTGCTATGGTATGAACGAAGTCTGCATGCTCCATGACCAGTTTCTTTACTTTTAGCATTTCATCTTTAAGCAGGTCATTAATCTTTGACCTGAGTGCTTTAAGTCCATCAGCTTGAGAGCCGATCGCAAGCCAGCTGAACAGCTCATCACCCATACCGACAGCACCAAGATAGGCGCCGGCCAGCTGTGTAGCCTGCTGCAGGTCAGAGGTGACACCGTTTAATTTCTTGCCAAGAAACTCCTCCTCCACTGCCCTAGCTGCCAAGCAAACTTGAATTTCCGCCAAGATTTCACTGTCACTGCGATTATAGCGTTCATGAGTTGGCTTCGTGGCAGCGAGACCAAGTGCACTGCCCCGACGGATAATGGTTACCTTCCACACCTTTTCATGCGGCTTCAATAGGTATTGAGCCACAGCATGACCAGCTTCATGATAGGCGACATTCCGCTTTTCGTCTTTACTCATGGATCGAAGCGGCTGTTTAAGGCCCCACTCATAGGTTTCCATGGCAGCCCGGAAATCTTCGTAATTCGAAAGCTGGGCACCCCGCTGGTGGGCGATTACAACTGATTCATTCACAATGTGTTTTATTTGGGCAGGGCTGTAGCCTATCGTGTCGAGCGCTGCACGCTCCGGAGTCAACGATTCGTCCAACTTCACCTTCTGTAGATAGTATTGGAAGACATCGATCCTGCCGTCATAATCTGGAGTATCAACCCAAAGTTTGCGGTCGAAACGTCCGGGTCGGAGCAAAGCTTGGTCGAGTACGTCGGGTAAATTGGTTGCTCCGATAGTTAAGACAGCCGGTCGCTCTGCTTGTTTTTTTCGCAGCCCGAGTGAGCGAAGTAACTTGGCAAACCAGGAGTTGTCGATGTTGGGGGGATCCATCTGTAAGAGGAGCTCGTTGAGGAGACCAGAGCCGCCCATGCCCATCATCCCACCCATCATTCCTGCTCCGCCACCACCGGCCTGACGACTCATGCCAATCGCGTCAATTTCGTCGATGAAGATGATACAGGCTCCGTACACTTTCGCTAGTTTTCGTGCCTTCTTGTAGATCCCCATCACCTTCAGGTTACCTACCCCGAAGAACATGTTTTGAAAGCTTGGGGCTGAGGCATATGCAAACGGCACCTGTGCTTCGTTGGCAATTACTTGCGCAAGGTAAGACTTACCGGTGCCTGGAGGCCCACAAAGCAGCAATCCGCGGATTGCTTCCCCCCCCATTTCTTTAAACTCTTTGACTCCCTTTAACAAAGTGACAATCCTCTTCGCATTTTCAACGATCTCAGGGTTGCCTCGATAATCATCCCAAGTGGATCCGGTTTCGCCGGGCAGGATCCAATACGTTCGCCCCCTTGCAAGAAACCAGAAAAGAGCAACAAATTGGATGATCATGAACAGCATGGCAAAGAGAAGCTGCAACAAAATACTGAGTATATTCATCGCAACTGCCCAAGCTGCCGGGCCTCCCGACCACAACAGGATTGTGATAAAAATGATGACTGCTAACCAAAGCAGGAAAGTGCGCCACTTGATCCATCGATATTTCCCCATGACCCCTCACTTCCTCATCAAATTTTGGCTTATTTTAAAGAAAAAAACAGCCCCAGATTACCTTAAAGTAACTAAAGCTGAATTCTGACAGAATCCTCTTTTCGTAAATTTTATTCACCGTTTCTGTTTTTAGAAGTGATAATTTTTGAGAATGGTAACTTACCAGTCAGCTTGCAGATACCGAAATAACCATAAAAAAAGAGAGCCTAAGCTCTCCATTTGTTTACAATTTCAAGTATATAATTCAATATAATAGCAAGGCCGCCAATATAGTAAAAAATCAAAAGGATCCACCCCGTAGGATCGATTGGCATTAAAGACAGTACAATTAATAATGGGAACACAAAATAAAGAAGGGCTTTTAAATATTCTAATACCATTTTTGGAGAAAAAGACTTAGTCACCACCGAACGTACGAGACCAACGATAAAATCAAGTAACATAAGACCTAATACCGCCCACATCGTGTAAAGCATCCAACCTGCTATTTTAATCCACTCCCTTTTTATTGGTGCTTTATTCTATGCGGCTGATATTTGTTTTGCTTGTTCTTTTTGTCTAAAATCAAAAGGTAATTTCTTTGACATTACTTATTGCTAAATTTTTGATTCAATAATGGCTGCTGCACCAGCAACAGCTAAGACTAGGAATATTGGAAATGTTATTGGAAAAAAACAATAAAGAAAGATTACAAATAGTGAGCACCATAATCCGCTGCACCAGTAACAACTTAGCAGAGAGCCAATAAAATGACGTATTCCCGCCCCTTTTATTTCAATATTTTGCTCAAGTTCCCCCGAAGAATTTTCAATGATAGTAACTGATATGAACGGCTTTCTGATAAACGCCGCAATTTCATCAAATACAATCAGATGAGTTAAACGGAAGGACGCTAAAATGATAATAAAGAGATCAATCCAATTCACATGGAACATGTATTTTCACCCCATGAATGTTCAGTTGATTTGATACAGTGTATGTATAGCCATTGTATATGTGATTCCAAGAAATAGTAGATAAGCTCTACTTTATGCTCAGAGATTGGCAAATGAAGATAAATAAAATTTAATTTGAAGGTCCTGGTTGTTTTTATTTGTATATGTTAACAGTAAAAAAAATTTGTTTTCCTCCAGGAAAAACCACTAAACTTTTTTGTACCAAAAATGGAGATAAAACGTATGATGCAATACATAGCCTATTAACTGGGGGAATTCATTATGGCACATTTGAAGATTCCAAAAGATAAGCCCCTTGTCTGCTCAGTTGTCACTGAACTACAGGCGGCTCAAGTGGGTAAAATCTGCCAAGATTATGGCATCCAAGCAATCATCAACATAAAACCATTTGTTGAGATTTCTCAAATAAAAAAAGCAGTAAAAGCCAAACTTAAAGAAAGATTATACAACTTATGTCCATGTGGAAGTGGGCAGAAGTTTAAGTTTTGCTGCTACCATGATTCTATTAAGATCAATTTATAATGCTTTGAAAAAAACTAGCATCTACCTTGTTCATTTTTAAAGTACAAACTTTAAAACCGTTAATTTATATTCAATTAAATAAAATCGAAAAAGCACTACATTTTCGCAGTGCTTTTTGTATGTTTAGTCTGAAATTATATTAACAATCATTTGGTCGTGCGGATTGGTTGTCTATGATATGCCATTCACTATTAATCAATATTTTTAACATTTCTATTTATTAATTTAATATAATCCTCCTCATTTCCAATATCGTAACGTTCTCCTTCTATTTCTAGTCCGTAACACTTCCTGTCCTTAAGCATATTTTTTATTGCATCTGTCAATTGAATTTCCTTTCCTTCACATAGTGTTTGTTTTTCTAAAAATGAGAAGATAGCCGGATCTAAGATATATCTCCCAATTACTGCAAGGTTTGAAGGAGGAGAATGTTTAGGTTTTTCAACAATATCGATCAGTTCATATAAACCATGTTTTATTTTCTTTCCTTCAATAACCCCATAATTTTCTAATCGTTCATTTTCGGTTTGTTTTAGAGCTACTACATTGCCATGAAATCTTTCATATATATTAATCAGCTGCCTTAAACCTGGTTTTTGGCCATTAAGTAATAAGTCATCAGGAAGGATTATTGCAACCGGTTCATCTTGTGCAAAACGCTTCCCCATGTATACTGCCCCGCCAAGACCAATAGCCTCGGTTTGTCTAACATATTGAATATGAATGTTGGGCATTTTGATTCCTTCCATTAAATGCATTTTATTTGCTTTTTCAAGAAAGGCTTCGAGCTCTAGTGAACGGTCAAAGTAGTCAACAAGTAGATTCTTGTTTCGTGACACAACCATTAAAATTTCTTCTATCCCTGAAGCAACTGCTTCCTCAACAATATAATGGATGATGGGTTTACCACCAACCGGAAACATTTCTTTTGGGATCACTTTTGTAATTGGAAGGCTTCTTGTTCCATACCCAGCTGCTGGAATAATTGCTTTTCTTATCAGCCCTTCACAATTTGTATCTTTAGTAAATATATTCATTTTATTTATCACCAGTTCATTGTCCCATTGGAAACGGGCTGATATAAAAAAAAACGGCAATTTTATCGAAATGCCGTTTTTTACCCATCAAAAATAACTAATTCCAATGGGACCGCTGTTTTTCCATTTGTTTTAAAGCAACCTACCTCCACTTTTCCTTTATAAAATGAAACAATAATATAGGCAAGCTTTGTGTAAGGGTTATTTTTAATATCCTGGAATGATGGAGTAGCAGGTGTATTTGGATGAGAATGAAACATACCAGTAGGTTGTTCTGCATGTTCTTCCATTTCTTCAACTGCTTGTTTAATGGACTTCCTAGACATATAAAACCGATTTAGCCTTCGGGATTCATTTTTTAATTTCCATAACGTTAAACCTTTTCCTTTTATACCTGAAAGCAAGCCACATGCCTCATATGGAAGATGATTTCTGCAGTACTCAATCATTTCCTGATAAACAACTTTTCCTATTATATAATGGCCAGAACTGTAATTATTCCTGATTCCATTGATTTCCATAAGTAGAGCCAGGGATCGAAGACTGGGTCGTTTTGCTTCTCAATGTGAAAAAGTCCATAGTTGCAGGATTTGAACTTTTACTTTTTTTAGGGACAGGTTGATTTGAGGCTTTTTGCTGAGTCATAACACGTTGAAACCAATCTGCTGGTTGTTGACTCTGATGCTGGGGAATTGGTTTACTACTCTCAATTTGCAATGTCTCTTCCGGCTTTTCCGTTACTTGCTGTTGATCATTCCCTAATACCTCGGCCTCCGGTGTTATTTGCGATAAAGGTTGTATGATAAACTGCTTAATATAATTTTCTCTTTCCTCCAAATTAGATTCCAAACCGGCAAACTGGGCTTTCATTTGCCGCATTTGTTTTTCCCAAATTTCCCGGTCTTTCTCATATTGGACAATTTTATCGTGGTACTTTTTCAACTCGGTTTTAAATTGCTCCATTTGTTGTTCAAGAGCACGATCATTTTCTTTTTTCATTTTATAGATTTCCATTTCTTTTTCTTGGAGTTCTGCAGATAATCTACCGTTTTTCTGTTCAAGCTCAGCCATTTTCACCAGTGTTGCTTTTGTTTGGGCTAATTCAGCTTTTAATTCATCGATTTGTTTTGACCATGATCCTTTTTCAGCATCAAACTTTTGTGACTGATCCTTGTAAATGTTCACCTGATCCTGAATATGTTCAAGAACATGTAGATAAGACTCCTTTTCATTTTGATAATGCTCGGTTAACATATTATATTCTTCAATCCTTACTTCCAAATCTTCTTTCAGCCGAAGCTTTTCTGATTCAAATTGTTCAAGCCTGGTTAATGACTTTTGAGCTTTTAATAAATCTGTTCTCATTATTTCAATCTGATTCTCAAGCTCGTTCTTCCTTATTTCTGACTTTTCGAAGTCTTCTTGCAATTCGACTATATCCTGCATGAGGCATCATCTTCTCCTTTACGATTATCTTTCTGGTTCCTTAATTCACCAAACTATACTTTTTCTAATAGGGATTAACTCTTTGTAGTTAAGATACGTATTTTTTAATATGATTGTTCCTATTTTTTTAATCGAAAAATTTAGACAGAAATATTAAGGCTTGTTCTGTAGCTATATACTGGCACGCTCTCATCGTCAATGAATATATTGTGTATGGGTCAACTGTTAAAGACATCCAATTTCCTGATAAGCTCATAAATCTAAATTAAAAACTATGCAAAAGCCTAAACACAACATCAGGATATACGCATAGAATACAGTAGGCTCCAACAAATATCACGAATTATTAGAGAGGATGGTTTTATTCATGGACTTTAGATCAGTGAATGGCGGTCAGGAAACTCTTTGTATTAAAGTAAACAAAGTGTATGACTGGGTTACCCGCCAATCAGATGTGCCCCTGATCAGCTTCAATGCAAGCGACCTGGGAGCAACTCTTTTCTTTGACTGCCCTGGAGGTGTATCTCCAACTCCAGGACTATCCGATGACCCTTGTGCTTTTCTAGGCAACACCTTTACTGTTGATTGTTTCGTGACAGATGAGGAAGGTAATCCAGTAGACCCGCTTGCACCCGGATCAATCCTTTGTACTGAAATTGCACAGCCAGAGGGCCGGCAAAGTGGAACATTTACACTGCCAACCGGGGAAACGGTAACATTACAAAAGGTAAAAGTATTAAAGAAGGGCTTTATTGTTGTTCGTGTCACAAACCCACAGGGGGTATTTTGTCAAACTACTCCAATACCATTTGCAGTAGCGGAAAAATTCTTCCTTTGTGCTCCTCCAGGAACATTCTTACAATGTGAAATTACAGATTTTGAATGCGATGCAAATTTAATTTGCCGCCCTGGTGCATCACCCGGAACATTTACGTTCCAACAACTTGATATTTCGATTAATATGTGCCAAAACATCCAGATGGAAGCATTGGTTAAACTTGAAATTACGGCGGAGTTTTGTCAACCCCGTCCAGAATTACCATTTGTCTGCCCTCCACTTGCGTTCCCACCACAATGTCCAACGATCTTCCCACCTGTGGTGCCAAGTCCTACACCATAATAGGGAACTATGGATAAAACCACGTAAAAACAGGGAGGAAAAAACATTTTCCTCTCTATTTTTTCATTTAGAACATAAAAGAGTGATGATTGATCGAATTTACACTCATTTACCAAGGGATTCTACATAAAATGTAAGGAAGAAATACGGTGTTGGAAAGGAGGATGGGGACATTTGTTTTGGAATAAGAAAGACGAAAAAAGGATTGAAGCCCAATCATGGTTTAGCTATGCGGTTATGCTCCCTAACCTTGACGAAGACGAGCGAGAAGTAATCATAATCGGAAACTATATGATTAAAAACACAGGAAACGAAACAGTAAATAACCCAATTATCTGTATTCAAATAAATCCCACACGAGACGTACGGCTTGGAGGAAAAATTGGTTCTGCGAAACATACAGCAATGTCAATCGATGGAACAAATACGGGAGCATGGGAATATATCCACACCGATTGGAAGGAAAAAAGTTTAGAAACAGGTGAACACTGGTTAATGCCCAAATTTCGACTTCTACTTACTCCTGGTGAAACAATTACTTTTGCTCATGAACTATCTTTTTCATTGCTGCAAAAAGAAAAACTTGTAAACGTCGATGGCTTTGCTTATTTCGATGAAATCAAAAATGGAATAACATCAATGAATAAGATTACGATTAACTTTTAAGTGAGGTAAAAATGAGAATTTTATTTATCACGTCAGGATATAAAGGGATTTATGATTGGTTTGAAGGATTGATCTTAAATGAATTAAAGAAGCAAAATGAAGTGCAATTTTTTCATTTTAATAAAGGGTTGCCTGGGCTAAAATTAATTATACAAAAGTTCAAGCCTGAAATCGCTCTTTCACTAGTTGGTTTTAAATTTCCACATGCAATGCTACAATGGCTGAAACAGCAGCATATTAAGACAGCTGTGTGGTTTACAGAAGATCCTTATTATATGGATCGGACGGCGATTCTAGCCCGCCAATATGATTATATCTTTTCGATTGATTCGGCCGCTGTTGATTTTTATCAAAGAAGCGGTCATAAACACGCCTTTCAATTATCGCTTGCTACTTCACCAGAGGTATTTCGTCCAAAGCAAGTAGAGACAAAATATAAGAGTGATATATGTTTCGTTGGTTTCCCCTATCCTGAAAGGATCAAGGATATTCAGCACTTGGTGATGAATACTTCATATAAAATTCAAGTGGTTGGAAAATGGAAATTTCCATTATACAAATTACGTCGTAATCAGAATTTAAATATCCATGAAGGGTGGGTTGAGCCTCAAAATGTCTCTGAATTTTATAATGGAGCAAAAATTGTATTAAATACCCATCGCCCTTTCAACCTACAACAAAACATGAACAAACTCGGTATTGTAGGTAAAAGTATTAATAATCGAACATTTGATGTTGCCTCTTGCGCTTCATTCCAATTAATTGAATATAGAGATGATTTAAAGGAGCATTTTGTAGAAGGTAAAGAAATCGTAGCTTTTAAAAGTCTTAATGATCTACTGGAAAAAGTACATTATTATATTGAAAACGAAGGAGAAAGAAGTCATATTGCCAATAAAGCGAGAGAGCGTGTCCTCAAAGAGCATACTTTTGAATCAAGAGTTAAAAAAATGTTGGATATATTCTCAAAATAAGAGCCAGGGTTACTTAAATAAAACATACCATTGATTTTTTATTGTGAGTAGACCGTTTGCAGAACCTTCAAAATATTTTTTAACCTAAAAAGGCTGTAGCAAATTTTTCACAGCCTTTTTTAGAGGTTATTTTTTTGCTTTTAATGCTGTTTTTGGGGAAACTTTACTTCCGCAGCCGCAGCCGCCAGTATTTCGTTTTGTATAAGACATTCCACCCTGCGCCGAGTAACTTTTGCCCGTCTTATTTCCTAAATAAAGACCAGGCTGTTGCTGCTGCTTTTGTGGGGAATGTGATCCTGTAATAATTTTCAGGCCTCGTTTTTTGTTCAAAATAAACTCCTCCCAGGAATTACGGTCCCTACTTTAATTATATGAAGCTTTAGTATTTTTGTGTTCCTTTAAACAAATAAAAATAAAGATAATTAACAGGGTAGTTTTCGCTTTACATCAATCTTCTTCCCAGTCTTTTTACCAATATCTCCATTTCGAAATGTATCTAGAATTTCATTATTCCTATTTCTGCTGCTTTGGAAGGATCATAGACTGGGTTGTTTTATTCCGTAATTCAAAAAAGTCCATTGTCGATGGATTTAAAGATTTAGTATGTGCGGGGGTTTTCTGATATGTGCATTGTTGCTGTGCTTTAATCTGCTGGAACCAGTCTAATGATTGATGAACTTGTTGATGTATAGGTATTTCTTGGACATGCTGCTCCACAGCCATTGGTAATTTTTGCTGATTGTTCTCTTCAGTTACTTGGGAACCAAGATTGGGTTGAGATAGAGGCTGTTTTATAAACTGACGGATAAAGTCTTCCTTTTCTTCCAAACTCGATTCTAAAACGTTAAACTGAGCTTTAATTTCATTTATTTGTTTCTCTAACTTTTCCCGCTCAACTTCAGACTGCATCAAATGATCTTGTTTCATTGTTATTTCCGAATTAAAATAGTTCGTCTTCTTTAAAAGTGCAAGTTCATTTTCTTTTTTAATTTTGTATATTTCAATTTCCTTTGCCTTAAGTTTCTCTGCTAACTTATTGTTTTTTTTTTCAAGCTCCTCCTTTCTTTGAAGATCATTCTTTGTCTGCTCTAATTCAGTTTTTAATTCATCAAGTTCTATGGACAATGCTGCTTTTTCGGCCTCAAACCGATTTTCTTTTTCTTTGGACTCCTTTAGCTGATCTTGAAAATGCTCAAGATCATTTAGATAAGACAAATTTTCACGCTGATAATTCTCTGTGATCAGGATAAATTCCTCCATTTTCGCTTCCAATTCTTCGCTTAATTGAAGGTTTTCTCCTTCTAATTGCTCAAGGTGAGATAATGATTGTTTTGCATTGTGTAATTCAATTCCCATCTGGTCTATCTTATTCTCGAGCTCTTTATTCCTCAACTCAGAACTTTCATAAGCCCTTTTAAGTTTAGACAATTCTGACTCAAGATGTTTTTTGTCATCCTTTATCTGATTAAGCTCTAACACTTTTGCCTCTAATTGATGTTTTAGTGATGATGTCATTCTAACTAACTGCTTTGTTTCTTGGAAAACCTCGTTTAAATTAGTGGAGATCTTATTTAGACGTTTTTCGTCATGTTCCCTTAGTTCCGTTAGTTTTATAAGCCTTTCATGAAACGAAAGATTTTCCTTTTCAAGATGGGTAATTTTGTTAAGAAGTTCCACTTTTTCTGTTTTATACTGTTTATTCTCTTCCTCCAGCCTGTTCATTTCTATCTTTCCGCTTTCCAGCAGATTTGCCATTTGGTTTTTTACGACTTCTATTTCTTTCAGTTGTTTTTTTTCATTTAATAATTCCGTTTTAAGATTGCTGTTCGTCTTAAGTGCTTGCCCCTTCTCTATTTCCAATTGTTTAATCTGCACTTTGAAAGAATCGTTATTATGTTGTAATTCGGACAGTTGTTGGGTAAATTGATTGATTTCTTTGGACATTTCTTCATGTTGTTTTATTGCCTCACCCAAATCAGCAGATTTCTTCTCCAGCTTTTGTTTTAATAAATTATTTTCTGTTTGAATTTCATTTATCATTATTTGCGCTTTAGAAAAATCTTCTCCTATTCTAATTAGCTCATCGGAGATGGACTGCTCATTTGCTTTATAATTTTCTAGTTTTTCATCCCTTTGTTTCAATTGATTCTGCATTTCATTTAATGATCTCAGTAATGCTTCTTTCTGCCTGTAAATCTCTTCTTTCTCTGCTGTTGTTTTCTTTCTTGTGATTGTTTGTTTTTCAATCTCCTTCTTAAGTAAAATGATCTCCTCGCCCACGGCGTGTTCTTCTTCTAATTCAGATAAATGCGTTCGTAACCCTTCCAATTCAGATTTCAAATTCTTTTTTTCTTCTAACAGTCTTAATTCCATCTCTTTTTGTATCATATTTTTTTTATTTAATTGATCAACCATTTGGGTAAGCCGTTCATTTTCTTTCTCATAGTTTTCTAGTTGATTTAATACGTTGGCATCATCGTTCCTTTCCTTAAGGAATGAAATTTGTTTTTCATAATCATCCTTTTTTAGGAGGAACTCATTATAATCTCTAATTAGTTCATCTCTCTCCTCGTAGTACGTCTCCTGCTCATCTAACAGCTTCTGAATTTCTCCTTTTAATACGACTTTTTCATGTTTTAACTCCATTATTTTTTCTTGGAACCTTCTATTTTTACTCTCCCTTTCCGTTCTGTAAAGAGAAAGCTCCGACTCAAGATGTATGATTTTTTGAATGAGCTGTACTTGAGTTAGTCTTTCAAGCTGACTCTGCTTTGTCATTCTTTCCCCCCCCATAGGTAAATGCCTATTTCTTCTTTGTTTATTTTATGCTCCATTAGTAAAAACGTGTAAATGGAGGGGAGGAAATTTTTGTCGTACTATACAAGCTGAACATATTCGCAGGCGTTTTTCATCCGATCTTATATCTGGAAGGATGCACTTGTAAATTCTCAATACAATAAATTAATGCAAGTCCGATAATCATGTTGTTCAATTCAACACATAAAATATAAAGACATTCCGTTATAGAATTTGATAAGCAATTACACTTTTTTTAGTGGCCTACGGTAAAATCCATAAATAACAAACGTTCTCGAAAGGAGCTGTTATGATTGGAAGTGAAGAACAAGCTTTTCCTTGTATTATGCCTTCATCGTTCGGGCTCTAGTGCTACTGCTGGTGTTATGCATCTTTTAGGTATTCATATGGGAGAAAAACTCCTCCCGGCAACGCGCAATAATCCAAAAGGCCACTATGAAAACAGTCAATTTGTCAATTTAAACCAAGAAATATTAAGAAGTATCCAAAGCAACTGGAACCAACCCCCTAGTCGGGAAAAAGTTCTAAAAGTAAATATTCATAAAGTAAAAATCCACTCGTTTATTAAGGAAAACATAAAACCAGTTTGGGGACTTAAGGATCCACGTACGCTGTTAACCTTTGAATTTTGGAAGCCTTATTTTGATGAAGTAGCAGATATCACCTATGTCTTTGTCCACAGACCATTCGATGCATCCGTTCGCTCTCTTGCTCATCGAGATAAAAACGGAATTGGAAATGCCGTTCAAATTTTAACCCCTTATCTAAAAAACCTTTATCATTATCGTCATACGTTCGGACTCCCAGTTGATAAAATCATTGATATCTATTATGAGGATTTGCTGAAAAATCCGGAACCATTTGTCAGAGAGTTAAATGAAAGAATTGGTAACCCTGCAAATCATCAGCTTAAAGCGGTTAGTGCATTTTTAGACGAAAGACTGCAAAATTTTTAAAAAAGCTCGATAAAAATATTGCAGCTACTCAACGCAGGAAGATTGCGATTAATATGTGTCAGGCAAAGGAGACGTATCTACACGCCTCATAGAGCTATTTAACTGGCGGAACAACCAAATAGTCGCATGGGTCACAAACGCTGTGCATGGAGGCAATTTAAGCCTAGTATGATCCGTCGTATTGCGGTGACCAACGAACCAATGTCACTCTTTCCACTCTATTCCCTTACGGATTCTTTGAGCGTTTGAACGCAACGATCAACCAGTTAGGACTTGGGCTATCTGATAAGTCGTTAGGCAATGCTTTCGATGTTTTCGGGAACCTTCTTCTAAAACGGATCGCACCTTTTTGGGCAGGCCTTGAATGATCATCTACTTTAAAACTGTTATTTATATTGGAATGCCTTCTTAAACGATGATTAAAAAGGTTTACACGTCGAATAACGGATGGATTTTTGGTGACGTTTTTTATAAAACCTAATTCATTGTTCATATGGTGATAATGAATGATGACGGGATCACAATTATTCATGCGGTATAGGGCGTTAGAAGTTAAGTGATAGTTCATTTGAGCTGGCAACCTCCTGAAAGGCACAGGTTGTGCAGCAAAAGCAATCGATAAAGAAGCCTGCTCGCAGAAAAAATAACGCCTTTCTAATAAACATTTTTTTTGGGACAGATCAATGGTATAGTTTTTCCATATCGGGTAGAACGTTTTTAAAATGGCATTGGGGAAAATTAATACGCCGGCATTACAGTACCAAATGGTAGGCTGTCTTGATACCGATGTAAAGTATCTTTGCCGCGGCAGCGAAAGATGGTAATGAGCAAAAAGCTTTTGAAAGAGATGAATGGGTACGGTTGCTCCCGCAGCCATGTCTGCTTGGAAGTGATCGCCGTCTATAAAAGGATAAGGATCTTGAACCATGACTGTATCACAATCTAAAAGCATGATAGTATCGTATGAAGCGACTTCTGGCAATTCAAATAGCCGGAGTTTGTTTGAAGGCGGATGCAAAGTACTAAAACGTTTGACAATTCGGACAAATACATTCCATTTATTTAATTCTTTGACAAACTCAGGATCAGCCTCATCGACCATACAGACAAAAATATTTGCTCCTGCTGTCTTACCGCCAAACCAACGTATTGATTGAACAAGTCTCAGTGCTTGCGTTTGATACTTTTTATTATTTTCTGCTACACAGCTAATCAACATCCTGCCTGCTCCAGGAACTAATTGGCGGTAATCACCTTCACTATAAATTTCCTTTGTTGAAATCCCAAATTGATTTAGCCGCTTATCATGATGAGTTATAAAGCTTTTTTGTTGCTCGTCACTGAAAAATGAAAGTTCTTCTCTTCGCACAAAAGCGAAACAATCTTCGCCTGATTCAGCCAGTATCAAGTTTTGTTTAAGGCACTCCCTTAACAAAGTACCCTCAGTTTGTTTGTTGCAGCAGATTTGTTTCAAATCACCTGAATGATCACCAAGTTCATTTGGATTTTCATAAAGTGACGTTTTAATGACAATCACTCCGGCTTTGTTGAGTACATTTTTTACTTTATCCCACACATCCTTCAGTTTGAACACAGGAATATTTTCGATTAAATTATTTAAAGCAATTACGCGATATTGTTTATTTACATTTAAATCCTCCTGTTTGCTGCAGGTTAAAATTTCCTCTGTTCGCACTCCACAGACAATTGAATCGATAAAGCTACGAATATCCAACAAATTCACTCCTTGTAAAAGCATGTCTAATATACTCTATGAAAAAAACAAAATAATGAATAGGCAAAGAATGTGGTTGATTAACAAGTTGGGCTGGAACAAAAAAACACCGATGGTATTATTCATCGGTGTTTTCTGCTTTATAAAAGCAAAGCATTTTTTGATTTCTCGGGTGGTGCCAATCACCGATATATTCCATCTTTAAGGTAGAATCACTAATTAGATACTCAAATAATGAAAGATGATAATGATATGGATCTTTGTCAAGATGAGTTATAACACCGCCCGAATTGGACTGGGTAACTGGTTGATCGTTAAATTTATTTTTCGTCTCAAAAAAAGTGGCATAAAATTTCCCACCGGGATTAAGCACCTTCTCAATATTTATTAAGCATCTTTGAATAACATTTACAGGAAGATGAGTAAATACCGATTGGGCAATGGCATAATCAAATTTTTTCTTAAAAAGCTCAAATTGGAAGTTTTCATTCACGATTAGGGTAGACTTCTTACGGAGTAAATTAGCTCTTTGAATTTCAGCGTGACCTGCCTTAATAAGGGAAGGATTAAGATCGAGTCCACTATACTTTCCTTCATTTAAATATTCTATAAAGTAAATACCTCCACGCAGGCTGCCGCAGCCGACATCCAGCAATTCGTGCTCTGGCTGCATTCCCTGTTCTTTCATAAATTTGAGCTGAATCTCCCCCATTTCCTTCCACATACCGCCGATTGTATTGCGGTGTATTCCCCTTTGAATACCCTGCTTGCTTAGATTTAAACCATAATAATGATTCCACATTTCGGCATTCCCCCTAATGTTACAATTAATATATTGTCAGAATAAGAAATGGGTACTAAAAGTTAATCTTCAATAGGTAGATAACTAATTTATTCTTTGAAAAAAGTAATTTCGTCTTTATTGTCTGTTACCAATTCCTAGTTAAATAATAGATAAATACCACATACCAATGTCAACCATGTCACATACGCTGATAAAAACACAATGAGGAGAGGAGAATGATTAATGAAAGCTCTTGTAACTGGTGGAGCAGGGTTTATTGGTTCCCATCTTGTTGAAGAACTAATCTCCAAGGGTGCAGCGGTGCATGTGATCGATAATTTGTCATCTGGATATTTGGACTATGTACACCCGCAAGCCATCCTGCATAACGCAGATATTTGTAGTGAAGAAGCAAAAAAACTTATTTTAAATGAAAAACCGGATTTTGTATTTCATTTAGCTGCTCAGGCAGATGTGGGACGATCCATCCAATTCCCAAGGCATGATGCCGGTGTAAATATTAACGGAACCATTAATATTATTGAGGCCTGCCGGGAGTCCTCTGTAAAAAAAGTAATCTTTGCCTCCACCTCGGCGGTCTATGGTAAATTGCAAAAAGATCTAATTTCTGAAAAAGATATTGCGGTACCCATTTCTTATTATGGCTTATCAAAATTAACGGCTGAAGCCTATATCCGCTTATTTTCCCAACTATATGAGCTTCCTTACACAATACTGCGTTATGGTAATGTATATGGTCCCAGACAAACAGCAAAGGGTGAAGGCGGTGTCGTAGCTGTCTTTTTAGAGAGATTAAAAAAAGGGGTGCCTTTAAGTATTCATGGAGATGGTGAACAAACAAGGGACTTTATCTTTGTAGAAGATATCGTTCAAGCTAATCTAGCCGCTATCGTAAGAGGAAATAATGAAACGATTCAAGTCAGTACGGCAAAAAGCACATCGATTAATCAATTAGTAAAAATCCTCTCGCAAATTCATGGGATTACACTGGATACTATCCATACAAGCGAAAGAACAGGAGATATCAAACACAGCTGCCTTGATAACAAAAAAGCAGCAGAATTTCTTCATTGGTCTCCGAAAGTCGATATTTTTCAAGGAATTATGGAAACATATACCTCAGTTTTCAAGAGTGGGGCCGTATAAATGTCATAAGGGGGTATAACCCCCTTTGTTTGATTTTCTCTGTAGGTGAACGATCACTTAAAGCTTTAACCGATTGGTCATGCAGGTCTGGTTTATTTCGGTTCATAAATATAGTTGTACCGCCCTTTCAAATTATTTCTAAAATCATATACATATCCTAACGGATAAAAGAGGTGTTATGACTTTGAATATATTATTGTCCACTATTTGGAGACACCCTACAATAGGGGGGTCTGCCATGTATATCGATCAATTAAAGCGAGGGCTTGAAAAAAAAGGACACCATGTTGATATTCTCGCAAAGCATCCAAATTTGAATGGATACTATTTAGTGAATCATGGAAAGTTTATAAGCTGTGATAAACTGAATAAATTGATAAATAGTTGTTTTAATGGTTATTTATCTGCCCGTGTTCCCATCGCTAAAGAAAAAAGCAATCACTGCTTTGAACTGGCCGCTAGTTATTTTAATCTGGAAGATTATGATATTATTCATACCCAAGATATTTTTTCAACCAGGTTACTATCACGTGTTAAGCCAAAAAACACTCCCCTTATTGCATCAATTCACGGTTGCATTGCTACGGAGTACCTTATTCATAGAGATCGTTCTTTTATTTATAATAATCACATTCCAAATAGCAATCACCACTTTGACTGGAAATATAAATATTGGCAGGAATACTCCGGTGCGACATCAAGTGATATAACCATTGTTGCTACTAATTGGCTAAACAATCTTTTGATTAATGGTTTCAACGTCCCCCCCCAACAATTAACTATCATTCCGTATGGACAGGATATTTCTGAATTTGATAAAAAAATGGAAGAAACATCACCCGTAATCTCCCCTCCAGGTAAAACCGTTATCGTATGTCCGGCTCGTCTAGCTTTTATTAAAGGGCATAAAATCCTTATACAGACTTTAGAGAAACTTAAACAACAGCGTAATGATTGGGTTTGCTGGCTTGTAGGCGATGGAAATTTGCGTAACGAGTTAAAACTCATGACAAAGAGGTTAAACCTAGAACAAAACGTAAAATTTCTGGGTGTTCAGAAAAACATTCCTGCAATATTAAAGCAAGCAGATATTTGCGTTCTCTCAAGCTTACAAGAATCTTTTCCATACGCAATAATGGAAGCACAACTAGCAGGATTACCTGTTGTCGTTTCAGATGCCGGAGGCCTGCCCGAAACAGTTGTCAATGGACAAACAGGTTTTATATCTCAAAAAGGAAACAGTGATTCAATATATATGAACATACGACAGTTGATGGAAAATAAAGAAATGAGGAATGCAATGGCTGCAAATGCTCGATTATGGGCAATTCAAAAGTGGGATTTAGAGACAATGGTAGACAGGACACTAGATATATATGAACAGGTTATTAAAAGCAAAAAAGGAGGAGATGCTTAATGAAACTTATTAACAGGAATTGGCCGTATAACAGGAAGGAGCATATACGGCAAAATAGGCGGTTCGCCAAAAGTAAATTTCATTACCTTAGTAAACTTTCTCTTTATAGGCAAAGAAACCTCAGACTTATTCAGCTTTCGCGACGAAATCAATTTAATCGCAGACTTATTCAGCTTTCACGAAGAAACCAATTAAATCGCAGACTTATTCAGCTTTCACCAAGAAACCAATTACTCCGTAGACAGACTCAATTTTCCCAGCCAAATAAACAGATCGGCGGGTCATTTCAACAAATGAATAAAAAGATTGGAATACAAAATCTATTTTTAGGAAAGCCCGTTCAACTTTCACAACCTAACCAAATGGTTAAACCAAGACAACCTTTTCATCAAAATCAATTTTGGGGAAGACCAATAAAAAAACCACTTACAAATCAAAATTCCAAAATACAGAGACTTAAAGCACTTCAAAAGAGTAACAACAGCAGAAATCAGCCTAAACGAGAAAGATTTTATACACCACAAGAACTATTAAAACTTGCACCAATACATGATAAAGCCATGTGGCAATTAATTATCAGCAGGCTTCCGACTGACTATCGTTTACCAGATCCAGAATTCGTTAAAATATATAAAAATTTTTTCAAATCTAAATAGTAGCCTTCAAACTAGTAATCTGCTAATATAAATAAACCTTTAATTATATAAAAAATTTTTTTCCATCCCTTTATTTATTCTAAATCAAACCATGAATGAAAACCCGTAGAAGACTAATTCGGAGCAAATAGAAAAAGTAACGAAAAGTTAAACTTTTCGTTACTTTTTCTATTTGAATCAATTTCATAATGCCTAATTTTAAAAAATCACATACTCGCAGAATTTTTGATATGTTTTTTTT
>NZ_JAEVLT010000052.1 GCF_024494385.1 Bacillus sp. EB600
TTCATTTTATGGAGAAGTACTCAAGAGGCTGAAGAGGCGCCCCTGCTAAGGGTGTAGGTCGGGTAACCGGCGCGAGGGTTCAAATCCCTCCTTCTCCGTATTCATATAATGCGCCTTTAGCTCAGCTGGATAGAGCATACGCCTTCTAAGCGTACGGTCAGAGGTTCGAATCCTCTAAGGCGCGTAAAGTAAAAATAGTTGGATAATTTCTTGAATTTCTTCTGATATTATCTAGTTTTGAGGAAATGAACCTCAAAGGTAAATAGTCTGTTAATAATGGCGAGAAGGTTACACTCGTTCCCATACCGAACACGGAGGTTAAGCTTATCAGCGCTGATGGTAGTTGGAACTTTGTCCCTGTGAGAGTAAGACGTCGCCAGGCGAAAAAAAGACAGAAATATAATTTCTGTCTTTTTTTCATTCCTAAATACTAACCAAAAAAGGCAGGAGAAAACTAAGCCGTTCGGTTTTTAGGTGCAAAACGCTAATTCTCACCACAAATAAAAACCTGTTTGGCGTTAATTTTAGCAATTATTTCAAAGTATAGTAACAAGGAAACGCAAGGTAATTGATATACCTTGCGTTTGTTTTTTTATATTTTATTTTCCTAAGAAGATAGGAACCAATTTTATTTCACATTAAGCTTAATTTCTACATTCTTTTTGTGAAGGGTATCTTTTTGAATATGCAATAAAGATATTCAGAATCTCATTCTCATCATGAATAATAAATATAATATAACAGGTAATCCTACGATAACAGATAGTATTGTGATTGCAGTATGCACTTTTTTCTCATCTCGTAATATAAATAATAAAAACTTATACCCTGAAATACCAATCCATCCACCCAAACAATTTAGAATTATATCATCAATGTCTGATGCTCCGATGCCTAAAAGCCCCTGAATGATTTCAACAAATAGACTCATTATAAATATAAACAACAGATTGGTTTTTACTCTTTTATCATTTTTGAATAATGGCAAATATATTCCAAGGGGAATAAAAATAACTATATTTCCAACCACATTGCCTAAAGCGAATCTTCTCAAAGTATCAGAGCTGCCAGATATATATTCCATTATACTATGAAAAGGAATGAGATTGATTGACCTAAATAAAGTCCTTTGACTATTAAATAGCTCCAAAGGTGAAATTCTTGATAAGAACAATATTTTAATTAACAAAAGTATGTAACAAATGAAAACACCATATAAAAAGACTATTTTAATTCGCTCTCGTTTATTCATAATACCCCCATTTTTCATTTCATCCCTGATTATTCTCTGAAGTTCATAAATTATTTTCAGTTCGTACTTATCTAGCGTTGCAAAACTTTATTGGAATTAACTAACCTAATTTTATAATAAATATTTCTGTTTTGGTAAAAAATCCGTTCAATTATTCAACAGTATTAGCAATAAAACTATCACCATAATTAATTTTAGTTCTGAATTATGGACAATGCCTATTGTCACTCGTGTCAAAACCCTGCTAATTGGGTTGTTAATTAAGCGGTCAAACATCAACAAACATTGTTATATCAACAAAACATAAAGGACGAAATCTATGCGATTTCATCCTAAAATTGTATTGCTAATTGCTATGTTTGCACCTCAAAACGGAAGGACCTAGGAGAAAACCTGCCTTTTTTTACTGTTTAGTCCTCTAATTTTTATTTTCTCCTTATTGATTCCATAAGTTCCCCGATCGTGTTTATTGCTTCAAATCTTTCCTCCATATAATTTTGTTGTTCTTCCATCGTTCTTCCCTTATTTAACCGGGGCTTTAGTGAAACAAAATAAATAAAAAAACGATTCCTTGGAAACCGGAAATCGTCTTTTTTATGTTCGAAACTTTTTCTAATTCATTCAAAAATTTACTTGAATAAGCACTAAAAAAGGATAAACTATATTTAAATGAATACTTGAATGAGAATAGGGTGAGAATGTGAGCGAAAAAGGTGCTTGTGAGATTTACTGTTACGATGAAGAAAAGGTAAATCGGATACAAGGTGATTTACAAACAGTAGATATATCTAGTATTTCCCTATTGTTTAAAGCTATTGCTGATGAAAATCGAGCAAAAATTACCTATGCGTTGTGTAAAGACGAAGAACTGTGTGTATGTGATATAGCAAATATTATAGGCACAACGGTTGCAAATGCCTCCTTCCACATACGTACACTTCATAAGCAGGGAATTGTGAAGTATAGAAAAGAAGGCAAAATGGCGTTTTATTCAATAGATGATGAACACATTAAACAGTTAGTTACGATTGCAATTGCACATAAAAAGGAGGTGAAGGCAAATGTCTGAACAAAAGGCTAACATAGCAGAACAAGAAACAAAGACTTTTAGAGTTCAAGGGCTCACCTGAGCTAACTGTGCAAAAACGTTCGAAATGAACGTGAAACACCTGGAGGGTGTTTTAGATGCTAAAATGAATTTTGGTGCTGCCAAAATAACTGTTGCAGGTAATACAACTATTGAAGCACTTGAAAAGGCAGGTGCCTTTGAAAACTTAAAATTACGAGATGAAAATGAAAAAAAATTAGAACGGGAGCCATTCTGGAGGCAAAAAGAAAATAGCAAAGTTGGTATTTCAGTTTTATTGCTTGTTATTAGCTGGTTTTTAGGGAAGCAATTCGGAGAACAACATCTTCTTCCGACAATCGGGTATGCTGCATCTATCCTAATCGGAGGATACTCTCTATTTATTAAAGGTCTGAAAAATTTTGCTCGATTACAATTTGATATGAATACCCTAATGACAATTGCCATTATAGGTGCTGCTATAATTGGTCAATGGATTGAAGGGACAACAGTTGTCATCCTATTTGCAATCAGTGAAATTTTAGAGCGTTACTCAATGGATAAAGCACGTCAATCCATTGAATCCTTGTTGGAAATTGCTCCGAAAGAAGCGTTAATTAGACGTGGAAATGAGGAAATGACGATCCATGTTGAGGATATTCAAGTGGGCGATAGTATGATAGTAAAGCCTGGACAAAAATTAGCAATGGATGGAATCGTTGTTAAGGGCACATCTACTTTAAATCAAGCTGCCATTACAGGAGAGAGTGTTCCAGTAACGAAAACCATTGATGATGAAGTCTTTGCTGGTACATTGAACGAAGAAGGATTATTGGAAATAAAAGTAACAAAACGGGTAGAAGATACTACTATTTCGAAAATCATTCATTTAGTGGAAGAAGCTCAAGCAGAACGGGCACCATCTCAAGCATTTGTAGATAAATTTGCAAAATATTATACACCTGCAATTGTCATCTTGGCTCTATTAATCATTGTTGTTCCTCCCTTGCTATTTGGAGCAGATTGGAGCAAATGGATTTATGAAGGATTAGCTGTTTTAGTTGTTGGCTGCCCTTGTGCCTTGGTTGTTTCAACACCAGTTGCAGTAGTTACTGCAATAGGAAATGCTGCAAGAAAAGGCGTTCTAATCAAAGGAGGCATTTACTTGGAGGAAGCAGGAGCCTTAAAAGTGATTGCCTTTGATAAAACAGGGACATTAACAAAAGGTATTCCTGTAGTAACAGACATTGTAACGTATGGTGGTAAGGAAACGGTATTTCTTGCTATTACAGCAGCCATCGAAAAAGGCTCACAACATCCACTTGCCTCAGCCATTATGAGAAAAGCCGAAGAAAATGGATTGGACTTTCATAATGTTTCTGTTGAAGAATTTCAATCCATTACAGGTAAAGGTGTAAAGGCTAGGATTGATAACGAATTGTATTATGTAGGAAGTCCAAATCTTTTCGAAGAAATGCATAAAACAATTGAAAGTGGCATTAAAGAAACTATCACACGTATGCAAACAGAAGGAAAAACCGTTATGATTCTAGGAACAGGAAAGGAAATTCTTTCGTTACTTGCAGTAGCTGACGAGATGAGAGAATCCTCAAAAGAAGTTATTCGGAAACTTCATCAAATTGGAATTGAAAAAACGGTGATGCTTACAGGTGATAATCATCGGACCGCACAAGCCATTGGAAAAAAAGTTGGGGTTTCGGATATTGAAGCTGATTTGCTTCCAGAAGATAAACTGAATTTTATTAAAGAACTTCGTGCAAAACATCATAGTGTTGCAATGGTTGGAGACGGTGTGAATGATGCACCAGCTCTGGCCGCTTCAACCGTTGGTGTGGCGATGGGGGGGGCAGGAACAGATACAGCCTTAGAAACAGCAGATATTGCCTTAATGTCGGATGATTTAAGCAAATTGCCATATACCATAAAATTAAGCCGTAAGGCATTAGCAATTATTAAACAAAATATTACCTTCTCATTAGCGATCAAAGCAGTGGCTTTACTATTAGTGATCCCAAATTGGTTAACCTTATGGATAGCTATTTTTGCTGATATGGGAGCAACATTACTTGTTACATTAAACAGTTTGCGCTTATTGAAGGTAAAGGAATAAGATTACGAAGGTAAGGGATAACGTTTAGTTATCCCTTACAATAATGATAAAAAAGTGCTAATAGCATGATTGATTTACGAAACATTTGCACAGTGTTTTGAAGATAAAGTTGAAGATGACTATTATTTTTACAACAGTACTAAAAGGTGTTAACGAAGAAATGAAAATCAAACATTGTTAATTATCAACTGGCACAGCCCGGTAATTCTCGCTTCACAAAACGTATCACGAGAATATATATCAAAAGAGTTTTCAAGAAGTTTTGGATAGTTGATGTGCTTACTTTTAAACTTTTGTTTTTAGAAGTAGTTATGATAAATGCCAATAAAAAAGCTCCTCATTCTAGCAAATCGTTCTAGAATGAGGGGCCTTCGCGTTATGCACTTAATTTTTCAACTGTGTTGTGATCTTTTGCTGTTGTTTTGCGGATGAATGGAATCACCCAGCGGTCTAGACCAATCCGGCCTGCATTAAAACCGGCAGCTATTATGAATACACCCAATAGAATGCAAAGCGCATTAGTAGAAATCGTACCAGCCATTACGTAAGAGAAGTTCATTACGAGTGCAAAGAAGGCAGCGGCTGTTGTCAAACAGCCAAGAATTAACCCTAAACCTACCAGAAATTCACCTAATGGAACAATTGTATTGAAAAGGTGGGCATTTGGCAGTGCAAAGTGTTTTAAAAAGCCAACATACGTAGCATAGACAATGCTGCCGTCTGGACCTTTCACCGGATTTGCAATGGAACCTTTTAAGAACCCAGATGTATCGAAACCTCCGGCTGCAAGTTTATGGTAGCCTGCAATTAAAAATTCATAGCCAAGATACAAGCGAACGACAGTTAGGATAGCGGCAGCGATTTTGTTTTCTCTTAAAAATCGATTAAACATGTGGAAGACTCCTTTATTTAAAAGTTTTATAATTAACTTGATTACAATGCTATTATAATTCTATTATCTCGAATAAAACATAATTTGTTCAATAATTCACATGTTTGTAAAAAAGATTTGAACAAAATTGTCACAATAGGAATTCGTGCATTTGTTGAAAAAATATAAAAGGATTTGACATATTAGCTGACTAATATGTCAAATCCTTTACTTGTATTATTCATGCAAAATAAGATTTTGAAAAAGTGCAAAATAATTTTAAACGTTACAGCCGGAGTGTGAAAGAAGGAGCTATCATAGGTATTGTAGAAAGCTATGATTATTTAGTAATCATAGCTCTAGCGCTATCACCAGAAATAGCTTGTTTCACAAAATGATTTACGAGAGTGGATATCAAAACAGTCTCTAAGAAATGTTGAATTTTAATACCCTTTCTGTTTAACTGTGGCTTTAAAAGAGAGTTAGGAGAAATAAAAGAAAAAAGACCCTCATTCTTGTAAATCATTCAAGAATGAGGGTCTTTTGATTTAAACACTAATTTTTGCAATAGGCATTATAACTCCCACTGGGAGGGAGAGTTTCTACAAATTTATTATTTAGCTCAACGCATTTTTAATTGTTGCCCCATACACTTTCAGCAATTTTAATCATGTGTTTTATCTTATTCCATTGTTCCTCTTCTGTTAAGATGTTGCCTTCTTCTGTACTCGAGAATCCACATTGAGGACTTAATGCTAAGTTTTCTAAAGGAATAGATTGACTTGCTTCTTTGATTCTATCTTTAATCGTGTCCGGATCTTCGAGTTTTGGGAATTTAGATGTAATCAATCCTAGTACGACTGTTTGGTCATCACGTTTAAAGCTTTTTAATGGTTCAAAGTCACCTGAACGGTTATCATCATATTCTAAAAACAGTCCATCTACCTTTAATTCAGCAAATATTGCATCAGAAATTTGATCGTAGCCGCCGCTTGTAATATAAGTAGACCTAAAGTTTCCACGGCAAATATGCATTGTGATAACCATATCTTCCGGCTTCTTAGAAATGGCATCATTTAAACAGCGTACTCTCGTAGCGATGATGTCGTCCACTTTCTTGCCTTCTCTTTCTTCGACTGCTTTGATTCGTTCTTCCGAAACAAAATCAATCCAAGACGTATCATCTAATTGCAAATAGCGGCAGCCTGCATCATAGAAAGCTTGGATAGCTTTTTGGTATGCTGTGACGGTATCAGTATAGAACTGCTCTCTGTTTCCGTTATAATACTCATCACCCTGAATTCTAGTAGGTAACATATTAGGACTTGGTATCGAGAACTTAGCAACTTGGCTTCCATCCCCATACTTGTCCACTGCTTGCTTTAAGAACTGGAAGTGTTCTACCATATAATGATTGTTGAAATCTACTTTTCCAACCACTTTAATGGCATTATTTTTTGTTTTTGCCCCCTTAAAGTTACTTACATATTCGGTTTCAAAGAATTCGACACCTTCTAAACCGGCTAAAAAATCTAAATGCCACCATGCACGTCTAAACTCACCATCTGTGATGGATTTAAGGCCTACTTCAATTTCTTTTTGCACAAGCTTCTCAATTTCTTTATCCTCTATAGCCTTTAGTGCTTCTTTATCGATTTCTCCATTTGCAAAAGCCATTCTTGCTTCTTTAATCGGTTCTGTTCTAAGAAAACTACCTACATGGTCGGCTTTAAATGGAGCTTTAACTAGTGTGTTTGTCATAAATATTTTCCTTCTTTCTTAAAAAACTAAAAACCCCTCTTCTGACAAAGAAGAGGGGACATTACCATAACTGGTTCTCTTCTTATCTCCAAGCAAAGAGCTACTGGAATTGGCACAGTACTTACATAAGTCCGCTGCCGAGGTATCAAAGGGCCAGTCCCTCCACCTCTCTGGATAAGATTATTCTAAAATATTTAATTTAAACATAATGTATAACTGTTTTACTAGTCTGTCAACAGGAAACATGGGAAATGTGAGAATTTTCATAGAAGTGGTTATAATTTTACTAGTAGTATATAGGACAAATTATTATATTAGAATTCACTTAAAGATTGTTTCACCTTTAAGTATTTTTGTTTACAATGAAATTCCGCAGGATATTTCGTAATTCAACAAGAGAAAAACAGAAATTAAGCAAATTTTATAAAGATTTGCCTTTACTTTAAGAAAACTCCTTGCTAAAGTGACCATCAAATAAAATGTAATAACAGTATGCTAGATTTATTTTTAAATGGTATTATTATTTTTAAAAGAGGAAATCAAGAGCCAACTAAGAGGGTCGGCTGCCAAATACAGAGGACAATGCATGAAAGAATCTTGAAGGTGATAATATGATACATACCTACTTAGGTGAGACAATACGTTTTGAGATCAAGTACAAAAACCGTACCTCTATAGGAATTACGATAGATAGTTATGGAAATGTTGAAGTCCAGGTTCCGAAAGGGACACCTGATGAAAAAGTGCTTCAGTTACTAGAGGGAAAATGGGATTTGATACAGCAAAAAATAAAAGAAATGAAGGATAGGCTGCTTGGGCCACAGAAAAAGGTCTATGAGTATGGTGAGAGTTTTCTTTATTTAGGCAACACCTATCCCATACAGATCTTCCAAGATAGTAGTATAACGCAGGAACATGTTGTGTTTAAAGATGAAAAGCTGCATATATATGTAAAGCAGCTTGACACTGAAAAAATAAAACAAGCTTTAAAACGATTTTATTATCAGGAGTGCAAGGCAATCGTTGCGAAGAGCCTATCCTCCTATCAAAGCAACTTCAAAACAAAACCACGTTCTTTTCGTATCACAGATAGCAAAACGACATGGGGAACCTGTGATTCAATACAGCAGTTAACATTCAATTGGAGATTGGCAATGGCACCACGGGAGGTAATCGACTATGTAGTCGTTCATGAAATGTGCCATATAGTTCATTTGAACCATGACCGATCCTTCTGGCGCCTTGTTGGAAAAATAATGCCTGATTATAAGGAAAAGGAAACCTGGTTGACTTTATCAAGCTGGAAAATGACTGTTTAGGTACATGGGGACGGTTCTGTTGATTCCTTAGTGGGACGCAAGAGCCGTCCCCGTGTATATTCCATGGAACAATCGTATGGAAAAGGTGTGCATTTTGCAGTGCAAAGTGCTTTAAAAACTCAACATAGGTACTTGAATAAGAGAAGGATCTATTTGAAAGTAAATTGTAGATCTAATTTATTCAATTAACTGGCTGTTTAGTTGCATTTAAAGCAGAACGTTGTACTTTAATTTTTCCAATTACTAATAATAACAGCGGAAGAATAAAACAAATGGTTACTTTCTAACAAACGAGTGCGATTGTAAAATCAATGGAGGACTTATGAATATAGAAAAAAAAGATGACCTAGTTATTATTGATGAGTTTGAAATTGAAGGTTTTATTGATAAAGAACAATACTGTTCTATTTGTAAATTCACCTTAGTGTACTATGAAGATTTTGATGCTTATTTCTGTCCGAATTGCAACTACTGGACAGAATCCAACTGTGGTGACCCCAGATGCGATTATTGTTCTAACCGACCTGAAAAACCTTTACCAGACAAATAAAGTTCTTCAACGAACATTTTTGGGTACATAATTTGGAGACTTCTTAATTCTAAATTCCAAAATATTGCATTATCTAAGGAAACATCAAATGGACATATTTAATAATTTAATTATTTAATGCTATCTTATTGTACTAAACCAGCTAATAGAAGCTCCTTATTGTTCCATTAAAGGGCGCGATTATATAACATGACAAAAAGAACGACAAAACAAATGAAAAGCAGCACTTTTTAAGAAGCCTACTCATTATAACTAAATAGCTCGGTTTTAGTTAAAAATTATTATAAAAAGGAAATCTCGGCTTTCACTTCCAATATATGTATTATTGCCAATTCGCGTTTTGCTAGGAGTACTTGTTCCCCTCAGGTATATTTCCTAGCAAGGATTTTTTAATCGTTTTTTCTGATAAGAGCGACACATAGGAGTACAATGGGAATCATAAGCTGAACCGTTAAAAAATAAAAAGGTACCGTTGTATTCATCCCTTGAATCATATTCTGAAACGAGGGGATAGACCAGTCCGAAAATAAGATAATTAAAAAACCAATTGGTAGTACCATTTGTTTATAACTAGGCAGTTTCAGAAATTGTGCAGTCCCTAGGACGAGCATATAAAAAAAAGATGAAAGTTGAACAAAACCGCCAAGAACCCAAACGGCGATGACAATGGACTCGACATGCTCAAAGAATGAACCAATATTAATAAACCTTGCCGCATCATACACGGGAAATTGGATATTTGAAATAATTTCTCCAAATAAAAAAAGATTCCCTAGATTAATAAACACCATTGTCAGAACACTTGCAAATACGGAAAACATTCCCCATCTCATTACTTTTGTTTCTTGCGTTAAATAAGGTAACAGAAATGACATCAATGAAAATTGACTTAACCATGCATGCGGTGCAAGGGAGCCTTTAATCGAGGGCAGCCAACCATCTCGCATAATTGGAAATATATTTTGTACGTTCAGCTCAGGAATAAGAAAGACATAAATCAGGATATAAATAGCCAACACAATTGGCAAAAAAATCACAGCACATCTTCCTACTGTTTCAATGCCTCCATGCACAGCAACCGCGCAGGAAAGTGCAATGCTAGCGGTAACAACAACCATCGGTGTTTTATGCAAAAAAGCACTGACAATAAATTCACCGTATTCCCTAAATGCGATTGCTGTATCGTGTAATAGAAAGAATAAGTAAATAAACCCAACGATCTTGCCAAAGGTTCGACCAATAATGAGCTCACTATATTCGATTAGTGTTTTCTTCGGGTAAAGCTTATAAAGTTTAACGATAATTAAAACGATCAAAAAACCGCTTAATGAACCCCAAATGGGGGATAGCCATAAATCACGCTCAGCATGTTGTGCAGTGATAAATGGAATGTAAAGTATTGCGGTTGCAACAATTGTCGCATACATAATGAGTGCCATTTGCAAGTAGGAAATCCTGCCTTTTTCAACCATATCTTTCATTCCTTTTCATAAGAAGATGACAGAATTATATTTCCCAAAAAGCTCCAATTGATTTATATATAAAATCAACTAGTTGACCTGGTCCGGGTATTTTAGGAAATAAAATGAGTATTCCAGCAAGAAACCAGTCAAGCACAATAAATGTCAAAAAAGTATTTTGTACTTTTTGTCCGTTTTCTTTCAATTTCGGCCGTTCATAAAGATAGAGAAGCAACAAAAAAACTGTTGCACCTAATATTTCTAACACCTTCATTTTGTTTCACCTCTGTTTTTTTTCCCTGTGGCTAAACCTGTTCTTTCTATCGTTAAGTTTGTTTTAAATGAAACATCTACTTCTGGGAATATCTCAGTCCATTTGTTTTTCTTTGTTTTCCATACTTTCGGGTATTCTCGTTGAAAGCTTTCAGCAAACCTAAAAATATCTGCATTCAATTTTTTCTGTGCTTTTGAAAAAGCTAATCGTTCCCGGCCCTCAATTTCCTGTTTTGCCCTTTGTTCTGCTTCCTTTATCATTTCCGGATTAAATAAATTAACTTTTGTCGTATTTTGAATCACCTCTAGATCCGCATCCGTTTTAATGAGCATCCTCCATTTTCCATTTGTAATGCTGGGGACCAATTCATTACGGCTTCTTATCAAATTCAATGTGATATAGCCCGGTTTGTTTTTTAAAGAAATCGTAATGACACCTGTCTTCATCTCATTTCTTGGCCAAAGAATTCCCCTTGTTGCTTTATCATTTAAGCGTCCAACCATCTTATCTCCTTTAAATACGGCTACCCTATTAACGTACGGAATTTTATTCTTTTTTGACCCAAGATATTTTAAAGGCAATTCTTCAACCCATGGCAGAACGGCTGCATTTGATTCACTTGATAACATTTCCGCCAAATCTTTCATTGTTACTTTCACACCGATCTGCGATTTTACCATTTCACGAAGTTGTTGGGCGATGTCTCTCTCCAATACAGGCTTCGACTCCAAAATTTGCTTTGCTTTTCCTTTTGCGACAAATACATCAGCCCTGATCCGTGGCTCCGGATGTTGTACCCAAAAATCAACTGTATCATTTAACCCTTTCTTAGCAAGTTTCTCACCAATTAAGAGCACCTCACTTTGACCCCAAAATATCTTTCTTGTAAGTTCCTCTTGTAGGCGTGCCATCGCATCGGCGATGGTTTCGCCTTCTGCAGACCTCACCAAGGTTTGACCACTGCTCGTTCCGCTTGACATGCCATTTTGCTGTCCGCCTTGCGACGGACTGGGAATAAATACTTGGACGGAAAGTTCAATCTTATTTTTTTTACCTTTATCAATACCAGATGCCATTATAAGTGCTAAATCATTTACTTCCGTTCGGTCCCAGCACCCTGTTAGAAAAAATAAAGACGAGCAAATCAGGAGAGTTACATGTACAGATTTCTTTTTATATACTGTGAAACCATTCATCCTTCCTCGCCGCCTTTGCTTGGACCAGGCTTTTGACCTGGGGTTTGCCGTCTTAATGTACCTTCTTCAGTTGAATAAAATTCAGGACGAGTATTCATTACCCACCAAGGTGCTCTAATGAGTACGTCTTTGAAATTTTGAATCTTAAATGTTGCAGTTGAATTTAAGTATGGAACTCCAAAGGATCGAAGGGAACAAAGGTGTGCAACAATCGCTGTAATACCAAGCATTACACCCAATAAACCTAACATGCCTGATAAAATCATGATTGGAAAACGGAGTAAACGAATCGATATTCCAGTCGCATATCTTGGCATCAAAAAGGATGCCACCCCTGTAATTGCCACCACCATTACCATCGGTGATGACACAAGTCCTGCCGCAGTCGCCGCTTGTCCAATGACAAGTGCTCCGACAATACTGACAGCAGCACCTACCTGTTTTGGCAATCTAACCCCTGCCTCACGTAATGCTTCAAATGTAATTTCCATAATAAACGCCTCAATCAAAGCCGGAAAGGGGATTTGTTCACGATCTTTTGCAATCGTTAAAAGTAGTGTAGTAGGGATCATTTCTTGGTGATACGTTAAAACAGCGACATAGGCAGATGGTCCAAGTAATGCGATAAAAAAGAATACATAACGCAGCCAACGAATAAAGGTACTGATATAAAAAGAATTATAGTAATCTTCAGGCGCTTGTAACATACCTGCAAACGTACACGGGGCAATAAGTGTAATCGGAGTGCCGTCGACCAATATGACAACACGCCCTTCTAAAAGACTGGAGGCTGCTACATCCGGACGTTCAGTTGTTAAAATTTGCGGAAAGGGAGAATAGGGGGAATCCTGAATCATTTCCTCGATATACCCGCTTTCCAAAATACCATCCATATCAATTCGTTTTAATCGATTGGTCACTTCTTGGATTAACGTGTTTTCAGCAATTCCTTCCATATATGCAACGATTACCTGTGTTTCCGTCAAACGGCCAATCACCATTTGTTTCATTTTTAAGGATGGGTGGCGAATTTTTCTCCGCAATAGGGAGGTGTTGACTCTCAATGTTTCAACAAATCCTTCCCGAGGCCCGCGAACGACCGATTCCGCGGAAGGTTCTTCAATTCCACGTTTTTCCCACATCGGTAAACCTAGGGAAATTCCATTTGAATGTTTTTCAATCAAAATAATCGGGTTCCCAGTGGAAATTTGTTTGAATACATCCGAAATGGTGTAGATTTCTTTCACATCGGAAACAGTAATTTCTTTTTTCATTATTTCAATCAGTGCTTCTTGACTTAGGCATTTCATCCTTATGAGAGGCGTTAGTACATGTTGATCGATCTCTTCTGTATTGGAAAGCCCATCTATGTAAAGAAGAACGGCATTTGTCTGGCTACCGATTATAAATTCGCGAAAAACAACATCTGAGCAATCATTATAAGCTGATTTTAGTATTTCTATATTCTCATTTAAGTTTTGACTTAACGATATTTCAGGTACTTTATATAGTAGTCCATTCATTTGATGACTTGAAAATTTGTATCTTCTGTCTGAAAAATTCATCCACTGATTCCCCTTAAATGTATTCAAGCCTATTCTTTCCATAGCAAGAATTACGTATGTAAGGCAGGGGGGACCCACTGTGTAGAAATTTCCAATGATTATAAGTTTTTTTTCCATTTCCTTTAGTTTGGGATAAAAGGATGCCTGAATGCCACCGTAAATGCACAAATCTCTTTTACGGTTTTACATGTGTCTTTCGTAATTCAATAGCATGATTAATAAGTAGTTTTGGCAATATAACCAGCTACCTTTTGTGTGTTTGGAAACAAAATACAAGCTATTACCCAATGTATCTCGAATGAACCCCCACATATTACTTTTCTAAATAATATTGCTTAGACCTTTTGAATAAAGTCGGAAACTGCAAGATCTCGTTGTCTTGAAGCAAACCGCAATCCTAAAAAATTGGTTGGACTAAATACTTGATCCGTGTACTGTAGCTTTCCTGTTTCTTAAATATGTATAGGTTAGTTGGTTTAGTAATTATTCTTGGGGATAGTCCTTCTGGATGTGGAAAAACAACTTATGAATCATCTAAAACATCCTCAGAAAGTTCGCATCAAAAAATAGAAACGGCAGAAACGACACCACAATCTGAATTTCTACATCTTCAGAAGCATCAAGGGCAAGTGAGAATGTCGTTGGTGTTTGGAGGGCAACGGGAAAAGAGGATGGGGTAAGTAGACTTGGTACTTTGATAGTGGGAAATTAGTAGTAAATTAAGTGAACAATTTTTCTTATGTGGTCGCTGAAAATAAAGATCCTAATGGGTATACGGTTGAGACGATAAAAAATAATGAAGGCAAGGAACATGCTTTGTTGTTGAAAAAAGATGGCAGTAATCTTGAAGGTATAACTGCTGAAGATGAGGCTTACAACAAATACTTAGCTGGTGGGAAGGTTCCAGATGGACAGTTTATTCTATTGGGCCATTTAAGGGAGGAAGAATCAAATAATTTCCATACCCTTTTATTAATTTTTTTATTTAATAAAAGAACCCTTGTTTCATTCTGTTAGAGTGACAAGGGCCTTCACAATAGTCCTTTTTGAATGAATGCAATTTTTTACTTTAAAATCTTATTTTGTTCATTTATATTAAACACAAGAATTACATTTAATGCTACTAAGAAAGCACTAAGGCATAACGATGACTGATAATTGGATGAAAGGCTGAAGAGCAGACCTGGAATTAATGCACCTGCGGCTGCGCCGAGTTGGTGGAAAAAGCTAATCATCCCAAATGCAGAGCCAATATTTTTTTCACCAAATATCTTTGAACAAATCATGGTAAATGGGGCAATGGTTGCGATATCGGTAAAACCATAAAAAAGAGCAAAGATTAACAACCAAATGGGCTCATGAAGAAAAATAATCACAAGCAGTGCTGCCAGTCGAATCACATATAGGAGGGATAGCAGCTTTCGATCGCTGAATTTATCAGAAATATAACCGATCGTAATCGTCGCCACAATATTTGAAATACCATAAAGCAGCATCGTATTGCTAATAATACTCGGTGAAAGCCCCCAGCTTTCTCCAAGGGGAACTAAGTGGGTATAGATCAGACCAACATCTGTAAAGCCACAAATAAAATAGGCAAAACTGATGATCCAAGTGACCGGATAGCAAAAAATAGAAAAGGAAGCGATCATTCCTTCCATCAACTTTGGTAAGGAAAAATGCGGGTGTTCTGTTTTGCCAACCTCGCTCTTTTTTTGAACAGTGAAGCCCTGCTCAGGAGAATCACGGTAAAAAAGAGCAAATAATGGAATTAACAGTAGTGCGATTATGGCTCCATAAAGAATGAACGTTGATTTCCACCCCATTTGGTCCATTAAATAAATATTTAATGGACCAAAAATCATAGGGCCTGCAGCCATTCCAACTACGACAATACTGACCATGAAACTTTTCTTTTCTTTAAACCATTTCACAATGGCAACAGAAACGGTCACGTTGGAGGCGAAGCCAAATCCAATGGAACCAATAAATCCATACAAAAGCATGATGTGCCAAATATTTACAGCAAAAAAAGAACCAAGCAAACAGCTGCTTATCAAGATCATGCTGATCGTTAAGACTTTACGTGATCCGATTTGATCTGTTAGTTTCCCGGCAGCTACAATACTAATTCCATAGACCAAAAGACTCATAAACGATACGATGCTTACCCATACTCGGTTGACAGAAAAGGTTTGCTCCCACCCTGTTACATATGTTCCAAAAGATCCTCGTATCCCCATGGAAGCGAACAAAGCGATAAAGGATAATGCTACAATAAAATAACCATAGTTCAATGCACGTTTTGTTCTAACGAACGTAACTGTTTCTTTTTCCATTGATTTTACCTTCATTATCTGCCTATAAAATTTGGACTTCTGTTTTCAATACGTGCGGCCATACCCTCTTTGCAATCTTGTGTTGCAAAGGCACCATCATAGCAAGTTGCTTCAATTGTCAAAGCTGATTCAAGATCAACATTTGCGCCTGTATTTACAGCCAATTTCATCATTCTTAACGCTACAGGTGCTTTTTGCGTCAGCTTTTCTGCCCATTCTATTGCTGTTGATAAAAGGTCATTCTGGCCAACTACTTTATTAACAATTTGTAACTGATAAGCACGTTCAGCATCGATCATCTCGCCAAAATACAGTAACTCTTTCGCAATGCCTTGTCCAACAACTTTTTGTATTCGCTGTGTACCGCCACCTCCCGGGATAACGCCTAAATTGATTTCGGTAAAAGCAAATTGTGCATTTTCGGAAGCAATGCGTAAGTCACAACATAAAGCCAGCTCAAAGCCTCCTCCGCGTGTCTCCCCATTAATAGCCGCAATTACTGGTTTGTTAAGGTTTTCAATTTTTGAAAAAGCAATTCTTGTGATTTGTGTTAAATCCATCATTCCGACTGTATCCAAGTCTACCATTTCATTGATATCAGCCCCAGCAACAAATGCTTCTTCTCCCTCTCCGGTAATGACGATGGCATTTACATTTTTATTGGCCTCTAATTCTCCCATTAATTGAGTCAATTCTTGATATACTTGTGTATTCAATTTATTACCAGGTGAATGACTAATCGTCACAACGGCTACTTTATTTTCAATATGACAGAGTAAAAATTTATAAGTCATTATATTGACCTCCAAAAATTAATTATTTCATCATAGAAATCAGCTTCTGTATTCTTCTTACATTGTCCCGACACGAACCGCCTTTTATACAAAAAGTGGTATATGTATAGCGGCACTCCTTCATGCTTTTAAAACTATTTTGCAAAAAATATTCGTCTGTATTACATCGCAAAAATGATACCTATTCTTTAATTGGTTGTATCGCCCCTCCTCTATTTTTATATGAAACTTAAAATAGCTTTCTATGTATATGGTATAGTATGATAAGAATTGACATTTTAAAAGGTACAATTTCAAACAAATATACATGTCAAAGGTGATTATTTTTGAAAAATACCATTTTTGCTTTGAAAGAGAACTCTCCGAAATACAAACAAATCTACGAGCAATTTAAATTATTTATCGAGCAAGGCGACATACTTCCAGATGAACAATTGCCGTCCATTCGTGAACTGGCAGACTCCCTTCAGGTAAGCCGGAATACGACATTAATGGCTTATGAACAACTTGTAGCTGAGGGCTATATTCGCAGCGAAGGGCGAAAAGGTTATTTTGGCAATAAAGTAGAACCTTATTTATTTCAAGAAGCGATCGTCCCCCGCCACAACAAACATACAGAAACGGTTACACCCATTCTCATTGATTTTCGTGCAGGAGCCGTGGATGAAACCCATTTCCCTCTAAAAATTTGGAGGAGAATGGCCAATCAAGTACTTTCGTTAAAGGAGAGCTTTAAATATGGAGAACGCTTTGGGGAACGTTATCTGCGTGAACAAATTGCTGCCCACTTACTCCAATCCCGTGGGGTGAAAGCAGAGGCAAATGCCATTATGATCGGCAGTACTACCCAACAATTGTTAGTCAATCTTGGGCATATCTTGAAAGACGAATTCCAAAGTATGATTATAGAGGACCCTGGTTATGATGGCGTGAGGGAGGCTTTTCAACTCCACCATTTTTCATTTGAGACGTTACCTGTATATGAAGAAGGTGCCGATTTTTCACCATTAGAGCAAATGAAATCACAATTAATCTATGTAACACCTTCCCATCATTGTCCATACGGGGTAAGCATGTCCATCCAACAACGTCAAATGCTTATTCGTTGGGCTGATACGAGGTACGGATATATTATTGAAGATGATTATGATAGTGAATTTCGCTATACCCAACAACCATTCCCGGCACTTGCTTCCATTGATTCGGCAAGAGTCATTTATCTGGGGAATTTCTCAAAGGCCTTTCTCCCGGGAATCCGTTTAAGTTATATTGTGCTGCCACAGACACTTTTAAATCGTTACAAACATCAATTTCTGCATTTCGAGTGTACCAGTTCACTTTTTAGTCAACTGACAATGGCAAAATTTATGGAAGAGGGGGAATGGACTCGCCATATTAAGCGTATGCGTCTTGTGTATAAACGAAAAATGCAACACTTGGTATCGGAATTGAAAAAACAATTTCAAACCAGTATATCCATTATTGGCGATCAGTCTGGTTTGTACTTACTAGTTAAAGTACATATGAATTGTTCAGAAGCATGGTTAATTGAGCACGCTTCCTTTTATGGTGTTAAAGTGTATCCTACATCACTTTACTTTGTGAAAAATAATCCCGATCAACCGATTATTAGACTTGGTTTTGGCAACCTTTCTTTTGATGAAATCCAACTAGGGGTACAACTTTTAAAAAAGGCATGGTCATAAAACAACATCCTTGAAATCGTTACGGGACAGTTGATGAACAAATGATATTAAATCAGTGTTCTGTGCTTTTATCCATGCTCCTTCCCTAGTAGTGAAGTATAGCTAAGGTGATTGATGATAATGGAGGGGAAATTTGATTTATAACTTATTAGCAATCAGGCGCGATTGCGGAAGGACTAGAAAAACAGCCAAAATATACAGGTTACCACTTTTGTATATTTTGGCTTATTTTTTGCACAATATTTCCCCCTTTTTATATAAATTTCCAACTTTGACCGTAAAAGTGGTTCAATTTAAGCGAAATAATCACTTGCGAAAAGGTAAGAATGAGGAAATTTTATTTGGATGCTATGTACCACAAGACGATGTTAAGAGGAACAGAGTATTTTTTTGTTTATATTGTGGAGATGTTAATACTATATAATTTTCCGAATAGATTATTAAGAATGGTGGAGGAAGATGAATGAAACTATCAACGAAAATCACAGCAAGCTTAATCCTCGGTATCATTTTTGGTGCAGTTCTTAATGCATTCTTTCCTGGCGTTGTGCCTGGTCTAGATAAATATGTGTTATTACCGGTAGGAAATATATTCTTAAGGATCATTCAATTTGTCGTTGTACCTATTGTATTTACTTCTCTTATTGTTGGCTTTTCTGGTATCAAGAATACGGAAACAGTCGGGAGGCTGACAGGAAAATTACTATTTTTGTATATCGTAACTAATTTTATTGCACTTTTGATCGGCATCCTTACAGCCTACACATTACAACCTGGTACAACCGTTGGAAAGGTGGGGAAGTTAAGTGCACAACACGCTTCCAAAAATCAAGGCATCATTGACTGGATAGTTTCGATTATCCCAACGAATCCTTTTGAGGCCTTTTCTACTGCTAACTTGTTGCAAATCATTTTATCAGCTATCCTGATCATTATCGGGATTCGTCTTGCGGGAGAAAAAGCAAAACCTTTTTTATCGTTAATCGAAAGTTTTCATCATATTATTGAAAAAATTATCACGGTTGTCCTTAAACTTTCTCCGGTTGGTGTTTTTGCACTAATCAGTTCCGTTATCGCAACACAAGGATTTGGATTAGTACAAAAGTTGTTTATGTATATTGTCGGCTTAATTTTAGCAATCGTTATTATGATTTTTATTTATGTTCTATTATTAACAATTTTAAAAATCTCACCTTTGCGCTTTTGGAAAAGCTTTTTACCGTCATTTGGAATAGCATTTGGGACAGCCAGCTCGAATGCTGCATTACCAGTTGCGATTGATAATGCTAAAAATGAATTTAACATGAAAGAAGACATCGCCAGCTTTGCTATCCCATTAGGAACCGCACTAAAACGCGACGGTGCCGTTATTTTACAAGGATTTAATGCCTTATTTGTAGCACAACTGTTTGATGTTCATTTAACTGCATCCCTTATTGTTACGATAATGATAAGTGCCATCATCGTTTCTTTTAGTACTGCGGGGGTTCCCGGCGCAGGAATAATTATGATGACAACGGTACTGACTGCAGCAGGGCTTCCTCTTGAAGGAATTGCACTCGTAGCCGGTGTCGACCGTTTAACTGATGGATTTAGAACACTATTAAATGTCATTGGAAATACTGCCAATGCAGCAATGTTAAATCGTTGGGAAAAAGAAAGCGATCATGTGAATGATAAATAAATATTTCTAATGTAAGAAAAAAAAGATAGCCAATCTTACTTGGCTGCCCCAGATTGTAGATTAATCCACTCATCACGATTAAACCCTCGTTATCGAATTATCGTGGGTTTAATCCATTTTATTTCGAAAAAATTCACCTTTAAAAATTCCACTTTGCACTCTAGTGCGAATATTAACTTCCAATTAAAATCAAAACATTGATTATTCATTTGGTTCTCTAATTGCACGATCGTCTTTAGCAATCCAAAAAGCAACTCCTATGGAAGCAATCACGAGCAGAAATGGTGCGTAAAAAATAAGAAATTCGTCCATTTTAAGCTTTTCTCCTTATGCATGGTTGTTTTTCTTTCCTTGAATGTATTTTTCGTTGAACAAGAATAGCTTTAATAAGAGATAGAGGGATGGAATGAGAATTCCTAATCCTAAAATGAACACAATAACGAGCGAAATCGCCATTGATTGGTTTGTAAAACTGGCATAAATAGAGAGATATGGGTAAAGTAAATACGGATAGTGTGATATACCATACCCAAAAAAGGCCAGGAAAAACTGCCAGAAAAGTAACCAAAAAGCAAACTTATAAGAACGTCTCGTCCATATTAGGTACCCAGTTCCAACAAATAATAACAGCGATAGGCCAAACATCCACCACAAGCTAACTAAATGATTGAAATGTTCAGGATTATGCTTCCGTAATTCCACGATGATACCAGCAGCAGCAATCAGTAAAGGAACGCTCCAAAATAAAGCGTATTTTCGTAATAAATCAAAAGCAAGCTGGTCGTTTGCTCTGTCAGCATACCATGTGAGAAATACAGCAGAAATATACAATACCGCTGCCAAACTAAGGACGACAATGCTCCAGGTTAAAGGACTTGTAAACAAGGCCCAATAGTCAAGAACAGGTCTTGTATTTTCCATTCTCACAAATCCGCCTTCTGATATAGTAAGAACAATCGAAAGTGACGCCGGAATAAATAAACCGGTAAGGCCATACAAATACGTAAATATTTTTTGTTTCAATCCACCATAGGTTGTAAAAGCATAATACGAACCTCGGATGGATAACAAAACAAGACCAATGCTTACTGGTACAAGTAAAGAGGTTCCATAATAGTAGGCTGTTTTTGGAAAAAAGCCAATAATCCCCACAAAGAAAAATACCAAAAAAACATTCGTTACCTCCCAAACAGGATTTAAGTACCGCTCGATTACACTGGATAAAATATGTTCTTTACCTGTCAGCATTCCATACGCATTAAAAAATCCTGCACCAAAATCGATAGAAGCCAGAATTACATACCCGAAAAGGAAAAGCCACAACACGGTAATACCTAAAATTTCAAGAGTCATATGCAGCCCCTTCTCTCTCCAGATTTCGATCTGTTAATTCTTGTTCAATAGTGTAATTGCGAAACATACGGGATAATACAGTCACACTGCCAATCGCAAGAACGAGATACAATCCAGCAAACAAAATCAACATCATATTTACCTGGCCACTTGTTGTAGCTGCGTCTGTTGTTCGCATGAATCCTCGTAAAATCCAGGGCTGTCGTCCAACTTCATCTAGCCACCAGCCAAATTCAATCGCTAAAAGGGATAACGGACCACCGAGGACAATGAACCATTTAAACCACTTCGAAAGTACAAACTTCCATTTTCTCCTGATTCCCATGACATAAAGAAGAGAGAGGACTACCATCAACATGCCAATGGTCACCATTAAATCAAACATATAATGGATATAGAGAGGTGGAATTTCGTCTTGCGGAAATTCATCAAGTCCGGTTACTGTGGCGCCTGGCAGATCGTGTGCTAAAATGCTAAGAGCAAAAGGTATTTTGATAGCATTTTTCACTTTTCCATCTTGAATGGTTCCATACATAAGGAGTGGAGCGCCTCCCCCTGTTTCAAAATGCCACTCAGCCGCGGCTAATTTTTCAGGCTGGTAATGGGCCAGATATTTTCCCGAAAAGTCTCCAAGTAATGCAGTTGCAATCGAAAAAGTTAAACCTATTTTCATCGTGAAAAATAGCGCTTTTTTGTGATAGATATGATTAGACCTTTTCAGTAAGCGGAAAGCAGCAATGGATGCGAGCAGAAATGCGGCTGTCATATAGGCAGTTCCAAGAACATGGGCAACTTTAGTCGGCATCGAAAGCGTAAACATAGCCAAGACAGGATTCACATTCCTTATTTGTCCGCCAACAAAATCAAATCCCCGTGGTGAATTCATAAAGGCGTTAACAATGGTAATAAATACGGCCGAAAAGGAGGCACCAAGTGCAACCGGAATCAATAGTAATAAATGCCTTTTTTGATTCTTAAAGCGATCCCACGTATATAAGTAAATGCCTAAAAAAATAGCTTCGATAAAAAAAGCAAATGTCTCCATAAATAAAGGAAGTGCAATAATCTGCCCTCCGAGTGTCATAAATTCTGGCCATAGAAGGGAGAGTTGCAATCCAATGATCGTCCCAGTTACAACTCCAACAGCCACTGTAATCGCATACCCTCGTGTCCATCTGCGTGCTAACAATATATAATGATCATCCTGTTTCTTAATTCCCACCCATTGGGCAATTAAAATCATCAGTGGAATTCCGACACCGATTGTTGCATAGATAATATGAAATGAAAGGGTCATTTCTGTAAGTACGCGGCTAAAAAAAACAGATTCCTCATTACCCATTGCATGCATCACCCCTTATCCTGAAATAATGAATCTTATTAATGATAAACCGATTGATATCGCAACAATAAAAGTTAGCCAAATGAGCAGGCGTTCCTGTTTTTTATACATGCGGGTCCTCCTTTTCAACTCATTAGGATAGTTATAAATTTTCTCATTCTAGATTTTCCCACATCTTTTGGTAATTTATCCAAATTTCGAATTAACTCTTAACAAATATGGTTGTAAAAGAACTAACCACATCAAGACATATTAAAAATCCCCTTTAACTTGCATAAGGGGATTTCGCTTTTTAGAATAAGCATGCGGCTATGGTGTCAGTACCCAAACGAATGCTTTAATCTGTCGGGAGACTGACACCAATTTAGCAACTAACGGACTTAATCACAATATTTAAACTGGTAGGGTGGGGCTAAATAAGAGGCTTGTATGAAAACTGTATAAGAATCTGTATTATAAAAAAAAAGAAAATAAAGGCCACAAAAAGGTCAGGCGCCCAATCGGGAGTAACCTTTCTGCGACTTTATTATTTTAATATTTATATTAGATTTTTATATTACAATTTAATACAAATATTAGATAATTCGCTATAGAATTCAAAGCTATGCATTCCGCCTTCTCGGCCAATACCACTAGACTTCATTCCTCCAAATGGTGTACGAAGATCACGAAGGAACCATGTGTTTACCCAAATAATTCCTGTTTCTACTTCTCTTGCAACACGATGTGCACGGCGTAAAATCATTTGCCCAAATGGATGCACTCAAACCATAGTCTGTATCATTCACTTGATCAAGCACTTCTTCTTCTGTGTCAAATGGAATAACCGTAACAACTGGACCAAAGATTTCTTCCTTGACAACACGACAAGTGCGATCAAGACCTGTGATAATGGTTGGCTCTAAATAATAGCCTTTTTCTAACCCTTCAGGGCGAACACCACCAGTAATAACTTCTCCGCCTTCTTCTTTTGCTAACTCAACATAGCTTAGAACGCGTTCATAGTGTTCTTTACTGATTAATGCACCTACTTTTGTTTTTGGGTCGAACGGATCTCCAACAACCAATTCTTTTGTTTTTGCTACGAATTTTTGAATAAACTCATCATACGCAGAGCGTTCTACATAAATTCGGGAACCGCAAAGACATACTTCCCCTTGATTAATAAAACTTGATTTTAAAGTTGTTTCGATTACTTCATCTAAATCAGAGTCAGCAAAGATGATATTTGGATTCTTTCCACCAAGCTCATAAGAAAGTTTTTTCAATGTTTTAGCTGCTGCAGTCATAATCGTTTGTCCAGTTACTGTTTCACCTGTAAATGTTAGTGCATCAACATCTTTGTGCTCAGTCAACGCTGTACCTACCACACCGCCAGAACCGTTTACGATATTGACTACACCATCCGGTACTCCAGCTTCCTTACAAATTTCCCCAATCAATGTTGCTGTTGTTGGAGTTAGACTTGCTGGCTTGACAACAACAGTATTACCGGCTGCAAGAGCTGGTGCAAGTTTCCAAGTCATTAGTAATAAAGGTAAATTCCAAGGGCTGATGATCCCAACAACGCCCACAGGACGACGAACCGAATAGTTGATTGCTACATCATCTGTTTCAAATGCTTCTGTTCCTACTGAACGTAAATAGTCTGCGAAGAAATGGAAGTTAAATGCAGATCTTGAAATATCAACGGCGGTTGATAACCAAATTGGTTTTCCAGTATTTACGCTCT
>NZ_JAEVLT010000053.1 GCF_024494385.1 Bacillus sp. EB600
AATCGAATTAACAAACATAAATCGAAAAATAAGGGGATGTCGGCATAATGGTTTCGGTTTATATCTTTTGGGGCTTTTTTCTTGCCAATGTTCTTGGATACGGAGGCGGACCTGCTTCTATCCCGTTGATGTATGAAGAAATTGTTACCCATTATCATTGGTTAAATAACGTTGAATTCTCGAAGATGCTAGCATTAGGAAATTCCCTTCCTGGACCGGTTGCCACGAAAATCGCTGCCTACGTCGGTTATGACGTGTTAGGCTGGTGGGGCTTACTTATCGCATTGGTCGCCACCATCCTGCCGTCAGCGATCGCATTAATTTTACTTTTAAAATTAATGAGTAAACATCGGCAATCACCAATCGTCAAAGGAATGACGTTACTAGTCCAACCGGTTATTGCTGTTATGATGGGTATTCTGACATGGCAAATGTTCAGTGATTCCTTCCATTCACTCGGAATTATTCAATCGGCAGTTATTGGCATCATTTCACTCATTGCTCTTACAAAATTTAAACTACACCCAGCTTTTATAATTCTAGCCGCCTTTATATATGGCGGCGTGATCCTTCCACATATATAAACAGCATGAAATTTTTCATTTCTATTTATACGAAAACTCAATTAGCACCTGAATAGGAAAAGGGCAATCGAGTAGGGAGAGGTGATTAACCCACCGGAACCGCCCCGGTAGCCCCTCTGCGAGAGAATATCAGGACGATAAATTTTGTCATATAAAGCGTGAAATCTAGGAGTTGTGACAAAATACTCTCTAGCAGAGTCCGAGCAAACTAACAGGTTGTAACGTGAAGTGAATCCCGCCGTCTCGTCAAAAGCACCCATCATTGCCTAGGCACGCAGAATAAAAAAGCTGTCAAATTGACAGCTTAAGTCTTAAATTTTTTATATTTTTTGCATTTATTTTGAAGAACATCCATTAAGGAGATACTGGAGGAGTAAGTCCAGGAAGAACAGGAACTACTGTTGCAGCAGTAATCGCAAGTTGCTGGACTTGTAATACTTTTAAAGTAAGGTCTAGGACGATTTTTTCGCGTAATTTGTTAAAAGGTCTCTGAGCTGTTGTTATCGTTGGTGAAAAATCAAGTTCAAAGAAGTTTGCGGCTACTAGCTCACCGAATGGCTGTTCATTGAATTTGACAAGGTTTTGGAAGAAAAATTTATCCAAGCGAGCGTCTAAGTTGGTTGTCTCATTAAGGAAATTAGCCTCGGCACTTTCTGAAATACCTACGATGGCTGGATTAATGATTGCAGCACCCACAAGGTCTGTAAAACCACTAAATGGCACATTAGCAATTCTATCTTGAAGTGCTCCGTTACATGCGTTAGAGGCATATTCAATATTTTTACGAATATGACCTGCTACAAATAATTTAGCTCTTGTAACGGTAAAAAAGTCAGTACCGTCAATACGTGTAAATGCAACCGGAATCAGTTTAACCTGCTCTAGAAATACATTTTTTTTCACTCTTTTAATTTCTGTTGCTGGAGGAGAAAGGGGAATATTTGCCTCTACCACAATTTGAAGTGTTGGTTCTGCCACTACAACCGGAACTTTAATTCTTGTGGTAACTGCTGGTCCAGTAGTTACTGCGGTACCTAAATTCGTTAACGGTATTTGTTCTGTTGACGATACTGGACAAGGAACGGGGGAAACCGAGGAAATCATGCCTTGCTGATTACATCCAAATGCCATAAAAATATCCTCATTTCATTATATTATTTAGAGGCTTGGTCGCTCTCTATGTGATAGAATATGCAGCATAAATTTTAAAATAAGGGCTTGTATAATAGGCATTTACCCATTTTATAAAAAATGGGTTTTTTGTGACGCGATGTTTTTCAACAAAATGATTAATTTTTTTTTATGAGCAAAAAACAAACGGCTATGATACGAGCATCATTTACGATTTTAAAGAATACCCCGATAAGGTCAGCGGTGTCTGCGATAATTGCGGGAATACAGCCTTTAAATCATCCGTTTCGCACGGCGTCTTCCTCAGGGAGTGTAAAAATTGCGGGATGAAAAAAAGTATTTAGGACTTTCACAAATGGCGTGACATTACGATGTTAACAGTGCCATTCTCGCCAGCTCCCTCCAAAATTAAGATGAACAATAAAGAATAAAAAAGCTGTCAAATTGACAGCTTGAATCTTAAATTTTTTTATATTTTTTTCATTTATTTTGAAGAACATCCATTAAGGAGATACTGGAGGAGTAAGTCCTGGAAGAACAGGAACTACTGCAGTAGCAGTAATCGCAAGTTGCTGGACTTGTAATACTTTTAAAGTAAGGTCTAGGACGATTTTTTCGCGCAATTTGTTAAAAGGTCTCTGAGCTGCTACCATCGTAGGTGAAAAATCAAGCTCAAAGAAGTTTGCGGCAACTAGCTCACCAAATGGCTGTTCATTGAATTTGACAAGATTTTGGAAGAAAAATTTATCCAAGCGAGCATCTAAGTTGGTTGTCTCATTAAGGAAATTAGCCTCGGCACTTTCTGAAATACCTACGATGGCTGGATTAATAATTGCAGCACCCACAAGGTCTGCAAAACCACTAAATGGTACATTGGCAATTTTATCTTGAAGTGCTCCGTTACATGCGTTAGAGGCATATTCAATATTTTTGCGAATATGACCTGCTACAAATAATTTAGCTCTTGTAACGGTAAAAAAGTCAGTACCATCAATACGTGTAAATGCAACCGGAACCAGTTTAACCTGCTGTAGAAATACACTTTTTTTCACTCTTTTAATTTCTGTTGCTGGAGGAGTAAGGGGAATATTTGCCTCTACCACAATTTGAAGTGTTGGTTCTGCCACTACAACTGGAACTTTAATTGTTGTGGTAACTGCCATAGGAGTTACTCCAGTTACTGTGGTACCTAAATTCGTTAACGGTATTTGTTCTGTTGACGATACTGGACAAGGAACGGGGGAAACCGGGGGGATCATGCCTTGATCATTACATCCAAATGCCATTAAATAACCTCATTTCATTATATTATTTAGAGGCTTTGTCGCTCTCTATGTTGATAGAATATGCACCATAAATTTTAAAATAAGGGCTCGTATAATAGTCATTTTCCCATTTTATAAAAAATGGGTTTTATTGTGACGCGATGTTTTTCAACAAAATGATTATTTTTATTTTATGAGCAAAAAAGAAACGGATATGTTTACAATTTTAAAGAATATCCCGATAAGGTCAGCGGTGTCTGCGATAATTGCGGGAATACAGCCTTTAAATCATCCGTTTCGCACGGTGTCTTCCTCAGGGAGTGTAACTTTCACTTCCTCCTCATTAAACCGTACGTGAGGTTTTCCCTCATACGGCTTTCCGACGTTCTTCTTTCTTTGGCTTTACGGTATCCAACAAGCCAATTTCACTAATAAAAGAACTTTCAATGCAGCATCCAATGCGTAGAATGCACACAATTATTGGGCTAAAGGGAAGTTCCCCCACCCTCCTAAAGTCCCCAGCGGATACACCGCTTCCCTCTTTAGGTAAGTCCTTTCGGATTGTCTGTGTTCAACGCAATCAGCGAATGTGCAGATTTATTCTCTCTTAATAGTTCAGTTCTTCCCATTCTATCTTGAGTTAGAATGGTACTATGACATCTGCTGACTTCTGATTGTTCAGCTATCCATTGCTGGATAGCTTACCAAGTGTACTTGGCACTTCAATCAGACCTCCCCGGGTAAGAGTGTAGTCTTTCCCTCCACCTATCTGCTTCATTTACCCTGTACCACCTTCGGGAGTAAGGACTTTATCTTGTATTGCAGACTCATCCAATGGTACCTAGCCTTATATGAAGTTCGTATTCCTCAGATGGAGGTTTGCCGCCCGCTTCCTTCAGATTCCGCGTCACCACGGACACCCTAGAGACTGCACCCATGCCGGGTGCACAATAAAAAGAAGCTTTTCAATGAGAAAGCTTCTTAACATTGTTAACATCTTAAGAGACCCAACCATGACATCAGCCAATTGTTTCCCAATTCTCTACTTGAGGTTTCCACCTGTTTTAAAAAGTAGCTTTGGTACATTCGCTAATGTGTGCTTGTTCCGTTGAAGGAATTAATTCACATGTAATAAATGGAATTCAAATTCCTTAATGAAACAACTTCATTCGGTATGGTACCGATTTAAACTCATTATTCCCTTATTTGGAACAGCTTCATGGCAATGCTTGCTTTTTTAACTAAGGATTTTTAGAATCATATGTTGACGTAAAACTCTTACATCAACTATTCAACTTGTAAATCAATAACTTTTTTCCTAATAGGTTAGCTTTTAAAAATCTACACTACTCCAGCTCACCTACAAATAGTTTTCTAAGTCTATTTGTACTACTCCATTGATTATCTCCACTTTCTATTTATTTCGGCAACAAAAATTCCTTCTTCACGAAATTTCCATTCACCTGAGAGAAAGTAGTTTTCGATAAGAATGCATTTCTACGAAATATTCACTATTTGTAGAGTGTTTATCCTTTCTAGATAAATACAAGGATCATAGATTTGATGAGATGATTACCAGTGTGATCTCCGAAGGTCCCTAATTAGGAGTGGATTTTCCCCAGCAACATTTTCTGTAATTTCAAGAAAATGCTTTTTACAAAAGGATTAAGTTGATTGACTTCCACCTTGTCTAATAAGGTAAGCATCACTCCACTCTCCAAACAATTAATTTGGAATAACCTTACTTACTCGTTCACAAACGGAACGAACACGTATGGCTGAGTCTCCTAAGATGTTAACCTTTCTTTATTTATCTTTTACATCTATATAATAACATAAGAAAAAGCGGATTCACTGTAACTTTGTGACAAAATAGCGAAATATTCAGAATAAATAATCATCAAAAGTTTAGGGTGTTAATTTTCATTCCCCTCCCAAACTTTACATTTAACAATTGACTGTAGTGATCGCCCCTCCCTTAATCCAATCTCCTTTTTCCGCGAGGCTTGCTGACTCCAAAGCCCACTACCACATTCCGTGGTTAGTTTCCCAATGGGTTATCAGATCTACTGTGGAAGTTAACACAGATTCATTAGAAAAGTGCAAGCGCCCGTTTAGCGACGTAATTATGATTTTAGAATTTTAGGGATGTTTAAAGTGCCTTTTTTGTATATAAAATACCCGTTCAAAAAAATGATTTTTTTGCGAACGGGTATTGATGAGTAAATATACATATACAGTTTTTTAGCTAAAATTATTAACAGAAACTATGAACGTCTTGAGCGGCCTGTGGTACGGCGACGACCCGTTGTACGGCGGCGGCCTGTGGTACGGCGGCGGCCTGTGGTACGGCGGCGGCCTGTGGTACGACGGCGGCCTGTGGTACGGCGGCGGCCTGTGGTACGGCGGCGGCCTGTGGTACGGCGGCGGCCTGTGGTACGGCGGCGGCCTGTGGTACGGCGGCGGCCTGTGGTACGGCGGCGGCCTGTAGTACGACGGCGGCCTGTGGTACGGCGGCGGCCTGTAGTACGACGGCGGCCTGTGGTACGGCGGCGGCCTGTGGTACGGCGGCGGCCTGTGGTACGGCGGCGGCCTGTGGTACGGCGGCGACCTGTGGTACGGCGGCGACCTGACCGTCTTGAGCGACCCGTACGACCTGAGCGCCCCGAACCTCTTGAGCGACTCGAACGGCCTGAACGTTTAGAGCCAGGACCTGGTGGACTCATTGCTATTGGTTCTTCAATTAAGAAACCTTCCATTCCTGTTGCTTGCATCGTTTCGACCGCATTACGAATATCTTGTTCAGAAATTGTTTGCATTTTACCTCTCCCCAACACCATATTTAGAAAAGATAGTAGATTAATAAAGAATGTAAATTCTTTGTTTACTTTTTCTATCTTTTGCACTACATGTTATGTTCCAGAAGATGGAAATGAGCTTCTTTCAGCTTAAAATTTTGTATTAATGATGTTCCCTTGTGAGATAATTCCGATTACACTTCGTTCTATCACTGTTTTGTTTGGTTGACCCAATTCTCTAGTGCACCAACTTCCTTAAAGCACTATAAATGATATTTAATTGCCTTGAATTTCTTTGATGCTTTTTCCCCCTAGAAAAGCCCGTCCCATTTTTATTTTTTCAACAGTATTCGTCCATCCTAATCTTGAATATAAAAAATAAAAGTAGAGGAGCTTTCTCCCCTACTTAATCGTTAAAAATCTACATCGATTACTTCTTCAATAGTCCCGATCACTCGATCACTTTCAAGTAATTGGCCTTCTTTCATATCATCCACTTCTTCATGGTTCAAAACAGGTCTTGACGTATTATGATCAACAGCCGCAGGACGTATAGCAAGTTCCTTTTTAAGATTGTGAATCTCTCCTAAAAACTCATTGCGCAGTGAATCCAACAGCGATCTGAACTCTGCTTTGTCAGACTTATGCGAATTCTGCTCAACAAGCTTGGTTACATAATCCCGCAATTCGTCTGTTTGGGTAGAAACAGAACTTAAAGCGAGTTCTCTTTTAAGGTTATGAATCTCCCCTAAAAATTCATTTCGTAGTGAATCCAATAATGTACCATACTCTTCTTTGTCTGGTTTATGCATATCCAGGAGAACAAGTTTCGTTAGATAATTGGATAACTCATTTTCTTGAGCTTTTTTCTCAAGAAATGAGTAGACTTCTGGCAGCATTTCAGACTTTTTTAAAGCAAACATTTCTTGCTTACATGTATTTTCTTCTTCATTAGTCATTAATCCACCTACATCCGTGGAAAGCTTACCAGTAGGAAGAAAAACGTCAGACAGGATGTAAAAAGGCGCAGCCATTTGAGCACCTAGATTTGAATACATGTCGTTTAATCCATCAACGAACACTTTACCGAAGGGTTTAGTTTGGTTGCTCATATGTTTCACTCCTCTTCTATGCGTTAATGACGTTTGTTTCATGTCTGCTCAAAACTTCAAGACCATATATATTTAGTTTTCTTGTATCTGGCAAGAAAATATGATTTTCCTTCCTTATTTCTTCCCCATACATCTTATCGATCCAATCTTGGATGAATTGCTGAAGGATAAAAGCAATTCCACCAATATAGACATATTTATAGACCTTATCTTTTGGTGATGGAAATGTATTTTCAATCTTCGTGATCAAAATTTGCGTATATTCCCTTAGTGACTCATGGATTTGTTCTGTGAGATCCACCTTTTTACCGCTGTTTCCATCTTTTTGTTCCATTTTTGGCTTTTCAATGTTATTGATAATAAATTCCTCTAACGAGCGAACATCATCAAAATGCTCAAGCAATTTTTCACTTCTTAGTTTTTCAATATGTTTTAAATAGGAGATATCAGGAAAACAGTTAAAGGAATCCCTGCTCTTAGGAGCCTGCAGCCCTGTTTGGAGCAGTGCAAGGTCCACGGTTCCTCCACCCAAATCAACAATTAGGGTTTCAAAATTTTTGAAGGAATTGGCTTCCTCTCGGTCTTGTAAATCAAAATCCTTTTTAATAGCCCAACGAGCAACTTCACTTTCAATCCGGCATTTGCTTGTTTCGACGTGAATGGTTACAACTCTTTCTAATCCTGGGGTCAATATCGTTACTTTATGATCCCCCTGAAAGCGGTTGGCCATTTTATTTTGCATTTCACTGAACTTGTTCGTTTTTTTAAGCAACCAAATCGGAAGCATAGTTGAAAAATAGTTTACGTTCACTCTGTTATCTTCTTTGCCTTTACCTTTTAGTACATTGTAATAAGCAACGGAGGCCAGGAACATCACATAGGGAATTTCAGATTCCGTTTTATCATGTAATTTGTTTATATGTATATTACCTAACACATGTTTTTCTGCTGCATCCCCCACTAGATAATACTTTTCTTCCCCATCCATTGTTGTTGAAATGAGCAAACTTTGCAAAAATAAATGCGGTTCCTGTATAGATGACGGAAAGTGGCCATCTGCCTTATCCTTCGTTATTTCAACTACATTTGTAGGTATCTCAAAATAATAGCCATCCACTAAAGTTTGAAAGATTGAATTACCAAAATCGACGTTCTGACGTTTTATTTCCATTATTATTCCTCTCCTTCATGTTCTTTCCCGTTAACAAGTATATAATGTTCCGACCCGCTTGTCTAAATATATAAATTATTTAGATTATTTTATACAAGTTTCGACATTATTTTTAACTTTTCCATTAAACAGAGGTTTTTTAACATCTTTCAGTAATTAGCATGTAATAAAACATGCCATAATGCCTTTTCAACAATTTGAATTATCAAAATTTTCCGTTGCAAAAAGGATAATAAAATAATATGATAGTTTTATTAACAAGAAATGTAATAAAACATAACATGAATATTCAGCAGAGGAGATTACAATTATGGTGATGGGCGATTCAGTATTTATGTTTTTATCAACTATACTCGTTTGGATTATGACACCAGGAATTGCCCTATTTTACGGGGGAATGGTAAAAAGTAAAAACGTTTTAAGCACTGCGATGTACAGTTTTGGTTCGATCGCCATTGTTTCAATTATTTGGATTTTATTTGGGTATTCACTCGCATTTTCTTTACACGGAAATGCTTTTATCGGGGCTCTAGATTGGGCGGAACTAAAAGGTGTAACCTTTAAGCCTATTACTGAATACAGTGCAACGATTCCTCATAACCTGTTTATGATGTACCAGCTTAACTTTGCGATTCTAACGGCAGCACTTATTTCAGGAGCCTTTGCAGAGCGGATGCGTTTTTCCGCTTTTGCTATCTTCACGGTTTTATGGTCCATTTTTGTATACTCTCCTGTAGCTCATTGGGTTTGGGGTGTAGGAGGCTGGATCCGTAACCTTGGAGCACTTGATTTCGCAGGAGGAAACGTCGTTCATATTTCCTCGGGGGTTACCGGACTTGTACTTGCGGTTGTTATCGGAAAAAGAAAAGATGCCATCTCAACAACTCCACATAACCTTCCCCTTACGATATTAGGAGGAGCCTTAGTCTGGATGGGATGGTATGGCTTTAATGTCGGAAGTGCATTAACCCTCAACGCCGTAGCAATGTACTCGTTTATCAATACGAATACAGCAGCCGCTGCCGGAATTATTGGCTGGATACTTATTGAATGGCTGATAAATAAAAAACCGACCATGCTAGGAGCTATTTCAGGTGCAGTTGCAGGTCTAGTAGCAATCACACCTGGGGCTGGATTTGTGACGCCACTATCTTCCATTCTGATCGGATTCCTCGGAGGTGTGATCTGTTATTGGGGAGTCTTCTGGCTTAAGCAAAAATTTGGATATGATGATGCCCTTGATGCATTTGGATTACATGGGCTCGGCGGGACGTGGGGCGGAATTGCCACAGGCCTATTTGCAACAAAATCCGTGAATTCAGCCGGAGCGAATGGATTATTTTATGGAGACCCCAGCTTAGTTTTAAAACAGCTCATTGCGATTGCCGCCACATATTTATTTGTAGGAATCGCCTCCTACATTATTATTAAAGTCGTAAACGTCTTTATCCCCGTACGGGCAAATGAAGATGAAGAATCGATTGGATTAGATATTACACTACACGGAGAACGAGCCTATCACGAATCATAATTTCTAAAAAGGGTGATCATATGACTGAAGTATTGACCAAAATTGAAATTATTGCCCGTCCAACAAAATTTGAAGAGTTGAAACAAGCCCTTGCCCAAATCGGTGTAGGTGGGATTACTGTTACCCATGCTCTTGGTGCCGGTTTTCAAAAAGGGTATACGGAATCGTATCGAGGTAAGAAGTTAAACGTTAACATGTATGAACGGATCAAGGTTGAGATCGTCGTTTGTAAAGTTCCCGTACAGCTTGTTATTGACACAGCAAGAAAAGTCTTAAATTCAGGGCAGCCTGGTGACGGGAAAATATTTGTCTATGAAATCGCTAATGCCATAAAAATTCGCACCGGTGAAGAAGGCTGTGATGCACTGCAAAACACAAAGTAGAAAACATGAACCCCAAAAAGAGAGCTACTCTTTTTTGGGGTTCAAATTTTAACTGCTTAGATAAATTATTTCCCGTCAACAACTTCTTTCAAAATTTCATACGAACGTTTTTGTTTTTCCGGATCAAAGATATAGGATACCGCCATGATTTCATTTACACCATATTTTTCTTGAAAATCCGTTAACTGTTGTTGAATCGTAACTTTGTTCCCCAACAAAGTTACATTTGACATGGATGTAGACATTTCTTTTTCCGAAGGATTCCAAACCTCGTCCATATCATCAACAGGCGGTTGTAACGGATTTTGGGTACCACGGATAACATTTAGGAAAAATTGCTGCATCGTAGTCGATAACCATTTCGCCTCTTCATTGGTTTCAGCTGCAATTACATTTAAACATACGATCATATACGGTTGGTCCAAGTACTCTGACCGCTGGAAATATTTGCGATAAATCGAAATAGCTTCTTCCATATATCTTGGTGCAAAGTGGGAAGCAAATACATAAGGCAGTCCCAAACTCGCTGCTAAATAAGCTGAATCCGTGGACGAGCCAAGGATATAGATTGGAATATTCGTACCGACACCAGGATAAGCTTTCACATAGGCTTGCTGATTTTCCGGACCAAAATAGGTAAGCAAGTCCTTGACATCATTAGGAAAGGTATATATTGAATCATTTTTCGAGCGTCTGAGGGCATTTGCAGTCATCATATCTGTACCAGGTGCGCGGCCAAGACCAAGATCTACACGGTTGGGATAAATCGTGGCCATCGTTCCGAATTGTTCAGCCACTTCTAATGGGGAATGATTTGGGAGCATAATCCCACCTGACCCAACACTAATATGACGGGTATGCTCTAAAGTATGTTTAATTAAAATCGACGTCGCTGAACTGACAAGTGTCGCAGTATTATGATGCTCTGCAATCCAATAGCGCCGATACCCCATTTTCTCTACGGCTTGTGCAAGGTCAACCATTGCCTCAATGGCTTGCTTCGAAGTCTGTCCCTCACGGATCGGAGCTAGATTTAAAACAGAGACAGGTACATGAATTGTTGCCATTTATCATTTGTCCTTTCATGGTGAAAATTTAGTACTACAGCTATAGTAACAATTTGAAGATTGGATACAAACTAAAATGCTTATGAATTCTTGAGGACAGGCACCTATCGATGAAACATTCCTTCAAGTTAGAATCTTTTCTGTCAACTTTTATACCTGATATTTTCTCCCGTTCGCAAATTACAATTCTTTTCATGCTCTTTCGTATTATTTATTTGTTATGTCCGACCTCTTATTTTCATTTTTGTTTGTTTGAAATAAATCTTTTGATACATCATTTAGCTTTTTTACGAACCTGTTGAAACCAAAACCAACAAAGAAAGCAATGCTTATTTGTGCATAAGGGGTTTCATTATGATCGGTGAACTGAATTAATAATAAACCGCTTTGGATTAAAGTCACTGCAACTACAGCTGTTCCAGTTGCGAAAATAGGATAAAAAATGTACATAATCCATTGCCGATAATCGTTTAATCTATCTTCCATATAGTGATAACAAAACATGTAAAGATGCCGAAGTGACCCGCCGATCGCTCCAGCGAAGAAATAGTACAAAAAGATTTTTATTCCGGAAATAAATGGCAGCGATTTTTCAATGGCTCCCGTCCACAACAAACCTATTGCTAAAAAACCACCAAAAAACAAGAGTGAGAGGTATGTTAGAATAACTGCTTTTAACCATCTTTTCAATAAATCACCCCCAATTCTATCCTATGAGGCGATAGATATGGAGATTCCACTACCAGCGACAAAGTATCTTGTACGAACTGCTTAAAATTCCCCAACCTTGTATCGGAGCTGTTTGGAATCACTTTATGGAAAATAATGTTATTAAGAATCCAATCACTCATAATAGAAAGCACGAAAAAAGTTTTTTAAAAAATATGGCCTGCATACTGCTCATTCCAATATCAACAAAAAAGGAATGAAACTAGGCTGCAAGCCATGAAATTTTTCATGCGCTCTTTGTACTAAAGCTAACATGTTTTTTGTTTCCAACCCTAAGATTGAGAATTAGACAAATCAAAGAGAAAATCGACAATAACGCGAAGCTTAAAAAATAAGTTCCCGTTAAATCCTTTGTGAATCCTATGATAATCGGAGGAAAGAATCCGCCGATTCCACCAACAGCACCGACAATACCTGTTACTGCCCCCATATTTTCTGACGAGACTTCAGGCACCATCTTAAAAACGGCTCCATTGCCAATTCCAACCAGAATAGCAATGACCATACAGCCAATACTGAAGAGTGTAAAATAGTCCAGCGTAAAAGCGAGAAACAATCCAGCTACAAATACACCGCCAAAAACAAAGGTTAACAATCTTTTTGCCCCGAACTGATCAGACATATACCCGCCGACCGGACGGATAAATGTAGCAAATAGAACGAATCCTGCTGTATTAATTCCTGCTTCAACTGACGTCATGTTATAAATATCAGACAACAACGTGGGTAAATACACACTGAAAGTCACAAAGCCTCCAAAGGTAAGGCAATAAAAGGTAGATAAAAACCACGTTTCTTTAAATTTTAATACAGATAATGATTCCTTAAAAGTCTTGCTCTCGCTTGGTCTTTGTCCATCTTTCGTTCCGACCCAAAAAATAAACGCCATTATTCCTATTACCAATGCAAAGCTCCAAAACACCCATTGTAAACCGTAGGGGGAAAAAATGAATGGAATGAAAAAACTAGCAACTGCGGATCCTAAATTGCCCATCCCGGCAATTCCTAAAATGAATCCTTGTCGTTCCAGCGGAAACCATCTAGAAACATAGGCAATCGAAACAGCAAACACTGTTCCTGCCATGCCGATAAAAAATGCCCAGAACAACAACATGATATAAGAATGAGCAAACCCTGCTCCAACCATCGGGAATACCAGCAGAAGCATAGTTAAAGCATAAATCCTTCTGCCACCATATCGATCCGTTAAAATTCCCATCGGAACGCGCATTATAGACCCTAACAAAACAGGTGTTGCAATAAGTAAACTTTTTTCTAAAATAGTTAAATGATAAATTTTTTGAATTTCCGTTGCAATCGATGAAAATACTGACCAAACTGCAAACGAAATAATCATCGAGATCGTTGATAAAATAAGTACAGATGTTTGACCCTTTGGTTTCACCATTGCAGCCCACCTTGTATGAATTGAAATTATAGTTTTGATTATACGGACAGCATCTCTTTCTCCCTTTCAGGAAACCAGGATAGCTTTTCTGATAATTTGACAACTTCACCAATCACAATCATAGCCGGATTGGTAACTTGTTCTTTTTCAGCGATTTCCACTATTGTCCCAAGCGTACCACAGACCGTCCTCTGGTAACCTGTTGTTCCCTGTTCAATGATGGCAATTGGCGTTTGCGGATTTTTTCCGTAGGTACTCAGTTGCTGACATATATATGGAAGGTTTTTAATTCCCATATAAATGGCAAGGGTATCAACACCCTTAGCAAGGTATTTCCATTGAATTTTATCTGGTTTTCCACTTATACAGTGCCCCGTTACCACAGCAAAGGACCGCCCTAACTCCCTGTGGGTAACAGGAATTCCTGCATAAGCAGGGGCTGCTATTCCGGAAGTAATTCCGGGAATAATTTCAAATTCAATCCCGGATTGGACCAATACTTCCGCCTCTTCTCCCCCTCTGCCAAAAATAAATGGGTCCCCCCCTTTTAGGCGAACAACCGTTTTTCCTGTTAAAGATTTCTCAACGAGCAGTTGATTAATGCCCTCTTGTGGAACACAATGGTTTCCCGGTGCCTTACCACAATAGATAAATTCCGCATCCCGTTTTCCATATTGAAGCAAAACAGGATTGACCAATCGATCGTACACAATCACATCGGCTAGTCCCAAACACTTAACGGCTTTGATGGTAATTAAATCGGGATCCCCTGGTCCGGCCCCAACAATATAGACTTTTCCCTTTTCAATGCTCATACTCCGTCACCAATCCTTACTTTGATGTCATCCACTGAAAAATTTAACTTAAAAAATGGTGCTTTTCGTTGAAGGCATCCATCTTGTAGTAAAGGATTTTCGGTTAACAGATGCGCTGTGCATCTCGTTAACACGAAAATCCCGTTATTTGTTAGTCGATTAGAAGGTAAATTTCTTCCCCTTCGATTACGGTCTGATAGGATTTGACACAGCCCGTATCAGGTTCTTGGACCTTTCCATCATCCAAGCAAATTTTCCAATCATGCATCGGACAAAAAACAAAATCGCCGCTCACAATACCCTCGCTGAGCACTCCACCTTTATGTGGGCAGCGGTTTTCAATGGCCCGAATTCTCCCGTTTGACAATTTATAAACGGCAATTTCTTTCTCTCCCACCCGAACGGTTTTTCCTAAACGCTCTGTCAGCTCATCAACAGATCCAACCCGAAGCTTTGTTATACTTGTGTTTAGCATGCTGCTGTTACCTCCTCAAAATTATTTAGATATTACCAAATTTTCAAATAATTCTTTTTGGACCTTTTTATCATTTACAACTTCTTTCCAAGGATCCTTGTACGTTGATAAAGCTTGATCCATCCGTTCGTTTAATTCCTTGCGTTTCTCCTTGTCATCCAACACAGATTGCACGTGCGCCAACCCAACTCGTTCAATCCATTTGGACGTCCGTTCTAAATAGTTAGCAGTTTCACGATAATATTGGAGGTAGGCCCCGGTAATTTCCATGACTTCTTCTTCCGTTTTCACTTTAAATAACAAGTCTCCACCCCGGACATGGTTTCCTCCATTTCCGCCAACATAAATCTCCCAGCCGCCGTCAATTCCGATAAAGCCAATATCTTTAAAGCCTGATTCCGCACAGCTTCTAGGGCAAGCAGACACAGCCATTTTTACTTTGTGAGGAGTTTGAAGTCCTTGAAATTTCTTTTCCAAAGTGATCCCAAGACTCATTGAATCTTGCGTACCAAAACGGCAGAACTGTTCACCGACACAGGTTTTAACAGTACGTAGTGATTTTCCATATGCATAGCCAGACGGCATATCCAAATCTTTCCATACATTAGGCAAGTCTTCTTTTTTGACTCCTAGTAGGTCAATCCGTTGTCCGCCTGTTAATTTAACTAATGGAATCTCATATTTGTCGACAACATCGGCAATTTTTCTTAAATCATTTGAATTTGTTACTCCACCGTACATAGTGGGGACAACAGAAAATGTTCCATCCTTTTGAATATTGGCATGCATCCGTTCATTGACAAATCGTGATTCTCTTTCATCCTCATATTCCGTTGGATAGATCATTCCTAAATAGTAGTTCAGAGCCGGACGACATTTAGAACAGCCTTCCTCCGAACTCCATTCAAGTACATTCATGACTTCTTTTGTACTCCTCAAACCTTTTTCTCTAATTTCCACAACTACTTCATCTCTTGATAACGTCGTACAGCCGCAGATCGCTTCTTTTTGAGCACTGGCGTCAAATTCTTCACCAAGTGTAAGCTGCAGTAATTCAGCAACTAGCGGTTTACAACCGCCGCAGGAGCGAGATGCATTTGTACAGCCTTTAATCTCATCAACCGATGAACACCCTTTTTCCTGGATAGCCTGTACAATAGTCCCCTTTGACACCCCGTTACAGCCGCAAATAATTTCATTCGCACCCATACTGGCAACTAAGCTTTCTCCTGTGTCCCCACCTACAGGCTGTAAAATTGCTACTTTTGCCGTTTCGGAAATATCTGCCTGCTTTTGAATCATTGAAAATAATCGATTGCCGTCGCGACTGTCGCCAAATAAAACAGCCCCAATAATTTTATTTCCACGCAACACTATTTTTTTATAAATCCCATCCTGCTCATCAAACACTTTAAACGATTTCTTTTCCACATCCTCCGTAAAATCACCTGCAGAGAATACTTCAACTCCTGATACCTTTAACTGAGTGGACAAAACAGATCCTTTGTATGGCGTGGTTTCTTCGCCAAAAATGGATTTCGCTAATACTTTGCCTTGCTCATACAATGGTGCAACTAATCCGTATGCAATTCCATTATGTTCAGCACACTCACCGACTGCATAAACATGAGGAATATCCGTTTGTAAAAAGTCGTTAACGATAATCCCACGATTAACAGGAAGGCCGCTTTCCTTTGCCAATTGAACATTTGGCTTGATTCCAACCGACATCACCACTAAATCAGCTTCCAGCTCCGTACCATCGCTAAACTTTAACCCTTCAACGCGATCCATACCGAGAATCTCTGAAGTTGCTTTTTCTAATAAAAATTTCATGCCTTGCTTTTCTAACTCTTTTTTCAGTAGGTTACTTGCAGTTGGATCCAACTGACGTTCCATCAAATAGGGCATCAAATGTATGACAGTAACATCCATACCTAGGTTTAAAAGACCTCTTGCTGCCTCTAGCCCCAGTAATCCACCGCCAATAACGGCCGCTTTTTTATAGTTTTTTGATGCCTCAAGCATTTCGTCTGTATCCTTAATATCACGGAAAGTGGTAACACCTTTTTTATCTGCTCCCGGAATAGGAAGGATAAATGGATTCGACCCTGTTGCCAAAATCAATTCATCATATGGCTCCACTCTGCCTTTATCCGATACAACAAGTTTCTTCGTGTGGTCAATTTTAACAACCGTTTCACCTGTATATAACTGAATGTTATTTTCTTTATACCAATCCCAATCATTAAGCGTAATATCTTTTACTGCGGTATCTCCTTGCAGCACCTTTGATAATAGAATTCTATTATAGTTTGGGTGCGGCTCAGCCCCGAAAATAGTAATCTCAAATGCATCCTTTGATATGTTCAGGATTTCTTCAACAGCCCTGACACCAGCCATTCCATTTCCAACAAGAACTAGTTTCTTCTTTTCCAATTAACGTTCCTCCCCTTTGCTGCCTATACTATATTCACAAATTTATCACATTTCCGCATGAAGTTGTCATTTCGCGTTAGATTTTCTACCATGGTTTTTTCGAAATTGTTAAAAATAGCAGGAAATTTTCACATTGCATCAACAGGACTTATCTTCACTGCACTTACTTTAAATCCCGGCATTCGACAGGCAGGATCTAATTTATCTGAAACAAGCATATTCACATTTTGCGAATCAGCCCAGTGAAAGGGCACAAAAACGGTATCCTGACGGATCGTTTCTGACCATTTACTTCGAACCACAATGCTCCCCCGCCTTGATTCAATTTTAATGAGCGACTGATCTTGAATGCCAAACTTCTTCGCTGTAGCCGGATGGATTTCCATAAATGATTCAAAATTTCTTGCTGCCAATGAAGAGCTTTTTCTGGTCTGTACACCTGTTAAGTAATGTGACATGACCCTTCCAGTTGTTAAATACAGCGGAAATTCTTCATTTGGCTGTTCTTTTGGAATAGCCGGATGATTCGGAACAGCAACCATAACAGCCTTACCATCCGGGTGGGCAAAGGATTGTTCAAATAACCTTTCTGTCCCATGATGATCATGAGTCGGACAAGGCCATAAAATACCGCCTTCCCGTTTCAGACGGTCATAGGTTATGCCATAATAATCAGCTAGACCCCCCCGGCTCGCTTCCCTTAATTCATTAAAAATCTCTTCTGCAGATGAAAAGGTAAAATATTCACCTTTTCCAAGAGCATGAGCAATATCGCAAATAATTTGCCAATCATGCTTGGCCTCACCTGGACTTGACATGCTTGCTGCCCGTAATGTGACTCGTCCCTCTAAGTTCGTCATCGTCCCTTCATCCTCTAAATAGGAGGTAGACGGTAATATTAAATCTGCTAACCTAGCTGTTTCTGAAACAAACAAATCGACAGCAACCAGAAACGTAAGCTTTTTAAACGCATTTTTAACGAAATTTGCATTCGGGTTGGAAACAATCGGATTCGAGCACATTAAAAACAGGCCGGTGATTTCACCTGAATCGATTTTCTGGATCATTTCGTAAGCCGAAACTCCTTTTCTCGGCAGGTCGTCTTTTTCGATCCCCCATACATCGGCAATATAGGCCCGATGTTCCCCATTCTCAATCGACCGATATCCAGGAAGCTGATCTGCTTTTTGTCCGTGTTCCCTTGCTCCCTGACCATTTCCCTGCCCGGTAATGGCTCCATAGCCGCAAGAAGGTTTCCCAAGCTTTCCGGTAGCAATGAGAATATTCAGGAAATTTCGAACAGCGAGAGAACCATCCGTTTGCTGCTCAACTCCTCTTGCTGTAAAAATCATCCCTGTTTCCTTTTGGCCAAACATGACAGCCGCTTGCTCGATTTGATCCACGGGAACCCCTGTCTGTTCAGCAATTTCTGTTAAGCTTAGGGAAGAAACGTACTCTTCCACTTCATCAAAGTTTTTCGCCCTATTCTCGACAAATTCTTCATCAATGTAATTTTTTTCGATGATTACCTTTAATAATCCGTTTGCCAAGGCAGCATCATTACCTGGCTTTACCTTTAGATGCAAGTCGGCCATTTTTGTCGTTGCGGTTTCGCGCGGATCAATGGCAATAATAAACGCCCCGTTTTCCCTCGCCTTTTCAAAATAAGGCATAAGGGTCGGCTGGCATTCGGCAATATTTGTCCCTGCTAAAATAATACATTGAACAAAAGGTATTTCGGTCAAGCTGTTGGTTAAGCCTCTGTCCATGCCAAACGTCTGACTCGCAGCTGAAGCAGCTGCAGACATACATAACCGGCCATTATAATCAATGTGTTTTGTTTTTAAAGCAACCCTGGCAAATTTTCCTAATAAGTAGGCTTCTTCATTTGTAATGGACGCACTTCCATAAACACCAATTGCATCCATCCCATTTTCTGATTGGATTTTCGTAAAGTTTTCCTTAATATGATTCAAAGCCTGCTCCCATGAAATGCGTACAAATTCCCCGTTTACTTTTAATAACGGATATTTAATGCGATCGTTGTGCAGTGCATGTTGATGTGCATTCATTCCTTTAATACACAAACGACCATGAGAAGTAGGGTTCTCCTTACCTACGGTTATATACTTTTTTCTGGTAATATTTGTTTGTTCGATCAACTGCATTTTACATTGCACACTGCAAAATGGGCACTGCGTGTCGTATACCTTTTCCGACTGTACCTTTTTCTGCTGTGTGCGGAAGTATTTTAAGAGCATTTCTGTCATTTTGTCTCATCCTTTACCGATTGTTATTAGTCTGGGAACTTAAATTTCCCTTTTCAGTGGTGTCAGGCCAAGGAAATCTTCAAACTTCTTGGCTTAGAAAACTTCTCTTAAATATTTCCTTATATTTCATAACATCTTCTTCCAATCGTTTATTAAGTTGGCTCCGAAGGTCCCTTTCGAAAAGGACTTCACGAATGTGGATTAGGCCAATTCGGTCTATCCATTGTCCTGAACGTTCCAAATAACTTGCTGTTTCGCGGTAATATTGAATCAATGCCGTAACCATCTCAATTGCTACTTCGCTAGTCTCAGCAACGTATAATAATTCTCCAACCCGAACGTCACGTCCACTTTGTCCACCAGCGTGTATTTCCCAGCCGCGATCAATGCCAATTAAACCGATATCTTTTGTCATTGCCTCTTCCCCACTATGGATACAAGTCGAAACGCAAATAGTGACTGGGTGAGGAGTTTTTAGAAATTCTAACTTTTTATCTAAAAGAGCCGCCAATTGAAGGGATGGAAGCTTATCACATTGGCAAACATCATCACCAATATCTGTTTTGACAGATTGAATCGAATATCGATGAGGAGGACGTAAAGGCATTTTTAAATCGGACCATACATTTGGGAGGGTTTCCTTTTTTATCCCCATTAAAAGAATTCTTTGTCCACTTGTTACAGTGACATTCGGAATTCGATATTTTTCAACAACATCAGCTATTTTCCTTAGCTGTTCGGCGTTTGTCATACCTCCATACATTTGGGGAATAATTGAATACGTACCATCACTTTGCCTTGTCGCATCCATATTCTCATTTACAAAGTTTCCGTAATCTGGATGGATCATTCCTAAATAATAATCTAATGCCCCGCGGCATACTGAGCATCCGTCCGATTGCTTCCAACCCAACGCAGCCATCACTTCTTGTGCAGATAAAAGATTTCCCAACTGTATCTCCCGAACGACTTCATCTTCTGTTAAATTGGTACAGGAGCACATAGTGTTATGTTCAATCACTTCATCAAATGAATCACTTTGGATGTAGGATAAAAGTTCCGTTACCAAAGGCTTACAGCCACCACATGATCCTGAAGCTTTTGTACACTCTTTTACTTGTTTAACAGTTGTTAAGCACCCCTGCTGAACAGCTTCAACTATTGTTCCCTTTGAGACTGCGTGACAATTACAGATAATATCACTTAGACCCATCGAAATAACTGGACTTACACGATCTTCAGATGCTTGGTACAGCAGGGTCTTCTCTGCTTCAGATAGCTCTTTTTTTTCAAGAATCATCTTTAAAAATCTTGAACCCTCGCTTGTATCTCCAAACAAAACAGCACCAACCATTTTTTTCTCTTGGAAGACAACTTTTTTATAGACACCATTTAAGTCATCCTGAATTGTAATTGCTTTGGCTGGTGCATCGCCAGCAAACTGACCAACAGAGAATACATCAACACCGGATATTTTCAATTGGGTCGACAGAACCGTGCCTTGGTATCCCTTAGTGTCCAACCCGCAAATATGCTTTGCCAATACCCTCCCCTGTTCATAAAGTGGTTTAACAAGACCATAAACCACACCAAGGTGTTCAGCACACTCCCCAACGGCATAAATATCTAGGACATTCGTTTCCATAAAGTCATTAACAAGAATCGCCCGGTTTGCAGCAATTCCACTTTCCCTAGCTAATTGGATATTTGGTCTAACTCCTACTGCCATAACGACCATGTCAGCTTCTACCACCGTTCCATCCTTAAAGCGGAGACCTTCAACACGATCATTTCCAATAATCTCTTCTGTCTCTTTTTCTAAAAGAAAATTCATTCCTTGATTCTCTAACGCTTTTTCCAGCATTTTTGCTGCCGTCGGATCAAGCTGTCTTTCCATTAAATAACTGGCGATATGAACAACATTCACTTCCATACCAAGGTTTAACAGCCCTCTCGCAGCTTCTAGACCTAGCAATCCGCCTCCAATTACAACAGCTCTTTTGTATTTTTTTGATGATTCGATCATTTTTTGGCAATCTTCAATGGTCCTAAATGTAATAACTCCTTCTTTTTCAATGCCTGGGATCGGGATCATAAACGGAACTGATCCGGTAGCAATAATGAGTTTGTCGTAAGATACTTCCCTTTTTTTATCTGTTTTTACCGTCCTTTTTTCTATGTCAATTTTTAAAACTGTTTCTCCTGTAAATAGTTGAATTTTATTTTTTTGATACCATTCACGATCATTTATCGTAATATCGTCAAAGGACGTGCTGCCCTGCAGGACGGTTGACAATAAAATGCGATTATAATTAACATGCGGTTCACTTCCAAAAACAGTAATCTCAAAAAGATTAGGATCATTTTCCAAAATCTCCTCGATGCACCGTGTACCCGCCATTCCATTTCCTACTACTACTAATTTTTGTTTATTCATTATTAAACCTCCACGAAGTTATAAAGGATAATCGTAAACTTATACGGTATTACCCTATTGTTTCACAAAATTGTCACAAAAAAATAATTCATGTCACATTTTCTCACATAGAAAATAACCTAGGTTCCTTTGATTGTATGGGAAAAGCAGGTTTATGAAAGGATTGAAGAGCTTCTAAATAGTAAAAAAAGTCCCCTTTAGGTAGTTTGAAGTGTCCGGCTGCTTCTGCTCTAAAACAAACGGACCTTTCAATTTAATTCCCAAGGAAGACTCAAATTGATATTATTTAATTTAACGATACACAGCGATGTTTGACTGCTAGGATTTGTATTTTGTCCTCTTAATTTGCTTATCTATTCAAAAGGACAAATTTTCATATACTCTTATAACCGTAGATAACCTCTAAAAGTTCACTCCCGATTTCTCCGAAGCCCAAGATTTTCTCCAGCTTCGTGATACGGCAAAAAATATAATCGTTATGACAAGCCCAATCGATGTAAAGGTTATAAATCCTGCAACGTGCGTCCCTGTCATTTGCTTCATTGGTCCTAAAATATAGTTAGGCAACAAGAAACCGCCAAAACCACCAGCTGCTCCAACAATTCCGGTCATGACACCAATTTCGTTTGGAAAACGCTGCGGTACAATTTGAAACACCGAACCATTCCCCATTCCAAGGCATGCCATCATTACACTCGTAATAAGCAGCATTGTCATGAAGGAACGTGGCATTGTCGTTACCAGAAATCCGCAAATCGTTACACAAGCAAACAGGATTTGCAGAAATTTCATACCACCAATCCTATCTGCGATAAGCCCTCCAACTGGCCGGAAAAAGCTTCCTGCAATAACCGTGATCGTGACCAAATACCCAACTTGAATTCTTGTTAATCCACCGGCTACTGCTTGATCCCCGTAGATATCATAGAAAAAGATACTAAAGTAGTTGGCCAATCCGCTAAAACCACCGAACGTAATCGCATAAAACAAACAGAACCACCAAGTATCTGCATGTCGAAATACTGATAAATACTTAAAAAACTTCTTTGGTTCGGGTTGATTCGGACTATCTTTCGCCATCAAAATGTAAGAAGTCAAAATAAGAATTAATGGGATAATAGCAATTCCAAAAACACTGTGCCAGCCATAAGCTTCGGCAATTTTTGGTCCAAATAAGGTCGCAATTGCTGTTCCGCTGTTTCCTGCCCCGGCAATTCCCATCGCTAACCCCTGATACTGGGGCGGATACCAGCGACCTGCAAGCGGCAATGCTACTCCAAAGCTTGCACCAGCAATTCCAAGCAATAGACCGATGGAATGAACCTCAGATAGACTGTTTCCTGCCAGCCATCCCCAAAGCAGCGGAATAATCGTAATCGTCATACCTATAATTCCTGCTTTTTTACAACCAATCCTATCAGCTAAAATGCCCATCGGAATCCGAAGTAACGCCCCACCTAAACTAGGGAGAGCAACCATTGTTGCTTTTTGTGCATCTGTCAAACCAAAATCTTTCGTAATGTACAAAGCCACCGCTCCGCACAGCACCCAAATCATAAAACTAACATCAAAATAAAGGAATCCCGACAGCAAACTTGGAAAATGACCTGCCTTTTTAAAGCTCTTTACATCCATTTTTATTCCTCCCAGGTAGTTTTTTCTTGATGCTTATGTTATTAAATGTTGATATAAAAATCACTAATGTTGTCATATTTCCTCACATGGTTTTTATACGTTTTATAATGCGTATTGTTAGTGGACAAGTATTTTCAGTGGACAAAATGTAGTTTAATAATTTACAGGTAAATTGTGTAAGGTTCACACTTCAATTTACATCAATATAAAGCGCCTTTTCTTTCCCACTGAGAAGAAATTAGCTTTTGTTTGTATATGTTCAATCTTACGCCAAAATATGATTGATGCCTGCAGTTTTTTGCATTGCCACAACTCCTTTCGAGAAGAAAATAACTAGATTTCCTCTCATTTTTGATCCTTATGTTATATTATTCATTAGAAAATTTGCTTTTATATGTATAAAAAAAGACAACCCTAAATGGGTTGTCTTTTTTGTGCCTGGCAACGTCCTACTCTCACAGGGACTTGAGTCCCAACTACCATCGGCGCTGAGAAGCTTAACTTCCGTGTTCGGTATGGGAACGGGTGTGACCTTCTCGCTATCGCCACCAGACCTACACCATTGAATTTACACCCTTGCTGGCCTGTTGCGAGCTGAATATAATCTTCATCGAATACGCTCTGGTGAAGGAGCAAATTTGGCGAGTGTTTGTTCACTCAAAACTAAACAAACAAATAACGTGCTCAACAATACTG
>NZ_JAEVLT010000054.1 GCF_024494385.1 Bacillus sp. EB600
CAACAGTGCAGGGCCTCGAGGTCCTGCCTTCAACATCGCGTCATTGTTGGATGGCTTTAATCCCGCACTCGTCGTAAGGGGTTTTCCTGTATTCTGAACACGAAATTCCTCAAGTTGTTCATTTTTTTTGTTGCCTTGATTCTCTCTTTCGTTAGAAACGTCATCGTGATTCATAGTATCTCATACCCCCAAGTCATCATGCATTTCACACTTTAGTATATGTATGCCCGAGTTCTCCCAAGTATTCGAATCCTCTCAAACTGGTTAAGCGATGTGGCAAATGCCCTTTTGGAGCTAACGGATTACGTACAATGGGGGGTGGTGGAACTTCAGAAGAAAACTGTTTCCATACAATCGAGGAGGTACAGTCGCAAACCGTTGTGAAAGACTTTGAGCAGAACCCGCAATATTCACAACGATTTTTCTCGAATATGAGGTTGTATTTATATCCCGAGGGGACATAAGAATTTTGTACTCCTTTACGCACGATATGCGGATTAGTCCTTCCTCCATGTAGTGTTAATAGTAACGTCAGCAGCTTTTAAAGTATTTAAGACCGGACATCTGTGCGTCTGTTTTTTCTTTCAACTCCTTTACCCGCTTATCGGACTCGTTTTTTTAACAATGGCCTCAATATTAATTGTTTGGAAGTACGTTCGTACACTTGGATCTCCCATTAACCCCCGGAAATCAAGCTCACCATTTACTTTAAAGTCGATTCCTCGTAAACAGAACTTAATCTCTTTTGCAACTAAATTAGCAATCTGATTTTCACAATCTACTAGGTGGGAGGTCAGGAAATGCGGATTTACAACGTTAAGCAATTTTAAGAAGTAAAAGTCTCATTAACCTTGATATATCCGTATTTGTTCTCTTACCGTTGTAAATTGTCAAAATCCTGACCCTACCCCTTTTAGCAATAATATGTTCTTTGCTTTCGATTTATTTTATTTTTGCTAAGGAAAAACAGATATCTAATAACATAACTGAAAAGGTAGAAGTTAACTAAACATTAAAAATAAAGCCCTGAGTTTTCTGCTTAGCGTAGAAAATTCAGGGCTTTTCTTTCCAAAAATTATCTTAGCTATAATATTAGCCTTAGTCGGCAGGACCATATATCTTCACATGTGGAAATAAAAGTAAGCCGATGACCTATTTTTCCACGTATCTTGGCTGAACCTTATTCAATAAAATAGAGCCAATGATTCCTTAGTGTAGGAAAAATCGGCTTTTTTTATGTCGAAATTTGCTTAGCGTACAAAAATCGCGTTTTTTGCTCTGGACCCCAGGATTGACAAAATGGTCAACACTTCAGTCTGCAATGTGGATATATATCACCCATCATAAACTTCTCTTTTTTTCTCTTCTTCCTCGAAGATTTCGTCAGTAACTTTTTCTATTTGAATATTGTTAGGGCGGAGAAAATTTATGGTTTTGTGCTCTTCATAAAATTGGTGAACAATACCTACCATGGTTGGATATTTTTGAATATGCTCTTCATAGCATGATTGAAAGTCTTCGCTTACAACGAGGATTTCTTTTTATGGTCACCAATTTCATTATCTTCTATATATGAAATAATAAATTCTTTCATAATTACCTCCTTAAAAAACAAAATTAGGGAAAATTTAGAAATACAAAAGCACTTAGGGAAGCCTATTATTCATTTATATCTAATCCAGATAAATTTAAAGAAAGTTCATCTAATACTAAAAATACACAACCAAAAACGGTTCTGTAATCGATAAAGTCCCCTTTAACTTCAACATTTATCACAATAATATTCCTTTTATTATGTAGGTATTTTTCTTCAAATTGATTAAAATTAATACTTGTAACAGATACACTAATCTCCTCTAAGGATTTTTTTAGCTCTCTTTCAAATATTGAATTATTAAAGTTTTCCCTGAAGAAAATACGAATAGTAAATTTCATTTCAAATCATCCTTCTACTTAATGATTTGCCAAATCTTCCTTACTTAACCTTTTTTCGAATAACTTGTGTATCTTTTATCCCATTTAATTTATTCAACTAAACTGTACCGTAGCGAATAAAAAAAGGCGATTCTCTAAGTATCGCTCATTTTACATTATTGTACCCGTTTGTGAACAAAATGAGTTGTTTTCTTTCAACTTCTGTCCACTGTTGACTTTGTATTAACTATTAGCCTTTACTAACAATGTAAAGAGATCCTCAATGAGAAAAATACTACGGTTTTTCTTTCTGTTTTGTTTTTGTCGTTCTTCCATTCGGAATAGCTGGAATCCATTCTTCTTCCATTAACCTGTACCGTTACAAAAAAAAATGGCCTTGCTTTTTTATTGGAAGCAAAGTATCAAAAGTTTAAGTACTTCTCACCCTCCTTTTTGCTTCCTAGACGAATCTGTGTTAACGGTACCGCTCTTCTTTAAATGGATTTGCTGTCATCGAATAGCCAAGCTCTTCCCAAAAACCAGCCTCGTCTACTTTCATAAACTCAATTCCTGAAACCCACTTTGAGCCTTTCCATAGATAAAATACTTCTGGTGGAATAAACCTTAGTGGATAACCATGTTTTGAATCAATATCTTGCCAATCATGATTTTTATCCTTCCAACGGTATACAAACAAAGAATCGTCCCCTAATAAAGGCTCTAGCGGCATGTTTGCAGAATAACCAAATCTGTCCCCATTGTAGTAACCGTAAATTTTAATGTATTTTACACCTTCATTAATTTCAACAAATTTCAATAACTCTCTAAGTGCAATTCCCTCAAAAGTTGTATCAAATTTAGACCAGGTGGTAACACAATGCATGTTAACGCTTGATATGGTCTTTGGAAGCCCCATGATTTCCTTATAGGATAATGACTTTTCTTCCTTCACCTCACCAAAAAGTCTGAAATTCCATGTGATTTCATTAAACTCGGGAACATCCCCTGTGTGCAGTATTGGCCATTTTTCTGTTTCGAATTGGCCAGGTGGAAGCTGCTTTTTCATCTTACACCATCCCTTTTTCATCTTAAACGTTAATTAAATCACAGTTCTTAGTATAGTATGCTTCAAAATAATGAAAGCAAATCGTAGCCAAATCCAATACTTGGGGTTTACCTAAAACTTGGAACCATAATACTCCCATAACTTTCTTATTCGACTATCCTGCCAGTTACTTCAATAAGGAATTAATCTGGAACCTAAAATCCACCGATTCTTTTTAGATTTATTTGAAATAAATGAATAGCCAATAGTTAAAAAGTACGAGCATCTTTTTAGATTCGGAATAAACTGAATATGATTTAGGGAGTAGGGGGTGAAACCATGAAAAAACCCTGGTTCAACTATTCTTGTATTAGTGAACAGGAAGTTCGTTTTAGTAATGCCATGCGTTTAGTTTGGGAACAACACGTGTACTGGACAAGAATGACAATCAATGGCATTGCCTTTAATTTACCTGATACAGACGCTGTTACCGCACGTCTACTTCGAAACGCTACAGATATGGGCAATTTACTAAAGCCCTTCTATGGAAATAGAATAGCCGCAAAGTTCAGCAATTTAATAAGGGAACACCTGTTAATTGCTCCGGAACTTGTTAAAGCCGCAAAAGCAGGAGATCAAAAAGCTGTAGCGGATGCAGAGAGAAGATGGTACGCAAATGGAGAAGAAATTGCCGAATTCCTAAGCAGGATAAATCCGTTTATATCAAGAGATGAATTCCAAGAAATGTTTTTCGAGCATCTGGCACTTACTACAAAGGAAGCATTATTTACACTTCAAAACAATTTTAAATCAAGTATTGCTATGTTTGATAAAATTGAAGCACAAGCTTTACAAATGGCAGACACAATAACGAATGCAATTGTGAAACAATTCCCCAGAAAGTTTCAAATATAGGAGTTACTGATAGCACCATAAGAAAATTAATGGCACTAATTCCAGTGCCTTATTTATGTAGTTTGTGTGATTTTAAATTGAACTAAACTGCCTCGTTATTTCAATAAGAAAAGCCACCGGTAAGTTGGCAGCCTTGTTTTTAACAATTCCTTTATTTTATATTCCACCAAATATAGTGAACTCAATAAAATCAAAAAATAGCTAATCCTTGAGATCCAAGATAAGGAAAGTTAGCCCAAGCAGCAACCTGCAATCTAATTAGACTTCCATCACCTTGAATAGTAAATACGGAGACCGTACCCTGATTTCCGTTAAGGGTGTAAAATTGCCGTCCATCATTACTCACTCCAACATCAATCGGCATTCCTGAAGCTGTACCTGGTGGTGTACTGGTAATATGCCTTACTACTGACAGTGCTCCATTTGGACCGATTCGGTAGGTGGAAATGACGCCGCTTAAGGTGTTGGTAACGTATGCAAAATGTTCATCAATTGTTGATACAACCCAGCATGCGGTTTTATATCCGTTTGGTACAGAACCACTGATGACATGGAGGATTCCGTCGTCGCTCATTGAATAGGATGACAGTGCATTTGATCTTTCTTCAGTCACTAGGAGGATTCCTGTGGATAGAAAATAAGCACCGAATGGTCCTTGACCATAAGAATTATTAACGATTGGTTCTGTAATCGTACCATTTTGATTTACATGGAATACACTGAGATGGTTTGAAGTAAGCTCGGTTACAAGGATTTTACTACCGTCAGGAGTAAAAAGAACCTGAGCGGGCTGAGCATTGAAAGTGCTGAGAGAACGGGAGGACCCAGGAATAGGGGTAAGGAGTCCGTTATTATTGATGTGAAAACCGGTAATATTAGATGAAAAATTATTTTCGGCATTACCTACATTGGCAACATAGACAAGATTACCAAACACATCGACGGTATTGGGCTGAGCACCTCCCGATGGCTTAACATCCACCAGAACAGGGATACCGCTGTCAGTAATGATGAAACTACTGATGCTATTGCTCCCTGTGTTTACTGCGAGTAGAAAACGTCCATCTCGTGATAAAGTAAGCGAGCCTTGTGATGATAATGGATCGACGCCATCGTTTGCTGTTGCTGTGGAGACTTCCTTTGTACCAGTACCTTTACCATTAGTTGGGTAGGAACCCACAAATGTGAGCATTCCATTCTTGGCCCTATAAAAGGCAATGATTTGATTCATTACTTCATTATTTGTCATAATGTAAACCATACTCGTATTCGCACGGAAATATTTGTTCATTGTATGCATTTTATAACTTTCCTCCCTTCATAGTTTTATATGGTGCTTTTGCAATTTCAATTCCCAAAATTGATGTGTAAATTGGTTTAAAGATTTTCATCCACATGTCCTTCTAACCTATATTTAGTTATAACAACAAATGAAAACGGACCGCCGAAACAGCAGTCCAATTGTTATTTTACTAAAGCACCCGTTCGTATTATAAGGTCAGCCAGAAAAAATTTCTGGTTGACCATTTTTTATATCGATATATGATAACTGTAGCCGTGGTAGAACGTAAGCACCCGTGGGACTTGATCCCGTCAACTAAACAGTTCGCCCCCTACGTGTAGAAACATGATTGAGTCTGATTGGGACTTGGATCTCGTATAACAAGCGAAGCTATGAAACTACATGGAGGTATAGGGGTTACCGGTTAATTGTATTTCCAACTTGTCATTGTAAAAATCATCTAACATTTTGGTGGTGATCTCATTTATTGAAATCCTATTGAAATAAGGTGTCACATGCCTTCTGAGAGCATCCTACCTGGTTTCTGCAGTTGTTTCCTCAACTGAGCGCTTATAAGACTTTTCAAACCATTCAAGTACGAAACATGAAAAGGGGTCTTTTGATGGTTCTTTGTAGGTACCTTCATCAATTTCAATTAGAACCTTATTTAAAAATTCCTGGGCTTCTTTCTTGGTTTTAAATCCCCCTTTACTTTTTTGGACACGCTTGCTTTTGGTGCCTACATCATATTTAACTCTGTATACTTTTCCGCGTTTAGTAATAGATCCTCGCAATTCTTGCTTACCTCCTTATAGGTAAGCATGTGGTCCTTATAAGGATTGCCACATGCTGCATTGTTTAAAATCCTTAAAAAACAAAAAACTCCATGACTAATGAAAGTCACGGAGTTCTACTCCTGGGCAGGCGTGGTTCCAGGACAAAATGAAAGTGCCGGAAAACGAAATTCAGCTAAAACTAAAAAAGGAAATAAGTATTTACGGTCAGCTTTAACTGAAGCAGCTTATTCTGTAAGAGGATCTTAAAAATTATCTCGGGGCACTGTACCTTAGTACAGCTTCACGAAAGGGAAAGAAATGAGCAGGAATCGTTGTCGCTCATGTTACTTATCTCTTATTATCTTTTAATTTGATGTAGGTCTTAGGCGAAGATTACTTGATAAGCAGAGACAGCAATCTACTGTTCGGCATTCTTTACGACGACTTGAAAGTTTAGGATACACAGTTACGTTACAAGAACCTGAAGGGATCTTAGTCTATTCAACTCGAATCCAAAAATCCAAGATCAGGCACTCTCCCCTTTTTTAAAAAACGAATGGGCCACGTCTTATTAGTATTGCTCTTATGCGGGGTTACCGATGTTAATTTTCATGGTAGAAACTATCCTTATTCAACAATCTGGCCCGATTCACGAAAAGGCGTATTCCTCAATAATCGCCCACCATAAAACTAAAACAAGCGTATCCTTATTGAAAGATACGCTCTATAGCTAAATTGATAGGGAATGCATATTTCGATTAATAATTTTGAACTAATTCTAATTTTTCTAAGTCAATTATAAATTTTCCATTCATTAAGATATCAAGCCCTATGAGACCATTGATACCCCAATCATCCAAATTTCCAAAATCCAGCCTGATTTCTGGTATTTCATGCGCACCGAGCTTAATAAAATCAACTGGTTTTCGGAATGAATATTACTCACCGCCAATCCCATACGCACTGACTAAAGGATCTCCATTCTCAAAATAAATACCGATGTCCTCAACTATGTCAGATGAAATAAGTGTATGAGCTGCACCAGTATCAATAACAAGCTTATCTATTATTCTCATTTTTCCTTTATACGAAATCGTCATTTCCACTTCCAGTAATCGATTCACAAGCTCTAACTTCATAATCTCATACCTCTTAAGCCTGTTGGGGTTCTAAGTTCAATAACAATTTTATCGGAGCCTGTATGATAAACAATGGTATTCCCTTTTGATTTAAGTAACTCTTTTGTAGCCAATTTAGAATCTTCAATGACATTAATTAATGCTACATCTGTTACAATTTTTCTATCATCTTCTAAGTAATAATCAAGGATATTAAGTTTTACATATTGATCTGGGTATAATTTACGAACCTCTTCCCATTTCATAGTTTTTCACTCCTTGTTTTGCTTCCTACTATTACCATAGCACATTCCCATGACAACTTAAATCATTACCTCCGTTAGTAACAAAGAAAATCTGCTTTTAAAAGGCATCCCTTTTAATATGTGAATCACCATTTTGATTAACATTTAATTAAATAGAGTTCAAAAATATTTAATATAAAAATCTTGCCTAAGCTTTCCACTTAGCTGAGCATATATTTTGGTGGTCTCACTCTTCTCATGACCAAGCAGGCTCTGGATTACTTCAAGTGGTACACCATTATTAATCATATGTGTAGCATAGATACGGCGTAATTGATGTGGATGTATACTCTTTTTTATGCCAGCACGATTCGATATACGTTTGATAATATATCTTAAGTTATCAATACTCATACGCCTTTTTGGTCTTCTATCCGTAATAAATAAACAAGTTCTTCATCATCTCTTTCATCTAAATACCTCTTTAACCAAATAGAACAACGAGTATTAAAGTATACTTCCCTTTCTTTATCACCTTTTCCATGTACAATGACTGAATTCGTCCGAAAATTAATATCGTCTCGATTTAATTTTACAACTTCCCCAATACGGCAGCCCGTCGAGTACATAAACTCAAATAGCACATTCTCCATCGTTGTATGACAAGCTTCTCTAAGATGTTAAATCTCTAGTTCAGAAAGGAATTTTGGAATTCTTTTACCTAACTTCGGCTCCTTTAATTTTGCAGCATGCCATAGTCCTAGCATGCGCCAACAGTGAACAAACAAAACAACCATCAATAATTACGTCCCTTTAACAGTTAATTAATTGTATGTATGCTAGACAAGATATTTGTTTAATGTTTGCTGTAATGTTGCTTTTGTTTCTGTATAACTGTTGAGATCAATTCCTATATGAACCATTTGTCTAACAAGCTCAGGGCGTAATCCAGTTAAGATTGATTTAGCACCCATCAAAGATATACCAATCAATACTTTTTGAAAATGAGAAATGGTAACTTCGTCCATGTCCGATATTCCAGAAAGGTCAATAATCAATGTAAGAATCCTTAACCTTGATATATCCGTCAGTATTTTTTCTTCAATAATATTCATTCGATAAGAATCAAACGTACCAATCAACGGCAATACAGCTACAGTCGTGCTAATTGGTATGATTGGAACCGATAAATGTTCAACTAATTTCCTTTGAGAAAGAATTAATTCATCTTTATACTGTGAATAGCTAATTAAAAATGTGTTTAGAAATTCATCAATCCCATCATTAATCCTCTGCTCCAATTTGTAAAAAGTTTCAACATTATTAACATTCTCATTTAATGGTTCATAATGTTTTATGAAATGCCATAAGGTACGCCTTATAGCATGTACCCATTCTAGTTTGAAGGCTAGAGTTATTGAATATTTCGCCCAAGCGACTCCTTCTTCTTTAGCAAAAGTAATGAGTTTATCTGTTGAATTTTCCACAACGTAAAGAACTAGCCTTTGAGCATTTTTCAAAAGATCAATATTTCCAGCTTTTAAAATCCCCTCAATATTAGAGGCAACATTGACAGCCTCGGATAAAAGTTTTTTCTGAAAGTCTTCATTGTTCTTGGTAATATATTCCGAAATATTTCTTGTGTCATTAAAGGTCCCCAAAGTTTGTTTCCCCCTATGTAAATAAATGTTACTTTGTACCATGTAGTTTTTTCAGATGAGGTTCATCACCTGCTAAAATCTTGGCTAATAAAATGAGCATACCAATCTAACACCTGTAAAATTCTGCCCTGCTGAATATCAATACCCTCTATTTCGGACAAATAAACATTTTTTTACTAACCTTCTCCTTTAGTGCAATTAGCAAAAGCAACTAAGTATGGCTGCTGGGAACTTCATCTCTTGCCCGCGTTAGCTAACTTGAAGCAGAACCTTGCACCGGAAAATGTAAAAAAGTGCCAATTATTCAAACACTAGTTTGATAGACTCAGTAGAAAAGTTTATTAGCTCGTTACTGACATAAAAACAACAATCTATTAACGGGCTGTCCAAAGTCTGACATTACTTCATTTAAAACAAAATATTAAACATTATTCAATTTTCACTGTTTAATGTGAAGATCTTCGGGTAGATATACACTACATGTGGATCTAATTTATTTTCCGCATTTAGTATATTTTAGGAGGAGTGATAGAATGAGTTTGGAAAAAAGAATCGTTGGAAGCTTTAATTCAGAGCAAGAAGTCTTGTTTGCGATTGAAGGGTTGAAACGTCAGGGGTATCGTGAAACAGATATGATGGTGGTTGCGGAAAGTAGAAGTGACATTCCATTGATCACTTCTCACACTGGAGTCATGGTAGATGCGGATATACAAATGAGTACCTTAGCAGGTGTTATGATGGACAGCTTTGTTACCATGATGACCGCAGGAATAGGAGGAAGACAGGCAAACACTGTGTCCAGCAGGCTTATTGATAGGGGCCTACCAGAAATCACGGCGAAACAGTGTGAAGAGGAAATAAAAAAGGGGAAAATGATTCTGCTGGTGGATATGATTGGAACTTATGATAGTGATGTTTATAAAGAACAATATGAATCTGAAACAACAAGAGCTGTCCCCCTCCGTGAAGAAAGGCTTGATATTACAAAAGAGAGTGTCCAAGTCGGAGAATTGCAGCTCCATAAAGAAGTAGTTGAAGAACAGCGAACAGTTCATGTTCCACTCATGCGAGAAGAAGTATATGTAGAGCGCCGTCCTATCATAGATGGAAAGTATGATGGCAGCCCGTTTACAGAGGATGAAATTATTCGTATCCCGATTACTGAAGAACGAATAGAAGTAACGAAAAGGCCTGTAGTCGTTGAAGAAGTGATTGTAGGCAAGCGAAAAATTCAAGAAACAAAGCAGGTACAAGATGTCATTAGAAAAGAAGAAGCGCGGATTGAGCGTTCTGTGCCTTCAGCAATGGAAGCACGGAAGCAGGTCAACCAAATTAACGATGTAGGGCATGAAGAAGTTATTACGGAAAGCCCAATTAATTTTGTCGGGCAAGGAAAGCCCAATATTGCAAGCATAATGTCGGAGGATAAAAAGGACGAAACCCGAGGAAAACACACAGGCAACCTTGCTGTACAAGGAGAGAAAAACAAACCAGAATTATCTGTCAGTAAAAAGGAAGAAGTAAGCGGGAAGCTAACAGATTCTCCTGATAGTAAAGAAAATGAAAGTAAAAGTTTCGTACCAAATTCAGCAGCTACCGTTAAGGAAGAAGCAATCAACAGCAAAGAAATTTCTCCCATAGATGATGAAAACAAAAATAATAAAAATCAAATAAAAAAAAGAAAAAATGATAATACTAAATAAGAAGATTGGATAAACTATGAAATCCTTAAATACTATACAAAAAAGGCTGATTTCAAAGATCACTGAAATGTGACCTTTTGAAGTCAGCTTTTTTTTAAAATATAAAACTGTAAGATTCTTACCTACATTCAAATGTGTCAGGCGGGCATCTATTTATTTTTTATCCGAATGTGTTATACGTATTGAAAACAGCTAGTTTATCAATAATCTAATTTAGACTTGTTTTCACTTAAAGTCAATTGGTCATTGTTTGTGTCTACGTTTTGGCGAATTACTTGAATTTCTTGGTACTTCTTCTTAATGGTTTCGAGTTCTTCCATAATGGCTTTATGGTCCTGCCTTGCTCTTTCGTCTGCATTTTTCCCAAGAATGGACGTTCCTACTGCTAGAAGAGGGAGCGTGATCAACTGAATAACATTTGACCAATACAAAAGCTTATCCATCGATTGAGGAAAAAACAAAGGAAGCAGCGAGTACAATAAAAATAGATAAAATGCCCACATGGTACCTAATGCTAACGTTGCATATTTTAGCAAGAAAGTCGTTAAAACGCTTAATCAATTCCCCTACACCTCCTTTGTTTGCGGAAATACATATTGTATTTACCCACTCACAAGAAAAAACAACCCGGTAATCTCTCCTCTTATTAACTATACTGACCATCACTTGAATTAGAAAAAGCGATCCTTCGTTATTGAAGCATCGCACCCGTTAGTGATATTCCATATGATTCAACTTTCATCATTTTGTTCGATTTCATTTATTTTTTTACGTGTATATCTATTGCAATAAAACAACAAGAAAAGTAATAAAATGAAACACCCGCTACTAATCAACAAGAAATATTGGAACCAAGCAGCGAAATCTAAAAACTTCAATGAAAATCCCCCTTTTTATATTGACTGTTTCTCGATTAATATATTTTTAAATAACCACCTTCTTGAACCGCGTCATTTCGAATGACCTGTCCATAAAAATGAACCTCTCGCTCTGCGCAGTCGCGATGTTCGGCGTCATTTCATTGAAGAAATAAATTCATGAAAGATTTTTGAAGGGGCATTACATCATTTGTGCCACCTAAGAACGATTAAAAGAATAAGTGAAATCAATTATCATCGTCATCTTCGTGAAAAGCTTCAGATGTCGTTAATTCATTACAATTCCAGCAATAGCTTCTGATTCTTTCCCATTTGGAAAGTGGTTCACCACAATAAATGCATACAGGGTCGAAAATTCCCATAAAGTCTTCCTCCTCTAAAGAAATTCAGAAAATAAGCTATGTTTACAATACCATCTTTATATTAAAAACTGGACGGGCAATTGGCCGTTCAGACCAAAAAACATTTAGATTTATTCCCGTTCTTTAAAGGTTTTACAAGCAGTTTCATCAACATTAGCAGCTTCTCTGCCATGAAGGCCAATCACAAAAATAGAGTCGGCAATACATTGGTCACCTTTTGCCCAATATTTGCAATTATCAACATTGCATCTTACTTCCAATTTCATGGAGTGACACCTCCCTTTAAATCACTTTGTTTTTCAATACCCTTTTGAAGATGGAGATAAACATTTTTTGGAAACACAATTTCATTTATATTTGTGATTCAGAAATATTCCAGAGGAAAATAGAAGAACAAAGAAAGCAATATCTTGAATGAATGTATTCTAGTTCAATAGATTAGAGTTTGCTTTTTTAAAACTTTTAATCGTTTTTTAGATTGTATAAAACTAATGAAGCAAAGTAGAGACATAGGGGCACAGTACCAAATAAAGATAAATCCACCCTTATAATAGAAAGGAATATAGGCAACTGATACCAAAAATAATACAAATGATAGTAGTAAATAAATGCCTATACAGTGATTATAAAATCTATAGTGCGTAAAGATTGTTATTCCTTTTTCCATGAAACGATTTAAATTTTTATCAGTACGATAAAAAATGAACAAAGAGATTAGCAGAAAAAATGCATAGATTGGAAGTGAATAAATAAAAAGGAACACGCCCAATACACAGAAGTAGAAGCTCAAACAAAAGAAAACTCCGGAAAAAAATAAAGGTGTTAGAAATTTGTAAGTTCCATTTTTATCTAATTGATTCAAACCATTTTCCCTCCCTAATAGAACCTTAATCCACATATTGCATTATGGATTAAGGCTCTACACTCTTCATTTAGCTTAATTCTTCGTTTTTTGTGCGGCCAAATTGCTCATTAATCTCTTTTATAACCGATTCTAAAAAGTCATCCGGCAATGGCGGATTTTGTTCTTTGAACATTTCACTCCTCCTAATGAAGATTTAATCGTAGTAATGGCTGGATAATGAAGGGGACATGGAACAGCAAAAACGCTGGAAATTTATAAAAAAAAAGTAACTACAAGAAATAACCTTGCTTTGATATTTTAAGTACCCTCATGACATTAAAGTTAAACCTTATAATAAAAAAACTTCCTTTTTTATAGGAATCGGTTGTTGGGTTATCCTGTATTAAAGAAAAAAGCCTCGAGATATTCTCCGGGCTCGTTGTCGAAATCGGAAATTTGCCATTATATCAACAACCAGAAGCTTTTATTGGTAATGCTGCAACTTTATTAATTAAAAAATGAAGGAACTGTTCAATTCTTACAATCATTCCGTCGATGCATGTGTAATTTGATTTAGAAATAAATGTTTCATTCCTCCTCAAGGCGGGTAGTTTTAATAAAGCCTACTCGTCCAAAGGAGGAATTTCAATGTATACAGATGAAAAGCAACCTTGTGGGAGTTTACGATACTGAAAATGAGGCCATCCAGGCTGTCGAGGACCTAAAACGGCAGGGTTATGCTACCAAGGATATTTCGGTAATCGGGAAAAACAAAGAGGAAGTAAAAGGATTTAATAATGCTACTGGTACGAATACTAAAGAAGGCCTTGCTGCCGGAGCGGCAACAGGCGGTGCGCTTGGCGGGCTTGTCGGCCTGCTGGCAGGTGCCCTTGCTATACCCGGCATCGGACCGTTCATAGCAGCCGGACCAAATTGCAGCAACCCTAACTGGGGCAGCTGTCGGCGCAGGAGCTTTAATTGGAATGGGCATTCCTGAAGAAAAGGCGGACCGTTATGAAGGATATGTCAAAGAAAGCAAAATCCTTGTCGTTGTTGAATGCCGTGAAAACAGTGTTGGAGATGGCCATTTTGATGCGAACCTTACAGATGGAACCATGACAGCAAATGATCCAACAAATACGCCGGTTCACTTCCGATCATCCAGTTAACACTCGTTTGGACAACAACAGAGATTTTTAATTATTGAAATTGAAAGGGTGCTTATCCCTTACTGGGGCTGGACCCTTTTTCAATGGTAGGTAAAAAACTAGGTCTTACACTAGTATTAATAGTACAAATAACAGATAAAAGGGTTTACCGTACTTCTAAATAATGTTGAAGAACCTTTGACGGGAAGAAATTGAGTGGCAGTGGTCTTAAGGATACAATAATGGCAGGCGACATTATAAAATCGTGTTGTGCTTGTTTCAAACAGTTGTACATAGCTTTACCGCCAACTGAATTGGCAGAGTGAATAGTTATGCGTTTCGCAAATAGTTTTTCTTTAACCATCTTTTGAACAAGCATGAAACCATTCCTAGTTTTATTTAATAAATCGTGATCCAAAGAGAGATGTTCAATATCAAAGTTTTGCAATAGCTCTATACATTCATCAATATTCTCGGCTAACACATAGCCATCGGGTGCTTTCCGATAGTCATCCAGGAAAACGCTAATTTTCTCCATCTCTTATACTCCTCCCCTTATACATGGGATGACTAAGAAAAGTCAAATGATCCCTAGATAATATGGTTTTATATAGCAAGTCTAACACAACAGTGAAAGAATGGGGCTTATTCGACTTTAAAAACTAATATATGACAACCTTTTTAAAAATATACCTATGGAGGAGGTTAGGAGTGGGTGTGGCAGACTAGGGGATGGGTTGATGGATACAATGAGTGGTTACAGCAAGCCGCTGCCGGTATCCCGTATAATGATGGATATCTTTTGCGGGGGCGCAGCAGGTAAAGTTGCTGAATTGTTCTGCTCCTGTAGGCTGCCCTTAATGCAATGAGCGGCCTGCCGGAGGCTGTTGTTGGCTCTTCTTTCCCCATTTCATTATCCGTCATCTTAAGAGGGATATCCGCGGCTGGCAGTATGTTTATTTTCCCATGTGTGTTTGAGCGTTTTTCATGGAACTGTTTTTCATATTCTTTTTCATAGCCTTTACTAGGAAACCGCCTTTAAATCTTCGTGGTTCATACGAAACGATGAAAGCATTAGGGTCATATTGTTCAATAAAATTCATGACTTCCGTTTCAACATTCCGCTTTGTCAATATTTCTAATTGGTACCTTTTGCTATCACGACCGCTCCCTTCAAAGATGGTCACTCCTAGTCCTTTATTTCTTAACGCTTCAATTAACTCTTCATTTTTGTCCATTAAATTAACTAATAACGTAGTGTATCCAATTGCTAATTTATTTTCAATGCGTGTTCCAAGGTAAAGCCCCACACCGAAGCCAACGGCATAAACAATCTTTTCAGTGAGACTTTGATTACCGGAAAATACGATGGATAAGCTAAAGATAGAGATTAAAGTTTCTAATATACCGAGTAATGAAGCTGCAATACTCATGTTTTTCACTAAAAAGATCGTCCGTAGTGTCATAATAGGGACATAAACCAGTTGAAGTATAAAAATCACAAGAAGATTTACTAACATAATGAACTCCTTTTTCAATGAAAATTTTTTCTGGATGTTAAATTGAATTTAGGCTTAGTCATTATTGTACTTTTTCCTGTAAAGGCCCCTTCGTCTCTTTGTATTCACAGCCATTACCGCGGCCAGCCTTTTATGGCCGACACGCTACTATAACCCCTTCTGATTTCCTGTAAACCTAACATGACAGCCTACAGGATAAATGTAATCATCCCTGTGATATGGCGTTTGTGCGATCACAGGGATGATTGTTAAACGTTCAATCAGGCACCGGTTTCAATCTTTGCCAAATGCTGCGGTGCTTCACCGCTGAACGCATTGCAAATATTTTCCCAGACATGCTGTGTTTCTATAAAATCGTTAAAGTGCTTTTTCACATTGCGGTGATAATTTTCTAGTTCGGTAGCTATCTTAATGAAATCATTTCTGCCAAAATACTCACAGATTTTTGGCAGAGTGGCAGCCAGCTGTTCACGCATCTCCTGAATTCTTTCCTCGTATCTCTTAGGATCCGTAATATATAACCAAAGCGGTTTATAGCGGATCCAGCCGATACACGCCTTATAAAAACGCTGGATAACTTCTTTACTGTCGGCTTTAATGTAGTCTAATTTCGTTGGCAGCACTCCATCCAGCAAGTGCTTGTACGTTGAGAAACCGTCGTGGAAGGTATAGCATGGCACACGCAACACTTTACGGTCATGAAGGCAGGTTCCTAAAAAGGTATCTTCCCCACGGGCGTTTGGAGGATTGTAAAAAGCATTGACACGATCAGGATCTGTTAAATTAATACAAAGATTAGAGCCGGAGATAAATTTAGAATGGTTGACCTCCTCCACCTCCTCGGCCTCCCCATTTACAAGCACCCTCGTGTCTGCATAAGTAACACCTCCGTTTGCCATCACTGATTTAATCGTATCCCAGTTGACAATATCGTTGCTTATGGCTTGAATGAAGGCCTGAAAATCCGCTTCCTGTAAGGTATCATTAAATTCGAGATATGGAATAGGCGAGATATACCCGCAGTGGCGGCCGTTCGTAATATCGGCGTGCTGAATATATTTAAGGTGGGTACGCAGACCCTGCTGGCCGCCCCATACGGCTGTTCCGCGTGTGGTAACAGCTAGAGGATATTCATCGTCATCGAAGAAAATCAGGTAATCAATACCTTCCTTTAAAGCCATATATTGAATAATATTGCGTTTGCCTGCATATCCTCTGCCGAAAACAAGCTTTGCCTGTCTTTCATTAATAATCCCTTGCTGGATTAACAGGCCTATTTCTGCCTGCATTTTTTCGTTACCAATAAAGCAGGTCCTGTCAACTAGTTCTAGTAATTCTGAACTGACATTCGTATAGTCTGTAGGCTTTGTATTGTGGTATTTTAAATCGTAGGCAACAAACAGGTTTAAACTTACCTTTTCGCTAGAGGTTAATTCAGATTCCCTCCAATTAAAAATATAGGTTTTTAAAACCTCCTTGAAGTGTTTGCGGCCTGTTGCGAAGCCAATACCTACTTTAATTTCCTTTTCCAATCGTAATACCCTCTTCCTAGTATTTTTCTTATCATTGTTTATAGAAAGACATACAACATTTTACGGCGTTCCATACCCCCATTACAGATAAGGGAAAAGATTGATCCTCACTCGTACAGGCGGTGCCAGGCACCTTTTGTTTATATGTACCCTATTATTAATAGGTTAAACAGGGAAGGTTTTTAAAGAAAGGGAGAAGATATGGAAGCTACCGGTTCCAGTTTGATCAATCTTAGTGGAAAACATCAATTAATAGACATAGCTGGATGTGTTTTATATTTAGGTGCAACATGGACAATTTTATATTCTTTTATTCTAGTAAATCGCTAAAATATTTATCCAGACCAAAAGATGGCTGCCTCCTTGGAGGAATAGGTTTGAAATTTGAAGAGTACATAGGAGTGCGCAGGGATGTCAACCTATATAAATTCTGGTCATAAAAGCAGATTCGATGCTTTAAAAATGGCCTTCTTCTCAGTGAAAAGAAGGCCACTACAAAACTTTAAGAAACCTGATTCCATGTCCTGTCAATATTAAGTGGGACATAGACTTTATTCCCATATACTTGTTGATGAATAATTGGATTTTCAAATTGTTCTTCCAAGTAGTAATTCGGTTTTTTCCTATGTCTCGCAATAGTCTTTGCTCCTAATAAATCCTCTAAGCTTTGTGTTGAAAATTTCATTTCTCTTGCTCCTTTCGTATTTATTAACATTATTTATCAAGCCTGATGAATAGTGATAAAATTGAAAGAAAGAATCATTTATAACATTTACGATGCTACAACGACTATGCGGCCTTGATCCAATTCTTCTTCAAGGTGTTCGGCTTCCTGATTAGATAATCCTAAGGATTCTAGTTTTGAGCGAAGTTCTTCCCCGCGAGTCCTAAATACATTTGTGAACGTATCCATGAAACCTTGTTCTTGTACTCCGATATTGTTTGCACCCAGTGCATCTGTTAAATCCTCAGAACGGTCTTCGTCATGGGCCAATACATAAACATCCTCTTTTGAGACTCCTTGATTTAAGAATTGATCAATCACCTTTTTTGCTTCAACACCATTTTCTACTACTTTTACTTGTTTCATGTTAAACCCCTCCTAAATGATAGAATAGTAATCTCGCAAGCCGTATATGTTACTTGCCTTTCTAGTTGTTATATAACCCCTTTACAAAAAATGAAAACCTGTTTTTTGTTTTTTTATTATTTTTTATTAAATAACAATTTTTCAAAAATAATCAAAAGGGACTAGATTATCCCTGTCCAATTCAAAATAAAATAAAAAAGAAGTTAAGGATCGACCAACAAAGGGTATAACTGGAAGTAAGAACTATTCATTAAAAAAGCAATTATATTCTTAGGAAGGTGATCTAATTGAAAAAATTTGAGTGTAAAGCCTGTGGAGATACCATATTTTATTCTTCCGATCAGGATGAATTCAATTGCAGATGCGGTGAAAAGTTTACTGCACCTTGCGATACTAAAAGTGAGCGAGAGGATGGTTTCATTGATTCAGTTCGACAACTTTATGCTGAAGCAATTGTAAAGATCAGCTTGTTAACAAGAGAAATAGATATATGTTTGGACAAACGAAACGAAGAAAGGTTCAATAAGGTATCTTCTGAATTAAACCTTTATAAACAAATCATAAAAACATGCTCAGAAAACCCTGAATTTCTTTGGGACAAAAATAAGCTTAAAGTTTCATCTTTTTAGTGCCAGAATAAAACCCCCTTGGCGGCTGCCAAGGGGGTTTTATCAGTAGGATGAATTTCCATGTTCGTATTGAAGTTCATCAACGGTCTGGATCCGTTTATCGCCTCGCTGGTCACCCTGTGGTGTGGAAAATGACTGATCCTCATCAGGAATGGGAGCTGCCTCACGCTCGAGTTTTTGTTGTGCTTCTATCGTTCGTTTTGCATATGGAAGAACTTCAAGCCTTTCAAAGGGGATGTCTTCATCCGTGTCTATACAAATCCCATACGTTCCTTCGCGAATCCGCTCCAATGCCTCATTTACTTCCTTTACGATATGCTGAGCATTCTGAATGAGCACTGTTTGTTTATCTCGTTCATGTAAATCGGTTGCATTATCAGCAAAATGATTATCAACGCTGCTTAATTCCCCAGAATCTTCGAATGATATTGGTTGGTTTAATTCGATTACTTGAATCATTTCTTGCATGATTTGCAATAATTTTTTTTTAAAATAAGCCAGTTCTGTTTTTGATAACATAAGTTTTTCGCTCCCCTTCTATGTGTTTACCCATTTTTACCCTTTTTCCTATGTACTAAAACAAATAAAAAAACTGATAATAAAGGTTTATAAAATAACTTTTCGGGTATTTAATTACTACAGATTCATTATTTAAAATATGAAAGGGGAGAAATATGTTAGGGCATTTATTTGGTCGCTAATTGTTGGAGGTATCATTGGCTGGCTAGCAGGGATGATCTTGGGAAGTGATATACCAGGAGGGGTTATTGGTAATATTATTGCTGGATTTGTGGGTGCTTGGCTTGGTTCTTTAATTTTAGGAAACTGGGGTCCAGTGATTGGAGACTTCTACTTTATTCCTGCATTAATCGGGGCCATTGTTCTCGTCTTTATCGTAAGCTTCATTGTAAAAGGGGTACAGCGTGGGGCCCATTAATAAATCCGTAAAGAGGCTGTGTTAGCCTCTTTTTTTGCTTGTGTGCTTTGAGAATTCCAGGACGAGTTTTAGAATTGATCTCCAATTTTGCCGTCTGAACCTTCACAAATTCCCTCTTTTAGAAGATCACCAGCTCATATATCAACCTGTCTCCCTATTTTATCTACCTCTTTCCTACATAATATCAACTGCTTTTGGTTTGATATCAACCTCCAAGTTATGGATTCCTTTTCCACTTGTCCCGCAATGAAACGTACCCATTTGCAGCTGGATACGTTTTATTACAATAATTGGCCGACAATATAGGTGAGGTCATCTTGCCGAGACGTCGTATACAGTTTTAAATGACTCGAGATCTCTTCGATCGAGCGAAAGTTACTTAATAATTGCCTGATCGCAGGAATCGTCAGCCCATCTGTATAAATAATAAATTTGGAGTCTTTTTCATATGAAAAAGTATTGCTGCGGTATTTTTGCGGTTTCCCGGATAAATAGCCAACAACAGGAAGTGGATAAATAAACTGGCCGGAAGGACAATACAGCCCAAAGCGGATGTTTCCTACTGCGCAATATGTAAATTCCTTTTGAGAAAAATTTACTTTTAAAATCGATACCGTTGCCCCGCGTTTTTCCTTAAGGACTTTATTACAATCTTCTATTAGCACTTCTACATCTTCATAATAGTAGTGTTCAACCACTTCACGAATGGCATGTGACGAAGCATAGGCGTCAGGCCCGCTTCCTAAGCCATCTGCGACCACACAAATAAAGTATTCATCTGTTGCTTTTATAAAAAAACTATCACCGTTACACAAATTACCTTTTTTCTGAATTTGATAGGCTAATGCCTTAATATACTTATTTGATTCAACTTCAAGCATTTGTTACCTCTGTATGCGCAAATGCCCTCTGCAGTTTATTAATCGCCTTTCTTTGCAGACGAGATACATGCATTTGTGAAATTCCCAAAAGCTCACCTGTTTCTTTTTGGCTTTTATTCTCAAAAAACGTATAACGGATGATGTCTTTTTCTTTTTCATTTAACAGCGGCAGTAAACTTTCAAGCAGCATCCTTTGATCGACCTGTTTGAACCCATTATCCGGTGCACCTATCACGTCTAATGGTGTCACCGTACTGCCATCTGAATCTGCTTCAATCGGCTGATCGACAGACAGGGTCCGGTAGCTTTTCCCCATTTCCATTGCTTCTAATACTTCTTCTTCCGAAGCTCCCAAATATGCTGCAATTTCCTGTATTTTCGGTGACCGCTGTATTTGACTCGTCAGATTATCAACACAGGTCTTTATTCTCGGATAGAGCTCTTTAATTCGTCTGGGCACGTGTACATCCCACGTTTTATCCCTCAGGAAACGCTTGATTTCACCAATAATTGTAGGAATTAAAAATGATTCAAATGTATTGCCCATATTCGGATCATATCTTCTAATCGCTCCTAACAGCCCGAGCATGCCGACCTGCATTAAATCATCATGATAACTTCCGCCTTTTGAATATTTCCAAACCACGCTGGCCACTAAGGCGGTGTATTGTTCGACTAAAATCGTTTGTGCCGCATTGCTCTCATTTTGTTGAAATTCCAAAATAAGCTCATTAATTTCTTCCTTAGTTCTTTTCGTAATCTGAGATGGTTGATGTGTCATGATTTACACGCTCCCCGCTTACAAACTTGGTCATGAAGACCGTTACACCGGAGTGATTTAAGACCCGGACTTCATCCATAAGCGTTTCCATCAAGTAAAGACCCAACCCTCCCTCTGAAAGTTGGTCAATTGAACTTGAACTAGTGTACGGACCCAGCTGGTTCTTGATCCGTTCAAAGTTGAAACTCTTTCCATTATCCGCAATCATCATTTCTAATTTATCTGCATAAATCCCGAACCCAACGATCACTTCGCCGGCTTCCTCCCTTTTGTAGGCATGTTGAACGGCATTTGTACAGGCTTCACTAATCGCAATTTTTAAATCTTCAATTTCCTCATAGCCAAATCCCATCCTGCTTGCAATTCCTGATAACGTCAGTCTGATTACCCCAACATATTCCGGTTTTGCAGGTATCTTCACTTCAATATAATCTACTAATTGTTCCATGGTCCCCCGCACCTTTCTAGTTAGAAGAAATCGTAATGACGTTGTTTAATCCCGTAATGTCAAAAAGCCGTTCCAATCGCTCCGACAAGTCGACGAGCTTTAACTTTCCTTCCTTTTTTGTTATTTGCTTGTATAATGCAATAATTACACCCAATCCCGTACTATCGATATACGAGACATCCTTCAGGCTGATAATCAGTGATGGATTTGGCTCTTCAGCTAGGGGCAATAGTTCCTCTTTTAGCTTTGGAGCCGTATAGGCATCTATTTCTCCTGCAACCTGAACATATGTATTTTCATTGTTGTGATATTTATCTAATTTAAAATTCATAGATGATCACCTCACGAAATTTATCTATCTTATAAGCTGATTACCCTCTTTACTAGCTTGCTAAACCCGTCTTTTTAAAATAATCAGCGTAAAATCATCTCTCATATCAAAATTCTGTATTTTTTCAAAAAAACTGTATATCTTCGTTACCATTTCCTGGGCAGGCAGGTTCCTATACTCCCAGATTAACTCCGTGATCACGAAACGTTCGATCAATTCTCCATCAATCCTTGATTCCGTCACACCATCGGATAATAAAACAATCATATCGCCGGGTTCCACCTGTTTTTGATATTCCTCATACGTTACATCCTGTTTAACGCCTAATACTAAACCTTTGGTCACCAAGTCCTCAAATGATCCCTCCGCCGCATTATAATAGAAGCCTTGCTCATGCCCTGCCGAGGAATAGGTAAAAGAATGGTGATCGGTATCATAAGTTCCATAAAACATGGTAATAAACATCCCTAGATTCACATTTTTTTCAACCACTCCATTTAAATTTTCTAAAACTTCACGAGGGTGTTTACTGGATTTTGACAAACTATCCATCCCATACTTAATCATTGACATGCAAAAGGCGGCAGGGATTCCTTTTCCAATCACATCTGCAATGGCGATGCCAATTTTTTGCTTATCCTGAATAAAGCGGAAATAATCGCCGTTCATTTTTTTGGCGGGGATGCTGATGGCTCCAATGTCTAAATCGTTAATTTCTGGAATAGGCGTTTCCAGCAGGTTTTCTTGAATACTTGCGGCAATTTCAAGCTCTGATTTCATTTCAAATTGCTGTTCACGCAAGCTTTGATGTTCCTGATAGGCTAAGCCATAGTCCATCATGAACTCAATGAGGAAATCGAAGGAAGATAGGATCTTATTAGGAATACCAGGAAAAAGCTCCTTCAACACTTTACGATGGATACTGATAATTTCTTCAGGGGATACTCGATGTTCAATTGATTTTCTACTAAACCGCTGTCCTTGATACAAAGCCGTTTCAGATGATTCTTCCAGATAGTTGCGAAGTAATTCCCGATAACTTGATTCTAAAATTGCTTTAAAATCCATGCTTTTTCATCTCCTAACGAAGCCATTCCACCACCTGGATGGTTGTTCCTTTCCCTGGTACAGAAGTAATATCAAATCCATCCATTAAGCGTCTAACCCCAGGTAATCCAGTCCCCAGGCCGCCTGATGTAGAGTATCCGTCCTCCAATGCTTTTCTAATATCCTGAATTCCCGGACCTTGGTCCTCTGCGATTACTTTTAAACCGGCTTTATCCATCTGCTTAATCCGTTCGATCCGGATCTCGCCTTTTCCTGCATATAAATAAATATTACGAGCCATTTCAGAAATCGCCGTCGTGATTCTTGCTTGGTCAACTGGACCAAATCCAAGTTCCTTGGCCATGTTTCTACCTAGCTGCCTCGCTGCAACGATATCCCATTCTGATCTTATTTTTACATAGGATTCGTTTTCCATCATTTACTCCCCCAACTCCAGCTGTAGTAATTCTAACCCCTTTTCTAAATCCAATGCTGTTCGGACTTC
>NZ_JAEVLT010000055.1 GCF_024494385.1 Bacillus sp. EB600
TAATTACATACCGATTCAAAATGGGAGTGTTATCTAATTTCTTTATTAAAAAAATAGTCATTCCATTTCTTAAATAGCTTTTTGAAAAAATTATGGAGGGACTGGAAAAATGAGATTACACCTTGAGCGGTTGGCAACGGGAGCTGTTATCCTAGCCATTCTTTTAGGAGCATTATGGATAGGCATCAATAATGACCAGCTGTTGAATATGATCCTGTACGTGGTATCTTTCTGCATAATTTCATACCTCATTGGATACTTTCTCTTGAAAATGTCGATTGGAAGGTGGAGGAAAAAAATGAATCTAATGATGAAAAAGTACTTCATCAGGGGAATGAAGGACCAAATAGTTGAATCTAATGATAACAGAAGGTCTAATTACAGGAAAAAAAGTAAATCTCAAAGAAAAATGTGGTGATGTGTTTAAGAGTTTGGATAAGTCTAAGCCTATTTTGGTATTTCCAAAACGGCGTATATCGCTTATTTTGTGTAATTCAAGGGTCTAGATTAATTTGCTAATATAGTGGTCGTAATTGGGGCCGATGACCCCTGTGATTTAGAACGAATGGAAGTTCTGGACTTTGCAAAAGAACAAGCGGAATCTAAATTAAAATCGTCCTGTGATTTTATTGACGTATCCGATGTGATTGTCAATGGTCAAAATGTGCTGCCTTTACGACTTTTTACTTTCAGAAAAATTCAAAATTTGTATTAGTAGCACCTATCGAAAAAGGAGGTTTTAAAATGGCATTTGGACAAAGGAGCAAAGAAGAATTAGAAAGAGAGATCAAAGGTATAAAAGTTGACCCAAAGGAATTTGAAAAGGAGGAAAGTTTGTGAGTTTTGAAGAAGGGCGTTTAAGCCCTTGATTCCATGTGGATGAATTGATAACTGGTAACACTTCCACGGTCTTCAAAACTGCTTTAGCTGGTGTAGTCGCTGCTGGATTTGATTCCCAGGTAGTCCCGCCAAAATAAGAATTCAATCAATAAACTTCTTACAAACACAGTCTTTTGTTTATTTTAAACGACAATGTATGGAACCGACAAGCTAAAACTGTGTGTGTTCGGAGCCTTGAATTATTATATTTGAAGGTTTTTTGTTTGCGTAAAAGTCTAAGAAAAACATGGAAGAGTTGTAACAACGACAAACCTTATTGGAATGTCTTTTTGTTGTTGCAGGAAATTATTGATTTAATCAATCTTGTTTACATTTTTCTGAGTATGCTTGTCCATCTAAGGGGACCTTTTTTTAAAATACTTCCAAGGTAAGGAAGAAAAATTTATTCTAGAGTTGAGCAGATGATATTTATTCTGTAATATTAGATTAATAAAAATATTTTGAATATAATTTTGAAAGGAAGTATGTATATGTCACTGGAATTAAAGGACAGTTATATTATGGTTGCGGGATTTGCACAATTGCCAAAGGGGACTCCGGTTTTTGAATTACAAAAGACAATTGGATGTATGCTTATCGTTGATACAGAAACAAATGTGATTATAAAAGCTTCATTTACTTTTATAAAAGATTTTACAAACGAGTTTATCGCTGAGTTACTCCGCGGAAAATCATTAGATAATTTGGATGAAATTATTAAAGAGATAGAAAATAGATTTCTAATCCCTCCATATAAGGCTGTCATCCAGGCACTCATTTCTGCAAAGAAAATTTATGATGAGAGAAAAAATAATCAGAAAATTTGTTAAAAAGAACTTGAAATTAACAGAATATTTGTAATATACTCTAGTTAACAACATAAAACTAGTGTTTATCTGGATTATCTACAGAGCAAGGACAAGAGCCGAACCTCAAATAAGTAGATAAAGGGCCAGTAGTAATACAAGAATTTTAATGAGGTAAAACTTCATTTAAATTCCTATTACTGCTGGTTTTTTGTTTGTTAAAAAACAATTTGGGGGTTTTATTGATGGAATTTGGATTATTTACGGTATTTGATAACTACAAAGGAAGAATTAATCGTAGTCCGGAACAATTATTACATGATGTTTTAGAGCAAACAGTTATTGCAGATGAATTGGGATATAACGCTGCATGGTTTGCTGAGCATCATTTTAGTGAATATGGAATTATGACTACACCACAAACATTCCTTGCTGTCGCTGCTGAAAGGACAAAGAACATTCGTTTAGGTACAGCAATTGTCACATTGCCTTTCAAGAATCCAATTCAAGTAGCTGAAGACTATGCTTTGTTAGATGTTTTAAGTAATGGACGATTAAATTTAGGATTAGGCAGTGGTTACCTTCCACACGAATTTGCCGGATATAAGGTTGAAGGAAAAGATAAAGCATTGAGATTTAATGATGCGCTCGCAGTAATTGAAAAAGCATGGAAAGGTGAAAGATTCTCTCATCATGGAGATTATTATCAATTTGATGATATTAAACTTGAGGTTCTTCCTAAACAGAAAGAAGTGCCCATTTGGATAGGGACATTAAGTAAAAATGGTGCGGATTTTGTCGCCAAAATGGGCTATAGCATTAGTGGGGTGCCTTATGTGGCTTGCAACTCTATTTCTGAGCTGAAAGAAATTATTGACAGTTACAGAGAAACATATCGTAAAGCAGGACATGACGAGAAAAAAATAAAAGTACCACTTGCACTTCACACTTATGTGGCGGAAACAAGAGAAGAAGCTATTGCAACGGCAAAGCCACATTTAGACTTGTACCTTGATACTCGTATGTACGGGAAAAGTGCAAAATATGAAGATTTAAGAGATCGGGAGCAAGCACTCATTGGTTCACCACAGGATGTTATTGCTCTGTTAAAAAAATATCAGGAAGCCGGTTGTGATCAGGTTATGATGCTTATGAATTTTGGCGGCCTCCCACATGAAAAGGTTTTAAAATCAATGGAGTTGGTTGCAAAAGAAGTTATGCCGGCATTTAAGGAATCGGTTGTCCAAGTCAAAGAAGCTGAAGTTGCAAATGTTTGATCAAAAGCAGGTAAAACCAGCAAGATAAACTTTAGGAAAGCGGAGGATTTATATGAAACTGCTCGGTATTTCCGGAACTATTTTAGGTGCGAAAACGGCTGTATTAGTCCAGAGGATCCTTGATGAGGTAAAACAAAGACATCCAGAAGTAGACGCGGAAATTTTAGATCTAAGGGACTACGATGTTCAATTTTGCGATGGCAGAAAAATAAATAATTATAATGCAGATACGAGAACAGTATTCGAAAAAGTATGTCAGGCAGATTTTTATTTAATTGGTTCTCCCATCTTTAATTGTTCAATCCCAGCGCCGCTAAAGAATCTTTTTGATTTAACCCCTCCGGACGTTTTTCGTAATAAAGTAATGGGGTTTGCGGCAAATGGTGGAACCTATCAGCATTATTTAATGATTGAAAACCAATTAAAGCCGATTGCCGGTTATTTACGTGCATACATCGCACCTGGTTATGTGTATGCTCACGCTGCTCACTATAATGATCAAAATGAAATTGTTGATGTGGATGTTTTGTCTAGAACTCGAAATTTAGCTGATGAACTTGTTTATATGCAGAAAGGCTTAGGTCAAAGTTTAAAGACTGCTCTTAATAAATAGTTATTTCTCCCAGTAAGTCTTCGATTAAAGCTTACTGGGAAATTCCCCGACGTTTCGCGTATAAAAGGATGTGAAAAGATGCGGAATCAGAATTGTTCCGAGGTTTTTTTAGAAAATCTTATTGATTATGCGGGGTTGTTTCCTCCTGCAAATCTATCATTAACGGAAGCAGTAACCAATTATGCAAGTTATATAAATAGCGAAGATAACTGGATGCTGGGGCCATTTGTATTGCCTGTTGCCAGGATCAATGACATTCACGTCTATGAGAATCTATTCTCAAGTCAAAAGCCATTACTGTTGTCAATCGTTGGTAGAAAATCCGAGTCTGAGCAGGAATTTGTTGCTCAGCTAAAGGAAGACTTTGCACAGATTAATAGCTTTATGCTTAATAGTGTGCAATGGCTAAGAATAGAAGCTTTTGAGGCTGCTTTACCTCCAATTGTTCCGAATATAAAATTTTTGGAATCGATTTCAGCTGAAGCCGCCAAATTGGAAATGAAAGTTTTTTGTGAGGTGCCTCTTTTAAAGAATCAGAATTGGAAGAAAGAATTAACCAGTACTTTGGATCAGATAGCAAGCTTTAATATAAACAAAAAAAATAAATTGGGTGTAAAGCTTCGTACCGGTGGGATTCAAGCAGAGATGTTTCCAAGTGCTGAACAGGTGGCTTTTGTCTTGGATTTATGTCGGGAGCGAAATCTGGCATTAAAATTCACTGCAGGGTTACATCACCCAATTCGGATGTTCCGAAACGAAGTAAATACAAAAATGCATGGATTTCTGAATATCTTTTTGGGAGGTATGCTTGCTTATTCCAATAATTTGGATGAAGAAACCATTGTTGAAATTCTTTCCGATGAAAATAAAGCCCATTTTTCAATTTCACACGATCGTTTGTCCTGGAGGAATTTTAGCATGACAAGTCAAGAAATAAAAGTGTTACGAAAAAGTTCATTATGTTCGTTTGGAAGCTGCAGCTTTGTTGAACCCAGAGATGAATTTGAGGAATTAATTAAACAGCAGGAGGTTATCAAATGAAGTCATTTATTGAAGTAAAGCCAGAATCTCATTTTCCTATTCAAAATCTGCCATACGGGGTGTTTACATCGAATATTAATCCAAACCGGCGGATTGGAGTAGCAATTGGAGACTATGTATTGGATTTGTCGATCCTGGAAGAGAAGGAATGTTTCATTGAAATCTTAAATAAAGAGAATCCGGTTTTTAATCAACCATTTCTAAATAGATTTATGGAATTGGGAAGAAATGTTTGGAGTGAAGTCCGAAAAAAAATCCAACTTTTATTGTCAGAAAATGAACCACAGCTAAGAGATGACCACGAATTTCGAAATGAAGTATTGCTGCCAAGAAATGAAGTGGAGCTGCATCTTCCTGTCAGGATTGGGGACTATACCGATTTTTACGCTTCGAAAGAGCATGCTACGAATGTAGGAATTATGTTTCGGGGCAAAGATAATGCATTAATGCCAAACTGGACACATTTACCAGTTGGTTATCATGGAAGAGCGAGTTCCATCGTTTTAAGCGGGACAAAGGTTCGGCGCCCATTAGGTCAAATTAAGCTGCCTGAACAAAACCCGATTTTCAGTCCTTGTCGTCAGTTGGATTTTGAATTGGAAGTTGGCTGCTTTATTGGCGTTGGGAATAATCGGGGAGAACCAATTCCAGTTGACGAAGCTAAGAACCATGTGTTTGGAATGGTATTAGTCAATGATTGGAGTGCACGTGATATTCAGTCTTGGGAATATCAGCCATTAGGGCCGTTCCTTGCAAAAAACTTTGCTACTTCCATTTCTCCGTGGGTCGTTCCGTTAGAGGCATTAGAACCATTTCGTGTGGAAGGACCTGTTCAAGATCCCAAACCACTTGAATACCTTAATCAAACAAGACCAGGATCTTTTGACATCAACCTTGAGGTACATTTACGCAGCAAGAACATGAGACAGCCAAAAAGGATCTGTTCAAGTAATTACCGGTATTTATATTGGAGTATCGCACAGGAGGTAGCCCATCATACGATTGGCGGATGTGACTTAAATCCGGGTGATTTACTTGCCTCTGGAACGATTAGCGGCACTGATAAGGATTCGCGGGGCAGTTTGCTGGAATTAACCTGGAGAGGTACTGAACCTATTAAGCTCAATGAAGATGAACAAAGACAATGGCTTGAAGACGGAGATGAACTGACGATGACAGGCTGGTGCCAGGGTGACGGTTACCGGATTGGCTTTGGAGAAGTAACCGGCGTAATTGAACCTGCCCTTGACCGTAAACAAGCATTACAAAAGAAAGAACAAATTTACATCGAAAAATAGTTTGTAGAATAGGAATTTTTTCAGGAGGTTTACTAGATGCCAATGTATCAAAGAATGGGGAAAATCCCACCGAAAAGGCATACGGTTTTTCGCAAGGAAGATGGTTCCTTATATAGAGAGCAAGTGATGGGTACAAAAGGATTCTCCGGAATTCAATCGATCTTGTATCATCATAATCCGCCTACCCAATTTTACCGATCCGAATTATTGGGTGAACGGATGTTGAAATTCGAAGAGCAGGGAGCACTTCGTCCCCGCCATTTTTTCACGGGTGATGGGAAGAAAGAGCCAAGTGATGCGGTGATGGGAAGGCAATATCTTCTGGGGAATGATGACCTGTTAATCGGGGTCGCTAATCCGACAGAAAAGATGGATTATTTTTATCGGAATGGTGATGGGGATGAGCTTTTGTTTGTCCATCATGGGACAGGCAAAATCGAAACCACTTTCGGAATTTTGAACTATAAACCTGGTGATTATATTGTCATACCGATAGGGACGATTTATAAGGTGGAACCGGATCAAGGGCAAACCAAGTTTCTTGTAGTCGAAACAACCAGCTGGATTACGACTCCGAAGCGGTATCGGAATGAATTTGGCCAACTGTTGGAACATAGCCCTTTTTGTGAGCGCGACATAAGGGTCCCTGAAAGTCTGGCTACCTACATGGAAAAAGGTGAATTTGAAGTCAGGACAAAATCAAGAGGTTTCTTACATTCCCATTATTTTGCCCACCACCCTCTTGATGTTGTTGGCTGGGACGGTTATTTATATCCATGGATTTTTAACGTATATGATTTCGAACCGATTACAGGGCGAATTCACCAACCACCGCCGGTTCATCAAACCTTTGAAGGGCATAATTTTGTGATTTGTTCGTTTGTGCCCCGTTTATACGATTATCATCCGGAATCTATTCCAGCTCCCTATTATCACAGTAATATCGATAGTGATGAAGTCTTGTATTATGTCGAAGGGAACTTTATGAGCCGTAAAGGAGTGAAGGAAGAATCGATTACGCTCCATCCGGCAGGCATTCCGCATGGCCCGCATCCGGGAAAAATTGAAGAAAGTATTGGCAAAAAAGAGACGCTGGAATTGGCCGTTATGATTGATACTTTTCAACCGCTAAAAGTTGTGAAAAAGGCTATACAAGTAGAAGATCAAAACTATCAATATAGCTGGGTGGAGAAAAAATAGAGTTTTTTCCCAAAACCATTTTTTATAAAACAACTGGGGAAATTCCAATAAATGGGTAAATCCTATTCAATAGGGGATCATTTTATCATGCTTATATTTTAATAGAGGTACCTTCTAGGAAAAATAGAAGGAGAGCTTAATAGAAATTGACCCATTAAGAAAATTTTAAGATCCTAAATGAGGAGTGAAATGTGAATGAGTCAAATGGTTAAAGGAATACCTCAAGCAATCGAAAAAGAAACTGCCTCCATCGCAGGCGTTTCTAAGTCCTTAATGTATTTTATAGTAGGGATTTGTTTTATAACAATATTAGCTGATGGATACGATTTGGGAATTTATGGTGCGGTATTGCCCAGTTTATTGGACTACAAACCTTGGGCATTAACTCCCACCCATGCAGGTGCAATTGGAGGTTATTCCCTTTTTGGGATGTTAATCGGAGCAATTTTAATTGGTACGATCACAGACTATTTGGGCAGGAAATGGACATTAGTGATATCAGTAACTTTATTTTCACTGACAATGGCCGGCTGTGCAATGGCAACTTCTCCGGAAGTATTCGGTGCGTTACGTTTTATTGGAGGCGTGGGCCTGGGCGGAGTTATTCCGACAGCATCATCGCTTGTTGTTGAATACTCCCCGCGCCACCGTCGCTCATTAAACTATGTACTAATGTTTTCAGGGTATTCATTTGGAACCGTTTTAGGTGCTGTATTGTCTATCTTGCTTTTGCAGTCGTATGGTTGGAGAGTTATGTTTTGGATTGGTGCCCTGCCTATCCTGGTAGTACCAATCATGATTAAGTCTTTACCTGAATCTGTAAGCTATTTACTTTCTAGAAACAAACAAGAAGAGGCTGATGCAATTTGTAACCGTTATCAAATTGATCCATCCTTCTTTACTGAACAAATTGCAACTGGAAATGAGCAAGAAAACAATTCGATTAAAGGTCTTTTTTCAAAGAAATATTTCAAAGCAACCATGTTCATTTGGCTTACCTATATCATGGGCTTCTATTTAGTATATGGGTTAAACACCTGGCTGCCGCAAATAATGAGGCAATTGGGCTATTCACTTAATTCTAGTCTGTCATTTTTACTGGTGATGAATTTGGCCGCAAGTTTTGGAGCTATTTTTGCAAGTGCGATTGCTGACCGCTTTGGTTCGAAAAAGATAATTGCCATTTCCTATTTTCTTGCCGCCTTATGTGCCAGTCTCTTGACTGTAGGTGCACCGCCGATCGCTCTTACCTACTTGTTAGTAGGAGTTACAGGCTTTGGTTCAGTTGGTACTACTCAAGTTATGAATGCATTTGTGTCTAAGTACTATCCTGCCCAATCAAGGGCGACTGGATTAGGATGGGGACTCGGAATTGGAAGAATCGGGGCAATTTCCGGACCAATCCTTGTTGGATACTTGTTAAGTATGAAAGTTAATTTAATATGGAGCTTTTATACATTTGTGATCGCAGGAATCATAGCAGTACTTGGAATTTTACTTGTTCCAAGTAAAAAAGATGAAATAGTGTAGTGTTATTTGGCTCATGTTTTTTAGATATCTAAAAAGATATGAGCCAAAAAAGTTGGAAGTTCCAAAGGAGTAAGTGATCATGAAGACCATTTTTCTTAACGATTTAGCGAGTAACTCACGATCAGAATTAAGACCCAGTGTTATGGCTCTTGGTTTTTTTGATGGAATTCATTTAGGACATCAGAAATTAATTGAAAAAGCAAAAGAGATTTCAAAGCAAAAGAAGCTAGAATTATCTGTGTTGACGTTTTTTCCACATCCAAAAGAGATATTAAGCCAAGAGAAGTTTCATTATTTAATACCTTTAGAGAAAAAAATTGAGATTCTTAGGGATATGGGGGTGGAGAGATTATACGTAGTTCGTTTTGATAAAGAGTTTGCAAGCCTTGCACCGGAATTGTTTGTAAAGGAATACTTGCTTTCACTTCATGTAAAGGAAGTTGTTGCCGGTTTTGACTTTACTTATGGCAGCGGAGGGCTGGGGACGATGCAAACACTTGAGGCCAATGGTAAAGGAGCTTTTCTAGTAAATAAGCTATCAAAAGTGGAGTTGAACGGGAACAAGATTAGTTCCACTTTGATCAGGAAGCTTCTTAGCTCCGGTCAGGTAAATCAAATTGCAGATTACCTTGGTGATTACTACCAAACTCAAGGCTATATTACAAATTTATATCCAATTTATAACCTTAAAACTGTATCCAGAATCAGATATTATGTATCCGCCTTTAACACCCTGCCAAATGCAGGAACTTATGAAGCAGATGTGTTAATTAAGAAACAATGGGTACGATGTATTTGCCATGTTTTTTTAACAAAAGCGGGAAAAGTGACCGTTGAAATGAAAATCCCCAGAGAAATAAATATAAGAAGTCGTGAAGAAGTAACGATTAAATGGCTTAGTAAGTGTTCTGAAAAAACAACAATATTATTGAAGCATTTAAATGGATAAGAATACTTTTTTAAATTAAAACATTATGAATAGCAAAAAGGGTGAGATTTTTGGCTAACAGTAAAATGGTTCAATCATTTAAAGATGCGATTAATGATGTGAAAGATGGCGCCCGAATCGTGGTTGGAGGCTTTGGGCTTTCAGGAATACCGGAAAAATTAATTCTGGCTCTAAAAGAAAAAGGAACAAAAAATTTAACGATTATTAGCAATAATTGCGGGGTAGACGATTGGGGTCTTGGACTCTTATTAGCAAATAAACAAATTAAAAAAATGATTTCATCATATGTAGGAGAAAACAAGATTTTTGAGCAGCAATTTTTAAGTGGTGAATTAGAAGTTGAACTTGTTCCACAAGGCACGTTAGCTGAGAGAATTAGAGCAGGTGGGGCAGGAATACCCGGTTTTTATACTGCAACGGGCATTGGTACTCCAATTGCTGAAGGAAAAGAAATTAAGGTTTTTAATGGACGTTCGTATTTACTCGAAGAAGGCATTACAGCTGATTTTGCGTTTATAAAAGCATGGAAGTCAGATAAGTTAGGGAATCTGGTCTATCGTAAAACCGCTCGAAACTTCAATCCGTTAGCTGCAATGGCTGGGAAAATCACCATTGCGGAAGTAGAAGAAATAGTAGAGACCGGTGAACTTGATCCAGATGAAATTCATACTCCAAGTATATATGTACAAAAAGTTCTTTTGGGAACGGATTATGAGAAGCGAATTGAGCGGAGAACTGTCATTCAATCAGTGCAATAGGTAAGGGAAAAGGAGGAGGATTATAGGTGTCAACTCCACGAAAAAAAATAATCAAACGAGCAGTAAAAGAAATCAAAGATGGCATGTATGTCAATTTAGGGATTGGAATGCCTACCTTGATTGCAAATGAAATACCCCAGGGAATTCAAGTGATGCTTCAATCTGAAAATGGTTTACTTGGAATTGGACCATTTCCCCTCGAGGATGAAGTAGATGCAGACTTAATAAATGCCGGGAAAGAAACAGTGACCACCGTACCAGGTGCTTCCTTCTTTGATAGTGCAGAGTCATTTGCAATGATTCGTGGAGGGCATATTGATTTAGCGATTTTAGGTGGAATGGAAGTTTCAGAGGAGGGAGATCTTGCTAATTGGATGATTCCTGGAAAAATGGTAAAAGGCATGGGCGGAGCGATGGATCTTGTTAATGGCGCCAAACAAGTAATTGTTATTATGGAGCATGTAAATAAAAATGGGGAAACGAAGGTTAAAAAACAATGCAGTCTGCCTTTAACAGGGAGGCAGGTTGTTCACCGGTTAATCACGGACTTGGCCGTGTTTGATTTCACCCCTGCTGGCATGGTACTTACTGAAACAGCCAGGGGTGTTACGGTACAGGAAATAAAACAAAGAACGGAAGCGTCATTTACTGTTGCCCCAGAACTTTTAGAGGATAGATTATCCGCTAAACAGATTGATTAAATGATATATGGTTCTTCCTCGAGGCGTAACAGAAATTAGCATATTTCTCCCATATTAGAAATGGCCGAAAACAGCTTCAAGAGTCTGTTTTCGGCCATTTAATTTAAAGTTGATGAAAAAATTTCATGATATTATGGCAGGATATTTTATGGGGAGGAATAAATGATTCAGGAGTCACTAATAAAGAAAATATTTTCACATCCTAGAAAATCAGATTAATTCATTACTGTTTCCTTATGAGACACACAAATAATTGAATGAAAGAATGAAAATACTGATCTAATAAAGATAACCGTAAGCCCGAATTATAAAAAATAAGCGTACCGACCCGGTACGCATGAGAAATAACCGTATATCATGACTTTTTTATCAGATGTACGGTTATTTCATTTTATTTCCACATTCGGCTTGGATCATTTTTGTCCAAGGCATATATTGATTTAAAATTTCCGGTCGTTAATAGATATCTAGATTAGGTAAATCCGTCAGTAACTTCAATAGATATAGATAAAAATCCACACCGTTTGCTTTTGCAGTTTCTGCGATACTTAAAATAGATAGCGTTGGCCTTTTCGCCGGCTTCACTAACTGAGTGGTGCCAATTCTTACGACCAACAACACACGGACGGATGGCATTTTCAGCTGGATTATTATCAATTTCGATACGTCCATCCATTAAAAATGCTTTTAAACCATTCGCTCTATTAGAGTGTATTCTGCTGCCTTAGAAAGCGCATTTTTGCCGAAGAATGGTGATTTTTCAACCCAGTCCAGAAACTCTTCAACGATTGGCTTTGAATATTTTTGCCGTTTTTTTCTTCGCTTACTCGGAGACAGGTGTTTGAATTGTCTTTCTAATCGATATAAATCATCACAATAATTTACACCGATTTGTCCATTCTTGCTCTCCACTTTTAACCAGTAGCGACGAACGTGCGCAAGACAATTTGCGAAAGTGACACCCTCAATTTTGTCATAGGCAGAATAACCATCACAAATAATTGTTCCAGAAAAGCCTTCAATGAAACTCTCAAGGACAGACCGAGCACGTGATAATAAACTTTGAAAAAGAGTTATTATCGGCCCTTGGCTTGGCAGGCTTCGAAACACCCAATTATAGGCATTGGTTTGTCCAGATTTTCCATCGGATCGGTTGATAATTTGTGTATAAGTTTCATAGAGATGTAAAACAGATTTAGCCATCATCAAATGTTTCATTCGTTCATAAACGGGCAATAACCAATCATGTGCTACACGAATGACCCAATTGGAAAGATTCTTATCATTGGTATTCAAACCATAACGTTCCCATTCCTTACTTGACGGTAAAGCGGTAAATATTGCGCAAATTTATCATAGATAACTTTGGCAAGGACGCTTGGACTTGCGATACTGCGTTGAATAGGAGCTTGTGGCGCTTTACCACGTTTAATTTGCGCCTTTTGAAATCCATCACCTTTACAGTTTTTACATTCATAAGCATGTTCAATGTGTTGAACTTTCTTCATTCTTGCAGGAATAAATTCTGCTTCTTCGCGTACGATGGTACTCCCAATTTCAATCAATTGGCCTTGACAACAGTCACAGATCGTATTTTTTGGATGATGGTGAACAGCTTCTACTTCAATACCATCACGCAATGAATCATTTCGATTTTTCTTTTGAACTTTACGTACAACAGTATAAGAAATCGTCTGTTGGCTTTGTTCTCCTGTGTGCTCAGGTTCATTAAAAGCCGGGTCATCTTCAAATAGTGATACTTGCCCATCCAGTGTATTGTATTTCGATTTTTCAGTTTTTGATCCATATAAAAGCTTAGTTAGATGGCGAACTTGCTCGGTTAACGCTTCAATTTGTTTCGATAATTCCTTGTTTTGTTGATTCGAATGAGCCAATTGCTCTTCGAGCAGCCGAATTAATTTTTTGGTTTTGTTTTCATTCGTAGAAGAAGCGTTCGCCACATCATTCACCACTTTTCGTTCGTTTTCGTTCTTCTTATTATAACTAGTTCGAAAAGCGGAATAAAGATAAAATTAGTGACTTATTTAATTTAGAACACACCTTTTGATGATGATTGAATCGCCTTTGACTGCTGGATTGATAACCCTTCGAGCAGCCATCGAACTTCCTGCTGAGAAAGTTTGCGCACCTCATTTTCGTCTTGGGGCCATTGCAGCTTGCCGTTATCCAAACGTTTATAAAGCATGGCGAAGCCATCACCATCGAAATACAAACATTTATAACGGTCTTTACTCCATCCCGAAAATAAGAAAATGGAATCGCCATATGGATCAAGTTCGAAAGAATCTTGAATCAGTGTTGCCAGTCCATCAATTCCTTTTCTCATGTCTGTTTTACCGCAAATGATATAAATGTTTTTCACACTTGTATAATCGTGTTTCACTGATCTTTCAACTCCCTCATGACCATTTGGATGATGTGCTCATCTACGCCATTGTAGAAGTATATTTCAGCATTGCCAGTTTTGATCGTGCATGTAGGGTTTGGGGAAGCCACTGCTGGATTAGTTGCAGAAGCTTTTTCATTTTCGGTATGTAATGTAACGGGGACAATCGTTAGTTTTTGATGCGGCATAAAAAGGCACCTCCTTAAATTGATACATTTATAGTACCAGGAGGCGCTACGTGTTTATATGCGTTGTTTGATTGGGGGCTTATATTCTGTACGTGTCGCATACGATTTAAATTTGTCCGACTCACTGATGATTTCAGCAGCCAACAAGAAGAAATCGAGTGGATCTAAACCATTATAGAAGAAGTCACAGAGAGGAAGGGGGACTGAGTTCTCCCTTTTTCATTAGTAATGATTATAAAAATAAACAGCGACGAGAATATTCTCATCGCTGTTTATTTTATCTTTCACATGCATAACCATCTTTATCACGGTCCATCTTATCCTGATAGGCAGGGTGTCCTTTTGGCACCCCATCAGGGTACTTCTTTCTTAACTCTGTGCAATTTGCAAAGTATTCTGTTTCTGTACTCTGAGTAGTCGTGGATGATGAAGCTGTAACTGGTTTTGGTTGAGTAGTTCCACTTGTGGAGCTGTTTTGTGTTGTAGTTCCTGAAGAAACACATCCGACAAAACCATTAGATGTTGAATAGCCTGCCTTCGACCAAATATTTAGCCCTTTTCCTTTTGCCATATTTTCATCTGCTTGATATTCAGACAAATGTTTGTATGGTGGGTAGTAAATATATGCCACACGTGCATATCCTTCTTTTAATAAGGTTTCTTGTACTGATTGACCATTCACATATACATAAGCCAGTAAACGACCGTATTTGTCTGTCTTATTGTGCTCTTCAAACTCCAACGTTAATTTCCCACTGTTTACAAGTTGTTTGTTACGATTGGCTGCATCCATGGCAAAAGGTTGCACACAGGTTCCTGGCTTTTTCTCTTCTGGAGTATCTACAAGTAAGTAACGTACAGTAGTCTCTTTACCGTCATAGTTTACTTTAATAGTATCCCCATCCACCGTTTCTACTAAAGAAACTGGAACTTGATTTTGGTTAGTAGTAGGTTCGCTTTGTGTTGTATCAGAAGTATTGTTGGATGCTTGTGTTTGTTGTGTTGATGCTGTTGAACTAGCAGGATTGTCACTGTTTTGTGCTGTATTTGTTTGATCTAGATTACTCTCTTTTGTAGTTTCCACTTTTTCAGTCTTAGTGGTTTGTGCAGCACTTGTAGACGCCTTTTTGTCACTGTTGCTAACATTTCCTTGGCTACAAGCTGCCAAACCAAACAAAAGAAAAATAGATGCAATGGAGTTTATAATTAATTTCAACTTTTCTACCCCTAATCTTTTTTTATTTTACTAGGATAATTGACCCCTACGATAATTATATATTAAAAATAATTAAGTTAGCGATAGTTTTTAAATCTTATTAAGGGAATTTCTGGATTAACTGAAAAACCTCGCCGCATAACGGACAGGATGTGGCGAGTAATACACAGAGGTCGACCACTCAACATATATGATTCGGTGTGCTAGCTGTCATAGTAAAAAAAGCCCGGCTTTCCTTTATTAAAGGAGGAAACCGGGCTTCTGGTGGCAAGCTGTTAAAGGAACGTACTTACTATATCATGGTTTATCCTTGATGAACCCACAAAAGAAGTACTGGTTAAGGTCTTAAATCAATTACAAATACAGTTAATACATAAATCTAAACTTCTGAATAGTCGTTTTTATGAGCCAACAGACAAAAACACCCAAGCCTTGATAAAATAGCACTTCATTTAATGTTTATTTATCAATGTATTACTGTTTGGAATGCATCCGAGGCAATCTTAATAATTTACGCTCTGGATAGGCCTGCTCCTTCAATGATGGGGATTATGATATTTATGGAGTAACATATATTCCTAATCAAATAAGTTGGATTTTCCCCCTCACAAAATATGTACGAATTTAATTTTTTACTATTTCTAGTTCTATACGCGTTCGAAAAAGTCCACTTTTACGAACGGGTAATTTTTGTTCAAAAATAGCCATTTTTCACGTTCGCAAAACTTAAACATAAATTTATGAACGCTTTCTGTCTATATTTTTGGTGGTGGAAGAAATCAGAGTGATATAGCCAGAGGACGCTTTGATTGTTCCTCATTTGTGCATTGGGCTTTTGCACAAGTAGGGATTAATTTAGGGCCGTTAAATTCCACTAGCACAGATACTTTAAACTATTTAGGGAAATCCATATCACCTAATGAAATGAAACCAGGTGACCTTGTATTCTTCGATACTTACAAACCGATGGTCATGTCGGTAACTATAAAGGAAATGGCAAATCATAGGGGCCTCTACAGGTGTTGCGATTGAAGATATGACGAAAGACTATTGGAAAGAAGAATTCAATGGCCGTGTTAAAAGAATATAAGAGGACAATAATACAACAAAAAAATGTGCTCAAAAGGAGGGCACTGCAAAAAGGGGAAAAATGCAAAACAATGTTAAATAAAACAGCCCCAAAATTATGTTTTTTCATAATTTTGGGGCTGTTTTTGCTTTGAGTTTCCTCAATTGATATGGTTTAGGCCAGACTATGTTCAGACGAGGAAATTGTTGGGAATCTGCCCCACAGGAGTCTTTTTTTCTTATTAAAGGATGAAGTAAACTATCAATCTTGTAAAACCTTAAAAGAACTAGAGGCGAAAATAAATCAATATAAGGGTTACTATAACAATTATCGCTATCAATGGAATTTAAAAAAGATGACCCCTATTCAATATGGGAATCATCTTATAGGTGCTTAACTCTTTTTTTCATACGTCCTTGACATGGGTGCCAGTTTAGGACAGGGGACATAATTCCGCCCTTTTAAAAATAGAAATTGTTCATTTTTGTTTTACTCGATTGAAACTAATAAGGGTTCGGATGACGTTTTTTTACCCGACGGTTTTTCCCTCATGTTAATTCCGGGGATATATATGTTTGGGGTCGGTAAATTTCATTTTCATGCACCCACCCCTTTTTTCCAGCATCTGTTAAATTCACCTCTTATCATTGACCATTTCCACCTTCACCACCACCCACCCATTTTCCAGTTTTTCTTACCTTTGCAAATCCATTTTTCGGTTTACCGGCTTAAATTTCAACCAAATCTTATTCAACATTTTGCATATTTTATTCAAAGGAGATTTCTAAAATCGTATTTTATTTTAGTATTTTTTTAATTAATCATTAATTTTATTTTCCATGATTCATTTATTTTCTCGAACGAATTTGTATGTTGCCGTGGCTATTATTTATTTTAAAATGGACATTTATTTTTTTAAAAGTTGTATTTAAAAATAAATTCGGGAAATTCAAGTATGAGGAATGGAAGATCAGGCAATAACATCATCTTTCTGTCATTTTGGATAAGCAGAAACACTATACCTTTAAATAAAGAGATGAAAACAAAAAAAGGTAAGATTCCTTTAATATTCATGAGGAATCGTACCTTTTTACTATATAAATTTAAGAAACAATTTTTGAAAGCGATAAGCATCCCCTAACTCATTGTATATAGAAATCTATAAACTGGTTACGAGTTGTGGGTAATATCGTACAGTGCCTGTGGATTAATGGAAACCAGCTGGCTTCCATTCCAGTGAAATGAGCAGGTGTATGGCGTTCCTGACGGGGTAGACATCGGGTCGTTTGGAAGGTAATGCGCGTAAGTGGCGATAATTATCCCCGTTGATCCCGGTGCAACAGTCGTTGGGCCATGCATGATGGGGGTGTCCGTACCTACAAAACGATTGTTGATGAAGAAATAAATCTGATTTGTCGCTCCGTCCCCTTCATTCTTGACGATGAAAGCATAAAGCATACCACCATAGCCATCTGGCACTAGGGCATCAGGATATGGGTCAACGATGTAACCTTCGCCTGCTCTATTCGTCACAAAAGCTATATCTTGGTTAATGTCTGCTTGATTTTCAGTAGCGGGAGAGACCGAAGTGGCGGACGATGACGGGGCAACCCTGTCGGTGCTCGTCGTCGAAGGCTTGCTTGCCGCTGAAATCAAAGTCGGCACCTTTTGCGGAACTGGAATTTTTACACTGGCCAAGGAATGGTTGGTAATTGCAACAATCACTAATATAAATCCTATAACAATTAAGGATGAGGCCTTTTTCTTCTTAACCTCTCTAGAAGGGTCATGACTACTTTCTTTATTGGCGCGATAAATCAATTGTACAATTTGATCTCGATCTATTAAATTTACATCATTGGCTTGAGCTAATTGTTTTGCAGGTTTTGTAAAGTAATTATTGGTTGCAACACAAATTTCATCCGCGTTGTACATATTTTTAGCAGCGACGATTTGTTGAACGGCACTTACACCAACTTTTTTGGAATATCTTTTAGCCTGAACCAAAATTTTTGTTGAATTTTTCCACAATATTAAATCTGCACCAAAATCACCGGATGTTTTAGTTACGCTTGCATTATAACCAAGGGATTGGAATAACACCTTTAAATAATTTTCAAATTCAATTCCTTCCATATCATCAATCGTGTAAAAATCCGATTTCTTAAGAATTTGATAACGTTTATACCTTTTGTAAATTAGGTAGATTATTCCTATTGGTATAAGCAAAACTATAAATTCCAAGAAAAGAGGAGCAAATTTAAGTAAACTAAAAAATAGGATCAATCCAAAAATAAATAATATTCCTATACCATCACTATCTTTATTTCTTCGTTTTTTAGCCATGACTCAGTTCTCCCATTCCTGACTTAAAAAATTTATACAATAAATCGAAATCGTACTACAGCACATTTAAAACAAAAAATGTATAGATACATGTTTAACCCACTATTATATAGTATAAAAAATATCCCTCTGAAAAAAAATGATATTTTTATTCCTAATCTACCAATTTTTTATTGTTTCATTTGTTTTATTTTTCAATTGCGATATTATCATCGTAGTTGTTATTATCCGCAAAATAGATGTTAACAACTGGTAATAATGAAACCGTAATTATGGATCGCAAAGTAAGAAATGAAAAAAGTTTCTGAACGGAAAGCAACAGAACTTTATTATTTTATCTTTCTCAGTATGTTGATAACGAGGATAAACTTGAAGGCTTTTCATTTGAAGGAATAGGAACAATCGAAGTTTATGAAGGTAAAATCGGCTTTATTGAAATTTTCTCAAATAATTTTGGTTATCAAATACGTTCATTATTAAAGAAAAACAAATGTAACTTATTGGAGTAAACGGGTGTTTTCGTATTATAAAGAGAACGTCGAAAGACAGTTTTTCGTCTAACAAAAACCATTCGAAATTAATAATTAGGGGACTAAAAATGAAGAATTATTTGTTTTATTTAATGGCATTTATAGAATTTTAATAATGTTTATTAGTTTGATTAAAATGTTAATTATCAATAAAAATAAGAAAAATCATCAAAAGAAAAGTATATAAAACTATTATTGTTTGGAATCATTTATTTTTATTTTACCACGTATCTTACATGGTCCCTATCTATAAAAAGGCTGACATTGGGGTCAGTCCCCTGGCAAATTAACGCTTTACTTCGGCGGGGGACCGACCCCATAGCTCATTGCTTTAATTTTATGAGGAGAAGATTATCTAATAAATAAAAAGAATCGAACTAGGTGGCAACAGTTTGACGCTTATATTTATGATGACATCACTTGTCCGCCATTAACATGAATGGTCTGTCCGGTCATAAATCGTGAATCATCGGATGCGAGAAAAACAAAGGCAGGGGCAAGTTCAAAAGGCTGACCTTGACGTTTCATCGGATTGTTCACTAGTGGAACTTGGTCAGCAGAGAAACTCGACGGGATCAGGGGAGTCCAAATTCGTCCGGGTGCCACAGCGTTTACTCGTATTCCTTTTTCGATTAAATTGTTGGCCAAGGCACGGGTAAACCCGACGTTAGCCCCTTTTGTCGCTGTGTAATCCATTAAATGCTCGCTCCCATAGTACGCCACAACAGAAGCTGTATTAATGATCGAACTGCCAGCTTTTAAGTATGGAAGGGCGGCACGGGTGGTGTAGAAATGAGAATAGATGTTTACTTTAAAGGTATCATCAAACTGCTCATCGGTAATATCAAGCAGGCTTAATTGCTGAAACTGGATGCCGACGTGGTTGCAAAGAATATCGAGCTGGCCAAAGGCTTGAATGGTTTTTTCTACGATATCAATACATTGCTGTTTATTTCGTAAGTCTCCAGGCAGTAGTAAACAACGTTGTCCAAGCTCTTCAATTCTTGTCTTTGTTCGATTCGCATCCTCGTGTTCATCTAAATAAGCAATCGCAACGTCAGCGCCTTCTTTTGCAAAAGCGATGGCTACCGCAGCGCCCATCCCACTGTCACCACCAGTTATGAGTGCGACTTTTTCCGTAAGTTTTCCGCTGCCTTTATAATTTGGATTTTCAATAATGGGTCTTGGAACCATTAATTTTTCTACGCCCGGCTGACGAAGCTGTCGCTGTTCTGGAACCGTAACCGGAATGTCTTCGTAACGTGTTATTTTACCGTAATTGGGATATAGTGGATAATCCTGGTGGGATCGCTTTTTTTGATTGTCTTGTGCCATAGCCATCCTCCTAGAAAAATTATTACTGATTACTTTATGAAAGATGGGCAAATGAAGTGCATGTTTGTTTTTTTATGAAAAACATATAGGTGCGGGCTCATTTTGATGGAAGGATGAATAAGGTGAAGGAAAGTGGAATCTTCAGGGAGGTATATTGGTGTGCATTACCTTAGATTTAATAGGGAAATACAATTATTGTTAGTGAATCATTCGTACGAGAAGGAAGAGGTCCTTTATAATAATAATCCTTATGCCTACCAAATATCCAAAATAGGAGCAAGACCTCCGTATTACACGAATCCAAGATATGAGCAGTATTACCCAATAATCTGAAAGTGCCTAGTATTTTTTTAGACATTGGGGTCAGTCCCCCGGCAAATTAATGCTTTAATTCGGCGGAGGACTGACCCCATAGCTCAGCAAAATGTACATTGCTGGTTTTATTTTGTTATTTAAAAGAGTGTGTAAAAGGCTTATATTTCTACTATACAAGCGTAAGAAACTTGCAATGGATAGGGCATTGCAACTAATTTGTTAACTAAATTTGTTGAATGGAGCAAAAGTATTTAAGGAAGTGCCCAAGAAATATCTGTGGCCCATTGCATAAATGGCGGTTTATTTGCTAAGTCAGCTGCAGTGACGTTCGAACTTTGGATATATCCCGCCAACTGATTCCATCCTGAATTCTGACCACTCGGTGGATTTGTCGTGTTGTCCGCTGCGTTCTCTGTTAAGACCCCATATATGCTAAGCGGTTGTTGATAAATTTGATGGGAATAAAGATCTAGATTAAACCACTGGGCAGCTTGGGTGCCAGATGTTGTATAAATTTCTGGTAAAGAAAAGGAATACCGAGTATTGGTAAATGGATTAACTCCACCATCAGAAACATACCAAATATCATCTAATGTCCATCCATTGTTCCCCGTCCCAGAAATATACGAAGTTCTTCCATAAGGCGCTTGAGGCATACCACCTGCGTCTCCAAAATTACATAGCTGGTAGTTTGTTGTGCTGCGATATCCATCTACCCATGAGCGTGTAACACTTGGCGAGTTCCATCCTGTCTCCATATCATTTGCCCCAACTGCTTGTATCGACTGGTATCGTGAATCAGTTACAGCTTTATTAGAAATATAGATGTTAATGGAGTTGATCATGTTCCCCCAAGCTTGACCATGGGCTTTTGTAACCTGACTTCCATAATTTGTTGTTCCAACGGCAATGGTGATGGAGTAGGATACTGTAGGGGACGTGAAGGATGCAACAAAAGAATCGATAAATTGTTCCACCCCGCTTGCAATGTCATTGGTTGAAGTAAAAATCGTAGAATTAAATAACGACGCACCATACGTATTCATTTTATTTTTCTTAACACGCTGCGTTTGAACTGTTGGTTTGCCAAAATCCAGAATAATGACTTCATTTAAAAAAGAAAGGGATGGATTGTTTGTTAGATTGGTATTACTCTGAGCAGCAAAATCTGACCCGTAACCTGGAAGATACGTAAGACTTGTAATGTAGTGACTCGTTGTATAATAGCCTGGATACGTACTTGCCAATTTCTTATTCGCTCCTATCTAGTGATCTAGTCTATCAAACAATGCTTGTCTGATAGATTATTTTATTTGTTTTCGAGATGAAAAGTTCTGGTGGGATGACACAAAAATTGACTCTTTTTTGCTCTAAGAATTGATTTTAGCACTATTGTCCACTATAAAAAATGATGTCAATGGCTGTGTCAAAACTCATTAAAAAGACCTAAAAGTCTATATGAATATTGAATATGACCTTGAAGCTCCACCATTTTAATACATGGTAGGAGCATTTTTTAATTTCAAAGAGAATTTGCTGAAAATAATTATGAAGTGCAATAATTGTGATATCTTTTCGAAATTTTCTTGAAGCTAAATAGCAAAGAAAAAATAGATCAATGAGTTTAATATTTGTTGGCTGAATTCTAATCATGATTTAATCAAACAGTAAATTCCTGGATAAGAAGGCTTTTTCAGGGTTAAATCTGGAAGTGATACAAATTATCAATAATTAGAAATAAAACGAAACTTAAAATTTTACTAGAAAAATAAAATTTGTCAATGTTGTATAAACGTAACAAAGTTTAATGCGAATAAAGAGATAAAGAATTATATTCTAGAATAAAAAATTAAATAGGCATAGCATAAAGGATTCGCTATAATAGTTCCGAGGTGACAATTGACAAAAAATATGGGACTATTGACTCATGATGTTATAGCGACAATCAATGGGAGCGATTACAATCAATTTGGCAAAGAAGTTTTAATCACACAAATGCGCTTTTCTCTATTAGAAGCCATCTTTGAAGTGGATCCGGAGGTTCAACGGAAGCTGGATCCTGGCCGACGATCGGAGATAAGAGATTTTATTCTAAAATCTGTCGAAAATGACGATTTTTACTTTTCACCCTTTGTCTTTTCTGCACGTGGTGCCATCAAAAAGTCAGAAGATTCCTGGGTGTTAGCACCTGGCTGCAAGCTATACATACTCGATGGGATGCATAGAAGTGCCGGTCTGTCTTCAGCCATCAGTCATTTAAAATCAAAAAAAGAAATGGCAGAAGAGACAAACATGCCGGAATTAGCCGAAAAATATCAATCCTCCTTAGACAAAATTCGTTCTTATTCAGTCTCGATGCAAATCTATTTAAATCTTTCACAACAAGAAGAGAGACAGCTTTTTACCGATATGAATACAGAAAGACGAGAAGCATACTCCGGGATTATCATGCAGTATGATCATCGTGATTTTTTTACGAATCTTGCGAGGAAAACCGAAAAAAATCTTACACATCAGTTTGAAATTGAGCAAAAGCTTTCAAGAATATCAAATCAAAGTTCAGCCCTAACCTCTTTAACAATCATACGAAAGTGTCTACTTGCTATGTTTGAAGGAGAATTAAGAGGAAAATCAATCGAACCAAGCGGCCGTTACATTGAAATTGAAGCAATGGAAAAAGCGGCACAAATCTTTTTTGAAACATGGACCAAAATTTTTCCAAAACAGCCGGCTGATCGAAAAAAGTATGTAACCGGTTTGTCCGGAATTCAAATTTCTCTAGCTTATTCGGTTTTTCAACTTGTCAAAACACATCATCTTTCCTACTCCCAAGCCATTCAACAGCTTGCTTTCCTAAAAAAACACTGCACCTGGAAGCACACTGATCCTCTGTTTACAAAGCTTTATGATCCTTCATCAAGAAAAACAAAAAATCACTCAAC
>NZ_JAEVLT010000056.1 GCF_024494385.1 Bacillus sp. EB600
TTCTGATGCCTGAATAATATGGTGAGCCACCATTGTATCGACGACAGGAACTCCAGTAATATCAATTAATACCACTTGTGCCAGGTGTTTCGCGATACCTTGCAATAAATTTTCCATAATATACTTTGCTCTCTCTGTATCAATCGTTCCAATCAAAGGCATGACTGTAATATTATCAAAGATTGGAATAAGCGGGGCTGACAGCTCTTGAAGGGCTATTTTTTGCAGCGATACAGTCTCTTGCCAGCTTGAAGCATACCCAGTTAAGATTTCTTTATTAATCGGGGTGATCCATCTATCATAATCCCAGCCAAATTCAATTTGTTGTTTTTCTGAAGCTCTGTTTGTCATATGATAGAATAGAATTCTAGCAAATTCCCCCAAAACGTCTAAAATAAAGCCGATTGACCAACCAAGTTGGACGATTCTTTGCGAAAAATCATCAATTTTGCTCATTCCCTCTTTTTCTTGACCCATGAGGTGATGGTTTAAGATGTTAAGATATTCATGGCATATAATCTCATAAACTTGATCTGAAATAATATTGGAGACTTTTTGTTCATCAGTGCTTTTTAGTTTTTCCATCCACTCGCTTAACAGCTGTTCCCTATTCGTTTGAATAAATTCCAAAAATTCCCTTGGATTATCCATACCGATTCCCCCATTCTTGTTATTTTTTAACACTATTTTCATATTTATTATTATACGAATATTTTCTTCCTAATAAAATCTATACAATGGTCTAGACGATTAGTCCTAGATGAATAGTGAGTTTTTCTTATCACGCAAAATAAGCCTGCACAATATTGTGCAATCTCCTTTTTGTTAAATGTCATCACTTAAGCAAACAGTTTAGTCGTTATTCCGTTGACAGCTGCGGGATTTTTCGCCCATTTCTTTATTTCCTTGATTGAGCTCCATCGCGTTTTCTGTCTGATTCTCCCCCCTCTGTTCTCTGTTGTTTATTTAATTGCCCGATTCACCAAACAACGAATGTAAAAGGTGTTTTATACAGAAAGGAACAGGGTATGAAAAAATAGAAGCACCTAAAATGGAATCAATGATATTCCAAGTCTAAAAGGAGGAATTGAAATGAAACGAGCTTTACCCCTTTCATCTATGATCATGGCGGGAATAGGGGCTGCAGCAATGTGGTTTTCTTCTAAACCCAACAGAATAAAAGCTGGAAGTATCTTTAGAAAATGGAAACATAAAATCAAACCTTCCCCTTTTCATAAAAGTAAAAACCTTCCTATCAAAAAAGGCGGCATTCCTAATCCCCATGATTTAGAAGATAATAATATGGTCAGCGAAGGGGCCTTGTATTCCGTAAAATTTTATAACGAAAAAATGCAGTAATAACCTGTTGGGGCAGTTTGCCCCTACTATTTTTTCTTAAATTCCTGTTCTGTGAGGTGAAAAAATGACCTTGTTTTTTTACTTATCTACTTTGTTATCGTTGGTCATCGAAATTCACGTGATCTTATTCAGGTTAACCGGCCTAAAATTAAAGATTTCCAGATTCCAAGTAATTTCAATGATGACTGGAACGGGCTTCACCACCGAGAGTCTGAACTCATATTAGGCCACCCGATTCGAAGGAAGCTGGCTGCTTTCCTCATCTTGTTTGGAGCCTTCTCTTTGGCTGTTCGTATTTCTTCTATTAGTAATCTTTTATCAAATGAAATCAGCACAAAAGATAGTTTAGTCATTGCCGAGATTCTCCTGCTTGCTGTGGGGTTTTAAAGATCGCCAAGTTCAAAGGCTGTTGACCAGGTTATTCATCCAGGTTCAGGGCAGTAAACAATGGGTAGAATAATTTTTCGACCGTCGGCTCCCCCAGCCCCAGAAGGATTAGTGAGGTAACCGTGATTCCCAGTTGACAGGTTGAGAGATACTCATCAAGATGGGTCACTACCTTTTTAGATGAAACAGCCCCCCTTTTCCCTTCTATTATCCAGTTATTTATTTTTGCTACCCTTCCTTTTACAATTGCAAATTCTAAGGCGACGAAAAATCCTGTGAGAATGATTAATAGGGCAATGATTAGTAAGTTTAGTAATAACAAGTGATCGAGTACCTCCTTTTTTTGAAAAAATAGCAATCCGTCAGAATCCGGATTGCTATCTTTGCTTATTTCATCATAAACTTTTATTCCAGCGTCCAGCGCCTACTGGACGGGTGCATACGCTTTTCTACTTTTTCTATATTTTTTGATTTGTGTCTACTTTATGGTCCAGCTTCCGTAAATATTTTGCGGCAAAATCCTTTCCTCCCAGGCCAAATGACAGACCAAAAGCTAACGCCAATCCGCCTAATATGAGAATAAAAGCGGCATTTACGATCGATTTGGCTACCCCCATCTCATCTAATGCCATAAAAACGGAGATCGAGAATATAGTATATTTTGCAATAGAAGCGAGTGTCCGTGTGTAGCTCTTCTGTAAAACATTTTGTAAAGTGCGTTCGACTAAATGGCCTAAATATAAGCCGATACCTAAGATTACCAGTGCTGCAAACAGCAATGGCAGGTAAGCGATCACGCCGGCTGCAAGTGTGACTAGGAACCTTAATTTGACTATTTGTAAGGCTTCAGCAGTAAATAATAAAACAACCACAATTTTTGCAAGCAGCCCAACCAGCTGCGAAAGAGAGTACTTTGATTGCTCAGGATGTAAGGAACCCATTCCCATATGGTGAAGTAAACTATCAAATCTTAAACGCCATAGCATTTGCGTAACGATTTTCTCTATCCATTTTCCAAGCCAGATTCCTACTAAAATTAAACAGACTGCTACGATTATATTAGGAATGAGTGATACCACATTATGAAGCATGGCTATTGCCGGATCGGAAATCCCTTTTAAATCTAATTTTTCTAACGCTGTAATGATAGTTGGAATGAGGATGAGGATGAACACAATATTTCCAATAATGTTGGAAAGACCTGCTTCTCTTGGTGTCTTTTCTAAGCCGATGCGCTGACTAAGCTTCTCCATTCCAATACTATTTAAAAAGTTGGTTAAAACATCTCTTACCAATTTAGCAACCAGCCATCCAATAAAAACGATCAGCGCTGCGGTAAATACCTTAGGGATAAAGGCAAGGAAGGTAGAAAGGATTTGCGCGAATGGTTCAGAAATTCCCTCCAGCTGCAATGCGCCGAACACACCAGGTAAAAATAGTAAGAAAACAGCATAGAAGAGTGCTTTAGCAATCCTGTCCACTTTCTTTACAGCATCGACCTTACTATCTGACATCTTCCATTTGACTAAATAGCGTTCTAAATGAAACTTGGCTGCTCCCTTTTGAACCAGCATACGGATGAATGACGCTACAGCCCAGGCGAGCAATAAAATCAACGCCGCTTTTAACACGTTAGGAATAGCAGAAGTAATGCTTGATAACATTTTAACCAGCGGTGTTGCAATAAAGCTTAAGCTAAGAATATTAAAAAAGATAATCCAAACAAATACCATTAGAATATAGTAAACAACTTTTCCAATGATCCACTCTGATGATGACTTTCTTTTTCCAACGTTTGAAAAAAGCCGATCATCAAAGCTCGTTTTCTCTAAAGCTGCTTCCACACCTTTACCAATGCCTTTAGCAATCAGCCACCCAATCAATAATACCAGCAGGGCAAGTATCAAATTTGGCAGCTGTTGCAAGTATGAATACCATCCTGTCGTCAAATTGTTAAAAGTCATGTTTCCAACTCCTTTACTACTAACTTTTGAACTATGCTACTATAAAGTGACTCACACTTTTCAGCTTACTTCCACTAAATACGTTTTGAGCATCCCTTTATAATTTTCCAATGATGTGCGAATAGCCTCGAACATTCCAGCCGTCGATTGATCGTCTTTTTCCCCGGCGATGGTGATTCCCACCGTAAGTTTGCTGCAAATGTCATCGAACTTTACAACAAGTGTACTGATCAACTCCTCTACTGTTTTGTCGTTATATTGAATCGGATCTGACGTTAGATTTGCCTTCTGCAGTTCACTTCCGGTTTTAGCCGCTTTCATTTCCTTACCGAGCTTCTTTATTTCAGAAAAATCTTGGGCCATTGAGCTATTGTAAGCTTCCTTAACCTTGTCTTGAGGATCTCCTTTATTTTGTTTCACTATTTCCGTCATTGTTATCTCTCCTTTATCACAGTATTTATCTCCATATCTGTTTTTTTACCACTTTGCTTTCACTATGAAACATGTTTTTTATCGCTCGTTTTCTATGAAAAAAGAAGTTTAGAGATTTTTCTTAAGGGGAAAGCACCTAATAACAAATCACAAGGAGGCATATAATCATGAATAAAGAAAAACTAAACGGAAGTATGGATCAATTGAAAGGTGAAGCAAAGGAACAATGGGGTAAGTTAACAGATGATAACTCAAAGATCGTAGAAGGAAAAGTGGATAAAACAAAAGGTAAAATAAAGCAGGGTGTTGGAAAAGTAAAGGATAATCTATCTAAATAGTTATGTTTCGTACGGTTCAAAACTAAGATATAAGTAAGAAAAACAAGGCAAAAATCGACGAATGCACTGAAAAAGCACCTCTAAAGAAAAAAGGTATAATCCCTCGTAACCTAAGGGATTTATACCTTTTTTTTTGTGATTATAGTATCAATTACCTTATTATTCACAAACATACTTTTTTGAGAAATATTAATCATTCTCTAATTTAATAAATGAAGAAAAAAGTAAAATGCCAAAGGTGTTATTTATTAACAAAGGGTTCTTGCAGTGAACAATCAAAACAACCATCAATCATTACGCCACTATACTTGTTTAGCAATTGAATTGTGTGAATGCTAAACAAGATATTTATTTAATGTTTGCTGTAATGTTGCTTTTGTTTCTGTATAACTGTTAAGATCAATTCCTAAATGAACCATTTTTTTAACAAGTTCAGGTCGAAATCCAGTTAAGATTGATTTAGCACCCATCAACGATATGCCAATCAATACCTTTTGAAAATTGGAAATGGTAACTTCGTCCATGTCCGATATTCCAGAAAGGTCAATAATCAATGTTACAATCCTTAACCTTGAGATATCCGTCAATACTTTTTCTTCAATAATATTCATTCGATAAGAATCAAACGTACCAATCAGCGGCAAAACAGCTACAGTTGGGCTACATGGTATGATTGGAACCGATAGATGTTCAACTAAATTTCTTTGTGAAAGAATTAATTCATCTTTATACTGTGAATAGCTAATGAAAAAGGTGTTTAGAAATTCATCAATCCCATCATTAATCTTCTGTTCCAATACATAAAAATCTTCACCATAATTAACATTGGCATTGAATTCATCATAAAGTTTTATGAAATACCATAATGCACGTCTTATTGCATGTACCCATTCTAGTTTGAACGCCAAAGTTAATGAATGTCTCGCCCAAGCAACTCCTTCTTCTTTAGCAAAAGTTATGAGTTCATCTGTTGCATTTTCCACAACGTAAAGAACTAGCTTTTGAGCATTTTTCAAAAGATCAATATTTCCAGCTTTTAAAATACCCTCAATATTAGAGGCAACATTGACAGCTTCGGATAAAAGTTTATTCTGAAATTCTCCATTGTTGTTGATAATATATTCTGCAAGACTTTTTGTGTCATAAAAGGTCCCCAAAGGTTGTTCCTCCCTATGTATAAAAATGTTATTTTGATAGATACATTTCTTGTAATAAAAACTTAAAAAAACATATAGTTTTTCCAGATGAGGTTGGATCCCCTCTTTTAAAATCTTGAATGAACATACCTATCTAACACCTGTAAATTTCTACCCCACTGAAAGTCAATACCCGCTATTTTGGACAAATAAACACTTTTTTGTTAAAAAAGATTAATTATTCAGCGATATAGTAATTTAAAATATCTTTCTCTTAATATATTCTTTAAAAGAAGTAGTTTTCCTTTTTTTACTAACCTGTACCTTTCGTGCAGATAGAAAAAACAACCAATTTATAGGTGGTCCTTAGTCTGGCATACTTCATTAAAAGTAGTGCTTTTTTATCTTTAGTGAGCCTCAGAAACAGTAGTAATGTAGAGTAAAAAAGAAAAAACAACAATTTTCTTTTATATTAAGTTTAGCTCTAGAAATGTTCATATTTGACTAGTTTTCAAGTGAACTTTCATTTTTTTTAACAAATTATTATACATCATTCTATTTTCAGATGTTTAAAGTGAAGATCCCCCGGGTAGATATAAAGTAGATGTGAATGTAATTTATTTTCCACATCTAGTATATTTTAGGAGGAATGATAGAATGAGTTTGGAAAAAAGAATCGTTGGAAGCTTTAGTTCAGAGCAAGAAGTCTTGTTTGCGATTGAAGGCTTGAAACGTCAAGGGCATCGTGAAACAGATATGATGGTGGTGGCAGAAAATAGAAGTGACATTCCATTGATCACTTCTCACACTGGAGTCATGGTAGAAGCGGATCCACAAATGAGTACCTTAGCAGGTGTTATGATGGACAGCTTTGTTACCATGATGACCGCAGGAATGGGCGGAAGACCGGCAAACGCACTGTCCAACAGGCTTATTGAAAGGGGTCTGCCAGAATTTACGGCAAAACATTGTGAAGAGGAAATAAAAAAGGGGAAAATAATTTTGCTGGTTGATACGTATGGAACTTATAACAGCCCTGTTTACAAAACACAAGATGTGACAGAAAATACAAGAGCAGTCCCTCTCCGTGAAGAACGGCTTGATATTACAAAAGAACGTGTTCAAGTTGGAGAATTACAGCTCCGTAAAGAAGTAGTTGAAGAAGAGCGAACCGTTCATGTTCCACTCATGCGTGAAGAAGTATATGTAGAGCGACGTCCCGTCATAGATGGAAATTATGATGGCAGCCCGTTTACAGAGGATGAAATCATTCGTATCCCGATTACGGAAGAACGAATAGAAGTAACGAAAAGACCGGTAGTCGTTGAAGAAGTGATTGTAGGCAAGCGAAAAATTCAAGAAACAAAGCAGGTACAGGATGTCATTAGAAAAGAAGAAGCACGGATTGAGCGCTCTGTCCCTTCGGCAAAGGAATTTGGTAAGCCGGTTAACCAATTGACCGAAGTAGGACAAGAAGTAGTTAGTAAGGGCAGCCCAAATATTTTGCCTGTTAAAGAAAATTCCGATATTGCAACCATGATGCCAGAGGACAAAACCGAAGAAAACCGCGGAAAACGGACAGGCTCCGTCGCTATACAAGCAGCGAAAAACAAACAAGAGTTATCTGCCAGTAAAAAAGACGAAGCAAGCGGGACTTTAACAGATTCTCCTGTTATAAAGAAAAATGAAAGGGAAAGTTACGTACCGAATTCAACAGCTTCAGAGAAAGAAGAAGCAATCAAAAGCTACGAAAATTCTCACAAAGATGAGGAAAACAAAAATAATAAAAATCAAATAAAAAAAAGAAGAAATGATAATACTAAATAAGATTGGATAGACTATGAAGCCCTTAGATTCTATACAAAAAAAGGCTGATTTCAAAGATCAATCACTAAAATGTGATCTTTTGAAGTCAGCTTTTTTATTTAAATTATAAAACTGTAAGATTCTTACCTACATTTAAATGTGTCGGGATTTTTCTAAAAAATCACAGTAGGCCAATAACAAATATTTTGTTAACATAATTTTTACTGTGGAAGTGCCTTTATTTTATAGATTTTGATTACCCTTCTAGTAGCAAATTTTCAGGATCCTCAAGTAAATCCTTTATTTTACTTAAAAAGCTAACCGCTTCTTTTCCGTCAACAATCCGGTGATCGTAGGAAAGGGCAACATACATCATTGGGCGGTTTTCCATTCTTTCTTTATCAATCGCAATTGGTCTAAGCTGGATTTTGTGCATCCCAAGTATGCCAACCTGTGGACCATTAAGGATCGGTGTCGATAGTAACGACCCAAACACGCCCCCATTTGTGATCGTAAAGGTACCTCCTTGCAGGTCCTTTAAAGCTAATTTATTGGTTCTTGCTTTTTCAGCAAGGCTTGCTATATCCATCTCAATTTCTGCAAATGATTTTCGGTCAGCATCCCTTACAACGGGAACGACAAGACCTTCTTCGGCTGCCACTGCAACCCCAACATCATAGAACTTTTTAATAAGCAAGTTATCTCCTTGAATCTCTGCATTTAAATAAGGGAACTTCTTCAGTGAAGCTACAGTTGCTTTTGTGAAAAAAGACATAAAACCCAGACGGACATCATATTCCTCAAAAAATTGATCCTTTCTCCGTTTTCTAAGGTCCATGACAGCGGTCAAATCAATCTCATTAAAAGTAGTCAGCATGGCTGTTGTCTGTTTAACCTCAACAAGGCGTTTGGCGATCGTTTGCCGGCGCCGTGACATCTTTTCAACAATGATTGGCTTAGAATCTGCGGCAGCCGCAGGACCTTTAACCGTTTTAGGAGTTGGTTTTTGGATACTTTCATCCAGAAAGGAAGTGACATCCTGCTTTCGGATTCTCCCGAACGGATCAATGGCAGGAATGTCATTTAAATTTAGCCCTTTTTCGCGGGCGAGCTTGCGGGCAGCCGGCGATGCGATTGGCCTTTCCTCTTTTTTTTCCTCCTTTTGAATCGCTGCAACATTTTCTTGGTCAGGTGCATTCGGCTCTTGTTTTGGAGATTCCGTCACGCGTTCTTCCTGCTTATTTTCTGCCGCAGGTCCAGTGCTTTCTCCACTTTCATCAATAATGGCAATCGTATCTCCGACCTTTACTGTTTCTCCTTCAGAAAATTTCTGCTCGATGATTTTACCAGCGTAGTCAGAATTAAGTTCAATATTTACTTTATCTGTTTCTAATTCAACGATATACTCGCCTTTTTCCACATAATCGCCAACGTTCTTAAGCCACTCTGCAATCGTACCCTCCGTTATTGACTCAGCTAATTCTGGTACTTTAATTTCAGCCATGACTAACTCCTCCTTTTTCCTCCAATGTTAGTGCAGCACGAAGTATTTTCGATTGTACAAGTTTATGGATATTTGGTTCACCTTCTGCAGGACTGGAACGGCGTCTCCGGCCAATAAATTCTGCTTTGATCCCATTTGGGGCAATGGCGTTGATTCGGGGTTCAACAAAAGTCCAGGCACCCATATTTTTTGGTTCCTCCTGAACCCAGAAAATCTCTTTTACATTTGAATATTCTTTAAACCTTTCTATTAGAATGGCTTTTGGAAACGGGTAGATTTCTTCTACCCTTACTATTTGCAGCCATGAAAACTGACTTTCATCCTTTATTTGTTCGGCAAGGTCAATCGCTATTTTTCCAGAGCAGAGGACAATTCTTTTTACTTGATCATTCGGTCTCTCGACCGTAAATTGTTCGATTACCGGCTTGAATTTGCCTCCACTCAATTCAGTGACATCAGACGGAACAAGCGGATTCCTTAACAGGCTTTTTGGTGTCATGATGACAAGCGGCCTAACTACATCCTTCATCAACATGGCGGCCTGCCGCCTTAAAATATGAAAATAATTTGCCGCACTTGTCAAGTTGGCAATAGTCCAGTTTCTTTCTGCTGCTAACTGCAAAAATCGCTCTAATCTTGCACTCGAGTGCTCAGGTCCCTGGCCCTCATATCCATGTGGAAGCAGAAGGACAATCCCTGATTTTTGTCCCCATTTCGCCCTTCCTGCTGCAATAAACTGATCAAAAATAACTTGGGCGGCATTGGCAAAATCACCATATTGAGCTTCCCAGATCACTAATGTTTCCGAGGAAAAAACAGAATACCCGTATTCAAAACCGACCGCTGCTGCTTCAGTTAATGGACTGTTATAAATGGCAAATGAAGCTCTTGCATCTGATAAGCGGTGAAGGGGTGAAAAGGTTACTCCCGTTTTGCGATCATGAATAACCAAATTCCGCTGTGCATATGTTCCACGTTCTGTATCTTGCCCGGATAATCGAATTGGGATTCCATCAGCCAAAATGGTCGCAAACGCTAGCGTTTCCGCTAATGACCAATCCGCTTTTCCTTTTTCCCTGAAAGTTTCAGCCCGTTTGTTTAAGATTTTTTCCAGCTTATTAAATATTTCAAAATCCTTTGGCCAATCCAGTAACTCATTATTTATTTTCTGCAGTTTCTCTAAGGAAACCCTGGTATCAATTGCTTCCTCTTCGTGTGTATAAGGAGGCGGCTGAGGAATGTCTACTTCGGTATTTTTCGGAAGCTTGGAAACTTTCTGATAAGCAGCCTCCAAGCTTTCATGCACTTCCTTGTCCATCGCTGCAAGTTCTGTATCGTTTGTAATTCCTTCGTTTTTTAGATGATTTGAATAAATTTCTTTTACAGTCGGATGACCATGAATGATTGAATACATTTGCGGATTCGTTGTCATCGGCTCATCCATCTCATTGTGGCCAAACCTCCGGTACCCTACTAAATCAATAAGAAAATCCTTCTGAAAAACAGCACGGTATTGAGCTGCTAAATGGGATGCAGCTAAACAGGCATCCGGGTCGTCGGCATTAACATGAAGAATTGGGATTTCAAAGCCTTTTGCCAGATCACTTGCATAGCGAGTAGATCGGGAATCTTTTGATTCAGTGGTAAAACCGATCCGATTATTGGCAATAATGTGGATGGTTCCGCCTGTGCGATACCCCTTTAACCTGCTTAAATTTAGCGTTTCAGCCACGATGCCTTCGCCGGGAAAGGCGGCATCACCATGAATTAAGATCGCAAGTGCCTTTTTACTATCTTCTGCCGGATAACCCGGTCTTTGTCTGTCATCCTGTGCTGCCCGGGTAGAGCCTTCTACCACTGCTCCGACATATTCAAGGTGGCTTGGGTTATTCGCCAGTGATACTTTTACTTTTACGGTATTTTCACCATCAAGCTGACGGTTTAAACCTAGATGATATTTGACATCTCCGGTCCAGCCAAAATTGATTCCAATTGACCCCTCTGAAGGGACAAGTTCCTTGTTTGGTGCATGCTGAAATTCAGCTAAAATCATTTCGTATGGTTTTCCAAGTACATGGGCAAGAACATTTAACCTGCCCCGATGGGCCATACCGAGATTGATATATTCAGCACCGGCCTGAACGGCTTCGGAAATCATTTCATCAATAATTGGCACCATGACATCAAGCCCCTCAATTGAAAAACGCTTTTGACCAACAAACGTTTTATGAAGATACTTTTCAAAACCTTCGACCTCAAAAAGCCGTTTTAATGTTTTGATTCTTTTGTTCCTGGGAATCGAAAATAACCCATTTTCAACCTCTATTCTCTCAATCAGCCAATTTTTCTCTTCCACAACATGGACATGATCAAACTCATATGCGATGGATTTCGTATAGACTGTCTTTAAATATTCGCAGGCTTCGAGAGCCGTTTTTCCTGCCAAGGTACGATTAGAGCAAAGATATTCGGCGGGTAAGGTTATCAAATCCGCTTCACTGAGCCCGTAATGTTCTGTTTCAAGATAGCTCTGATCGGATGGTTGTTCTCTTCCCAGCGGATAAATATTGGCAGAAAGGTGCCCATAGGTACGAATATTCTCAGCAAGCTTTGCAGCTGCAATTATTTTTCGATTCGTAACGGTTGTAGGATCTGAAACTGCTGAAACGACTTTTGGAGAAGTAGAAAAATCGGATTCATTGATTTCCTCAAGAAACTCTCTCATTTCAGCTTCAACGGACATTGGATCCTTTTTATATCTTTCAAATTGATCAATTAAATAGCCAAGATTGGGACCCGAAAGATCACTTAGTAAGGCTATTTTTTCTTCATTCAACCTGTTCATTCAAACGACCACCCCTTAATCCAAAATGTATGTAATCATCTTTATTATTATTAAAATCACAGCTGTTATTTCGTATCATTTCCATGGTTCATAATTTGTTTTTAAAATTATTGTTTGCTTCTCAAGCAATGATTATAGGCTTATTCTGGAGCTTCCTAAATGCTTACCTTTAGCTTTTGCAGATTAAATTCCTTCGTTTCCTTCCATAATATAGACAAATAATCCGTATTGTTTTTCTCCCCACACAGAATAGAAAAAGGACATCCCACAATAGAATGAGAAGCCTTTTTTCAAAAGAACAGAAGAACATGTATTCTATGCTTATATCTCAAATTTATATCGCCCCTATTAATGATGCTCTTTGGCCTGCTTTCTTTACAGGTAAGTTTTGGCTTAGACCAAGCGCTCGCTCAGTTGAAGTATGAATATCGTGGATAAGCACTGGGTTTTCCATTAGTGACACGCCATAAGACGGAATCATTTCCTGTAATTTCGGTTCCCACACTTTTATATGTTGCGGGAAGCATTTTTTTATTACCTCAAGCATGGCGGAAACGGCGATAGAAGCACCAGGTGAAGCGCCAAGCAATGCAGCGATCGAGCCATCAGCGGCACTCACAACTTCCGTACCAAATTGAAGCGTTCCTTTACCGCCGGCAACAGTATCTTTAATAACTTGTACACGTTGGCCCGCTACCACGATATCCCAATCTTCGCTTTTCGCGTTTGGAATAAACTCTTGTAACTCTTTGATACGTTGTTCTTTCGATAACATAAGTTGTTGAATCAGGTATTTTGTTAATGGAATGTTTTTTGCACCTGCCGCTAACATAGTCAAGATATTATTCGGTTTTATGGAACCAAATAAATCCATATTTGAACCCGTTTTTAAAAATTTTGGTGAGAAGCCGGCAAACGGTCCAAAGAGCAATGATTTTTTGTTGTCGATAAATCTTGTGTCAAGGTGCGGAACAGACATTGGAGGAGCACCAACTGCAGCTTTGCCGTATACTTTTGCATGGTGCTGCGCTACAATCTTTGGATTGTTACATACAAGGAATAGTCCGCTTACTGGGAATCCTCCAATATGTTTACTTTCTGGAATACCCGTTTTCTGTAGTAAAGGCAAGGACCCGCCACCGCAGCCGATAAATACGAATTTTGAAGAATGGCGTTCAACCGTACCACTATAGACATTCCGCACTTTCAATTCCCACAAGCCCTCGCTAGTACGTTTAATATCATCAACCTCATGTTTGTAGTTGATATCGACGTTTTTACTCTTTAAGTGGTCAAACAACATGCGCGTTAAAGCACCAAAGTTGACATCAGTTCCAGAATCGATTTTAGTTGCCGCTATCGGTTCATTCAATGTACGGTCTTTCATAATAAGCGGAATCCATTCCATTAGTCTTCCCGGATCATCGGAAAATTCCATCCCTTGAAACAAAGAATTTTTTGAAAGTGCTTCAAAACGTTTTTTCAAAAACGTTACATTTTTTTCTCCTTGTACTAAACTCATATGAGGTATTGGCATGATAAAGTTCTTCGGATTCCCCATCAGATCTCTGTTAACAAGATAAGACCAAAACTGCCTTGAAACCTGAAACTGTTCATTAATTTTTATAGCTTTGCTAATATCTATGGATCCGTCCGGTTTTTCGACGGTGTAGTTAAGCTCGCACAGTGCTGAATGCCCCGTTCCCGCATTATTCCATTCGTTAGAGCTTTCCTCTCCTGGGTTTGCGAGCTTCTCAAACACTGTAATTTTCCAGTCTGGTTCTAATTCTTTTAGCAGTGTCCCTAAAGTCGCACTCATGATACCGGCACCAATTAAGATAACGTCTGTACTAGTTTGTTTGCTCATTTTTCCCATCCCTATCCCCTAATTATCACCGTCATCTTCGTGAAAAGCTTCAGATGTCGTTAATTCATTACAATTCCAGCAATAGCTTCTGGTTCTTTCCCATTTGGAAAGGCGTTCACCACAATAAATGCATACAGGTTCGAAAATCCCCATAAAGTCTTGCTCCTCTCAAAAAATTCAGAAAATAAGCTACAATAACCAACATTTAAATATATATTAGAAACAAACATGTTAGGATTGGCTTAGGTTATGTTCCGAAAGTTCATGATAAAATACTTACGAAAGTTTTCGTGCGTATTTCCAATTTCCCAGCACTTTGGCTCTGTTTTTGCCTCCGAATGTATATGCGCTTCACAACAAATATCATAAATTTCATCATAATGGACAAACGACATTAACCCCACCCCTTCCATAGTACTTATTAGTAGATGAATGTTAAATTTATCACCAACTTGCAACAATTCCACCATAACTACTAAACTCCACATGCCAGAGTGAGTTTGGAAAAATATGGGGTTTAGGTAATTCTAAGTCTGTTCTATTCTAAGATGTTTACAATACCATCTTTATATTAAAAACTGGACGTGCAATTGGCCGTTCAGACCAAAAAACATTTAGATTTATTCCCGTTCTTTAAAGGTTTTACAAGCAGTTTCATCGACGTTAGCAGCCTCTCTGCCATGAAGGCCAATCACAAAAATAGAGTCAGCATTACATTGGTCACCTTTTGCCCAATATTTGCAATTATCAACATTGCATCTTACTTCCAATTTCATGGAGCGACACCTCCTTTAAATCACTTTGTTTTTCAATACCCTTTTGAAGATAAGATAAACATTTTTTCAATGATATTAATGAAATATAAAAGGATCCAAGAGATTTGGAAACACAATTTCATTTATATTTGTGATTCAGAAATATTCCAGAGGAAAATAGATGTTTCATTCCTCCTCAGGGCGGGTAGTTTTAATAATGACTACTCGTCCAAAGGAGGAATTTCAATGTTTGAACATGAAAAGCACCTAGTGGGAGTTTACGATACTGAAAATGAGGCCATCCAGGCTGTCGAGGATCTAAAACGGCAGGGGTATGCTACCAAGGATATTTCGGTAATCGGGAAAAACGAAGACGAAGTAAATGGAATTAATGATGCTACTGGTACGAATACTAAAGAAGGCCTTGCTGCCGGAGCGGCAACAGGCGGTGCACTTGGCGGGCTTGTCGGCCTGCTCGCAGGCGTAGGTGCCCTTGCTATACCCGGCATCGGGCCGTTCATAGCTGCCGGACCAATTGCAGCAACCCTAACTGGGGCAGCCGTCGGCGCAGGTGCAGGCGGATTAACAGGAGCTTTAATTGGAATGGGCATTCCTGAAGTAGATGCGGACCGTTATGAAGGCTTTGTCAAAGAAGGTAAAATTCTTGTCCTTGTTGAACGCCGTAAAACCCGTGCAGGAGATGGCCATTTTTATGGAAATATCAATCAGAACTTACAGATGGAACCATGACATCAAATGATCCAACAAATACGCTGCTCACTTCCGATCATCCAGTTAACACTAGCTTGGACAACAACAGAGATTTTTAATTATTGAAATTGAAAGGGTGCTTGTCCCTACCGGGGCCGGCGCCCTTTTTCACTTGAAGGCAGCGCCGTCTTATAGAAATTCAATGTCAAAAGTAGCGTTAATTTAAATGTTATTTAGGAGTCGATCCACAATCATTGAACTAACTGCTTGTAGTGGAACATAAAGGTTCTTAAAACAGAAGATTGAATTCCAGACAAAAGAGACAGTGAATGTAATAAGAACAAAGCCGATTAATGTATCTACTTAAGCATCTCCTTGAATATGAGGAGTATTTAAGGCTGTAATCAATGCGTCTTGTCATATTTTCCTGATTTTGTACACGCTGTTAAACCCGAACCTCATAATGAAATTCCACAAGGTGCCAGTGCCCACGATACGTTCTGGGATTTCGTTGGACAAAACCCCGAAACAGCACATATGGTCATGTGGGTAATGAGTGATCGTGCTATTCCCCGCAGCTTACGGATGATGGATGGCTTTGGTGTGCATACTTTTCGCCTTATCAATGCTGATGGTAAAGCACATTTTGTAAAATTCCACTGGAAACCTCCACTTGGCATACATTCTCTAGTCTGGGATGAAGCCCAAAGGATTGCCGGTAAAAATCCTGACTTTCACCGTCAAGACTTATATGAAGCAATCGAGAAAGGCGACTACCCTGAATGGGAGTTAGGTTTACAGCTAATTCCTGAAGAAGATGAATTTAAATTTGATTTTGATATTTTAGATCCTACAAAATTAAAAATGCGCTTAGCTTTGAACTTGGCAAGTGTAAATCGGACATGGTGAAAAGTAATGCGGTTGCACTTTTGAATCATATAGATCGACAAATGGCACAAGAAGTTGCAGACAATATAGACGCCGAACTTCCTAAAGAAAGTCTCGAACTTAAATCTGATAAGAATTCCCCTGCACTCAGTATGGCAAATACGATCAGTAAACCTGATACAAAATCTGTGGCTATCATTTTGAATGGTGAACCCGATATCGAACAATTAACAGAATGGGTAAAAACTTTAGCCCAACAAAATCTAAATTATAGTATCGTAGCTAAAAAAGTCCGTGACTTAAATGCCGCACTAAAAGTCACAGATACCTTTGATATGGCAGATTCAAGCCTTTTTGATGCAGCATTACTGATCAGCAGTGTACCTAAAATTGAAACAATTGATTTGGAGTTCATAGAAACGACCCTTCAAACATTTCAAACCATTGGCAGTATCCATCAGTGATCGACAATCATTAACTAACAGTCGTGTACGTTTGGACGAAGCAGGTGTATATGATCTATCAAAAACTAGTATCCTAGAATTTATTGAAGGTATTGCTCAAGACCGTTTCTGGGACCGTCAACAATAATGTTTTAATAAACAAAGCCCTGAACCTACATGGGAGGTTCAGGGCTTTTTAAATGTCTGCCCGGCATGGGCGATAACTTGGTGGTGAGGTTCCACTACAGGCTTGTCAGTAGGAAATGAGGGTGTCCTCCGTAAAGTGGATTCTGAAGGAAGCCGGATGCCAAAGTCTCGAACTGACGGATAGAAATAAAATGGCCTTCCTTTCATTGAAAAGAAGGCCACTACAAAACTTTAAGAAATCTGATTCCATGCCCTGTCAATATTAAGTGGGACATAGACTCTATTCCCATATACTTGTTGATGAATAATTGGATTTTCAAATTGTTCTTCCAAGTAGTGATTCGGTTTTTTCCTATGTCTCGCAATAGTCTTTGCTCCTAATAAATCCCCTAAGCTTTGTGTTGAAAATTTCATTTCTCTTGCTCCTTTCGTATTTTATTACCATTATCTATCAAACCTGATGAATCGTGATAATATTGAAAGAAAGAATCATTTATAACATTTACGATGCTACAACGACTATGCGGCCTTGATCCAATTCTTCTTCAAGGTGTTCGGCTTCCTGATTAGATAATCCTAAGGATTCTAGTTTTGAGCGAAGTTCTTCCCCGCGAGTCCTAAATACATTTGTGAACGTATCCATGAAACCTTGTTCTTGTACTCCGATATCATTTGCACCCAGTGCATCTGTTAAATCCTCAGAACGGTCTTCGTCATGAGCCAATATATAAACATCCTCTTTTGAGACTCCTTGATTTAAAAATTGATCAATCACCTTTTTTGCTTCAACACCATTTTCTACTACTTTTACTTGTTTCATGTTAAAACCCTCCTAAATGATAGAATAGTAATCTGGGTAAGCTTATATGTTATTTGCCTTTCTAGTTGTTATATAACCCCTTTGCAAAAAACAAAAACCTGTTTTTTGTTTTTTATTAATTTTCGTTTCAAAAATAATCAAAAGGGACTAGATTATACTTGTTCGATCCTAAATAATATAAAAAAAGAAGTTAAGGATTGACCAACAAAGGGTATAACTGGAAGTAAGAACTTTTCATTAAAAATTGATTATATTCTTAGGAAGGTGATCTAATTGAAAAAATTTGAGTGTAAAGCCTGCGGAGATACCATATTTTATTCTTCCGATCGGGATGAATTCAATTGCAGATGCGGTGAAAAGTTTACTGCACCTTGCGATACTAAAAGTGAGCGAGAGGATGGTTTCATTGATTCAGTTCGACAACTTTATGCTGAAGCAATTGTAAAGATCAGCTTGTTAACAAGAGAAATAGATATATGTTTGGACAAACGAAACGAAGAAAGGTTCAATAAGGTATCTTCTGAATTAAACCTTTATAAACAAATCATAAAAACATGCTCAGAAAACCCTGAATTTCTTTGGGACAAAAATAAGCTTAAAGTTTCATCTTTTTAAGAATAAAACCCCCTTGGCGGCTGCCAAGGGGGTTTTATCAGTAGGATGAATTTCCATGTTCGTATTGAAGTTCATCAACGGTCTGGATCCGTTTATCGCCTCGCTGGTCACCCCGTGGTGTGGAAAATGACTGATCCCAATCAGGAATGGGAGCTCGAGCTTTTGTTTCTATCGTTCGTTTTGCATATGGAAGAACTTCAAGCCTTTCATAGGGGATGTCCTCTATAGTGTCGACATAAATACCATAGGTTCCTTCGCCAATCCGTTCCAATGCCTCATTTACCCCTTCTATGTGTTTACCCATTTTTGCCCATTTTCCTATGTACTAAAACGCATAAAAAAACTGATAATAAAGGTTTATAAAATAACTTTTCGGGTACTTAATTACTACAGATTCATTATTTAAAATATGAAAGGGGAGCAACATCTTATGGCATTTATTTGGTCACTAATTGTTGGGGGTATCATTGGCTGGTTAGCAGGGCTGATCTTGGGAAGTGATGTACCAGGAGGGGTTATTGGTAATATCATTGCTGGATTTGTGGGTGCTTGGCTGGGTTCTTTAATTTTAGGAAACTGGGGTCCAGTGATTGGAGACTTCTACTTTATCCCCGCATTAATTGGGGCCATTGTTCTCGTCCTTATCGTAAGCTTTATTGTAAAAGGGGTACAGCGTGGGGCCCATTAATGAACCGGTAAAAGAGGCTGTGTCAGCCTCTTTTTTGCTATCAGCATTAATATTGCTGTGCTTTGAGAATGGTTTAGTTCAAACGGCTAGCTGACTTATGCAGGGAGCCCTTACTTCGACGTTCACCCTAGGACAGTTTTCAATTATTATCTAACTTTTGACTGGATATCGACATTCTCCGGAAGTGATATCAACGTGTTTCCGAATTTTATCTACCGCTTTCCTCCACAATATCAACCTCTTTTGGTTCGATATTTCGCTTGTCGGGAAAAAACGTATCCATCTGCAGCTGGATACGTTTCATTAAAATAATTGGCCGACAATATAGGTGAGGTCATCTTGCCGAGATACCGTATACAGTTTTAAATGACTGAGATCTCTTCGATGGAGCGAAAGTTACTTAATAATTGCCTGATTGCAGGAATCGTAAGCCCATCTGTATAAATAATAAATTTAGAATCTTCTTCATATGAAAAAGTATCGCTGCGGTACTTTTGCGGTTTCCCGGATAAATAAACCGGCCGGAAGGACAATACAGCCCAAAGCGGATGTTTCCGACAGCACAATAAGTAAATTCCTTTTGAAAAAAATTTACTTTTAAAATCGAACCCCTTAAGGACTTTATTACAATCTTCTATTAATACCTCTACATCTTCATAATGGCCGTGTTCAACCACTTCACGGATAGCATGTGATGAAGCATAAGCATCAGGCCCGCTTAGTAAGCCGTCTGCAACCACACAAATAAAATATTCATCTGTTGCTTTTATAAAAAAACTATCACCGTTACACAAATTGCCTTTTTTCTGAATTTGATAGGCTAATGCCTTAATATACTTATTTGATTCAACTTCAAGCATTTGTTACCTCTGAATGTTCAAGTGCACTTTGCAATTTATTGATTGCTCTTCTTTGTAGTCGGGATACATGCATTTGTGAAATTCCCAAAAGCTCACCTGTTTCTTTTTGGCTTTTATTTTCAAAAAACGTATAACGGATGATGTCTTTTTCTTTTTTATTCAACAGTGGCAGTAAACTTTCAAGCAACATCCTTTGATCGACCTGTTTGAACCCACTATCCGGGGACCCCATCACGTCTAATGGTGTCACCGTGCTGCCATCTGAATCTGCTTCAATCGACTGATCAACAGACAGGGTCCGATAGCTTTTTCCCATTTCCATTGCTTCTAATACTTCTTCTTCTGACACCCCCAAATATTCAGCAATTTCTTTTATCTTCGGTGACCTTTGCATTTGATTCGTCAGTTCATCAACGACAGTCTTTATTCTTGGATAGAGCTCTTTGATCCGTCTAGGCACATGTACATCCCAAGTTTTATCCCTTAGGAAACGCTTAATTTCTCCAATAATGGTAGGAATTAAAAACGATTCAAAGGAATTTCCCATGTCCGCATCATATCTTCTGATGGCCCCTAAAAGCCCGAGCATTCCGACCTGCATTAAATCTTCATGAAAGCTTCCGCCTTTTGAATATTTTCTAACCACACTCGCAACAAGGGCTGTGTAATGTTCGACTAAAGTCGTTTTCGCATGGCTGCTCTCCGTCCATTGAAACTCTAAAATAAGCTCATTGATTTCTTCCTTAGTTCTTTTCGTAATCAGAGATGGTTGATGTATCATGATATACACGCTCCCCGCTTACAAACTTGGTCATGAAGACCGTTACACCGGAGTGATTTAAGACCCGGACTTCATCCATGAGCGTTTCCATCAAGTAGAGACCCAACCCTCCCTCTGAAAGTTGGTCAATCGGACTTGAACCCGTGTACGGGCCCAACTGGTCCTTGATCTGTTCAAAGTTGAAACTCTTTCCATCATCCGCAATCATCATTTCTAATTTATCTGCATAAATCCCGAACCCAACGATCATTTCGCCGCCTTCTTCTCTATTGTAGGCATGTTGAACGGCATTTGTACAAGCTTCGCTAATTGCAATTTTTAAATCTTCAATTTCCTCATAGCCAAATCCCATTCTGCTTGCAATTCCTGATAACGTCAGTCTGATTACCCCAACATATTCAGGTTTCGCTGGCATTTTTACTTCAATATAATCAACTGATTTTCCCATGGTCCCCCTCACCTTTCTAGTTAGAAGAAATCGTAATGACGTTGCTTAACCCCGTAATGTCAAAAAGTCGTACCAATCGCTCTGACAAGTCGACAAGCTTTAACGTTCCTTCATTTATCGTTATTTGTTTGAATAATGCAATAAATACACCCAGTCCCGTACTATCAATATACGATACATCCTTTAGACTGATAATTAGAGATTGATTCTGCTCTTCAGCAAGGGGCAATAGTTCCTCTCTTAGCTTTGGAGCAGTATAGGCATCTATTTCTCCTGCAACCTGAACATATGTATTTTCATGGTTGTGATATTTATCTAATTTAAAATTCATAGATGATCACCTCACGAAATTTATCTATCTATAAGCTGATTTCCCTCTTTACCAGACGGTTAAACCTCTTTTTAAAATAATCAGCGTAAAATTATCTCTCATCTCAAAATTCTGTATTTTTTCAAGAAAACAAGTAGATCTTCGTTACCATTTCCTGGGCAAGAGCTTCCGGTACAATTTTTTCAGGGGATACTGGGTGTTCAATTGATTTTCTACTGAACCGTTGGCTTTGATACAAAGCAGTTTCAGATGATCTTACAGATAGCTGCGAAGTAATTCCCGATAACTTGATTCTAAAATTGCTTGATAATCCATGCTTTTTCATCTCCTAACGAAGCCATTTCACCACCTGGATGGTTGTTCCTTTCCCTTGCACAGAAGTAATATCAAATCCATCCATTAAGCGTCTAACCCCAGGTAATCCTGCCCCCAGACCGCCTGATGTGGAGTATCCGTCCTCCAATACTTTTCTAATATCTGGAATTCCAGGGCCTTCATCCTCCGCGATCACTTTTAATCCGGATTTCCCCATTTGCTTGATCCGAATCTCGCCCTTTCCTGCATATAAATAAATATTACGAGCCATTTCAGAAATCGCCGTCGTGATTCTTGCTTGGTCAACTGGACCAAATCCAAGTTCCTTGGCCATGTTTCTACCTAGTTGCCTCGCTGCAACGATATCCCATTCTGATCTTATTTTCACATAGGATTCGTTCTCCATCATTTACTCCCCCAACTCCAGCTGTAGTAATTCTAACCCTTTTTCTAAATCCAATGCTGTTCGGACTTT
>NZ_JAEVLT010000057.1 GCF_024494385.1 Bacillus sp. EB600
GAATAAAAACAATAAATTCCGCTGCTTTTAACCGATCCTTCATATCGGCATTTTCATCCCGCATAATCTCTGTTCAAAACCGTTTTGTTTCCGTGATATCCGCAATAACTGCACATCCAGCCGCATTCCGTTTCTCCAAATATGCCAAAACCTCAGCATTTCTCAGTAAGTGACTAGCATTTACTTCGGCCGAATGTTCTTCAGCCTCATATCCTGCCTAAATATAACTGGTAGCGGCATTACCACTCTCAATGTAAAAGTCCGCAAACCTCTTTTGCTTGATATTTGGTTCACCCAAATTTAGACTTGCCTTATGCCTCATGGAGAATGTATGTTCCTACTGTAAAAATAGCATAATTTACAAAAAATCACTCGTATAAAAAGATGATTAACTCTACATTTTTAAATTAGATATCAGAATAATCATTCTCTTTCGAGTTCATTTAATTTTCTAACTCATATTAGTATAATTGAACTAGATTGAATATGTAAAAGGAGGTCATATGTGTGTATTGCCACAAATGCGGTACAAATGTTGTGGATTCCGAGACCCGTTTTTGCCCAAAATGCGGAACACAATTAAATGTTGAACCAAGATCCCCAATATCTGTAGAGAGTACAATAGATTATCGTACTACAAAATTGAAGCGGCGTCGTTCATTATTCTGGTCAATTACAATTCCTGTATTTTTTCTTCTATGTGCAGTGATTGTAGGTTCTTTTTACTATTACCAACAAAATCATGTGAAACAAGAATCAAAAAAAACCACCTCTCCCATAAAAGCTGTTCATGCAAGTTCGACAATAAAAAAAACGGATGTTCCAAAGGATGTTAAGAGCGTAATTGAAGAGACACAGAAGGATGTTGTCATGATAGAAGTTGATAATAGCAAACTTGGTTCCGGCTTTCTATATAATAAAAGTGGGGACATTATTACAAATGCCCATGTTGTAGAGGGTGCACAAAATGTAAAGATCACAACTTCCGATTCAAGAGACTTGGAAGGAACCGTAATTGGTATTAGCCAAGATGTCGATATTGCTGTTGTTCGTGTACCTGGTATGGCAAATAACAATCCGCTAAGTATCAGTAATAAGAAAGCGGAAATCGGTGATGAAGTGCTTGCTCTTGGCAGTCCACTTGGCCTACAAAACACTGTTACTACAGGAATAATAAGCGGGGTCGGTAGAGATTTTGATATTGCTCCGTTCCATTATTCTGATACATATCAGATTTCTGCACCAATTGCACCCGGAAACTCAGGAGGACCACTTATCAATAGTAAAACGGCTCAAGTTTTAGGAATTAATACTGCGGGAGCAGATCAAGGTACTATAGGATTCAGTATTCCAATTGTTAATGTTCTATCTTTGGTTGAAAGTTGGTCCAAAACGCCGATGACAGAATTACCATCAGACAGTACCACCAAAACAGACCAAAACTCATCAAACTCATCTTTTGAGGTAACTGCTCAGGATTTAGTGAATTCTTTTTATCAAAGCATAAATAATCGTGATTATGTTACGGCGTATTCTTTATTGGGAAGTTCTTGGAAGGAAAAAACGAGCTATACAAAATTCCAAAACGGCTATTTAAATACCATATCATCTAATATTGAAATTCTTAATACCGTTAATAATGGTGACACAGTGACCGTAACTATTCTCATATACGCTGTAGAAGAGAACCAGGGTAATCACGTTAGTTCAAAATATCAGGTGGATTATACCATTGGTTATGAAAATGGCCATCTTAAATTATTTCATGGAACCGGAAAGAAAATAGAATAAAAAGAGCGAGCTTACTAATGCCCTATGGTAAATTGTTTTGTAGTTTGGGCATGGTGAGGTAAATACCGGTAAAAAAACCCGACACTTTTCTCTTTGGATATTTCAGAAAGGGCAGTTTTTATTGATCAAAATATAATTCGTATAATACCTATTTTGCGAATAATTAACAAATACTTTATGAAGAAGTAGAGTGTGAATGTGTGGTATAATATATGTTTAATAATGTTGAATATAGGGTAGAAGAAATCAAAAAAGTTATTTAATGTTAAAATGATTTAACTGTTTTTTACGGAAACGAGCCTAACCAAGACCAGTGAAAAGATAGATCAAAGTGTAAAAAATCGACAATTGGATAAAGTATTATTTTCTCAGAGATTGATAAAAATGATCATGATTTTGCTACTTTAATTAAAAAATGAAAAATTCCACTCTGTAGCTGTCTTGTATGATGTAGATTTGAAAATAATTGAAATCAAGAACCGAAAAGTGGCAAAAAGGGTAATGTGAATTTGAGTTGCTGTAGGAGGTTTTTATAAGTAAATACAAATTCGAGGACATGGATTATGTAAATTGTACCATTGGTGAATGGAAAGATAAGCATCATGATGTACAACGTGCTTTTTTTTCATAGAAATTTAATAGATTTATGGTGTACAATATAGTATAATAGTTACAATACTTTTTTGATTTTTTAGAAAACTGTTTAAGCGCTTCTATTCTTGGACAACCTATCATATATCAAATATATGGGAGGGATGTTCATGAAAAAGAAAAAAGGGGATGAAGAAATGAGCGTAGAAATGACCCCAGCAAAATCAAAAAAACAAATCCGTCAAGAGAGAATTAAATCTAGTTTTGCAAAAGCTGTAAAAGCAAATGGCAAAGCGTTAGAAAAACTAAGTAAGAATTGATTGAGGTAGAATACCTTGAAGTCGAAGACGTAGAGCTTTTACATGATTTAGCACTTAAAGAATATGGCGGTTTAGCTGGTAGAGAACCAGGTAAGCTCGAAGGAAATTTGGCATTGCCCATGTCAGGATTCGGAGACTTTGAGCGTTTTCCTTCCATAGAAGAGAAGGCAGCGGTGTATCACTATTATTTAGCAAGTGGTCATTGTTTTGTTGATGGGAATAAAAGAACATCCTATTTGGCTGCTTTTACCTTTCTAGATTGGAATGGATTTGATTTAATTGCTGATGATGAGGAAGTGTATAAGTGGACGTTAAAGTTAGCTGATAAGGAAGAATACCGTCCACCATTCGAGGAAGCTGTTGTCTGGATTTCAAATCATATGTATATAAGAGAAGAATAGCTACCCTAGCAGATTAGAATGCAAAGGGTGGCTATTTTTTGTTTAGCCATATGTGAAAATTGACTAAAATCTTTTATGTCTCAATATATCAAGGAACGGAAGCAATCAGCTGATATAAGGATACAGACAGGAGTTGCCTAGTCAGGTTAAAGTAGGTTATGGCATGACCTTTATACAGCTTTCTGATGTACCATAAGAGAATGTCGTAAAAAGAATATAAGCTGATGAAATGATTGCACGTAATAAGAGATAAGCCGGGTGATCTCTTATTCTTTGATACTTATAAACCTGATGGACATGTTGGTATAATGATCATATATCTGGCTTTTATTAGTTAGGTTTACCAGATTCATCATTAGGTGTGGTATGGCCTGTTATGCAAGTGGAATATAAAGTACCTCTTGAGACGGCAGGTTTACTTTATTTGACCACTGCGGGAGGTACAATCTTTTCTAATTTAGCCAGTGGATCTGTGTTTGAAAAATTTGGGATAACAGCTTAATAATGGCGGGAGCTCTATTAGGTTTTAGTTTTGCTCTATCACTTATTTGGTAATTTATATTTGCTATACTACTTGGATAAGGTTCAGGATCAATAGATGTGGGCTTAAATAATTATGTTGCTACAAATTACAAAGCTCATCTTGGGCTCATATTGATTTCTCCTTGGGAAGAAGGGGGCCCTTTAATCAAATGACAGCCAGATTAAAAAATGATGGTTACCCTCATTAGTGTTCCTCGTATCACTGGAATCGGGTATTATGAGAGTGTTATAGAAGGACATAAAGGAAATCTTATGGAGATGACTGTAAAATGCAAGGGCGAGAACGGTAAGTGTTGTTAAATATTACCCCATTATATTGATGGTATTTTTTTTATGCCGAAGCCATACATGGACAAAGCAATCAATTATTTTCCTAGTTATTAATAGATACGATTGATGGTATGGTTAAGTAAAGGGAAGGAAGCTAAGGATTGGATTCAATTATTCGTATAATATAAATTTTACGAATAATTGAATGTAAAAAGAGAAATCCCATCCTATGAAGTTTTTATATAATCCCAAGAGCTGGGAGATATCCTATTTTTATCTAATTGCAATATGTGCTAAATACACATCATTTTATTAAAACCAGGTACAGGCAATTAAATGAATAAATGTTCTGGAACTTAGGTAAAAGTTAACACCAATCAAAATCAGCCAATTTTACAGTTTAACGAGGATATGCAACTAAAAACGATGAAAAAACGGCTTAAAAGTAAATACCGACAATTGGATAAAGATTAAATTTTTTTCAGAGATTGATAAAAATGATCATGTTTTTGCAGCTGGTATTGAATAATAAAAATCTCTATTCTGTCTCACTAAGCAAGAATACTTAAAAAACTGAGACGAAAATCTCTTTTTCCTTAAAGTTCCTAGAATTTATCTTATGTCGGGAGAGTTATTTTTTATACGAAAGTAGGATTTATCCCCTTTCGATCCTGCTCCTGTAATTTTGGGCTTTTACTCCATCCAAATCTATGTGTCTTACGCTGTACTCCATTACATCATTAATAAATAATTGATGATCCTTAGCAAATTGTTTGACTTGCTCCAGCAGTTCTTTATCAAACGTTGTTTGGTATTGAACTCGGTCCTTTGGGCGGAGTTTTTTGTTGTATGTAATGACACCCTCATTCAGTAAGTTTCTCAAACCGGTTTCAAGTAGATAATTTGAGTACGTATTATGCTGAGCCGCCAATTCATTTAAATCATCTAGGATCGATTTGCTAATACTGTTTTTAAATTTCATTCGTGAGTCATCTTTAACATGAAAAAGCCTTCCATTTATGGTTTTCCACATAATCAATCTCCTTTAAAAAAGTGAAAGTTGATTTTACTAAGCAAATCTTAATATCTTAAAGAAGGAGTCTTCTATGAAATATAAAATTAGAGTGTTTAATTATAACACAAACAAAGAGGCAATGAGCATTATTGACGAAGTTTTTGAATCTAAAGAAGCAACTAAAGCTGAAATTGAACCAATTGGTACCAATAACCCCAAAAATGTATCAAAAATATTAACCACCTGTTCACTACTTATTAAAGCACCATTACTTTTCAATTAGTATTCCAGTTAATACTTGTACACATTAATACTTGTACACATTAATATTTGCACTATTAGAAACTATTTTCAAATTTTCCTAGATTTGCTTATCTAATCCAGAAAGAATCGAAATCTATTATTCGAATACACTCTCCACCTGTAACCACATTATTATTAGTCTCACCATCATTCTTTAGTACTCGCATTATATAAAATGCTACTATAGCATTGGTGTATTAACAATTTACTATCGTGCTGAGTTTAAATTAAAAACTATAATATTCTGCTATCCTGCTACCCTGCTACCCGATTGATTTATAGAAGCATACAAAAAAGTAACGACAGAATAAATTACATAAAAACAATCCGGAAAATATAAAGTTTTGATTTAAAACTTCTATATCTTCTGGGTTATTAATGTTATTTGTATTTGCTTTCAATACTTTAGCCTTACTTTTTTTGAAATAAAGGATAATTTTCTAGTAAATATAGCTATAACAAACCAAGCATTTTAAGACCATGAAAAATTCCATTTTCCTCAACCCTTTTTGTTACATGTTTTGCTACTTTCTTTACCTTTTCCACTGCATTTCCCATTGCCACGCTATTTTTTACAGTTGAAAGCATTTCCAAATCATTCAGCCCATCTCCAAATGCATAATGTCGTTCATATGGTATCCTCAGCTCTTTAGCAATCTTTTCAATTCCTTTGTATTTTGATCCTCTTTTTGGGAGTACATCAACTGAAAGAGGATGCCATCTCACAAAATCAAAGTCTTGAAATTCCTGCTCATATTGTTTCTCTTCCCCTTCCAGGCAAAATAAGAGAGTTTGATATAACTCACGCCCTTTGTAATATTGCGGATCATATGTAGGAAAACGGTCAATTTTTAATGTATTAATGCTTTCCTTAATGTAATCATGCTCTGGGATATTCGCTTTCATATCTACATGGTCCATAAAGACAACAGGATGATTGTTATAAAGACCGATTTCTGATAGTTTTTCAAGGGATGGGATATTCAAAGGATTTGTATATAATACTTCACCTTCAAATACGACGTATTGACCGTTATAACTGACAAAAGTATTAATATTTAGTTCTTTTCGCAAATCATCAAACATAAAAGGGGCTCGACCTGTCGTAATTACTATTTCATGTCCTTGTTTCTTTAATTTGAAAATTGCTTCTTTTGTTAAGGGAGGTAATTCTTTATCATTAGTAAGTAAAGTTCCATCAATATCAAAGAAAATAACGCTGCGTTTCATCATCTTGTTCCACCTTTTGTTTACTTTTTCAGTTTTATAAGTTGTTAATAGTATAAATTATGAAATGCATTTCATAGCAAGAAAATTTACAAAAAAGTTTTAAAAAAGTTCAAAATTAACTACTTGATATTTAAAAATAAGTTAATTCAGCTCTTTATTGGATTTCTCTTTTTAAATGTAAAACAAATTGTTTATTCATGCCTTTAGCTTTATAATGAAAGTAATTGAATTCTTTTAAATATTTTGAAAGTAAGATGTACTGGTAGTAACAATACAAAAATTTAATAAGGTAACAATTGGAGAGTTGTATGGCAAATATTAAAGATATTGCAAAGTTAGCAGGTGTATCTGTCGCAACAGTTTCCCGTGTTCTTAATAATCATCCATATATTAGCATTGAAAAAAAAACTGCTGTTTTACAAGCAATTAAAATGACGGATTACAAAAAAAACATTAATGCAGTCAATTTGAGAACTGGACATACGTTTCTAATTGGAGTTGTGCTTCCTTTTTCAAATCATCCTTATTTCATTCTATTATTAAATGGAATCGCTAATGAAGCCATGAAAAATAATTATAAACTCGTACTATTTCAGAGTAATTATGAGGAAGAGAAAGAAAAAGAGGCATTAAATATGTTAAAGGAAAAACAAATTGACGCTTTGATTTTCTGTTCAAGAACTTGTGATTGGTCTGTTATTAATGAGTATATTCCTCATGGAAAAATTGTTTTATGTGAAAATGTAAGGGATATAAACGTATCCTCAACTTTTGTGGACCACTATATGGCCTTCATGTGTGCATTAGAATATTTATATCAAAAAGGATATAGAAAAATTGGTTACTGTATAGGAAGAAGAACTGGTACAAATAGTCTGGACAGATCAGCCGCCTATAAGGATTTCACCACGAAACATAATCTACTATTTAATTCCGACTACATTTTCGATCATTGCCTGACATTTGAAGACAGCTTGAATGTAATAAATAAAATAAAAGAAAGCAATAATCCTCCTTCTGCTCTTCTCGTAACAAATGATCAGACTGCTGCTGGTATTGTAACATGTTGCCAAAATGAAAATATATCAATACCCGAAGACCTTGCACTTATCGGATTTGATAACCAACCGATCGCTAAATTGATGAAGATTACGACGATTGATATTCCTTTGGAGGAAATAGGAAGAAAAGTCTTTCTCCAAGCTATCAACGATGAAGTTTTTCAAGAGGAAATGAGCACAACCCTTATTGAGAGAAAGACTGTGTAAGAGGCGTATCGCAATCTGTTGGCTGTAACTGCAAGAATGGCAACTGTTATAACAATAACAATCCAAATGGTACGGTTAAATTAAATCAATAGAAAAGTTCTAGAAAATCAACGTTTTACACATTGATTTTCTGGAAAAATCCATTAAAACTTCATCATATTCTTTTAAGAATTGAAAGCACAATTCTTAATTGACAATAATAGCAATTAAGTTATTAAAACAAATTCACTTTATTTAAATGAACAAATGAGTTATCTTTATTCACCCGTTCTAAGTATATATTAGTAGTGGAAATATCCGAATGCCCTGCCCAATCCTTCACAACAGCTAGAGGAACATCATTTTCCAGCAAAAGAGTGACAAAGGTATGGCGAAACCAGTGCGGAGTAACCTTTAAATTTTTTCCTGCAAGATAAACCGCTTCTTTCACAATTTTATATAGTGCAGGGTATGTTAATCGTTTTTTATTTAAGAGGGTTTCTTTTTTATTATATAAAGCAAAAAAAAGTGGACTAGTATCTTCAGTGTTTATTTCGACGGACTCGCCAAGACATGTTCGATAGTCAAATAAAATCGCTTTTGTCTCCTCTCTTATTGGAATGGATCGTGCCTTTTTACCTTTACCAATGACATCTGCATATAAATAACCCTTCCGATTGTAACGAAAACTTCCCCAATTTAAGCTCAAAAGCTCGCTTGCACGAAGTCCGGTCGTATAGAGAAGGTAGCCAATCAGCAAATTTCTTTTTTCTAGCTGTTCTCGATTCGTTTTTGCTTTTACCACTTTAGGAAAGAAAGAGATAAGCGATTCCGCATCCTTCTGGCTTAATTCCCTAATTTGAACACGAGTTTGCGCTTCTTCGTTCCGAGTTTCTTCTATTATATAGTGTCCTTTTTTTGATACTGGTTTTGAGATCCAAGTGGACAAGTGGCCTTTGTAAAATTGTGTTTCATAACCAAAGTCCAATAAGCGTCTGAAAAACTCTAATTTCCTTATAGCTGATTTAGGTGCATACTTTTCTTTAATAAATTTGTTATAAGATTTTACTTCAGGAAAACCAATATCTCGAAATGAAAGGGAGTGTTCTGTTAAAAAAGTGAGCAGCGTTTTGGCATCTGAACGATATGCCCTTACCGTATGTGGAGAAAACCTCTTATCTTGTGGAAATACTTTTTCTAGAAAAAACAATTCCAAAAAATCCTGTTCTGAACTATTTTCCAAAGAAAGATTTCTATTTTCGTCGAGTAGCTGCCGATCTTTAAGGTAATCTTGCAAATGAGCTAAGTACTGTTCACCCGTCACATCATTAAGAAGAGCCAAATAATTCATTTTTTTGACCTCCAAATTTTAGTTAAAAATAATTTTATTATGTATAGTAAAGATAACTCCTACTTATCTTTACTTATATTTTAACACAGAATATTTGTTCTATAAATGTCTTTTTTTTCAAATCAGACGTTTTTTCTCTGTCTGAGATTCGCTCTCAGACGAAATTAATTTTCTTTTCTAAGGTAATTACCCATTCATTTTAATATAGAGCTACTTAGAAACATCATTAAATATTTTTTATTTGCTTACATTTTTTACATTGAATAAACTGAAAAATAGGCCACTTCTAATCCTGGAAAGGACCAAGATGTAACCTCTTTACAGCTTTAGTTTGAAACAACCGTTTCCTTTTTCTCCACAGCCTCTTCACTCGTCATAATCACCGGACTATACGACATGTCGACAACTGCAATAATTTCAGCCATTTTTTAAATTCCTTTCAAAATTAATAGAAAATAAAAATCAGAAATTAAAAAATGCATACAGCCATGCGAAATTGCCAGCTCAGCTAACTGTAAAATGAGCTTATTCTAAATGATGTTTGCTATTATCTAACACAACGAACGTTCATTCTCTTATTTGCCATTTTTAGCTCTAAGGATTAATTGTGTTATTAGCACATACTGTAATTAGATAATGATGGCTCAAAGTACAAAAAATAATAAACCCATACTAGCTTGGATTCACTAGGACGTTACTATTTTCAAATTTTAGTTTTGTACATTGGCTTCCACAATGTGTCGATGCCACCCGATCAATATTCTACCATACAGGTTGGGTACTCTAGAAAAACCAATTGGCGACAAGATTTTTAATTAAATTATAACAATGTTACTTGATCTTTAAAGTTTGAATTTAATTTAATCAATCGTTTGATTAAATTAAATTCAGTCCCTCCCGCCCCAGCCAATGCACCTTGCCATGTTTAATATTAATCATGTCAGCACGCTTTTAATAAATTTTCTTTCTTTGCCCAATCTGTTTTTAAAAACTATATAAAATATACTTCCAGCCTTGTCTAATTCTTAAGGTTAGCCCCCTACTTCCTCAGAGTTAATTGCTGTTCCAACATTATTAGCTGTTTCTGCTAATAAAAGCTTTACTTATTCACTAAGTGCTATCTCATAGGCATACCGCTAATCATTAATAGAATTTATAATATGAAACGATGCGTATAGCAGAGAGTTACTTCTTTCTTCAAGGTAAGGTATTCTGTCAATTAAACAATTTCTCTGCGAGTAAAGCGCTTCTTGGGAAAATGGGATAGTATCGACATTTTTGTCAATAATAATGCCGATGGATGCGTAATTCTACTTCCATAAATAACACCTGAAACATTAAAAACAATGATTATCCTCAATCCTTGGACAATTTATGATTATGTTCAGAGTAGTATTGCTATTATGGTTAAACAAAATTATGGGAGAATTATTAACATTGGTCTAGATTCGTCCAAGATGTTCATCGGATAGGAAGTAGCCATGCAATATTCAGTGAAAATTTCCTAATAATATTACTGTCGATACAAAGGCTCCTTAATTCAAAATATTTAGGAGGAAAGTTAATGAGCAAATATGTTCTGGAAGATCAACAGAAGTTTTCATTTAAAGTAAATCGTAAGGCATTTACTGATCTGGCAATTCTGGAATTAGAACGCGAAGCTATCTTTACCAAATGCTGGTTGTACATTGGACATGAATCAGAATTACCAAATAACGGCGATTTCCATCGCAGAAAAGTTGGCGGACGCCAATTGTTGTTCGCTCGAAGCAGTGATGGTGAAATAAGAGCATTCTATAACAGCTGTCCACACCGTGGTGCATTGGTTTGTCGTGAAGGAAGAGGAAATACAAAAGTATTCCGCTGCTTCTACCATGCGTGGAGCTTTAATAACCAAGGGGAACTAGTTGGCATGCCTGATAAAACAGGTTTCACCGAAGATCATAACTGTGATGGATCTATGAATCTGAGTGCGGTAAAAAGGCTCGAAAGTTACCGCGGTTTCGTTTTTGTTAATTTTGATGAAAACGCTATCTCTCTGGAAGACTACCTCGGAAATGCGAAGGAATATCTTGATTTGGTTGCTGACCAGGCTGAAGCTATCGCAAATCCAGAATCAGGTATGGAAGTTTTACATGATCCGCAAGAATACAGTGTTCGCGCCAACTGGAAGCTTTTAGGTGAAAATAGTGTTGACTTATATCATGGTGTACCAACACATAAGACTTATTTTGATATTGTTGCAACTCGCGGCGGCTTAATGGAAAAAGATAGTCTTAAAGGCGTTGGTGTTGACTTAGGTAATGGTCATGCTGTTATGGAATATTATTCTGCTTGGCCAAGACCAGTAGGTAAATGGATTGAAGGTTATGGAGAAGAAGCTAAAGGAATCATCGATGCAAACATCGAAAGATTAGAAGCAAAATTCGGTGAGGAAAGAGCACATCGAATTGCTAAAAAGAACCGTAATATTTGGATTTTCCCTAACCTGATTATTAACGACATTATGGCGATTACAATCAGAACATTCTATCCAGTTGAACCGGGTTATATTGAAGTTACCGGATATGCTTTGGCAGCAGCAGAGGAAAATGAGAACTTTAGACAAGTTCGTAATGACAGCTTCCTAGAATTCTTAGGACCAGGCGGTTTCGCAACTCCTGATGACAACGAAGCTCTTGAACTATGTCAAGAAGGTTTCGCGAATTCGAAAGAAGTAGAATGGAATGATATTTCCAGAGGCATGAACAGAGATGTTCCACAAGCAACGGATGAAGCGCAAATGAGGGCATTCTGGCGTGAATGGAATGACCGGATTACGTTTGCAGAAGCTAAAAAGGAAGAAGATGGGAGGGTTTAAAGCATGAATATAACACGTCAGGAAATTGAAGATTTTTTATATCATGAGGCCGAACTTCTAGATGATTGGAAAATGCAGGAGTGGGCATCATTATTCTCAAGTACTGGAACATATACAATCCCGCCAATCGGAAATCCTGATGCGAATTTTAATACTTCGCTCTTTTTAGTGCATGATGATCGTGACCGTTTAGAGCAAAGAGCGTTACGTTTATTGAAAAAAGAGGCCCATGTTGAATTTCCTCACTCAACAACTCTTCATAACTTAAATAATGTTAGAATCGTTAGTAATGAAGAGGATGCAGTAAAGGCTAAATGTAATTTCGCCACATACCGTACAAAACGGGAAATACTCGACTGCTATGTCGGTGTGAATGAATATATATTGGTTAAAGAAAATGGTGAACTAAAAATTCAAGATAAGAAAGTTATTCTGAAACTTGATAGTCTTCGTCCTCATGGAAAAGTAAGTATTATTTTATAAGTAAAAAGTACTTTGAAAGCGCTCAAAATCACTGGAAAGTGTGAATAGGGATTAACACCTTTCAGTGATTTGATTCGTCTTTTCCTCATTTTGAACTAACTAGGAGGACGTCAAATGATTCGCTATAAAAAATTAGGCTATGTTGTGTTAAGTGTAACCGACCTTGATAAATCTGTCGATTTTTATGAAAATATTGTTGGTATGCAATTTGTTGAACGAGTAGATAATACCGCATTTCTTCGATGCAGTGGGGATCATCACAATTTAATTCTTGAACAAGGCGAAGAACCCGGTTTGAAAAGGGTTGCTTATGAACTTGAAAAAGTAGACCAATTTCAAGGCGTGTTTGATTTTTTAACAGAACAAGGTATAAATTCTGTTGAATTAAGTGAAAAAGAGTGTCATAGCTTGGCTCAAGGCAGAACATTACGATTTAAAGACCCATATTTAGGTGTAACTTATGAATTCTATGTGCAAATTATGGAACTGGGCAAACCATTTGTTCCAAAAAATGCAAGAATTACAAGGTTGCTTCATGTAGTGTATGAAACAAATAAATTTGATGAGTTATTGGACTTCTTTACGAATACATTAGGCTTTAAAGTTTCCGATATCCAAGGCAGAGAAACTGGATGGGCTTGGTTGAGGGCGTTCCCTTCTCCATTCCATCATGACTTTGCATTGACGAAAGGAAAAGATAATAAATTGAATCATCTTGCTTTCCAAGCTGAAAGAGTAGATGATATCGGTATTCAAGTTAATAAACTAAATGATAACAATGTTCCGATCCTGTTTGGACCAGGAAAACACCATCCATCTGGAAGCATTTTCTTATACTTTGCTGACCCGGACGGTTTAACGATTGAGTATAGCCAAGGAATGGAAGAATTTACTGAAGAAAATCCAAGAGAACCTCGCCGCTTAGAACCAACTATGGAAACTCTAGATGAATGGGGAGGAAGACCACAACCTGGATGGGGTAAAGTTGGTAAATTAATTACAGAAGACCATGAAAAGTTTAATCAATAAATCATTGTTGATAATGAATAATCCTTTGAGGAGGGGACAGAGTGTCAAAAGATAACCATTTTCGTGTAGACTTTCATACACATATTATTTTGGAAAACTTCCCTGACCTGGAAGCAAAGTATGGAGATAATCGTTTTCCCACTTTAGAGCATACTTGCAGCTGTGGGCTGAAATCTTCAAGAAGTTAAGTCATTCCGTAATGTTGTGGAATTTCTTGGATTAGATAAAACAAGTCTTATAAAGTCATGACAATAAAACCAGCAGGAATGACCATGCTGGTTTATTACAATAATTTAAATTAGAATTTTTGAACAGATTTTACAATTTTTCTAAACTGTCAGCCATGGTTCAACAATCATGGTTGGCTTAAGATGCGCAGTACTCGCTCCATCTAATTCAGGACTATACTGATGAACCCAGCGCATGATGGTTGTATGAGCAATAGATAGTCCGCGTTCTTCCATCATTTTGACCTATCAAAAAAACTTAGGTTGTACTGTAAGTGTTAAGTGTAAATACATCTCAAGTACTCCAAAAATGAAGTGATCGGTATAGAAAAGTAAAATCAATTCAAGTGAAACATTTTCTTGGCTGAACCTTTTCCCCTTAGAAAATAAATAAGAGTGATATGCCCTATATGCCCTATAATATGTTTAACTTGGCTGTTTCACCTTTTTTTATTTGTCTGATTCAATTATTTTGCAGCTACTGAACCTTTTGCTTTTGCAAGTTCTGCAGCTACGTCAATAATCATATCTTCTTGACCGCCGACTACTTGGCGTTTTCCTATTTCAATTAGGACATCACGAGCGTCAACATTAAATTGTTTAGCTGCACGTTTTGCATGGTATGCGAATGTTGAGTAAACACCTGCATAGCCAAGTGTGATAGCTTCTCTTGTAATAGTTGGTGTTACTGGAAGAAGAGGTGCAACAATTTCTTCTGCTAAATCTTCAATTTTATATAAATCAATACCTGTTTTGATTCCCATACGTTCACAAACAGCTACAAGTGCTTCTGTTTGTGTATTACCGGCACCTGCACCAAAGCAGCGAACACTTCCGTCAATGCGAGTTGCGCCAGCTTTAATAGCTGCAATCGAGTTAGCCATTGCCATCGACAAGTTATTGTGGCCATGGAAACCAATTTCACATTGAAGTTCTTGTCTTAATGCGCTGATACGCTCAGTTACTTGTTCAGGAAGAAAATAACCTGCAGAGTCAGTCATATAGACAATATCTGCTCCATAGCTTTCCATTAATTTAGCTTGTTGAACTAATTTTTCAACAGGAGCCATATGTGACATCATAAGGAATCCAACAGCTTCCATTCCTAATTCTTTTCCCATTGCGATATGTTGTGGTGCTACGTCTGCTTCTGTTACGTGTGTAGCAACACGAACCATTTTTGCTCCTAGGCTAGCAGCTTCTTTTAATTCAGTTAATGTACCGATACCAGGAAGTAAAAGAACTGCAATTTTTGAATCTCCTGCAACAGATGCTGCTGCTTCAATTAATTTCATTTCGTTCACTTTGGATAAACCATATTGTAAAGATGATCCGGCTAAACCGTCACCATGTGATACTTCGATATAAGGAACATTTGCATCAGCTAATGCTTTTGTTATACTAACTACTTGGTCTACTGTATAGGAATGTCTAACAGCGTGGCTACCGTCACGTAATGCTACTTCAATTATTAAAATATCTCTTTCAGTTGTCATTATATTTTATCCCCTTTATACAACTCTATCTGTTTCCTTTAATGTGTTTTTCGCAAACTCTTCAGCAACACGAACAGCTGCAGATGTCATGATGTCCAAGTTACCAGAGTATTCCGGTAAATAGTCTCCAGCTCCTCTAACTTCAATAAGAACAGTTACTTTATTGTCTTCAAAAATTGGTTCAGTACGTAAATGATAACCAGGAACGTAAGATTGAACCGTTTTTTCCATTTCGGCAATGGATTCACGAATTGCTTGTTCGTCCATTTTTCCTTCTTCAACAAGTGCATATACAGTATTTCGCATCATGATTGGGGGTTCAGCAGGATTTAAGATAATGATTGCTTTACCTTTGTCAGCTCCACCAACTACTTCAATTGCTTTCGAAGTTGTTTCAGTAAATTCATCGATATTAGCACGAGTACCAGGGCCTGCACTTTTACTAGAGATAGTGGCAACGATTTCACCATAAACAACATTAGCTACACGGTTAATGGCATGAACCATTGGAATCGTAGCTTGTCCGCCACAAGTAATCATATTAATATTACTTTTATTTAAGTGTTCTCCAATGTTTACTGCCGGAGATACGTATGGTCCTACAGCTGCTGGTGTTAAGTCGATCATTTTAATTCCGCGTTCTTGACATACTTTGTTGTTATAAATATGAGCTTTAGCTGAAGTAGCATCAAAAATGATATTTGCTTCTAAATTTGTATCCGCAAGGAAACCGTCGATTCCTGTGTCAATACCGGCATAACCCGCTTCTCTTGCACGGCGCAGTCCGTCTGATTCAGGGTCAATACCAATCACCGCAGTTAATTCTAAGTATTCTGATCTTCCTAATTTGACCATAAGATCTGTCCCAATATTACCTGAGCCAACAATAGCTGCTTTTAATTTTGTCAAGAAAATTCACCTCCAAAAAATATAGTCATACTTCTACGTTTTCAACTTCTTACTTCCAATTTGGTTCAAGCCGTTTTCAGGCTTTAGGATCAGTCCGGCGAATAACTTCACCAAAACCAAAGATATCGCTTTGATAATCAAACTAACCTTTTTTATTGCTGCTACAATTTTTCCTTTTATATTGTTTTGGTATTTTTCTTCTATTTTTTAATGTTTTCCGGCTTCGTTAAATCAATTTTGCACTCAACATCGCCGACATTTTCCTCTGAACAGACAGAAATATTTGAGTTTTCCGCCTTATCAAATCCTAAGGCGGTTACAATAGCGAGTTCATTCAGCTCTTTGCTGCTTCAGCAGCCAGTAAGAAGGTTAATTAGTAAAAGGATGATAAAGAAAACATTTATTATGCTGTTTATCTTAATACCCATGGTTGAATTTTCATCCTGCTTATACTATCTAATAGATGTCCATAGTCAGACTCATAACACCCAACATTTTTTTGCCAACAACTATTTGTCCTTCAGCTAACTTATTTCCTATAGTTTCCAATTTAATATAGTATGCCTCATCGACGGTAATTTCTGGATCTTCCACAGTTAGCGGACCAATGGCAACGCGTTTTTTTCAGCTTCTAATAATTGAGCAGCAAACTTTTTAATTTACTAGTCAATTGAATACATCCTTTCTAACATTTAAAAATGTTGCACGGTATATCTTATTTAAACCGTGGAATAAATTCATGTTAAAAAAGAAAATTATAATTTGACACAAATATTAGTTATTTCAGTATAGAATTCCCAACTGTGGCTACCGCCAACACGACCTAGTCCACTGTCTTTGGTACCACCGAATGGAGTTCTTAAATCACGTACAAACCAGCAGTTGATGTAAGATAAACCTGATTCAATTTTTTGGGCTACACGGTGTGCACGACGGATATCATTAGTCCAGATTGTGTTACTTAAGCCCAGGCGAGTATCGTTTGCTTTTGCAATTACTTCTTCTTCTGTATCGAATGGTATAACTGTAACAACTGGTCCAAAGATTTCTTCACGTACACAACGAGAACAATCCTCTAATCCAGTGATAATAGTTGGTTCGATGTAATATCCTTTATCCAATCCTTCCGGGCGCTTACCGCCTGTAACAAATGTACCACCTTCTTCTTCAGCGATTTTTAAATATTTTTTTACTTTTTCATAATGTACTTTAGCAATTAACGCTCCTAAATCATTTGACATATCAAATGGATCGCCGACTTTTAATTCTCTTGTTTTTGCTGCAAATTTTTCTACGAATTCATCGAAAATTGGACGTTGAACATAAATTCTTGAACCGCAAACACATACTTCCCCTTGGTTAGTAAAGCTTGATTTAATTGTAGTTTCAACTACTTCATCAATATTCACATCTCCAAAGATGATGTTAGGGTTTTTACCACCTAATTCAAATGAAAGCTTTTTCAAAGTTGGAGCAGCTTCCTCCATAATCTTAACACCTGTGCTTACTTGTCCGATAAAGCCGATCCCTGCAATGTCAGGGTGTTTGTTGATAGCACTGCCGGCACCAGGGCCAAAACCGTGAACCATGTTTACAACTCCGTCTGGAACGCCAGCTTCTTTAATGATTTCCATTAGTCTTGTTGCTGTCATTGGTGTTAATTCAGATGGCTTAATTACTACTGTACATCCTGCTGCTAGAGCCGGCGCTAATTTCCAAGTTAATAAGAATAATGGAAGATTCCATGGTTGTATTAATCCAACTACTCCAATTGGGCGGCGATATCCATAGTTAAGCGCATTGTGAGTTTCATCTTGGAATGCCTCTGTTCCTACAGAAATCATGTAATCAGCAAAGAAATGGAAGTTTGCTGCTGCACGAGGAGCATCAACATGACGTGAGAATTTAAGATGCTTACCAGTATCTAATGATTCCAGTTGAGCGATTTCCTCTTGTCTTGCTTCAAGAATATCCCCTACTTTGCGGATGATTTTTGAACGTGCTTGAACACTCATTTTCCCCCATGGACCTTCTTCAAAAGCTCGTTTAGCAGCTTTAACCGCTAAATCAATATCCGCTGCACTGCCTTCGGCAACCGTACAATATACTTCTTCTGTTACAGGGTTTACATTATTAAATGTTTTCCGATCTACAGATTCTACAAATTTCCCGTCAATATAATGTAAACAATCAAATGGTTTTACGATAGGTTCTACTACTGTTTTAGTTTCGACTGGCATCGTTAAAAAACCCTCCTTAATCATGATAATTTTTTATATTTTATATATGTGACTGAGCCTGTGTACTAGCGATAAAAGTAACCATGCTAAAAAAGTAAACAGGATAACAATTTTATTTTACGTGGATTAATGAAATCACCCTTCGTTGAAACAGTATACTAGTAAAGTGTTGCATTGGTGTCAAGATTATTCACAAATCATAAATGTGACGGCGAACTCTCTTATTTAATTCAGACTCATATTGGGGTAACGCATACCCATCAAATTAACAGTACTGGAAAAGTAAATATCATAAGATAAAGGTTTTTTTCCCTAAACTTCCGGTATTCAACAGGATTATAAGACAAATTTAAATATGCCTTCGCATTAACAATACTAAAAGATAGGCGTACATTATGTTCAATATGCACGCATTTTTGGTGAAAATTCAATATCTTTTACACATTAAACGGACCAAGTCAATTATGTCCACTCTGTATAATATATGAGCGTTAGCAATCCCTTTACTTTGAAGAAGGGTCGTGTAACCTCGATAGGTGTTGGAGCAAGGGCTAATGGATATTTCTAAAGCAATCAAACAAGGGTGGATAAATGAAAATGAATATCCCGATTTAAAGAACAATATAAAGGAAAGAAATGAATTTTTAAGAAAAGAAGGTTTTGATAAGGAAGTAAAAGGAAAGGAACAAATTGACACAAATATGCTAAGTATAAGGGTATAATCAAATCACCTCAAAAGTGCTTGTAGTACCAATGGTTGAAGCCACTTTTAATCCCCTCGGTTTCGTGTGCATGAATTAGCTAATACCCTCGGTTTCATGTGCATGACTTTTTAAGGAAAGTATTTAATCTCACTCTTTTGCTAGAAAAAATGAGCTTCCCAGATATGGGAAACTCCTCAAGTTTAGCTCTAAGGTCAACTACCTTGAACTGGTATTTCATAACGGTAGGAGTATCAGCTGTTAATGCAAACGGTGCATATGTTTGAACACTTCTACCAGCATTTATTTCTTGATATGCGGTGTAATCAAATGGATAATCACTCGCACCTATCTGTATATATTTAAGTGCAACATTATTCTTATCGTAAACCATAAAATCTGAAGGCTCTATATCCAAAGTACCCATATCTTTATCTTCTTTAATGTATTTGTAAGTGTAATTTAAAACTAATATTTTTTTCGCATCTTTTGGCATATCTTTTTCATATCCAGCTGGAATAGCAATAGCTTTAGCACCAGTAAAGGTTATTGAATAAATTTTTTCCCCCTTGCTATCCGTGATAAAACCTTCTTCATTTTGTTTGTAAGTTTTCTTTTCGGTTTTTTCTACTTTTTTATTTTGTGGGTCAGCTGTTTTATTATTTGCATTATTATTTTGGCAACCAAAAAGTAATGACATTATTATTACAGATAAGATAACTAATGGAATCTTTTTCATTGACCTATGCTTAGCTCCCTCATTAACATTTTTGCTTACTCATATGTTCTTCTTTATTATTTTTTCTATTTCGAATACCAGCGAATAGGAATAAGCAAAATAATAAATGAGAGCTAACATTCAGGAGGAATTACGACATGAAAAAATTAGTAGCAGGATTAACATTTGCAACCACTTTATTCACAGCTTCAAACACTTTTGCTTATACATTAAAACCTGGAGATACACTTTGGAAGATTTCACAAGCTTACAATATCACTTTGAGTCAATTAAGAGAGTACAATCCACAAATTCCAATGAATAGCCCAATTTGGGCTGGTGAAGAAATCAATGTTCCAGAATACTACACCATAGTTCGAGGAGATACAGCTTGGAGAATTTCAACAAGGAACCACATGACTCTAACACAATTTAAACAATTGAACCCAACAATTAAAAATATTAACCTTATATATGCTGGTCATAAAATTCGAATTGTAAATATAAAAGATATTAAAAGACCATTTACTTGGAACCCAAATCCAGTAATCCCAACTGAAAAAGAAATTTTAGAACAAGAATTAAAAGCTCATAACATTCCATATTGGCAAATCAAAGAAAATCAATTACCCGATGGCTCTTATACCTTAGTAATTTATTCCTATGTAAATAGCATGGAAAATAATGACCCATTAACACCACAACAGGTTGAACAAATTAAACAGATTGCACATGAACGGATTGACCCTCAAGCTACCATAGAACATTATTTCTTCTCCCATTACCTTGGTTATGGCACTATAATTCACTATCATAAATAAACTTGAATCTCAAAGCAGTCTAAAGAGCTGCTTATTTTTTGTCTCGACTGAATGTATTTAAATATATAAAAAGAGCCATAGAAGAAACCCATGGGCTTTTAAACTTTGTGCAGTATTTAATACCTTAAGTTGTAACTTCCACTTGATACCCTTCAGAGGTGAAAGCTCATGTCTCTTCTTCACATCTTCACCAAAGAGATTTACATATGTTTAACCATTTCCATTGAAGTATGACCTAGAATTTGTAGTATCTCAAAAATGTTAGCTCCAGCTTTTACAGCTCTCCGAGCAAAAGTATGTCTGAATGTATTAGGAGACACCCTCACTCCAGTAATTCTAGCTTTATTACCGTAAAACTTTATCATATTTTATACTTGTCTTTTTGTTATAGGGTTCCCATCAACAGTAATAAAGAGAGCATTACACTCATCAACTCCTCTAATATTGTAAACGAGC